>NZ_CP061769.1:855000-2055000 GCF_011420305.2 Nocardioides ochotonae | reverse complement strand
GGCCGCCGGCGTACCGGTCACGGTGGTGCCCGGGCTCACCAGCCCCGTCTCCGTGCCCGCGGTGGCCGGCATCCCGGTGACCCATCGCGGCGTCGCCCACGAGTTCACCGTCATCTCCGGGCACCTGCCGCCCGGGCACCCCGAGTCGCTGACCAGCTGGAAGTCCGTCGCCGGTCTCTCCGGGACGCTGGTGCTGATGATGGCGGTGCAGAACGCCCCCGCCATCGCCGAGGCGCTGCTCGACGGCGGCCGGAACCCCGACACCCCGGTCGCGGTCGTCTGCGACGGCACCATGCCCGGGCAGCGCACGGTGCTCGCCACCCTCGCCACGCTCGCGGTCGAGCTGGAGGCCCAGGCGGTCCAGCCGCCGGCGATCATCGTGGTCGGCGACGTCGTCGCCGTCGCCCACCCCGAGCGGTACGGACGCCCCTGATGGCCACGATCATCGAGATCAGCGACCCCGCCGACCCGCGGCTCGCCGACTACCGCGACCTGCGCGACGTACAGCTGCGCAAGAGCCTGGAGACGGAGAACGGGCTCTTCCTCGCCGAGGGCGAGAAGGTGGTCCGCCGCGCGGTCGAGGGCGGGTTCACCCCGCGCTCGTTCCTGATGGCGCCGCGCTGGCTCGAGGGCCTCGCCGACGTGCTGGCCACCACCGACGCGCCCTGCTACGTGCTCTCCGAGGCACTGGCCGAGGAGGTCACCGGCTTCCACGTGCACCGCGGGGCGCTGGCGTCGCTGGAGCGCCGCCCGCTGCCGTCGGTCGAGGAGGTCCTCGACGGTGCCCGCTCGGTGCTGGTGCTCGAGGAGATCGTCGACCACACCAACGTCGGCGCGATCTTCCGCAGCGGCGCCGCCCTCGGCTTCGACGCGGTACTGCTCGCGCCGCGGTGCGCGGACCCGCTGTACCGCCGCGCGATCAAGGTCGGGATGGGCGCGGTGTTCACGATGCCGTGGACCCGCCTCCCGCAGTGGTACGACGCCCTGCCGGACCTCAGCGCCCGCGGGTTCACCACCGTCGCGCTGACGCTGACCCCGGACGCCACCGCGATCGAGGACGCGGTCGCGGGCCTGGACCGGGTCGCGCTGGTGCTCGGCTCCGAGGGCCACGGCCTCTCCGCGCGCTGGGAGGAGAGCGCCGATCGGCGCGCGATCATCCCGATGCGCGAGGGCATCGACTCCCTCAACGTGGCCGCCGCCAGCGCCGTGGCCTGCTACGTCACCGCCCGCCGCTGACCCAGGCCCACCTCGCGCCACCACGAGGGCCGACTCAGGCAACCACTCACCCCGACTCGACGATAGGTTCGCGGGATGCCGGACGAGCTCGCAGACCAGACACCCCAGCAGCCCGCCGACTCGGCGTACCACCGCACGCTGCCGATCGGGGAGCGGGTGTCGGGAGAGCCGCTCGTCGACGACCCGCTGTCCTCCTTCGAGGAGGTGCGGCTGCGCCCGCTCGCGCCGATGCTCGTGCCCGAGGCCCCGCGGATCGGCACCGTGGACCGCGCGGAGTGCGGGCACTGCCGTCCCAGCGCGCACACGATCTGGACCGACGGCACCTGGCAGGTCCGCTCCGGGTTCACCCGGTCCGGCCTGCCGTTCATCGGCGGCATCGCGCCGGTCGACCACGTGCTGCTCGACAGCGCGCCGGTCGAGCTGCTCGCCGGCCTGGGCCCGCTGATGCAGCGCATCAGCGCGGCGGTCAAGTCGGTCCCGGGCGTCGCGCGCTGCCACTTCTCACGCTGGGGCGACGGCTCGGAGCACTTCCACCTGTGGGCGCTGGCCCGCCCGGCCGGCATGATGCAGGGCCGCGGCCCGATGCTGGCCTTCTGGGACGACGTGCTGCCCGACGTGCCGGACGACCTGGCCGCCGAGCATCGTCGGATCGTGGCCGAGAACCTGGCCCGCGGCGGGGGAGAGGCACTGGCCACCTGACGGCCTCCGCTCAGGAGGTGGCGGGCCAGCCCTCGGGGTAGTCCGCGACCGCCTTGTCGTGGGCCTTCTGGAGCTTCTTGCGGGCCTTGGTCGGCAGTCGGTCGCCGAAGACCGTGCCGAGGGTGTGGTCGGTCTCGTGCTGCAGGCAGCGAGCCAGCAGCCCGTCGCCGGAGAAGGTCACCGGGGAGCCGTCGAGGCCAACGCCGTGCACGGTGGCGAAGTCGGGGCGCGCGCAGTCCACGAAGGCGCCCGGGAAGGACAGGCAGCCCTCGTCGTCGACGTCGAGGTGGCGGTCCTTGCCCTCGGGGAGCACGACCTCGGGGTTGCACACCACGCCGACCGTGCGCTCGCCGCTCGCGTCGGGGCAGTCGAAGACGAAGACCGCGAGGTCCTCACCGATCTGGCAGGCGGCCAGGCCGACGCCGTCGGCGGCGTACATCGTCGCGACCATGTCGGCGACGAGCTGGCGCAGGTCCTCATCGAAGCTCTCGACGCGCGCCTGGGGGCGGTGCATGACCGGCGTGCCCCATCGGGTCATCGGCCGGACCCGGCCGCCCTCGGGGAGGGGACCGTACGGCGCGTGCTCGGGCGGGGCGGAGGGAGCGGACATGACCAGGAATGCTAGCGGGGGCCGAGCGGCGGGGGCGGACGGGCTCGGCGGTACCGTCAGGTCGTGGCCAGGGCCGAAGGCGTTGCGACGTTCACGATCAACCAGCTCGCGGCGTTCGTCGCCGTCGCCGACGTCGGCACCATCAGTGGTGCCGCCCAACAGCTGCACCTCTCCGCCTCGGCCCTCTCGGCCAACCTCACCGAGCTCGAGCGCGCACTCCACACCCAGCTGCTCACCCGGCAGCGCGCCAAGGGCGTGCAGCTGACCCCGACCGGCGAGCTGCTCGTGCCCCGCGCCCGGCTGCTCCTGCACCAGGCCCTGGAGCTGGAGGCCGACGTCCGCGGCGAGCGCGGCGCGGCCGGCACCGTCCGGCTGGGCTGCTACCCCTCGCTCGCGCCCACGATGCTGCCGCCCCTGATCACCGGCTTCGCGGAGTCCCAGCCGCAGGTCCATCTCGAGGTCACCGAGGCGACCCAGGACCAGCTCACCGCCAGCCTCGAGGGCGGGCTGCTGGACGCCGCGATCATGTACGACCTCGACCTGGCGCCGACGTGGCGCCGCGCCGGCCTCGCCCTGCTGACGCCGCTCGTCGTGCTGCCGGGGGACCACCCGCTCGCCGTCGACGGGGGAGCGGTGGACCTCGGCGACCTGCGGGCGGACCCGCTGGTGCTGCTCGACGCGCCGCCGAGCTCGGCTCACGCCATGAGGTGCTGCACGATCGCCGGCTTCACCCCGCGCATCGGCTACCGGGCCCGCACCTACGAGACCGCGCGCGCGTTCGTGGGACGCGGGCTGGGCTGGACGATCCTGCTCCAGCGTCCCAGCGCCGACGTGACCTACGAGGGGCTGCCCGTCGCGGTGCGCGAGATCGCGACGCCCGGCATCGAGCCGGTCGCGGTGGACGTCGTCTGGCATCCGGACTCGCTGCTCAACCGCGCGACGCGCACCTTCCTCACCGAGGCGGTGCGGCTGACCGCCCGGCACCTCAGGGGTGGCGGCATCCGCAACGGCGCTTCCACGGAAATCCAGAGGTAATACTGCGTTAACCGGGCCTTTCCAAGCATCCGGGCAAACCTTCACCGTTAGTGATCTCCACCTCCCTCGGTGGACTGACACGAGCGAAAGGCCCACCCTCATGGGAGCACATGCCGCGGAGACCGCACCCGCACCGACCAGTGCCCGCCGTGCCGTCGCCAGCAGCTTCGTCGGCACCGCCATCGAGTGGTACGACTTCTTCATCTACGGCACTGCCGCCGCCCTGGTCCTCGGCCCTCAGTTCTTCCCGACCGACTCCGACCTGGCCAGCACGCTGTCCGCGTTCGCCACGCTCGCCGTGGGCTTCATCGCCCGCCCCTTCGGCAGCGTGATCATGGGCCACTTCGGTGACCGCACCGGCCGCAAGTCGATGCTCGTCATCTCGCTGTTCGTCATGGGTGGGGCCACGGTCGGCATCGGCCTGCTCCCGAACTACGACGCGATCGGCGCGTGGGCACCGGTCCTGCTGGTGCTGCTGCGCTTCGTGCAGGGCATCGGCGTCGGCGGCGAGTGGGGTGGCGCGGTGCTGATGGCCACCGAGCACGCACCGCCCGGCAAGGCCGGTCTCTACGGCTCCGCCCCGCAGATGGGCGTGCCGGCCGGCGTCCTGCTGGCCAACCTGGTCTACCTGGCCTGCACCCAGTCGATGAGCGACGAGGCCTTCCTGGCATGGGGCTGGCGGGTGCCGTTCCTGCTGAGCATCGTGCTGATCGGCGTCGCCATGTGGATCCGCCTCGGTGTCATGGAGAGCCCGGAGTTCGATGCCGTCAAGGCCGAGGAGCAGGTGGCCCGGATCCCGATCGTCGAGGTGCTCACCAAGAGCTGGCGCACCGTGCTGCTCGCCGGCGGCACCTTCATCGCGACCAACGGCATCGCCTACGTCTTCATGGCCTACCTGCTGACCTACGGCACCAAGGAGCTCGGCTTCGGCCGCGGCACCATGCTCGCCCTGCTGATCGCGGCCTGCCCGGTGTGGATGCTCGGCATGGGTGTCTCGGCGTACTGGTCCGACATCGTGGGTCGCCGCAAGATCTACGTCGGCTCGACGATCGGGCTGCTCGTGGTCTCGGCCTTCTTCTTCACCCTCATCGACACCGCGTCGGTGCCGGTGATGCTGCTCGCGATGATGCTGCTCGCCTTCGTGCTCGGCTGCACCGTCGGCCCGCAGTCCGCGCTGTTCGCCGAGCTGTTCCCCGCGCACGTGCGCTACAGCGGCGCCTCGCTGGGCTACCAGGTCGGCGCGATCCTCGGTGGCGGCATCGCCCCGTTCATGGCGACCTGGCTGTACGCCGAGTTCGGCACCAGCAACGCGATCTCCGTCTACTTCGTGCTGATCGCGCTGATCAGCCTCACCTGCACGCTCGTCCTGCTGCGCCGTCCCCCGAGCGAGCTGGCCGGCCGGCCGGCCGGCGCCGCCCAGCCTGCTGCTGAGCCCACTGCTGAGAGTGCCGTCCCGACAGGAGCCGTCCGATGACCTCGCCGTACTTCCAGCCGCCGACCTACGAGCGCAGCCGCGTCGCCGAGCCTGCGCCCGACGCCCCCGCGCTCCCGGTCCTCGTCGTCGGCGCCGGCCCGGTGGGCATGAGCGTCGCGCTGGGCCTGGCCCACCGCGGCATCCCGGTCACCGTGCTCGAGGCGGCCGACCAGGTCTCCTTCGGCAGCCGGGCGATCTGCATCTCGCGCCACAGCCTGGAGGTCGCCGACCGCCTCGGCTTCGGCGAGCAGCTCTCCGCCCTCGCGCTGGAATGGCAGGGCGGACGCAGCTACCACCGCGACCGCGAGGTCCTGCACTTCACGATGCCGCACGAGGCGGGCGACGTGCGCGCGCCGATGGTCAACGTGTCGCAGTCCGAGCTCGAGCAGATGATGGTCGAGACGCTCGAGAAGCACCCGCTGATCACCCTGCACTGGGGCACCCCGGTCGTGGGCGTGCAGCAGGACGACGAGGGCGCCCGCGTCACCGTCGACACCGTCGAGGGCCAGCGGACCCTGCGTGCGCAGTGGGTGGTGGCCGCCGACGGCGGTCGCAGCGCGGTGCGCCAGCAGCTCGGCCTGCGCCTGGAGGGCACCAGCTACGAGGGCCGCTACGTCATCGCCGACATCCACTGGGTGTGCGACCTGCCCGCCGAGCGGCTGGTCTGGTTCGACCCGCCGAGCAACCCCGGCTCGACGGTGATCATGCACCGCCAGCCGAACGACATCTGGCGCATCGACTACCAGCTCGCCCCCGGCGACGACGCGGAGGTCGAGACCCAGGAGGAGCGGATCCGCGAGCGGATCGCCAAGCACCTCACCTGGCTGCGCCACGAGCAGCCGTGGACCCTGGAGTGGCACGGCTTCTACCAGGCCCGCGCGCTCGCGCTGCCGGACTTCGTGCACGGCCGGGTGGTCTTCACCGGCGACGCCGCCCACCTGGTGCCGATCTTCGGCGTGCGCGGGCTGAACTCGGGCATGGAGGACGCCGACACGCTCGTGTGGACGCTCGCCGCCGTGCTCCGTGGCGACGCCGACCCGGCGCTGCTCGCGGCGTACTCCGCCGAGCGGCACGACGCCTGGCAGCAGAACGTCGCGAACGCCGGCAAGTCCACGCTGGTGATGACGCCGGGCACCGACGGCTACCGCGCCACCCGCGACGCGCTGCTGCACCTCAGCGAGGTCCGCCCGGAGTTCAGCCACCTGCTCGACCCCCGGCAGAGCAGCGCCACCCACGCCCGGCGCTCGCCGCTGACCCTCGGCGCGACCGACGGCGAGGCCGCGGACACCGGGCTGGTGCCCGGCGACCCGGTGCCGGACCGCCGGGTGCGCACCGCCGCCGGCAAGGAGTCGAGCGTGCACGAGGTGCGTGGCACCGGCTTCGGGCTCTACGCCTTCGCCCCGCTCGACGAGGCGGCCCTGGAGTCGGTCCACCGCCTGCGCGGCGACCTCGCCTCGGTGCTTCCGCACGAGGACGCCGTCGTGGTGCTGGTCGGCCTCGGCGACACCGAGCACTCGCTGGTCGACGAGGCCGGCGAGCTGGCCACTGCCTGGGGCGCCGCTCCCGGCGAGGTCTTCGTGGTCCGCCCCGACGGCCTGCTCCTGGCCCGCGGCCGGGCCGGCGACCTGGCCGGTGTGCCCGCCCACCTGCGCGCCGGCGGCACCGCCCGAGCGCAGGGCGCCGAGGTCGCCGACCCCCGGGTCGGGCTGCCACCCGAGCAGGCCGCCCGCGAGCAGGTCTGGCTCGCGCTGTCCGACGCGCTGGACTCGGTCGAGCCCGACGCGCGTGCGGACCTGCTCACCCGCCTGGCCCTGGTTCTCGGTGACCAGGTCGGTCCGGCGGCGCTGCGTGATGCGGTCCTGGCCGCCGGCGCGGCACGCTGATACCGAACGCCCACCCGAACCCACCCCACCCGACACGAGACAAGGCAGGCATCCCATGCCGTACTACCGCTCCGCCGGCTCGGTCCCCCCGAAGCGCCACACCCAGCACCGCACCCCCGAGGGCGGGCTGTACTACGAGGAGCTGATGGGCGAGGAGGGCTTCTCCTCCGACTCCTCGCTGCTCTACCACGTCAACATCCCCTCCGCCGTCCTCGACGTGCGGGTCTGGGAGGTCGGCGACCAGAGCCTGACGCCGAACCACCCGCTGCGCCCGATCCACCTCGACACCCACGCGCTGTTCCCCGACGAGGAGTCGACCCGGGGCGTGGACGCGGTCACCGGGCGCCGGCTGCTGCTCGGCAACGCCGACGTGCGTCTCGCGTACGTCGTGGCGACCGAGCCGAGCCCGTACTACCGCAACGCGATCGGCGACGAGTGCCTCTACGTCGAGGAGGGCCGTGCCCGCGTGGAGACCGTCTTCGGCGACATCGACGCCGCGACCGGTGACTACGTGATCGTGCCGCGCGCCACGACGTACCGCGTGGTGCCGGAGGGCCCGGTGCGCATCTACGCGATCGAGGCCAACTCCCACATCGGCCCGCCGAAGCGGTTCCTGTCCAAGTTCGGCCAGCTGCTCGAGCACGCGCCGTACTGCGAGCGCGACCTGCGCGGCCCCAGCGCCCCGCGCGTCGTCGAGGGCACCGAGGTCGAGGTCTACGTCAAGCACCGCACGTCGGCGGGGATCGTGGGCAGCGTGCACGTGCTGCCCGAGCACCCGTTCGACGTCGTGGGCTGGGACGGCTGCCTCTACCCCTACGCCTTCAACATCTCCGACTACGAGCCGATCACCGGCCGGGTGCACCAGCCGCCGCCGGCGCACCAGGTGTTCGAGGGGCAGAACTTCGTGATCTGCAACTTCGTGCCCCGCAAGGTCGACTACCACCCGCTCGCGATCCCGGTGCCGTACTACCACTCCAACGTCGACTCCGACGAGGTGATGTTCTACTGCGGCGGCGACTACGAGGCGCGCAAGGGCTCCGGCATCGGCCAGGGCTCGATCAGCCTGCACCCCGGCGGCCACGCCCACGGCCCGCAGCCGGGCGCCTACGAGCGCTCGATCGGTGCGGAGTTCTTCGACGAGCTCGCGGTCATGGTGGACACCTTCCGCCCGCTCGAGCTCGGCGAGGCCGGGCTGGCGACCGACGACGGCAGCTACGCCTACTCCTGGAGCGGCGGCCGGCGCCTCGGCGGGGAGGGCGGCACGGCATGACGGCGACCGGACCGGTCCCGGACGCGCTGCTGCGCGGGCTGTGCGACGACGCCGCGATCTTCCCGCCCGGCAACCTCCCCCTGGAGCTCGCGGTGCCCGCGCACCTCGAGCACCTCGGGTCGGCGCACGCGTCCCTCGTGGGGCCGTTCATCGTCTCCGCGGCACGTCTCGACGACCTCGACGGGCTGCTCGCCGGGCAGCCCGCGGGCTCCTTCGGGATCGCGCTGACCGTGGCGACCCTGGCGGACCTGGTCCCGGCGCTCGCCGACGCCGACGCGATCCCCGCGGTCCGCGTCGAGGGAGTCGAGGTGGCGCTCGCGCCCGACACGGCCGCCGACGCGGTCGTGCCGCTGCTGGACCGGGCGCTCGCCCAGCACGCGGGCGTCACGGTCTTCCTCGAGGTGCCGCGCGACGCGCGACGCCCCGACGTCGTCGCGGCGCTGGCCGGTACGCCGTACCTGGCCAAGCTGCGCACCGGCGGGGTCCGGGCCGACCTGTACCCGGACGAGGCCGAGCTGGCCGAGGCGGTCGTGGCGACCGCGCGCGCCGGCGTACCGTTCAAGGCCACCGCCGGCCTGCACCACGCGATCCGCAACACCGACCCGGACACCGGCTTCGAGCAGCACGGCTTCGTCAACCTCATCGCTGCCGTCGACGCCGCGCTCGACGGCGCGGACGTCGCGGAGGTCGAGCGGCTGCTCGCCGAGCGCGACGGCACGACCCTCGCGACGTTCCTGCGCGACGCGATCGACGACGCGGCCGCCACCCGTCTGCGCCGGCAGTTCCGCTCGTTCGGCACCTGCAGCATCCTCGAGCCGGTGGAGGAGCTCGCCGGCCTCGGCCTGCTCGACCCCACGCTCGTTCCCGCACCCACCACCCCGGAAGGACCCACCCGATGACCACCGTCACCGCCCCCGAGGGGTCGGAGTTCGGCCTGCAGAACCTGCCCTATGGCGTCTACTCCGTCGGCGCGGGACCGCGCCGGGTCGCCACCCGGCTCGGTGACACCGTCGTGGACCTCGGAATCCTGCTCGCCGACCTGCCCGAGGCCGAGGCGTTCACCGCCTCGACCCTGAACCCGTTCATGGCCACCGGCCACGAGCGCTGGGTGGCCGTCCGTGCCGCGATCGCCGAGCGGCTGCGCGGCGACGTGGCGCCCGAGGCGCTGCACCCGCTCTCCGCGGTCACCCTGCACCTGCCCTTCGAGGTCGCCGACTACGTCGACTTCTACGCCTCGGAGCACCACGCGTCCAACCTCGGCCGGCTCTTCCGCCCGCAGAACCCGGACCCGCTGATGCCGAACTGGAAGCACCTCCCGGTCGGCTACCACGGCCGCTCCGCCTCGATCGTCGTCTCCGGCACCGACATCGTGCGTCCCTGTGGCCAGCGCAAGGGACCGCAGGACCCCGAGCCGGTCTTCGGCCCCTCGGTCCGCCTGGACATCGAGGCCGAGCTCGGGTTCGTCGTGGGCACCGGCAACGCGATGGGGGAGCCCATCGACGTGGCCGACGCCGAGCGCCACCTGTTCGGCGTGGTGCTCTTCAACGACTGGTCGGCCCGTGACATCCAGGCCTGGGAGTACGTCCCGCTCGGCCCCAACCTGGGCAAGTCGTTCGCCTCGACGGTGTCCCCATGGGTGGTGCCGATGCTCGCGCTGGCCGCGGCCAAGGTGGCCACGCCCACCCAGGAGCCGACGCCGCTGCCGTACCTGGCGATGGAGCAGCCCTGGGGCCTCGACGTCGACCTGGCGGTGGAGTGGAACGGCGAGGTCGTCACCCGCCCGCCGTACAAGGAGATGTACTGGTCGCCGGCGCAGATGCTCGCGCACCTGACCGTGAACGGCGCCCCGACCCGCACCGGCGACCTGTTCGCCTCCGGCACCATCTCCGGGCCGGAGAAGGACCAGCGCGGTGCGTTCATCGAGCTGACCTGGGGCGGCGCCGAGCCGGTCCAGGTGGCCGGTGAGGAGCGCACCTTCCTCCTCGACGGCGACGAGGTGGTCCTCACCGCCTCCGCCCCCGGCCCGGACGGCACCCGCCTGGGCTTCGGCGAGGCCCGCGCGCGCATCCTCCCCGCCCGACAGGCCTGAGCCCGTCCCCTGAGCCGAGCGGTGGCCCGGACACCCCCCACGTCCCCCTTCTGTCCGGGCCACCGTCTCGCATCGCTCTTCTCCAGAAGAGTGTCGCGTGATGTGTAACTAGCAGTTACCTTGTGCGCATGTCCCTCCTCCAGAGCCTGCGCGCAGGCGGTCGGCACGGGCTGGCCAGCCAGGAGACGCGTGACCCGATCGGCTACGCCGTCGCCGCGCTGCACCGCCTCGCCCAGAGCGACCTCCTCGACCGGACCGGGCTGCGACGCCCGACCGAGCGGGCCGTCTACACCGCCACCCGCGGCGGCTTCCGGGCCGCGACCACGGCCGGGCGCACGTTCCGGCGCATGGGGTCGCCGCACTCCGCGGGCCTGCGGCCGGCCGCGACCGCCGCGCGCGGCGTCTTCGACCTCACCCCGACCGAGGACGAGCAGCTGCTGCTCGACGTCGCCCGGCCGCTGGCCGCCGACGTGCTGCGGCCCGCCGCCGCGGAGGCCGACGCCGCGTGCGCGGCACCGCACGAGGTGCTGCGCGCCGGACAGGAGCTCGGGCTCCCGGTCCTGGGCCTGCCCGACACGCTCGGGGGCGTCGTGGCGGACCGCTCGGCGATGGCCGGCACGCTGGTCGCCGAGGCGCTCGGTCACGGCGACCTGGGGCTCGCCGTCGCGTCGCTGGCCCCCGGCGCGGTCGCCACCGCCCTCGGACTGTGGGGGAGCGAGGAGCAGCAGCAGACCTATCTCCCGACCTTCGGCGGGGACGACCTCCCGGCCGCGGCCCTGGCCCTCTGCGAGCCGCGGGTCCTCTTCGACGTCCTCGAGCCGGCCACCCGCGCCGAGCGCCGGGGCGGGCAGATCGTGCTCGACGGCATGAAGTCCGCCGTCCCGCGCGGCGCCGAGGCCGAGCTCTTCGTGGTGGGCGCGATGCTCGAGGGCCGCCCGGTCCTGGTCCTGGTCGAGGCGGGCACACCGGGCCTCGCCGTCGAGGCCGACCCGTCGATGGGGGTGCGGGCCGCCGGGCTCGCGCGGCTCCACCTGACCGGGGTCTCCGTGCCCGCGGCCGCCGTGCTCGGTGACACCGAGGGGACGGCATACCGCGAGTGCGTGCGCCTCTCCCGCCTCGCCTGGTGCGCGCTCGCGGTCGGGGTCGGCCAGGCCGTGCTCGACCACGTCACGCCGTACGTCACCGAGCGTGAGGCGTTCGGGGAGCCGATCGCGCACCGGCAGTCGGTGGCGTTCATGGTGGCCGACATGGCCATCGAGCTCCAGGCGATGCGCCTGGTCACCTGGAAGGCGGCCTCGCGGGCCGCCGCCGGCCAGGACTTCGCCCGGGAGGTGGCCCTCGCCCGCCAGCTGTGCGCCACGCACGGCATGCGGATCGGTCTCGACGGCGTCCAGCTGCTGGGCGGCCACGGGTTCGTCAAGGAGCACCCCGTGGAGCGGTGGTACCGCGACCTGCGGGCGATCGGCGTGATGGAAGGTGCGGTGCTCATCTGATGGCCATCAACCTGGAGACCCCGAAGAGGTTCCGGCCGCTGGTGGGCCAGGCCCACCAGGTGGCGATGAACATGCTGCGCCCGATCTCGAGGCGCTACGACCGCGCCGAGCACGCCCATCCCCACGAGCTCGACATGCTCGCGGCGATGATCGACGGGCTGGCCGCCTCCGGGGCCAGCGAGGGAGCCGGCGCCGCGGGGGTGCGGACCCACGACGGCGACCTGCCGCCCGACGGGGTGCGCAACGGGTCCCATCTCGCGTCGGTGCTGTCGATCACCGAGATGTGCTGGGGCGACGTCGGCCTGCTGCTCGCGATGCCCCGCCAGGGTCTCGGCAACTCCGCGATCGCCTCGGTGGCCGACGAGGAGCAGCTCGCGCGCTTCGCGCGCGTCTGGGCGGCGATGGCGATCACCGAGCCCGGCACCGGCTCGGACTCCGCGCGCATCCGCACCACCGCCACCCGCGACGGCGACCACTACGTGCTCGACGGCGAGAAGATCTTCGTGACCTCGGGCAGCCGCGCCGACCACGTGGTCGTCTGGGCGACGCTGGACCGCGACCGCGGCCGGGCGGCGATCCGGTCCTTCGTCGTCCCGCACGGTACGCCGGGGATGCGGGTCGAGCGCCTGGAGCACAAGCTCGGGATCCGCGCCTCCGACACCGCGACCATCCTGCTCGAGGGCTGCCGGGTCCCGGCGGAGAACATGCTCGGCGCACCGGAGATCGAGGCCGGCGGGTTCGCCGGGGCGATGGCGACCTTCGACAACACCCGGCCGCTGGTGGCGGCGATGGCGGTCGGCTGCGCGCGGGCCTCCCTCGACCTCACCCGCGACCTGCTGGCGCGCGCCGGCGTCGCCGTCGACCACGACCGGCCGGCCCAGGTGCAGTCGGCCGCGGCCGCCCGGCTGCTGGAGCTGGAGGCCGACTGGGAGGGCGCCTACCTGCTGATGCTCCAGGCCGCGTGGAAGGCCGACAACCGCCTGCCGAACTCGCTCGAGGCCTCGATGGCGAAGGCCAAGGCGGGCCGGGTCGGGTCGGCGATCACGCTGGGCTGCGTGGAGCTGTGCGGCTCACTGGGCTACAGCGAGACCGAGCTGCTGGAGAAGTGGGCCCGGGACTCCAAGATCCTCGACATCTTCGAGGGCACCCAGCAGATCCAGCAGCTCATCGTCGCGCGCCGGGTGCTGGGCCTCTCGAGCACCGAGCTCAGGTAGCCCCGGGCCGGCGATCAGGCCTCGGTCGACCCCGACTGCGCAGCCTCCGCAGCGGACCCGTCGCCGCCCTCGGTGGTGGCCTTCGGGGACGGCGCCTTCTTCGCGGGCAGCTGCCCGCCGGGCGCCGACGCCTTCGCCGCGCTCTTCTTGGCCGTGCTCCTCTTGGCGGTCTTCTTGGCGGCGCCCTGCTTCGCGGCAGGGGTCGACGCCGAGGTCGCGGCGGCCTCGGTGGCGGCCTCGGCTGCCAGGGGAGTGGCGGTCTTCGGGGTGGCGGTCTTGGCGATGTCGGCCGGCGTGGCCTCCACCTTGGCAGGGTCGGCGGCAGCGTCGATCGAGGTCTGCGGCGCCGAGGTCGTGGCCGCAGCGGTCCGCTGAGCGGCGGCCTTGGTCGCCGCGGGCGCCTTCTTGGCGGTGCTCGTGCCGGTGGTGGTCTTGGCCGCGGTCTTCTTGGCGGGAGTCGTCTTGGCGGCAGCCTTCTTGGCGCTCGGGGTGGCCTTCGTGGTGGCCTTCTTCGCCGCCGGGGCGATCTTCGCGGCCACGTCGTTCGGGGTCGCCGCCACGGCTGAGGGGTCCGCGCCGGCGTCGATCGAGGTCTGCGGCGTGGACGTCGTCGCCGCCGGGGCCTTCGCGGCCGAGGCGGGCTTCGCGGCCGGGGCAGCCTTGGCAGCAGGCGCCTTGGTGGCGGCCGCCTTCGGAGTCGGGGTCGGGGCCCCGGGGTCCTTGGTCGCGCCCGGGTCCTTGGTGACCGGGCCCTTGGCGACCGGCGGCACCTTCGTGGCGACCGCCTTCGCGACCGGGGCCTTCTTCGCCGGGGCCTTCTTGGCGGGCGCCTTCTTGGCCGGGGCCTTCTTCACGGCGCGGGTGTCGGCGTCCTGCATCATCGGGTCCGCGGCGAGCGTGGCCGGTGGCACCACGGGCGCCGACCGGGTGGTGTCCTCGTCCTTGACCGGGGGCACGTCGAGGTCCTCACCCGCGCGACCGGCGAGCGCGGCGACGGACTCCAGCGTCTCGCCGACCCGGGTGAGCACACCGGCCGCGACCTGGTCCGCGACCGCCCGGCCGAGCCCGACCGTGGCCTTCGCCTGGCCGATCGCCTTCTGGCCCGCGGCCAGTGGGTCCTTGAGGGTGTCGAGCGCGGCATCCTTGATCAAGCTGATCGGGCTCTTGCGGGCCATGGGAGATCCTTCCGGGGTCCGACGAGGTCAGGGCGCGGCGGGGCCGCAGCCTCTCCGTACCCCGAGTATGCCGACCCACACGGCACCGTCCGCCCCGCGGTCACCCACTGGTCGGCGAGATCAGCCGCCGAGCGCGTCGACCGCCTCGACCGACGCGCCGGCCCCGGGCTGGACGACCAGGTGGCTCGGCGCGGCGTAGCTGCGCTGCGTGAACGCCGCGTCGATCGCACGCACCACCGCGGACAACCGCTCCTCCGGCACGATCGCGACGGTGGAGCCGCCGAAGCCGCCGCCGGTCATCCGGGCCGCCAGCGCCCCGGCCTCGACGGCCACGCTGACCGCGGTGTCGAGCTCGTCGGTGCTGATCTCGAAGTCGTCGCGCATCGAGGTGTGGGAGTCCAGGAAGCAGCGCGCCACCTCGGACCAGGCCCGCTGCGCGAGCGCATCGACGGTGCGCTGCACCCGGGCGATCTCGGTGACGATGTGGCGCGCGCGGCGCCGTACCCGCTCGTCGGTGAGCCCCTCGACGTCCTCGAGGCTCGCCCGGCGCAGGGAGTCCAGACCGAGGGCGCTGGCCGCGGCCTCGCAGTCGGCGCGCCTCGCGGCGTACCCACCGTCGGTGAGCTCGTGGCTCACCCGGGTGTCGGTGACCAGCAGGACGCGCCCCTCGAGGTCGAGGTCGAGGTGGCGGCGGGCGCCGTCATCGAAGTCGATGAGCAGGGCGCTGCCGGCGCGGGCGTGCACGGCGACGGTCTGGTCCATGCCGCCGGTGGGAGCGCCCGCGACCTCGGTCTCCGCGCGGATCCCGGCGCGCACCAGCACGTCGCGCAGGGGTACGCCGTCGTGGGTGTCCTCGAGGGACCGACCCAGCAGCCCGACGAGGGCTACACCGACGGCGCACTCCAGCGCCGCGGAGCTGGAAAGGCCCGCGCCGAGCGGCACCGTGCTGTGCACGTGGAGGTCCAGCCCCGGGATCTCGAGGCCCTCCTCGCGCAGCGCCCAGAGCACCCCCGCCGCATAGGCGGCCCAGCCGGTGATCGCCGCGGGCTCGAGGTCATCGAGCGTGCCGGTCCACAGCGCGTCCTGCTGGGCGCTGGACAGGCGCAGCTGCCGGTCCGCGCGGGGTGCGACCGCCACCCACGTGGCGTGCGGCAGGGCGACGGGAAGCACGAGGCCGCGGTTGTAGTCGGTGTGCTCGCCGATCAGGTTCACCCGCCCGGGGGCCCACCCGACGAGCCTCGGGGGCCGGCCGAACCGCTCGGTGAAGGCTGCGGTGGTGGTGGCGATGAGGTCGGTGGGGCTGCCGGGCTCGAGCAGGGGCATGACGTCACCCTAGGTCGCGCGCGTCCGGCTCCCGGGCGACCCCATGGCGCGTATCGTCAGGTGGCGTGCGCTTCCTCACAGACTCGGTCCCTCAGCACGACCTGACCTACAACGACGTCTTCATGGTCCCCGAGCACTCCACGGTGACCAGCCGCTACGACGTGGACCTCTCGGTCGCCGACGGCACCGGCGCCACGGTGCCGATCGTGGTCGCCAACATGACGGCGATCGCCGGGCGCCGGATGGCCGAGACCGTGGCCCGCCGGGGCGGGCTGGTCGTGCTGCCCCAGGACATCCCGATCCCGG
The DNA here is from genome assembly GCF_011420305.2 of Nocardioides ochotonae. Classification (NCBI taxonomy): domain Bacteria; kingdom Bacillati; phylum Actinomycetota; class Actinomycetes; order Propionibacteriales; family Nocardioidaceae; genus Nocardioides; species Nocardioides ochotonae. Next base: position 2,039,193 of record NZ_CP061769.1, on the reverse strand, counting down.
TCGTGGCCGAGGTGGTGGCCTGGGTCAAGCGCCGGCACCTGGTCTTCGACACCCCGATCGTGCTGCGCCCCGACCAGACCGTGGCCGAGGCGCTGTCGCTGATCCCCAAGCGCGCCCACCGCGCGGCGGTCGTGGTGAGCGAGGGCCGGGCGGTCGGGGTCGTCGCGGAGGACGACTGCGTCGACGTGGACCGGTTCGCCCAGGTGCGGGAGGTGATGGTCCCCCCGGCGGTCACCATCGCCGAGGACACCGACCCGCGCACGGCGTTCGAGGCCCTCGACGGCACCCGGGCCGGGCTCGCGGTCGCCGTGGACGACGAGGGACGCCTGGTCGGCGTGCTGACCCGCACCGGCGCGCTGCGCGCCACGCTCTACACCCCGGCCACCGACCTGAACGGCGGGCTGCGGGTGGCGGCCGCGGTCGGCGTCAACGGTGACGTCGGGGACAAGGCGGCCCGCCTCCTCGACGCCGGCGTGGACTGCCTCGTCGTGGACACCGCGCACGGGGACCAGGAGCGGATGCTCGACGCGCTCGCCGCCGTACGCTCCCTCGAGCCGCCGGTGCCGGTCGCGGCCGGCAACGTCGTGTCCGCCGCGGGGACGGCGCGACTCATCGAGGCCGGGGCCGACATCGTCAAGGTCGGCGTCGGCCCGGGCGCCATGTGCACCACCCGGATGATGACCGGGGTCGGTCGCCCGCAGTTCTCCGCGGTGCTCGAGTGTGCCGCGGTGGCCCGCGAGCTCGGGCGCCACGTCTGGGCGGACGGCGGCGTGCGGCATCCCCGCGACGTCGCCCTGGCGCTCGCCGCGGGCGCGGCCAGCGTGATGGTCGGGTCCTGGTTCGCCGGGACCCACGAGTCACCCGGCGACCTGATGCTGGACGCCGACGGCCGGGCCTACAAGACATCCTTCGGCATGGCCTCCAGCCGTGCCGTCGCGAGTCGTACGGCGGGGGAGTCGGCCTACGACCGGGCGCGCAAGTCGCTCTACGAGGAGGGCATCTCCTCCTCGCGGATGTACCTCGACCCGGCCCGTCCCGGCGTCGAGGACCTCATCGACGAGATCTGCTCCGGGGTGCGCTCGGCGTGCACCTACGCCGGCGCCCGCAACCTGGCCGAGCTGCACGCCCACGCGATCGTGGGCGTGCAGTCGGCCGCGGGGTTCAGCGAGGGCCGGCCCCTGTCGACGTCGTGGTGACGGTCACCAACTGGTCGTCCCCGTCGTTCTTGTCGTCATGGCCGTCGCCGGTGGACTCGATGGACAGCACGAAGTCGTCGCCGTGCTCGGTCACACCGGCGATCACCGCCTGCTCGACGGCCTCGCGGGCGTAGGCCCGGCGCAGCACCACCGGGTCGGCGCGCAGGTCCTTCACCAGCGCGACCGCGAGCCCGACCATCACCAGCACGAACGGCAGCGCGGCGACGATCGTGATCGACTGCAGGCCGTTGAGGGCCTCGGACCCGCCGACGAGCAGCATCACCGCGGCGACCGCACCGGTGGCCACACCCCAGAACACCACCGTGCCGCGCCGCGGCGTGGTCGTCCCGCGCTCCGAGAGCGTGCCCATCACGATCGAGGCGGCGTCGGCGCCAGAGATGAAGAAGATGCCGACGAGCACCATGACCAGGATGCTGGTCGCCGTCGCCGCGGGGTAGGCCTCCAGCATCGTGAACAGCTGGGACTCGGTCGAGGCCGCGCCGGCGATGTCGGCCGCGCCGGAGGACTGCAGGTCGATCGCGGCGCCGCCGAAGATGCAGAACCAGACGAGGCTGACCAGGCTCGGCACCAGCAGGACGCCGGAGACGAACTGGCGGATCGTGCGCCCGCGCGAGATGCGGGCGATGAACATGCCGACGAACGGCGTCCACGACAGCCACCAGGCCCAGTAGAAGACCGTCCAGCCCTGCAGCCAGTCGCTGGTGTCCCCGCCCTCGGCACCGGTGCGCGCCGCCATCGTCGGCAGGTCCGCGACGTACCCGCCGATCGCGGTCGGCAGCAGGTTGAGCACGAAGATCGTCGGGCCGACCAGGAACACGAAGAGCGCCAGCACGAGGGCCAGCACCATGTTGATGTTGGAGAGCCACTGGATGCCGCGGGCCACGCCGGAGACCGCGGAGGCCACGAAGCCGACCGTCAGCACCACGATGACCATCACCAGCAGGCCGTTCCCGACCTCGTCGAGGCCCGCCACGATCTCCAGGCCGCTGCCGATCTGCAGCGCTCCGAGGCCGAGCGAGGCCGCCGAGCCGAACAGCGTCGCGAAGATCGCGAGCATGTCGATGACCTTGCCGACGGGGCCGCGGGCGTGGCGGCCCAGGAGCGGCTCGAACGCCGCGGAGATCAGCTGCACCCGGCCCTTGCGGTACACGCCGTACGCGATCGCGAGACCGACCACGGCGTAGATCGCCCACGGGTGCAGGGTCCAGTGGAACAGGGTGGTCGACATGGCGGTCTTCATCGCCTCGGCCTCGGTGCCGCCCTCGGTGCCCGGCGGCGGCGTGGTGAGGTGCGCGATCGGCTCGCTGACCCCCCAGAACATCAGGCCGATGCCCATGCCCGCGCTGAACATCATCGCGACCCACGAGGTGGTGCGGAACTCCGGCTCCTCGTCGTCGCGGCCCAGGGTGATCGCGCCGAACCGGCTCAGCGCGAGCCAGAGGACGAAGACCACGAAGCCGCTGGCGGTGATGACGAACAGCCAGCCGGCCTTGTCCATCGTCCAGCCCAGCGACGCCCCGGAGACCGACGCCAGCGAGTCGGTGCTGATGAAGCCCCAGACCAGGAACGCGAGCGCCAGCGCGGCGGTGACGCCGAACACGACACGGTCCAGCCCGGGACGGACCCGGTCGGTCGCACTGGGGGCCACATCGAGGACCGGGTGGGGCACCACGTCGTCGACCGGACTGGCGGCGACGCGGCGCAAGCGGTCCGCGGCGCTCGAGGTACGGGAGGTCTCGCCTTGTCTGCTCACGAGGGGCTTACATACCCCCGCCATCCGCGCGACACACGGAATCGTGAGGGGACTCACCCGCTCGATCGACGGGGCGGACGGCGCCGAGCAGGTGGCCGCTCAGGTGCGCGAGCTGCGCGCGGTCCGGCCTCGCACGATGCCGATGAAGGTCTGCACGCGCGGGTCCTCGTTGTCGATCAGCCAGGCCAGGCCGACCGTCGTCGGCGGCAGGTCGGCGACCGGACGGCTGACGACGTCCTTGCGGTGGTGCAGGCGCGCCACCGACATCGGCACGAGCACAATGCCCGTGCCCGAGGCGACCACCTCGACGGCGTCGCGGACGCTCATCGGGGGCCAGTCCAGCTGCTCGGCGCTCGGCGTCCAGCCGGAGCGGTGGGGGAGCACCAGCTGCTCGTCCTCGAGGTCGGCCAGCGTGACCTCGTCGGCGGCCGCGACGACGTGCTCGAGCCCGGCGACCACCACCGGGCGCTCCTCGTAGAGCGGGATGCAGTGCAGGCCCTCGCGATCGACGGGCAGGCGCACCAGGCACATGTCCAGCGAGCCGTCGCGCAGCCAGGCCTCCTGCTGGTCCTCCTCGACCGGGACCAGCTCGAGGGGGATCCGGCTGCGCTCGCGCCAGGCCCGGGCCCACTTGTCAGGGGTCGCACCGGTCACGAATCCCACGCGGAAGGCAGTCACGCCCCCGAGCCTAGGGCTCGGGGGCGTGACGCCGGGTGCGGGGCCTCAGCCGTTGATTCGGCTGAGCAGCTCGCGGTTGAAGGCGGGCAGGTCGTCGGGCTTGCGGCTGGTGACGAGGTTGGCGTCGGTGACGACCTCGGCGTCGGTCCAGCGTCCGCCGGCGTTGCGCACGTCGGTCTGCAGGCTCGGCCAGGAGGTGACCTCCCGGTCGCGAAGCACGTCGGCCTCCACCAGCATCCAGATCGCGTGGCAGATCGCCGCCACCGGGCGTCCCGACGCGACGAAGTCGCGCACGAACGCCACGGCGGTCTCATCCATGCGCAGCGCGTCGGGGTTCGCCACGCCACCGGGGAGCACCAGGGCGGCGTAGTCCTCGACCCGTACGTCGCCGACCACGGCGTCGACGCTGAAGGTGTCGGCCGCGTCGAGGTGCTCGAACGCCTGCACCTTCCCCGGCTCGGTGCTGATCAGGACCGGCTCGGCACCGGCGTCGCGCACCGCTGCCCAGGGGGAGGTGAGCTCAATCTGCTCGATGCCCTCGGGGGCCACGAGGAAGGCGACCTTGGTCTCGGAGGTGAACTGCTGCTCTGCCATGTCGTGGTCCTCTCATCGGGGTACGCCGTTCGCGGTAGCCGGTGGGCACATGTTCAAACCGACCGCACTCCTGACGGCGGTGCCCCGGGGTCCGCGGGCCCCAGCCCCGGGCCCCTAGGATCGAGTGATGCCCGAGACCTACCGCGCCCCGCTGCGCAGCCGACGCGACGACGTCGACGACGCAATGGCCCAGGCGCGTGCCGTCTCCCTCGGGCTCGTCGGGATCGGCGGTCGCCTCGACCCGGCTCCGGGACCCGACGCGGGACTGGCGGAGATCGTGGCGCGCACCGTCGTGGAGCACGGCGAGCGCACCGCCCGGCGCGTCGAGCGGTTCGCCGCCGTGCCCGACGGGGCGGTGGTCTGGACGCGCGACGTCGATGGACGCTATCGCCGCGGCGTGGTCACCGGTCCCTGGCGCTACGACGCCACGCGGCAGGCCCACGCCGCGGACCTGGTGCACGTGCGCCCGTGTGCGTGGGAGGAGCCGGTCGACGAGCCTCGGGTCCCCGCAGCGGTCGTGGCGTCGTTCGAGCGCGGCGGGCGCAACTTCCAGCGGATCCGGGCGGCCGGCTGAGCCGGCCCGGCCAGCCCTCAGCCGACCAGCGACGCGAGCTTGCGGGCGATGAACTGGTTGGCCCGCCGCGGCATCGCCCGGGTGAACGCGTCGAGGAACCGGGCGTCCTTGCCGATCAGGACCCGATAGCTGCCGCGTTCGGTCGCCTCGACGATCTGGCGGGCCGCGTCGACGGCGGTGGTCAGCTGCATCGGGGCGTCCTCGGCGTCCTGCACCGCGACCTGCGCCCCGGAGTTCTCGGCGATCCCCGTGCTCACCCCGCCGGGCAGCACCAGCGTCACCGCCACGGCGGTTCCCCGCAGCTCCGAGCACAGCCCGGCGGTGAACTGGCTGACCGCCGCCTTGCTCGCGCCGTACGCCGTCTGGCCGGGGACCGCGATGAAGGAGCCCATGCTGGAGACGTTGGTGATTGAGGCCTCCGGTCGGGTGAGCAGCACCGGGAGCGCCGCGGTGGTCACGTTGACCACGCCCCAGAAGTTCACCGCCATGACCCTCTCGAAGGCCGTGCGGTCCAGCTCCTTGACCGCCACGAACGGCTGGATGATGCCCGCGACGTTGAGAACCCCGTCGAGCTGGCCGTGCGCGACCAGCACGTCGGCCACGGACTGCTCGACGGCGGCGCGATCGCCCACGTCGAGACCGTGGGTCGTCAGCCGGGTGCACGCGCCGGCCAGCCGCGCGGTCTCCGCGAGCCCCTCGACGCTGAGGTCCACGGCCGCGACCCGTGCTCCGCGGGCCAGGAGCGCGAGCACGACCTCCCGGCCGATTCCGTTGCCGCCGCCGGTGACCAGGAAGACTCGTCCAGAGATCTGCATGCCTCACCGTATCGGGGTGCCCGCCCGCGCGAGTGTCGGTGCGACACGTCAAGATCGAGCCGTGTCTGCGCCCTCCGTCCCCTCCGCCACTGCCATGTCGCATCGCGTCCGCGCCGCGGGCGTCGGCCTCGCGCTGCTGCTCGTCGCCGGCTGCACGCCCGCGGCGGAGGGCCCCGAGACCGCGAGCGCCCCCAGCACCGGGGAGCCGACGAGCTCTGCCAGCGCGCGTCCCAGCCCCAGCCCCAGCTCCGGCCCCAGTTCCGATGCACGCCCCGACCGCGCCCCGGCCGCGCTGGAGGGCCGTCCGGGGGAGCGGGTGAAGACCTCGCTGGCCGCCGCGGTCGCCGCGCTGCCGGTCGCCCCCGAACGCCGTACCGGCTATGACCGTGACCTGTTCGCGCACTGGTCCGACGCCGACCGCAACGGCTGCGACACCCGCGACGAGGTGCTGATCACCCAGAACCGCGCCCCGGGGGCGCGCCTGGCACCGGGCTGCACGGTGGTCGCGGGGGAGTGGTTCTCCTACTACGACCAGGTGACCACGACCAGCGCGTCCTCGTTCGACGTCGACCACCTGGTCCCGCTCGCCGAGGCGTGGGACTCGGGAGCGCACGCCTGGTCCGCAGAGCGGCGCGAGGCGTTCGCCAACGACCTGGGCGACCGGCGCGCGCTGATCGCGGTCAGCGCCTCGTCGAACCGCACGAAGTCCGACGCCGACCCGGCGCAGTGGATGCCGGCGTACAAGTCGTGCGTCTACGTCTCATCCTGGGTCGCGGTGAAGGTGCGGTGGGGCCTGAGCGTCGACCCGCTCGAGCACAGGACGCTCACCCGGTACGCCGCCAGCTGCGGCAAGCGTCCGCTCACCGTGCGCCTCGCGAAGCTGCGCGGCAGCACCGTCGCCGACGCCCGGCCCTCCGACTCGGGCCGGCTGACGCCGACCACACCGGCTGCACCGGCCTCACCGGCTGCGCCGACGGCGGGTAACAGCGGTGGCGGAGCCGGGCTGGACCCGCGCTTCGACTACTGCACCTCCGCGATCGCCGCGGGCCACGGCCCCTACGTGCGCGGCCGCGACCCCGAGTACGCCTGGTACCGCGACGGTGACGGGGACGGCACGGTCTGCGAGTCCTGAGCGCGACCCGGCGGGTCGCGAAGCCGTCGCGGTGAGGGCGCCGGCTTCAGCGCCAGGAGTCGGTCAGGTCCTTCGGTGTCCACTCCGGCCATGCGACCGCGCCATAGGCGATGCCGGCACTCAGCCGGGCCACCCGCACCGGGCTGCGTGCGGTGTTGTCGTAGAAGTCAGCGGTGTCGCACAGAAGAGCTGCGCGGACGACGTTCTCCCACAGTCGCTGGTAGCGGCTGCGGACCTTCTCCTCGGGCACCTGATGCCCGCCTTGGGTGACGCGTTTCGCCACGCGTGCGACGGTCTCGTCCTCGGGAAGCATCAGCACGTGCAGGTGAACTCGGTAGCCGGCGGCGACTGCCTCCTCGATGAGGTTGATCTTCGAGGGGTGGGAGAAGACGGTCTCGGCGATGAAAGGCTCACCCATCGCCACGAAGGCCGCGCGCAGGACCTCGGCAAGGCGGGCAGCGATCCGCGACTTCACGACTTCGTCGCCTGGCCAGTAGGTCTTGGCGATCTCGTCGGCGTTGACGAAAGCTTGGTGCGGGAACGTGGGGAGAAGGATCCGGTCGACGAAGGTCGACTTCCCGGCACCGTTGGGACCAACGACAAGGTCCAGTCGCGTCACCGACCGGCCTCTGCCGACTGCGGCTCAGCTTCGAGGGCCTGGTCCAGTGCTGCCAGTGCTTCACGAAGCTGCTCGCGCGCACGCTCACTGACCTCCTCGCGGGAGGCCAGGTCCGCCAGGACGCGGTGGGGGTCGGGCGAGGCCTCGGCGAAGTTCGGCAGCGGGGCAGAGGCGAAGTCGGCGTGCGCCACGGCGTCATCGATGCGGACCGCGATCGCGGCGTCGAACTGGCGCGCCTCATCGAGGGTCAGGTCCCGCTGGGCAATGGTGCCCTCGAGCGCGAGGCGGACCCGGTTCAGGGGCGCCTCGACCTGGGCAGAGAGCGCAGCACCGAGTCGCGCCCAGTGCTCGAGCTGCTGGCGAGCCGACCGTGACTGCCGTGACCCTTCGGCCGCGGCGGTCTCGAACAGGGCCTCGTCGAAGCGGGTGACGCGTTCAGCCTTGGTTCCCACCATGCACCTCCAGGCACCTCCGGGGTGTAGCACTTGTCTACCAACGTAGCACTCTGCTACGGCCCATCAGAAGGACGCACCGTGCTGTGGTGGCCGGGTCGGTTCAGTTGCGTGTGGCGACGTGCGCAGCCGAGCACCACAGGACGACAGCGCTTGCGTAACCCACGGCAGCCTGAACGGTGACGTTCTGGGCGCCGGCCAGGACCAGGACCGCACCGCCAAGTCCCACCACGACCAGCACGACAGCGGTGCCGCGGTACTGGGGCTGGTCGAAGGCGGTAGCCAGGGGCAGGAAGTGCAGGCCGACGACGGCGGCGACCGCCGCCGGGATGTAGGCGGCCTGGTCCAGCCTCGTCAGGCCGATCGCCACGGCCGCGATAACCAGCAGCTGAGCGATGTTGACCGCAGCGACGCCGCGCGACCACCAGGGCGGGAGCCTGCGGGCCCGGGCAAGGGCCGGGTCGTGAGCCGAGCGCCGGACGACCACGACAAGGACCAGCGACACGACCACGGCCGCCACGGCGCTCGGAAGGGCGGCGGCCGAGGCGCCGGTCGCGGACAGGCCGGAGGCGGCAGCCGCAGACCAGACGACCGCGAAGATCGACAGGATCCACACACCGCGCAGGCGCGCGTGGACGCGGAGCTGAGGGGTTCGCAGCCACGAGTGAAATGAGAAACGGCCAGGCTCTCTGTCGAGAGCCTGGCCGTTCCGCTGGTGTCCGAGGGGGGACTTGAACCCCCACGCCCGATAAAGGGCACTAGCACCTCAAGCTAGCGCGTCTGCCAATTCCGCCACCCGGACCCGAGTGCTGGAAAAACTTAACACTGGGTCCGGGGAAACACGGAATCGGGGGGTGGTTGAGCGGATGTCATGCTGACCTCATGGCTGCTGACCCCCACGACCTGACCACCGTCGCGGCACCGCCGTACGACCCCGCGGGCGAGGTCGTCGAGCTGTGCCGCGACCTGCTGCGCATCGACACCTCCAACTACGGCGACGACTCGGGGCCGGGGGAGCGGCCCGCCGCGGAGATGGTGGCCACCCTGCTCTCGGACGTGGGCATCGAGCCGCGCATCTATGAGTCCAGCCCCGGTCGTACGTCGGTGATGGCGCGCTGGGGCGGCACCGAGGGCGACGGGCTGCTGCTGCACGGGCACCTCGACGTGGTCCCGGCGGCGGCCGAGGACTGGCAGGTGGACCCGTTCTCCGGTGAGATCCGCGACGGCTACCTGTGGGGGCGGGGCGCGGTCGACATGAAGGACTTCGACGCGATGCTGCTCTCGGTGGTCCGCGCCCGCCAGCTCGCCGGCGCGGTGCCCACCCGGCCGATCGTGCTGTGCTTCACCGCCGACGAGGAGGCCGGCGGCCACCAGGGGGCCGAGGTGCTGGTGCGCGACCACCCCGAGGAGTTCGAGGGCGTCGCCGATGCCGTCGGCGAGGTCGGCGGCTTCAGCACGACCGTGCGCGGGCGGCGGCTCTACCTCCTCGAGACCGCGGAGCGCGGCATGGCCTGGATGCGGCTCACCGCCCGCGGCCGCGCCGGCCACGGCTCGATGGTCAACCCTGACAACGCCGTCACCCGCCTCGCCCAGGCGGTGGCCCGGATCGGCGCCCACGAGTGGCCGGTGCGGCTCACCCCGGCGATGGAGGTGCTGCTCGCCACGGTCGCCGACCTCGCCGGCACCCAGGTCACCCCGGACAACGTCGAGGAGCTCGTCGAGGAGTTCGGCCCCGCAACCAGGATGCTCGGCGGCGTGCTTCGCAACTCCACCAACCCGACGATGCTCCACGCGGGCTACAAGGTGAACGTCATCCCGACCGAGGCGACCGCCCACGTCGACGGCCGCTTCCTGCCCGGGTACGAGGACGAGTTCTTCGCGACGCTGCGCGAGCTGGTCGGTGACGGCGTCGACATCGACATGGTCAGCCACCAGCAGCCCTGGGAGTCGCCGTACGAGGGCGACCTGGTGCGCGCCATGACCCGCTCCATCCTCGCCGAGGACCAGGACGCCCTCGTCGCGCCGTACCTGATGGGTGCCGGCACCGACGCGAAGCACTTCCGCAAGCTCGGGATGCGCTCCTACGGCTTCGCGCCGCTGCGCCTGCCCGCCGACCTGGACTTCACCGCGCTGTTCCACGGCGTCGACGAGCGGGTCCCCGTCGACGCCCTGGAGTTCGGCGCCCGGGTCTTCGACCGGTTCCTCGACGAGGTCTGAGGGCCCGACACCCTCACGTTTGGTCCCCAACGACAACAGATCGGCCACGAAAAGTGTCGTTGGGGACCAAACGTGGGGTTCTCAGGCGGTCCGGACCGCCTTGATCACCCGCCGCCGGAGCAGCACCCGGCGTACGCCGTCGGCGCCGATGCGGACCCGGTCGAGCTCCCAGCCGCCCTGCTCGGCGCGCTCGGTGAGCAGCTTGGTCACCACGCCGCGGGGGTACTCCGGGGAGAACGTGACGCTGTCGAGTTCCCACTCCACCCCGGGGCGCAGCGGCTGACGCAGCACACGGGACATCGGCTCACTCCTCGCTGACGTCGTCCAGGGCCAGGACGATCTCGGGGGGCAGCGACAGCTCCTCGATCGCGAGCGCGGCGCGCAGCTGGGCGGCGGTGCGCGCGCCGAGGATCGGGGCGGTCACGCCGGGGCGGTCGCGCAGCCAGACCAGGGCCACCTCGAGCGGGGTCCAGCCCAGCCCGTCGGCGGCGCGCGCCACCGCTTCGACCACGCCGCGACCGAAGCCGTCGAGGTAGTTCTCCACCCGCGAGGCGAACCACGGGTCGGCGGCGCGGGAGTCGGCGGGGGTGCCGCTGCGGTACTTGCCGGTCAGCACGCCGCCGGCGAGCGGCGACCAGGCCAGCACGCCGAGACCGAGTGCGTCGGCGGCCGGGAGCACCTCGTGCTCGACGCCGCGGTTGAGCAGGTTGTACTGCACCTGAGTAGAGGCCAGCGGCACCCGGCCGGGCACCGCGCGCTGCCAGGTCGCGGCCTGCGCGGTCTGCCAGCCGGTGTAGTTGGAGATGCCGACGTACGACGCGCGCCCCGACGTCACCGCGAGGTCGAGCGCCTGGAGCGTCTCCTCCAGCGGCGTGCGGTCGCTCCACACGTGCACCTGCCACAGGTCCACGTGGTCCACGCCCAGCCGCTTGAGGGAGCGGTCCAGCGCGGGCAGCAGGTGACCGCGGGAGGTGTCGACACGACGGGAGTCCCCGCGGCGTACCAGTCCCGCCTTGGTGGCGAGCACGATCTCGTCGCGTGCCACGACGTCGCCGATGAGGGAGCCGATCAGCTCCTCGGCGGCGCCGTCGCCATAGCTGGCCGCGGTGTCGAGGAGCGTGCCGCCGGCCTCGGCGAACGCGATCAGCTGGTCGCGCGCCTCGTGCTCGTCGGTGTCGCGTCCCCACGTCATCGTGCCGAGGCCGAGACGGGACACGCGGAGACCGGTCTGGCCGAGGGACCTGAGCTGCATGGCAGAAACGTAGTGGTCCCACTCACGGACGCCGTCGGCGGCACGCGGTTCGGGCCCGCGTAGGCTGCCCGCCCGTGTGGGAACTCTTCCAAGCCATCGTGCTCGGCACCATCCAGGGACTCACGGAGTTCCTCCCGATCTCGAGCAGTGCGCACCTGCGCATCTACCCCGAGATGTTCGGTTGGGGCGACCCCGGAGCCGCGTTCACCGCGGTGGTCCAGATCGGCACCGAGCTCGCGGTGCTCATCTACTTCCGCAAGGACATCTGGCGCATCGCCACCGCGTGGCTGAAGTCCTTGGTGAAGCCGGAGTACCGCGGCACCCTGGACGCCCGGATGGGCTGGTTCATCATCATCGGGTCGCTGCCGATCGTGATCCTGGGCATCGCGCTCAAGGACATCATCGAGAACGAGTTCCGCAGCCTGTGGGTCATCGGCGTCACGCTGATCGTGCTCGGCATCGTGCTCGGCCTGGCCGACAAGTTCAGCAGCAACTCCAAGCAGATCAAGCAGATCAACGTCCGCGACGCCATCCTGATGGGCGTCGCGCAGGCCTGCGCGCTGATCCCCGGCGTCTCCCGCTCCGGCGCCACGATCTCGATGGGCCGCGTCCTCGGCTACGAGCGCGAGGCCGCCACCCGCTACGCGTTCCTGCTCGCCATCCCGGCCGTGGTCGGCGCCGGCGTCTTCCAGCTCAAGGAGATCCCCGGCGGGGACAACCCCTACGGCTGGACCCCCACGATCGTGGCGACGATCGTGTCCTTCATCGTCGGCTACGCCGCGATCGCCTGGCTGCTGCGCTACGTCTCGACGCGCTCCTACACCCCGTTCGTGATCTACCGGGTGGCGCTGGGTGCGCTGGTCCTGATCCTGCTCGGCACCGGAGTGCTCACCGCCTGATCGGCGCCGGACGCCGGGCGCTCAGAGCTCAGAGCCACCCGGAGCGCTTGAAGCACACCCACAGCACCGCCGCGGCGCCCACCATCAGCAGCAGCGCGAACGGGTAGCCGAAGCGCCAGTCGAGTTCGGGCATGTACTTGAAGTTCATGCCGTAGATCCCGGCGATCAGCGTCGGCACCACCACCAGCGCCGCGCCGGCGGAGATGGTGCGCATGTCGTCGTTCTGCTGCACCGAGATCTGGGCGACGTGCGCGTCGAACGCCGCGGACAGCAGCTGCTCGAGGTTGTCCACGGTCTCCCCGACCCGGTTGAGGTGGTCGGTGATGTCGCGGAAGTACGGCGCCACGTCGCCGTTGATGCCGGCGATCCGTCCCTCCGCGCAGGACTGCATCGGGGCCTTCAGCGGCTGGATCGCGCGCCGGGCCTCCGCGATCTCGCGCTTGAGGGTGTAGATGCGCTCGGAGTCGCGGGTGCGCTCCGGGGAGAACACCGACTGCTCCACCTCGTCGACGTCCTCCTCCAGGAAGTGGGCCACCTGGGTGTAGTCGTCGACGACCTTGTCGCACACGGCGTACACGACCGCCGCCGGCCCGCGGCCCAGGACGTCGGAGACCTCCTCGAGGTGGGCGCGGGTCACGCTCAACTCGCTGCCCGCGCCGTGCCGCACGGTCACGACGTACCCCTCGCCGACGAACAGGCTGATCTCGCCGGTCTCGACGGCGTCCTCGGCGTCGATGTAGCTGAGCGTCTTGAGCACCAGGAAGAGCATGCCCTCGTAGCGCTCCAGCTTGGGCCGCTGGTGGGCCTTGAGGGCGTCCTCGGTGGCCAGCGGGTGGAAGCCCAACTGGTCGGCGATCGCGTGCAGCTCCGAGGGCGTGGGCTCGTGGACGCCCACCCACAGGAAGTCGCCCTTGTCGCGGTCCCGCGCGCTCAGGACTCGGGCGAGGTCGCTGACGTCGAAGGTCTCCGGGACCCGGACTCCGTGGCGGTAGAAGGCGCAGTCGACGATCATCTGGACACGTTAGCCACGCGGAGGCCTCCGCATGCCCGGCTACAGTCCGCGCCATGGCCACCCTCATCCTCGTGCGGCACGGGCGCACCACCGCGAACGCCTCCGGCACCCTCGCCGGCCGTACGCCGGGGGTCCGCCTCGACAGCACCGGGCAGCAGCAGGCGGCGCGGGCCGGTGCCCGGCTCGGCGACGTACCGATCTCCCTGGTCGTCACGAGCCCCCTGGAGCGCTGCCGCCAGACCACCCGGGCGCTGCTGGCCGGGCGCGAGGACGCGCCGCCGGTGGTGACCGACCGTGGGATCACCGAGTGCGACTACGGCGAGTGGCAGGGCCGCGCGATCAAGGACCTCGCCCAGGAGAAGCTGTGGAAGGTGGTCCAGACCCAGCCCTCCGCCGCCGCGTTCCCCGGCGGGGAGAGCATGACCGCGATGCAGGCCCGCGCGGTGGGCGCCGTACGCCGCCGCGACGCGCAGGTCGAGGCCGAGCACGGCCCGCACGCGGTCTGGGTGGCGGTCAGCCACGGCGACATCATCAAGGCGGTGCTGGCCGACGCGCTGGGGATGCACCTGGACCTGTTCCAGCGCCTGCACGTGGACCCCGCCTCGATCTCGATCGTGCGCTACACCGAGTCGCGGCCCTACGTGCTCGCGACCAATTCCCACGCGGGCGACCTGTCCTGGCTGCGCCCGCCCGCGGATGCCGCCGACGACGCGTCCGCCACCGGCACCGACGCGCTGGTCGGCGGGGGAGCGGGCCCCGCGGCCACCGGTCGGGACGGGTCCTAGGCTGGGCGCATGCCTCTCGTCCACTCCTTCGACCCGCCGGAGCGCTTCGTCACCGGCACCGTCGGCGCGCCCGGCTCCCGCACCTTCTTCCTCCAGGCGCGCAGCGGAGCCCGGATCGTCTCGGTGGCCGTGGAGAAGCAGCAGGTCGCCGCGCTCGCCGAGCGGGTCGACGAGCTCCTCGACGAGGTGATGGCCAGCGAGCCCAGCAGCACCGTGGTCCCCGCGGTCGCACCGTTCGACCTCGTCGACAGCGAGCCGCTCGACCAGCCGATCGAGGAGGAGTTCCGCGCCGGCACCATGACCCTGTCGTGGGACCCCCGCGACGAGCGGGTCGTGATCGAGGTGTTCCCGTTCAGCGAGGCCGCGGTGGTCGCCCCCGACCAGCTCGAGGAGAGCATCGTGGAGCCCGAGCCGGAGGAGGTGCTCCTGGTCAGGCTCTCGCCCGGCTACGCCCGCGCCTTCGTGCAGCGCAGCGGCCAGGTCCTCGAGGCCGGTCGTCCCGCCTGCCCGTTCTGCGGCAACCCCATCGACGTCGACGGCCACCTGTGCGTGCGCGCCAACGGCTTCAAGCGGCGCGACCCGTGACCGGCAGCCCCGGCCGATGACGGCACTGCCCGACCTGCTCACCGGCGAGCTGGTGCTGCACGGCCGGATCATGCCGGCCTCCAACGCGACCTTCCTGGGCGCGGTGGGCGAGCACCGCGTGGTCTACAAGCCGATCTCGGGGGAGCGGCCGCTGTGGGACTTCCCCGGCGCCGTGCTGGCGCACCGCGAGCTCGCGGCGTACCTCGTCTCCGAGGAGCTGGGCTGGAACGTCGTCCCGCGCACCTGGCTGCGCGACGGCCCGCACGGCCCCGGGATGGTGCAGACCTGGGAGGAGCCGGACGAGGACCAGGAGCCGGTCACCCTGGTGCCCGCCGGCTCGGTGCCGCCCGGGTTCCGCCACGTCTTCGACGGCATCGACGGCCTCGACCAGCCGGTCTCCCTGGTCCACGAGGACTCCGCCGCGCTGCGCCGGATGGCGGTGCTCGACGTGGTGATCAACAACGCCGACCGCAAGGGCGGCCACGTGCTCGCGATGCCGGACGGGCACCGCTACGGCGTCGACCACGGCATCGCCTTCCACCACGAGCCCAAGCTGCGCACCGTGCTGTGGGGCTGGACCGGCGAGCCGCTGACCGATGACGAGCTCGACGCCGTACGCCGCCTGGGCGCGGCCGTGCACGGCGAGCTCGGGGACGCGCTGGCGCCGCTGCTGAGCGACCTCGAGATCGAGGTGCTGGCCCAGCGCTGCCGCCGGCTGGCGTCGGCGGGGGTGATGCCCGCCCCGCGCGGGGACTCCCCGGCCATCCCGTGGCCGCCGTTCTGAGGGCGACCACTACAGTTCACCGCATGCGCGCCTGGTCCTCCCCGGAGATCCCGACCCTGCCCGTCGAGGGCCCGCCCGTCATCCTCCACGACACCGCCAGCGGCGGTCTGGTGACCACGCAGCCCGACGGTGCGGCCCGGATGTACGTCTGCGGCATCACGCCGTACGACGCCACCCACCTGGGCCATGCGGCGACCTACCTGGGCTTCGACCTGCTGAACCGGGCCTGGCGCAACGCCGGGCACGAGGTGAGCTACGTCCAGAACATCACCGACGTCGACGACCCGCTGCTCGAGCGGGCCCAGAAGGTCAACGTCGACTGGGTCGAGCTCGCCGAGCGCGAGACCGAGCTGTTCCGCCAGGACATGACCGCGCTGCGGGTGCTCGCGCCCGCGCACTACATCGGCGCGGTCGAGTCGATCCCGCTGGTGATCCGCCTGATCGAGCGGCTCCAGTCGGCCGGCGCGATCTACCGCGTCGAGGACGACCTCTACATGTCGGTGACCGCCGACCCGACGTTCGGCCAGGAGTGCGGCCTCTCCCGCGAGGAGATGCTGCGGATCTTCCCCGAGCGCGGCGGCGACCCCGAGCGCCCCGGCAAGAAGGACCCGCTCGACTGCGTGGTGTGGCGCGGCGAGCGTCCCGGCGAGCCGTCCTGGCCCAGCCCGTTCGGCCCCGGCCGGCCCGGCTGGCACATCGAGTGCACCGCGATCGCGCTGGAGCACCTCGGTGCGGAGTTCGACGTCCAGGGTGGCGGCAGCGACCTGGTCTTCCCCCACCACGAGATGTGTGCGGGCCACGCCCAGGTCGCCGACCCCGAGCACCGCTTCGCGAAGGTCTACACCCACGCCGGCATGGTCGCCTACGACGGCGAGAAGATGTCGAAGTCGCGCGGCAACCTGGTCTTCGTCTCCGCGCTGCGCAACAGCGACGTGGACCCGATGGCCATCCGCTTCGCGCTGCTCGCCCATCACTACCGCAGCGACTGGGAGTGGACCGACGCCGAGCTGTGGGACGCCGTGGACACCCTGGCCGACTGGCGCCGCGCCCTGGCCCTCGGCGCCGGCGCGCCGTCCGAGCCGGTCGTGCGCGAGGTCCTCGCCGCCTGCGCGGCCGACCTCGACGCCCCGCGTGCGCTGCGCGCCGTCGACGCCTGGGTGCGCGCGACGCTGGGCACCGACGGCCTCGCCGACACCAGCGACCCGGACGCCGCCCGCGCGGTCTACAACGTCCTCGACGCCGCCCTCGGCCTGGCGCTCTGACGCCGCCCCGGCGGACCGCCGGGGTCCCTCAGCGTTGTCGTTTGGTCACCAACGGCAACAAATCGGTGCCGAAACCTGTCGTTGGGGACCAAACGACGACCTCCGACCTCAGTTGTCGCCGCCCTGGCGACGCTTGAGGTACCGCTCGAACTCCCGCGCGATCGCCTCGCCGGTCGCCTCGGGCAGGTCCGTGGTGTCGCGGGTCTCCTCGAGCGAGCGGACGTAGTCGGCGATGTCCTCGTCCTCCTCGGCGAGCTCGTCGACCCCGCGCTCCCAGGCGCGCGCGTCCTCGGGCAGGTCCCCGAGCGGGATGCTCACCTCCAGCAGGTCCTCCAGCTGGCGCACCAGCGCGAGCGTCGCCTTCGGGCACGGCGGCTGCGCGACGTAGTGCGGCACCGCCGCCCAGTACGACACCGCCGGCACGTCGAGGAGCACGCAGGCGTCCTGGAAGACCCCGACGATCCCGGTCGGACCTTCGTAGGTCGACTGCTCGAGTCGCAGCCGGTCGACCAGCTCGGGCTCGGTCGCCGTACCGGTGACGGGGATGGAGCGGGTGTGCGGGGCGTCGGCGAGCAGTGCGCCCAGGGTGATCACCAGCTCGCCGCCGAGGTCGTCGCAGGCGGCCAGCAGCTCGGCGCAGAACTGGCGCCAGCGCATGTTCGGCTCGATGCCGCGGATCAGGATCACGTCGCGGTCCAGGTCCGGGGGAGAGGCCACCGCGATCCGGGTGGTCGGCCAGCTGACCCGCCGGTGGCCGTCGGCGTCGATGCCGATGACCGGCCGGTTGACCTGGAAGTCGTAGAACTCCTCGGGGTCGATCGCCCCGATGACGCGCGCGTCCCAGACCTCGATCAGGTGGTCCACGACGGCGGAGGCCGCGTCGGCGGCGTCGTTCCAGCCCTCGAAGGCGGCGATCACCACCGGGGCGACGAGGTCGGGCAGGTCATCGCTGTCCATCACCCGCCCAGCCTAGTCAGAGGCGACGATTTCGCCGCCGCACCGGCCCGATGTCACGATCTGGTCTGTTCGTCCAGCAGGTGGACACGCCTTCTTACGCTGGTGGACAAGGCCGGAACCGCCCGGCCTCTCGAGAGGAGTCACCTTGACCGATCGGGCCTTCGAGCCGTTCCTGCGCCCCGATGCGACGGAGGCGCTCACCACGATGCTGCGCGAGCGCATCTTGGTCCTGGACGGCGCGATGGGTACGGCGATCCAGCGGGACCGCCCCGACGAGGCCGGCTACCGCGGCGAGCGGTTCGCGGACTGGCCGAGCGACCTGCAGGGCAACAACGACCTGCTGACGCTCACCCAGCCGGCGATCATCCGCGCCATCCACGAGGAGTACCTCGCCGCCGGCGCCGACATCATCGAGACCAACACCTTCAACGCCAACGCCGTCTCCCTCGGCGACTACGGCATGGAGGAGCTCGCCTACGAGCTCAACTACTGCGCGGCCCGGCTGGCCCGCGAGGCCGCGGACGCCCACGGCACCCCCGAGCGGCCCCGCTACGTCGCCGGCGCCCTCGGCCCGACCACCCGGACCGCCTCGATCTCCCCGGACGTCAACGACCCGGGCGCCCGCAACGTCACCTTCGACGAGCTGGTCGAGGCCTACCTGGTCGCCGGCCGCGGCCTCATCGACGGCGGCTCCGACCTGCTCTTCGTCGAGACGATCTTCGACACCCTCAACGCCAAGGCCGCGATCTTCGCCCTCGAGACGCTCTTCGAGGAGTACGACCGCCGCTGGCCGGTCGTCATCTCCGGCACCATCACCGACGCCTCCGGACGCACCCTCACGGGGCAGACCACCGAGGCCTTCTGGGCCTCGATCCGGCACGCCCGCCCGCTCGCGGTGGGGCTCAACTGCGCCCTCGGCGCGACCGAGATGCGCCCCTACATCGCCGAGCTCTCCCGGATCACCGACTCCTTCGTCTCCTGCTACCCCAACGCCGGGCTCCCCAACGCCTTCGGCGAGTACGACGAGGCGGCCGCCGAGACCGCCGCGGTGGTGGGCGAGTTCGCCGAGGCCGGCTTCGTGAACCTGGTGGGCGGCTGCTGCGGCACCACCCCCGAGCACATCGCCGCGATCGCGGACGCCGTCGCGGACAAGACCCCGCGGGTGCCCGCGCAGAACGACGCCGCGCTGCGGCTCTCCGGCCTCGAGCCGTTCACGGTCCGCGACGACACCCTGTTCGTCAACGTCGGCGAGCGCACCAACATCACCGGCTCGGCCCGCTTCCGCAACCTGATCAAGGCCGGCGACTACGACACCGCCCTGTCGGTGGCCGCCCAGCAGGTCGAGAACGGCGCGCAGGTCATCGACATCAACATGGACGAGGGGATGATCGACGGCGTCGCGGCCATGAACCGCTTCACCCGTCTGATCGCCAGCGAGCCCGACATCAGCCGGGTCCCGGTCATGGTCGACTCCTCCAAGTGGGAGGTCATCGAGGCCGGCCTGAAGAACATCCAGGGCAAGGCCGTCGTCAACTCCATCTCGCTGAAGGAGGGCGAGGAGCCGTTCATCGCCCACGCCCGGCTGTGCCGCAAGTACGGCGCCGCCGCGGTCGTCATGGCCTTCGACGAGGACGGCCAGGCCGACAGCCTCGCGCGCCGGATCGCGATCTGCCAGCGTGCCTACCGGATCCTGGTCGAGGAGGTCGGCTTCCCGGCCGAGGACATCATCTTCGACCCCAACGTCTTCGCGGTCGCGACCGGCATCGAGGAGCACGCGTCGTACGGCCTGGACTTCATCGAGGCCACCCGCTGGATCAAGAAGAACCTGCCCGGCGCGCGGGTCTCCGGCGGCATCTCCAACGTCAGCTTCAGCTTCCGCGGCAACAACCCGGTGCGCGAGGCGATCCACGCGGTCTTCCTCTTCCACGCGATCGCCGCGGGCCTGGACATGGGCATCGTGAACGCCGGCGCGCTGGTGGTCTACGACCAGGTCGACCCCGAGCTGCGCGAGCGCATCGAGGACGTCGTGCTGAACCGCCGCGAGGACGCCGCCGAGCGGCTCCTGGAGATCGCCGAGGTCCACAACAAGGCGGCCGTCCAGGACGAGGCCACCGCGGAGGAGTGGCGCTCGCTGCCGGTCGGGGAGCGGATCACCCATGCGCTGGTGAAGGGCATCGACGCTCACGTGGAGGCCGACACCGAGGAGCTGCGCGCGCAGATCGCGGAGCGCGGCGGCCGGCCGATCGAGGTCATCGAGGGCCCGCTGATGCAGGGCATGGACGTCGTCGGCGACCTCTTCGGCGCCGGCAAGATGTTCCTGCCGCAGGTGGTGAAGTCCGCCCGGGTGATGAAGAAGGCCGTGGCCTACCTGATTCCCTTCATCGAGCAGGAGAAGCTCGACAACCCCGCCCTGGCCACCGCCAAGGAGACCAACGGCACCATTGTCATGGCCACGGTGAAGGGCGATGTCCACGACATCGGCAAGAACATCGTCGGCGTGGTGCTGCAGTGCAACAACTTCGAGGTCATCGACCTCGGCGTCATGGTGCCGGCCCAGAAGATCCTCGACACCGCCCGCGAGGTCGGGGCCGACATCATCGGCCTGTCCGGGCTGATCACCCCCTCCCTGGACGAGATGGTCACGGTGGCCGCGGAGATGCAGCGCCTCGGGCTGGAGATCCCGCTGATGATCGGCGGCGCCACCACCTCGCGCGCCCACACCGCGGTCAAGATCGACCACAAGTACGACGGCCCGGTGGTGTGGGTCAAGGACGCCTCACGCTCGGTGCCGACCGCCGCCTCGCTGCTGCACCCCGAGCGTCGGGTCAAGCTGATGGCCGACGTGCAGGCCGACTACGACTCGCTGCGCACCCGGCACGCCGCCAAGAGCGACCGCCCGCAGCTGACGTACGCCGACGCGGTCGCCAACGCCTCCCCGATCGACTGGACCGGCTACCAGCCGCCGGCGCCGCGCACCCCCGGCGTCCACGTGCTGCGCGACTACCCGATCGCCGAGCTGCGCGAGTACATCGACTGGCAGCCGTTCTTCAACGCCTGGGAGATGAAGGGCAAGTTCCCCGACATCCTCAACAACCCCACCACCGGGGAGACCGCGCGCAAGCTCTTCGCCGACGCCAACGAGATGCTGGACCGCATCATCGAGGAGGGCTGGCTCACCGCGCACGGCGTCTACGGGCTGTTCCCGGCCGCCTCACGCGGCGACGACGTCGAGGTGTACGCCGACGAGGACCGCTCCGAGGTGCGTGCGGTGCTGCACCAGCTGCGCCAGCAGGGCAAGCACCGCGACGGCGTCCCGAACCGCTCCCTGGCCGACTACGTCGCGCCCGCCGAGACCGGCCTGGCCGACCACGTCGGCGGGTTCGCGGTCACCGCCGGCATCGGGCTGCCCGAGAAGGTCCAGGAGTTCAAGGACGCCCTCGACGACTACAACGCGATCATGGTGGAGGCGCTCGCCGACCGCCTCGCGGAGGCCTTCGCCGAGCGGCTGCACCAGCGGGTGCGCACCGAGTTCTGGGGCCACGTGGAGAGCGAGCAGCTGTCCAACGAGGACCTGATCGCGGAGAAGTACACCGGCATCCGCCCGGCCCCCGGCTACCCCGCCTGCCCCGACCACACCGAGAAGGCCACCCTGTGGGACCTGCTCGACGTCGAGGCAAGCACCGGCATCACGCTCACCGAGTCGATGGCGATGTGGCCCGGCGCCTCGGTCTCCGGCGTCTACTACAGCCACCCCCAGGCCCAGTACTTCGTCGTCGGCCGCCTCGGGCGCGACCAGATCGAGGCGTACGCCGCGCGCAAGGGCTGGAGCATCGCCGAGGCCGAGAAGTGGCTCTCGCCGAACCTCGGCTACGACCCCGACGACTGAGCCGCGGCGGGGGCAAGACCCCCACGTTTGGTCCCCAACGACAACATTTCGGTCCCGGAATCTGTCGTTGGGGACCAAACGTCGACCCTCCGCGCCGTCGACCCAGCCCCGGGGCGCGCGCCGAGCAGGTCCGCGAGCGCCTTAGAATTGTGCGCGCACCCGACGCCGCACCGCGCTCATGGGAGGGCATTCTGAGTACCGCGTACTCGCGAGGAACAGACCGACGCACTCCTGGGGGAGACCTGCCCCCCCCCCCCCGGGCCGTCCTGTGGGACATGGACGGCACGCCGGGTGCTCTGGGGTACTTCCAGGTGCGTTGACCTACACGTTAGCGCAGGTCAGGTGGGCCGTCGGCGTCCTCGGCGGGCGTTCAGAGGCATAGGGGCGCATTCGAATTTGTAGCGTATAGCCGCATGGATAGTCGCATGGCGCTCAAGGCCCGACGTCATGCATCCTCCCGCTGGTCGGCTGAGTGGAGGCGCCCGTCCTGCCAGCCGGTCACACGACATCCCTGACTGATGCGTTGAGCGCTGAACCGTCGCATCGATAGTCGCATCGTGACCCCGCGTCGGGTGATCCAGTGCGGGGCTAGCGTCGCTTGCCGAGCCCGGGCGAGCCGCCCTGCTCGATACGCCGGACGCCCCCGAAGAGGTTGCGGGCCGAGCTGACGCCGGTCAAGTCCCGCGTAGTGACCGAACCCGAGATCGGAGCTGATGACCTGCCCGCGCTGACTGCCTGACACCTCATCGAGGAGAACGCTGCCGACGCTGTCGTTGGCGCGGAATGGAGACGGCCCAACCCGGGCCGCGCCGCACAGCGCAACGGCTACCGCCATCGCGCCTTAGACACCCGTGTCGGCACCCACCTTGTGGCTGCGTTAGCTGCCCGACCACCTTGGTCTACAGGAGGCGGACGACGGTTTCGCCGTACGCCGCCACAGCTGCGTCCGCGAGGCCGTGGCCGGCGGGACCTGTTCGGCCAGGGCGAGGATCTGCGCGACCACACCCAGGTGCTCCAGCTGATCGCCCTGGGGCGCACCTACCTGACTGCGCCGAAGGTCACCACGGTCATCGCGTGGCCGTCGCGTGGCCGTCGCGTGGCCGTCGCAGGGCCGGTCCAGGGACCTGGTCGGGTTCGTTTGCACTGCTTACAGTCTCCAGGGACCTCTGCCCGGGGGCAGAGGTCGGGTTCTGCCTCCGGGCCGATGTGCCGAGGGTCCCCGCGACATGGAATGGGGGCATGCAACCAACACCCATGCGCCACGCCACCGAGCACATCTCTGGGCCGGTCGTCACCGTGCGCGGACTGACCAAGTCGTACGGCGGACGAGTCGTCGTCGACAATCTCGACCTGCACGTGGGGGCTGGTGAGATCGTCGGTCTCATCGGCGCCAACGGTGCTGGCAAGACCACCACCGTCGAGTGCCTGCAGGGCCTGCGGACGCCCGACTCCGGGGTGATCCGGGTCCTCGGCCTGGACCCGGTCAAGCAGGCCGATCGCCTGCGCCTGCAGGTGGGCAGCCAGCTGCAGAGCTCTGGGCTGCCCGACCGGCTGCGGGTCACCGAGGCGGTGGACCTGTTCGCCGGCCCGCACGCCCAGGACCGGGACCGACTGCTCGAGCAGTTCGGCCTCGGGCGGCTGCGTCGCTCCCCGTTCGCGGGGCTGAGCGGGGGAGAGCGGCAGCGGTTGTTCCTCGTGCTGGCGCTGCTCAACCGGCCGCGCCTGGTCATCCTCGACGAGCTCACCCAGGGCCTGGACCCCGCCGCACGGCGTGAGGTGTGGTCCGCCGTTGCGCAGCTGCGTGACGAGGGCACCACCGTCATGCTCGTGACGCACGAGCTCGACGAGGCGGAGGCACTGTGCGAGCGTGTCGTCGCCATGCGGCAGGGGCGGGTGCTCGACCAGGGCACGCCCGCCGAGCTGGTCGCCCGCCACGCCCCTGGAGTCACGGTCCGCTTCGGCCTTCCGGGTGCCGGGGGTTCGGCGATCCGCGGCGAGCTCGATCGACTTCCCGGCGTACACCGGGTGAGCCAGGAGCGCGACCAGGTCGCGATCGAGGGCGCGCGCGAGGCCATCGCCCACGTGGGGGCCTGGCTCGTCGCGAGCGGACACCCCGTGCCGGTCGATCTCCGGGTCGACATCCCCGACCTCGAGTCGGCGCTGCTGACCCTGCTCGACCAGTCCACCGATCTCCCCGAGACCAGGAAGGTCGCATCATGAGCACGTTCGTCCCCATCCAGCCGGACACTGCCGGCGCCGATCCGCGCTCCACCGCCGGGCCCGCGCCCAAGCACCGCTCGGCCACCCGCCGACTCGTCACCACCGAGCTCCGGCTGCTCAGCCGCGAGCCGTTCACCCTGACCTTCGTGCTGGTGTTCCCGATCGTCTCCATGCTGATCATCGGCGGCTCGTTCGGGACCCAGCCCGACGACGCCTTCCCGGTGAACCCGTCGCACTGGTACGTCGCTTCCTACTTCACCGTGGTGATCGGGGCGACCGGACTGATCATGCTGCCGGTGCACATCGCCACCTACCGGGAGCGAGGAGTGCTGCGCCGGTTCGCGGCGTCGGGGTTCCCACGGTGGTCGTTCGCGTTGGCCCAGCTCGTGGTCGGCCTCACCGCGATCGCGATCTCGGGTGCGCTCCTGCTGGCCGTCGCCGCACCGGTCTACGGCATCCCGAGCGTCGAGGACCCGGTGCGGGTCGTGGCCGGCGTGGTCGTTGCCTCCGTGGCGTTCGCCAGCATCGGGGTGCTGCTCGGGACGATGCTGCCCTCGGCGCGGGCGGCACAGGCCGTCGGGCTGCTGCTGTTCTTCCCCTCCTTCCTGCTCGGTGTCGGCGGCCCACCGCCGGCGGTGATGTCGGATGCGCTGCGGGAGATCTCCGAGCGGCTGCCGCTGTCGCTGGCCAACCAGGCGATCCGGGAACCGTGGCTCGGGATCGGCGACGCCACGGTCGCCCTGGTGGCCGTCACCGTGATCGCGGTCGGCGCCATGGCCCTGGCGGCACGGCGCAGCGCCCTGTGACGTCTAGGGTCGCTCCCATGACGGAGTGGGCAACGCGAGCCGCGGCACCTGCCGCGCTCGCGTTCTTCGCGCTCCTGGGAGTGCTGATGACGCGCCAGTCGACCCCGGTGGCGCTGTGGTCGGCCGCGGGCATCGTCGCTGCGGCGCTGGCGCTGGCGAAGTGGGCGCCGTCGGGCTGGCGGCTCGCGGCGGGGTTGGTCATCCCGATCGCGGGGCTGGTGGTGCTCGGTCACGAGCAGTCCTCCAACCTGTCCTGGATGGGGCTGTGCGTCATCGCCGCCTGGGCCGCGCTGTCGTCTGCGTTGCCGGTGGCCCTGACCACGCTCGTCGTACTCCTCGCAGGACCCGTCGGGGAGTGGGCGATCCACCCCTCGGAACCCGGATGGGGTGCCTGGGTCATCGGTACGGCGTTCACGACCATCGCCTGCGTGTTCGCCCGGCGACTGCGACTGACCGTGGTCGAGCTCAACCGCACCCGGGCCGAGCTGGCCGAGCGCAGCAGGGCCGAGGAGCGCAGCCGGATCGCCGGTGAGGTGCACGACGTGATCGGCCACGCCCTGACCGTCTCGCTGCTGCACATCGGCAGCGCCCGGCTCGCACTCGACGACGAGCCCGAGGAAGCGCGCGCCTCCCTGGTCGAGGCGGAGAGGTTGGCCCGACAGAGCCTGGAGGAGGTCCGCGCCACCGTCGGCCTGATGCGCACCGACGACCCCGTCCGGATGGCGCCGCTGCCCGACGCCCGTGACATCACCGACCTCGTGGACTCGTTCCGCCGAGCCGGCGCTGCCGTCGAGCTCAAGGTCGAGGGAGACCTTTCCTCTTTGGGATCCACCCGGGGACTGGCTGCCTACCGGATCGTCCAGGAGGCACTGACCAACGCCGCTCGGCACGCCGCCGGCGAGCCAGTCGCTGTCTGCGTGATCGCCGGCAAGGCAGACGTCACGGTGACGGTGCGCAACGGCGGGACGCCCGACCCCGCGGCCACCCCCGGTTCCGGCCTCGACGGCATGCGCGAGCGCGCCGAAAGCGTCGGTGGCCGACTCACCGGCGGTCCGGTCCCGCAGGGCTGGCTGGTCGAGGCGGTGCTGCCGTCATGACCCAGGAGGTGGTCCGGGTGCTCCTGGTCGATGACCAGGAGCTCGTCCGCACGGGGCTGCGCGGGATCCTGCGCTCCCGGTTCGGGTTCGAGATCGTCGGTGAGCTGGCGAGCGGCGAGGGCATCGTCGACGCGGTGGTGTCCCTGCGTCCCGACGTGGTGGTGATGGACGTGCGGATGCCCCGGGTCGACGGCGTCGCCGCGACCCGGTTGCTGGCCGACGTACCCGATGCGCCACCGGTGCTGGTGCTGACGACGTTCGAGGACGAGGAGGTGCTCGCCGGGGCGCTCCGCGCCGGGGCGGCCGGCTTCCTGCTCAAGTCTGTCCCGGCCGAGGACCTCCAGCGCGCTGTCCGGGCGGTCGCCGCCGGCGACTCGTGGCTGGACCCGGCCGTCACCGGCCGGGTGCTCACGGCCTACCGCGGAGCGCAGGCCCCACCGGTGTCCGGCGCGGCTGTCGAGACGCTCACGCCACGGGAGCGAGAGGTGCTCGCCCTGATCGGCGCCGGTCTCAACAACACCGAGATCGCCGCCAACCTGTTCCTCGGCGAGGGCACGATCAAGACCCACATCGGGCACATCTTCGCCAAGCTCGGCCTGCGCGACCGCGCTGCCGCCGTGGTCTTCGCCTTCGACCACGGGCTGGTCCAGCCGGGGCGCCGCTCCGGGTGAGGTTGGGCTTGGCCGCTGCCTGTGCCGCTTTACGGCGCACGGGGGGTTAGCGCAGGTCAGGCTCCCCATCTGATCGGGGCGGCGATCGTGTGGTTGCTCATGCATGTCAGGTGTGAGCGGTCGACCACGTGAAGCGGCTCAACCCCGCCGGATGTCAGTCGTTCACCGGGATGCCCGTCAATGGGGAAGGGGGCGCACCTAGGGTGCATAGTCGCATCGTTAGTCGCATGGAGCTTGTTGGAGGGCATTCTGAACACCGCGTCTTCTCGTGAACCTGCAGGTCAGCACGAGGAAGTTGGTCGGAGGCTGCCCGCGGCCGTCCTCTGGGACATGGACGGCACCATCGTCGACACCGAGCCGGCCTGGGTGGCGGCCGAGACCGCGCTGGCGCATCGCCATGGCGCGGAGTGGACGGAGGCCGACGGGCTCAGCCTGGTCGGCAACAGCCTGCTCACCTCGGCGCAGTACATCAAGGAGCGGATGGGGCTCGACCTCAGCCCGGAGGAGATCGTCGAGGAGCTGCTCGACGGGGTGGTGGCCAGCGTGGCCGAGTCGGTCCCGTGGCGCCCGGGGGCGCGGGAGCTGCTGGAGGAGCTGCACGAGCACGGCGTACCGTGCGCGCTCGTCACGATGTCCTACGAACGGCTGGTGGCGCCGATCCTGGCGCACCTTCCCGAGGGCATCTTCGACGTGGTGATCACCGGAGACCGGGTCACCCACGGCAAGCCGCACCCCGAGCCCTACCTCACCGCCGCCGCCGCGCTCGGGCACGATCCGGCGTACTGCGTCGCCATCGAGGACTCCGCCACCGGCGCCACGTCGGCGGAGACTGCGGGGTGCACGGTGCTGGTGGTGCAGAACCACGTCGCCGTACCGCCCGGTCCGCGGCGGGTGTTCCGCGACTCGCTCGCCGAGCTGAGCAGCAGCGACCTCGCCGGGCTTCAGTCCGAGCTGAGCTGAACCGGCTCGAGCGGCGGCGGGGCCGCAGCGGGCGTCGGCAGCGTCGGGGGAGTGCCGCCGAATGCCGGGCAGATCGCTTGGTGGGCGCACCAGTCGCACAGCCGACTGCGGTGCGGGCGCCAGTCGCCGGTCTCGGCGGCCTCGCGGATCGCGCGCCACACCGCCTCCACCTTGCGCTCGGTGGCGCGCAGGTCGTCCTCGTCGGGGGCGTAGCTGACGATCTCGCCGCTGCCGAGGTAGATCAGGCGCAGCATCGCCGGCACCACGCCACGCGTGCGCCAGATGACCAGGGCGTAGAACTTCATCTGGAACAGCGCCTTGGCCTCGTAGCCCGGCCCCGGCGCCCGCCCGGTCTTGTAGTCCACCAGCCGGATCGCGCCGTCCGGCGCCACGTCGACGCGGTCGATGAACCCGCGCAGCAGCAGCCGGGAGTCCAGCAGCGTCTCGACGTAGAGCTCGCGATCCGCGGGCTCGAGGCGCCGCGGGTCCTCGAGGGTGAAGTAGCGCTCCAGGACGGTGCGGCACGACGCCAGCCACGGCGCCACCTCGGGCCCCTCCTCGCCGAACAGCTCACCCAGCTCCGGCTCGGCTGCGCACAGCTGCTCCCAGGTGGGCTCCAGCAGCGCCTGGGCGCGCTGCGGGGTGCGCTCGGCGGCGGGCAGCTCGAAGAGGTCCTCGAGCACCTTGTGGACCAGGGTGCCGCGCACGGCGTCGGCCGACGGGGGCTCGGGCAGGCGATCCACGGTGCGGAAGCGGTAGAGCAGCGGGCAGGTCAGGAAGTCACCGGCCCGGCTCGGGGACAGCGCACCGAGGACCTCGACACCGTCGACCGGGGTCGAGTGCCGATCGGCCGGCGAGACGGGCTGCTGATCCACGCCGGGAACACTAGGCGACCGCGCCGACAGTGCCGAGTGCCAGGCACCCGCCCGTCGTCGGATAGCGTCGTGACGTGGCCGAACACCCCGACCGTACGCCCGGCAGCGCCCCGACCCGCTCCGCGTCGCGACCCGCCGGGACGTTCAAGGTCGGCACGATCGCCGGCAGCGACGTCCTGATCTCCTCGACCTGGTTCATCGTGGCGGCCCTGATCGCCCTGGTGCTGGCGCCCGCGGTCGAGGAGGTGCAGCCCGGTCTGGGCGCGCTGAAGTACGTCGCGGGCGTGGCGTTCGCGATCGTCCTCTACGGCTCGGTGCTGCTGCACGAGGCCTCGCACGCGGTGATGGCCAAGCACTACGGCTTCCAGGTCACCTCGATCACGCTGCACTTCCTCGGCGGGATGACCTCGATCGAGGGGGAGGCGCGCACCCCGCGCCAGGAGTTCTGGATCGCCGTCGTCGGCCCGCTCACCTCGATCGCCGTCGGCGCGGCCGCCGCGGGCCTGTGGTTCGTGGTGCCCGGCGGCCTGATCGGCATGGCGGTCGGGGGCCTGGCCTCCGCCAACCTCCTGGTCGGGGTGCTCAACCTGATCCCCGGGCTGCCGCTGGACGGCGGCCGGGTGCTGAAGGCCGGCGTGTGGCGGGTGACCGGCAACCGCCACACCGGCTCCATCGCCGCCGGCTGGGGTGGCCGAGTCACCGCCGCGCTGGTGCTGCTGTGGCCGATCGGCATGGAGGTCTTCCTGGGGATCGAGCCGCAGGTCGTGGACTTCGTGCTCGCCTTCATCATCGGGCTCTTCCTGTGGACCGGCGCCTCCGCATCGATCGCCACCAGCAAGGTCCGGGCCCGCCTGCCCCAACTGCGGCCGCGGATCCTCGCGCGGCGCAGCGTGATGGTGCCCGAGGACCTCCCGCTCGCCGAGGCGGTACGCCGCGCCCAGGAGGCGCAGGCCGGCGGCGTCATCACCCTCGCGCCGAACGGGG
Source organism: Nocardioides ochotonae (assembly GCF_011420305.2). NCBI lineage: Bacteria > Bacillati > Actinomycetota > Actinomycetes > Propionibacteriales > Nocardioidaceae > Nocardioides > Nocardioides ochotonae. The sequence continues at coordinate 2,010,107 of NZ_CP061769.1, read as the reverse complement.
AGCCGGCCGGTCTGGTCAACGAGGCCGCGCTCCTCGCCGTACCGCAGGAACGGCGCCCGTGGGTGCCGGTCTCCTCCGTGACCCGCACGCTCGAGCCGGGCCTGCGCCTCTTCGCCGACATCGACGGCGAGCAGTTGCTGGCCGCCATCACCAAGACCCCCGCCACGGAGTACCTGCTGCTCGAGGCGGACGGATCGGTCTTCGGCGTCCTGGTCACCGCCGACGTCGAGGCGGCGTTCCAGCGCGCCTCGCACTAAAGTGTCTGCTCGTGCCTGACGCCGAGCTCGACGCCGCCGCGACCGCTTCCGACGACGCCCCGACCGGCGCAGACCCACAGGGCTCCACGGCGAGCTCGGAGGTCGCGCCCGACGTCGACCCCGAGGCCTGGTCCGGGGTGCACCGCGGCCCGCTGCGGGTGGGGGAGTGGGTGCGCCTGGTCGACCAGAAGGGCCGGCGCCACAACTTCGAGCTGGTGCCGGGCAAGCGGTTCTTCTCCAACCGCGGCCACCTCGAGCACGACGACCTGATCGGGCGCGAGGAGGGCTTCACCGTCACCTCCTCGGCCGGCGGGGAGTACCTCGTGTTCCGACCGCTGCTCTCGGAGTTCGTGGTCTCGATGCCGCGCGGCGCCGCGGTGGTCTACCCCAAGGACGCCGCCCAGATCGTGGCGATGGCCGACATCTTCCCCGGCGCCCACGTGGTGGAGGCCGGCGTCGGCTCCGGGGCCCTGACCTGCTCGCTGCTGCGCGCCGTCGGACCCCAGGGCCGGGTGTCGTCGTTCGAGCGCCGCGAGGAGTTCGCCGACGTCGCGCGCCGCAACGTCACCCAGTTCTTCGGCGGCGACCACCCCGCCTGGGAGCTGACGATCGGCGACCTGGCCGAGGCGCTGCCCGCGTCCGGCGAGCGCTGCGACCGGATCATCCTGGACATGCTCGCGCCGTGGGAGTGCCTGGACGCCGCCGCCGATGCGCTGCGCCCCGGCGGCATCGTGTGCGCCTACGTCGCGACCACCACCCAGCTCTCCCGCTTCGTCGAGACCGTCCGCCTGCACGGCGGGTTCACCGAGCCGCAGCCGTGGGAGTCCCTAGTCCGCGACTGGCACGTCGAGGGTCTCGCAGTCCGCCCGGGGCACAAGATGATCGGCCACACCGCCTTCCTCGTGACCGCCCGCCGGATGGCCCCCGGACAGCGCCCGCCGCTGAAGAAGCGCCGTCCCGCGCCCGGCGCGTACGGACCGGACTACACCGGTCCGCGGCCGCCCGGGGTGCCGGTCGAGGCCGTCGACGGGGAGTAGTTTCCCGCGCGCAGGGTTGACGTTTGGTCCCCAACGACAACGATCCGGGCCCCCGGAATGTCGTTGGGGACCAAACGTCAACAGGCCGCGTCCCAGACGTCCCACCCCACCCGGGACCGAATCGTGACCTTCCCGGCCATTCGGCCCCTTCCGTCCCACTATCACGCGGGTATGGTCGCCACCACATAGGAGGTGGCGCAGATGACATCTGACAACCCGTTCGGCATGGACCGGGGCTTCACCGGCGGACCGACCGCGGACGATCTCGCCCGCCAGGTGCGCTACCTGGAGTCGGAGGTGGCCGACCTCCGCCGGCGACTCAGCGAGTCGCCGGGCGGCACCCGCGGCCTCGAGCTCAAGCTCGCTGACACCGAGCGCTCGCTGGCGGCGCTCAACGGCCAGAACGAGCGACTGGCGCAGACACTGCGCGACGCCCGCGACCAGATCCTCAAGCTCAAGGAGGAGGTCGACCGGCTGGCGCTGCCGCCGGCCACCTTCGGCACCTTCCTGGAGCGTTACGACGACGAGACCGTCGACATCCTCACCGGCGGTCGCAAGCTGCGGGTCACGGTGAGCCCGAGCATCAAGGCCGACGACCTCGTGCCCGGCCAGGAGCTGCTGCTCAACGAGGCGCTCAACGTCGTGGAGGCGCTCGCCTACGAGAAGGTCGGCGAGGTCGTGATGTTCAAGGAGCTGCTCGCCGACGGCGAGCGGGTCCTGGTCATCGCCAACGCCGACGAGGAGCGCGTCGTACGCCTCGCCGAGCCGTTGCTGCGCGAGACCATCCGCGCCGGCGACAGCCTGCTGCTCGACGCCCGCGCCGGCTACGTCTACGAGAAGGTGCCCAAGTCCGAGGTCGAGGAGCTGGTCCTCGAGGAGGTCCCGGACATCGACTACGCCGCGATCGGCGGCCTCGGCAACCAGATCGAGATGATCCAGGACGCCGTCGAGCTCCCGTACCTCTACCCCGAGCTGTTCGCCGAGCACCGGCTCAAGCCCCCGAAGGGCGTGCTCCTCTACGGCCCGCCCGGCTGCGGCAAGACGCTGATCGCCAAGGCGGTCGCGAACTCGCTGGCCAAGAAGGTCGCGGCGCGCACCGGGCAGGAGGGCAAGTCCTACTTCCTCAACATCAAGGGCCCCGAGCTGCTCAACAAGTACGTCGGGGAGACCGAGCGGCACATCCGGCTGGTCTTCCAGCGGGCGCGGGAGAAGGCGAGCACCGGCACCCCGGTGATCGTGTTCTTCGACGAGATGGATTCCCTGTTCCGCACCCGCGGCACCGGGGTGTCCTCCGACGTGGAGAACACCATCGTCCCGCAGCTGCTCAGCGAGATCGACGGCGTGGAGCTGCTGGAGAACGTGCTGGTCATCGGCGCCTCCAACCGCGAGGACATGATCGACCCCGCGATCCTGCGACCGGGACGCCTGGACGTGAAGATCAAGATCGAGCGCCCGGACGCCGAGGCGGCCCGCGACATCTTCAGCAAGTACCTCGTGCCCGACCTGCCGCTGCACGCCGAGGACCTCGCGGAGTTCGGCGGGGACCGGCAGGCCTGCGTGGACGCGATGATCCGGGCCACCGTGGAGCGCATGTACACCGAGACCGAGGAGAACCGCTTCCTCGAGGTCACCTACGCCAACGGCGACAAGGAGGTCCTGTACTTCAAGGACTTCAACTCCGGCGCGATGCTGCAGAACATCGTCGACCGGGCCAAGAAGATGGCGATCAAGGACTTCATCGACCACGGACAGCACGGCCTGCGGGTCTCCCAGCTGCTCCAGGCGTGCGTGGATGAGTTCAAGGAGAACGAGGACCTGCCCAACACCACCAACCCCGACGACTGGGCGCGGATCTCGGGCAAGAAGGGCGAGCGGATCGTCTTCATCCGCACCCTGATCACCGGCAAGCAGGGCACCGAGCCGGGCCGCTCCATCGACACCGTCTCCAACACCGGCCAGTACCTCTAGGCACCTCTGGGCCAGCACCCCCGGCCCGGCAACGACCCACGGACGGCGAGCGCTCAGGAAGCGCTCGCCGTCCGCCGCGCCCGCTGGTCCCGGGTCCTTGTGCCCCGGTGCGGGGTGAGCGTCGACGGTCGCGGGCACTCCCGTGCCGCGTGGCTCGCGAATTTCGCGCTGGTCCGCGGCAGGGCCACATGGCCCTACTCGCCCCGCCGCCGCCGTGCAAGCGTCGAGTCGAGTGCTCCAGCTGACCACCGTGGTCGTGCCGCGCCCCTCACCTACCCGAGCACTTCGGGGCGCCGAGCGGCTGCACCGAAAGGACCGCCGACATGAGCGAGAACGACATGGAGAAGCGGCTGGCCGTCAACCCGCTGTTCGCGCGTCCGGGAGAGTCCCAGGACATCCCGCAGTTCACGTTGCCCGAAGACCCGATGATGCCGGAGACGGCGTACCAGTTCGTCCACGACGAGGCGATGCTCGACGGCAACGCGCGGCTGAACCTCGCCACCTTCGTCGGCACTTGGATGGACCCGATGGCCTCGAAGCTCTACGCCGAGACCTTCGACAAGAACATGATCGACAAGGACGAGTATCCCCAGACCGCCGCGATCGAGGAGCGCTGCTGGCGCATCCTGGCCGAGGTCTGGAACGCGCCGGACCCGTCGAACTCGATCGGAACCTCCACTATCGGGTCCTCCGAGGCGTGCATGCTGGGCGGCCTCGCCCTCAAGCGCCGATGGCAGCAGGCGCGCCGCGCGGCCGGCAAGTCGACCGAGCGCCCCAACCTGGTGATGAGCTCCGCGGTCCAGGTGTGCTGGTTGAAGTTCTGCAACTACTTCGACGTCGAGACCCGGACCGTCCCGATCAGCGACGAGCACCGCACCATGGACGGGTTCGAGCTCGAGAAGTACGTCGACGAGAACACCATCGGCGTCGTCCCGATCATGGGCGTGACCTACACCGGGATGTACGAGGAGATCAGCAAGATCTGCGACGCCCTCGACCGGATCCAGCAGGACACCGGGCTCGACATCCCGATCCATGTCGATGCCGCCTCCGGCGGGTTCATCACGCCGTTCCTGCAGCCGGACAAGCTGTGGGACTTCCGGCTCGACCGCGTGCACTCCATCAGCGTCAGCGGACACAAGTACGGCCTGGTCTACCCGGGCATCGGCTGGGTGGTGTGGAAGGACAAGGACTTCCTGCCCGAGGAGCTCATCTTCTACGTCTCCTACCTGGGCGGGAAGATGCCGACCTTCGCCCTGAACTTCTCCCGGCCCGGCGCGCAGGTCCTGCTGCAGTACTACAACTTCATTCGGCTCGGCCGGAAGGGCTACACGGCCGTGCAGCAGGAGAGCCTCGACGTCGCTCAGTACCTCGCGCGGGAGATCGAGGCGATGGGCCCGTTCACGCTGTGGAACGACGCCTCCGACATCCCCGTGTTCGCCTGGGAGCTCAAGGCGGACCACACCTCCAACTGGAACCTCTACGACCTCTCCGACCAGCTGCGTCAGCGTGGCTGGCTGGTGCCCGCGTACCCGTTGCCCGAGAACCTCGAGAAGCGAACGGTGCAGCGGATCGTGGTCCGCAACGGTCTGTCCCGTGACCTGGCCAGCCGCCTGCTCGACAGCCTCCGCTCGAGCGTGGAGTTCCTGGACACCCTTCCCGGCCCGCTGCCGCGTGAGCAGGAGGCCCACATGTTCCACCACTGAGGTCGCGATGGTCGGCGGGTGGGCCACCCCCGCGCGGGACGGCTCGCCAACGGGCCCGGGGGCGTTATCGCCTCCGGGCCCGTGTCCCTGCCGGTTGCCGACGCGTGCCTTGTCGAGCGCCTGGTGCGGACGGCGCGACCGGTGAGGCGACCCGGTCGGCGGCGCAGACGCCCTCCGGCGGGCTCGGTCGGGACGTACGCTGACAGACATGAGCGTGCGACGGGTGATGGGGACCGAGATCGAGTACGGCATCTCCGTGCTCGGTCAGCCGATGGCCAACCCGATGGTGGCGTCGACGCAGGTCGTGAACGCCTACGCCTCCTCGACGCTGCGCGCCCGGCGCGCCCGCTGGGACTTCGAGGAGGAGTCACCGCTGCGCGACGCCCGGGGCTTCGACATGTCGCGCCAGGTCGCGGACTCCACCCAGCTCACCGACGAGGACCTCGGGCTGGCCAACGTCATCCTCACCAACGGGGCCCGGCTCTACGTCGACCACGCCCACCCGGAGTACTCCTCCCCGGAGGTCACCACCCCGCTGGACGCCGTGCTCTGGGAGAAGGCGGGGGAGCAGATCATGCTCGACGCCCAGCGCCGGGCCAGCCAGCTGCCGGGCGGCCCGTCGATCGCGCTGTACAAGAACAACACCGACAACAAGGGCGCGTCGTACGGCGCGCACGAGAACTTCCTGATGCGCCGGGCCACGCCGTTCGGCGACATCGTGCGGCACCTGACGCCGTTCTTCGTCAGCCGCCAGGTCGTGTGCGGCGCCGGCCGCGTCGGGATCGGCCAGGACGGGCGCGAGCACGGCTTCCAGGTCAGCCAGCGCGCGGACTTCTTCGAAGTCGAGGTCGGCCTCGAGACCACGCTGAAGCGCCCGATCATCAACACCCGCGACGAGCCGCACGCGGACCCCGATAAGTACCGGCGCCTGCACGTCATCATCGGCGACGCCAACCTCTCCGAGATCTCGACGTACCTCAAGGTCGGCACCACCGCGCTGGTGCTGGCGATGATCGAGGACGGCTTCATCACCCGCGACCTCTCCGTCGACGGGCCGGTGCGGGCACTGCGCGCGATCTCCCACGACCCCACGCTGCGCCAGACGCTGCGGCTGAAGGACGGGCGCACCCTCACCGGCGTCCAGCTGCAGATGGAGTACCTCGACCTGGCCAAGAAGTACGTCGAGGACCGCTTCGGCACCGACGCCGACCGCCAGACCGTCGACGTGCTGGCGCGCTGGGAGTCGGTGCTGGACCGCCTCGAGCGGGACCCGATGCTGTGCGCCACCGAGCTGGACTGGGTGGCGAAGCTGAAGCTGCTCGAGCAGTACCGCCAGCGCGACGGCCTCGGCTGGGACGCAGCGAAGCTGCAGCTCATCGACGTGCAGTACTCCGACATCCGCCCCGAGAAGGGCCTCTACCACCGCCTCGTGGCCGGCGGGCGCATCGAGCGGCTGCTCCACGACGCCGAGATCGAGGCGGCCATGCACGAGCCGCCCACCGACACCCGCGCGTACTTCCGCGGCCGCTGCCTGGAGAAGTACGCCGAGCACGTCGCCGCCGCCTCCTGGGACTCGGTGATCTTCGACCTCCCCGGCCGCAACTCCCTCCAGCGGGTCCCCACCGCCGACCCGCTGCGTGGCAGTCGCGCGCACGTCGGTGAGCTGCTCGACCGCTGTGCCACCGCCACCGACCTGTTCGCGGTGCTCACCCGGTCCTGAGGCCTTGCGGGACCCGGCAGACCCACGTTTGGTCCCCAACGACAGTTCAGCGCACGGTTTCGTTGTCGTTTGGGACCAAACGACACCCGCTGGCCGCCCCCGGCGATTCGCTCCGCTCACCACCGCCCACAGCACCCACTCAGTGGATAGGGTCGGTCCATGGCACAGGAGCAGAAGCAACCGCGGAAGTCCGCGGAGACTGACGACGCGGTCGAGGTCACCCCGGAGACCGACGTCGCCGACCGCAAGGAAGCCATCGACGACGAGGTCGACGACATCCTCGACGAGATCGACGACGTGCTGGAGTCCAATGCCGAGGACTTCGTGAAGTCCTTCATCCAGAAGGGCGGCGAGTGACCGCGTGAGCGATCCGCGTCTTCCCCCCGCCTACCTGCGCCCCGGCGTCTCCTCCTTCGCCGACTTCCTCGCCGGGCAGTCCCCGGACCTGCTGCCGGGCAACCGCGCGCTGCCCGCTGGCCAGGCCGGCGACCTCGCCCCGCACGGCACCACCATCGTCGCGCTGACCTTCCCCGGCGGAGTCGTACTCGCCGGCGACCGGCGCGCCACGATGGGCAACATCATCGCCCAGCGCGACATCGAGAAGGTCTTCGCCACCGACGAGTTCACGGCCGTCGGCATCGCCGGCACCGCCGGGATCGCCGTCGAGCTGGTCCGGCTCTTCGGCGTCGAGCTCGAGCACTACGAGAAGATCGAGGGCACCACGCTCTCCATGGACGGCAAGGCCAACCGCCTCTCCGCCCTCATCCGCGGCAACCTCGGGCTGGCCATGCAGGGTCTCGCCGTCGTCCCCCTCCTGGTCGGGTACGACGTACCTGCCGCGGCCGGGCGGATCTTCAGCTACGACGTCACCGGTGGACGCTACGAGGAGACCGGGTTCCACTCGGTCGGCTCCGGGTCGCTGTTCGCCCGCGGCGCGCTGAAGAAGCTCTACCGCCCCGACCTGAGCGAGCCCGACGCCGTGATGACCGCCGTACAGGCGCTGTACGACGCCGCCGACGACGACTCCGCGACCGGGGGCCCCGACATGACCCGCCGGATCTTCCCGATGGTGCACGTGATCACCAGCGAGGGCGGGCGCCGCCTGCCCGAGGCCACCGTGGCCGAGGTCGCCGACCGGATGATCGCCGCCCGCATGTCCCGTCCCGACGGCCCGCTCGCGGGCCTTCCCGGAGGTCCCGCCGCATGAGCATGCCTTTCTACGTCTCGCCCGAGCAGCAGATGAAGGACCGGGCGGACTTCGCGCGCAAGGGCATCGCCCGCGGCCGGTCCGTCGTCGCCGTGCAGTACGCCGACGGGATCCTGTTCGTCTCCGAGAACCCCTCGCAGGCGCTGCACAAGGTCTCCGAGATCTACGACCGCATCGCCTTCGCCGCGGTCGGGCGCTACAACGAGTTCGAGAACCTGCGGATCGCCGGCGTCCGGCTGGCCGACATGCGCGGCTACGCCTACGACCGACGCGACGTCACCGGCCGGGGTCTGGCGAACGCCTACGCCCAGACGCTCGGCACGATCTTCTCCAGCGGCGGGGAGAAGCCGTACGAGGTCGAGCTCTTCGTCGCCGAGATCGGCGACACGCCCGAGCAGGACCAGATCTTCCGCCTGACCTACGACGGCCAGGTCGCCGACGAGCACGGGTACGCCGTGATGGGCGGCGCCGCCGAGTCGGTGGCCAGCTACCTCAAGGAGCGCTACTCCACCGGCACCTCGCTGGACGACGCGCTGCACCTCGCGGTCTCCGCCCTCGGGCACAACGACACCGAGGACCGGGTCATCCCGGTGGACGACCTCGAGGTGGCGGTCCTGGACCGGACCCGCTCGCAGACCCGCAAGTTCCGCCGGCTCAGCCCGTCGCGGCTCGAGACCATGCTGGGGGACCGGGTGCCCTCCGAGGGTGCCACCACCGCCGTCGAGTCGACGGCCCCGCAGGGCACCGCCACCCAAGCCGGCGAGCCCGACCCGCCGGTCGCCCCGCCGCTCAGCTAGCCGCACCGGGCCACGTTTGGTCCCCAACGACAGTTCTTCGGCCCCGGTCGATGTCGTTGGGGACCAAACGTGCCCATCGACGCCCCGAGACCCGGGCCCCGTCCACAGCACGCCGTCGCCCGGTTTCGGCACCCACCTGCGGTCGCAGCATCTGAGAATGCCGCCGCCACGAACCGACTCCGTCCACCCGCACGCCGAAGTCGTGCGGGGCCAGGTGCGCCTGACCTCGTTCCGGCGGGTCAGCCACGGGCTGTACCTGCGCAAGGCGGAGAGGCTCGGTGACCACGAGGAGTTCCTTCGCGAGCTGCGGGCCTGGACCCGGGTGCTGCCGCCCGGCGCGGCCTTCACCCATCTCACCGGCGCCCGGTTGCGCGGCTGGCGGCTACCGGCGGTCCCGCCGCAGGTGCCCGTCTTCGCGGCGGTGCACGGCACCGAACGCCGTCCCCGTCGCCCGGGCCTCATCTGCTCCCGGCTCGTCGAGCCCGCGGCGGGCACTTGCACGATCGAGCTCCGGCACGGTCTCCCGGTCGACGCCCCCGAGGAGATCCTCCTGCGAGCGGCACGCGACCTCGGCGTACTCGACCTCGTCATCATGATCGACTCCGCACTCGCCGCCGGCGACCTCGACCCCGATCGCATGCAGGCCCTCCTGTCCAGCGGCCGACCCGGGGTCCGGGTCGCGCGCACGGCGTACGACCTCGCGACCGCGCGGTGCGAGTCCGCCGGCGAGACCGTCCTGCGCTTGTTCCACCAGCAGATGGAGGTCCAGGTCGAGCCGCAGGTGGACCTGTACGACGCCGCCGGCACCTTCCTCGGACGGGCCGATCTCCTGGTCTCCGCCCTCGGCGCGGTGCACGAGTACGACGGGGCCGGGCATCGCCGCGCCGCGCAGCACCGAGCCGACCTGCGGCGTGAGCGCGGCTGGAGCGGCACCGGTTACCAGCGTCGCGGGTTCACCCTCGACGACCTGCTCAACCACCCCGCCATCGTCATGCACGAGCTGGACCGCGCCCTCGGGCGCGCTCACGACCCGCGCCGCGTCGTGCGGTGGCGCCGGCTGGTCGCCAACTCCCTGTACGACGAACAGGGCCGCTCCCGCACCCTGAACCGCTGGCGGCGGGCGATGGGCTTCGACGATTGGTCACGAACTGCATGAGATCGGCGCCATTTCCTGTCGTTGGGGACCAAACCACAACACCCGGGCGTACCGTGTCGCATCTCACACCCACCACCCACCGGCGCCGTAGTGTGGCCCCATGGAGCGGCGGATCTTCGGGATCGAGAACGAGTACGGCGTGACGTGCACGTTCCACGGGCAGCGGCGGCTGAGCCCGGATGAGGTGGCGCGCTACCTGTTCCGCAAGGTGGTCAGCTGGGGGCGCAGCAGCAACGTGTTCCTGCGCAACGGGGCGCGCCTCTACCTCGATGTCGGCAGCCACCCGGAGTACGCCACCCCCGAGTGCGACGACGTCATCGAGCTGGTGACGCACGACAAGGCGGGGGAGCGGGTCCTGGAGGGGCTGCTGCTCGACGCCGAGCAGCGCCTGCACGACGAGGGCATCGCCGGGGAGATCTACCTGTTCAAGAACAACACCGACTCGGCCGGCAACTCCTACGGCTGCCACGAGAACTACCTGGTCAGCCGGGCGGGGGAGTTCAACCGGCTGGCCGACGTGCTGATCCCGTTCCTGGTGACCCGCCAGATCATCGTCGGCGCCGGCAAGGTGACCCAGACCCCGCGCGGGGCGTCGTACAGCATCAGCCAGCGCGCCGAGCACATCTGGGAGGGCGTCAGCAGCGCGACCACGCGCAGCCGCCCGATCATCAACACCCGCGACGAGCCGCACGCCGACGCGGAGAAGTACCGCCGCCTGCACGTCATCGTCGGCGACTCCAACATGAGCGAGACGACCACGATGCTCAAGGTCGCCTCCTGCGACCTGGTGCTGCGGATGATCGAGGAGGGCGTGGTGATGCGCGACCTCACGATGGAGAACCCGATCCGCGCCATCCGCGAGATCTCCCAGGACGTCACCGGACGCCGCAAGATCCGGCTCGCCAACGGCCGCGAGGCCAGCGCGCTGGAGATCCAGGGGGAGTACCTCGCCAAGGCCCGCGACTTCGTGGACCGCCGCGAGCTGGCCACCCCGGTCATCGAGCGTGCACTGGACCTGTGGGAGCGCGGTCTCAAGGCCGTGGAGTCCGACGACCTCGGCCTGGTCGACACCGAGATCGACTGGGTCATCAAGCTGAAGCTGATCGACGCCTACCGCGCCAAGCACGGCCTGGCGATGGGGCACCCGCGGGTCGCCCAGCTCGACCTGACCTACCACGACATCCGCCGCAACCGCGGGCTGTACTACCTGCTCGAGAAGCGCGGCCAGGTCGCCCGGGTGACCAGCGACCTGCGCATCTTCGAGGCCAAGACCGTGCCGCCGCAGACCACCCGCGCCCGCCTCCGCGGGGAGTTCATCCGCCGCGCCCAGGAGCGCCGCCGCGACTTCACCGTCGACTGGGTGCACCTCAAGCTCAACGACCAGGCCCAGCGCACCGTCCTGTGCAAGGACCCGTTCCGCGCCTACGACGACCGCGTCCAGCGCCTCATCGACGGCATGTGACCCCCGGTCCGGGCCGCGGACCCAGCGCGACCCGCGGCGTACCGGTGCCGGGTCCTCTCAGCATCGCCGTCTAGTGTTCGCCTCGCCCGATTTCCGAGCTTGACTTCCGAGCTCGACCCCCGGGCACCGACTCCCGAGCCGATTGGTGATCTCCGTGTCGCGACGCCTGCGCCGCCTGCCCGCACTCCTCGTCCCGCTGCTCGTCCTGCCCGCGCTGTCCGCGTGCGGTGACGACGACAGCAGCGCCGCCTCTGCCTCCGCCGACGACCTGCTGGAGTCGCTGAGCATCAAGGGCGCGCACGGCAAGGCCATCCGGGTCGGCTGGGACGGCCGCATCGAGATGGAGGAGGGCAGCGACACCACCGTGCTCTCCGAGGGCGACGGCGAGGAGGTCGCCGCCGGCAACGAGGTCACCGCGCACATCTGGATCGGCAACGGCTACACCGAGTCGGAGTCGTTCAGCACCTACGACTCCAAGACGCCGCAGACGCTGACCCTCAACGACAGCCTGGCCGAGGGCTTCCGCGACAGCCTCGAGGGCCAGCAGGTCGGCTCGCGGATCGCCACCGTCGCGATGGCCGACGAGTTCTTCGGCGACGGCGGCAACCCCGGCCTGCAGATCGCCAACAAGGACACCATCGTGGTGATCATGGACATCCTCGGCACCGCCGACGTCCTCGAGCGCCCCCAGGGCAAGGAGCAGGAGGCCCCGGCGTGGACGCCCGAGGTCGTCACCGACGACACCGACGCGGTCACCGGCCTCGACTTCACCGACGCCCCCAAGCCCAACGGCCGCCTGCTCGGCGCCGACCTGGTCGTCGGCGACGGCGCGACGGTCGAGAAGGGCCAGACGATCACCGTCAACTACTTCGGCCAGGTGTACGGCGCGGACGCGCCGTTCGACGAGTCCTTCACCAAGAGCCCGGCCTCGTTCGGCATCGGCACCGGCCAGGTCATCAAGGGCTGGGACAAGGCGCTGGTCGGCAAGACCATCGGCAGCCGGGTCCTGCTCGCGATCCCGCCGGCCTGGGGATACGGCGAGAAGGGTCAGCCCGGCGCCGGCATCAAGGGCACCGACACCCTCTACTTCGTCGTGGACATCCTCGCCGCGTCCTGAGCCGATCGGCTCGGGGGTGAGCGAGAATGACGGCGTGAGGACCGACGGAGGGGGACCGGCGTGACGGTGGCCAAGAGTGAGCGGCTGCTCAACCTGCTCATCATGCTGCTCGTCCAGCGCCGCCCGGTGCCCAAGCAGCGGATCCGCTCGATCCTCTACGCCGACTCCACCCCCGAGGCGTTCGAGAAGATGTTCGAGCGCGACAAGGAGGAGCTGCGCAGCCTCGGCGTACCGGTCGAGGTGGACCAGATCGACCCGCTGTTCGACGACGAGCCGGGCTATCGGATCTCGCCCGCCGACTTCGCGCTGCCCGAGATCGACCTGCGCCCCGACGAGGCGGCGGTCATCGGCCTCGCCACCCGCGTCTGGCAGCACGCCCGGCTCGCCGCGGCGACCAGCGACGCCGTCCGCAAGCTCAGCGCCGCCGGCATCGACGTCGACACCACCGCCCTCGACATCGTCGAGCCGCGGCTCAGCGCGGACGAGCCGTCCTTCGACGTGTTCTGGGAGGCCACCCAGGAGCGCAGCGCGGTGGTCTTCGACTACGCCCGCCCCGGTGCGGACACCGCCACCCGGCGCCGCCTCCAGCCGTGGGGAGTGGTGCGCTACTCCGGGCGCTGGTACGTCGTGGGCCACGACATCGACCGCGGGGCGGAGCGGGTCTTCCGGCTCTCCCGGGTGCGCGGCCAGGCGCGACGCACCGGCCGGCCCGGGGCGTACGACGTGCCCCCGGGCACCGACGTGCGCGAGGTGGCGCGCCGCCTCGCGCCGGCCCCGTCCACCGAGCACGCGGTGCTGCTGGTGCGCCAGGGCGCCGGGCACGCGCTGCGCCGCGGCGCCGACGCCGTCGAGCCCGACGTGCCCGGCCCCGACACCCGCACCCGCTGGGACCGGGTCTCGCTGAGCCGCAGCCTGGGCCTGGTCGACGAGGTCCTCGGCCACGGCCCGGACGTCGTGGTCGAGGCCCCCGACGCGCTGCGCCGCTCCGTCGTCGACCGACTCGCGGCCGCCCTTGGCCAGCCGGGGGACCGGCCGGTCGACCGGCCCGCACCGCACCCCACCGCCGAGGAGCGCGCATGACCCAGGCCCCGCTCGGCGCCAAGGAGCAGGTGGCCCGCCTGCTCACCCTCGTGCCCTACCTGCACGCGCGCGACGGCGTACGTCTCGAGGACGCCGCGCGCGCCCTCGGCGTAGCGCCCAAGCAGCTGCTCAAGGACCTCAAGGTCCTGCTGATGTGCGGGCTGCCCGGGGGCTATCCCGACGACCTCATCGACGTCGACCTCGACGCCCTGGAGGACCCCGAGGGCGACGGCGTGATCCGGGTGTCCAACGCCGACTACCTGGCCCGGCCACTGCGGCTCACCCCGACCGAGGCGACCGCCGTCATCGTCGCCCTCCGGGCTCTGCGCAACGGCGCCGGCGCCGAGACCCGCGAGGTCGTCGACCGGGCGCTGGCCAAGCTCGAGGCGGCCGCCGCCGAGGGCTCCGCCGCACCCCGGATCGACCCGGGCACCGACGCGGTCGACGCCGACCAGGCGCTGCTGGCGCGCCGGCTCCAGGACGCCGCCGACCGCGGCCGGCAGGTCCGGCTGACCTACTTCGTGCCCTCGCGCGACGAGGAGTCCGACCGGGTGGTGGACCCGCGCGGCGTGGTGACCGCGCGCGACGTGGCCTACCTCGACGCCTGGTGCCACTCCGCCGAGGCACCGCGGCTGTTCCGCCTCGACCGGATCAGCTCCGCCGACGTGCTCGACCACCCGGTGGTCTCCGAGCCGGTCGCCCCGCGCGACCTCTCGGCCGGCTTCTTCCCGCCGTCCAGCGACGCCCTGCCGGTGACCCTGCACCTCGACCCGGCCGCCCGGTGGGTGGTGGAGTACTACCCGGTCGAGGAGGTCCGGGCGCTGGCCGACGGCGCGGCGGAGGTCGACCTGCTGGTCGCGGACCGCCGCTGGCTGACCCGGCTGCTGCTGCGCCTGGCCCCGCACGCCCGGGTCGTGCGGCCCGACGCGATCGCCGAGGAGTTCCGCGCCGCGGCGCAAGACACGCTCGGCCTCTACCGTTGACCCGGCGTAGACTGAGAACGCCGTCTACCAGCACCGTGAGGACATCATGATCACCCCGCTCATCGCAGGCCTCGGCACCACCGAGCTGCTCATCATCCTCGCCGTCCTGGTGCTGCTCTTCGGCGCCAGCAAGCTGCCCGAGCTCGCCCGCGGGAGCGGTCGCGCGCTGCGCATCTTCAAGGCCGAGACCAAGGGCCTGATGGACGACGACGAGGAGCTCAAGACCCCCGAGCAGCGCGAGATCGAGGCCCGCCAGGCCCTGCTCGACCAGGAGCGTGTCGAGGCGGAGCGCCAGGCCGAGCGCCGGCGCCGCGGCGACACGGCCTGAGGGCTTGTCCGCGCTCTCCGGGTTCGTACGCCTCTACTCCGGTCGCCCCCAGCACCCGGTCGGGCCGGGTGGCCGGATGGCGCTCTCGGACCACCTGCGTGAGGTCCGCGCCCGACTGCTGCGCTCCGCGACCGTGCTGGTCGTGGCCTTCGTCGTGGCGCTGTTCTTCTACGACCAGCTCCTCGACCTGGTCCTCGACCCGTACAACGACGCGCGGGCCGCGTTGCCCGACACGATCGAGACCAAGGCCTACATCGCCAGCGCCGGCGGCCCGCTGCTGCTGCAGCTGAAGCTGTGCGGGGTGGCCGCGATCGTGGCCTCCAGCCCGTACTGGCTCTACCAGATCTGGGCGTTCATCGTCCCGGGCCTGCACCCGGGGGAGAAGCACTGGACCCGGCTGTTCGCCGGGGTCGCCGGGCCGCTGTTCATCGGCGGCGTCGCCCTGGGCTACTACGTGCTCCCGAAGGGCCTGGAGGTCCTGATCGGGTTCACCCCCGACGGGCTGGAGAACCTCGTCGAGTTCGGCGAGTACTTCAGCTTCTTCACCCGGATGATGCTGGTCTTCGGGATCGCGATGGAGATCCCGCTCTTCGTGATCATGCTCAACCTCGCCGGTGTGCTCAGCGGCCAGGTCCTGGGGCGCTACCGGGCCTGGATCATCGTCGGCACCTTCGTGTTCGCCGCGGTCGCCACTCCCTCGACCGACCCGTTCTCGATGCTGATGCTGGCCGTCCCGATGCTGGTGCTGTTCCTGGTGGCCGAGGCGGTCTCCCGCCTCATCGACCGCCGCCGCGGCCGCGGCGCCCACGGCACCGACCAGTGGGACGACGACGAGGTCTCGACCCTGTGAGCCGGCGATGAGCACCGCGCCCGCCCCGCTGCGCGAGCTCGACCCCTTCGACCTCCCGGACTGGCTGGGCACCGGCGAGGTCACCTGGGCCTCCCGCTCCGGGCTGCGCGCCGGGCACCTGGTCGTGGGGATGCTGCACCCCGCGGCGCACCCGGCCGCCGACGGGCCGGTGGTCGACTGCGACCTGCTGGCCGTCGATGCGGCGTACCCGGTGCCGGTGGTGGGGGAGCCCGACCGCACCCGCACCCACCAGGCCTGGCACCGCGGCGAGGTGTATCTCGTCGCCCGCGAGGACCGGCTCACCCTCGCGATCCCGGGCACCGGCTTCGACGCCGACCTGGTGCTCGACGCCCTCGGCCGGCTGGCGCGCGCGGTCGGGGCCAGCCCCGAGCGCTACAGCGCCTGCCTGCGCCTCGGCGGCGGTCCGCGGCGTACGCCCTGAGCGCCCCGGCGCCGATGGCCTAGGGTTCGGCCGTGACCGGCCCGCGCGACATCGCAGTGCTCTCCAACCCCACCTCGGGCAAGGGCCGCGGCGCGCGCGCCCGGGCGCTGACCATCGGGCGGCTGCGCCAGGCGGGCGTGCACGTGCGCGACCTGGCCGGCGCCGACGCCGTGGAGAGCGGCGAGCTGGCCCGGGCCGCGGTCGCCGACGGCGTCGACGCGGTGGTCGCGGTCGGCGGCGACGGGCTGGTGCACGTCGCGGTGCAGGTGCTGGCCGGCACCGGGGTGCCGCTGGGGATCGTGCCCGCCGGCACCGGCAACGACGCCGCCCGGGCCCTCGCCATCGACCCCAGGGACCCCGCGGCGGCCGTGGACCGGGTGCTGGCCGGGCGCACCCGGGTCGTCGACCTGGCGCGCAGCGGCGCGACGTACTACTCCACCGTGCTGTGCGCGGGCTTCGACGCCGTCGTCAACGAGCGCGCCAACACGATGACCTGGCCGCGCGGGCAGATGCGCTACAACCTGGCCACCGTGGCCGAGCTGCGCACCTTCCGGCCGCTGTCCTACGTGCTCGACCTGGACGGGGAGGTGCTGCGCACCGACGCGATGCTGGTGGCCGTCGGCAACGGCCCGTCCTTCGGCGGCGGGCTGCGGATCACCGAGGGCGCCTCGCTCGACGACGGGCTGCTCGACGTGGTGGTGATCAAGCCGCTCAGCAAGCTCTCGCTGGTGCGGACCTACCCCAAGCTGTTCCGCGGCACCCACGTCACCCACCCGCAGTACGAGCGCCACCTGGTGCGCCGGGTGACCATCGCCGCACCCGGCATCGTCACCTACGCCGACGGGGAGCGCTTCGGCCCGCTGCCGCTCACCGTGGAGTGTGCGCCGGGAGCACTCACCGTGCTCGCCTGAGCCTCACGTAGGTTGGGCGCATGAGCGCCGACGAGCTGTCCCCGTCGGAGCGGTACGCGTCGTACCGACAGCACAAGAACCACCCGGTCCTGCGGGAGTTCCAGTCGCTGCACGACTTCCCGCTCGACGACTTCCAGCTGCGAGCCTGCCGCGAGATCGAGGAGGGGCGCGGGGTCCTGGTGGCCGCCCCCACCGGGTCCGGCAAGACGATCGTGGGGGAGTTCGCGATCCACCTCGCCCTGGCGACCGGTCGCAAGGCCTTCTACACGACGCCGATCAAGGCGCTGTCGAACCAGAAGTACCACGACCTGGTGGCCCGCTACGGCCCCGACCAGGTCGGGCTGCTCACCGGTGACAACACCATCAACGGCGAGGCGCCGGTCGTGGTGATGACCACCGAAGTGCTGCGCAACATGCTCTACGCCGGCTCCCGGACCCTGCTCGGCCTCGGCTTCGTGGTGATGGACGAGGTGCACTACCTCGCCGACCGCTCGCGCGGCGCGGTGTGGGAGGAGGTGATCATCCACCTGCCGGAGTCGGTGGCGCTGGTCTCGCTCTCCGCGACCGTGTCCAACGCCGAGGAGTTCGGCGAGTGGCTGGCCACCGTGCGCGGCGAGACCGCCACGGTGCTCGAGGAGCGACGACCGGTGCCGCTGTACCAGCACGTGATGGTGGGGCGCCGGCTGCTGAACCTGTTCGCGGGCTCCGACGTCGACGCCTCCGCCGGCTTCGTCAAGGAGGGCGCCGCGGTCAACGGCGAGCTGATGAAGGTGGCCCGCGACGACTGGGCGGCCACCCATGTGCGCGATCGCCGCTCACCGCGCGGCCAGGGCGGCAGAGGGGGCAAGGGCGGGCGCCAGGTCGGCAACGGCCGCCGGGTCTGGGTGCCGAGCCGTCCCGAGGTCATCGAGCGCCTCGAGCGCGACGGGCTGCTGCCGGCGATCGTGTTCATCTTCAGCCGGATCGGCTGCGACGCGGCGGTGCAGCAGTGCCTGGCCAGCGGCGTACGCCTCACCTCGCCGGAGGAGCGCGACGAGATCTATGAGTACGTCGAGGAGAGCCTGCGTCACCTGCCCGACGAGGACCGCCACGTCCTGGGCTACCACGACTTCCTCGACGGTCTGACCCGCGGCGTGGCCGCCCACCACGCGGGCATGCTGCCGGCGTTCAAGCAGTGCGTCGAGGAGCTGTTCACCCGCGGGCTGTGCAAGGTCGTCTTCGCGACCGAGACCCTCGCGCTCGGCATCAACATGCCCGCGCGCACCGTGGTCATCGAGAAGCTGACCAAGTGGAACGGCGAGACCCACGCCTCGATCACGCCGGGGGAGTACACCCAGCTGACCGGGCGCGCGGGCCGCCGCGGCCTCGACACCGAGGGCCACGGCGTCGTGCTGTGGCAGCAGGGGATGAACCCCAAGGAGCTGGCCGGGCTCGCATCGACGCGCACCTATCCGCTGCGCTCGTCGTTCCGCCCGTCGTACAACATGGCGGTCAACCTGGTCCACCAGTTCGGCCGGGCGCGATCGCGGGAGTTGCTGGAGCAGTCCTTCGCCCAGTTCCAGGCCGACAAGGCCGTCGTCGGGCTGGCGCGTCAGCTGCGCAAGGCCGAGGACGCCCTCGACGGCTACCGCGAGGCCGCGACCTGCCACCTCGGCGACTTCATGGAGTACGCCGCGCTGCGCCGGCGCATCACCGACGTCGAGAAGGACGCCAGCCGGGCCCGCAAGGCCGACCGGCGCGTGGAGGCGATCGAGTCGCTGCGCGCGCTGCGTCCCGGCGACGTGATCCGGGTGCCGACCGGCAAGTTCGCCGGGTACGCCGTGGTGATCGACCCCGGCTGGTCGCCGGACGGCCCGCGGCCCTACGTCGTCACCGCGGACCGGCAGGCCCGGCGCTTGGCGATGATCGACTTCCCGACGCCTGTCGAGGCGCTGGCGAAGGTGCGGGTGCCGAAGAACTTCAACGGCCGCAACCCGCAGATGCGTCGCGACCTGGCCTCCGCGCTGCGCTCGCGCACCCACGACCTCGCGCCTCCGCCGCCCGGCGCCCGGAGCGGTGGTGCGCGGACCGCGATGGCGCACTCCGGGGCCGACGAGGAGGTCGCCCGGCTGCGCGACGAGCTGCGCGCGCACCCCTGCCACGCCTGCCCCGAGCGCGAGGACCATGCCCGCTGGGCCGAGCGGTGGCACAAGCTGCGCCGCGACGCCGACACCCTCCAGCGCCGGGTGGAGCAGCGCACCAACACCGTGGCGCGCCAGTTCGACCGGGTCTGCGACGTGCTGACCGCGCTGGACTACCTCGACGGCGACGAGGTGACCCCGCGCGGGCGGCACCTGATGCGGCTCTACTCCGAGCTCGACCTGGTCGCGGCGGAGTGCCTGCGCCACGGGCTGTGGGACGACCTGTCGCCTTCCGAGCTCGCCGCTGCCCTGTCGGTGCTGGTCTTCGAGGCTCGGCGCCCCGACGACGCCTCCGTGCCGCGGCTGCCCGGCGGCCGGGCCCGCGACGTGATCGGGGAGATGGTGCGGGTCTGGGGCGAGCTGGACCGCCTCGAGAAGGACAACCGCCTCGACTTCCTGCGCCAGCCCGACCTGGGGCTGGCCTGGACGGCGTACCGCTGGAGCGAGGGTGACGACCTCGACGACGTGCTGCGCGCCAGCGAGCTGGCCGCCGGCGACTTCGTGCGCTGGATGAAGCAGCTCCTCGACCTCGCCGGGCAGGTCGCCAACGCCGCCGGGGACTCCCCGGTGCGCCACACCGCGCGCCAGGTCGTGGACCGGGTACGCCGCGGCGTGGTCGCCTCCGGCGGGCTCGCGGAGGACTGAGCAGCGCTCAGCCCGGGGCCGATCGCCCCGGGCTGAGCGGTGTCTGCTGGTTCTGCGGGATCCGGTGCGTCAGCGCGAGGCTGCGGCGACCGCCTCTGCGACCGGGGTGGTGCCGTTGACCAGGTTCCACTGGTGCCGGATGCTGCCCGGGGTGTCGAGGACGGCCGCGATCACCGCCGCCACGTCGGCTCGGGTCACCGCGTCACGCTCGACCTCGCCGCCCAGCTCGACCTCACCGGTGGCCGGGTCGTCGGTGAGCATGCCGGGGCGCAGGATCGTCCAGTCCAGGCCGCTGTCGCGCAGCGCGGCGTCGGCGTCCCGCTTGGCCTCGACGTACGCCTTCCAGACCGGCGCGGTGTCCTCGGGCAGCGGGTTGTCGACGCCGATCGCGGAGACCTGCACGAACCGGCTGATACCGGCACGGCGGGCGCCCTCGATCGACTTCAGCGACCCCTCGAGGTCCACGGTGCGCTTGCGCTCGATGTTGCCGTCGGGTCCGCCGCCTGCGGCGAAGACCACCGCGGCGCAGCCGGCGAAGGCCTCCGCGAACGCCGCGGCGTCCTGGCCCTCGATGTCGAGCAGGCGCACCTCGGCGCCCTGGGACTCCAGTTCCTCGCGGTACTCCTCGCGGCGCACCAGCGCCACCGGGGTGTGCTCGCTGCGGCGCAGGACGTGGATGAGCTGCTGGGCCACCTGACCGTGGCCCCCGACGATTGCGATGCGATCCATGCGCTCACGCTACGAGGGGGTTGGTGACGGCGCCCGCGGCGGCCGCTGTGGGTCGAGAAGGTCGTCGTTTGGTCCCCAACGACAACATTTCGGGCCCCGGGAATGTCGTTGGGGACCAAACGTCGCATCGCTCGGCGCCGGCCGCACGCCTCCAGACCACCGAGATGAGTGGTCGCCCGGGGCAGCTGCGAGAGCCGATGCGGACGCCGCGGACCCTCGGTCCGCCCTACCCTTCTCGCATGGCGATGCACTGGACGTTGGGCGGTGACGCGAACGACCCGCACGCGCTGGCGGCGTTCTGGGCGAGCGCGCTCGGGTACGTCCTCGAGCCGGGTTACGAGGAACCGGCTGGCGCCTCCATCGTCGACCCGGCGGGGAAGGGGCCTGCGATCGCGTGGCTGCGCGTCCCCGAAGCCAAAACGGCGAAGAATCGGTTCCACATCGACATCCGGGTGACCAGCGAGGAGAGCCCCGACATGGCCGCACGGGCGCAGATCATCCGGGACAAGGTCCGCGCGCTCACCTGCCTCGGCGCCTCCGTGGTCCGCGAGCAGCACTACGGCGACGCACTCGGCCATGTTGTGATGCTCGACCCCGAGGGCAACGAGTTCTGCGTGGCCTGACGGATCCCGGGGGCCAGGAAACTGTCGTCGTTTGGTCCCCAACGACAACAGTTCGGGCCCCAGGAGTGTCGTTGGGGACCAAACGTCGCATCGCCGAGCGAGAGCTGCCTCAGCCGGCGAGGGCCTTCAGCAGCCGCTCGGTGGGCGACTCGAGCCCCCACTGGGCGGCGAGGGCGCGGACCCGGTCGGGGTCGGCGGGGGAGCGGGGGATGTCGTGGCCGGTGCGCGGGAGGTCGAGGTCGCGCGCCACCGCGACCACCTGGGGTGCGACCGCGAGGTAGTCGGCCGCCGCCTTGATCTTCGCGCGCGGCCCGGGCCCCATGCCCGAGGCGGGGTCCTCGGCGGCGGCGAGGATGCCGGGCATGTCGCCGTACCGCTCCAACAGGGTGGCCGCGGTCTTCTCACCGACGCCCTTGACCCCGGGCAGCCCGTCGGAGGCGTCTCCGCGCATGGTCGCGAAGTCGGCGTACTGCGCGGCGTCCACGGCGTACTTGGCCCGCACCCAGTCGTTGGTGACCCGCTCGTGCTTGCTGATGCCGCGCGCGATGTAGAGCACGCGCACCTCGGCGTCGTCGTCGACGAGCTGGAACAGGTCGCGGTCCCCGGTCACCACGTCGACCGGGCGTCCGGCGCCGGTGGCGAGGGTGCCGATGACGTCGTCGGCCTCGTAGCCGTCGGCGCCGACGACGGAGATCCCGAACGCCGCGAGCACGTCGCGGATGATCGGCACCTGCACCTGCAGCGGATCCGGCACGACCTCCACGTCGGGGGCCTGCTCGACCTCGGCCTCGACCCGGTGGGTCTTGTACGTCGGGACCAGGTCGACGCGCCACTGCGGGCGCCAGTCGTTGTCCCAGCAGCAGACCAGCTCGGTGGGCCGGTACTCCTCGACCAGGCGCGAGATGAAGTCCATCAACCCCCGCACCGCGTTGACCGGGGTGCTGCCGTCGGGGGCGAGGATCTCGGGGACCCCGAAGAAGGCGCGGAAGTACATCGACGCGGTGTCCAGGAGCATCAGGCGGCCGGGTGTCTGCGGTGCGGTCACGCTCGGATCCTCCCACGCCGTTGTGGCACGCTGAGCGTCGTGACCGCCGCCGAGGTCGAGACAACCGACCGCAAGATCCTCCAGCTGCTGGCTGCGGACGGCCGGATGTCCTACACCGACCTGGGCCGCGCGACCGGCCTGTCCACCTCCGCGGTGCACCAGCGGGTCAAGCGCCTCGAGCAGCGCGGGCTGATCTCCGGCTACGGCGCCACCATCAACCACGGCCAGCTGGGGCTGCCGCTGACGGCGTTCATCTCCATCCGGCCGATCGACCCCTCGCAGCCCGACGACTGCCCGGAGCGGCTGCGCGACGTGCCCGAGATCGAGTCGTGCTGGTCGGTGGCCGGGGACGAGTCGTACATGCTGAAGGTCCGCACCGCCACCCCGGTGGCACTCGAGGACCTGCTGGCCCGCATCCGCGCCGCCGCCAACGTCTCCACCCGCACCACGATCGTGCTCACGACGTACTACGAGAGCCGACCGGTCACCGGCTGACGCCCCCGGGCGTCGAACGTCGCTGCGCCTTCGCGCGCCGCCAACACCCTGTCGTTTGGTCCCCAACGACAGCAAATGGGGCCCTCGGATTGTCGTTGGGGACCAAACGACACACCTCAGGCGTGCCGGGCCCACCACTCCTGCCCCGCAGCGGGGAGCGTGTGGATCGGGTCGTAGTACTCGAACCGGCGGCCCAGGGCGTCGGGGTCGGCGCTCTCGATCGAGGTGCGGTAGTTCTTCGTCCAGTACGAGATCCCGCGCTCGGTGTCGTAGTCAGCGATCTGGTGCACCCACCGCTTGCCGACGAACGGCACGTCGCACACGATCCGCGGGGTGGCGAAGCCGGGGAGGTAGCCCATGATCTGGTGCTGCAGCCGCTGGGCGTGGGCGACCGAGACCCGCCAGTGCTCGCTGAACGGGATCATGTCGCACATGTAGAAGTAGTAGGGCATCACCCGGGCGTCGTCGAGCAGCCGGAAGCTCAGGTCGAGCAGCGCGTGCGGGTCGGCGTTCACGCCGTCGAGCAGCACCCCCTGGTTGCGCACGTCGCGCAGCCCGGCGTCCAGCATCGCGCCGCTGGCGCGGGCGACCAGCGGGGTGATCGACTGGGCGTGGTTGGCGTGGGTGTGGATGGCCAGCGACACCCCGCGGGAGCGGGCGAGCTCGGCGACCCGGGCCACGCCGGTGACGACGTCGGGCTGCAGCCAGTGCTGGGGCAGCCCGATCAGTGCCTTGGTCGCGAGCCGGATGTCGCGGATGTTCTCGATCTCCAGCAGCCGGATCAGGAAGTCCTCCAGCCGCGGCCACGGCATGTTGGCGACGTCGCCGCCGGAGACCACCACGTCACGCACCTCCGGGGTGCGGCGCAGGTAGTCGAGCATCGCGTCGAGCCGGTTGACCGGCTTGAGCTCGAAGCGCAGCTTGTCCACCACCGGGGTCGAGGTGCCCACCAGGTCCATGCGGGTGCAGTGCCCGCAGTACTGCGGGCAGGTGGGCAGCAGCTCGGCGAGCACCTTGGTCGGGTAGCGGTGGGTGAGCCCTTCGCTGGCCCACATGGCGTGCTCGTGCAGGGAGTCCCGGCTGGCGTGCGGGTGCGAGGGCCAGTCGGTACGCCGGTCGGAGAAGACCGGGATCATGTACCGGCGCACCGGGTCGGCATAGAACGCCGCGGTCAGCGACCCCGGGCCCCGCGGCTGCACGTCGGGCGCCATCGTGTTGAGCATCTGCGGCGGCACCAGCATCGACATCGTGGCCCGCTCCGCCTGGTCGCGCGCCAGGTCGTCGTAGAAGACCTCGTCGACGAGGCCGCCGAGCAGCTCGCGCAGCTGACGCAGGTTCTTGACGCAGTGGGCGCGCTGCCACTGCACCGACTCCCACTGCTCCACCGTCACCTCCCGCCAGCCGGGGAACCGGGTCCAGTCGGGCTCGACCAGCTCGGTGCGGCGGTAGGCGTACGGCTGCTCGCCCCGAGGGGCCTCCGGTCGCGAGGTGGTGGCGTGGACGGTCATGGGCGGTCTCCCGGGTGGCGGCGGACGCTGAGGGCGCACGGTCGTTGTGTGACCTGCGTCATGTCTGCCACAGTAGGAGTCGATCCTCCTGCCCGTCCACCCATCGGCCGCAAGATTTCCCGTCTGCTGGCCGGAGATACGGAGATGCGAATGCGAGCGCTGCTCACCAGCGACCCGACCGGCCTGCACCGCGTGCTCGACGCGGAGCGGGTCCTTCCGCAGGCCGCCGAGCGCCTCGACACCCGCCGCGAGCTGTGGCCCGACGAGGTCCGGGTGCGCGTGGAGCGCCTCAACCTCGACGCCGCGTCGTACGGCCAACTGTCCCGTGCCCACGGCGGGGACGGTGCGGCCGTGCGGCGCGCGGTGCTCGACATCGTCGCGGCGCGCGGCAAGATGCAGAACCCCGTCACCGGCTCCGGCGGCATGCTGGTCGGCACCGTGGAGGAGGTGGGCCCGGAGTCCCCGCTGGGGCTACGGGTTGGGCAGCGGGTCGCGACCCTGGTCTCGCTCACCCTCACCCCGCTCGTCATCGAGGACGACCTGGCGGGCTGGGACGGACTCGACGAGCAGGTGCCGTGCACGGGTCATGCGGTGCTCTTCGGCCGCTCGGTGGCCGCCGTGCTGCCCGAGGACCTGCCGACCGCGCTGAGCCTGGCGGTGATGGACGTGTGCGGGGCCCCGGCGCTGACCCGCCGCGTCGTGGAGCAGTACGCCGCGCGCCCCGGCGCCCGCCCGCCGACGGTCGTGGTGCTGGGGGGCGGGGGCAAGTCCGGGTCGCTGAGCCTGGCCGCGGCCCGCGAGGCCGGTGCCGGGCGCACCGTCGGCGTGGTCCCCAGCGAGGAGGAGGCCCGCCGGCTCGCGGCCACCGGACTGGCCGACACGGTGGTGGTCGCCGACGCCCGCGACCCGATCGCGCTGCGGGACGCGGTGCGCGAAACCGGAGGTCCCGCCGACGTGAGCGTCGTGTGCGTGGACGTGCCCGGGTGCGAGGGCGGCGCGGTGCTGGCCACCGCCGAGGGCGGCACGGTGGTGTTCTTCTCGATGGCGACCTCCTTCTCCGCCGCCGCCCTGGGCGCGGAGGGCCTGGCCGCCGACGTCACGATGCTGGTCGGCAACGGCTACGTGCCGGGGCACGCGGCGTACGCCCTCGACCTGGTGCGGCGCCACCCCGGCGTCCGTGACCTGCTGACCGAGCGGGTGGGCCGATGAGCACCCTCGGTCTCGACCCGACCACGATCCGCCAGGCACGCGAGCTGGCCCGGCGCGCCGGCGAGCCGATCGTGCAGATGGCCCACGCGCACACCACCGTCGCCGTCGAGCGCGCGACGCTGCGCCTGGGCGGGCTCACGGGCGCCGACGCCGAGGGGACCCCGTGGGTCAACCGGCTCGCCGACGCGGTGCGCGACGCGGTCGGCCTCGAGCACGGCGTCGCGCTCCCGGTCTGGGACGCGCTCCTACGCGGCGAGGCCCACGACCTGGCCACGCTCGCCCAGAAGGCGGCCGTGGGCTCGGTGTCGTTCCGGCTGCCGACCGGGACCGACGCCGTCCGCGCCCGGGAGGTCTCCCGAGCCCGGGTCGGCGAGGGCCTGGCGCGCATCGACCGGCGCCGCCACGAGCGCGAGACCCTGATCGCGACCCACGGCGACGCCCCCAGCAAGCCCTGGATCTACCTGATCGTGGCCACCGGCGACATCCGCGAGGACATCCCGCAGGCCCAACAGGCCGCCCGTGAGGGCGCCGACGTGATCGCGGTGATCCGTTCCACCGGGCAGAGCCTGCTGGACTACGTGCCGGAGGGGGAGACCCACGAGGGCTTCGCCGGCACCTACGCCACCCAGGAGAACTTCCGGCTGATGCGCGCCGCGCTCGACGAGTCCAGCCGCGAGCTGGGCCGCTACGTGCGCCTGACCAACTACGCCAGCGGGCTGTGCATGCCCGAGATCGCCGTCCTGGCCGGGCTCGAGCGGCTCGACATGATGCTCAACGACTCGATGTACGGGATCCTCTTCCGCGACATCAACCCGGTGCGCACCTTCGTCGACCAGCGCTTCAGCCGCCAGGTCCATGCCCGGGCCGGGATCATCATCAACACCGGCGAGGACAACTACCTCACCACCGCCGACGCGGTCGAGGCCGCGCACACCGTCACCACCAGCCAGCTGCTCAACGAGTACTTCGCCAAGGAGGCAGGCCTGGAGGACTGGCAGCTCGGGCTCGGGCACGCCTTCGAGATCGACCCGGACCTGCCCGACTCCTTCCGACTCGAGCTCGCCCACGCGATGCTGGCCCGCGAGCTCTTCCCGGACGCACCCCTGAAGTGGATGCCGCCCACCCGGCACATGACCGGCGACGTGTTCCGCGGCTACCTGCTCGACGGGTTCTTCAACCTCGCCGGCGCGCTCACCGGCCAGGGCATCCTGCTCGTGGGGATGATGACCGAGGCGGTGGTGACGCCGTGGCTCTCCGACCGCGACCTGGCGCTGCGCAACGTGCGCTACGTGCTGGAGGCCGCGGGCGGGCTGCACGAGGACTTCCACCCGGCCCCCGACGGCCTGATCGCGAACCGCGCCCGGCAGGTGCTGGGGGAGTCGGTCGACCTGCTCACCCGGATCACCGAGCACGAGCACGGCCTGCTCGACGCCATCGCCGACGGCACCTTCGGGCTGATGCGCCGCCCCGCCAACGGCGGACGCGGCCTCGACGGTGTCGCCGAGAAGGCCGACGGCTACCACAACCCCGCCACCGACCTGCTGGAGGAGTCATGATCGTGCGCCCGTACGGCGACACCACGGGGGACGGGATGGTGCAGGTCAGCTTCACCCTCCCGCTGCCGCACTCGAAGGTCGCGGAGGGCGCGGCCGCGCAGCTCGCCGCCTCGATGGGCATGGACCCGGCGATGGTGGTTCACGCGCAGGCGATGGGCCCCGGGTTCACCTTCTTCGTGGTCTACGGCCGGGTCTCCCACCTGGTCGACACCGACACGGTGCGGGTGGTCGAGCGCGACTACCCGCTGCTCACCCCGGCCGAGGTCAACGCCTCGATCCGACGCTCCCTGCGCCGCCGCCTGGTGGTGGTCGGCGCCTGCGTCGGCACCGACGCGCACACCGTGGGGATCGACGCGATCCTCAACATCAAGGGGTTCGCGGGGGAGAAGGGCCTGGAGTACTACCGGGAGGTCAAGGTGGTGAACCTCGGCGCCCAGGTGGAGGTGGACCACCTCGTCGCCCGGGCCGTCGAGGAGGGTGCCGACGCGGTGCTGGTCTCCCAGGTGGTCACCCAGCGCGACGCGCACCTGCTGCACGCCCGCCAGGTCGCCGCCGGGTTCGCCGCGGCGTACCCCGACGGCGGACGTCCGCTGCTGGTCGTCGGCGGGCCCCGGTTCGAGGAGTCCGCGGCCGCCGCGCTCGGCGTCGACCGGGTCTTCGGGCGGGGTACGACGCCCGGCGAGGTCGCCTCGTTCCTCGCCCACCGGGTGGCCGCCCGCGCGGGGGTCGAGGCGTGAGCGGCGAGGGGCCGGTGATCGGCACCCGGGTGGTGCACCGGCGCTACGTGCCCCACAGCCACGCCCACTACGCCGGCAGCCTCGTCGACGGGGCCTACGGACTCGGGCTGTTCGGCGACGTGGCCACCGAGATGTGCATCCGCACCGACGGCGACGAGGGGCTCTTCGCCGGGTACGCCGACGTGCGCTTCCTCGCCCCGGTGCGCGCCGGCGACGTCGTCGAGGCGACCGCCGAGCTCGTCGCCGTCGGCACCCGCTCGCGCACCCTCGAACTCGCGCTGCGCGTCGTCGCCCGCGGCTGCGGGAGCGCCGCCCAGCCGGGCGCCGCCGAGGTGCTGGAGCCGCCGCTCCTCGCGACGACGGCACGCGGGACCGTGGTCGTGCCCGGAGCAATAGCACACGCCACGGGCTGACGCCGGGCAGATCTGCCGACGCGCCGAAGTGGTCTGGATTCGCTGCAAAAATTGGGTATGCCCGATCATGCCCCTGACCTGCGAGGACATCCGTTCGCGCAGGTCAGCGCGGTGTTGACAGTCGCACCCGGAGCATGGACTGTGAAGCGTCCGCCCATGCAGATCGTGGTCGGCGAACCGGCGTCCGAGTGGCTGTGTCGAAGGGTGTGGGTGCCAGGCACCTGTTCGACATTGTTCGCGGAGGTCGGTTCGCCCCGCGGGGCTGGCACGGGAGGAACCCGGACCCCCTAGACAACAACCACGCGGTCGGCAGCCAGCCGGGCATCGGGTTGGACCGAAGGGTTTCGGGCTCCTCCCGTCGCTCTGCTGGGCCCCGGTACCGTGGGTGTCGTGCTGAAGCGGACCGCCCTGGCCCTCGTCGCCGGTCTGGCGCTCGCGCTGGCCTTCGAACCCGTCGCCCTCCCGATCCTGCTGCCCCTCGGCGTCACCGGCTTCGCCATGGCCACGCGCGGGCTGCGCGCGCGCAGCGGCTGGATCCCGGGCCTGGTCTTCGGGGTCGCCTTCTACTACACCCACATCTGGTGGATGCGCTCGGTCGGCACCGACGCGTGGCTGGCCCTCGCCGGTATCGAGGCGCTCTTCTACGGCCTGCTCGGCTCGGTCGCGGCGATCCTGCACCGGCGCCGGTGGTGGCCGCTGTGGCTGGCCACGGCATGGGTATCGATGGAGGTCTGGCGCAGCGGCTGGCCGTTCAGTGGCATGCCCTGGGGCCGGCTCTCCTTCGGCGTCGTCGACACCCCCGTCGCGAACGCGCTGCCGTACGTCGGCGCGGTCGGCGTCTCCTTCATCCTCGCCCTCGGCGGCACCCTGCTCGCCGCGCTGGTGATCGAGCGCGGGCGGGCGCGCCGCGTGGTCGCGGGCGTGCTCGTCGCGGGCGTCGCGCTGCTCGCCGTACCGGTGCTGGCGCCGTGGTCGCCCACCCCGACCGGGGAGGCGACCGTGGCCGCGGTGCAGGGCGACGTGCCCGGCCCGGGCAACGACATCCTCTACGACGCCCCCGGGGTGACCCGCAACCACGTCGAGGCCACCCTCGACCTGGCCCGCGCGGTCGACGCGGGCGAGGCGCCGCGCCCCGACTTCGTGGTCTGGCCGGAGAACTCCACCGCCTCCGACCCGTTCCGTCCCGGTGAGATCCGCGACGGCATCGACCGCGCCGCGGCGGCCATCGGCGTCCCGGTGCTGGTCGGCGGACTGGTCGACGGCGGCCCCGGCAACGTGCTCAACCAGGGCATCGTGTGGGACCCCGAGACCGGGCCGGGGGAGCGCTACACCAAGTGGCACCCCGTGCCGTACGGCGAGTGGATCCCGTTCCGCGACTTCTTCACCGCCCAGTTCGGGCGGCTGGCGATGATCCCGCGCGACATGCTCAGCGGCACCCGCACCTCCCCGCTGGACATCGCCGGGGTCCCGGTCGCCGACGCGATCTGCTTCGACGTCGCCTACGACGACGGGATCTACGCCCAGGTCGAGAACGGCGCGGAGATGCTGGTCGTGCAGACCAGCAACGCCACGTTCATCCACACCGACCAGATCGACCAGCAGTTCGCGATCACCCGGCTGCGCGCGATCGAGACCGGCAAGTGGGCGGTGGTCGCCGCGACCAACGGCGTGTCCGGCGTGATCGCCCCGGACGGCACGGTCGTGGCCAGCGCCGACCCGCGCACCCAGGAGGTGCTCCTCGAGCGCCTGGAGCTCAACGACGCGGTCACCCCTGGCATCCGGCTGGCCCCGTGGATCACCGCCGCCTGCCTGGTGGGCACCGGCCTGGCGCTCCTCGCCGGACTGGTCCCGTATCGTCGACGGGTGCGACCGACACCGGTCGACGACGGCTCGCGCGAGCTCGTCACCGCCGGCAGTCCCCGAGGAGCCACCCGATCGTGAGCAGCAGCCCGACGTACGACACCCGCGCGAGCGGGGCGCTCCCGTCGCAGCGGCTGGTGATGGTGCTGCCGACGTACAACGAGGCCGAGAACCTGGCCTGGATCGTCGGGCGCCTGCACGCCGCGCAGCCCGACGTCGACGTCCTCGTGGTCGACGACGCCTCGCCGGACGGGACCGGCGACATCGCCGACGAGCTCGCCGGGACCGATCCGCGGGTGCACGTGCTGCACCGCACCGGCAAGGAGGGCCTTGGCGCCGCCTACCTCCACGGGTTCGCGCACGCCCTCGACTCCGGCTACGACGTCATCGGGGAGATGGACGCCGACGGCTCGCACCAGCCCGAGCAGCTGCACCTGCTGCGCGACGCCCTCGCGGACGCCGACCTGGTGATCGGCTCACGCTGGGTCCCGGGCGGCACGGTGGTGAACTGGCCGCGGCGCCGTGAGCTGCTCTCGCGCGGCGGCAACCTCTACGTGCGGCTGCTGCTCGGGATCTCGGTGCGCGACGCGACGGCCGGGTTCCGGCTCTACCGGCGCGCGACGCTGGAGGCGATCGACCTGGCGTCGGTGCAGTCCACCGGCTACGTGTTCCAGACCGAGCTGGCCGCGCGCACGCTGCAGGCCGGGCTCCGGGTGCGCGAGGTGCCCATCGAGTTCGTGGAGCGCGAGCGCGGCGACTCCAAGATGAGCGGCGCGGTCGCGGCGGAGTCGCTGCGCCGCATCACGACCTGGGGCCTGCGGGAGCGGGCCGCGCAGGTGCGCAGGGTACTGGCCCGATGACCGTGCTGGCACGATGGACCCCATGAGCACGACCCGACGCCCACGCACCCGCTGGGTGCTGCTGTTCTTCTTCGTCCTGCTGCCCCTGGCCGAGCTCTTCGTGGTCATCCAGGTCGGCCAGGAGATCGGGGCGTGGTGGACGATCGCCCTGCTCGTCCTGGGCAGCGTCGTGGGTTCCTCGCTGATCCGGCACGCCGGCGCCCGCGCGTGGGGCGCGCTGCGCACCGCGGTCGAGACCGGCCAGGTGCCGGGCCGCGAGGTGTCCGACCAGGCGCTGGTGCTCATCGGCGGCGCGCTGATCGTGTTCCCGGGCTTCCTCACCGACGCCCTCGGGGTGCTGCTGGTGCTGCCGTTCACCCGGCCGCTGTTCCGCCGACTCGTCAGCGGCCTGGTCGCCTCCCAGCTCGTGGTGATCAGCACCTCCACACAGCGACGCCCCGGACCCGGATCCGAGGGATCCGTGGTCCGGGGCGAGGTCGTGGACGACGACTGAGCCCGCTGGGCTCAGGCCGTGGCCTTGCGCTTCTTCGCGTTGGCGCGGTGCAGGTGCGCCGGGCCGATGTCGCCGCCGCGCAGCAGCTCGAGGCGCTCCTTGAGGATGTCCTCGAGCTCCTTCTCCGAGCGGCGCTCCAGGAGCATGTCCCAGTGCGTGCGGGCCGGCTTCTCGACCTTCTCCTCGCGCTGGATGCCTGCGGTGCTCAGCGCCTCGGCGCCACACCGGGGGCACTCCCACACAGCGGGGATGTCGGCCTCGACCGACATGGTGATCTCGAACTCGTGGTTCTGCGGGCAGCGGTATCCGACCTGCTGACGCGCCGCGAACTCGATGCCGCGCTCGTCCTCGAAGCTCTGGCCGCCGAGTCGGGCTCCACGCAATGTGCGCTCTGCCATAGAGGCGCCTCCGTTCTGTTCCCCGTGTAGCGGTGACTGGAGTCGGGATCCGGCTCCGAAGTACTCAACGCTACTGAGGGGTCAAGGATTCCGACAATCGACGGTAACCCGGTTGACGTCCGCGTAACCCCCGCCACGCCCCGGGGGAGGGCTTGCCTCAGCCCGGCGGCGGCGTGGTGACCAGCGCGGAGTCGCTGCGGACCCCGCTGCGCACCGGCAGCAGCAGGAGCAGACCGAGCAGGATCACCGTGACGATGCCGAGGATGCCCCAGTGCTGGGCGTCGTCGAGGTCGCTCACGCCGGTGACCTTGGCGCCGATCCAGATCGAGCTCGCGAAGGCCGCCGGGGCCAGGAAGCTGACCGCGCGCCCGGTCGTGGCGTAGAGGCCGAAGACCTGCCCCTCGCGGCCTGCGGGGATCAGCCGCGCCAGGAAGGTGCGGGAGGCCGACTGGGCCGGTCCCACGAAGATGCACAGTGCCAGCCCGCACACCCAGAAGGTCGTCGTACCGGTGTCGTGGAGGAAGAAGATCAGCGTGCCGGCGAACAGCATCACACTCAGCGACAGCACGATCACGCGCTTGGGCCCGATCAGGTCGTCGAGGTGGCCGAAGGCGATCGTGGCGATACCGGCCACCACGTTGGCGGCGATGCCGAACACGATCACCCCGCTGTCGCTGAAGCCGAACACCTTCGCCGCGATCACGGCCCCGAAGGTGAAGACGCCGGCCAGGCCGTCGCGGAAGACCGCCGAGGCGCCCAGGAAGTACACGGTGTTGCGGTCGGTGCGCCACAGGTCGGCGATGGTGGCGAACAGGGCACGGTAGGAGGCGAGCACGCCCATCCGGGGGCCGCGGGGGCCGCGCTGGGAGCGGTCGTCACGCAGGGTCAGGATGAGCGGCAGCGAGAAGACGAGCGTCCAGACGGCGCAGAACAGCATCGTGACCCGCACGTCGAGGCCGTCGGCACCCGTGACGCCGAAGAGGCCCTTCTTCGGGCTGATCAGGCCGAAGTAGACGATCAGCAGCAGCACGATCCCGCCGAGGTAGCCCAGCCCCCAGCCGAGCCCGGAGATCCGACCGACCGTCGCTGGGGTGGAGATCTCGTTGAGCATCGCGTTGTAGTTCACCGAGGCGAGCTCGAAGAACACGTTGCCGGCGGCGAGCAGCAGCAGGCCCAGCCACAGGTAGTCCGGCGACGGCTTGACGAAGAACAGCCCGAGCGTCGCCAGGATCACCAGACCGGTGTTGACCGCCAGCCAAAAGGTACGACGACCCGAGCGGTCGGCGCGCTGGCCGCTGATCGGGGCGAACAACGCGATCAGCACGCCCGCGCCGGCGAGCGCCCAGCCCAGCTTGGAGGAGGCGCCGGGCCCGAAACTGTCGGAGGTGATGTAGACGCTGAACACGAAGGTCGTGATGACGGCGTTGAACGCCGCCGAGCCCCAGTCCCACAGGCCCCAGGCGTACACCGGCCAGCCGTAGCGGTCGCGCGGCGTGCCGGGCCGTTCCGGGTCGGCGATGCCCCCGCCGGTCTCGCCGGACGGCTGGGTCGTCGTCATGCCTGGTCCCTCCACTGGTCGGTCCACTGGCCGCGCTCGACGAGCACGCCCTTCAAGGTGTCGGTGCGGTCGGTGAACAGCCCGTCGACCCCGAGGTCGAGGAGCTCGCGCATCTGGTCCGCGTCGTCGATGGTCCACACATGCACGTGCTTGCCGGCGGTGTGCGCGCGGCGAACGAGTCCCGGGGTGGTCAGCGGCCACGGACCGCGCCGGTGCGGCACCTGCAGCGCCGCGACCCGCCCGCGGGTGAGGAGGTCGGCGAGCCGGCCGCTGGGCAGGAAGCGGAAGGCGATCACCTCCAGCGGGTGCGCGGAGGTGGGCACCCGGTGGTCGGTGAGCTCGCGGAAGCGGCGCAGCCGCCGGGGGGAGAAGGAGCCGACGAGGACCCGGTCCCAGGCGTCGTGGGTGTCGATGAACTCGGCCAACGCGCTCACCGCGCCGTCGGCCTTGAGGTCGATGTTGAACCGGGCGTCCGCGAACTCCTCGAAGAGGCGCTCGAGGGTCGGCACCGCCTCGCGGCCGCCGACCAGTGCCTGACGCACCTCGGCGTAGGTCAGCGAGGCGATCTCGCCGCGCTGGTCGGTCACCCGATCGAGGACCCGGTCGTGGAAGGCCAGCAGCACCCCGTCGGCGGTGACGTGCACGTCGGTCTCGAGGTAGCGGTAGCCGAGCGCCACGGCGTGCTTGAAGGCCGCGAGGGTGTTCTCCAGGCCCTCGAGGCCGGGGTGGTAGGCCCCACCGCGGTGCGCGAACGCCAGCACCTCACGCCGACCCGCGACCGTGTCGAGGTAGGCGTGCCCGGTGTGCGGCCGTGTGCTCACCGGAGCAGTAAACACCCCGCCGCCGGCGGGCGCGGTGTGCGGCCCGCGGGTGGGGGAGTGTCGTCGTTTGGTCCCCAACGACATCTCCGGGGGCCGGAAAGTTGTCGTTGGGGACCAAACGTGGGGGTCGGCGACCCCTCAAAGATCCTCAGATGTCGCGGAACGACTCGATCTGGGCGCCCAGCAGGTTGAGCCGCTGGGCGAGGTCCTCGTAGCCCCGGTGGATCACGTAGGTGCTGCGCAGCACCGAGGTGCCCTTGGAGGCGAGCATCGCCAGCAGGATGACCACGGCCGGACGCAGGGCCGGCGGGCAGACCAGCTCGGTTCCGGTGAAGGAGGTTGGGCCCTCGATCATCACCCGGTGCGGGTCGAGCAGCTTGACGTTGCCGCCGAGCTTGTTGAGGTCGGTGAGGTAGATGGCGCGGTTCTCATAGACCCAGTCGTGCAGCAGCGTCTGGCCCTCGGCCACGGCGGCGATGACCGCGAAGAACGGCAGGTTGTCGATGTTGAGGCCAGGGAACGGCATCGGGTGGATCTTGTCCAGCGGCGCGTGCAGCGTCGAGGGCTTGGTGGTGATGTCGATGAGCCGGGTGTGGCCGTTGCGGGCGACGTACTCCGGGGAGCTCTCGTAGCGCAGCCCCATCTCCTCCAGCAGCGCCAGCTCGATCTCGAGGAACTCGATCGGCACCCGCTGGATGGTGATCTCCGACTGGGTCACGATTGCCGCGGCGAGCAGCGACATCGCCTCGATCGGGTCCTCGGAGGGGGCGTAGTCCACGTCGACGTCGATGACCTCGCGGCCGGTGACGGTCAGCGTGGTGGTGCCGATGCCCTCGATCTCCACCCCGAGGCGCTGGAGGTAGAAGCACAGGTCCTGGACCATGTAGTTCGACGAGGCGTTGCGGATGACGGTGGTGCCGGGGTGCAGCGCGGCGGCCATCAGCGCGTTCTCGGTGACGGTGTCGCCACGCTCGGTGAGCACGATCGGGCGCTGCGGGACCACGTTGCGGTTGACCTGGGCGTGGTACATGCCGTCGCTGGCCTTGACCTCGAGGCCGAAGGGGCGCAGCGCGGACATGTGCGGCTCGACGGTGCGGGTGCCGAGGTTGCAGCCGCCGGCGTACGGCAGCTCGAAGTCGGTGGCGCGGTGCAGCAGCGGGCCGAGGAACATGATCACCGAGCGGGTACGGCGGGCCGCAGCCTCATCGATGCGGCTCAGGTCCAGGTCGCGCGGCGGGATGATCTCGAGGTCGTTGTCGTCATTGAGCCAGCGGGTGGCCACGCCGAGGCTGCTGAGCACCTCGAGCAGCCGGTTGACCTCCTCGATGCGCGCGACCTTGCGCAGCACGGTGCGCCCGCGGTTGAGCAGCGAGGCGCACAGCAGGGCGACGCCGGCGTTCTTGGAGGTCTTGACGTCGATCGTGCCCGACAGGGTCGTGGGGCCGGTCACGCGCAGGTGGACCGGGCCGGCGCCGACGGCGACGATCTCGGAGTCGAGGGCCGCGCCGATGCGGGCCAACATCTCCAGGGAGAGGTTCTGGTGCCCCTTCTCGATCCGGTTGATCGCGCTCTGGCTGGTGGCCAGGAGCTCGGCGAGCTGGGTCTGGGTCAGACCACGGTGCTTGCGGGCGTCACGGATCAGATTGCCGATACGGCCCTTGTAGTCCTCACTCATGCCAACCACGGTAACTCACATGTGAGATATGGCAATTCGCGCCGCGCCGTGGTCTCCAGAGCCCTCGGGGACCGGGTGCAAGGATGCACGCATGCGTGCCACGACGATCCACGGAACCCGCGACATCCGCGTCAGCGACGTCCCGGACCCGACCATCGAGCTGCCCACCGACGCCATCGTCCGGGTCACCGCGGGCTGCATCTGCGGCTCCGACCTGTGGCCCTACCGCGGGGAGAACCCGATCACCCCGGGGGCCACGATCGGCCACGAGTGCATCGGGGTGGTCGAGGCGGTCGGCGCCGATGTGCGGGACATCCGGGTCGGCGACTACGTGGTGGTGCCGTTCTGCCACTGCGACAACACCTGCGCGCACTGCCGTGCCGGGGCCCAGTCGGTGTGCACCCACCTCGGCATGACCGTGTCCGGTCAGGCCGAGCTCGCCCGGGTCACCCAGGCCGACGGCAGCCTGGTCAAGGTCGGCGACACCCCCGACCCCGCGCTGGTGCCCTCGCTGCTGGCGCTGAGCGACGTGATGCCCACCGGGTGGCACGCCGCGGTGAGCGCCGGCGTACGACCCGGGTCCACGGTGGTCGTCGTCGGTGACGGCGCGGTCGGGCTGTGCGGGGTGCTGGCCGCCTCGACGATGGGTGCCGAGCGGGTGATCGCGATGTCGCGCCACGCGCCGCGCCAGGAGATCGCCCGCGCCTTCGGCGCCACCGACGTGGTGGCCGAGCGGGGCAAGGAGGGCGGCGCGATCGTCAAGGAGCTCACCGACGGCATCGGCGCCGACGCGGTGCTGGAGTGCGTGGGCACCGACGAGGCGATGCGGACGGCGTTCGGCGTGGCCCGCCCCGGCTCGATGGTCGGGTTCGTCGGCGTCCCGCACGGCGTGGAGCTGCCGGTGCGCACGATGTTCTCCAAGAACGTCGGTCTACGCGGCGGGATGGCGCCGGTGCGCCGCTACCTGCCCGAGCTGCTCGACCTGGTGCTGGCCGGGCGCATCGACCCCGGGCGCGTCTTCGACGCGACCGTCGGGCTGGAGCAGGTCGCCGAGGGCTACCGCGCCATGGACGAGCGTCGCGCGATCAAGGTGCTCGTCGAGCCCTGAGCAGGTCCCGGGCCTGGCGGCCGAGGAACGCACCGCAGAAGACGAACGGCCCCGCCCCTCGAGTGAGGGGCGGGGCCGTTCGCGAGCGTCAGCCGAGGCTCAGCGGATGTCCTTCGGGGAGGAGGCCATCATCGCCGCGCCGATCAGGATCGTGATGCCGCCGCCGATCTCGCTGATCATCGTGCCGGTGGCCGAGTCCTGGAAGATGCCCGCCAGGAGCGAGGCGAGGCCGCAGAGGCCGATCACCGCGAGGAGCGGCACCCGCGCGATGTCGACCTTCAGCGCGAGGATCGCCATCAGGGCGATCGTGGCCAGGATGCTGGCGCGGTAGCCGTCGTACATCCCGTCGTGGTCGTTGGGGAAGATCAGCCAGGCGCAGAGCATCAGGGCGATCGAGCCCGAGAGCGCGATCACCCAGCCGAGCGGGGCCACAACGGGCGGCAGCGGCTCGACCGGGACGTAGGTCGTCGGCTCCACCGTGGCGGGTGTCGTCGGGGCGTCGGTACGGCGGACGGGCGTGCTCACAAGGATCTCCTTGGCAGATGTCGGAACGCGCTGAGTCTAGTGACCGGCCGCCCCCGCGCTCGGGCGGGTCGGCCCCCGTGTCGTCCGGGGCTCGCGTCGGGCGACCGGCGGGGCTCAGACCAAGGCGTCGGCGGCAGGTTCGGCGTCGTCGACCTGGAGGAAGGTCTTGCTCGCGAGCACCGGGCCGATGACGGACTTCACGACCTCCACGTGCGCGGGGTGGGTGCTGTAGGTCTCCCAGTCCGCACGGGAGTCGAAGCCCATCACGAACAGGACGTCGGAGTTGCCCTCCTTGATGCCCGCGTCGAAGACGACCCGCGCCGAGCGCAGGCCGTCGATGCGCCCGAGCAGCGAGGCCAGCCCGTCGGCGATGGCGGTGCGGTCGGCCTCGGTGGCCTCGTCGGTGAGCGTCAGGACGCCGATGTGCTGGAACACGGGAATGTCTCCTTCGATGGGGCGGGAGTGGTCGGGGCAGTGCGGGGCTGCGATCAGTGCAGCTCGAGCAGCGAGCCGTGGCCGGCGATCTTGTCCTCGATGCCGTTGGCCCGCAGCGCGTGCCAGATGGTGGCGACGTTGATCGCGATGACCGGCTTGCCCAGCTCCTTCTCGAGCTCCGCGGCGACCGCGATCGCCTCGAGGTTGGTGCCGCACTGGATCAGCGCGTCGACGTCCGGACCGTCGACGGCGAGGAACGCCTCCCGGATGGTCTCGGGGGTCTCGTCGGCGATCGACGTGGCCGACGCGGAGCACAGGCCCTTGATCGCGGCGACCTCGAAGCCGAGCTCGCTGAAGTAGGCCACGACCTGCTCGTCGCCGACCGGCTGGTACGGCGTGACCACGCCGATCCGCTTGGCGCCGAACGCGGCGAGCGCCTCGCCGGCGGCGGTGGCACCGGTGCTGACCTCGAGACCGGTGAGATCGCGGACGTGCTGCTCGAACGCCGCGTTGCCCTTCACCCCGCCCCAGAACGTCTCCGCCGACATCCCCATCACGATGTAGTCGGGCCGGCAGGTCATCACGACCTCGAGGGCGTCGGGCAGGGCCTCGTTGAGGCACTCGCGGAACTTGCCGAACGCATCGGCGGAGTCCAGGGCCGGAGCCTTGATCATGATCCGGCCGGTGTGCCAGGACAGGTCCCGCGGCCGGATGTGGTGGTACTCGCGCTCCACCGAGGTGTTGGTGGAGGGGACGACCAGCGCGAACTTCGGGCCCTTGACGACGGTGGCTGCACTCATGGGGAGGAAGATATCGGATATACGATCCGCGTGTCTCGGGACCTTCGACCCGTGTCGGGGCCGTGCGGATGCTTCGATGTCGCGATGCAGCAGACGACGGGGGAGACCGGCACCACGACCGAGACCGGCGCGGGTAGGTGGTCCGGCGTCGCCGACGCGTACGCCGCGTCGTTCGCGACCCTGTGCCACGGCGGGGTGCCGGGCCTGCTGGACGCGGCCGCCGCCCAGCTGGGCGAGCTGGCCGGCCGGAGGCTGCTCGACGTCGGCTCGGGCACCGGTGCGGTGGCCGCCGAGGCCGTCCGGCGCGGTGCGCTGGTCACCGCCGTCGACCCGGCCCCCGACCTGCTCGCGCTCAGCGCCGCGGTGTTCGACGGGCCGGTGGTGCTCGGCGGACTGCCGCGACTGCCGTTCGCGGACGCGTCGTACGACGTGGTCGTGGCGGGGTTCGTGATCAACCAGGTGGGCGACCCGCGCGCCGGCGTACGGGAGCTGGCGCGGGTGGCCTCACGGGTCGTCGCGGCAACCATCTGGCCCTCCGGCCCGCGTCCGAGCGCCCTGCTGCTCGATGAGGTGCTGCGCCGCGGCGGGGCGCAGGCGGCGCCGGGGGAGCGACTGCCGGCGGAACTGGACTTCGATCGTTCGGTCGACGGCCTCGGGGGCCTGCTGGTGGAGGCCGGGCTGGTCGACGTCGCCGCGCGCGAACTGCGCTTTCCCTGGCGGATCACTCCGGCAGCACTGTGGACAGGGGTCGCCGGGGGAGTCGGCGTGGTCGGGCGCACCTACCTGGCGCAGTCGACGGAGGGACGGGCGCGGGTACGCGCGGCGTACGACGCCGTGGTCGGCGAGCGGCTGGCCGAGCAGATCCGAGAAGGCGGCTCCGGCGAGGAGCTGGTGCTGGACGAGGTGGCGGTCGTCGCGGCGGGTCGACACCCCTAGGCTGGCCCGGTGAGCACCGCCGCGACGTCCACCAGCACCGCGATCCACAGCACCGAGGTCGGCGACAGCGGCAGCCGGGTCGTCTTCCTGCACGGCCTGTTCGGCCAGGGCCGCAACTTCACCCAGATCGCCAAGGCGCTGCGCCCGGAGCTGCGCTCGCTGCTGGTGGACCTGCCGAACCACGGGCGCTCGGCGTGGACCGAGGGCTTCGGGTACGCCGAGACCGCCGACCTGGTCGCCGAGCACCTGCGCGCCGGCTTCGCCGCCGATGGGCCGGTGCACCTGGTCGGGCACTCGATGGGCGGCAAGACCGCGATGCAGCTCGCGCTGCGCCACCCGGACCTGGTGGACCGCCTCGTCGTCGTGGACATCTCGCCGGTCGCGAACGGGAGCACGGGGGAGTTCGAGCACCTGCTCGACAGCCTCGCCGGCCTCGATCTGTCCACCCTCGAGCGCCGCGGCGACGCCGACGAGCGGCTCGCCGAGCCGATCGCCGACGAGCGGGTGCGCGGCTTCCTGCTGCAGAACCTGCGCTCGACCAGCGAGGGGTTCCGCTGGCAGGCCAACCTCGAGCTGCTGCGCCGCGACCTGCCCGAGATCGGCGGCTGGCCCGAGGCGGACGCCACCTTCGACCACCCGGTGCTGTGGCTGGCCGGCGAGAAGTCGCCGTACGTCCGGCCCGAGCACGAGGACGCCATGCGCACGCTGTTCCCGCGCACCCGGCTGGCGACGATCAAGGGCGCCGGGCACTGGGTGCACTCCGAGCAGCCCGAGTCGTTCGTCTCCGCGTTGCGCGTGTTCCTCGGCGCTGCGGCGGGTTGAGGGCGACATAACCTCACGTTTGGTCCCCAACGACAACATTTCGGGGGACTCGGGTGTGGTTCGTGACCAATCGTGGCACTGGTTCGGGTTCGCTGACGGGGTCTCCGTCGGTGATCACGCCGTCATCGCGGCGGCCCGGCAGCCCCTTCCGAGACCTCAGCGCATATCGCCGATAACTGACATTATGTCAGGTTATGGTTTCAGCGGCCTCCCCTCGGCTCGACCGAACCCCCGGCGCCCACCCATGCCAGACGCCCGCCGGTTCGACCTCACCGCCGCCGACCTCACCGACACACCACCCACCACCTACTCCCAGACGGTGGCGTGGGCACACGAGGCCTGGAAGGCCGGGTACGACGGCTGCGCGTGGGTCTCCAAGCAGTACAGCAGCCAGTTCGCCTACGCCCTGTTCGGCGCTGTTACTCACGACGCCGACGCCCCGGCGAACAACCTCCACGCAATCCCCGACCACCCTGAGACCCGGGTCTTCATCAATCCCGCCGACTTCGAGTGGCTCGCTGGCGTCTGCGCCAGCATGCACGTGACCACCACGCGGTGACCGACGCACCACCTGTCTGATCGTCCGAGAACCAGTTGCGGCGCCAGCGGCGGCACTTCCCTCTACCATCGGCACTGTTCCATTGGTACGGTGCCCAGATGAGCACACCCACCTTGGCCCCACCCTCCACCAACGCCCGCGCGCTGCTGCTGCCGTACGCGCTCGGGCTGCTCGCGGCGGCGGTGGTCCTGCAGGCCGTCATCGCGCTGGCCGGCGGCGAGATCACGGTGCTCGCCGGCGTACTCACCGCGGTGCTGGGCGTCGGCATCGCCGCCTGGCTGCTGCGCCACCACCGCGAGCTGGCCCATGTCCGCTTCGGGTTCGTGGTCGCACACTCCCTCGCCTTCGTCATGGTCACGACGTCGTTCAACGCCCACGCCGTGATCCGCACGCTGCAACTCGGTGCCACCGACGGCGGGTTCGAGGTCGCTGCGCAGGAGCTGCTGGCGACGCCGTGGTTCGGCGCCACCTTGGTGATGAGCGCGGCGTGGGGCTGCGGGCTGCTCGTCCACCTCGTCGGTTCCGTGCTGGGGCGAGGCTGGGACCGCTGACCGTGGCGGCTTCCCGTCCCTCCGAGGACCAGGAATGGGTCACCTCGCGGATCGAGTCGTGGGTCGAGACCTACAAGAAGTCGATGCTCACCCCGGTCGTCCTGAACGTCGTGTCCGCCCACGGTCCCGCCGGCGTCGCCGACATCGCCCGTCACATCGCCGCAAGCACGGGGTGGCAGCTCACGGAGCGCGGCCTGTATCGGACCCTCAAGCGGCTCGAGGACTCCGGGCTGCTGGCGAGCATCGGTGTCGACGCCCCGCGCACCGGGGCCAAGCGCAAGGAGCTGTCACTCACTCCCCTGGGCGCCGCCTTCCTCGACGGCGTACGCGCCCACCTCGTCGAGCTGTCGACCGCCGAGGCGACGCCCGAGCTGCCCGAGACCTGAGCCTCACGCCGGGATCGTCTCGGGTGAGTACGCCAGCCGTCCCAGCGACAGGTCCGCCGCGCGAAGTCCCGCGGCCGGCGACGCCCCGGTGTGCAGCCAGGTGCGGGCCGCGGCGGCGTGGGTGCGGTTCAGGCTGCGCGAGCTCAGGGGCAGGCCGCGTGCATAGACGCTTCCGTTGCGGGTGCCCGGGCGCAGCGTCACGAACAGGGCCCGCACCCGCTCCGAGGCCACGACCTGCTCGCGGACCGCGAGCCACGCACGCACCGCCTCGAGGGCGGGCCCGGGCAGCGTGAGCGGGAGGACGTACGGCGCGCCGGGGCCCGGCGGGTTCCGGATCAGGTCCGCGACCTGGCCGTCGGGCGACACGCTGCGGTCGGTGAGCGAGGCGATCTCCCCCACCCACAGGCCCGCGGAGGCGAGTGCCGCGGCCGCCCAGGTCCGAGCGCCGGACTCACTGGTGTCGTTGCGTAGCCAGGTCAGGAACGCACGACGCGCGACGCCGTCGGTCCAGCCGCGTTCGGGCGCCGTCCCGACGACGGGGACCGCACCCTCCAGACCCGCCACGGCGCTCAGCTCGCGCAGGACCGAGGACCGCACCCGCATGGAGGCCTCGGTCGAGGGATGCGCGCCGCTCCCCCGGCTGCGCAGCGCGCCTGCGGCCGCGAGGGAGAGGTAGGTCCGCGCCCGGTCCTCGGCCAGCCACGCGTCACACTCCGAGGTGTCGTCTCCGTGCAGCTCCTTGGCCCGGTGGATCTCCCCCACGACCCAGCTCACCTGCCGGGCACGCCCCGGGCCGGCGGCCTGCGCCGCCGTCCGCGCAGCCGTCCACAGGGAGCATCGCCGTTCGGTGCACGTCACCCGCCGCACGGTAGCCGCGCCCACCCCCAGTCCCCTCCCGTTGCTGCGGGACGGTGGACCGGAGAGCCGGCCTGGCGAGGTGCATGGATCAGTGCTCGGATGCGTCTGTTATCTCGGCGTACTTCGAGCACGATTGGTCACGAACGACACCTGTACCCCCCGAAACGTTGTCGTTGGGGACCAAACGACATACGGCGCGACCGGCGAAACCACCGATCACCCACCCGCCCGCTCGTCCGGATCCTCACCGGGCAGCCGACCGGCGCGCAGGAGCGCGTCGTGCAGGATCTTCTCGATCTGGGCGTTGACCGAGCGCAGCTCGTCGTTGGCCCAGCGGCGTACGGCGTCCGCGACCTGCGGGTTCAGCCGGAGCGGGATCTGCTTCCGCTCCGGCCGGCCGGGCACTCCGCGGGGCACGTCGAGTCCTCGGCCGTCGCGCTCAGGAGTACAGCGAGCCGACGTTGAGGACCGGGGTCGCCGATCCCCCGCCGACCAGCACGGTCATCAGGTTGGAGGTCATCGCGGCCCGGCGCTCGGGGTCCAGGTCAATGCCGCCGCTCTTCTCCAGCGCCGTCAGCGCGTCGGTCACCATGCCGACGGCGCCGGTGACCATCACCTGGCGGGCGTCGAGGACCGCCTGGGCCTGCTGGCGCTGGAGCATCGCGCCGGCGATCTCCGCGGCGTAGGAGAGGTTGGACAGCCGCACCTCGAGCACCTCGAGGCCGGCGATGTGGATGCGCTCGTTGAGCTCCACGACCAGCTCGTCGGCGACCTCGGCGCCGTTCTCGCGCAGGGTGATCACGTGCGGGGACCGCTCGACCTCCGCCTCGGTCTGGTCGGTCGCGGCCGCCTGCGCCTGCGCGTCGTAGGGGTGCGTCGCGACGACGTGGCGCAGTGCGGCCTCCGCCTGCGTGGTGATGAACGCGTTGTACTGGTCCACCGCGAACGCCGCCTTCGCGGTGTCCGCGACCTGCCACACGACGATCGCCGAGACCTCGACCGGCGAGCCGGTCTTCTCGTTGACCTTAAGGGTCTGGGTCTCGAAGTTCTGTACCCGCACCGGCACCTGGCGGCGTCCGGTGAGCGGCACCGTCCAGGACAGGCCGGTACGCCGGACGGTGCCGATGTAGGCGCCGAAGAACGTCACCACCCGGGTCTCCCCCGGCTGGATCACGCTGAAGCCGGTGAGGGCCACGAAACCGGCGGCGGCGAGCACGACCCCGAGCGCGAACAGGGTCACCGCGACGCCGACGCTGTCGCTCTCCCCCGCACGAATCCCCAGCACGACGAGGGCCACCGAGGCCAGGAGGCCCACGAGCACGGCGCCGAGGACCGGCCAGCCCCCGACCGCGAAGCCACGCTTCTCCTGGATGTCGACACGGACCGAGGGTGTCGGGACGACAGCGGGCGACGCAGCGCTCACGGGCAGCTCTCCTTGGAGTATGTCGGGCGCCTCGCCCGAGAAGTGATATCACGACGATATCAGCGATCCCGAGCGCGGTGGCAGGGAGTCTCGACCGCACGAGCGCCCGGGGCCATGCTGGGCCCACCCGCGTACGACGACCGGAGGGACCCCGTGACCCGGATCCTGCACCTGTCCGACACCCACGCCACCGCCACGGGCGTCGACATGGACGGCGTCGACGCCGCCGCAGCGCTGGAGCGGGTGCTGCACGACGTGCGCCACGTGCCCGGGATCGAGCTCGTCGTGGTCAGCGGAGACGTGGCCGACGACGGCTCCGAGACCGGCTACCGC
This sequence comes from Nocardioides ochotonae, assembly GCF_011420305.2. Lineage (NCBI taxonomy): Bacteria > Bacillati > Actinomycetota > Actinomycetes > Propionibacteriales > Nocardioidaceae > Nocardioides > Nocardioides ochotonae. The sequence continues at coordinate 1,965,545 of NZ_CP061769.1, read as the reverse complement.
GCGGTGCGCGAGCAGGTCGGCGCCTTCGCCCGAGCGCGCGGGATCCCCCACGTGTACTGCACCGGCAACCACGACGACCGCTCCGCGTTCGGCGCCGTCCTCGGCAGCGGTCATCTCGGCCCCGACGGCGAGGACCGCGGGACGCCGCTCGTCCCGGGATCGCCGCTGCACGCGGCGTACAGCATCGTCGACGGGCTCCGGGTCGCGACGCTCGACACCCTCGTCCCCGGCCACGCACACGGCGCGCTCGACGGCGACCAGCTCGACGCCCTGGCCGGGCTGCTCGCGACCCCGGCACCCGCGGGAACCGTACTGGTGCTGCACCACCCGCCGTTCCACATCGCCTCCTTGCCGCTGCTCGCCGAGGTCGTGCTCCGCGACATCCCCGACCTCCGCGACGTCGTGCGCGGCACCGACGTGCGGGCCGTGCTCGCCGGCCACCTGCACCACCCGGTCACTGGCTTCCTGGCCGGTACGCCGGTCTGGGTGGCGCCCGGTGTCGTCACGCGCATCGACACCACCGCGCCGGCCCACCTGGTTCGCGGCGTGCTCGGCGCCGGTGCGGGACTGCTCGACCTCGGCCCGGCGGACGCGACGACGTACCACCTGCTGCACGCGCGAGACCCGCGCGCCGGCGAGCTGGTCTACCTGTACGACGCGGCGAGCGGCGAGGACGTCGCCGAGGAGCGGTGAGCGCACCGCACTCCCCCGGCGCCCGTCGTCGTTGCTGCGCGTCTGGGACGGTGTGGGCTCGCGGGTCCTGGTGTCCGGCGAGCTACCTCCGGTTGCGTCTGTTATCCGGGTCGGGTCCGTCCTCGGCCAGCAGCTCCGCGATCATCCGGTGGCCCTGGGCCTCGAAGGGCTCGTCGCCGACCTGGTGTGCCCACACGGCGGTACCGATGGCCTCGCGGACCCGGGTGCGGAACCAGGCGCCGGCGTCGCGGGGGTCCGCGCCGTAGCCGGCGAGGAACGCCGCCTCGGCCCCCGGTAGGACGCGGAACTGCTGGGCGGCCAGGCGGGTCAGGTCGCTCATCGCCGGGCGCAGGTCGGCGCGGCCGAGATCGATCGCATGCACGATCGCACCGTCGATCAGCCAGTTGCGCGGGTGCCAGTCGCCATGGGTCGGCACCAGCCGCGTCGGCGGCGTCGGCCAGCCGCTCACCATCTCGTGCAGCGTGGCCGCGGCGTCGGGCTCGATGCGGTGCGGGCGGGCCAGCCAGGCCAGCGCCTTGTCACGCTCACGGGCCTCGAAGCCGTCGTCCACGACGCCCAGCTGGTCGTGGAGCAGCCGCAGCAGCCAGCCGGCCTGCTCGTAGGTGTCCGGGTCGCTCTCGGCGGGGTTCCCCTGCACCAGCTCCCCGGGCAGGTACCGGGTCACGAGCAGCTTGGCCGCCTCGTCCCCGCGCACCAGCACCGGCGCGCGACCGCGGGAGGTCCACGGCGCGAGCCACTCGCGGTGGGCGCGCAGCTCGCGGGCCAGGTGGTGGTCGGCGGCGTCGCCGGCCTTGACGACGTACTGCCCGCCGTCATGCTCGACCTGCAGGACGGTGGTGCCGACCAGCCCCCAGCCGAGGTCGCGCACCAGGCGCCAGCCCGGCAGCCACCCGGCGAGGAGGTCGGACTGCTGCTCGCTCAGGCGCCCGGTCGCAGTCTCGCTCTGCCCCACCGCAGCAGGCTAGTGCGGGTCCTGCCCCGGCGAGCGCGTCTCCCACCGGCGCAGCGTCGCGCCGATCTTGTCCACCTCGCGCAGCGTGCCGTCCTCCACCGCCAAGATCAGCTCCACCTTCTCGTCCTCGGTCGCGACGATCGAGACGTCGTTGAGGGCGTAGAACAACCGGGTGGCCACCAGGGCCAGCCGCTTGTTGCCGTCGACCAGCGGGTGGGAGGTCACCAGCGAGTGCAGCAGCGCCGCCGCCTTGGTGGACAGGTCGGGATAGGGCTCCTCGCCGTAGATCGACGTCGCGGGGCGCGCCGCCGCCGAGGCGAGCAGCCCGTGGTCGCGCACGGCGCCGGCCTGGCCGGCCGTGATGGCCTCGACGACGGCGTACAGGTCGTCCATGGTCAGGTAGACCACGGACTGGGCAGCGCTCACGCGTGGGCCAGGCGATCCAGGGCTCCGGCGTCCTCGGCGATGATCTGGGCGAGCAGCTCGTCGCGGCGCCGCTCCCGTCGCGCGGCAGCGTCCAGGGCAGCGTCGAGGATGAACTGGTGCATGGACTTGCCCTCGATCTCGGCCGCCTTGGCGATGCGCGCCTGCTGGTCCTCGGTGGGGCGGAGAGTCATGGCCATGACCCGATGATACCGGGGTGGTATCAGATGGCGCCACCCTTCCGTGTCCCTCCTGCTGGCGCCTCCCCTAGGGTCAGCTCCCATGGAGCTCCTCGCCGTCCCCAAGGCCAGGCCGGGCGACAAGGTCGCCGTCCTCTCCCCCTCGTTCGCGGCGCCGGCGGTGGCACCCGCCGTGCACGAGCAGGCGCTGGCCCGACTGACGACCCTGACGGGACTGGTGCCGGTCGAGTACCCGACCACCCGCCAGCTGGGTGCGTCGGCCGAGGCGCGCGCCGCCGACCTCAACGCGGCGTTCGGCGATCCCGAGATCCGCGCGGTGCTGGCCACGGTGGGCGGTGAGGACCAGATCACCGTGGTCCCCCACCTGGACGCCGCCCTGGTGACCCGCGACCCCAAGCCGTTCCTCGGCTACAGCGACAACACCAACATCTTGAACTGGCTGTGGGGCCATGGCGTCCCCGGCTTCTACGGCGGCTCCACGCAGGTCCACCTCGGGGCCGGCCCCGGCATCGACGCCGTCCACGGGCAGTCCCTGCGCGCCGCCCTCCTCACCGGTGAGCGCCTCGAGATCACCGAGCCCGGCGAGTCGGAGGACTTCGGTCGGGACTGGGCAGATCCCCGCGCGCTGCACGAGTACGGCGACCGCGAGTCGACCGAGCCGTGGACCTGGGCAGGTCCCGCCCGCGCGGTCACCGGGCGCACCTGGGGCGGCTGCCTCGACGTCCTCCAGTGGATCCTGACCGCCGGACGGTTCGCGGCCGACCCGGCGGTGGTCGCCGGCGGCGTGCTGCTCCTGGAGACCTCCGAGGAGCTGATGCCGGCCACCGAGTTCGGCTGGATCCTGCGCAGCCTCGGTGAGCGCGGGATCCTCGAGGCCGTCGACGCGGTGGTCGTCGCCCGCCCGCCGACCTCCGACTTCACCCGGCGCCCGTCGTCCGCGGAGCGCCTGGCCGCGCGCGAGGAGCAGCGCGACGTCGCGATCGAGCTGGTCGGGCGCTACCACCGCGACGCGGTGGTCGTGGTCGGCCCGCCCTTCGGACACACCCGGCCGCAGTGGATCGTGCCGTACGGCGGGGTGATGAGCGTCGACGGCGCGGCCCGGCGGCTGTTCGCGGACTACTCCTGAGCCGCCGACTTCCGCAGGCCTGTGGACGCTTCCTCCGTCGTACGCCGCGTGTGAAGCGACGACAACCCCGCGTTACAGCCGGTTCTCGGCGCGTTCCCCCACCTCGACCTCGACCAGCACCGCGACCTTGTCGATGCGGTGCTCGGGGTTGCCGTGCTCGTCGGACCACCAGTTGCCGGCGGCATGGTCCTCGGGGGTCGCACAGGTCGACAGGGTCAGCATCGCTCGCCGCGGGGTGGCACCCGGGCGGCCCGGGACCGCGGCACGCTGCTCGCGCAGCGACTGCGCCGATCGGAACGACGTACGCCGGGTGGCGCGCACCTCGTAGACGTAGCGGGTCTCCCCCACGTCGACGAGCACCCGCGACCCGTGGCCCAGCGACGGGAGGTGCTCGAAGGCCCGCGTCGAGGAGACCCGGTGCGCGGTGACCTGGAAGTTGCCGACCCCGCCCGGACCGGTGCCACCGCCGGGGCCGTGCGGGCTCGCGGCCACGCCGCCGTCCTGGATCGCGGTGCCCGGCGCATCGTCGGTGACCCCGCGGTAGGGCACCACGGCGAGGTCGGCGATGCCGAGCGCGGGCACCGAGAGCAGCGCCCGCGCCGGGCGCCCGTCGCTGACCGCCAGCTCGAGCACCTGGCCCGCCGCGGCGGGCCAGGTCGCCACCACGGGTGCGGCTGGGATCGGCTCCTCCGCGGCACCCCGCGGGGAAGCGCCACCGCCGCCACCACCGGCGGAGCACGCGCTCACCAGCAGCATCCCGACCATCGCGGCCGGCCAGCGCCGCTCAGAGCGCGCGCAGCCGCGGCACCACATCGTCCACCAGCGCGGTGGTCCAGGCGACGGGGTCCTCGGCGGTCGGCATCACCGTCACCAGGTCGATCCCGAGCGCGGCGTACTGCTCCACCAGCGCCAGGAACCCGTCCCGGTCGCCGACCGGGTCGAGCGCGACCAGCACCGTCTTCTCGATCTCGTCGTAGTCGCGGCCGAGGTCGTCGCAGTGGCGGCGCAGCACGTCGAGCTTGTGCTTCATCTCCTCGGGCTCGAAGGCGAACAGGTTGCACGCGTCGGCGTACGCCGCGACCAGGCGCAGCGTCTTGCGCTCACCGCTGCCACCGATCAGCACCGGCACCCGGCCGCGCACCGGCGGCGGCACGCAGACGGTCTCGGCGAGCCGGTAGTGCCGGCCGCGGTAGGGGCCGTCGTCCTCGCTCCACATCTGCCGACAGATCTGCAGCGTCTCCTCCAGCCGCTCGAACCGCTCGGCGGTGGGCGGGAAGGCGACTCCGAGGCCGTCGTGCTCGCGCTCGTACCACGCGGCGCCGATCCCGAGCACCGCACGGCCACCGGAGAGCACGTCGAGGGTGGTGACGGTCTTGGCCAGCAGCCCCGGGGCCCGGTAGGTGACCCCGGTGACCAGCAGCCCGAGCCGGAGCCGGCGGGTCACCGCGGCCAGGTAGCCGAGCGTCGTGTAGCCCTCGAGCATCGGCGACGGCGGCCCGCCGAGGTCCTCCATCTGGAACCAGTGGTCCATCACGCTCATCAGCGCCACGCCGCCCTCGTCGGCCACCCGCGCGGTCTCGCCCACGCGCTCGACGAGCCGGGTGTCCCAGCCCGGGTGGTCGAAGCGGGCGTAGTGGATGCCGAGGTCCATGCTCGCGAGCGTACGCCCGGAGACGGTGGGTACTGCCCGGCCATGACTGAGCAGCGAAGCAGCGAAGAGATCGAGGCCGTGCAGAACGTCGTCGACCGGGTCACCTCCTGGCAGGACGGCGCGACCGAGGGCACCGTGCACGAGGAGCTGCAGCGCGGCTTCCTCGCCGCCGGCGTGACGGTCACCGAGGAGGAGATCACCCGGCTGACCGACGCGATCGAGTCGCGCCACGGCGCCGTCGACGCCCAGGCAGTGCTGGGCTGACATGCCCGGGCCGGACCGCGCCCACCAGCGGCCGCCCGGTGTCGGCGACGACACCGTGGCGGCGCTGGGCAAGCTGTCCGAGGCGCTCGAGTGCGTGGAGGTCGCCCGCGGCCACCTCTACGCCTTCCACCGCCTCAGCGGCACCGCCGACCTCACGATGGGCGAGGCGGTGGCACGGCTGCGCGACGCCGGTCACGACGAGATCGCCGACCGGGTCGAGCGCGAGCTGGTCGGGCGCAACGTCATCGACGGCCGCTGGACCTTCCAGGTCGTCGAGGCCTACGACGACACCTACTACTCCGCGTTCAAGGCGCTCGAGCAGGAGGCGCGCGACGCCCTGGTCGACGGTCGCCGGCACCTCTACGAGGCGCAGATGAAGGAGGACCGGCGCACGCCCGGCCATCCCGACCACACCGCCACACCCGACACGAGCCCCGATGCCCCTCCTGATGCGGGCCCCGAGCGGATCGGCTGACCTCAGTGCGCGCCGCCGGCGCGGGGCGTCCAGTGCCCCGGACGTGTCAGCCCGTCGGGCAGGCGGGTCCGCTCGTCGCCGCGGGCTGCGTCGACCTGCGGCTGGGTGAGCAGGAACGCTCCGGAGAGATCGGCACCGTCGAGGCGGGCATCGCGCAGGTCGGCGCCCAGCAGATCGGCCCGGCTCAGGTCGCTCCCGCTCAGCCTCGCCGCGACCAGCAGCGCGCCACGCAGGTCCGCCGCTTGCAGGTCGGTGCCGCGCAGGTCGCGGCCCACCAGGTCGGCGCCGGCGAGCGCCGCGCCCTCGCCCCCGCGGACCTCCGCGCTGAGCCGCCGCAGCAGGTCCCCGACCGCCGCGCGGTACGCGTCGACCTCGACGTCGAGCACCTGCGCCGGCGTACCGCCGCTCGCGGCCCGCAGCCGGTCCCGCAGGGTGACGAGCTCGCGGTGCCCGGCCGGCGCCCAGCGCACGGCGTCGGTGAGCAGCACGAGCATCTCGTGCAGGGCGCGGACCACCGCGAAGACCGCGAACATCTCCCCCGCCACCGGCTCGCCCTCGCGCCACGAGCGCCCGGCGTACACCACCTGGGTCACCTGCTGCCCCGCGCCGTGGCAGCCGTAGACGGTGCACCCGATCATCCCCCGCTCGCGGAGCTCGGCGTGGATGCCGCAGCCGTCGGCCGGGGTCAGGTGGCGACACGCCTCGCCCGCCGCCTTGTCGAAGGCGAAGTCGCGCGAGCGTCCGAACGGCAGCGCCACGCAGCACAGGCCCACGCAGGCGCCGCAGTCCGGGCGCAGGGTGGGGTCGACGTCGCTCACGGGGCCATTGTCCCGGGCCGGGTGCCCGTGCGCCTCTCCCCCGTCCGCCGCGGCGGCGCTAGCGTCGAGGACATGCCTCTCGCCGACCACACGCTCCACGACGGCCGCACCCTTCCCGCGATCGGGTTCGGGACCTACACGCTGACCGGCGAGGACGGCGTCCGCGCGATCACCAGCGCCCTGGAGGCCGGCTACCGGCTGCTCGACACCGCGGTGAACTACGACAACGAGCGTGAGGTCGGCGAGGCGATCCGCCGCGCCGACCTGCCGCGCGAGGAGCTGCGGGTGACCAGCAAGCTGCCGGGCCGCCACCACGCGTACGACGCCGCGATCCGCAGCACCCACGAGTCGCTCGAGCGGCTCGGGCTGGACCGCCTCGACCTGCACCTCATCCACTGGCCCAACCCCAGCCAGGACCAGTACGTCGAGGCGTGGCGCGCCCTGGTCGACCTCCAGGCGCAAGGGCTGGTGACCTCCATCGGCGTCTCCAACTTCACCGAGGCCCACCTGACGCGGATCATCGCCGAGACCGGGGTGACCCCGGTGGTCAACCAGATCGAGCTGCACCCGTGGTTCCCGCAGGCCCCGCTGCGCGCGGTGCACGCACGGCTCGGCATCCTCACCGAGTCGTGGAGCCCGCTGGGCAAGCGCAACGCGCCCTTCGACCAGCCGGCGGTCGCCGACGCCGCCCGCGCCCACGGGGTCAGCCCCGGGCAGGTGGTGCTGCGCTGGCAGGTCCAGCTCGGCAACCTGCCGATCCCCAAGTCGGCCACCCCCGAGCGCCAGCGCGCCAACCTCGACCTCGACGGCTTCGAGCTGAGCGAGGACGAGATGGCCGCCATCACCGCCCTCGGCCGCCCGGACGGGCGGCTGTTCGGGGGCGACCCCGACGTCCACGAGGAGCAGTGAGCGCGATGTTCGTGACCGTGCCCGAGGAGCCACGCACGCCGTACCTGCGCGCCGACCTGTCCCGCGTCCACCGCAACCTGCAGCGCGCCGCCGACCTCGCGGGCGCCGCGGGGGTGAGCCTGCGCCCGCACGCCAAGACCCACAAGTCACGTGAGGTCGCCGAGCTCCAGTTGAGCGCCGGCGCGGTCGGGCTGACCGTGGCGACGATCGGCGAGGCGGAGGCGTTCGCGGCGTACGGCTGCACCGACCTGTTCATCGCCTACCCGTTGTGGCTCGAGGAGCACGCGGCCCGGCGGCTGGTCGACCTCGCCGAGACCACCCGGCTCGCGATCGGGGTGGACTCCGTGGCCGGCGCCGCCAACGCGGGGCGCCACCTGGGAGGTCACGGCATCGAGGTGCTCGTCGAGGTCGACAGCGGCCAGCACCGCAGCGGCACCGAGCCGCACGACGCCGGTGCGGTCGCAGAGGCGGCCGCGCACGCCGGGCTGCCGGTGCGCGGGGTCTTCACCTTCCCCGGTCACGGGTACGCCGCCGACCCCGCCACGGTGGCCCGCGAGGAGTCCGAGGCACTGAGCGGCGCGGTGGCCTCGCTCGCCGCCGCCGGCATCGAGGCGCGCGTGGTCTCCGGCGGCTCCACCCCGACCCTGGCGCACACCGACCTCGGCGTGGTCAGCGAGCTGCGCCCGGGCGTCTACGTCTTCAACGACGCCCAGCAGTGGGAGCTCGGGGTCGCCAGCCCCGACGACATCGCGCTCACCTGCGTGGCCACCGTGGTCAGCCACGCTGGCGGCCGGCTGGTGCTCGACGCCGGCAGCAAGGCGCTCGGCGCCGACCGGGCGCCGTACGCCACCGGGTGGGGGCGGCTGCCACGGGCGCCGTTCGCGCGCATCGTGCAGCTCGCCGAGCACCACGCCGTGGTCGACTTCGCCGACGCACCGCTGCCGCCGCTGGGCAGCCTGGTCGAGATCGCGCCCAACCACGTGTGCGCCGCGGTCAACCTGCACGACGTCATCTGGTCCGAGGACGCCGCCGGTCCGCAGCCGTGGTCGATCACCGCCCGCGGCCGCAACGGCTGAGCGTCTCGCTACGATCGAGACCATGCCCGCCGCCGCGCTGAAGCGCCCTCTCGCCGCCCTTGCCGCCCTCGCCGTGCTCGGCACGCTCGCCGCGTGCGGCGACGACGAGGAGTCGCCGGAGTCGGCCGAGACCTCCACCTCGCCGTCGGAGTCGGAATCCGCGACTGCCGGTGCCTGCGAGTACGTCCCGGACGGCACGCAGGACGGACCGGAGATCCCCGCCGCCGAGCCCGAGGTCAGCGGCCAGGTGACGGTCTCCATCGCCACCACCGTCGGCGACCTGAGCGCGACGCTCGACGCCGACGCCGCGCCGTGCACCGTGAGCTCGTTCGTCTCGCTGGCCGAGCAGGGCTACTTCGACGACACCCCGTGCCACCGGCTCACCACCGCGGGCATCTTCGTGCTGCAGTGCGGCGACCCGACGGGGAGCGGCACGGGCGGGCCCGGCTACACGATCCCCGACGAGGTGACCGGCGAGGAGACGTACCCGGCCGGCACGCTGGCGATGGCCAACACCGGGGTGCCGAACAGCGGCGGCTCGCAGTTCTTCATCGTCTACGAGGACGCGAAGGGTGCGCTGGCACCCAGCTACACCGAGTTCGGCACGATCTCGAAGGAGTCGCTCGCCGAGGTCCGCGCGGTCGCCAAGGACGGCGTCGAGGGCGGCGGCAACGACGGTGCGCCCGCGACCCCGGTCGAGATCACCTCGGTCACGGTGGAGTGACTCAGCCCGCTTGCGGGCTCAGGTCGCCGGTCCGGTAGTCCACCCGGTCGCCGACGGTGACGGTGCGCCCGACGGTGCACAGCCGGTCCTGCACCTGCTCCACGGTGCGCTCCAGCACCGCGCGGGCCCGGTCGCCGGCCTCGCCCTCGGGGAACGCCACGTCGAAGGTGACCGCGAGGTCGACCATCCGGTTGCCCTGCTCGTCGCGGATCTTGTGGCCCTCCCCGCGGGCCGCGAACGCGCTGAACGGCGCCCGCTTCGCGGTGACCGACTCCAGGTCGATCGCCCCGCAGGCGGCCAGCCCCGCGAGCAGGAGCTCGACCGGGGTGAAGTCGTCGTCCTCCCCCGAGCCGATGGCCAGCGTGCCGCCGCGGCGGTTGGTGGCCACGAAGTGCAGGTCACCGTCACGGGCCAGCTCGATGCTGCGGTGGGTCGACTCGTCGCGCGCGGGGGTCTGCGGGGTCCGGGGGGTCTGCGGGGTCTCGGCTGCCATGCCTTCCAGCCTCGCACCGCGGCGTACTCCGCGACACGCCCGGGCCACCGCCGTCGACTTGAACGGGTGCCGCGGGTGGGACACGGTGGAGGAGTCCTGAACGACCATCGGAAGGCGAGTCATGCTCACCCTCACCGAGAACGCCAGCACGATCGTCCGAGAGATCTCCACCCAGCCCGGCCTCCCCGAGACCGCCGGGCTGCGCATCACCTCCGAAGGGACCACGGAGCCGTCCTTCGCGGTCAGCGCCGCCGACCAGGCCCAGGAGGGCGACCAGATCGTCGAGCAGGGTGGCGCGACCATCTTCCTCGACGAGGCGGCCGCGCTGATGCTCGCCGACAAGGTGCTCGACGCCGCCGTCGATGCATCCGGGAAGGTCGAGTTCGCGCTCGGCACCCAGGTCTGACCCCCCGCTCCCCCGGGCTGCGCGCCCGGGGGGCTGATTCCCCGGGGAACGCTCCTCGGGGAGGGTAGATCGTGACGTTCGGGACTGTGGATAAGCCTTTCCACAGTCCCGAACGTCGCGAACTACCTGTTTGTCCTTCCTCACGCCGGCCACCGCCGACCGAGAGCCATGCCTGTGGACGGCTGCCGGCCCGGGTTCCGGCCCGGCTCACCGCCGCCCTGTCAGGATCGCGGCATGCCGACGAAGACCCGTGAGATCCACCTGGCCGCCCGCCCCACCGGCTGGCCCGCCCCCGACGACTTCCGCCTGGTCGAGACCGAGCTGCCCGACCCGGGACCCGGCGAGGTCCTGGTCCGCAACACGGTGATGTCGGTGGACCCCTACATGCGGGGCCGGATGAACGACATGAAGTCCTACGTGCCGCCGTACCGGCTCGGCGAGGTGCTCGACGGCGGCGCCGTCGGCACCGTCGTGGCCTCCAACGACGACTCCCTCGCCGTCGGCGACACGGTCCTGCACCAGCTCGGCTCGCGCGAGCACGCGCTGGCACCCGCCGCCTCCTTCCGCCGCGTCGACACCAGCGGCGTCGAGGAGTCCGCCTACCTCGGCGTGCTCGGCATGCCGGGCCTCACGGCGTACGTCGGGCTGACGGCGATCGCCGGGCTGCGCGAGGGCGACCGGGTGCTGATCTCCGGTGCCGCCGGCGCGGTCGGGTCGACCGCGGGCCAGGTGGCGCGGCTGCTCGGCGCGAGCGCGGTGGTGGGATCGGCCGGGTCTGCGGAGAAGGTGGCCTGGCTGACCGACGACCTCGGGTTCGACGCCGCGGTGAACTACCGCGACGGGTCCCCGCTGAAGCTGCTGGAGCCGCACGGCCCGTTCGACGTCTACTTCGACAACGTCGGCGGCGAGCACCTCGAGGCCGCCATCGCGCTGCTCTCCGACCACGGCCGGATCGCCGCCTGCGGCTCGATCGCGAGCTACAACGACGAGTTGCCGACCCCGGGCCCGCGCAACATGTTCCAGGTGGTCACCAAGCGGCTGCGGATGCAGGGCTTCATCGTCACCGACCACGGCGACGTGGCCCGGGAGTACCAGCAGCTGGCGAGGCAGTGGGTCGCCGACGGCAAGCTGGTCAGCCGCGAGACGGTCGTCGAGGGGCTCGACCACGCGGTGGACGCGTTCCTGGGGCTGCACCGTGGCGAGAACCTCGGCAAGATGTTGGTGCGGTTGTGAGGGTCCTGGGGCTGCGCTGAACCGCTGCCCCTCGCTCTACGGTTGAGCTGCGACATCGGCTGACAGCGTCTGGGCCGACTACCGGTCGCAGATGCCGTCGCTCGTGACGGTCACCGACGCGGACCGGCGCGCCCTGGCCGAGCTTCGGACAGCCGGCTGGACTCTCGGCGTCATCACGAACGGCATGCTCGACAACCAGGAGGGCAAGATTCGCCGCACCGGCCTGGACGCCCTCGTCGACGGATGGGTCGTGTCCGACGCTGTCGGTGCCCGCAAACCGGCTCCTGCCATCTTCCACGCGCTCGCCAGCAGGCTCGGTTGCACGCTCGAGGGCTGGATGATCGGCGACAGTCTCGAGCTCGACGTCGCGGGTGGGGCTGCCGTCGGGCTGAGCACGGCGTGGCTCGACGACGGATCGGACCCGACGGGCCACCAGCCGGATCTGGTGGTCGGCTCGGTAGCGGCAGCCGCTCGAGCCATCTTGGATGGCCAGCCGAGCCCTACCCCGCGCTGAGGCAGGCCGGTAGGCGCTATTCGCGGTACAACGGCGCCTCCTGGCCGTAGAGCACCTGTCGGACTGCCCCGGGTAGCGCTCGTGCCAAGTCTTGGGACGCATCGACGGAGCAGCCCACGGTGAACTCGATCTCCTCGTCGACGTCGCAGGCCAGGCACCAGGCCTGATCCTCGGGCCAGACGACGTTCGGTTCTTGATGGTGACCCTGCGCGGAGCCGTACCAGGCGAGCGCCGGCGCGTCTCTGAGCTCGCCGACGGGGCCGGTGAAGAGCAGCATCTCTCGATTCGGAATCATCACTCGCGGGGCCTTGGGGACCGTCCCCCGATTCGTCCAGCCCTCCCAGATCGCGACTGCCGCGATCCGCGCCTCCGGGGCGAGGGCTACCGCTGTCACACCTCAATCGCATCAGGGCCCGCCCGGTCCGGCGACCTTTATCCACAGATTCATCCTTTACCTTCCATGCTGTTCGAAAGATTTCGAACACGGGTAGGATCGGGATATAGGGGAACCCACCCCACATCCCTTGATCTCGGGAGGCATCGATGGCCGACACGGCTCATCCCTACCTCGCCGACGTGGGGTGCGCGGAGGCGTTCCTCGACAAGATCGCCGACCGCGATCCGACCTTCCTGTCGATCTCGGAGAAGCGCCAGGCGCTGAGGATGACGGCCCACCTGGCCTCGCGGGCCCAGGCGATGCACGCGCGGGTGATCGCGTGCGCCGACGACGTGGCCGACGCCGACGGGTGCCGCGACGTCGCCGCCTGGGTGGCACACCGCACCCACACCGCCGCCCCGACCGCCCAGCGACTGCAGCGGCTCGGAGTCGCCTGCGAGCGGAGCTGGCACCGCGTCGGGACCGCGCTCGCGGGCGGACACGTCAGCCTCGACCAGGGCCACGTGATCGTGGCCGCGCTCGACGACCTCACCGACGCCTTCGACCTCATCGAGGCAAGCGCCGAGGAGTGGGCCGACATGCTCGCCCGCGCCGAGACCTACCTCGTGGAGCAGGCCGCCGACTTCGGGCCACGTGAGCTGGCCCGCCTAGCTGAGCGGCTGCTGGAGGTCGTCGCGCCGGAGTGGGCCGAGAAGGTCGAGGAGGAGCAGCTGCGCGCCGCGGAGCGCCGCGCCCGGCGGCGTACGACGCTGGGGGTGCGGCACCTCGGCGACGGATCCGCAGTGATCCGGGCCCGGGTGCCGGAGAGCATCGCGCTGCGACTGACCACGATGCTGGAGTCGTTCACCAACCCTCGGCGCGCAGCAGACGAGACCGCTTCGCCTGCCACTGACGGGCGGCGGGTGCCCTACGAGCGCCGGCTCGGCGAGGCCTTCTGCTCGCTGCTCGAGGCCATCGACCCCTCGAGACTCCCCCTGCACGGCGGCGACGCGACCACTCTCGTGATCACGATGGACCTCCAGGCGCTCGTCGACGGCCTCGGGTCCGCGACGCTGGCGGACGGCTCCCGCATCACCGCGGGCGAGGCCCGCAGACTCGCCTGCACAGCCAATCTCGTCCCCGCGGTGCTCGGCACCCAGTCGGTGCCGCTCGATCTCGGTCGCACGAACCGGCTCTTCAGCCCGGGTCAGAGAAAGGCCCTGGCAATTCGCGACCAGGAATGCCGCGCCGACGGATGCACGATTCCCTCGACCTGGTGCGAGGCACATCATGTGAATCCATGGTCAGCGGGCGGGAAGACCGCTCTCGGCAACGGATTGCTGCTGTGCTCGCATCACCATCATTTGATCCATGACGACCGATATGTCCACCAACGGATGCCGAACGGCGATATCCGATTCAGTCGGCGGACGTGAGCACATGGTCGCAGCCGGGGATAGAAGGCCGCGTCCCCGGCCCGATATCAGCTCGTCGCGGCTGCGGGGTAGGACCCGGCGCAGAACCTGCCGCGCTTGTTCGACGCAGTTGCGGTGATCGTGACCTCGCCCCGGCCGACGCGAGTCAGCACTCCACTGTTCCACGACCCGCGAGCGTTCACCGTCGATGCCCCTTCCCCACCTGCACTGTTGCCGTTGACACTCATGCTGAGCCGCCAGGTCCACTGAGCTCGCGGTGAGAGCTTCCGGGCAGCGATGCGCGCACGGTCAGTCCCGCAGCCATCGCTTCGCTCCATTCCTACGTGACCGGCGTGACGGACACGCCTTCTGGTGTGCCGTCGTAGATGCTCAGGGCCCAGTCGCTGCCATCTCCCGCTCGAACCTGGATCCGCTTGGCGCCCGGGGGCGCGCTCACGATCGTGCTGGTCGTAACCCCGTCGCAGCCGATGACGGACGCGGCATCGGGGTAGTCGAAGTTGACGAGCTGAGCTTCAGCTCCGGCGACGGACGACGTACAGGTCATCGCGATCGTGTAGGTCACCCCCCTGGGGGTGAACTCGTAGACCTCGGAGTTGCCGGCACCGAGGGTGGGCTCAACCCTCACGCGCGCCGCGTCGGGAATGGCGGGCAAGATCTCCTCCGCCGCTTCTGTGTCGGCAGCCGACTGTTCGGTCGGCTCGGGGGTCTCCGACTCGCCTGGGTCTGCCCCGGGGGCGACGGCCAGAACGGCAACGATCGCCACGATTGCCAGCCCGACCTTCACTCGCGCGCCCCTCATCACAGCTGCTCCTTGGTCAGGACCCAGGCCTTGGCCCAGGGCGCGCTCAACGTTGCGTAGTGACGGCACTGTGCACCTTCTGACCTCCGTCAGGCGGAATGTTGTTCGTCCCTACCTAAAGTTCGCTGGCTCAACGGCCGTTGGTCGAGGTGCGCGACCCGCCCGCGACCTGACTCACTCAGCCCGCGTCGACCGCCACACACTCGGCCGGCAGGTCGAACCAGCGCAGGTGCTCGAAGTCGGCGCTCACGCTGCCGGGGTGGGAGGTGAGGTCGGGGCCGGGGCGCTCGCCGAGGATCCGGGCGGCGTCGCGCAGGTGCTCCTCGAGCAGCTCCACTCCCCCGGTGGCGGTGTGCTCGGGCAGGTGCACCCGGCCGTCGGCGTACGACACGTCGTGGAGCGACAGCGGCGGGTCGACGACGCCGGCGCGGTGGCGCCACAGCCCGGTGGCGGGCTCGAAGGAGTAGTCGCCGAGCAGCCGCCAGCCGTCGCGGGCGACCATCCGCACCGCGTCGACGACGTACTGCGCGACGGCGTCGGGCACGAAGTAGTTGAAGTTCACGCGCACCCACCCGGGCTTGATGCCCTCGCAGCCGCCGGTGATCTCGCGCTCGAACTCGTGGGAGCGCTCGATGTCGATGCCGAGCAGCCGGTGGCCGTAGGGGCCGGCGCACGAGCAGCCGCCGCGGGCCTGGATGCCGAACAGGTCGTTGAGCAGCGCGACCACGTAGTTGTGGTGCAGGTAGCGACCGGTGGGCGAGCGCACCACGAACGACACGATCGAGAGCCGCTCGGCGTCGAGGTTGCCGAGCAGCTCCAGGCCCGGCTCCTCGCGCCACGCCGCGACGGCGCGAGCGAGGTGGCGCTCCTCCTGGGCGCGGATCGTGTCCACGCCGACGGCCTGCTTGAGCTGGAAGACCAGCCCGGCGCGGATCGCCTCGACGATCGCGGGCGTGCCGCCCTCCTCGCGGTGGGTGGGGTCGTCGAGGAAGCGGTGGTCGTCGGTGTTGACGTAGGCGACGGTGCCGCCGCCCGGGACGTCGGGCACCCGGTTCGCGAAGAGCTCGCGGCGCGCGACGAGCACGCCCGGGGTCTGCGGCCCGCCGACGAACTTGTGCGGGGAGATGAACACCGCGTCCTTGTAGGACAGCGGACGCGTCGGGTCGCTGGGGCCCATCGTGATCTCGACGTACGGCGCGGCAGCGGCGTAGTCCCAGAAGCTGAGCGCGCCGTGCTCGTGGAGCACCGTGGCGATGCCCGCGACGTCGGACATGATCCCGGTGACGTTGGAGGCCGCGGAGAAGGAGCCGATGCGCAGCGGCCGGTCGGCGTGCTCGACGAGCCGGGCGCGCAGGTCGTCGAGGTCGACCTGGCCGTCGGCGTCCTCACGGATCACCACCACGTCGGCGACCGACTCGCGCCAGGGCAGCTCGTTGGAGTGGTGCTCGTAGGGCCCGACGAAGACGACCGGGCGCTCCTCGCGCGGGATGTGGCGCAGCAGGTGGTGGCGGTCCTCCAGCACCGAGGGCAGCCGCAGGCCGAGGACGCCGACCAGCTTGGCGATCGCGCCGGTCGCGCCGGAGCCGGTGAACAGCACCACCGTGTCCTCGTCGCCGCCGACCGCGTCGCGGATGATCGCGCGGGCCTCCTCGCGCAGCCGGGAGGTCTGGAGCCCGGTGCCGCTGGACTCGGTGTGGGTGTTGGCGTAGCCGGGCAGCACCTCGCGGCGCACGAAGTCCTCGATGAACGACAGCGCCCGGCCCGAGGCGGTGTAGTCGGCATAGGTGACCCGCCGCCGTCCGTACGGCGTGGCCATCAACAGGTCCTCGCCGATCACGGAGTCGCGCACCAGCGCCAGCAACCGGTCCTTCTCGGCCAGGCTGCTCGCCGTCGCCACCGCTGTCACGTCCTGCGCACCCATGCAAGCAGGGTACGGCGGGCGGGAGCGTCGCTCCCGCCCGCCGTCGGTCGTGCGTGGGTCCTGCGTGGATGGTGCGGGCGGACTACTTCCGGATCTTCACGTTGATGTTCGCCGCACCGGTGACCACCTGGTCGTACGGCGCCGAGACCCGGCTGCGCAGGAAGGACTTCGCCCGCTTGGCGTCGGCCCGGAAGTACTCGTCGCCGTAGTAGTCACCGGCGTACTCGACCTTGTCGCGGGTGCCGAACTGCACGCGGACCTGGTCGTTGCGCAGCGTCGAGGCCACGAGCTTCTTGGCCCCCGTGAGGTTCTTGAACGAGGTGCTGTTGTAGGTGCTGCCGCCCGAGGACACCGCCACGCGGGTGTTGCCGCGGTACTTCGCCGCCGGCGCCGCGAAGCTGACCTTCTGGAAGCGCTTGGTGCCGCCCGGACCGGTGATGACCACGCGGAGCTTGATCGTGCGACCGGCACGCACCTGGATCGGGGTCTTGTTGTTCACGGTGGTCCAGGAGCCGTTGCGGTGCTGCTCCACGCGGGCGATGTCGAGCGTGCGCGCGTCGCGGACGAGCTCGGCCCGGAGGTCGATGCTGCGCATCTCGACGCCCTCGAGACGGCTCAGGCCCCACGCGAAGTCGGCCACGCCGTACGCCGCGTCCCACAACGCCTCAGCACCGGCGAAGCGGTCGGTGAGCCGCAGCGTGAACGGCGCGCCGGCCGGGTCGGTGCCGGTGATCGTCCAGGTCAGCAGCTCCGAGCCCATCGGGTCGTTGTCGAGCAGCTGCTCGTGGGCGGCGAAGAACTGGTAGTACACGGCGTCGGCGGCCGCGTCGTCCACGTAGACGTCCGTACGCCCGCTCACGGTCTCACCGGCGAGGGTGGCCGCACTGGTGAGGGCGATCGCCTCCGGCAGCGCGCCGAGACGACCAGCGATCGCGGCGCGGCGGTCGTCGTCGATGGTGCCGACCGGTGCGGAGATGTTGGCGAGCTTGAACGGCGCGCCCGCCGGGTCGGGCTGCACGTAGACCGCGTCGGCCGGGTGCAGGCCGAGCGACGTGGAGCCCAGGGAGTACGCCGGGTGCCCGAAGCCGACCACCCGGTCGCCGCACACCGAGGTCACGGTGCCGACGCCACCCATGGTCACGTCGCCGTACGCCGCGGTGGTGGCCAGGTTGCCGCCGGGCACGATCGCGCTGGCGTCGGGGGCGGCCGCGGCCGACGACCGGGCGAGCCGGTAGCTGGCGGACTTCAGGTAGGGGCGCTTGATGCCGCGCTTCGCCAGCTGCTCGGCCTTCCCTGCGAGGAAGTCCAAGGTGCGCTGGGACACGCCCGAGACACCCAGCGGCACGGTGAGCTCACGCATGCCGCGACCAGCCTGGGCGGCGCTGACGTCGGTGCTGGCGGCGATCTTGCGCGCCATCGCCGTCGGCACGGGGACCCGCGGGGCCGGGTCGGCCTCGAGAAACTCCTCCATGTCGCCGAACGGGGTCACACCGGCGATCGGGCTCGGGCCCCAGGCCAGGCCGTAGGAGATGGCGCCGACGACGCGACCGTCCTCGGCGTACAGCGGGGAGCCGGACATCCCCTGCCAGATGCCGCCGGCCTGGTCGCCGCCGGGCAGCTCGATGTCGGGGACCTCGACGTCGACCATGATCATGTCGATGCCGGCGGCGATGCCGTCGTCGAGCACCCCGAGCACGGTGCCCTCGAAGCCGACCGGCTCGGTGCCCTTGACGACCGTCAGTCCCGAGAGGACCTGACCGGGCGCGAGCTCCGCCGCCGGGAACGGCTGGTCGCACCCGGGAGGTGCGGCGGCGGCCGGCGAGGGAGCCGCCCCGACCGCGGCGGCGCCGAGCAGCAGGCCGGAGGCGGCGACGCCTGCCACGAGCCCCCTGCGAGGGCGGAAGGTCGAACGTGTCATGAGGTTCCTCCGAGTGATGGGGACGCGAATTCGTCCATGCCCCTCAGACGCGCCGGACCACGAAGAGGTTGCCGCCGCTGATGCTAGGGCTCCGAGCGCGGCGGGGTTGCCTAGTCTGGCGAAGTGACCTCATCGCATCCCGACCTCCAGCACGCCGCGCCACGGAGCCTCCAGCGCACCGAGGCGGAGGCACGCGCCGCCCTGCTCCGCGTCGAGTCCTGCGAGGTGGAGCTCGACCTCGCCTCCGATGTCGAGTCCTTCGGCTCGCGCACCACGCTGCGCTTCACCAGCGCCGGCGGCGCGACGTTCGTCGACCTCAAGCCGCGCCGGGTCCGCTCGCTGGTCCTCAACGGCAAGCCGCTGGGCGCCGACGACCTGGTCGGCGGCCGGTTGCCGCTGGAGACCGTCCCCGGCGCCAACGAGCTGGTCGTCGACGCCGTGATGGCCTTCCGCAACGACGGTGAGGGCCTGCACCGCAGCGTGGACCCCGCCGACGGGCGCCACTACGTCTACGGGATGTCGTTCATGGACGCCGCCCCGAGCATCTTCGCCTGCTTCGACCAGCCCGACCTCAAGGCGCCGTACACCTTCACGGTGCGCGCGCCGCGGGACTGGGTGGTGGTCGGCAACGCCCCCGCCACCAGCCCGGAGCCCGGGCTGTGGCGCATCGGGCCGACCCCGCCGCTGTCGACGTACTTCGTGACCGTGGTGGCCGGTCCGTACCACGTGATCCGCGACGAGCACGACGGCATCCCGCTCGGGCTGAGCTCGCGCGCCAGCCTGGCCGGGGCGCTGGACGCCGACGCCGAGGACCTGCTCGCGGTCACCCGCGCCAGCCTCGACGAGCTGCACCGCCTGTTCGGCATCCGCTACGCGTTCGGGGACTACCACCAGGCGTTCGTGCCGGAGTTCAACGCGGGCGCGATGGAGAACCCCGGCTGCGTGACGCTGCGCGACCAGATGCTGTCCTCGACCCGGCTCAGCCGGGGCGCCCGGATCGTGCGGGCCACCACGATCGCCCACGAGCTGGCCCACCAGTGGTTCGGCAACCTGGTCACCCCGCGCTGGTGGGACGACCTGTGGCTCAACGAGTCCTTCGCCGAGTACGCCGGCACCCGGGTCGTCGCCGACGCCACGGAGTACGCCGATGCCTGGGTGGACAACTCCTACCTGCGCCGCTGCTGGGGGCTGGGCGCCGACCTCGGCCCGAACACCCACCCGGTCGCCGGCACCGGGGCGGTGGACGCGCTGGCCGCGCTCCAGGACTTCGACGGGATCTCCTACGCCAAGGGGGCCAGCATCCTGCGCCAGCTCAACACCCGGCTCGGGGACGAGGTCTTCCTCGGCGGGGTGGTCGAGCACATGCGTCGCCACGAGTTCGGCAACGCGACCATGCACGACCTGTTCGCCGCGTGGGAGCAGGCCGGCGCCGGTGACCTGTCGGCGTTCACCGGCGCGTGGCTGCGCACCTCGGGGGCGGACACGATCACCCTGGACCGCGCGGCCGGCGTCGTCCGGCGCACGCCCCCGCCCGGTCAGCAGGTCGCGCGCACCCACACGCTGAGCATCGCGGTGCGCGCGGCGGCCGGCTGGACCAGCCGCCCGCTGGTGCTCGACGCCGCCGAGACGCCCGTCGAGTTGCCTGCCGAGATGCCCGGTGAAGTCGGCGGCCCACCCGCCCCGGTGATGCTGGACCCCCACGAGCAGACCTGGGCGCTGGTGCTGCCCGACGCCGCCACCGTCGAGGCGCTGCCCGCCGAGCTGCCGGCGGTGCGCGACGACCTCCAGCGCGCCGCGACCTGGAACCAGCTGCGGATGGCCCACGACCACGGCGTGCTCGACCCTGCGCTGGTCGTGGACGTGGCGGTCGCCGCGCCGCCGGTCGAGGACCTCGAGGACACCCCCGTCCGCGCGGTGCCCCGGCGTACCGTCCCGTGGCTGCTCCAGACGCTGCTCCCGCTCGCCCCGGACGGCTCGCGCGAGCGGGTGCACCTCGCCGCGCTGGCCCGGGTTGCCGCGGAGCCCGCCGGTGCCGAGCACCAGCACTCCGCCTTCCGGCTCGCGATCGCCACCGCCACCGACCCCGGCGCGCTGCGCGGCTGGCTCACCTCACCCCCGGAGGGCATCGAGATCGACCAGGACCTGCGCTGGCGGGTGCTGGTCCGCCTCGCCGTGCTGGGCGCGTGCGACGCCGCGGAGCTGGACGCCGCGCTGGCCGACGACCCGACCGCGCAGGCCCGCGTCGAGCACTCCCGGGCCCGCGCGTCGCTGCCGGACCCCGCGGCCAAGGCGTGGGCCTGGGCGCGGTTCACCGGGGAGGTCAGCGTGCCCAACTACGACCTCGAGGCGGCGGGGACCGGGCTGTGGCAGCCCGGCCAGGAGGAGCTCACCGCGCCGTACGTCGCCCGCTACTTCGACGCCCTCGACGCCGTCGCGGAGGTCCACCAGGGCTGGGTGCGCGGCACCGCCGTCGAGGCGTTCTTCCCCGCGACCGCGTTGGGCCAGGAGACCCTGGACCGGGCGCGCGAGCGGCTGGCCGACGAGACACTCGACCTGACCGTGCGCCGCCGGCTCGCCGACGCCACCGACCTGCTGGCGCGCCGCCTCGCGGTCCGCACCCGGTACGGCGCATGAGCGGGCGCGCACGCCGGCCCGGACCCACGGTCCGCACCCGCGTCCACGAGTTCAACGAGGACGGCGAGCGGCGCCGCGAGGACCGGCTGGCCACCGAGGAGCCACTGGAGATCCGGCTGGCCTGGCCCGGCGCGGACGCCCGCCGCGCCTGGGTGACCATGCGGACCCCGGGCCACGACTTCGAGCTCGCCGCCGGCTGGCTGGTCCACGAGGGGCTGACCCGGGCGGACGGGATCGCGACCGTCGCCTACTGCACGGACGTCACGCTGGCGCCGGAGCAGGAGTTCAACGTCGTCACCGTCACCCTCGCCGAGCCGCCGCTGCGCGAGGTCGGGCACCGTCACAGCGCGTCGTCGTCGGGGTCCTCGGCCTGCGGGGTGTGCGGCAAGGACAGCATCGGCGACGTGCTCGCGCACCCGGCCGCGGCCGTGCGCTGGTCGGGCCCGCTGCCGGACGCCGCGACGGTGCGCTCCCTGCCGGACCGGCTGCGCGAGCACCAGTCGCTGTTCGCCCGCACCGGCGGCGTGCACGCGGCGGCGGTCGTGGCCGCGGACGGCGAGATGCTCGTCGTGCGCGAGGACGTCGGGCGCCACAACGCGCTGGACAAGGTCACCGGGGCGCGGGTGCTGGCGGGCCACTCGCCCACCCCGGCGTGCCTGGTGGTGAGCGGCCGGGCCGGGTTCGAGCTGGTGCAGAAGGCGGTGGCCGTGGGCGCCGGGGCGCTCGTCGCCGTCGGGGCGCCCACGAGCCTCGCCGTACAGCTGGCGGCGGACGCCGGTCTGGCCCTCTACGGGTTCACCGGCGCCCGCCGTACGGTGCGCTACTGCTGAGCGTCGCTCAGCGCTGGACCAGCACCACCGGCGCCGCCACGGTCTCCTCGTCGGCGACCTTGTGCGGCGTGGACCAGAAGACCGCCACCACGGTGGTGACGATGGTGAGCACGAGCAGCGCGGCCCACAGGCCGGTGCTGATGGCGGCCTTGCGCATGTTCACCAGCGCCAGGACCAGGATCACCAGTCCGAGGCCGAGCTTGACGGCGATCTTGGTGTGGTTGACGTCGGCGTCGAGGCCCTCGAGCACGCCGACGAGCAGCAGGCCGGCGACGAACGCGGTGCCCGCGCCGTCACGCACCCACGAGGTGATCCGCTTGGTGGGCTCCTTAGCCTGGACGATCAGGCCGCCGAACAGCACGGCGAAGCCGAGCAGGTGGATGGTCAGCAGCACGAGACGGACGGTGTCCATGTGTTCTCCGGTGGTGGTGGGGATGTGGTGTCGAAAATCGGGTGCGGGATCAGGATGGCGGGGACGCCGGCAACGCGAGGTAGGGGCCCAGCAGACGGCGCAGTCGCGCCCGGGCCACCTCCTGCGCCGCCCCGTCATCGGCCGAGGGAAGGTCGGCCCCACGCGAGGCCTGCACGATGAGGGCGTCGATGTGCTCGGCCATCGCCTCGGGCTCGGGCTCCCCGAACTCGGTCAGCGCCTCGCGCAGTGGCACCTGCAGCCGGGCGTGGAACTCCCTCATCGGCCCGACCAGCACGTGCGGCTCGACCACCCGGGTCAGTGCCCGGGCGACCGCCTGCTCCGCGCTGGCGAAGAGCTCGACGTTGGCCTCGATGTAGGCCCAGACCCGCTCGGCGGGGCTGCCCGCCTCGGCCACCCGGTCGGCGACCCGGGCTCCCCACTCGGGGAAGACGTCGGCGACGACGGCGGCGAGGAGGTCCTCGGCCGAGCCGAAGTACTGGTAGACGCTGGAGCGCGCGAGCCCGGCGCGCCGCCCCACCGCCGCCATCGAGGGCACCTCGGGCGCTTCCGCGAGCAGGCCCCGCGCCGCGTCGAGCAGCGCACGCTCCATGCGGGCGTGGTGCTCGGCCACGGTGGGGGCCTGGATGCGGGGCACTCGGGTCCTCGGGTCGGTCGGGCGGGGGGGAGGGGGGGCCGGTCGGCCGGGTCTGGCGGGTCTGTCAGGAAGCGGTGACCCGCACCGGGGCCAGCCGTCCGTCGATCATCTCAAGCACCCGATCGCAGTGGTGCAGCACGTCATGGTCGTGGGTCACCATGATCGTCGCCACGCCCTGCTCGTGGGTCTCGCGGGCCAGCAGCCCGACCACGTCCTGGCTGCGCTGGCGGTCCAGCGCCGCGGTCGGCTCGTCGACCAGCAGGACCTGCGGACGGGTGACGAGCGCGCGGGCGATGCCGATGCGCTGCCGCTCGCCGCCGGAGAGCTGGTGGGGACGGCGCTTGGCCTTGTGCCCCATGCCGACCGCCTCGAGGAGCTCCTGCGGGTCCCGGGCGTCCGCCACCTTGCCGAAGGTGAGCGGCAGGCGCAGCTGGTCGAAGCTGGTGAGCGCCGGGACCAGGTTGCCGCTCTGGAAGACGAACCCGATCCGCTCGCGGCGCAGCCGGGTGAGGTCGCGGTCCGTCGCCGCCACGAGGTCGACGTCGCCGAGCCGGACCGCGCCCGAGGTCGGCCGGGTCAGCGCACCCGCCACGGCGAGCAGGCTGGACTTGCCGGCGCCGGAGGGACCCACGACGGCGACCAGCTCGCCGGCGTCGACCTCGAGGTCGACGTGGTCGAGAGCGGTGACCGTCTCCTCGCCGTCGCCGTGCAGGAGGGTCACGTCTGTCATGGAGAGGATGGTGGTCATCGGCTGCCTCCCAGGGCGCTCAGCGGGTCGACTCGGGTGATGCGCAGGACCGCGACGGCCGCACCGGCGACGCCGAGCCCGATGAGGAGCGCGCTGGCCCCGGCGATCGGGGCGGCCTCGAGGGCGAACGGCATCGGCGTGGATGCCAGCCCGGCGCCGGCGGCGACGCCGACCCCGACGCCGACGGCGACCGAGACCACGAGCAGGATCAGCGACTGCGCCAGGCTGTCGCGCAGGAGGTACGACGTGCTGGCGCCCATGGCCCGCAGGACGGAGATCTCCTGCTTGCGCTGGACCGTGAGCACGGTGAAGAAGGCGCCGATCACCAGTGCGGAGATCGCGTAGAGGAAGCCCTGCACCAGTTGCAGCGTCGAGGTCTCCGCGGTGTAGCCCGGCGAGGCGCCGTAGCTCTCCTCGAGGGTCATCGACTCGGTGCCGGCCGCCTCGTCGCCGGCGGCCATGTCGACCTCGGCGTCGTCGTCGGCGCGGATGGCGACCGCGGTGATCTCGTCGTACACGCGGTCGGGCACGACGTCGCCGTCGCGCACGCCGGCCTTGACCTCCTGCCACGTGCGCAGCGGCAGGTAGCCGATGTCGACGTGGCCGAAGGTGTGCTGGTCGGCCAGGATGCCGACGACCTCGAGCTGGTAGCCGGAGGGGTCGATGGTGATCGTGTCGCCGATCTCGACGCCCTCCTCGGCGGCGGTGGCGCTGACCACGACCTCGCCCTCGCCCGCCAGGGCCTTGCCCTCGGCGACCTCGGGGTCGAGGTAGGAGCCGGTCTCGACGCCCCACAGCGCCAGGTCGATCTCGACGTCCTGGTCCGTGCGGGCGTTGACCAGCGCGTTGCCGAACGGCGCGGCGTCCTCGACACCGGGCTGCTCGCGCCAGGTCTCCACCGCGTCGGTGGACACGACGCTGCGCGAGAAGGCGGAGTCCTTCGAGACCCCGTCCTGCACGGCCAGCGACGTCGCCGGGAGGCGCTGCAGGCCGGACACGCCGTCGTTGACGAGCCCGACGGTGAGACCGCTGAGCAGCACCATCAAGATGGCGATGAGGGCCACGACGACGCCCATGAGGGCGAACCGTCCGCGAGCGAAGATGAGTTCACGCAGCGCAAGGAACACGGCGCTACACCGCCTGAGCAGGAATCGACATCATGTCGGGAAACGTACCGACACGATGTCGGCAACCCAAGGCCACACCCCGGTTTGTGAAACATTTCACGACCGCGGCTCCTCGGCTACGACGCCCGGGCCCCGCGCCGGCGGCGTGGGTACGAGCACTGTCGGAGGCGCCGACTACCGTGCCGCACATGCGGATCCTGCACACCTCCGACTGGCACCTGGGCCGGTCCTTCCACCGTGAGGGGATGCTGGAGCACCAGGCCGGCTTCGTCGACCACCTGCTCGAGGTGGTCGCCGCCGAGCGCGTGGACCTGGTGCTCGTCGCCGGCGACATCTACGACCGGGCGCTGCCCGCCGTGGACGCCGTGCGCCTGGCCGACGAGACGCTGGCCCGACTCGCCGCCTCCCGCGCCCGGGTGGTCCTGACCAGCGGCAACCACGACTCCGCGCAGCGCCTCGGCTTCAGCTCGCGCCTCATCGACGCCGCCGGGGTCTTCATCCGCACCGACCCCGCGACCGTCGGCACCCCGGTCCTGCTCGAGGACGAGCACGGGCCGGTGGCAGTGCACGGCATCCCCTACCTCGACCCCGACGCGGTGCGTGAGCCCTGGGGGCTGCCCGCCCGGTCCCACCAGGCCGCGCTGACCGAGGCGATGCGCCGGGTCCGCACCGACCTCGGTGCGCGGCCCGGGACTCGCTCGGTGGTCCTCGCCCACGCCTTCGTCGCCGGCGCCGAGCCCAGCGACTCCGAGCGCGACATCAGCGTGGGCGGCGTCTCGCTGGTCCCGACCTCGGTCTTCGACGGCATCGACTACGTCGCCCTAGGCCACCTGCACGGACGCCACACGCTGCACGACCGGGTCCGCTACAGCGGCTCGCCGCTCGCCTACTCCTTCTCCGAGGCCACCCACCGCAAGGGCAGCTGGCTGGTCGACCTCGACCGCGACGGCACGGTGCGCGCGGAGTTCATCGACGCGCCCGTCCCCCGCCCGCTGGCCCGGATCCGCGGCACCCTCGACGACCTGCTGGTCGACCCCTCCCTGGCCCGCCACGAGGGCTCCTGGCTCCAGGTCACCCTGAGCGACGAGGTCCGCCCGGTGCGCGCGATGGAGCGGCTGCGCCAGCGCTTCCCGCACACCCTCGTCCTGGGCTTCGAGGCGACGCCCACCGGCATCGGGATGCTGCCGACCCAGCGCCCCAGCAGCCGCTCCGACCACGCCATCGCCCAGGAGTTCGTCACCCAGCTGCGCGGCACGCCGCCCTCCGAGGCCGAGGCGGCGCTGCTGCGCGAGGCCGTCGACTCCTGCTGCGAGGACACCGACCTCGACCCGGTGGTGGCCGGCTGATGCGCCTGCACACCCTCGAGATCACCGCCTTCGGGCCGTTCGCCGACACCGTCACCGTCGACTTCGACGAGCTGTCCCGGGCCGACCTGTTCCTCCTCTCCGGGCCGACCGGCGCCGGCAAGACCAGCGTCCTCGACGCCGTGTGCTTCGCGCTGTACGGCGACGTGCCCGGCGACCGGGGATCGGCGCGCCGGCTGCGCTCCGACCACGCCGCGCCGGGCGTCGCGCCCCGCGTGGTGCTGGAGACCACCCTCTCCGGGCGCCGCTTCCGCCTGAGCCGCTCCCCCGCGTGGGAGCGGCCCAAGAAGCGCGGCACCGGCACCACCACCGAGCAGGCCTCGGTGGTCATCGCCGAACGCGTCGACGGTGAGTGGGTCACCCTCTCCACCCGGCTTGACGAGACCGGGCACCTGGTGGCCGGGCTGCTCGGCATGAACCTCACCCAGTTCACCCAGGTGGCGATGCTGCCGCAGGGCCGCTTCCAGTCCTTCCTGCGCGCCCGCTCCGAGGAGCGCCACCAGCTGCTCCAGCGGCTCTTCCGCACCGGCCGGTTCGAGCAGGTCGAGGGATGGCTGCGCGAACGCCGCCGCACCCTCGCGCGGTCCTGCGACGCCGCCCACCAGGACGTCGCCGACCTGGTCAGCCGGGTCAGCGAGGCCACCGACGCCCACCCGCCGGCCGACTGGGACCCGCGCGACCTGACGGTCCCCGCGGCCGACGGCTCCGTGCGCGCCTGGGCCCGCGGCCTCGCGGACGACGCCGCTCGCGCCGACGTCGCCGCGGAGGCCGCGGCCGGCGCCGCGGCGGCGGCCGAGCACGCCGCCCGACAGGCACTCGACGACGCCCGCGCGCTGCTGGTGCGCCGCCGTCGCCTCGACGCCGCCGCGGCGGAGCTGCGCGCGCTCGACGACGCGGCCGAGAGCCATGCCGAGGACGCGCAGCGCCTCGACCGGGCCCGTCGTGCGGCCACGGTGGCCCCCGTCCACCGCGTGGCGCTCGGCGCCGCGGCGGCGCGTGAGCGCACCGCCCTCGCCGCGGACGCCGCCCTCGACGACGCCGCGGCGGCGCTCGGTCTGCTGGTGGCCGGTCGCGCGGACATCACCGACGCCCACACGAGTGCGCTCGACGCCGCCGCCCAGGTGCGCGCGGCGATGCCCGACGAGCGCCGTCTCGCCGCGCTGGAGACGCAGGTCGCCGACCTCACCGAGCGCGACCGGGTGCTTTCCACCCGCGCCACCGCGCTGCGCGAGGACGCCGCCGCCCTGCCGGCCACCCTCGCGACGCTGCGTACCGACCTCGACGCCGCCCGTGGCAGCGCCGCGGAGGCCGGCTCGCTGGGCGCCGCCGTCGCGGCGCTGGAGCAGCGGTGGGCCGCGCACCGCCAGCTCGGCGAGCTCGGCCCGCAGCTCGTGAGCGCCACCGCCGAGCTCGACGCCGCGCGCGCCACGCTCACGAGCCGCCGCGAGGAATGGCTCGACCTGCGCGAGGCCCGCCTGGAGGGGATGGCCGGCGAGATCGCCGCGGCGCTCGCCGTGGGCGAGTGCTGCCCGGTGTGCGGGTCGCAGGACCATCCGCTCAAGGCCGAGCGCGGTGCCGACGCGATCGACGCCGCCGTTGAGCGCGAGGCCCAGCGTGCGGTCGACGACGCCAA
This sequence comes from Nocardioides ochotonae, assembly GCF_011420305.2. Lineage (NCBI taxonomy): Bacteria > Bacillati > Actinomycetota > Actinomycetes > Propionibacteriales > Nocardioidaceae > Nocardioides > Nocardioides ochotonae. The sequence continues at coordinate 1,937,714 of NZ_CP061769.1, read as the reverse complement.
GTCCGAGGAGCACCTGCGTGCCGAGAAGGTGCGCGAGCTGACCATGCTGCTCGAGCTCGCCCGCGAGCGCGCCGGCGAGGGCGACGAGCCGACGCTCGCCGCCGAGCTCGACGCGACCCGGGCCCGACTGGCCGACGCCCAGCGTGCCGCCGACCTCGCCGGCGAGCTCACCGAGCGCCTCGAGAGCACCGAGGCCCGGTTGCGCGGGCTCACCGAGCAGCACGCCCACCTCACCGCCGAGCAGAGCGCCCTGACCAGCGAGCTCACGGGCTGCCGCGCGGAGGCCGCGCGGGTCCGCCAGTGCGTCGAGCAGCTCCTCGTCGGCTCCGAGCACACCGACCTCGCCTCCCTGGCCGCCGAGCACGAGCGCCGGGCACGGGTGCTGGCCGCCGCGCTCCGGGCGGCCGAGGAGCACGACGCCGCCACCGCGGCGGCCCGGGAGGCCGAGGCGGCGCTCGCGGCCGCCGTCGCCGACGCCGGGTTCCACAGCGTCGAGGACGCCCTGGCCGCGGTGCTCCCGTCCCAGGAGATCGAGCAGCTCGCCCGCCGTGTCGCCCACCACGAGCAGCGGCGCGCCTCGGCGCTCGAGGTGCTCGCCGAGCCCGACAGCGCAGAGATCGCCGCGGCCGAGCTGCCCGACCCGGCTGCCCTGGAGGCCGCCCACGGCGACGCACTCGCCGCGCTCGGCAGCGCACGGTCCACCGCCGCGCTGTGGGCCGGGCGCGCCCGGCGGCTCACCCAGCTGAGCGCCGCCCTCGGCACCGCCCTCGATGCCTGGGCGCCGGTGCGCGAGGACCTCGACCTCACCACCCGCCTGTGCTCGTTCGTCGACGGGCGGTCCCCGGACAACCACCTGCAGATGCGGCTCTCCGCCTACGTCCTGGCCTACCGGCTCAGCCAGGTGGTCGCGGCCGCCAACGAGCGGCTCGCGGTGATGAGCGACCAGCGCTACACCCTCGAGCACACCGCGCGCCGCGGCGCCGGTGAGACCCGTGGCGGCCTCAGCCTGCTGGTGCGCGACGACTGGTCGGGTGAGTCCCGCGACCCGGTCACCCTGTCCGGCGGCGAGACCTTCGTGGTGTCCCTCGCCCTCGCGCTGGGGCTGGCCGATGTCATCACCCAGGAGGCCGGCGGCGCCGACCTCGACACCCTCTTCGTCGACGAGGGCTTCGGCTCCCTGGACGCCGACACCCTCGACGACGTCCTCGACGTGCTGGACTCGCTGCGCGACGGCGGGCGGGTCGTCGGGGTGGTCAGCCACGTGTCGGAGATGCGCGACCGGATCCCGGCCCAGCTGGTGGTGACCAAGACCCGCAAGGGCTCCTCGCTCTCGCTCAGCCGGCCGGCGTCGGCGTACTGATGTCGACCATCCAGCTGGTTCCGTAGCGGTCGATGCACATGCCGAAGGCGTCGCCCCACGGCGCCTGGGTCAACGGCATCACCACGGCCCCGTCGTCGCTGAGCCGCTCCCAGAAGCCGCGCAGCTTCGTCTCGTCCGCACCGCTCAGCGATACCGCGAAGGCGTTGCCGGGGATGCGTTCGAGGCCCGCGGGGTTGTCCGCGCCCATCAGCACGAACCCGTCGGCGCTGACGAGCATCGCGTGCATCACCTTGTCACGCTCCCCCGGCTCGTCGCTCTGACCCGCCTCGGCGTACGACGTCTGAGCGAGGTGGCCGCCGAAGACGCCGCGGTAGAACTCCATCGCCTCCGCTGCCGTGCCGTCGAAGCTCAGGTAGGGGTTCAGTCGCAGGTCCATGGCTCTCCTCGGATCGGTCGGGTGGTCGCGCGCCCCATCGATCCGACCCCGCGGCGGGGCCGGAGTCATCGGCCGCGACCGATGCGTCCCGCTCGGGGTAGGTTCACCGCCATGACCGGCCCGAGCTCGCTGGACCCGACGTTCACCGCCCTGCCCTACCGCGGCCTGGGCGAGGCCGCGCTCTCCCGGGCCCGGGACCTCGGCGCCACGCATGCCGACTTCCGCTTCGAGCGGGTGCGCTCCCAGGTGCTCTCGGTGCGCGACGGCGTGCTCCAGGGCGCCAGCGACCGCGAGGACCTCGGCTTCGCCGTGCGCGTCGTGCACCGCGGCGCCTGGGGCTTCGCCTCGGGCGTGGTGCTGACCCCCGAGGAGGCCGTGCGGGTCGCCGGCGAGGCGATCGCCGTCGCCGAGCTCTCCGCCACGATGACTCCCGTCCCGGTCGAGCTCGCCGCCGAGCCGACGCATCGCGACGTCACCTGGGTCGGCCCCTGCGAGATCGATCCGTTCGCGACGCCGCTCGCCGACAAGGCGGCGGTCCTCATCGACTGGACCGAGCGGCTGCGTCGCGGCGCCGACGTCGACCACGCCTCGGCGTACCTGCTGCAGGTGCACGAGAACAAGTACTACGCCGACACCGCCGGCACCCGCACCACCCAGCAGCGGGTCCGGGTCCAGCCCGGGTTCGAGGCGATGGGCACCGTCGGGGACACCTACGACTCGATGGCGAGCATCGCCCCTCCCGTCGCCCGTGGGTGGGAGTACGTCGCGGGCCGGCCCGGATCCGGCAGCGGCGCCTGGGACTGGGACGCCGAGCTGGCCGAGGTGCCCGAGCTGCTCGCGGAGAAGCTGCGGGCACCGGGCGTCGTCGCCGGCGAGCACGACCTGGTCATCCACCCCTCCAACCTGTGGCTCACGATCCACGAGTCGATCGGGCACGCCACCGAGCTGGACAGGGCGCTGGGCTACGAGGCCAGCTATGCCGGCACCTCGTTCGCGACCCCCGACCAGCTCGGCACCCTGCAGTACGGCTCCCCGGTCATGAACGTGACCGGCGACCGCACCGTCGAGCACGGGCTGGCGAGCATCGGCTACGACGACGAGGGCGTCGAGGCCCAGTCGTGGGACCTGATCCGCGACGGCGTGCTGGTCGGCTACCAGCTCGACCGGGCCATGGCGCACGCGATGCCGGAGCTCAACGACGGGCGCTCCAACGGTTGCGCCTACGCCGACTCCCCCGGTCACGTGCCTATCCAGCGGATGGCCAACGTCTCCCTCCAGCCAGCGCCCGACGGCCCGAGCACCGAGGAGCTGATCAGCCGCGTCGAGCGCGGGCTCTACGTCGTGGGCGACAAGAGCTGGTCGATCGACATGCAGCGCTTCAACTTCCAGTTCACCGGCCAGCGCTTCCACGAGATCCGCGACGGCGAGCTGCGCGGACAGGTCCGCGACGTGGCCTACCAAGCGACGACCACCGACTTCTGGGGATCGATGGAGGCGGTCGGCGGGCCGCAGACCTGGGTCCTCGGCGGCGCCTTCAACTGCGGCAAGGCCCAGCCCGGCCAGGTCGCCTCGGTGAGCCACGGCTGCCCGAGCGCCCTGTTCCGCGGCGTCCGCATCCTCAACACCACCGACGAGGCAGGCACCCGATGAGCAGCTCCTTCTCGCCCCAGTCCTTCGTCGAGCACGCCCTCACGACCTCCGACGCCGACGAGTGCGTCGTGCTGGTGCGCACCACCGCCTCCGCCAACCTGCGCTGGGCCAACAACACCCTCACCACCAACGGCGTCACCCGCGGGTGCGAGGTCACGGTGATCTCCTTCGTGCGCACCGCGGAGGGCACCGCCACCGGCTCGGTCACCGGCACCGCGACCCTGCTGGCCCAGGTCGCCGACCTGGCCCGGGCCGCCGACGCCGTCGCCCGCGCCGCGTCGCCCGCCGAGGACGTCGCGCCGCTGGCCGGCGACGCCGTCTCCGCCGACTGGGACGATGCCCCCGCCGCCACCGACATCGGCGTCTTCGGCTCCTTCGCCCCCGCTCTCGGCACGGCGTTCGGCCGGGCCGCGGGCGCCCAGCGGGTGCTCTACGGCTTCGTCAGCCACGAGGTCACCACCACCTACCTCGGCTCCAGCACCGGTCTGCGGCTGCGCCACGTGCAGCCGACCGGGCACTACGGGGTCACCGGCAAGAGCGCCGACCTGACCCGCAGCGCGTGGGTCGGCGGCGCCACCCGCGACTTCGCGGGCATCGATGCCCTCGCCCTCGACGACGAGCTCGCTCAGCGCCTCGCCTGGGCCTCGCGCCGCGTGGAGCTGCCGGCGGGGCGTTACGACACGATCCTGCCGCCGAGCGCGGTCGCCGACCTGATGATCGACGCGTACTGGTCGGCCGGCGCGCGCGTCGCGCACGAGGGGCAGTCGGTGTACAGCCGACGCGGCGGTGGCACCCGGATCGGCGAGCGGATCGCCCGACCCGGCGTCCATCTGCTCTCCGACCCGGCGTACGACGGGCTCCAGGCGGCGCCGTTCGTGATCGCGACGACCTCGGGCAACGAGTCCTCGGTCTTCGACAACGGCCTCCCGCTGCACCGCACCGAGTGGATCCGCGACGGCGAGCTCGCGGCCCTGCTGCAGACCCGGCACTCCGCCGCGATGACCGGGCAGCCGCTCACCCCCGCCATCGACAACCTGGTGCTGTCCGTCGACGGCGCCACCGGCACCCTCGACGACCTGGTGGCCGGCACCGAGCGCGGCCTGCTGCTGACCTGCCTGTGGTACATCCGCGAGGTCGACACCCAGAGCCTGCTGCTCACCGGGCTGACCCGCGACGGCGTCTACCTCGTCGAGGACGGCAAGGTCACCGGCGCGGTCAACAACTTCCGCTTCAACGAGAGCCCGATCAGCATCCTGGACCGGTTCACCCACGCCTCGGCCACGGTGCCGAGCTTCAGCCGGGAGTGGGGCGAGGACTACTTCTCGCGCACCGCCACCCCGGCGCTGCGGGTCCCGGACTTCAACATGTCGAGCGTCTCCCAGGCTCTCTGAGGACGCAGGCCCACTGAGGGCCTGAGGACGCAGGCCGCGGGCTCGCCGGCTGCCCTGGCCCGGTGGGACCCGCAGGATTGGTCACGAACGACACCGGAAGCTCCCGAACCGATGTCGTTGGGGACCAAACGTGAGGTGTCCGCCCGCTGTCCCGGCCTGTCCTGTGACGCGAGGCACCCGCGGACCTCAGCTGATCCCGGGACACCGACAGCGGGCCGCCGTAGCGTGGCCGGGTTCACAGCGGCAACACGCACCCCAGGAGTCCCATGCGCCACCAGTCTGTCCGCAGCGTCAGCCGAGCGGCGGTGGGCGTCCTCGCCGCCGCGACGATGTTGCCGCTCATGAGCGCGACCGCGCACGCGGAGCCGAACACCGCCCCGGTCGCCGGCGACGACGCGGTCACCCTCTACGCCACCGGCATCACGCACCTCGACCTGCTCGCCAACGACGCCGACGCCGACGGCGACGAGCTCGCCGTGTGCCGTGTCGAGCGCTCGCCCGTTCGCCGGGTGCTGCTCGCCGCCAACGGCTCGGTCAGCTCGATCGGCCTGGCCGACCTCCTCGGCCTCGGGGAGGACGAACTCGACGAGCTCGGTCCGCTCGCCGAGCCCGGCTACGCCCTCGTGGCGACGGGGCCGAAGGCCAGCGGCACCTACCGGTTCACCTACTACGCCTGCGACCGCACGGCTCTCGCCCCGGCCACCGTCACGGCCACCGTGCTGCCCGCCCCGAAGGTCACGGTCCGCAAGGTCGCCGGCAAGCCCGGCCGTCTGCGGGTCACCAACCCCAGCACGCTGCCGATGCGGTTCAGCTGGGAGCCCCACGACCGGAGCGCCGAGCTCCCCTGGCTCGGGGCGCGAGGCACGTCGGCCGCTCGTGCGTACGGCGCTGTCCGCGTGCCCGCCGGTGCCACCAGGACCGTGCGGGTCAAGGGTCCGGTCGTGTCCTGGGACGCGACCGGCCGCCGCGGGGGCTTCCACCTCGAGGGCCGGGTCCGCGGCATCCGCACCCGCTGACGATCCGCCCGGCCGCAGGTCGGCGTAGTTCGTGACGTCCGGGACTGTGGAGAAGGCTGTCCACAGTCTCGAACGTCACGAACTACCGCGAAAAGCTCACCCCTCCGCGAACGCCTCCGGCGGCGGGCAGGAGCAGACCAGGTTGCGGTCGCCGTACGCCTGGTCGATGCGGGCCACCGGGGGCCAGTACTTGTCCGGGTCCGGTCCGGTCGGGAAGGCGCCGAGCTCGCGCGGGTAGGCGCGGTCCCACTCGCCCAGCACGGCCGCCGAGGTGTGCGGCGCGTGGCGCAGCGGGGAGTCGGCGACCTTCCACTCCCCCGACGCGACGCGCTCGATCTCGGCGCGGATCGCGATCATGGCGTCGCAGAACCGGTCGATCTCGCCGAGATCCTCGGACTCGGTGGGCTCGACCATCAGGGTGCCGGCCACCGGGAACGACATCGTCGGGGCGTGGAAGCCGTAGTCGACCAGCCGCTTGGCCACGTCGTCGACGCTCACGCCGGTCGCCTTGGTCAGCGGGCGCAGGTCCAGGATGCACTCGTGCGCGACCAGCCCGTTGTGGCCGCGGTAGAGCACCGGGAAGTACTCGTCGAGCCGGGCTGCGACGTAGTTGGCGGCCAGCACCGCCGACGCCGTCGCCCGGGTCAGCCCGGCGGCACCCATCAGGCGCACGTAGGCCCACGAGATCGGCAGGATCCCGGCCGAGCCGTACGGCGCCGCGCTGATCGCGCCGATGCCGTCGCGGCGCTCGGGGTCGGGGTGCATCCCGTGGCTGGGCAGGTACGGCGCGAGGTGCGCGCGCAGCGCGACCGGGCCGACGCCCGGCCCGCCGCCGCCGTGCGGGATGCAGAAGGTCTTGTGCAGGTTGAGGTGCGAGACGTCGCCGCCGAACTCCCCGGGCTTGGCATAGCCGAGCAGCGCGTTGAAGTTGGCGCCGTCGATGTAGACCTGCCCGCCGTGCGCGTGCACGATCTCGCACAGCTCGGTGACGGTGTCCTCGTAGGCGCCGTGCGTGGAGGGGTAGGTGACCATGATCGCGGCGAGATCGTCGGCGTGCTTCTCGCACTGCGCGCGCAGGTCGTCGAGGTCGACCGCGCCGTCCTCGCCGGCCTTGACGACGACCACCCGCATGCCGGCCATCACCGCGGAGGCGGCGTTGGTCCCGTGCGCCGAGGACGGGATCAGGCAGACGTCACGAGCCTCCTGGCCGTGGGCCCGGTGGTAGCCACGGATCGCGAGCAGACCCGCCAGCTCGCCCTGGGACCCGGCGTTGGGCTGTACCGAGACCCGGTCGTAGCCGGTGGCCTCGGCCAGCCAGCCCTCCAGCTCGGCGACCAGCCGGTGGTAGCCGGCTGCGTCCTCGGCCGGGACGAACGGGTGCAGGTCGGCGAAGCCGGGCAGCGACACCGGCTCCATCTCGGTGGTCGCGTTGAGCTTCATCGTGCAGGACCCGAGCGGGATCATCCCGCGGTCCAGCGCGTAGTCGCGCGCGGACAGCCGGCGCAGGTAGCGCAGCATCTGGGTCTCGCTGCGGTGCGCGGAGAACACCTCGTGGGTGAGGTACGACGTCGTGCGGGCCAGCTCCGCGGGCAGGGCGGCCGCCGGCTCGACCTCCTGCGCAGCGACGCCGAAGGCCGCGTGCAGCCCCCGCAGCGTCTGCTCCCCACTGACCTCGGAGAAGGACAGCCCGACGGTATCGGCGTCGACCAGCCGGAGCTGGAGCCCCTCGGCCCGAGCGGCGGCAACCACCTCGGCCGCGCGCCCGGGCACCACGACGCCGAAGGTGTCGAAGAACGTGTCGGTGGTGATCGCCAGGCCCGCGGCGGCCAGCGAGGCCGCAGCGCGCGTGGCCAACGTGTGCGTGTGCCGCGCGATCCCCCGCAGCCCCTCGGGGCCGTGGTAGACGGCGTACATCGAGGCGACGACGGCCAGCAGCACCTGGGCGGTGCAGATGTTGGAGGTCGCCTTGTCGCGGCGGATGTGCTGCTCGCGGGTCTGCAGCGCCAGGCGGTACGCCGGGCGGCCCTCGGCATCGATGGACACCCCGACCAAGCGGCCGGGCAGATGCCGCTCCAGCCCGGCGCGCACCGCCATGTAGCCGGCGTGCGGCCCGCCGTGGAAGAGCGGGACGCCGAAGCGCTGGGTGGTGCCGACCGCGACGTCGGCGCCCAGCGTGCCGGGCGACTCCAGCAGGGTCAGCGCGAGCAGGTCGGCGGCGACCACCGCCAGACCACCCCGCTCGTGTGCGGCGTCGATCGCCGGGCGCGGGTCGGTGATCCGCCCGGACGCGCCGGGGTACTGCACGAGCACCCCGCACACCTGGTCGAGCCCGGCGGGCAGCCCGTCGGTCAGGTCGGCGAGCACCACCTCGATGCCCATGGCCTCCGCACGGGTGCGCACCACCTCGATGGTCTGCGGCAGCGCGTCGGCGTCGACCACGAACGGACCGGACGCCGCGCGGTTGGCCCGGCGTACCAGGGTCATCGCCTCGGCGGCCGCGGTGCCCTCGTCGAGCAGCGAGGCGTTGGCGGTCGGCAGGCCGGTGAGGTCCCCGACCATCGTCTGGAAGTTCAGCAGCGCCTCGAGGCGGCCCTGGGAGATCTCCGGCTGGTACGGCGTGTAGGCGGTGTACCAGCTCGGGTCCTCCAGCACGTTGCGCCGGATCACCGGCGGGGTGATCGTGGCGTGGTAGCCCAGTCCGATCATCGCCTCGCCGGGGCGGTTCGCGGCCGCGAGGGCACGCAGCTCGTCGGCCACCTGGTGCTCGGAGAGCGCCGGCGGCAGGTCGAGCGCGTCTGCGCTGCGGATCGCGCCGGGCACGGCGGCGTCCATCAGCTCCTCGAGCGAGGCGTGACCGACGCGGGCCAGCATGGTCGCGACGGCGTCGGCGGAGAGCCCGACGTGACGGTCGACGAAGGGCAGCGCCCCGTGCAGCTCGGGCAGGTCGGTGCGGGACGGGACGGCGCTCACGGAGGGCTCCTCGGATCGAGATGATCGGGTCGCCTCCCCCTCTGTCACCACGCCCGCCCGGCCTTGCCGGGGGTCGCCGCTCCAGAGTTGCCTGGTTCGCACGGTCCGGGTGCCTGAGAGGTTCCGGGGAGGAATTGCCCCTTCGGCGCTCGCCAGCGGATCGGTGAGGATCCGCCGCGAAGACTCTCCCGTGCGGGTTCGTCAGCGCGGCCAATCTAGCAGCCTCAACGGCACCGGCAGGCTTGTCCGGACAGCGATACGCCCCCGCAACCGGGTGGTTGCGGGGGCGTGTCGGAGGAACGTGCAGCTCGGCTCAGACGATCCGTCGTGCCCGCCGGGCGGCGAGCTCGTCGCTGGCCGAGGGTGCCGAGTCGTCGGAGGTCCGCTCGCTCGGCAGCTCGGCGAGGGTGCCCTCGATCTCGCGCCAGACACCGCCGATCGCGATGCCGAACACACCCTGACCGCCCTGGAGCAGGTCGATGACCTCGTCGTTGCTCGTGCACTCATAGACCGACGCACCGTCGCTCATCAGCGTGACGCGGGTGAGGTCGTCGGTGCCGCGCTCCCGCAGGTGGTGCACGGCGGTGCGGATCTGCTGCAGCGAGATGCCCGCGTCGAGAAGGCGCTTGATGACCTTCAGCAGCAGGATGTCGCGAAAGGAGTAGAGACGCTGCGTGCCGGAGCCGCTGGCGCCTCGGACGGTCGGCTCGACCAGGCCGGTGCGGGCCCAGTAGTCCAGCTGCCGGTAGGTGATCCCGGCGGCGCTGCACGCCGTCGGGCCGCGGTAGCCGGTGTCACTGGGCAGGGTCGAGACGTCGTCGTTGAAGAGGAGTCCCTGTTCGCCGGCGGCTTCTGCTGCCCGCGCGACATCGGGACTCACCTCCTGTTCATGCTCATTCACACGGTCCTCCGTGGGTCTACTCCGTTGTGCGTAACTGCCAGGGGAAGGTGCTGTCGTCCTGCGGGCACGACGACAACGGTGGAGTTACAACAGAGACAGTTCAAGGTACGGCCACGGGCAGGGCCGGTCAACGAGGTGCGCGGCGTGTCGCCGACCCTCAACCTGCGGGTGAGGGTGAGCATCCTCATCAGCCCTCGTGGGCGTCGAAGTCCTCGGGCGTGACGTGGTCGAGGAACTCGCGGAACTTCTCGACCTCGTCCTCCTGCTCCGCGGGGACGGCGAGTCCGGCCTCGTCCAGGACGCCCTCCGCACACAGGATGCGGGTGCCGGTGCGCAGCGCGAGGGCGATGGAGTCGGACGGGCGTGCGCTGACCTCGACGCCGGAGCTGAAGACCAGGGTCGCGAAGAAGACGCCGTCGCGGACCTCGGTGATGCGGACCTCGCTCAGCTCGTTGCCGGTGGCCTCGAGCACGTCCTTGAGCAGGTCGTGGGTGAGCGGGCGCGGCGGTACGACGCCCTGCTGCGCGAACGCGATCGCGGTGGCCTCGACGGCCCCGATCCAGATCGGCAGGTACCGCTCCCCCGACACCTCGCGCAACAGCACGATCGGCTGGTTCGACGGCATCTCGACACGGACACCCATGACATCGACTTCGCGCACGAGTTCAGCCTACTCCGCCGGTGATGGGTCCGGGCGCCGCGCGGCGGGCGCGGACGGGTCCGCGCCCGTGGGGGCTAGCGCGAGCGCAGGGCGCGCTTGACCAGCGTCGCGTGCAGCCGCACCGACAGCGCGGCGATCTCGGCGGCCGCCTCGTCGGCACGGGCCCGGGCCGCGGCGTCGTGGGCGCGACGGTGCGGCGCCACGACCTGCTCGACCAGGCCGACCTCCCGGTCCGCGGCGGTCTTGAAGGCGCGCAGGTGGCGCGGCTCGATCCCGAAGTCGGCCAGCTCGCGCGCGGTGCGGGCGACCACCAGGCAGTCGGTGTCGTAGTGCCGCGAGCCGGGGCGCCGGCCAACCAGGCCGTACTGCTCCAGCTCGATGAGCAGCTCCTCGGTGATCCCGGCGATCTTGATCAGCTCCAGGCGCGAGAGGCGTACGTCGTCGCGCCGGGCGAACGACTCCGGGCTCGGCAGCCCGTCGGGTGCCAGCGCGACGCTCGGCACGGTGGGCACGATCGGATCGATGGGCGGCGGCTCGAGGCCGCGGTCCAGGGCGTCGAGGTGCTCGCCGATCACCTTGAGCGGGAGGTAGTGGTCGCGCTGCATCCGCAGCACGTAGCGCAGCCGCTCGACGTCCTCGTGGGAGAACTTGCGGTAGCCCGCGGGCGTGCGCTCGGGCTTGATCAGGCCCTTGTCCTCCAGGAAGCGGATCTTGGGGATCGTGACGCCGGGGAAGTCCGGTCGCAGCAGGTCGAGCACCTGCCCGATGTTCATCCGGGCGGGCGCTGCGCCCGCGGCACCTCCGGGAGCCGTGGCCGCCAAGGCTCAGGCGCTCTCGTGCCCGGAGAAGAAGACCAGCCGGTACTTGCCGATCTGGACCTCGTCGCCGTCGCTCAGCCGCACGTGGTCGATGCGGTCGCGGTTGACGTAGGTGCCGTTGAGGCTGCCGACGTCGGCGACGGTGAAGGTGTCGCCGTCGCGGGTGAACTCCGCGTGCCGGCGCGAGACGGTGACGTCGTCGAGGAAGATCTCGCTGTCGGGGTGCCGTCCGGCCTTCACCACGTCGGTGTCGAGCAGGAACCGGCTGCCGGAGCCGGGGCCCCGCTGCACGACCAGCAGCGCGTGACCGGCGGGCAGCGCGTCGACCGCGGCCGCGTCGACCGGGTCGAGCTGGCGGTCGGAGGTCTCCGACTTCTCCGCCGGCACGCCGATCTGGATGGTCGCCGTCGTCTCGCCGGCGGGCTCGCTGGCGGGGGTCTCGACGCTCACGAGGCGGGTTCCGCACTGGGCGCAGAAGCGGGCGTCGTCGGGATTCTGCCTGCCACACGCGGTGCAGAACGGCATTCGGTCATCCTCCGGGATCGTGGTCCCCCAACCCTCAAGGACGGGTCGAGGTTGACGGTTGTCAGAACCTACCAGTCGGGCCGGACGCTTCAAGCCGGAACGTCCGGCCCCGGGCACCCGGCCCGCGACGCTCAGCTCTCGAGCGAGTCGGCGTACGTCGTGGCGTCCATCAGCTCATCGAGCTCGGCCGGGTCCGAGGGCACGACCTCGAAGAGCCAGCCGCCGGCGTACGGGTCGCTGTTGACCAGCTCCGGCGTCGCGTCGAGCGCCTCGTTGCGGGCCACCACCTCGCCGCTGACCGGCGCGTAGATGTCGCTGACCGACTTGGTCGACTCCAGCTCGCCGCACGGCGACCCGGCGGTCACGATCTCCCCCACGGCGGGCAGCGAGGCGTAGACGATGTCGCCGAGCGCGTCCTGGGCGAAGTGGGTGATGCCGACACGCACGGAGCCGTCGTGCTCGCCGGGGCGTCGCACCCACTCGTGCTCACTGCTGTAGGTCAGGTCGTCGGGGTACACGGGCGCTCCTCGCGTCGGGGTGACGATGTCGGGTGACGATGCGGTACGGCTGCAGTGCTGTGAGGCTACTGCTCCGGCGCGGGCTGCGCGTACTCCGGTTCCACGGGTCGGCGCACGGCCTCGATGTCGATGGAGGAGCGCTCCTCGATCGTCATCGTGCCGCCGGAGGCCTCGATGTTGTCGCGCGGCCCGTCGTAGAAGGTCAGCGCGTTGGCGAGGTTGTCGGGGTCGCCGATCACGTCGAAGACGTACGGCGCGGTCACCACCTGGCCATCGATGGTCATGCCGCCGGCGGCTTCGTCGAAGTAGCTCTGCGCGATCAGCCGCACCTGGCCGTTCACCTGCATCGCCTCCGCGCCCGCGGTGCGCAGCTCCTGGACCATGTCGACGAGGTCGCTGGCGCGCACGGTGCCGTCGCCCTCGTCGATCGTGATCCGCAGCCCCGGGCCGGTGACGGGCACCAGGCCCGCGAGGATCGCCAGCGTCTCGGACTCCTGCTGGGCCTGCTCCAGCGCGGTCGTCCGGCTCGTCGTGTCGGAGAGCAGCTCGGCCCGGGTCTCCTCCAGCCGCTCGATCTCCGCCTCGGCGCGCTGGCTGGTGCTCGACAGGCCGTTCAGGACGTCGATGAGGTCCTGCTCGCGGTACCCGGCGAAGGAATCCTCGACCTCGGTCTGGCGCACCTGGGTGACGGTCGCGAAGGCGAGGAGCGCGAGCAGGAAGGCGACCACCGTCTGCGCCCGTGACGGACGCACCAGCGCGTTGCGCAGTCGCTGTCGACCGCTCGGCGGCTCCGGCGGGGACGGGGGCTGGGACGGGTCGGCCTCGGGGGCCTTCGGGCGCTCAGGCATGGAACAGGTGCCGTCGGATTGCGGCGACGTTGGAGAAGATCCGGATGCCGAGCACGACGATGACACCGGTGGAGAGCTGACCGCCGACCCCGAGCTTGTCGCCGAGGTAGACGATGCCGGCGGCGATCACCACGTTGCTCAGGAACGACACGACGAACACCTTGTCGTCGAAGATGCCGTCGAGGTAGGCGCGCAGTCCGCCGAACACGGCGTCCAGCGCGGCCACGACCGCGATCGGCAGGTAGGGCTCCAGCGCCAGCGGTACGTCCGGTTCGAGGGCGAGGCCCAGGACGATGCCGACGAAGAGTCCGAGGGCGGCGATCACGATGAGTTCTCCTCGTCCTTGCGGTTCGGGCGTTCAGCGGCGTCGGCCTCGGTGACCGCGACCAGCCGTTTGGAAGGCGCCGCCGGGAGGGTGAACGACTCGACGTCCTCCATCTCCAGGGTGAAGCCGTACTGCGACATCAGGACCGTGAACTCGTCGAACGTCGAGGTCTCGACCAGATTCGCCTGGAGCGTACGCGGGTCCCCGATCGCCTGCAGCGTGTAGGGCGCCCGGATCGGGGTGAGATCGATGTTGATGGCACCGCCGGAGTTGTTGATCGAGGTCAGCACGGTCAGCCGGCGCCCGTTGAGCGTCGCCGCCTCGGCGCCCGCTGCCCACAGCGCGTTGATGAGCAGGAAAAGGTCGTCCTTGCGGATCCGCTCCACCGCGCTCTGGGCGTCGTTCGCGACCAGGCGCACCCCCGGGCCGGTGACCGCCACGAACCCCGTGCGCGCCTGAAGGCGCCGCAGCGCCGAGGTGGTCGACTGCTGCTCGGCGCTGACCTCGGCCAGGTCGTCCTCGAGCTCGTTGTTCTCGGCGCGCACGGCGGCGGCCCGCTCCTGCAGCGAGGAGAGATGGTCGCGCTGGTTCTCGATCCGGGCGATGAGGGTGTTCTGGCTGGCGTCGTTGATGTCGGCGTTGCGCGAGGTCTGTACGGCGGCCGTGGTCACCAGGATGCCGAACAGCATGATCACCACCACCGCGATCACCTGCGGGCGGCCCTTGGAGGGCGCCTGGCCGCCCAGCACCCGTCGCTCGGCGGCCAGCACGTAGTCCTCGTCGAGGGACTGCTGGGTGATCAGCGTCAGGAGGGGCAGCGTCACCCGCACCGGGGGCGCCGGTGCCGGAGCCGGCGGCCGCGCCGGCTGACGGGGGGCCGGCTCGCGGTCGCGCGGCGTCCCCTCAGCCATCGCCCACAGCCGGACGTCGCTCGGTGGTGCGCAGCAGGGTCCGCACCTGCCAGGCGTAGAGCAGCCCGGCCCACCAGTACAGCCCGATGCCCCAGAACGCGAACGCCCAGCCGAAGACCTGCGCGAGCTCCGCGACCACGCCGTCGCCGTCCCCGAGCAGCAGCAGCGGGAAGGCGTAGAGCAGGTTGAACGTCGCCGCCTTGCCGAGGAAGTGCACGGGCAGCGCGCTGTAGCCGCGGGTGCGCAGCAGCGGCACCAGGCCCCACAGCATCAGGTCGCGCAGCGGCAGCAGCACCGCCACCCACCACGGGATGATGTCGCGCATCGCGAGGCCGAACACGACGGCGAGGATGTAGAGCCGGTCGGCGATCGGGTCGAGCAGCTGGCCGAGCACCGTGGTCTGGTCCAGCCGGCGCGCCAGCCAGCCGTCCGCGAAGTCGGTGATGCCCGAGACCATCAGCAGGGCCAGAGCCCAGCCGTCGGCCTCCGGCCCGAGCACGAGCCACAGGAAGACGGGGACGCCGGCCAGGCGGAGCATGCTGAGCACGTTGGGCAGGGTCCACACCCGGTGGGCCCTCGTCGTCTCTTCCGCCACGTAAGACCTGATCCTCGTCGCTGCTGCCGGGGGTACCCGTTCACCCTAGCCGCAGGCCGCGGACGCCGCGCCCGGAGGCGGGCGCCCGCGGGCCCCGAGGGGGCCAGCCAGGCCCTGAAAGGCTCAGCCGAGGTCAGACGGGCTCGTCGGAGTGCACCGCGTCGCGGATCTCGCCGATCAGCTCCTCGATGACGTCCTCGAGCGTCGCGAGGCCGATGGTCTGCCCGGTGGGGTCGACGACGCGTGCCATGTGGGCGCCGCGGCGCTGGAGCTGCTCGAGCGCGTCGTGGAGCAGGTCGTCGGGGGTGACCGGCGCGAACGGCCGGATCCACTTGTCCTCGACCGGACGCAGCCGGCGCTCCTCGTCGGGCTCCAGCACGTCCTTGATGTGCAGGTAGCCCATCAGCTCGCCGGTGTCGGACTCCACCGGGAACCGGCTGAAGCCGGTCGCGGCACAGAGCGCCTCCACGTCGGCCGCGGTCGAGCCGCGGCGTACGGTGCTGAGCGTCTCCGCCGGCATCAGGACCGCGGCCACGGTCTTCTCGGTGAAGCCGAGCGCGCCGGCGAGCCGGTCGTACTCGTCGGCCTCGATCATGCCCTCGCCGTGCGACTCCTCGACCAGCGCGGCGACCTCCTCGCGGGTGAAGCTGGAGCTGATCTCGTCCTTCGGCTCCACCCGCATGGCCCGGAGCACGCCGTTGGCGACCGCGTTGAGCACGACGATCACCGGCTTGAGCACCGTGACGATGCCGAGCAGCGGCGGGCCGAGCACCAGCGCGGCCCGGTCGGGACCGGCGATCGCGATGTTCTTCGGCACCATCTCGCCGAGGACGACGTGCAGCGCGACCACGATGCCGAGGGCGATCACGAACGCGATCGGGTGCACCAGGTCGTGCGGGACGCCGAGCGCGTCGAAGCCGGGCTCGAGCAGGTGCGCGACCGCGGGCTCGCCCACGGCACCCAGGAGCACCGAGCAGACGGTGATGCCGAGCTGGGCGCCCGCCATCATCAGCGAGACGTTCTCCATCGCGCGCAGGGTGGTCCGCGCGACGCGCGACCCCTCCCGCGCCCGGGGCTCGATCTGGCTGCGGCGCGCGGAGACGAGCGCGAACTCCGCGCCGACGAAGAACGCGTTGAGGCCCAGCAGGACCACTGTCAGGACGACGGCTGCCCAGTCGCTCATCGCTGGCCCTCCTTGCGCGCGCCGGAGCGCTCGGCGTTCCGGTCACCGCGGCGGTCACGGTCCTGCTCGGTCGGCTCCTCGCCGTCGAGCAGGCGCATGGTCAGACGGTCCACCCGCAGGCCGTCCATGTGCTCGACGGTGAGCAGCGCGAGCTGTTCGCGGGTCTCCTCGTCGTCGGTGCGCACGGGGACGGGCACCTCGGCGACGTCGCCGCGCGACGGGACCCGGCCCAGCACCTTCAGCACCAGCCCGGCCACGGTGTCGTAGTCCTCCGCCTCGGGGAGGGTGATCCCGGTGATGTCCTCGACCTCGTCGGGGCGCAGCAGGCCGGAGATGATCCAGCTGCCGTCGTGGCGCTGGCGCGCCCGGGCCCCGAGCCGGTCGTGCTCGTCGGAGATGTCGCCGACGATCTCCTCGATGACGTCCTCGAGGGTGACGATGCCGGCGTGGCCGCCGTACTCGTCGAGGACGACGGCCATCTGGAAGCCGTCCTGGCGCAGCAGCGCGAGCAGCGGGTCGAGGCGCAACGAGTCCGGCACCACCACGGGGCGGACCATCAGGTGCTTGACCCGGGTCGTCGGCCGCTCGTGGAGCGGTACGGCGACCGCGTGCTTGACGTGGACGGTGCCCACCACCACGTCCTCGGCGTCGAGCACCGGGAAGCGGGAGTGGCCGGTCTGGCGGGCCATCTCGATCACGGCGCTCGCGCGGTCGTTGACCTCGAGGCTGTGGGTGCGCACCCGCGGCGTCATGATCTCGCCCGCGGTGCGGGTGCCGAACTCCACCGAGCGCTCCATCAGCTCGGCGGTGTCGGCGTCGAGGGTGCCCTCGTCGGCCGAGCGCTGGATCAGCGAGGCCAGCTCGGAGGAGCTCCGCGCCGAGCGCAGCTCCTCCTGCGGCTCGACGCCGAGACGGCGTACCAACGCGTTGGCGGAGTTGTTGAGCACCCGGATCGGGAGCTTGTTGAGGGCGGTGAACGTCCGCATCAGCCCCTGGGTGGCCCGCGCGGTCTCGAGCGGGCGGGCGATCGCGAGGTTCTTCGGCACCAGCTCGCCGAAGATCATCGTCAGGATCGTGCTGAGCACGAGGCCGATGGTCAGGGCGAGCGGCGACACCGCGCCGGCCGGCGTACCGAGGTCCTCCAGCGGCTCACGGATCAGGTCCGCGATCGCGGGCTCGGCGAGGAAGCCGATGCCGAGGTTGGTGACGGTGATGCCGACCTGGGCCCCGGAGAGCTGGGTCGAGAGCTGGCGCAGGGCCAGCTGGACACCGCGGGCGCGCGCGTCGCCGTCGGCGACGGCCTGCTCGACCTTGTTGCGGTCGACCGCAACGAGGGCGAACTCCGCGGCCACGAACACGCCGCAGGCCGCGATGAGCAGCAGGGCGCCCACCAGCAGGATGAGTGAGGTCGTCATGTGGGCTCTCCGCGGTGGGAGAGCCAGCTACTTTGAGAGCCGTCCATGGGTGGTGCTTGGGGTCCTTTGCAGATCCAGGGCCGAATGCGAGCGTTCAGTGTACGGCCGGCGCCGCCCGAGCGGCCCGACCGGACACCTCATCCCTGCGCGACCTCCGCGCGTCCTGGCCTCAGGACTCGTTCAGGTCGATGTCGCAGCTGTCCTTGGCGTGCTTGGTGATCGCCTCGCCGGACTCGTTGATGCCCTCACCGAGGCCGTTGAGCTCCTCGCCCAGCGCAGCGAGATCCTCCGGGGAGACGCCCTCGGGCAGCTCGCTGCTGTCGCCCATCGCGTCGAGGTCGTCCATGCTCACGCCGGCGTCGTCCATCGCCGCGTCGAGCTCGTCGAAGTTCTTCTGGATCCGCTCCCAGTCGTCGGCCACCTCGTCGGGGGCCGCGTCGGCGAGGTCGCTCGTGGCGGCGCGGAAGTCGTCGAACGAGCCGACCTCGCCAGAGTCCAGCGCCGAGAACTCCTCGCGGGTGCTGCTGAGGGTGTCGCAGTAGTCCTCGCCGTCGCCCCCGCACCCGCTCAGCAGGCTCGTGCCCAGCACCGCTGCCGCCGCCAGGATCCCGAATCGCTTCACATTCACTCCTCTAGGTGGTCGCTGCCGAGGAGCCGCGGTTGCGGGTCGGCCGACGGCCCTCACCATCCCACCGCCCGGACGTGCCGAAACGTCACCGGAAGTGGGTACCTGCGCCCCATGGGAATCTTCAAGAAGGCCGCCAGTCTCGCCGTCGCCAAGCGGGTCTACGACGAAGCGCGCAAGCCGCAGAACCAGGCCCGTCTGCGCAGCGCCACCTCCAAGGTGCAGGAGCAGGTCGCCAAGCGGCGGCGCCCGGGGCGCTGAGGTTGCTGGTCTAGCGGGGTGCCCTGTCGAGCGGGTCTCGAGCTTGCCGAGACCCGCTCCCCCGACGGCGCTGCCGCAGTCCGAGGTCCTTACCTTGCAGATCCACTCTCACCACGAGCTCCCCGACTGCGACACCCCAGCCGCCGTGCTGGCGTTCGCGCAGGAGCAGCGGGCCGCGGTGCAGCGAGGCGAGGTGCTGATCCTGGAGGCCGCCCTGGTGTGGGCGGCCATGTCCACCTCTCGGACGCCGCGATCAGCCGCGACGAGCCCGGGATCGCACACGTCGAGGAGACCCGCTCGATCGTCCCCACGGAGCAGGTCCGCGAGTGGTGCAGCGGCGAGGCCCAGGTCGTGATCAAGCCGGTCATCGATCTCGAGGATCACCAGCACACCGATGCCTACGCGATCCCCGATCGCCTCACCGAGCAGACTCGGCTCGCCCAACCGGTGTGCGCCTTCCCGTGGTGCGAACGCCCCGCCCGGCGCTGCGACACCGACCACATCACCGCCCACGGCGATGGTGGCCCGACGTGCTCGTGCAATCTCGCACCGCTGTGCCGGCGACATCATCGGGCAAAGACCCGCACCGCCTGGGCCCACGACACCGCCGACGCCGCGACGTACCTCTGGCGCTCACCCCACGGCCTGCACCTGATCAAGGACCGCGGCGGGACCCGGCTCGTCAGCGCGCACCCACCGGACGAGTAGGACCGACCACCGCGCCGACCGCGCGCACCGGCGGTCGGCGCTCAGCTGGCCTGCAACGCCGCCAACTGAGTTGCTCCCCAGACAGAGAGCCGTTCCCGCAGCCGGACGGCAGTCAGGTCCGCCAAGCCGATGCCCGCATAGTTCGGCGCCCAGTCCTCGACGGCGTCCTCTGCCTGCGCTGCGGCCTGGAGGTCCCACTCCGCCATGGTGTCCACTGCGCATCCCGTGCGCTCCTCGTAAGCGGTCAAGAACGTCTCCGCGGCGGCGACGTGACCCATCAGCACGAGGTCGAGGCGGCACCACGCGAGGTCCTGCCCACGTGGTGCCTGTCGTGCGCCGGACCAGTCGACGACCCCGGTGAGCCGATCACCGACCCACAGCGTGTTGCCGCACCAGTAGTCGTAGTGCGTGAGCACCAGCTCCTCGTCGGCCAGCGCATCGAAGCGTTCCCGTGCCGCAGCGGCGAAGGGGCCACGTCCGCTCGGTGCGCCCGCGGGTGCGCGCCGCAACCCCTCCCCGTCTGCGGCATGGATCCGCGCCAGCACGACGCCCATCTGCTGGGCAAGCGCCGTCGGCGAGACGTCCCGACCGGGATGGCCGCCCGGCACCCGCGACGTCACGATCAGAGGACCACCCGTCTCGCTCCCGACGTCGGCGGCAACGAGCCTCGGCACCAGCGGCGCCAGGTGTTGGATGCGCGGCAGGATTCCGGTCTCGTGACCGACGGCCGCGTCTCCCGCCGGGAAACGTCGAACGACGTACTCCTCGACCCCGTCGGTGACGACGCTGGTCCGGGCGTGCTCGCCACCGCCCAGCGTCGACACGAACCGCAGTCCGCGGCCGAGGAGCCGAGACGCGACGTTCACGTCGTCCTCGGAACTGCCTCCGAGCGAGCGCGATGGAGTCACGCCGCACACTGTGTCAGTCGGGCGGTCCCGCCCGGCTCGGGGAGGGCGGCGCGGGCAGCCCGAGGACCTCGGTTCGGTGGATGTGGAAGGTGCGGAGGAGCTCCTCGAGGTTGGACGCGAGCCTGCCCTGCTGGCGAAGTGCGACGGGACTCACCACCCTGGAGGGCCGGAGGCGGGGCGGGAGCCTCTAGCCTCGACAGTGTGGATCGAGTCGACTGGACCTCTTGGCGTGCTGTGCTCTTCGACCTCGACGGTGTGGTGACCCCGACCGCCGAGGTCCACATGCGTGCGTGGAGCGAGATGTTCAACGCCTTCCTGACCGACGACGCGCCGACGCTGCCGGACGCCGCGAGCGCGGACCTGTCGGCGTACACCGACGCCGACTACTTCGCCCACGTGGACGGCAAGCCGCGCTACGACGGGGTGCGCGACTTCCTCATGTCCCGCGCGATCCTCCTGCCGGAGGGCACCAGCGAGGACCCCGGCACCGAGCTCACCGTGCGCGGGCTGGGCAACCGCAAGAACGACGCCTTCAACGCCGTGCTGGCGCGCGACGGGGTGACCGCCTACCCCGGCTCCGTCGAGCTGCTGGACCACCTGCGCGAGCTCGACCTGCCACTGGCCGTCGTCTCCTCCTCGGCCAACGCCCCCGCGGTGCTCGCCGCGGCGGGCCTCGCCGACCGCTTCCGCTGCGTCGTCGACGGGCGCGTCGCCACCGAGCTCGGCCTGCCCGGCAAGCCCGCGCCGGACACCTTCCTGCACGCCGCGGAGGCGCTCGGCGCCACCGCCGCCGACTCCGTCGTCCTCGAGGACGCCGTGTCGGGCGTGCGTGCCGGCGCGGCCGGCGGGTTCGGCCTGGTGATCGGCGTCGACCGCGGCGCCGGGCCCGACACCCTCACCCGGGCCGGCGCCGACCTGGTCGTCGCCGACCTCGCCGAGCTGGTCGTGCCGGCGACGGGAGGTGCCCGATGAACCCCCGCCAGCAGGCGCACCAGCCGATGGACCGCGGTCGCTTCCCGGCCGACCCGTGGCGCCTGGTCGAGACCCAGCACCGCGCCGAGGACCTCGGCACCACCGAGACCCTCTTCAGCGTCGGCAACGGCTACCTCGGCATGCGCGGCAACCCCGAGGAGGGCCGGGACGCCTACGCCCACGGCACCTTCATCAACGGCTTCCACGAGACCTGGCCGATCCGGCACGCCGAGGCGGCCTTCGGCTTCGCGCGCACCGGCCAGACGATCGTCAACGCCCCCGACGCCAAGCTGATGAAGCTCTACGTCGACGACGAGCCGCTCATCCTCGGCACCGCCGACCTCGAGCACTACGAGCGCAGCCTGGACTTCCGCGACGGAGTGCTGCGCCGCAGCCTGATCTGGCGCACCCCGTCGGGCAAGCGCGTGCAGGTCGAGTCCACCCGCATGGTCTCGATGACCCAGCGCCACCTCGCGGTGCTCACCTTCGAGGTGACCATGCTCGACGGCGACGCCCCGCTGGTGATCTCCTCGCAGCTGCAGAACCGCCAGGACGGCACCGACGAGTACCACGTCCCGTCGGCGTCGATGGGCGAGGCGACCGACCCGCGCAAGGCCGGCGGCTTCGACCAGCGGGTGCTGCTGCCGCGCGCCGCCCACGCCGACGAGCGCCGGATGCTGCTGGGCTACCAGTGCGCCCGATCCGGCATGACCATCGCGGTCGCCGCCGACCACCGGGTCGAGACGCCCGACGAGCACGAGCTGATCGTGCGCGCCGACGACGACCTGGCCAAGATGGTCATCCGCGTCGAGGCCCGCGAGGGCAGCACGCTGCGCCTGGAGAAGCTGGTGACCTACCACACCTCGCGCGGCGTACCGGTGCGAGAGCTGAGCGAGCGCTGCGAGCGGACCCTGGACCGCGCGACCGGTCACCCGGTGGCCGAGCACCTCGCCGAGCAGCAGCGCTGGTACGACGAGTTCTGGGACGCCGCCGACGTCGAGGTGGCCACCGACGACGCGACCCAGCAGGCGATCCGGTTCAACCTGCTCACCCTCGCCCAGGCCTCGGCACGCGCCGACCGCCAGGGCGTCCCCGCGAAGGGCGTGACCGGCTCGGGCTACGAGGGCCACTACTTCTGGGACTCCGAGATCTACGTCGCGCCGTTCCTCACCTACACCCAGCCGCACCTGGCCCGGAACCTCATGCACTTCCGCACCCGGATGCTCCCGGCCGCCCGCGCGCGGGCCCGGGAGATGGCGCAGAGCGGTGCCCTCTTCCCGTGGCGCACGATCAACGGCGAGGAGGCCTCGGCGTACTACGCGGCCGGCAGCGCGCAGATGCACATCAACGCCGACATCGCCTACGCGCTGCTGCAGTACGTCACCGCCACCGACGACATCGGGTTCCTCATCCGCGACGGCATGGACCTGCTGGTGGAGACCGCGCGGATGTGGACCGAGCTGGGGTTCTGGCGCACCAACGGCGGCGCCCCGACCTTCCACATCCACGGCGTGACCGGCCCCGACGAGTACACGACGGTGGTCAACAACAACCTGTTCACCAACGTCATGGCGCGCTTCAACCTCGACGCCGCCGCCCAGGTGGTCGACAGGCTGAAGGAGCAGCGCCCCGAGGACTTCGAGCGCCTCGTGCACCGCCTCGGCGTCAAGGAGGACGAGGTCGCCGAATGGCGCCGCTGCGCCGAGGGCATGACCATCCCCTTCGACGAGGGCCTCGGCATCCACCCGCAGGACGACTTCTTCCTCGACCGTGAGGTCTGGGACCTCTCCCGCACCCCCGACGAGCTGCGGCCGCTGATGCTGAACTACCACCCGCTGGTGATCTACCGCTTCCAGGTGCTGAAGCAGGCCGACGTGGTGCTGGCGATGTTCCTCCAGGGCGACAAGTTCACCCCGGAGGAGAAGCGCGCCAACTTCGAGTACTACGACCCGATCACCACCGGCGACTCCACCCTGTCGGCCGTGGTGCAGGCGATCATCGCGGCCGAGGTCGGCTACGAGGACGTCGCGATGGACTACTTCCGCCAGGCGCTGTACGTCGACCTCGGCGACCTGCACCACAACACCGTCGACGGCATGCACATCGCCTCCGCCGGCGGCGTGTGGAGCGCCCTGGTCTTCGGCTTCGCCGGGATGGGCGACCGCCGCCGCCGCCTGCGCTTCGACCCGCGCCTGCCCCGCGACTGGCCGGGGATGCGGTTCCGGATCCGCTGGCACGGCAGCCGGCTGCTCGTCGAGCTCACCCAGGACGCGATCACCTTCACGCTGCTCGCGCGTGGCGACGACCCGGAGGTCTCGGTCAACGTGCGCGGGGAGTACTACACGATCACCTCCGCCGAGCCCGTGCGCGTGCCCCTGGACCACCAGGGCCCGCGGGTGCCCGGGCTGCTCGGCAACCGCCCGCAGACCGGCGGCATCCGCGCCGACGGCACCCGCATCACCGCCGGGGTGCCCGAGCCGATGGTGTTCGAGGAGGACACGCCCGGGCCGGTCTGAGCGGCCGTCGCCGGGTCAGCGCTGGCCGGCGGGACGAGGGTCGGCCGGCGGCTCCGGCTCGGGCTGCGAGGGCGGGACCTCCTCCTCGAGCACCGACGGCAGGGTCGGCGGGCAGTACAGGACGTACTGGGGGCTGAGCGGGTCCTCGGCGTACCACTCCTCGCAGCGGGCGGTCTCGTCGGCGTAGCGCTCGCGGGCCCGGGTCTGGGCCTCGATCAGGTCCGTGCGGGCCTGCTCGGCGCGCTCCCACTCCTGCCGCGCCAGCTCGTAGTCGGCCCACTCCCCCGCGATCACGTCCCAGGCGCGCGCGACGCGGGCGACCTCGTCGGCATAGACGCGGTAGTCCTCGACCGCGTCGAGGTAGGCCGCGTAGTCGACCCAGTAGTCGACGACGTCGCGCTGCCAGCGCGTGCCGTCCTCGACCAGCGCGGCGCGGGCGCGCCGCAGCGCGTCGGCGTTCGCCGCACGCACGTCCGCCTCGTCGTACGCCGGTGCCATGGTCGCCGCGAAGTCCCAGCCGCAGCCGGGTCCGACGGGGTCGGGGATCCGTTGCGGCGCGAGCGTCTCGGTGCGGTGCGGGGTCACGTCGGTGGGCGGGTCGGGCACCGCCGCCGGCTCCGGCAGCGGCGGCCAGACGGGGTACGCCGGCGTGGCGGGCGGCACGGCCGGGCTCACGGACGCCGCCGGGCCGGGCACCTGGATGGCGCGCACGCCGCTGTCCCGCAGGTCGGCGGGGAGCTCGGGCCAGTCGGCCTGCGCGGTGCGCACCGGCTCGCCACGGGTCTGTCCGGTGAAGTCTGCGCCCGCGTGGACCTGGTTGCGCAGCGCGTCCTCGGGCACCGAGTCCTGCGCGGCGCAGCGCTCGGCCACCTCGCCGGCCAGCACCTCGTCCATCCGGGCCGCAGCGGTGTCCAGCGCCGCCCGGTCGGTGCCGGCGACGAAGCCGACCACGTCGCCCCGGCGCCACGCGAGCACCTCGTAGGCGGTGTCGGTGCCGGAGACCGCGAACGCGTGCCCCTCGATGCCGAGTGGCAGGTCGCCCACGACCTGCACCGCGAGCGCCGAGGGCGCGCACCCGGCACCGTCCTCGACCATGTCGGCCAGCGCGGCGGCCCCGACGCCCGCGGGCCAGGCGGCGATCGTCGCCTGGACGTTGCTGGCCTCGACCAGAAGCGTCTGCGACATCGCCACCGCCGGCGGCACCTCGACGCACGACAGCGGGTGCGGCACGCTCGCCGCGGTCAGCAGCCGTCCCTGCCGCTCCCAGTCCGCGGGCAGCGCGGCGAAGGTGCGGCTGAGCGCGCGCCACGCGGGCAGCGGGCTCTCCTCGACCACCCGGCCGTAGACGACCGCCACCTCCTCGGGTGCCTCCTCGGCCTCGTCCTCCTCACCGCTGAGGCCGAGCACCGGCAGCCCCAGCAGGACCAGGCCGAGGGTGCAGAGCAACGCCGCCAGCGCCGCAGCGGCCGGCAGCACGTGGAAGGGGTCGTCGCGGTCGAACCTCATCGCTCACCGCCCCCGGCGACCTCGACCAGCCCGCGCAGGTCCAACGCGGTCTCCGAGCCCGCGGTCAGCGTGAGCCGCACCTCGGCGCCGCGGCCCACCGCCGTGGCGGCCGCGGGCTCCTGCTCGGCCACGTGGTCGGTCGCGCCGCCCGCGGTCTCGCTCGGCCGCGAGCGCACCCGGACCTCGAAGCCGGAGGCCGCGAGCAGCGTCACCGCCTCGTCCACGCCCATCCCGACCACCGAGGGCACCGCGGTGTTGACCAGCACCGCACCGGCGCCCTGGATCGGCGGGAACTCCTCGACGGACAGGCCCTCGTGGACCGCCTCCATCGTGCGCCGCCAGACCGGTCCGGCGCCGGTGCCGCCGTAGAGCACCGAGTGGTAGTAGCCGTGCGCGTAGACACCGGTGAGCGGGTTCGCCTGCCCGCCGCGCGGGTCGCCGACCCACACCGCCGCGGCGTACTGCGGTGTGTAGCCGGCGAACCAGACGGCCGCGGCGTCGTCGGTGGTGCCGGTCTTGCCCGCGGCCGGGCGGCCGCCGCCGAGACCCACCGACGAGGCCGTGCCGCCGGCGTCGAAGGGCGCCCGCAGCACGTCGGAGACCTGCACCGCCACCGCCGGGCTGATCGCCTGGTGGCAGTCCCCGTCGGGCACCGCGATCTCCTCCTCGGACGCCACGTCGCGCGCGGAGAGGATGAGCACCGGGTCGCAGCGCACGCCGCGGGCGGCCAGGGTCGCGTACGCCGTGGCGAGCTGGAGCGGCGAGCTCTCGAACGCACCGAGGGTCAGCGAGCCCTCGCGGCCGCTGAGGTCGTCGGGGATCGAGGTCAGCCCGAGGCGCCGGGCGACGTCGGCGGTCTCCCGCACGCCGACGTCGGCCAGGAGCTGCACGAAGTAGGTGTTGACCGAGCCGCGCATGGCGCCGTACGAGTCGAGCACCCCGTGCCCCTGCCGGTCGTCGTTCTTGTAGCCGTCCTCGGGCGCGTCGAGGCCCTCGACCTGGAGACCGTTGGGGGTGTCGTACGTCGTGCGCACGCTCATCCCGCTCTCCAGGGCCGCTGCCAGGGTGATCGGCTTGAACGTCGAGCCGGTCTGGAACTCGCTGGTCGCGTAGACCACCTGGGTGCGGGAGAGGTCCCCGTCGTCCTCGGGCGTGCCGAAGGTGCGGTTCTGCGCGATGGCCACCACCTGGCCGGTGCCCGGCTCCATGACCGCGACGCCGCTCCCGACCCGGTTGGTGCGCCCGAACCCGGCATCGACGGCGCCCTCGGCGGCGCGCATGGCATCGACGTCGAGGGCCGTGCGGATCACCAGACCCCCGGCGTTGAGCCGGTTCTGCCGCTCCTCGCGCGAGGCGCCGAACTCCGGGGAGCGCAGCACGTGCTCGATGAGCATCGCGCAGTAGAAGGGGAACTCCGAGGCCGCGCACCCCGAGCGCGGGCGCGACTCCTTGATGGGCGTGGGGTGGCGGCGCAGCCGCTCGAAGCGCTCGCGGGTCAGGGCGCCCTCGGCCACCATCCGCGCCATCACCACGTCGCGACGCTCGCGGGAGCGGCCGGGGTGGGTGAGCGGGTCGTACGCCGTGGGCGACTTGAGCATCGCCACCAGCGTCGCGGCCTGCTTGACGCTGAGGTCCGCCGCCGAGGTGGAGAAGTAGCGGCGCGCGGCGGCCTCGACGCCGTACGCGCCGTTGCCGAGGTAGACCACGTTGAGGTAGGCCTCGAGGATCTCGTCCTTGGAGTAGCGGCTCTCGAGCTCGCCGGCGAGCTTGAGCTCGGCGATCTTGCCGCTGAGGGTCGCGGCCTTGGCGAGGCGGCGCTCGTCGTCGGTGGCGGCGTTGAGGATCCGTAGGTTCTCCACGAGCTGTTGGGACAACGTCGAGGCGCCTTGGAGGTCGGAGCCCACGACGTTGTTGACCAGCGCCCGGGCCACCCCGCGCAGGTCGACCGC
The DNA here is from genome assembly GCF_011420305.2 of Nocardioides ochotonae. Lineage (NCBI taxonomy): Bacteria > Bacillati > Actinomycetota > Actinomycetes > Propionibacteriales > Nocardioidaceae > Nocardioides > Nocardioides ochotonae. The sequence goes on along the minus strand of NZ_CP061769.1, from coordinate 1,910,785 downwards.
GCCGTGCTCGTAGAAGCGGCTGTCCTCGGTGGCGAGCAGCGCGGCGACGACGTGCGGGCTGATGTCGGAGAGCCTGGTCGCCACCCGGTTCTCGGTGAACAGCTGGCCCCACTGACGGCCCTCGCGGTCGAGCAGGACGGTGCGCTGCTTGGCCTGGATCGGCGGCAGCTCCGTGCCGATGCCGTCCCAGGCCCGGATCGCGCTCTGGGCGGCGCCACCGAGCACCAGCGTGAACGGGAGCAGGGCCAGGCAGGTGACCAGGCTCAGCACCCCCACGACGAGGCCGGCGGAGCGCGCGAGCGCCCCAGCCGCGGGCCGCCCCGGGTGACGCTCGACCTCGACCATGAGGTCGTCGAGCCCGGCGACGGGCTCCTCGTGCGGTCGACGACCGCGCCCCGTGGGGGTGCGCGCGCCGGTGCGGGGTCTGTTCACGATGCCCCTATCCTGCTGCCCGGCGGCTCGAGGTGGGGGCAGGTTCCGCCATCCGGGTCATCTCCCCTCGCCCCAGTTCGCCACCAGGACGGCGATCGGCGGGAGCACGGCGGCGACCGCCGACATCGCGACCGCCGCGGGCACCGACCACAGGCGCACGACGTTCCACGCCAGCACGATGAGGACCACACAGGTCCCCATCAGGGCGAAGTACCACCGCTGGCGGCGTCGCTGGCGCGCGCTCTGCGGCTCCGGCGCGTCGGTGACGCGCGGGACGGGACGGCGGCTCATCCCTCCAGCCTGACGCACCGGGGCACGATCGCGCAGCAGCGACGGGCCGCCGGTTCAGCCAGGCGGCGGAGTCGGGTCGGTCGGCGAGGAGCCGCCGCCCCCGGTCGGCGTCTCCGAGGGGGCGCTGTCCGAGGTGTCGCCCGGGGAGCCCGACGGGTCTGTCGGCGTCGGGGGGTTCTCGGGCGTCGTGACCGGCGGGTCGGCCGGGGTCACGGGCGGGTCCGAGGGCGTGGGCACCGGCGGGTCGGCCGGGGTCACGGGCGGATCGGAGGTGGTCACCGGCGGGTCGGCCGGGATCACGGGCGGGAATCCCGGCGGCGTCAGCGGCGGCGTGGCGGTGGAGGAGTCCGCCGGGGTGCCCCCGCCGTTCCCCGCGGTCGGGGTGGTGGTCCCGCCGGGGCCCGAGCCGGGACCGGTCGCCGTCGCGCCCTCACTCGCCGCTTCGGCGGCAGCCTGGATCGCGGTGGCGAGCCGGGCGGCGTAGGCGAGCGCGAGCGACGGGACGCCGTCGAGGAGGCCACCGCCGAGTCCGACCTCGGGCCAGACCGGCAGTCCGTCGGGTCCGATCCGGAGCTGGGTCGTCGGTGCACCGCGGTCGCCGGGGCGTGCCGTCCCCGCGTCGACCGCCTGGCCGGCACGCGCCTGCGCGGCGGCGGAGGCCCGCGCCGCCGAGGCAGCCGGCACGGTGTCCTGCGGGCCACCGGAGTGGCGGGGCACCGCGAGGATCACGCCCGCCGCGACCGTGACGACCGCGAAGGCCGCCAAGGGACGCGCGTGCTCCGACTTCACCCGGGTGCTCCTGCCGTCGTGCCCGCGACCCACGCACGGGAGAGATGTCTGGACCTCCACGGTACGCCGCGAAACGCGGTGTCGGCACATCTGCGCCCAACCAAGGATCCCTCCTGAGAAAATCACCCTTTCAGGCGATGGGGCCCCGCTTCCGGATCAGCCGTTCGCCTGTGCGTCGCTGACCCGGAAGACCGACGAGAGCTGGGTGTCGGTGTGCTTGGTGATCACCAGCAGCGCGTCCATGTGCGGCTCCAGACCGGTCACCTTGTCGAGCGGTACGGCGATGACGAGCTGGAACCCCAGGCCCTTCCACGCGCGCACCGCACGTCCGGCGAACTCCGAGTCGGCCTTGACGAAGCCCTCGTCGAGGAAGACCGGCGCGAAGCGGGGGCGCGAGCGCATCTCGTCACCGAGACGGAAGCGCAGGGCCGAGCCCACGATGAACGCGACCAGCTCCTGGCTCTCGCCGCCCGACTTCTCCCCCAGGGTGCGGTACGTCGACTTGAGCTCACCGGTGAGCCGGTCGTAGCGCTCCGCGCTGACCTCCACGTGGCGGCGTACGTCGAGCAGCCGCTCGCGCTCCCCCACACGCTCGGGGTCCGCGCCCTGCGCCGGGCCGCGCAGCTGGCCCATGAAGCGGCGCAGCCGGGTGAAGCGCTCCTCCAGCGCGGCCTCGTCGAGGTCGCGCACGGTGCCCCGGGACAGCTCGCGCAGCTCGCGCAGGAAGACCTGCACGTGCGCGGGCGCCAGGCGGCGCAGGCGGATCCGGAGGCGGTCCTTCTCGGCGCCGAACTCCAGGCGACGCAGGATCGCGTTGATCGGCTCGAGACGGTCCTCGATCTCCTCCACCGAGGACGACATCGCCCCAGCGAGGGGCACCAGGTCCTGCCCGCTCCACTCGGTGAGGCGTCGGCGCCACTCGGCGCGGCGCTGGGGCAGGCCGGTCGCCTCGATGTCGGCGAGGATCCGCGCGAAGTCGGGGTAGGAGTCGGCGGTGGTGCCGAGGTTGGGGTCGGCCCAGTGCAGCTGGTAGGCGCGGAAGATCGCGGCGAGCTCGCGGTCGACGTGCTCGACCTCGACCTGGGCCTCCTGGACCGCCGCGGTGAGCCGGGCCTGGAGGCGCCCCGAGCTCTCGTGGAAGCGGTCGAGGTCCTCGGGGTCGTCGGGGTCGGCGGCCGCGCGGAACTCCTCGTCCAGGCGGCGGGCCTGCTCCTCGGTGCACACGACGTGGCCGGCGCTGGCGATCCGCTCCAGCTCGTCGTTGACCAGGTCCTCGCTGTCGACCAGCTCGGCGTGCTCGAGCTCGAGGCGGCGCCGGCGCTCGTCGAGGCGGAACCGCTCGAGGCGGGCCGCCTCCAGCCGCTCGGCGAGCTCGGTCATCTGCTGCTCGGTGGTGCCGAGGCGGTCGTCGGCGGTGAGGATCTGCTCGCGGCGGCGCTCGAGGTCGGCCAGGCGCTGGTCGCACGCGGCCACGTCGAGGTCGTCGAAGGACTGGGTGCCGAGGGCGTCGTACGCCGTACGGCGGCGGTCCTGGACGCGGGTGGCGGTCTCGACGCGGGCGATGCGCTCGTCGACGGCCCGCAGCTCGGCCTCGAGGGCGGCGATGTCGGCGTCGATCTCGGCGAGCGCGTCGGAGTTGCTGAAGCCGATGATGCTGCGCTGGTCACCGCGACCGTGGGAGCCGCGGCGCCCGGAGCGGGTCTGGCCGGCGAGGGTGACCCGGAAGCCGCCCCCGCGCAGGTCGTCGGCGCTCTCCACGCACAGCGCGTTGCGCGCGGGCTCGGCGACGTGGCGCTGCACCCAGCCGCGGAACGGCGAGTCGGCGAAGACCAGCTTGCCGGCGACCTGCTCGGGGTCGAGCAGGTCGGGGCCGTCGAGCCCGAGCTGCGCGCCCTCGAAGGTCAGCCGGCCGCGCAGGCGCAGCGAGTCGATGGCGGCCGAGAACTCCTCGAGGCGCGGCAGCGGGACCAGCATCGTGCGGGCGGTCGCGCCGAGCACCGTCTCGATGGCCAGGCGCCAGCGCGACTCCTCGGGGGCGACGTCGAGGAGCTCGGCGACGAACGGCAGCTCGCTCACCGACAGGCCGCTGGCGCGGGCGACCTCGCGGCGCATCGCGTGCAGGTGCTCGGGCACGCGCCCGGAGCGGCCCTCGAGGGAGGCCCGCTCCCCCTGCAGCTCGGTACGGCGGGCCAGCAGCGGGTAGCGCTCGGCGAGCAGCTCGTCGCGCTCGGCGACCAGCCGGTCCCCGGCGTCCACGTGCCCGGCGAGCCACTGCTCGGCGTGGTCGGCCAGCGCGGCGAACGCCTCACGACTGGCCAGGGCCGCCGTGGGGTCGATGCGCTCGCCGCCGTCGTCGTCGAGCACGGCGAGCGGCGCGAGGCGCTCGAGCAGCGTCTCGCGGCGGGCGCGGCGCTCCTCGCGCAGCAGCCGCTCGCGCTCGATCTCGCCGTCCAGGCGGCCCACGCTGGCGCCGCCGGCGTCACGGTGCTCGTCGCGCGCGGCGTCGAGGTCGGCGCTGAGCTCGGCCACCCGGCGGTCCGCGGCGCGCAGCTCGTCGCGCACCGCGGCGCGGTCCTGGCGGTTGGCCTCGACCCCGGCGCCGAGCAGCCGTGCGTGGGTGCGCAGCAGCCAGTACCGCACCGGGGTGTCGCCGGTCGCGGTCACGCCGTACGCGTCGAGCTCGGCGGCGCGCTCGCGCGCGGCGACCTTGCGCGCGTGCAGCTCGGTGATCGGGGCGAGGAGGTCCTGCTTCTCCTCCTCGGTGCGCATGGCCGAGTACGCCGACTCCAGGGCGTCGAAGTGCTCGACGGCGCGGTCGGCGGCCCCGAAGGTCGCCGGGCGCTCGAGGACCATCTCCTTGTAGAGCTCATCGACGCTGCGGACCTGGTTGCCGGCCTGGATGCGGGCCAGCAGGCCGAGCGCCTTGGCGCCGTCGCCGTTGGCGCCGATGCCGAGCCGGGCGTGCAGCACCGCGGAGAACTCGGTGTAGGTGCGGTGCACGCGCAGGCCGGGGCTGAGCTTCTTCAGCGTGTTGGCGTGGAAGCGGTCCGGGACCGCCGCCTCGAGGGTGGCCAGGTCGATCGCGGCGTCCAGGGTGACCAGCTGCATCTGGACCTCGCCGGAGCGGGTCGCGCGGCGCGGCACGTAGTAGGTGCGCAGCGCGGTGAACCGGCGCTCCTGGTCGTTGACGAACGTCATCGCGACCGCGCCCCAGGTGTCCCCGTCGCGACCGCGCAGCAGCCGCTCGACCGGGCGTCCGGTCCGTGGGTCGTCGACGACGTCGACCGCGCCGCGCAGGTAGGACAGCAGGTTGCGCTGCCCGGCGCCGCGCGCCCGCCCGGTGACGGCGTCGTTCGAGGCGCCGTTGAAGCGGGTGTCGGAGGGCATCATCAGCGCCGTGTAGGCGTCCAGCAACGTGCTCTTGCCGACACCGGAGGCGCCGGAGATCATCGTCGCGTCGGCGTGCAGGTCGATCGAGATCCGGCCGGAGAAGCCGCCCCAGTTGACCATCTGGAGCACCTCGGCGCGCCACTGGAGGGTGTCGTCGGACGGCGTGAGCACGACCTCCTCGTCGAAGAGGCCGACGCTGCCGACCTCGGTCTCGACGCGGGCCGGGTCGTCCTGGAGCCGCTCGGGGAGCGCCTCGGCGGGGATGACGGGCCGGGTCGCGGTCTGCGCGTCGCCGGCGTCGCCCTCTCGGGACTTCGTGCCGGGCTCGGGCTGCTGGGTGGTGCTCATGCCTGAGCCTCCTCACGCTCGGTGCGGACATCGCCGAACAGCACCTGGTCGCTCGGCTCGGGCGGGGCCTCGTTGGCCTGGCGCAGCGTGACCAGCAGCTCCTGGAGGACCTCCAGGGGCAGCAGGGACTCCACCGCCTCGCTGACCTCGAAGCGGTCGTCGGTCGGCGAGCCGATGAGCAGACCGGCCTTCTGCACGCTGGAGACGGCGTTGCGGGCGCGCTTCTCGTCGCCCGACAGGTCGGTGCCGTGCACGGGGCGGAAGCCGGAGACGTGCTCGACGAGGTCCTCGCGGTCGACGAAGACCCGGTCCTCCCCGGCGGCGGCCGCGGCCCGGAACCGGTCGCGCAGGTGCACCAGCACGATGGTCTCCTCGCGGCTCCAGGCCGTGTCGTGCAGCAGCGTGGGGAAGCGCTGGCCGGTCTCGGAGAACGCCTGGCGCTTCCAGGCGACCTCGCGGACCCGGTCCACCTGGAGCTCCAGGAAGAGGTCGTTGAGCCGGGAGCGCAGCAGCTGCTCGTTCTCCACGAGCACCTGCCAGTCGCGCGGGTGCGTGCGCGCGCTGATGAAGCGCTGCTTGAGAAGCGCGACCAGCGCCTGCCGCTCGGACTGCTCGAGGGTGCCCTCGTCGCCCTCGAACAGCGACACCGAGGCCAGGTGCTCGCGGGGCTCGACGAGCTCCTCGGTGTCGGGTGCCTGCGCGCCGTCGTACCCCTCGGGGGCGGCCGGGTCGGCGGTGGTGCTCATCGGGTGGCCTCCGTGCGGGATCGGTCGTGGTCGGTGTCGGCCGGCCCAGTGGACGGCTCTGTGGGCGGTACGTCGGGATCACGCAGCTCGACGCGGGGCACCGCGAACGCGCGCTCGGTGCCGTCCGGGCGGACCGCGCGGTAGGTCTCGGGCTCGTCGCCGACGGCGAGCTCGCGCTCGGCGGCCAGGTGCAGCAGCCCGAAGATCTCGACGGGGCGGCGCAGCTCCGGCTCGAGGGCGTCGAAGAACGCACCCAGCGAGGCGCTGTCCGCGGCCGAGAGGGCCGCCACGAAGCGGGAGCGCATCTCCGGCACCGAGGGGCCGCCCTGCGCGCGCAGTTGCTCATACGTCGGCGGCGCCGCGGGCGGCGGCGGGGCGGCCGGGAGCCGCACCGGCCGCACGTGGTCGGCGGGGTCGTAGAAGCGCTCGCGCAGGTGCTCCACGCCCACCCGCTCGGGCAGCAGCGGCATGTCCAGCACGGTGCGCGGCCCGGTGTTGTCCATCCAGGTCATCAGCTCGGACTCGACCTGGCGCAGGGTCTGCTCCAGCTCCCGGTCGCGGGCCGCGTCGTGGGCGACGATGTACTCCTTCAGCGTCGCGGTGACCCGCGCACGCTGGGCGAGGACGCGCTCCAGGCCCTCGCGGATCAGGCGCACGGTGCCGCGCAGCTCCGCGCGGTCGACCTCGGCGAGGATCGCCCCCGACAGCGGGTGCTCGAGCAGCGCGGAGAGGTCGTCGCGCAGCTGGGCGACGAGCTCGTCGTCGCGCAGCAGCGCGAAGGCGCCCTCGAAGGCGCGTCCCTCGGGGGTGGCGGTCATCAGGGTGTCGGCGCGCGCGAGGTACTCGTCGACCACCTCGCCGGCGGGGCGCTGCTCGGCGCGGAACGCCGCGAGGATCTCGGCGCGGATCTCGGCGAAGCGCTCCTCGACCCGGGCGAAGTCGCTGGGCAGCGCGGAGACCAGCAGCTGGAGCTCGGTGAAGCCCTGCGCCATGTAGTCCTCGTCCGCGGCGTCGACCGTGCCGCCCTCGAGCAGCCGGTCGCGCTCGGACTGCAGCCGGGCGATCTCGGCGTTGAGGATGCCGACGCGGGCGCCGGGGTCGGGGTTGGCCTCGCTGTTGAAGCGCCGCACGGTCGAGAGCAGGGTGCCGATCCGGTGCTCGCTGAGCGTGGCCCGGTCGCGGGAGAGCGCCTTGACCTGCTCGAGGGCCTGCTGGGCGTGCGAGGTCAGCGTGTAGACCTCGTTGCCGGTCTCGTCGAGGGAGCGGACCAGCCACTGCCCCTTCATCCAGCGCTGGCACAGGTCGCGCCCGGTGCCCTGGGGCAGGTCCCGCTCGCCGGCCAGTCGCAGCTCGGCGAGGTGCTCCTCCACCTGGGCGTGCAGGCGCCCGGTCGAGACCGGACGGTTGTCGCGCCCGAAGGCCGCGCGGAACACCGTGATCACCACCGGCGCCTGGCGCTGGTGGAGAAGGGTCAGCGTGGGCTGCTCGAACGCGCTGCGCACGCGGGCCAGCTCACCGGCCACCTCGCTCATCGCCACTCCACCCTGCTCATCGCTCTCTCGCCACGGATCCGCCTGCGGCGCGCGGGGGCTCCGGCGCGAGGCGACGCGACAGCATCCCATCCGACCCCCGGTCCCCCACGAATCGGGCCCCCACCGACTCCGGGTGTTGGAGGGGGCGGGGAACGGGTACTCCAGACCATGACCTCCGCTCCTGTGAGCCCGCAGCCGCAGTCGACGCCGGTGCGCCTGGCGATCGCGAACGACTACGAGGTCATCGTCCGCGGACTGCACGCGATGCTCGAGCCGTACGACGACGTCGAGGTCGCCGAGCTCACCATCAAGGCGGAGCTGAACCGCTCGCCCGCCGTGATCCTCTACGACACCTTCGGGCGGCTGCCCGGGCGCGACCCCAACCTCGCCAAGCTGGTGCGCGACCACCAGGCACCGGTGCTGGTCTACAGCTGGCGCACCTACCCCGCCGACGTCGCGATGGCGCAGGGGGCGGCGGGCTACCTGCACAAGAGCTGCACGGCCGACGAGCTGGTGAAGGCGGTCGTCGCGGTCCACGAGGGGCACACGGTCGTGGCGTCCGACACCTCCCACCAGGGCAGTCGCCACCCCCGACGCAGCACCTGGCCCGGCGAGCACCAGGGGCTCTCGCCGCGCGAGGCCGAGATCATCGCCTGCATCTCGCGCGGGATGAGCAACCAGGAGATCGCCGACCAGTCCTTCCTGAGCATCAACACCGTGAAGACCCACATCCGCTCGGCGTACCGCAAGATCGGCGTCGAGCGCCGCTCGCAGGCGGTGCTGTGGGGCGTCGCCCACGGCCTCGGCGACCGCTGAGGCTCCGGTCGGCGCCCGGGACCGGGACGCGGCCACCGTGACCTGCGCCTCTCGGGCCGCCGCCGGTTCGGCGGCGCGAACCGGTGGTTGCGACACTTGTCGCACCATGGAGACCCCTGCGCGCCACCGACGGCGTTCCCTGCGGTCGCCTGGTGGTACGTCGCCGTCCTCATCCTGATCCGTTTCTGGGACTACTGGAGCACCCTGCTGTGAACCACCGCCCTGTCACGTCGTCGACCCCGCGCCGCCGCCTCGCCACGCTCGCGGCACTGCTGGTCGCCCTGGTCCCGGGCCTCCTGCTCGCCACCGCCCTCCCGGCGTCGGCGCACGCCGCCCTCGTCTCCTCCGACCCCGCCGACGCCAGCAGCGTCGAGACGCTGCCCGACGAGGTGACGCTGGAGTTCAACGAGTCGATCGCGGACCCGGCGTACGTCGTGGTCACCGCACCCGACGGCGTCCGGGTGAACAGCGGGGACGCCGCGGTGGCCGGCCCGCAGGTGACCCAGGCCCTCGACGCCCAGGGCCTCGCGCTGCCGGCCGGGACCTACACGCTGGCCTACCGGGTGGTGTCCGCCGACGGGCACCCGATCAGCGGCGAGCAGACCTTCGAGGTCGAGACCCCGACCGTGGCCGACGCCGACGCCGACGCCGCCGACGCCGCCCAGACGGACGAGACCGCCGAGGGCGCCGGGAACGGTGACGGCGGGGACGCCCTGTCCACCGTGCTGCTCGTGGCGGGCGTCGTGGCGGTCTTCGGGCTGGGCGGGGCACTGGTGCTCCGGGCGCGTCGCGGAGGCTCGCAGTGAGTCCACGTCTGCGCATGCTGCTGCTCGCCGTGGGCGGCGGGCTGGTCGCGCTGGTCGCCTTCCTGCTGCTCGGCGGAGGCGCTCCCGAGGCGCCGCCGGCCGGGCTGCCCGACCCCGGCGCGCTCACCGGCTGGGGCGTGCCGGTGCTCGGCTACGCCTCGCTCGCGCTCGGCGTCGCGACCGTCGGCGCGCTGCTGGTGCCGCTGCTCACCGGCGCCGGGCCGCGCAGCGAGCTGACCGGGCGCGCCTACCGCGCCGTCGCGTCGGTGCGCTGGCTGGCCGGCGCGTGGCTGCTGGTCTGCCTGGCCGAGCTCACCCTCACCTACTCCGACCTGTTCGCGGTGCCGCTGCGCAACGTGCGGCCCGGCACCGTGTGGGACTTCGCCCTGCAGTCCGACCAGGGCCAGGTGCTCCTGGTCCAGGCCGTCGCCGCCGTCGTGCTCGCCGCGGCCTGCCGCTGGGTGCTCGCGGTCCGCGAGTCGGCCTTCCTCCTGGTGCTGGCGGTCCTCGCCAACCTCACCGGCGTCCTGACCGGGCACTCCGCCTCCTCGGGCAGCCACGACACCGCGGTCATCGCGCTCGCGCTGCACGTCGGACCGGTGACGGTCTGGGCCGGCGGCCTGGTCGCGCTCGCCTGGTTCCTGCGCGAGCCCACCGAGGCCCGCGCCCGGGCCGCCCGCCGGTTCTCCGGCCTCGCCGCCTGGTGCCTGGGTCTCACCCTGGCCTCCGGCGTGGTGAGCGCCCTGGTCAACCTCGGCTCCCCCGCCGAGCTGTTCACCACGGCGTACGGCGCGGGCGTGCTGGCCAAGACCGCCGTCCTGGCGCTGCTGTGCTGGGTCGCCCTGCAGGCCCGGCGCGCGCTCGTCGAGCGCCCGCAGACGGTGAGCGGGGTGCGCGACCTGGCCCCCGTCGTCGGCCTCGAGCTCGTGCTCATGTCGGTGGCCGCCGGCCTCGGCGTCGCCCTGGGCCGCACCGCGCCGCCGGTCGGCGAGCCGTACGCCAACGGCGCGGAGAGCCTGCTCGGCGGTCCGCTCCCCGACCCCCCGAGCGTCGCGAACCTGCTGTTCACCTTCACCCCCTCCGGCATCGGCCTCGCCGTCGTCCTGCTCGGTACCGCCGGCTACGTCGCCGGCATCATCGCCGTGCGCCGTCGCGGCGGCCGCTGGTCGGTCGGCCGCACGGTGTCGTGGTTCGTGGGCCTGCTGCTGGTCGCCTACACCACCCTCGGCGGCCTCGCGGTCTACTCCGAGGTCATGTTCAGCGCCCACATGGCCGCGCACATGGTGCTCTCGATGGTCGCCCCGATCTTCCTGGTCGTCGGCGCCCCGGTGACCCTGGCGTTGCGCGCGCTTCCCGGCGCCGACACGCCCGGCGGCCACGGCCCGCGCCAGTGGCTGTCCTCGGTGCTCCGCTCGCGCCCGGCGCGGTTCCTCACCCACCCGCTGGTGGCGGCCGTGATCTTCGTCGGCAGCCTCTACGCCGTCTACCTGACCGGCGTCTTCGAGGCGCTGATGCAGAACCACCTCGGCCACGCCTTCATGGAGCTGCACTTCCTGATCGCCGGCTTCCTCTACTTCGAGGTGCTGGTCGGCGACGCCCCGCTGCCGCACCGCCCCTCGCACCTGGCCCGGCTCGGGCTGATGCTGCTCGTCACGCCGTTCCACGCGTTCTTCGCCATCGCGCTGATGAGCGCGGACGCGGTCGTGGCCGGCGACTACTACTCGATGCTGGACCGCGGCTTCGCCACCGACCTCTCCCAGGACCAGTACGTCGGGGGCTCGATCACCTGGGCCCTGGGCGAGATCCCGCTGCTCATCGTCATGGTGGTGCTGCTGTTCCAGTGGTTCCGCAGCGACACCCGCGACGCGGACCGCCACGACCGGCAGTCCTCGCGCGACTCCGACGCCGAGCTGGAGGCCTACAACCGCATGCTGGCCGGGCTCGCCGACCACGATCGGAGCTCCTCGTGAGCCCTGGCGGTGGCGCCGACCGTGACCCGGGTCGCACTGCTCAGGGCGGTGCCGCTGCGCCGGACGCGGTGCGGCAGGCTGGAACCATGACTTCGACACCGTCCCCCGCAGACGCAGCAGCGGCCCTCGAGACCGGCGAGCGGCTGGCGGCCTGGCTCGAGGAGCTCGGCCTGGTGGCGGCGCTGCGCGAGGCCGGCCTGCCGACGATGACGCGCGACTGCCACGGCCGCGCGGTGTGGACCGACCCGCGCACCGGCGCGCAGCTGAGCGCCGAGCAGCTGGCCGACCTCGACCGCCAGCTGCACGCCGAGGGCACCGAGCCCCAGCACGCCGTACCAGTGCCGCTGCTGCAGCTCGCCCAGCGCGCCCGGGTACGCCAGGAGCTGCTGGCCACCGAGTGGTTCACCTACGAGACCCTGGCCGCGCGCCGCGGCTCCTCGGTCGACGCCGCCCGGTTCAGCATCCACAAGGCCGCCTCGCGCCACCAGCTGCTGGTGCTCACCGAGGGCGAGCGGGTGCTGGTCCCCGGCTTCCAGCTCGACGCCGAGGGCCAGGTGCGCCCCGAGCTCCTCCCCGTCCTCGAGCCGCTGCTCGCCGCGCGCATGGACCCGTGGAGCGCGTGGGGCTGGCTCACCCGTCCGGCCGCCCTGCTCGGCGGGCTGGTCCCCGAGCGGGCCGCCGCCGACCCCGACGAGGCGCCGCTGGTGCGGCACGCGGCGCTCCGGCTCGCCGAGAAGGTCACCGCCGGCTCCTGAACGCCGCTCCCGGCGAGGTCTCGCCTCAGCGACTGGACCAGGCCGACCACAGCCGCGCGTAGCGGCCGCCGGCGGCCACGAGCTCCTCGTGGGTGCCCAGCTCGACGGCCACGCCGTCCTCGAGCACCAGCACCCGGTCGGCGTCGCGGGCCTGCACCAGCCGGTGCGCGATCGTGATCGTGGTGCGGCCCTCGGTGACGGCACGAGCCGCGTCCTCGAGCGCGCGGGCCCCGGCCGAGCCCGCCTCGGCGGTGGCCTCGTCGAGCACGACCACCTGGGGGTCGGCGAGCAGGACCCTGGCCAGCGCGACCTGCTGGGCCTGGGCGGGCGTGAGCGGGACGGCGCCACCGCCGACCTCGCTGTCCGCACCCTGCGGCAGCGCCGCGACCCAGCCCGCGGCGCCGACCGCCGCCAGGGCCGCGTCGACCTCGGCGGGGGTGGCGTCGGGACGCGCGAGCAGCAGGTTCTCGCGCACGGATCCGGCGAAGACGTGCACCTCCTGGGTCACCGTCGCCACCACCGGACGTCCCGGGAGCGCGGCGTCGGCGACGTCCACGCCGCCGACCAGCACGGTGCCGGCGCTGGGGACCAGCCGGCCCGCCACGATCGCGCCGAGCGTGGTCTTGCCGGCGCCGCTGCTGCCGACGACCGCGACCCTCTCGCCGGGGGCGATGTCGAGGTCGACGCCGGCCAGGGCGCGGTGCCCGCCGTCGTACACGTGCCCGACGCCGACGAGCGAGACGCCGCCGTGGGCCGGCGCGGTGCCGGACCCGGTGACGGGCGGCGGAAGCAGCGCCACCCCGGCGAGGCGGGTCAGCGAGGCGCCGGCCGACTGGACCTCGTCGAAGAGGAACAGCACCGCGCCGATGGGGTTGAAGAGCCGGTGGAAGAAGAGCGCGGCGGTCGTCACCGCGCCGACCGTCGCCACGTCGGCGCGCACCACCCAGAAGCCGGTGCCGAGCACCAGCAGCAGCCCGATCGCCTCCGCCCGGTTGGTGCGACCGCCGAAGCGCATCATCAGGTCGAACACGTCGATGGAGATCCGCGCCGAGCGCCAGGACGCCTGCGCGATCCGCTCCTGCTGCTGCCCGGCGGTGCCCAGTGCGCGCAGCGGACGGCTGCCGTGGACGCCGGCGAGCAGCGTCTCGGCGCGCTCGCCGTTCGCCTCGCGCTCGCGGCGGTAGTAGGGCCCCGAGCGCGGCAGGTACCAGCGCAGTGCCAGCACGAACGCCGGGGCCGCGGCCAGGCCGGCGAGACCGAGGCGCCAGTCCAGGGCGAGCAGGCCGACGAGGGTGAAGAGGATGGCCATCAGGGAGTTCACGACGAGCGGCACCGCCTCGGTGAGCGAGCCGGCGACCACGCGTACGTCGTCGCTGACGCGCGCGAGCAGGTCGCCGCTGCCGGTGGCCTCGAGCTGCTCGGTGTCCAGGTGCAGCGCGCGGTCCAGCACGTCCTCGCGCAGCTCGGCGAGCGCCGGCTCGGCGGCGCGGGCCAGGGCCGCGACCGACACCGCGGTGGCCAGCGCGGCCACGAGCGCGGCGGCGCCGATCCAGCCCGCGGCGGTGAGCACCTCCCGGGTGCTGCCGCCGGTGCTCACCAGGTCGGCGATGCGGCCCAGCTGCCAGGGGGCGACCAGGCCGGCGGCGCCGGCCACCGCGAACATCGAGGCGCTGAGGGCGAAGGTCCACCGGCGCCGGGTGAGCAGGCGGCGGGTCAGCGCGTAGGCGTCGCGCGCGCTGGAGACCGGGAGTCGCGTGGTCATCGCAGCACCGCCGCCCGGTAGCGCTCGTCGGCGACGAGGTCGTGGTGGCGGCCGCGGGCGACCACCCGGCCCGCGCGGAGGTGGACGACGACGTCGGCGCGGGCCAGCAGCGCCGGGCTGCTGGTCACGACGAGCGTCGTGCGCACCGGCGCCCCGGGGGCGTGGCGGAGGTCGTGGAGGCCCTCGGCGATCCGGGCCTCGGTGACCGCGTCGACGGCGGTGGTGGGGTCGTGCAGCACCAGGACGCCGGGGTCGGCGGCGAGGGCACGGGCCAGCCCGAGCCGCTGACGCTGGCCGCCGGAGAGGGTGGTGCCGCCGACGCGGACGTGCTCCTCGAGACCGGTGGGCGCCTGGGCGACGACCTCGTCGGCGGCGCAGGCGTGCAGCACCCGCGCGAGCCGCTCGGCGTCCAGGGCGGTGTGCGGGTCGACGTTGCTGCGCAGGGTGCCGTCGAAGAGCTCGACGTGGTGGTCGGCGACCAGCAGCGCCGCGTGCAGCTCCTCGACGTCGAGGTCACCGACCGCACGCTCGCCGACGAGCACCGTGCCGGCGTCGGGCACGGCCTCGCCGCGCAGCAGGGCGAGCAGGGCGGCGGCGTCGGCGGGGTCCTCGGCCACCACGGCGACCGAGCGGCCCGGCGCGGCCTCGAGGGTGAGGTCGGCGAGCGGGCCGGAGGACACTGCGCGCAGCGCCAGCGACGGCGTGCTCGAGGCGCTCGGTCGGGCGTCGGAGGAGTCGGGGTGCGTGCCGGCGTGCTGCTCGCGGGTGGCGAGCACCAGCGGCGGGGTCGCGAGGAAGTCGACGATCCGGGCGGCGGAGGCGCGTGACTGGGCCAGCTGGGCGACCAGGAAGGTCAGCATCCGCAGCGGCTCGCCGAGGAACTGGCTGATGCCGACGACCGCGACGAACTCGCCGACGCCGATGTCGCCGTTGACCGCGCGGACACCGGCGACCAGGGCGACGACGGCGAGGAACAGCCCGCTCAGGCCCTCGGTCATGCCCTGCATCACGCCCTCCCAGCGGGCGGCGCCGACGCTGGCGGTGGCCGCCTGCTGGCTGCGGCGGCGGTAGCGGTCCAGCGCGGCGTCCTCACCGGCGACCCCCTTGAGCGGGCGGATCCCGCGGACCAGGTCGCTGGCGATCCCGGCGGCCTCGCCGAGGGCCTCCTGGCGCACCGCGCTGCGCGTGGCCAGGCGCGGGGACAGCAGCTGGGTCACGACCAGCACGCACGGCACCCCGACCAGCACGACCAGCGCGAGCACCGGGTCGATCGCGGCCAGCACCACGGCGCTGACCAGCAGGCCGACCGCGCCCGCGACGGTGAACATCACCTGGCGCACGACGACGGCGACCATCTCCGCATCGGCCGTCGCGATGCTCACGACGTCGCCGGGCAGCCGGTCGGCGCGGGCGCCACGGCCCGACAGCACGTGGGCCGAGACCTCGGTGCGCAGCGCGTGGGACTCGGTGTGCAGGGCGCGGTTGCCCATCCGCGCGCCGAAGCGGTAGCTGAGGCTGAGCACCACGAAGTGCAGCGCGAAGACCGCCGCCCACAGCAGCATCTGCCAGCCGTCGCCGGTGACCACCGCACGGTCGATGACCACGCCGATCAGCACCGGCACCATCAGCTCGGCGACCTGCCAGACGGTCACCAGCGCGGAGGCGCCGGCGAGGGCTCGGGCGTGGCGCCGCACGGTACGGCGCAGCAGCGCGCCCGCGGTCGTGGGCGCGTGCCCGCCGGCGAGCACGGGGGGTGCGGTGGCGCTCTCGGTCCGACGCAGGTCGTCGGCCGGCGCGTGGGTGCGGGTGCTCAACCGAGATCGGCGTCCATGGAGGCGACGAAGTCGGCCTTCACCTGGCGCCAGGCCTCGTCGGTCATCGTGCGCCGCCAGTACGGCGAGCACGACATGGCGGAGCGCTCCAGGCCACGGTCGAGGAGCAGGTGGCGGCGCAGGCCGCGGATCTCGTCGGCCTCGCCGTGGACGAACGCGTCCGGGCGGCCGGCGGGCAGCGCGAGCGCCGCGACCGCGTCGAGCAGCAGGCGCCCGGGGTCCGCCGCGCCGCGGCGGTGCAGCCAGCGCAGGTCCAGCTGCCCCGGGGTGCTCAGCGGGATCTCGTGCGCGGCGTCGTCGCAGACCAGGCGCACCACGACCGGGCGGCCGGGCCGGACGCCCTCCAGCGAGGCGGCGATGGCCGGCAGCGCGGACTCGTCGCCCACGAACAGGTGCCAGTCGGCGTCGGGGTCGGGCGCGTAGCCGCTGCCGGGGCCCTCGAACACCAGCACGTCACCGGCGACGGCACGGGCCGCCCACGGACCGGCGACCCCCTCGTCGCCGTGCACCACGAAGTCGAGGGTGAGCTGCCGGCTCGCCGGGTCCCAGGCGCGCACGGTGTAGCGACGCCGGGCCGGCCACCACTCGCGCGGCTGCTCCTCGCGCACCTGCCGCGGGTCGAAGACCGCGTCGTACGGCGCGCCGGGCGGGGCGATCGCGAGGTTGACGTAGGCGTCGGTGGCGGCCGGCATCGCGAACTCCGCGAGGCCCTCGCCGCCGAGCACCACCCGCACGATCGAGGGCGTGACCCGCTCGGTGGACACGACTGCGCCGTACATGGGACCTCTTTCCGGAGACGTGGAGCACTTAGGTTAGCCTCACCAACGCCTGGTGCCCGCACCGCCCGCACCGCCGTCGGGTCGGCGGAGGTGGACGAGCCTTCCCGGCGCCTGCCACCCCCGGCTCCTCCGTTCCATCCCCCGAACCCGAAGGACCTCCCGTGCGTTCCCTGCGACTCCTCGTCGGCTCCGTCGGCGCCGCCGCCCTGCTGCTCACCGGCTGCTCGTCCTCCGCGGACAGCGACGACACCGCGACCGACGGCAGCGTCGGCGCCGACTCCGGCGCGACGTACCCGATCACGATCGAGCACGCACTGGGCACCACCGAGATCCCGGAGCGGCCCGCGCGGGTCGCCACCGTGAACTGGGCCAACCACGAGGTCCCGCTCGCCCTCGGCGTGGTGCCGGTCGGCATGGCGGCGGCGAACTTCGGCGACGACGACGGCGACGGCCTGCTGCCCTGGGTGAGCGACCGGCTCGAGGAGCTCGACGCGGAGACCCCCGTGCTCTTCGACGAGACCGACGGCATCGACTTCGAGGCCGTCGCGAACACCGCGCCCGACGTGATCCTCGCGGCGTACTCCGGGCTCACCCAGGAGGACTACGACACGCTCCAGGAGATCGCTCCGGTCGTCGCCTACCCCGAGGCGCCCTGGTCGACGGACTGGCGCGAGATGATCACGCTCAGCAGCAAGGCGATGGGCATGGCCGAGGAGGGCGAGGAGCTGGTCGCCGACCTCGAGGGCGAGATCGCCGACACCGTGGCCGCGCACCCGGGCCTCGAGGGCACGGGCGCGATGTTCCTGACCCACGTCGACACCACCGACCTCAGCGAGGTCAGCTTCTACACGACGCACGACACCCGGGCGCGTTTCTTCGAGGACCTCGGCCTGGCCACCCCGGCGAGCATCGCGGACGCCTCGGCGAAGACCGACCAGTTCAGCCTGACCCGCAGCGCCGAGCAGATCGACGGCCTCGACGACGTCGAGCTGATCGTGACCTACGGCGACGAGACCCTGGTCGAGGCGCTCGAGGGCGACCCGCTGCTCTCGAAGATGCCGGCCGTGGCGAACGGCGCGATCGTGCTGCTGCCGAACAACCCGCTGGGCACCGCCGCGAACCCGACGCCGCTGTCGATCTCCTACGTGCTCGAGGACTACGTCACCATGCTCGCCGAGGCCGGCACCGCCACCCGGTGACAGGTTCCACGACCGGCTCGCTGCCGGACACCGCGACGCCCGCCGTCGCACCCGCACCCGCCGCGGGCGTCGTCCGACGTCCGCGGCGGGTGCGCGCCGCCTGGCTCGCCGGGTCCGTGGTGCTGCTGGCGCTGCTGACCCTGTGGTCGGTCGCCGTCGGCTCCCGCGAGGTCACCTTCGAGGAGATCCTCGCCGGGCTGGGCGGGTCCACCGAGACCATCGGCGAGGCGGCCGTGGCCAAGCGGATCCCCCGCACCCTGCTGGCGGTACTGGTCGGCGCGGCGCTCGCCGTCGCCGGCGCGGTCATGCAGGGCGTCACCCGCAACCCGCTCGCGGACCCCGGCATCCTCGGCGTCAACATGGGCGCCTCGCTGGCGGTCATCACCGGCATCGCGTGGTTCGGGCTCACCGCCGCGTCGAGCTACATCTGGGTCGGCATCCTCGGCGCGGCCGCCGCCGCGGCGTTCGTGTACGCCGTCGGGTCGCTGGGACGCGGCGGTGCCACCCCGCTCAAGCTCGCGCTGGCCGGCACCGCCACCTCGGCCGCGTTCGCCTCCGTCATCACCGCGGTGGTGCTCCCCCGCAACGACATCGCCGGCGGCGTGCGGTCCTGGCAGATCGGCGGCGTCGGCGGCGCGTCGTACGACACGATCCGGCTGGTCGCGCCGTTCCTGCTCGTCGGCCTGCTGGTCTGCGTGGCCACCTCGCGCGGGCTCAACTCCCTGGCGCTGGGCGACGACGTCGCCGCCGGCCTGGGCGAGCGGGTCGCGCTGACCCGCGGCGCCGCCGCGTTCGGCGCGGTGCTGCTGTGCGGCGCCGCCACCGCCGTGGCGGGGCCGATCGGCTTCGTCGGGCTGGTCGTGCCGCACCTGTGCCGGCTGCTGGTCGGAGTCGACCACCGCTGGCTGCTGCCGTTCTCCGCCGTGGTGGGGGCCGCACTGCTGACCGCCGCCGACGTGGTCGGTCGCATCGTGGCGCGCCCCAGCGAGGTCGACGTCGGCATCATCACCGCGCTCGTCGGGGCGCCGGTCTTCATCCACGTCGTACGCCGCCAGAAGGTGCGGGCCCTGTGAACGGGTCTGCGAACGGGTCTGTGAACGGGTCTGTGAGCGCCACGACCCTCGAGCGCGTGACCCACGCCCGCCGGCACCGCGCGGCGCGCCGTCGCACGGTGACCCTCGTGCTCGCGGCGCTGGTCGTGGCGATGCTCGCGGTCAGTCTGATGGTCGGGCGGACCTTCTACGGCCCCGGCGAGGTGCTGGGCGTGATCGCCGGGCAGGACGTGCCGGGGGCCTCCTTCACCGTCGGGCGGCTGCGCCTGCCACGCACCGTGCTGGCACTGCTGAGCGGGCTGTGCTTCGGCCTTGCCGGCGTGGCCTTCCAGACCATGTTGCGCAACCCGCTGGCCAGCCCCGACATCATCGGCATCAGCGCCGGCGCGAGCGCGGCGGCGGCGGTCGCGATCGTGATGCTGTCGCTGAGCGGCGCCGCGGTCTCGGCGTTCGCGATCGCCGTCGGGCTCGGTGTCGCGCTGCTGATCTACGTGCTGTCCTTCCGCGACGGCGTGGTCGGCACCCGGCTGATCCTGATCGGCATCGGCATCGCCGCGATGCTGGAGAGCGTCACCTCCTACGTGCTGAGCCAGGCCGCCGAGTGGGACCTGCAGGAGGCCACCCGTTGGCTCACCGGCAGCCTCAACGGCGCGGACTGGGGCGACGTGGTGCCGACCCTGCTCGCCCTCGTCGTGCTGGGTCCGGTGCTGCTCTCGCGCGCCGGCGGCCTGGACATGCTTCGCCTCGGCGACGACGCCGCCTCCGCGCTCGGAGTCCGGGTCGAGGTCACCCGCATCGTGGTGATCCTCACCGCCGTCGGGCTGGTCGCCTTCGCCACCGCCGCCACCGGGCCGATCGCGTTCGTGGCGTTCCTGGCCGGACCGATCGCGGCCCGTCTCGTCGGCCCGGGCGCCTCGCTGCTCGTGCCGTCGGCGCTGGTCGGCGCCCTGCTGGTGCTGGTGGCCGACTTCTGCGGCCAGTTCCTCTTCGAGCACCGCTACCCGGTCGGCGTCGTGACCGGCGTGCTCGGGGCGCCGTACCTCGTCTATCTCATCGTCCGCACCCACCGCGCCGGAGGCTCCCTGTGACCGACCGCCACACCCTCACCGTCGAAGAGCTGGCGCTCGGCTACCGCGAGCGCACCGTGATCGAGTCGCTCGACCTCACGGTGGCGACCGGCCGGGTGACGGCCATCGTCGGCGCCAACGCCTGCGGCAAGTCCACCCTGCTGCGCTCGATGTCGCGGCTGCTCGCCCCGCGCGCCGGGCGGGTGCTGCTCGACGGCGTGCAGGTGCACAAGATGCCGGCCAAGGAGCTCGCCCGCACCCTCGGGCTGCTCCCCCAGGCCCCCACCGCGCCGGAGGGGATCACCGTCAGCGACCTGGTCGGGCGCGGCCGCAACCCGCACCACGGCTTCCTGACCCGCTGGACCCGCGAGGACGACGCCGCGGTCGCCGCGGCGCTCGAGGCGACCCAGACCGTCGAGCTGGCCGAGCGGCCGGTCGACGAGCTCTCCGGTGGGCAGCGCCAGCGGGTCTGGATCGCGATGGCGCTGGCCCAGGAGACCGACGTGCTGCTGCTCGACGAGCCCACGACGTACCTCGACGTCAGCCACCAGATCGAGGTCCTCGACCTGCTCACCGACCTCAACCGCCAGCGCGGGACCACGATCGTGATGGTGCTGCACGACCTCAACCTCGCTGCGCGGTACGCCGACCAGCTGGTCGCGCTCGCCGGCGGCCGGCTGCACGCCTGCGGGACGCCGCAGGAGGTGCTCACCGAGGACACCGTCCGGGCGGTGTTCGGCCTGGAGAGCAGCGTCGTCACCGACCCGGTCTCCGGTCGGCCGCTGATGCTGCCGATCGGGCGCCACCACGTGCTGGCCGACGCCGCCACGGCGGCCCGTCCCTGAGCAGCGGTCCAGAGCGCCTCGCCGCCGTCGGTGTGAACTGGTTGAATCTGCACTCACTCCGAGCGAGGGAGAGCCGATGAGCGCGACCCGGGCAGCGGACCGCCACGACCTCATCAGCGTGCACGGCGCACGGGTCAACAACCTGCGCGACGTCGCGGTGGAGATCCCCAAGCGGCGCCTGACCGTCTTCACCGGGGTCTCGGGGTCCGGCAAGAGCTCGCTGGTCTTCGGCACCATCGCCGCGGAGTCCCAGCGGCTGATCAACGAGACCTACAGCGCGTTCGTGCAGGGGTTCATGCCGACCCTGGCCCGCCCCGACGTCGACGTGCTCGAGGGGCTGACCCCCGCGATCATCGTCGACCAGGAGCCGATGGGCTCCCACCCGCGCTCCACGGTCGGCACCGTGACCGACGCCCACGCCATGCTGCGCATCCTGTTCAGCCGGCTCGGGGAGCCCCACCTCGGCCCGCCCACGGCGTACTCCTTCAACGTCCCCTCCGCGCGCGGCAGCGGGGCGATCACCGTCGAGCGCGGCGGGCGCAGCACCACGGAGAAGGCCACCTTCCACCGCCTCGGCGGCATGTGCCCGCGCTGCGAGGGCCGCGGCACGGTCACCGACGTCGACCTGACCGCGCTCTACGACGAGACGCTCTCGCTCAACCAGGGCGCGGTCACCATCCCCGGCTACAGCATGTCGGGCTGGCAGGGCCGGATCTTCCGCGCCTGCGGCTACTTCGACCCCGACAAGCCGATCCGCGACTTCACGGCCCGCGAGCTCGACGACCTGCTCCACAAGGAGCCGACGAAGATCAAGGTCGACGGCATCAACCTCACCTACGCCGGGCTGATCCCGCAGATCCGCAAGTCGTTCCTGGCCAAGGACGTCGACGCGATGCAGCCCCACGTGCGGGCCTTCGTCGAGCGTGCGGTCACCTTCACCACCTGTCCCGACTGCGACGGGACCCGGCTCAACGAGGCGGCGCGCTCCTCCACGATCGGCGGCACGAGCATCGCCGACGCCTGCGCGATGCAGATCAGCGACCTCGCCGACTGGGTGGCGGGGCTGGACGCGCCGTCGGTGGCGCCGCTGCTTCGCTCGCTGTCGGCGACCCTGGAGTCCTTCACCGGGATCGGGCTGGGCTACCTCTCCCTGGACCGGCCCTCCGGCACCCTGTCCGGGGGCGAGGCGCAGCGCACCAAGATGGTGCGCCACCTCGGCTCCTCGCTGACCGACGTCACCTACGTCTTCGACGAGCCGACCATCGGCCTGCACCCCCACGACATCCAGCGGATGAACGAGCTGCTCCTGCAGCTGCGCGACAAGGGCAACACCGTGCTCGTCGTCGAGCACAAGCCGGAGACGATCGCGATCGCCGACCACGTGGTCGACCTCGGGCCGCTGGCCGGCAGCGCCGGCGGCGAGGTCGTCTTCGAGGGCTCGGTGGCCGGCCTGCGGCGCAGCGGCACGCTCACCGGGCGCCACCTCGACGACCGGGCCCGGCTCAAGGACGAGGTCCGCACGCCGACCGGCACCCTCGAGGTCCGCGGCGCCGACACCCACAACCTGCGCGACGTCGACGTCGACATCCCCCTTGGGGTGCTCGTCGCCGTGACCGGGGTCGCCGGCTCGGGCAAGAGCTCGCTGGTGCACGGCTCGATCGCTGGACGCGAGGGCGTCGTGGTGGTCGACCAGAGCACGATCAAGGGCTCGCGGCGCAGCAACCCCGCCACCTACACCGGACTGCTGGAGCCGATCCGCAAGGCCTTCGCCAAGGCCAACGGCGTCAAGCCCGCGCTGTTCAGCGCCAACTCCGCCGGTGCCTGCCCGACCTGCAACGGCGCCGGCGTGATCTACACCGACCTGGCCACGATGGCCGGGGTCGCGACCACCTGCGAGGAGTGTGAGGGCCGGCGCTTCTCCGCGGAGGTGCTCGAGCACCGCCTGGCCGGGCGTGACATCAGCCAGGTCCTGGCGATGTCGGTCACCGAGGCGGAGGAGTTCTTCGCCGCCGGGGAGGCCCGGATCCCCGCCGCGCATCGCATCCTGGAGCGACTCGCCGGGGTCGGGCTGGGCTACCTCACGCTCGGCCAGCCGCTCACCACGCTCTCCGGCGGCGAGCGCCAGCGCCTCAAGCTCGCGATCCGGATGGGCGAGGACGGCGAGGTCTACGTGCTCGACGAGCCCACCACCGGGCTCCACCTCGCCGACGTGGAGCAGCTGCTCGGGCTCCTCGACCGGCTGGTGGACTCCGGCCGCTCGGTGATCGTCATCGAGCACCACCAGGCGGTGATGGCGCACGCCGACTGGATCATCGACCTCGGCCCCGGCGCCGGCCACGACGGCGGCCGGGTGGTCTTCGAGGGCACCCCCGCCGCCCTCGTCGCCACCCCCACCACCCTGACCGGGGAGCACCTCGCCGCCTACGTCGCCGGTTGAGTCGAGACTTCTGAGCGTCGAGTCGAGACTTCTGAGCGTCGAGTCGCGAGTCCTGACCGGTCGAGTCGAGACCTCACGCCGGCCGGAGGTACGCCGCCCCGATGCCGCGGACCGCGAGCAGCCCGTCGGCGATCCCGCCGCGCCACCACGCGTAGTCGTGGCCGCCGTTGTGGACCGCGACGTCCAGGCGGATCCCGCGGGCGGCCATCGCCTCCGCGAGGGTGTGGTGCGGCGGACCCAGCACCCACTCCTGGGCGCCATGGGCGAGGTGCACCCGCAGCGGCTCGGCCCCGGGCCGGTGGCGGGCGACGGCGTCGAGCAGGTCGTCCTGCCACAGCGAGGCGGAGTGGCTGACCACGTTGCCCACCGCCTCCGGCGCGAGCAGCCCGGCGCGAAGCGCAGTCAGCCCACCGAGGCTCTGCCCGGCCACCGTGACGTGCCGGGGGCCGGGCAGCACCGCGCGCCGGGCGCGCAGCCAGGGCAGCACGGTGTCGACCACCAGCTCGACGCCGGCGCCGTCGGCGGCCAGCTCGGTCCAGCGCTGGTCGTGCCCGCCGGACTCCACGAACACGGTGCGCCAGCCGCGCACCCAGCCCTCGGCGTGCAGGTTGTCCAGGCTCGTCGGCAGGTCCTGGTGGCCGGTCCACACCTCGCCGTCGAGCACGACCAGGGCGGGCAGCTCCTCGTCGGTGCCGGCCGTCGCGGGGTCGTGCAGCCAGGCGCGGCGTCCGTCGGGCAGCCGGGTCTCCTCGACCGGGCCGGGCGCCACGTCGCCCCGGCGTACCAGCCAGGGCTGGGGCGGTGCGTCCGGCAGCGAGGCCACCGACTGCGTGGTGCCCACCCGGTTGCGGCACACGTCGGGGTTGCGCGGGTCGGCGAGGCCGCGGTCGAGCGCGGCCCGGATCGCGACCTGGTCGCCCTCGCCCAACCAGGCCGGCCGCTGCCCGGTCGCCTGCGGCAGGAAGCAGTACGACGCGCGCCAGTCGCGGCGCAGCCGGTAGGTCACGTGCCACACGTCGGTGCCGGGGATCCGGGCGAGCAGCGAGTCCTCGAGGCGGGTCTCGTCGGTGAGCCGGTTGGCGAACAGGAGCACCTGCTCGGCGTCGGCGTCACGCCAGCAGAAGCTGACCAGCACCTCCTCCCCGCGGCCGCCGGGCACCTCCTCGACCAGGGGCAGCCGGGCGGCGGGTCCGGCCCAGAAGGCGCGCACCGCGGCGGGCGTGGCGTTCGCCGCGAGCGCGGCCAGGGTCGGGCTGTCCGCGCGGGCCACGGGCTCCGGGCGCGGCACCTTCGGCGGCTGGCGCCTCATCGCGACGCCCCCGCGAGCGGGATCACGATCGGGGTGCCGCTGACCGGGTCGGTGATGATCCGGCAGGGCAGGTCGTAGACCTCCTCGACCAGCGCGGCGGTGACCACCTCGCGCGGGTCGCCGGTGGCCACGACCGCGCCGTCGCGCATGACCACCAGGTGCTCGGCGTAGCGGAAGGCGAGGTGCAGCTCGTGCAGCACCGCGACCACCGTGCGGCCCTCGCGGCGCAGCCGGCGGGCGAGCTCGAGGACCTCGACCTGGTGGGCGATGTCGAGGTACGTCGTGGGCTCGTCGAGCAGCAGCAGCGGCGTCTCCTGGGCCAGCGCGAGCGCGAGCCAGACCCGCTGGCGCTGGCCGCCGGAGAGCTCGTCGACCGCGCGGTCGCGCAGGTCGGCGACGTCGGCGGCGCGCATCGCGTCCTCGACGGCCCGCTCGTCCTCGCGCGACCACTGCCGCCACAGCCCCTGGTGCGGGTAGCGCCCACGGGCCACCAGGTCCGCGACGCTCATGCCGCTGGGCGCGGTGGCCGACTGCGGCAGCAGGCCCAGGCGCCGGGCGACCTCCTTGGCCGGCAGCCGATCGATGGCGGTGCCGTCGAGCAGCACCTCGCCGCCGGTGGGGGCGAGCATCCGGGCCAGGCTGCGCAGCAGCGTGGACTTGCCGCAGGCGTTGGGACCGACGATCACCGTCATCAGGCCGTCGGGGATCTCCAGGTCGACCCCGTGCAGGATCTCCCGCCCCGCGTACCCCGTGGTGAGGTCGCGGGTGAGCAGTCGTGTCATCGGTGGCCCTTCCGCCATTCCGTGGTGAGCAGGACGATCAGGTACAGCCCACCGACGGCGCCGGTGACGACGCCGACCGCGAGCTCGGTGGGCGCCAGCAGCCGCTGGGCGAGCAGGTCGCTGCCGAGCACCATCACCGCGCCGGTCAGCCCGGGTCCGAGCAGGCCGGGGACGGCGCTGCCGGCCAGCCGGCGGGCGATCTGGGGCGCGGCCAGCGCGACGAAGGCGATCGGTCCGGTGGCCGCGGTGGCCACCGAGACCAGGCAGACCGCGATCAGCACGGCGACAGCGCGGACCCGCTGCACGCCGATCCCGGCGGCCCGGCAGACGTCGTCGCCGAGCACCAGCATCGACAGCGGGCGGGCCAGGGGCACCGTGAGCGCGAGCAGCACCGCGACCGCGACCAGGGTCAGGGTGGCCCGCGGCCACAGCACCGCGTTGAGCGAGCCGGCCAGCCACTGCGCGGCGGTCTGGGCGGCGACCAGCGAGGCCCGCACAACGAGCAGCGTGTTGAGCGCGGCCAGCGTGGCGCCCACCCCGAGCCCGACGAGCACCAGGCGCTGTCCGCTGAGCCCGTGGCGCCGGGTGAGCAGGTGCACCAGCCCGGCGGTGGCCAGCCCGCCGACGAGCGCGCCGAGCGCGACCCCCCTGGTGTCGGCGCCGACCACGATGATCTGCACGAGCGCCCCGGTGGCGGCGCCGGTGGTGAAGCCGATGATGTCGGGGCTGCCCAGCGGGTTGCCGGTGACGTTCTGGAAGATCGCGCCCGCCACCCCCAGGGCCGCGCCGACGCCGAGCGCGGTCAGCACCCGCGGCGCGCGCACCTCGGTGACGAAGTACGCCGCCAGTGGGTCCTCCGCGCGGCCGACCAGGGCGGCCAGCACCTGGCCCGGCGCCACGGCGTACTCCCCCAGGCCGAGGCCGAGGACCGCGAGCACCAGCAGCGCGGCGGCGCTGAGGAGCGCCGCGACGAGGGTGCGGCGGCGCAGGCGCACCGACACCGGGCCGCGGCGGACCAGCAGCTCGCTCACAGCGTCGGCACCGTTCGCCGGCAGCAGACCGCGATGAACACCGGCGCGCCGATGAGCGCGGCGACCGCACCGACCGGCACCTCGGAGGGGGCCAGCACGACCCGGGCGGCGCTGTCGGCCAGCAGCACCCAGGCCGGGCCGAGCACCAGGCACAGCGCGGTGACCCAGCGCTGGTCGTGCCCGACCACCCGGCGCGCCACGAGCGGTACGGCGAGCCCGACGAAGCCGACCGGCCCGACCGCGGCGGTCGCGCCGCCGCACAGCAGCGTCACCGCGACCAGCGACAGCACCCGGGTGCGGACGACGGCGACGCCGAGCGCGCGGCCGGACTCCTCGCCGAGCGCGAGCACGTCGAGGGACGGCGCCACCAGCACCGCGAGGACGGCACCTGCGAGGAGCAGCGGTGCGACCGCGCCCAGGACCTCCCACGTGCGGCCCTCCAGCGACCCCGCCACCCAGAAGCGGAACTCGTTGAAGGCCTCCTGGTCGGCCAGGATCACCGTCTGGGTGATCGCGGTGAGCGCGGCGGAGACCGCGACGCCGGCGAGCGCCAGGCGCACCGGGGTGCGGGCGGCGGGGCCGGTGCCGCCGAGCACGTAGACCAGCACCGCGGCGACGGCCGCCCCGGCGCAGGCGTACCAGAGGTAGATGTGCACGCCGGTGGTCCCCAGCAGCGCGACGCCGAGCACCACCACCAGGGTGGCGCCGGCGTTGATGCCGAGGATGCCGGGGTCGGCCAACGGGTTGCGGGTCAGCGACTGCATGACCGCGCCGGCCAGGGCGAGCGCCGCCCCGACCACCGCGGCCAGCACGGTGCGCGGCACCCGCAGGTCGTGCAGCACCAGCGACTCCGTCGAGCCGTCCGGGGCGAGCAGCAGCCGCCACACGGTCGCCAGATCGATCCGGTTGGACCCCACCGACAGGCTCACCGCGACCGCGGCCACCAGCACCAGGGCGCCGAGCAGCACCGCCGAGGCGCGCCGGGGCCGCCGAGGTGCGCGGTCGCGCGGGGCTGCCGCGTCGTCGGGGACCCCGGCCGGGCGGGTCGGCGCCGGGGCGAGCACGTCAGGCACGGGAGCGCCGCCGCGCGCGCAGGAGGAGTACGCCGGCCGCGCCGAGCAGCACCGCGAGGCCGGCCAGCCCGGTGACGGGGAGCCCGGGGTCGTCCGCCGCGGGGGCCGCGGTCGGTGCCGGGTCGGTCGCCTCGGGATTCACGTCCCCGGACTTCACAGCGTCGGACGGCACGGCGTCGCGAGCCGCAGCACCGGACTGCGCGGGGCCGCTGCCGCGGCCGGTCGCGCCGCGCGGCAGCCGGACCACGAGCGTGTCGCCGGCGGCGAGGGGTGCGTCGCCCTGCGTGCTGCCACCGCCGGCGACGCCGGTCGTCGGAGCGGCGCCGGTCACCGCAGGGGCTGGGGCGCTCGCGCCGGAGCCGGCGTCCGTGCCCGCGCCGGGCGCAGGGGCCGTGGCGCCGGAACCGCCCGCGACCACGGTGAAGTCGGAGCCGCCGCGGGCGGTGTAGCCCTTCGTGCCGGCGTACGCCCCCGAGGCGTCGGTGACCTCCTCGCTGGCGAGGAAGCGCAGCCAGTGCTCGCCGGCGGCGAGGTCGCGCGGCACGGCGAAGGATCCCGTGACGGTGCCGGAGGCCGGGATGGCCTGTTGGTGGACCACGCAGGCCCCGTGCACCGACGCGGCGCTGCAGCTCTGCCCGTCGTCGATCTTGACGTAGAGCGTCTCCCCGCCGGGGAAGCCGCTCACCCGGAACGACAACAGCCCGCCGGGGGCGACCTGGCGCGGGGAGACCGAGGCGGAGGTGCCGGGGGTGTCGGCCCCCGCGCCGCCGCCCGGGACCGCGGCCGCGACGCCGCCGGGCGCCGCGGCGACCGCGCCGCCGAGGAGCGCGCCCAGCAGCGTCGCCACGAGCCCGCGCCTCACGCCGTCACCGTCCCGCGTCGGGTGCGGAGCACCGCGCCGGCCAGCGCGAGCGCGCCGAGCGCCAGCAGGCCCGCGTCCGCGGCGGTGAACCAAGACCGGTCGGCGGTGTCCTCGCCCGCCATCGGGCTCGCGGCGTCCTCGTCGAGGATCGCGGCCGGGATCGTCTGTTCGACGTACGTCGGGCCGCCGGGGGTGGCCGGGGCCCAGCCGAGCAGGCGGCCGTCGGCGGCCTGCACCGCCACGAGGACCTCGGAGCCGGCGAGCCCGCGCACCCGCATCCGCAGGGCGCCGTCGGCGTCGAGGAGGACCCAGCCGCCGTCCAGCACGAGCGCCTGCCGGCCGGCCGACGATCGGCCGGTCACGGGGTAGACCCGCACGTGCACGGCCTCGCCGTGCCGGCCGCCGGCGACGAGCACCCGCAGCGCGGAGCCGTCGACCGCGACGCGTACGCCGCCGCGGGGCAGCTCGCGGAGCGCGGCGGCGTCGACCGCCGGGGCCGCGGGCGTCACCAGCGGGCCGGTCGGGACCGGTGAGAGCGCCTCGAGAGCGGGCGTGCCGGGGGCGCCCGGGTCGGCGCCGGGCACCGGGCCGCCACCCGCGGGTGCCGCGTGCCCTGCGGGCGCCGCGGCCACGGTGAGCGGGGCCCAGCCGAGCAGCCGCCCGAGCCGGTCCTGCTCGCCGCTCTGCACGCTGAGCCGCAGCCGCTCGGCGGGCAGCCGGCCGGCGCGCGGGAGCACCACCCGGCGCGCATCGTCGAGGCGGAACCAGCGGGTCCAGGGGTAGCGCGGCGAGCCGTCGGCGGCGTACGCCGTGACGAAGACCCACTCGTGCGCCCGGGCGCGGGGCACCCGCAGGAGCAGGTCGCCGGCGACGAGGCGGGCGGCGACGGCCCCGCGGGTGCCGGGTCGCAGGTCCGTGGCCGCCTCGAGCGGCTCCGGGGTCCCGGCCGGGCGGTAGCGCCCGATGGTGAAGGGCTCGCTGAGCACGCTGCGCGGCGTGTCGCCGGTGCGCAGGGTGCCCGAGAGCAGCCGCAGCGTGTGCGCCCCGGTCGCGAGCGCGGGGGTGGAGGTCGCGGTGGTGCCGTCGGGCAGGCGCAGCCGGGTGCGGAAGGTGCCGGTGCGGGCGTCGGCCTGGACGATCGCCCAGATGGTGCGGTTGGCGTGCACGGCGTCGTCGGTGCGCGCCAGCGCGCCCTCGTCGATCTTCACGCCGATCCGCGAGCCGCCGCCCTCGGGGTGGCACCAGCCCGCGCCGCTGATCTCCAGCTCGCCGCCCAGGGCCACGACGGGCGTCTCCACGCGGACCGTGGGTCGCGGGGAGGTCGGGAGGCAGGTCGTCGTGTCGTCGGGTCCGGGGCCGGTCCCGCCGTTGGTGTCATCGCCGGTCCCGTCGTCAGTTTCATCGCCCGTGTCGCCGTCGGGGTCGCCGGTGCCGTCGGGGCCATCGGGGCCATCGGGGCCATCGGGGCCGGCGACGGTGAACGTCCCGGCGAGGCTGCGGGTCACGTCGCCGGCGAGCAGCGAACCGGTGAGCACCCGCACCTCGTGCTCCGACCCGGGCACCCAGTCGGTCCAGCTGCCATCGGCGAGCCGGGCGTTGGCGGCGCTCGGGTAGGGGATCCGCGCGGTCCAGCTGCCGTCCGCGTCCGCGCGCACCAGCGCCTGGCTGCGGGTGTCACCGGTGGCCTTGCCGGTCACCGGGTGGAGCACGGTACGCCGGGTGTGGACGGTCGTCGGGTCGCCGGAGAAGCGGGCGTCGAGCAGCACGTTGACCAGCGACCCTGCGCTCGCGTCGCCCAGCTGCCACCCCGTCCCGGCGATCACCAGGTCGGCACCGGGCTCGACACTCCGCGGGTGGGTCAACGTCACGGTGCGACCGCTGGGGTCCGTGGACGTCACGGTGCCGGTCCCGGTGCCCGCGTCGGGTCCCGCGGCGGCGGCGCCCACCGCGGCGAGTCCGCTCACCGCGGCGAGCGCCGCGGCCGCGGTCCACACGGCGAGGCGCCGGGGCCGGGACAGCACGCTCATCCGAGGCTCTCCAGCACCGAGGCGACCAGGCGGCGCATGAGCAGCGGGCCGCCCGTGGAGGTCCACAGCGAGCCGTCGACCAGGATCACGTGGCCCTGCCGGTAGGCCTCGAGCTCGCGGAAGCCGGGCACCTTCTCCGCCTCGGCGAGCGCCTGCCGCGCGCCCTCGGTGTCGGTGCGGCCACCGGCGTCGGCGTTTCCCACCGACGACCCGCCGAGGGTGCCGAAGAAGAGGTAGTCGGCGTCGACGTCGGCGAGGTTCTCCAGCGAGACCGGCTCGCTGTGACCGCGGCCGCGCCGGTCCTGGCCCGGCGGGCGGGACAGGCCGAGGTCGCGCAGCGCCATCCCGGCGGGCAGCTCCTGGAGGATCAGCGCGGCCGAGCCACCCTGCCAGCGCACCACGGAGAACGTGTCGCCGGCGTACCCGGCGAGCCGCTCGCGCGCCGCCTCGACCTCCGCGTCGTACGCCGCGAGCACCTCCTCGGCCTCCGCCTCCCGCCCGACGGCGGTGGCGACGTGGCCGAAGTTGGCGCGCCAGTCCCCGCCGGCGAAGCCGGTGACGTAGGTGGGGGCGATCCGGCGCAGGATCTCGATCGCCTCGGCGTTGTTGTTGATGCTGGTGCCGTCGACGAGGATCAGGTCCGGGTCGGCCTTCCCGATCGCCTCGTACGACGGCTGGGCCACTCCGCCGAGCAGCGGGACGTCGCCGGCGAGGTCGGCCAGGTAGCCCGGCACCGCGGACTGCCCGCGGCCGGCGACGGTGCCGACCGGCTCGACGCCGAGCGCCAGCAGGCCGTCCAGGGTCGGCTCGGACAGCGCCACCACCCGGGCCGGGTCGGCCGGGACCTCCATCGAGGTGCCGTCGGCGTCGGTGACCGTGCGGGTCTCCCCCGTCGGCGAGGACGTGGCGCCGGCGCCACCGCACGCGCCGAGGGTCCAGACGAGCAGCACGACCAGGACCGGGGCCATGGCGGCGCGCACCGGACGGGGGAAGGTGGACATCGGAACTCCTGACGAAAGATAGGTGAGGCAACCCTAACCCTCATCAGACGTTTGTGGCGTCCGGGTCCCGCTACTCCCGCGCGAGCGCCAGGTCCGTGGCCGCATGCCGGGCGGCGAGCGCGGCGGCCGCCTCGGGATTGCGGGCCGCGATCGTGGCCAGCAGCGCCGCATGGTCGTCGTGGCGACCCTCGGCGTCCTGGCCGCTGACCACCTCGCCGCGTCGTCGCCCCTCGCGCAGTGCGGCGACCAGGCCGGAGTAGAGCTCGGCGAGCAACCGGTTGCCGCTCGCCTCCACCAGCAGGGAGTGGAACTCCCCCGGCGTGCGGCCACGCTCGGTCACCTCGGCGCCCGCGCCCGCCAGGTCGGCGTCGTGCACGCTGCGCAGCCGCTGGAGGTCCTCGGCGCTGCCGTCGCGGGCGACCAGCTCCGCAGCGAGCGTCTCCAGCGCCCGCCGTACCTGCAGGATGTCGGACCACGAGTGCTCCGAGGCGAAGTCGGAGAGCACCTGGTGCACGGGGTTGCGCGAGCGCACGAAGGTGCCGCGGCCGGGCGCCGGCTCGAGCATCCCCAGGTGCGCGAGCGCGCGCACCGCCTCGCGGATGGTCGAGCGCCCGACCCCCAGCTCCTCGGCGAGCTCGGCCTCGTTCGGGATCTTGCTGTTCACCGGCCACCGGCCCGAGACGATGCGCTCCTGAAGCGCTCGCACCGTGTCCCGCGCCCGTTCGGTACCGATTCCGCGCATCCCTGACCCCCTGGTCCGGCGCCCGCGGGCGCCGCTCGCCGTACTGCCGAGCGCCCATTCTTCGGTACGCCGACCCCCGGAGCACCATTCATCTGATCTAAGTTAGGGTCGCCTTGCCTAACTAACAGGCGTATCCCCCTGGAGTGAAGGAACCAACGATGACTGCTCTTCCCGCCCGGCGCGTGCGCCGACTGCGTCACACGCTCGCCGGCACCGCCGTGCTCGGCCTGGTCGGCAGCGGCCTCGCCGCGGCGTCGCTGACCACCGCGAGCGCCACCGATGCACCCAGCGCCACCAGCGCCGCCGGCACAGACACCCCCGCCCCCCGCGCGTTCTCCTTCGCCACCACCCAGCGCCCGCTGGTGGCCGGCCAGTACCAGGTCGCCGCCTCCGACGACACCGGCGAGCTGTTCGTGACCTCTGCCCAGGGCCGACCGCCGGTCCTCAACGCGACGCTGGCCAAGGTCGACCCCGACACGCTGGCCATCAAGGACCGCGCCGACCTGCCGGTGCTCGAGCACGGGACCGAGGCGACGCCCACCTACAAGCAGCTCTCCACCCACGGCGTCTACGTCGACGACGCGCACGACAACGTCTGGGTCACCAACACCCGCGACAACCAGGTCACCGTCTACGACCGTGAGTCCCTCGACCTGGTGTGGACCTCCTACGACTTCGACGCCGCGAAGGCCGACCCCGCCCAGCGCGCCCAGGTCGAGATCGCCCACCCCCGCGAGGTGATCATCGACGAGGTCCACCACCGCGCCTACGTCACCGCCGCCAACCGCGGCGGCGCGACCGACTCCTCGATCACCGTCTACGACACCACGACCTTCGAGCGGCTGCGCGACATCGCGATCCCGGCGCGCGCGAACTACCCGACCACCGGCGACAACGAGTCGGCCTACGCCGTGCCGATGGGCCTGGACATCGACGAGGCCACCGGCACGGTCTACGCCAACGACTTCCGCACCGACCAGTACTACGTCCTCGACTACGCCGCCGACCCGGCGAAGTACGCCGTCGAGCGCGTCGACATCCCGAACCCGCTCGCGGCCACCGAGGGCGTCGGCCTGCTCCAGCCCTCGAGCATCGCCATCGACGCCGAGGCCCGCGAGGTCTACTCCGTCAACCAGGGTCAGTTCGCCACGACCGAGGGCAGCCTGGACATCTTCGACCTCGACACCGGTGCCCACAAGACCCGCATCGTCACCGGCTCGCGCGCCCTCGGTGTCGACGTCGACACCGACCGCGGCCTGGTCTACGTCGCCGACTTCACCACCGGCGAGGTCACCGTCGTCGACGCCCGCGCCCAGGCAGTCGTCGAGACCATCGCGCTGCCCGGCACCCCGAAGTCGGCCAACCACCTGATCGTCGCCGGCGGCTCGGCGTACATGGTCGACAAGGCCGGCGCCACCACGCAGACCATCGACTACTCCGTCGACCCCGCCACCGGCGAGCGGACCACCGCCGAGACGAGCGTCGACTCGATCGCCAAGATCACCCCCGTCGACGCGACCGTCACCTCCGCGGCCGCCATCGGCGGCTCCGTCACCCTGGAGGGCCAGGGCTGGCTCGACCAGGCCGGCACCGCGGGCTCGACGATCGCGGTCAAGATCAACGACGGCGCGATCGCGCACGCCCCCGGCGAGGGCCCGCACAGCAACGACACCGTCTGGGCGGTCGTCGAGGCCGACGCCTCGGGCCGCTTCACCGCGAAGATCCCGCTGCCCGACGGCGGTACGACGGGCGCCCGCGGCTCCGTGCCCGCCGCGACCCCCGGCACCTGGACCCTGCGCCTGCTCAGCGGCTCGCTGAAGCCCGGCGACACCGCGCGCAGCACCGCGGTCGAGGTCGAGGTCAGGGCCGGCACGCTCCGTGCCACGGCCGCACCGAGGATCACCGGCAAGGCGAAGGTCGGCAAGACCCTGAAGGCCACCACCGGCACCTGGAGCGCCCCGGCGAGCACGCAGGTGCAGTGGCGGCGCAACGGCAAGGTGATCAAGGGCGCGACCGAGTCGACCTACCGGGTCGCCAAGGCCGACGCCGGTAAGAAGCTCACCGTCCGCGTGGTCGCCACCCGGCCGGGCTACGCCAAGGCCACCGCCACCTCGAAGGCCGTGAAGGTCGCCAAGGTCGCGAAGAAGAACCGCACGAAGTAGTCCACGAGCACCCCGCAGCACCGGCCCCCGCCGCGCACCCGCGCGGCGGGGGCCGCCCCGTCCCGCCCTCCAGCCTCCGAGGACCCGCCATGACCGTCCCGCCCGCCCGCGCGTCGCGCCGCGCCACCCCCTTCGCCCTCGCCGCCGCACTGACGCTGGCCGCGCTCGGGCCCGTGGGCGCCACGAGCGCCACCGCGGCCTGCACCCCGTCGTTCGCCGTGGACGAGCCGGGCCCGCTGGTCCCCGGGGAGACCCTCCACCTCAGCGGGTCCTGCTTCGCCCCCGGGCAGCGCCTGGCGATCAAGATGGATGCCGACTCCTACGGCCAGATCGGCGCCGACGACGGCGAGGACGCGCCGTACCGCACCCGGTCGCGGGTGCAGGTCGAGGACGACGGCACCTTCCGCGCCGAGCCGGTGGTGGTGCCCCGGTTCCAGCCCGCGAACGGCGTCGCGACGACCTCCGGGTCCCACACCCTGCACCTGCTCGACAACGACCCGGTGACCACCGTGGGCGCGACCTTCACGGTGCGCGCCGAGCACGCCGCGACCGCCGTGGTCGAGGGCGAGGAGCTGCAGATCAGCGGCACCGGGTTCCGAGACCGCGCCGGGACCGGCGGCTCGCAGGTGGCGGTGCTGCTGTGGTCCGGGGACGAGGTGCTGACCCGTCCGGCGCCGCACGCACCGCACGCCGACGCCAAGTTCTGGGCCACCGGGCAGGCCGACGCGAGCGGCGCCTTCACCCTCACCGCGTCCCTGCCCGACGGCGGCCGTCTCGGCGCCCGCGGCAGCGTGCCGTCCGCGGCGGGCAGCCTCGAGGTGCGGGTCTACAGCGGCCGTGAGCTCACCGGCCACGCGCGCGACCTGACCCGCAACCTCCCGCTCACCAGCGTCGAGGTCGCCCCGGCACCGGCCCTGACCGGGGACGCCCCGCGTGTCACCGGCCGACCCAGCCCGGGCGGCGAGCTGCGCGCGAGCGCCGCGTTCGCCCCCGCCGCGCAGCAGCTGAGCCACCAGTGGCTGCGCGACGGTACGCCGATCGAGGGCGCCACCGCGGCGGCGTACCGCCCGGTGCCCGGCGACGTCGGGGCCCGCCTGAGCGTCGCGGTCACCGGCGAGGCCGCCGGCCACGCGCCCACCACGCTCACCTCGCGCGAGGTCCCCGTGGTCCGCGGCGCCCTGGTGCGCACCGCGCGCCCGCAGGTGCGCGGCGTCGCCCGGGTCGGGCGGACCCTGCGGGCCACCCGCGGGTCCTGGAGCCCGCGCGCGAGCACCCGGGTGCAGTGGCTGCGCGACGGCCGGCCGATCACGGGCGCGACCCGGCTGACGCGCCGCGTCGCCGCCGCCGACCGCGGCCACACGCTCCGCGTGCGGGTGACCGCGTCGCGCCCCGGCTACGCGACGATGACGGCGCGCTCGACCGGGGTCCGGGTCAGGCGCGGCTGACCCGGGTGCCTGACGGCACCGCCCAGGCGCCGACGGCGTCCGCGGTGCGCCACTCCCCCAGGTCGAACCCGTGGGCGTGGGCGCGCAGCCCGTCCCGTGCGTCCGCTGCGCCCACCAGGTCGAGGGCCGCGGCGTCACCGAGCGTCGCGGCCCCGGCCTTGACCAAGGCCTCCTTGCGCACCCACAGCCGCAGGCCGGCGCGCGGATCCGCGCGGCCGGCCCCGTGGGCGAGCCAGTCCCGCTCGGCGGGGGCGAGCACCCGGTCGGGAACCCGCTCGCCCGGCAGGTCCTCGACGTCGACACCGCAGCGCCCGTGCACCGCCGCGGCGGCCACGTGGGCACCGGAGTGGCTCAGCGCGAGCCCGATCCCGGGCCGTCCGGCGAGCGCCGGGCGGCCGTGGTCGGTGCCCCCGCAGCCGGGGCACTCCTGGCGCAGCACCAGCTCGGCGACGTCGGCGCCCAGCAGCTGGGCGGCGCACCGGCGCACCAGCACGTGGGCGGCGCGATAGGCGGCCCGGTCCTCCGGGCGGCGCAGCCGCGCGAGCCTCGCCAGCTCCGCGGGCCCGAGCAGCTCGGGCCCGGCCACGTCGACATCGGCGACCCGGGCGAAGGCGACCACGCCTGTCGCCCGGTCAGACACGCCGGGCGGCCATGCTCAGGCACCCACCGGCTGGGCCTCGAGCAGGCCCGCCAGGATCCGCCCGACCTCGTCGACCGCCGGCGCGCGCACCAGGTCGCCGTGGGTGGAGTCGACCGGCACCACCTGCACCCGCCCGGCGACGTACGCCGACCAGCCGTCGGGGTCCAGGTGCTGCTCGGGCCGGGGCGCGGTGGCCACGACCAGGGTGAGGTCGCCGGGCAGCAGCCGGTGCCGGGAGGTGCGCACCAGCCGGGCCGCCTCGACCACCGAGGCCAGGCAGCCGTCGAGCACCGGCGCGGGCAGCGCGGCGAGCGCGCTGCCGCCGCGGCGCAGCAGCTCGGCCACGAGCGCCCGGTCGACGGGGGCGCCGGCGGGCCGGAGCCCTTCGACCCCGCCGAGCCGGAGCACGCCCACGAGCGCCTCCTCCTCGGTCGGCTCGCCGAGGTGGCGCCACTGGTCGGCCGGGTAGGCGTCGAGCAGCAGCACCGCACCGACCTGCTGGCCCTCGGCGCGGGCCAGCGCGGCGACCTCGTGGGCGGCCATCCCGCCGAGCGACCAGCCCGCGAGGTGGAAGGGCCCCTCGCCGACGACCCGCCGGATGGCCACCAGCTGGCGCTGTGCCAGCGCCTCGAGATCCGCCACCGGCTCCGGCAGACCGCTCTCGAGGCCCGGCGCCTGGACGACGTGGACGCCCTGGTCGACGGGAAGGGCGCGCAGCAGGCCGGTGTAGCACCAGCCCAGCCCGCCCGCCGGGGGCAGCAGGAACAGCGGCGGGCGGGTGCCGCGGTCCGGGCGCAGGCTCAGCACCTCCTCGAACCCGCCCGGCACCGCCGCGTCGCGTCCCAGCGCCGCGGCCAGTCCGGCCGGGGTGGGCGCGGCGAAGACGGTGCGCAGGTCGAGCGTGGTCGCGAAGGCGTCCTCGACCGCGCCCAGCAGGCGCAGCACGCGCAACGAGTCGCCACCGAGGGCGAAGAAGTCGTCGTCCGGGCCGAGAGTGGCCAGCCCGAGCACCTCGGCGAACAGCGCGCACAGGCGCTGCTCGGCCAGGTCGCGCGGCGCCTCGGTCGTACGCCGGGCCACCGGCGGGGCGATCTCGGCGAGGCGGCGGCGGTCGGTCTTGCCGCTGCTGCCCAGCGGCATCCGCGGCACCGGCAGGTAGGCCCCCGGCCGGATCGCCTCCGGGAGCCGCTCCTGCGCGGCCGCGCGCAGGCGCTGCTCGGCGACGTCGGGTCCGACGCCGTGCTCGGCGACGAACCAGACCACGAGCGAGCTCACCTCCCCCGCGGCGTCCCCGGCGGTGCCCGCGGCGAGCGCCGTCACCCCGGCGACCCCGTCGAGGGCGCCCTCGACCTCGCCGAGCTCGACGCGCTGGCCGCGCACCTTGACCTGGTCGTCGGTGCGCCCGAGGTACTCCAGGGTGCCGTCCGGACGCCAACGGGCCAGGTCGCCGGTGCGATACATCCGCCCGCCGGGCCGGAACGGGTCCGCGATGAAGCGCTCGGCGGTGAGGTCGGGGCGCCCGACGTACCCCTCGGCGAGCTGGACGCCGCCGAGGAAGAGCTCCCCGGGGACGCCGACCGGCCGGGGCTCGCCGTCGGCGTCGAGCACGTAGGTGGCGGTGTTCCAGATCGGGCGGCCGATCGGCACCGGGCCGCGGGTGCCGGCGACGGTCTGGAAGCAGGTGACGTCGACGGCCGCCTCGGTGGGGCCGTAGAGGTTGACCGGCGCGACGCCGAGGACCTCCTGGCAGCCGTCGACCAGCTCGGCGGTGAGCGCCTCGCCGCTGCACACGACGTGGCGCACAGCCGCCCCACGCGCCCGCTCGCGGGTCGCGCGGTCGGCGAGGAAGGCGCGCAGCATCGAGGGCACGAAGTGCAGGACCCGCACGTCGTGCTCGAGGAGGAGGTCGGCGATGCGGCGCGGGTCGCGGTGGGCGTCGGGCTCGGCGAGGACCACGCAGGCGCCGACCTGGAGCGGCCAGAACAGCTCCCAGACCGAGACGTCGAAGGTGACGGGGGTCTTGTGCAGCACCCGCTCCCCGGCGGCGAGCGGCAGGCGGTGCTGCATCCAGCGCAGCCGGTTGTCGATCGCCCGGTGGCCCACGAGCACTCCCTTGGGGCGTCCGGTGGATCCGGAGGTGAACAGCAGGTACGCCGGCGCGTCGGGGTCGTCGGGCACCGCGGGCAGCACCTCGCCGACCGGGCCGGCCTCGCCGACGTCCACGACCACGGGCGCCCCGGGGTCGCTCGCACGGGCCGGCTCGAGCAGCCCGCGGTGCGCGGCGTCGCTGACGACGAGGCGCGAGCCGGCGTCGGCGAGCATGCCGGCCAGCCGGGCCGGCGGCTGGTCGGTGCCGAGCGGCAGGTGCACCGCGCCGAGGCGCTGCACGGCGTACAGCGCGGTGAACAGCTCCTCGCCGCGCGGCAGCAGCACCCCGACGACGTCCCCGGCGCGGACGCCGCGCGCGTGCAGCGCCCGGGCCAGCCGGTCCGCGCGCGCCGCCAGCTCGGCGTACGACGTGGTCCGCCCGGCACAGCGCAGGGCGGGGGCGTCCGGGGTCCGGTCGACCTGGTCGCGGAAGCGCCGGGCCAGGGTGCGGTGCTCGAGCGGGACGGCGGTGTCGTTGAACCCGCGCACCACCAGCTCGCGCTCGGCGTCGGTGAGCAGCGGCAGGTCCGCGACCCGGTCGTCGGCCTGCGCGGCCGCGAACCGGGTCAGCCAGTGCGCGAGCCGCTCGAGGTGCAGGCGGACCTCCTCGGCGTCGTAGAGCCGCGGGTTGGCGTCGATCTCGAGGCGGACGACGCGGCCGCGGCCGGGGTTGCCACGCAGGCACACCGTCACGTCCTCGACCGGGCCGGCGGTGAGGTTGCGGACCGTGCCGGCGGCCGGGCCCAGGCGCAGCTCGAGGTCGAAGGGGATCAGGTTGACCTGGGCCCCGAAGAGCTGGGCGCCCGAGGAGCCCGCCCCGCGGGCCAGGCGGCGGGTCAGCTCCTCCTGGCGCACGAACGGGTTCGTGCGCAGGACCTCCTGCTCGCGGGCCACCGCGCCCAGGGCCTCGCCCACGGTGCCGTCGGCGGGCACGGTGGCCGGCAGCACGTTCATCGCGGTGCAGACCGTGCGGGCGCTGGGCAGCGCGCCCTGGCCAGGACGGGCGCGGTTCATCAGCGGCAGGCCGATCCGGGTGCCGGCGGCACCGGTGAGCCGGGCGAGGTAGCCGCCGACGCCGGCGAGCACCAGGTCGGCCCAGGTGGTGCCGAGGCGCCGGGCGCCGCGGGCCAGGGCCGTCTGCTGCTCCGTGTCGAGGACGAGCGAGGCCTTCAGCGCGGCGGGCGCCGGGGTCGCGGTGCGCCCGGCGAGGGCGACGACGCCGTCCATGGTGGCGAGTCGCTGGTCCCAGAACGCCTCGGCGCCGGGGTCGACCGCGGGGTCCGCGGCGACCAGGTCGGCGAGCGGCACCTGCTCGAGCGCGGCGAGTGGCGCCGCGTCGGTGAGCGCGGTGTAGCGCTCGGCGACCCGGCGCAGCAGCTGGACGACGCCGAAGCCGTCGAGCACGACGTGATGCGCGGCGTGGTACCACCACGACCGGGTCGGGCCGAGGCGCAGCAGCGCGCTGCGGACGACCTCGCCGCGGCCGAGGTCCATCGGGCGGGCGAGGTCCGCGCGCATCCACGCGGCGGCTGCGGCCTCGGGGTCGGGCTGGTCGCGCAGGTCCACGACCGGGCAGACCGGGCCCGACCGGCAGGACTCGTCGAGGACCTGCTGCTCGGGCCCGTCGGGCGTGGTGCGGTAGCGGGTGCGCAGCTGCTCGAACTCCGCGTAGGTCCCGCGCAGCGCCGCCTCGAGCAGCGCCGGGTCGAGGTCGCCCTCGATCTCGACCACCTCGGCCGTCGTGTAGCAGGGGTTCGCCGGGTCGAGCTCGTGGGCGAAGTAGAGCCCGCGCTGGGCGGCCGTGAGCGGCAGCCACCGGCGTGGGGCCGGGGCGTGGGTCACGACACGAGCTCGGCGCGCACGGCGCCCTGGCGCAGCACGAAGGCCAGCGTGGGCTCGCGGGTGAGGTCGGCGAAGTCGATGTCCACGCCGTCGTCGGCGAGCCGGTCCAGGAGGTCGAAGGCGCGCAGCGAGTTCAGTCCCAGCGTGAACAGGTCGGCCTCGGGCTCGGCGAACGCGGCGTCCGCGAACCCGGCGTCGAGCACCTCGACGAGCGCGGCGCGCACGCAGCCCGCCCAGTCCGCCGGCGCGGCGGGCAGGTCGTCGGCGCGGAACGACGTGGCCAGGGCGGCGACGACCTGGTCGGTCGTGGTCACCACGCCGGCACAGCTGGCGACCTGGGCCAGGGCGAGGCGGTGCTGCTCGGGACCGAAGTCGGCGACCGCGTCGGCCACCACGAACGGGTGCACCTCGCGCATGAACCCGTCCATCGCGGTCGCGGTGACGCCGATGTGGGCGTAGACGCCGGTGATCACCAGCTGGTCGCGTCCGGCGCTCGCCAGCCGCTCGGCGAGGTCGGAGTGGGCGAAGGCGCTGTAGCGGTGCTTGACCAGCACCGTCTCCCCCGGCGCGGGCGCCAGCGGCTCGACGATCTCGGTGTGCTCCGGCACGGCGCTCATCCCGGGGCCCCACAGGTCGCCCTGGAGACCGCGGGCCGGGGTCGCTCCGCCGTGGGTCTGGCCGTGGGTCTGGCCGCCTGTCTGATTGTCGGCCGGGCTGCCGGTCTGGGCGGTGTAGAAGACCGGTACGCCGGCCGCGCGGGCCGCCGCGAGGATGCGGGCGGTGGAGTCCACCGCGCCCACCAGCGCCGGACAGGTCGGGGCGTAGGGGCGCAGGAAGTAGCGCTGCATGTCGTGCACGAGCACGGCCGCGCGGCCGCTCTCCAGCTGCCAGGGCGCGCGGCTGGGGGGCAGGTCCGCGAGCGGCGCGGCGTACTCGATGAGGGCGGGGAGGCTCATGGTGACTCCTGGGGGGAGGCTCCGGCGGCGGCCGGGGTGGCGGGGGCGGGGGTGGGGGGAACATCGCCGGTGAGGCGTTCGGCGAGCAGGTGCCGCAGGTCGCGGCGGCTGTTCTTGCCGACCGGGGTGGTCGGGAAGGCAT
Organism: Nocardioides ochotonae; assembly: GCF_011420305.2. Lineage (NCBI taxonomy): Bacteria > Bacillati > Actinomycetota > Actinomycetes > Propionibacteriales > Nocardioidaceae > Nocardioides > Nocardioides ochotonae. The sequence goes on along the minus strand of NZ_CP061769.1, from coordinate 1,869,775 downwards.
CGAGGACCACGACCTGGTCGGGCAGCTTGTAGGTCGCCAGGCCGGCGTCGCGCAGGTGGGCGCCGAGGTGCGCGGCGGCGGGCTCCGGGAGGGGACGGTCCGGCTCGGGCACCACGACGACGGCGATCCGCTCGCCGAGGTAGGGGTCGGGCACCCCGACCGCGACCGCGTCGAGGACGCCGGGATGGGTGAGCAGCAGCCCCTCGATCTCGTCGCTGGCGATCTTCTCCCCGCCCCGGTTGATCTGGTCCTTCTCCCGCCCCGTCACCACGAGATGGCCGCTGGGCAGGCGCCGGACCAGGTCCCCGGTGCGGTAGAACCCGTCGTGGGTGAAGGAGTCCCGGTTGGGCCCGTCGGCGCGGTAGTAGCCGCGGATCGTGTACGGCCCCCGGGTGAGCAGCTGCCCCTCCTCGCCGTCGGGCACGTCGATCCCGTCGGCGTCCACGACCCGGATCTCGTCGTACCCGCTGATCGGGCGGCCCTGGCTGCTGAGGACCAGGTCCTCCGGGTCCTCGGGGCGGGTGTAGTTGACCAGCCCTTCGGCCATCCCGAACACCTGCTGGAGGCGGGCGCCGAGCACCGGCTCGATCTCGGCGGCCACGCTGGGGGCGAGCTTGGCGCCGCCGACCTGGACGAGCTCGAGCGAGCTCAGGTCGGGACGGCGCCGCCGGGCCGCGGAGATCCACGCCTGCGCCAGCGGCGGCACCAGCGACACCAGGCTCACCCGCTCGCGCGCGACCAGCCCGAACGCCGTGCGCGGGCTGGGGTCGCCGGCCAGCACGACCGCACCGCCGGTGTGCAGGACGCCCAGGATGCCCGGGGAGCTCATCGCGAAGTTGTGCGCGGCCGGCAGCACCACCAGCATCCGGGTGGCCTCGCTCAGCTCGCAGATCTCGGCGGAGGCGCGCACGGAGTAGAGGTAGTCGGCGTGGGTGCGCGGGATCAGCTTGGAGACCCCCGTCGTGCCGCCGGAGAGCTGGAGGAACGCGACCTGCTCGGCGTCCAGCCGCGGGGCCGGGTAGTCGGCCGGCGCCGGCTCGGTCTCCCAGTCGCACACCGGCACCAGCAGCGGGGGTACGCCGCCGCGCTCCTCGACCCGTGCGGCGACCGCGGCGTGCAGCCCGCGGTGGTCGACGTCCGTGGCGTTGCCGGAGACGACCAACGCGGCGGCGTCCGCGAGCGCACAGAACTCGGAGAGCTCGAGCTCGCGATGCGACGGCAGCGCGAAGACCGGAAGCGCGCCGAGGCGGAAGAGCCCCAGCACGACCGCGACGTACTCCACGACGTTGGGCAGGGCGAGGACCACCCGGTCGCCCTGGCTCACCCCGAGGCCGGCGAACCGGGCCGCGGCCCGGTCGGCCTCCAGGCCCAGGCGCGCATAGGTCCACCGGTGCTCGGTGCCGTGCACGTCGCGGCCGACGACCGCGAGCCGGTCGGCGTGGCGGGTGGTCCGGTCGGCGACGAAGTCCGCGAACGTCTCGGTGGTCCACAGGCCGGCGGCGCGGTAGACCGCGCGGACCTCCTCGGGCCAGGTCGGCGACGACGCCAGCGGTGACCGCGCGCTCACAGGCCGACCGCCTCGAGCATCGTGCGCAGCTTGGCCGCAGTCTCGCGGACCTCGGCGTCGGGGTCGGAGCCGGCGACGATGCCGGCGCCCGCGAACAGCCGCAGCCGGGGGCCGTCGAGGAGCCCCGAGCGCAGCACCAGCGCGAGCTCGCCGTCGCCGTTGCCGTCCACCCAGCCCGCGGCGCCGGCCAGGTAGCCGCGCTCGCCGGTCTCCAGGCGCCCGATCAGCGACAGCGCCGCGTCGCGGGGACTGCCGCCGACCGCCGGGGTGGGGTGCAGCAGCTGGGCGAGGTGCAGGGCCGAGCAGCCGTCGGCGCCGGGGCGCACCCGGGCGACCACCCGGGTGCCGAGGTGCCACAGGGAGTCGGTGCCGACCACCTGGGGTGTCACGTCGTGCTCGACCTCGTCGCAGGCGCTCGCCAGCCGCCCGACGAGGTCGCGGACGACGAAGGCGTGCTCGTGGAGGTCCTTCGCCGAGGAGGCGAGTGCCGCGCGGCGGCGCTCGTCCTCGGCCGGGTCGGGGCTGCGGGGCACCGAGCCGGCCAGCGGCATCGCCTCGACCAGCGTGCCCTCGCGGCGCACCAGCAGCTCGGGGCTGGCCCCGAGCACGGTGGCGGCGCGCGATCCCGCGGCCCCCGGCGCCGGGACGGGCACCGAGAAGACGTAGCGGCCGGGACGGGTGCGCAGCAGACGCGCGACCACCTCGTCCACGGCGAGCGGCGGGTCGCTGTGCACCTCCAGGAACCGGCCGAGCACCACCTTGTCGACCGCGCCGTCGGCGATCGCGCGCAGGGCGGCGCGCACCTGGTCGGCGTACTCCCGCGGGGCGGGGACCTCCACGAGCGTCTGGGCGCGCTCGGGCGCCGGCCCCGGCGTCCGGCGCGGTGGCGTGGTCGGGATCTCGCGTGCGTCGAGCAGGCGGTGCATGACGCCGGGCGAGCCGGGGTCGAAGCCGATCACGCCGACCGCCCGCTCCCCCGGCGCGAGCGCGCCGACGACGGTGTCGGCCCACGCGGGCGAGTCGGAGCGAGCGGTGGTCCAGCGCTCACCGGCGCGCCCGAGCAGGGTGCGGGCACTGGTGCTGAACACGATGGACCCGGGCGCGGACGCGGCCGGCTCGGCGGGCCGCCGGAGCCGCTCGTGGGTGGTGGTCACAGCGAGGCTCCCCCGTCGACGTAGAGCTGCTGGAGGGTCACGTGGCGCGCGGCGTCGGAGAGCAGGAAGGCGACCACCCCTGCGACGTCCTCGGGCTCGGCGATGCGGCCCAGCGGGATGCCCAGGCGGTACGCCGCGGGGTCGCCCTCGACCGCAGCGCGACGGCCGGCCTCGGGGTCGGGCCACAGGTCGCGCTGCATCGCGGTCGCGGTCGAGCCGGGCTCGACGACGTTGCAGCGGATCCCGCGCGCGGCGAGCTCGAGCCCGGCGCAGCGGGCCAGGGCCGAGGTCGCGGCCTTGGAGGCGGCGTAGGCGAGCATGCCCGTGCGCGGCACGCGCGCGGCGTTGGAGCTGACCACGACGACCGCGCCGTCGTCGGCGAGGTGGTGCGAGGCCGCGCGCAGGCAGTGCAGCACGCCGGTGGTGTTGACGCCGAGGTGGGCCTCCCAGTCCTCGACCGTCACGTCCTCGAGGCCGCCCGGGCGCAGGATCCCGGCCGCGCAGGCCATCGCCCGTAGGCCCCCGAACCGCTCCGCGGCCTCGGCGACCGCGGCGTCGACGGCGTCGGCGTCGCGCACGTCCACGGCGAAGCGGAGCGGCTCCCGACCGGTGCTCGCCGCGATGGTGTCGGCGACCTCCGCCAGCCCCGCCGCGTCCCGGTCGAGCAGCGCCACGCGCCCCCCGGCCGTGGCCACCGCGAGCGCCGTGGCCGCCCCGATCCCCGAACCAGCACCGGTCACGAACGTGCCCGTGCCTCCCGCTTCCCGATTCATAGGATGATACTAAGGCCAGCCTTACCTAAAGGTCCTCCCAGGTCTCGCCGAGTCGGCGATCAGCACGAGGGCGGAGCGATGCCAGGCAACCCCGGTGCGCTCGTTGGCGGCACCGGGGTCGCCGGCCGGGGCATGGTCGTCGCTCACCGCGCGAGGACGAGCACCATCGCGGCCGCGACGAGCAGGACCGTCACCAGTACGGCGAGGCCGAACGACGGCCGCGGCTCACGGCGCCGCATCGCCCGCTCGGCGAGTGCCCAGCGGACCCAGGCCGCGACGGCGCAGATGCGCGGAACGCCCACGGACGGGACCCACTGGACGAGCCGCGCACAGCCGGCCTCAGAGGTCGCCGGCGGACCCCTCGACGGTCTCCTCGAGCACGGTGGCGACGTCGTGTCGCGCAGGCTCGCACACCGCGACCATCACCAGTGCCGCGACCGCGGCGCAGAGGACGGCGGCGACCACAAGACCCACGTGCAGACCGCCGACGAACGCGTCGCTGACTGCGGGCAGTCCCTCGAAGACGACGCCCGCGGCGGCCGCCTCCTGGGCGCTCTCGGGCAGCCCGGCGCCGAGCACCGCCGGGGCGACCTTGGCCGCGATGATCGCCGACAGCACGGCGGTGCCGATCGCGCCGCCCACCTGGATGCAGGTGGTCTGGAAGCCGCTGGCCACACCGGCGAGGTGCACCGGCGCGCCACCCACGATGAGGTCCGCACCCGAGGGGATCGCGAAGCCGGAGCCGAGACCGATGACGACGAACGGCACCGCCATCCGCCAGTACGACGTACCGGCGTCGACCTGGGTGAGCAGCGCGAGCCCGATCGCCATCAACACCAGCCCGAGGGCGGCCACCCGACGCGCGCCCACCTTGGCGGTGAGCATCGCGCCGATCGGGGCGGCGGGGATCGCGATCGCACTCAGCGGGAGCATCAGCACGCCGGCACGGGTGGTGGAGTTGCCCAGCGTGTTGAGCAGGAACAGGGTGATCAGGAAGGTGACCCCGAGCATCGCGAAGAAGTTGGCGACGAAGACCACCCCGCCGACGCTCAGACCCGCGGAGCGGAACATGCCCAGCGGGAGCAGCGGGAACTCGACGCGCGACTCCACCCGCACGAAGAGGGCGAACAGGACGGCCGAGGCCGCGAAGATGCCGATCGTGGCGGCGCTGCCCCAGCCCCAGACCTGGGCCTGGACGACGGCGAACACGACGCCGAGCAGCACCAGCGCGAGGAGCACGACGCCGACCAGGTCGAGGCGGCCCTCGACGACCTTGGGCGTCTCCTTGATGACGAGCGCACCGACGACGATGCCGATGAGGGCGATCGGGGCGTTGATGTGGAAGACCCACTCCCAGCCGACGCTGTCGACCAGCAGCCCGCTGACCAGCGGACCACCGGCGATCGCGACCGACGAGACACCGCCCCAGACGCCGACCGCCATGCCGAACTTCTCACGGGGGAAGGTGGCGCGCAGCAGCGCGATGGTCTGCGGCATCAGCATCGCGGCGCTGATGCCCTGCAGCGCCCGGAAGACCAGCACGCCCTCGACGCTGCCAGCCAGGCCGATCGCGACGCTGGCGACCGCGAAGATCGCGACACCGCTGAGGTAGAGGCGCTTGCGCCCGAAGCGGTCGCCCAGCTTGCCAGCGGGGATCAGGAAGACGGCAAGGGCCAGCAGATAGGAGTTGATGATCCACTGCAGCTCGCCGAAGGAGGCGCCGAGGTCGGCCTGGATGGCCGGATTGGCGATGTGGACCACCGTCGAGTCGAGGCCGACCATGAAGAGGCCGAAGCACACGGCGATCAGGGTCAGGCCGGGCCTGCCGCCGGACGGCGGAGCGTCGGTCTCGGCAACGGTTCTGGGTGCGGCGACAGCCACGCGATCCTACTTTCGGCGTTGATTATGGTTGTAGAACCATAACATGTCAGTAGGCTGGGACCGTGCCCCCGACGACCCCGACGCCCCCGCCCAGCACCGCCCAGCTGGTCGCGCTGGCCGACGTCGTCCTCGACCTCGCCCACCAGCTCGACACCCGCCACGCCGACCTGCGCGACGTCGTCCCCCTCACCGGTACCGAGGTCGCGGTGATCCGCGAGATCCACCGCCGGCCGCGCTCGACCCCGAGCCAGATCGCCGAGGCCACCGGCCTGCAGCGCAGCAACGTCAGTACGGCGATCCGCAGCCTCGTCGCCGGCGGACTGGTCCTCCGCGAGCAGGTCACCGGCAACGCGCGCTCGGTCGCGCTGGTCCCGACCGAGCTGGCCGAGCAGAGCGTCGCCCGGATCCACGCCTACTGGACGGCCCTGCTCGAGCAGGTGCCCGCCGACGTGCTCGCCGAGGGCGTCGCCGCCACCCCGGCGCTCGCCCGGATCGCGGGCAGCGTCTCGCACTGACGCGCCGCCCGGTTCCACCCACGATCGGTCACAGACGACACTCCGGGGCCCCGAGAACATGCCGTTGGGGACCAAACGACACCACGTCCGACCACCCGTTTGCACTCCCGGCGACCCGCGAAACAACACGCACCCGCCGCCGGGGATCCGCCATCCTGCACCCAGTCTGGCCCGACGGGCGCTGCCTCCGCGGTCGCTCCCCGGCGCCGGTCCGTCCGACGTCACCCTCGGGGTGGCGGCCACCCCGACACCGCGAAAGGCCCGCGCATGACCCTCTCGGGATGGCTACGACGTGCGCGGCCCAGACCTGCGCCGGCGCCGGTGGTGAACCGGGTCCGCGCGGCCGCCGCGACGGTCGGGCTGCTGACCGCGCTGGTCACCTGCGGCGCCTGCCAGGCCCCGGTCCGGGTCGACGCCGCGGGGCAGACCCTGCGCCACGGCGCGGACCGTACGCCGTACCCGCTGCGCGTCACGGAGGACGCCCGCGCCTGGGTCCTGGAGTGGGCCTGCCCCGGCTGCGCGGCCCCGAGCGTCTTCAGCCTGCCGAAGCTGCTGCCCGACGCGACGCCCTGAGCGCTGTCGCGCCCCGGCCCGCCGCGCCTAGGTTGGACCGGCCACCGCCGCACCGTCGAAGGGTCTGCCATGCCTGTCACCTCAGCCGCCGTGTCGTTGAACGTCCCCGACCCCGCCGCCTCGGCCCGGTTCGCCGCGGCCCTCGGGTTCACCGAGGCGATGTCGGCGGACGGGTTCGTCTCCCTCGAGCACCCCGACGTGGGGTTCAACGTGATCTTCCTGCGCACCGGGCTGTCGACGTTCAAGCCCGCGCACATCGCCGGATCCGCGGGCGAGGGCACCCTGCTCGCCCTCGTGGTCGACGACCTGGACGCCGAGTTCGCCCGGCTCGCCGAGTCCGGCGCGCGCGTGCTCACACCGCCGGAGACCGAGCCGTGGGGCGAGCGCTACTGCCAGTTCGCCGACGACAACGGGCTGGTGTGGCAGCTGGTCCAGTGGGTCACCCCACCCCCGGAGACGCACGCGCCCTGACCCTCACCCCTGTGGCGCGAAGCGGTAGCCCATCCCCGGCTCGGTGACGAACAGGACCGGTCGCGACGGGTCGGCCTCCAGCTTGCGCCGGATGCTGGCCAGGTGGACGCGCAGGTAGTTGGTCTGGCGCTCATAGCTCGGCCCCCACACCGACTGCAGCAGCTCGGTCTGACGCACCAGCCGCCCGCGACGGCGCACCAGGTGCTCCACGATCCGCCACTCGATCGGGGTCAGGTGCACCTCCTCGGTGCCGCGGCGGGCGCGCGAGTCCCCGAGGTCCAGCTCGAGGTCCCCCACCCGCACGCACGGCGCCGGCTCCACCGCGCCCGCCCGGCGGGTGGCCGCGCGCACCCGGGCGAGCAGCTCCTCGATCGAGAACGGCTTGGTGATGAAGTCGTCGGCACCCAGGTCGAGCGCCTCCACCTTGTCGTCGGAGCCGGTGCGCGCCGACACGACGATCACCGGCACCGAGGTGAAGGTCCGCAGCCGGGTCAGCACCGCGATCCCGTCGAGGTCGGGCAGGCCGAGGTCGAGCAGCACCACGTCGGGCATCCGCTCCTCGACCACCTGAAGTGCCGAGCGGCCGTCGCCGGCGGTCTCCACCTCGTAGTCGCGGGCGCGCAGGTTGATCGCGAGCGTGCGGCAGATGGCGGGGTCGTCGTCGACGACGAGCACGAAGGTCATGGCGCTTCCTTGCCGGCGATCCGGAGGTCGGGGATCCGGAGCTCGACGACGAAGGTGAGTCCCCCGCCGGGCGTCTCCTCGGTGCTGATCGTGCCACCCATCGCCTCGGTGAAGCCACGGGCGACGGCCAGGCCGAGGCCCACGCCGTCGCCCTGCGGGACGTCGCCGAGGCGTTGGAACGGCGCGAACAGCCGGTGCTGGTCCCGCTCGGGTACGCCGGGCCCGCTGTCGGCCACCCGCAGCACCACCCGCCCGCCCGCGCAGGCAGCGTCGATGCGGATGCGCGCCTCGGCCGGCGTGTATCTCAGCGCGTTCTCGCACACGTTGGCCACCACCCGGTCCAGCAGCCCCGCGTCGGCGAGCACCACGAGATCGGGGTCGAGGTCCACCTCGATGCGCCCGCCGCCCTCCAGCGACCCGATCGCGCGGTGCACGGTGCTCCCCAGCGGGACCTCGGTGAGCGCGACCCGCACCGAGCCGGTGTTGATCCGGCTCATGTCGAGCAGGTTCGCGACCAGGGCGGCGAGCCGGTCGGTGGACTCCTCGATGGTCTCCAGCAGGTCGGCCTCGTCCTGGGCGGACCACCGGATGTCGGGGGCGCGCAGGCTGGACACCGCGACCTTGACCGCCGCCAGCGGCGAGCGCAGGTCGTGCGAGACCGCGGCGAGCAGCGCGGTGCGGGTGCGGTCGGTCTCCTCGAGCCGCAGCCGCTCGACCTCGGCCGCGGTGGCGGCGCGCCGCTCCTCCATCACCTTGACGTACGCCGCGTAGGCGTTGAGCAGCCCGCGGTCCGAGGCCGGCAGCCGGGCCCCGTCGAGCACCAGCGTCGTCCCCTCGTCGATCGCGGTCGCCGCGTCGGCGGCCTCCGCGGACACCGGCGCGCTGCCGTGGGCGGCGACGACCTGCTCGACGTCGTGCTGGTCGCGGCGCAGGATCGCGGCACCTCGGGCGTTGAACAGCTCGCACGCCGAGGCGAGCAGTCCGTCGAGGTCGTCCCCGGCGTGCAGCAGGCTGTGGGAGAGCACCACCAGCGCGTCGGCCTCGGCGCGGGCCCGCGCCGCCTGCGCCGTACGCCGCGCCGCGGTGTCCACGACCGTCGCCACCGCGATCCCGACCAGCACGAAGATCACGATGGCGGCGGCGTTCGCGGGCTCGGCGATGGTGATGGTGTGCACCGGCGGGGTGAACAGCACGTTGAGCAGCAGCCCGCTGGACAGCGCGGCGACCACGGCCGGCACCAGCCCGCCGATCAGCGCGGTCGCCACGACCACCACCATCAGCGTCATCGCCTCGGTCGGCAGGCCCTCCATGTCGGACACGCTCAGCAGCACCAGGCTGACCAGCACCGGCGCGAGCACCGCGAAGACGAGGCCCAGGACCCGCCGGCGCCGGCTCAGCGCCTCCGGCGGTCGCCACCGGGCCCCGGAGCGGGCGTAGTCGTGGGTGACGATGTGGATGTCGATGTCCCCGGCCGCGGCGATCACCCGCTCACCGACACCGGGTCGCAGCAGCGTGCCGACCCGGCCGCGGCGGCTGGCCCCGATGATCAGCTGGGTGGCGTTCTCCGCCCGCGCGACGTCGAGGATCGCCTCGGCCGGATCGTCGCCGACCACCGTGTGCAGGGTGCCACCGAGCTCCTCGGCCTTGGCGCGCAGTGCGGCCAGCTGGTCGGGCAGCACCGAGGTCAACCCGTCCGGACGGGTGACGTAGAGCGCCAGCCACTCCCCGCCCGCCCCGCGGGAGGCGATCCGGGCGGCGCGGCGCATCAGGGTGCTCGACTCCGGGCCGGCGCTGACCGGCACCACGATCCGCTCGCGGGCGGGCCACGTGGAGTCGATGCGGTGCTCGTGGCGGTAGCGCTCCAGACCCTCCTCGACCCGGTCGGCCAGCCACAGCAGCGCGAGCTCGCGCAGCGCGGTCAGGTTGCCCTCGCGGAAGTACTGCGACAACGCAGCGTCGACCAGGTCGGGGGCGTAGACGTTGCCGTGCGCCATCCGGCGCCGCAGCGCCTGCGGGCTCATGTCGACCAGCTCGATCTGGTCGGCGGCGCGGACCACCTCGTCGGGCACCGTCTCGCGCTGACGCACCCCGGTGATCGCCTCGGTGACGTCGTTGAGCGACTCCAGGTGCTGGATGTTGACGGTGGTGACCACCTCGACGCCGGCGTCGAGCAGCCGCTCGACGTCCTGCCAGCGCTTCTCGCAGCCGCTGCCCGGGACGTTGGTGTGCGCCAGCTCGTCGACCAGCACCACCTCGGGACCGCGCGCCAGCACCGCCTCGACGTCGAGCTCCTCCTGCACCGTGCCCTTGTAGGCCACCCGGCGTCGGGGCAGCACCTCCAGCCCCTCGAGCGCCTCGGCGGTGCGGGCCCGCCCGTGGGTCTCGACGTACCCCACGACCACGTCGGTGCCCCGGGCCGCGCGGCGGTGCCCCTCCTGGAGCATCGCGAAGGTCTTGCCGACGCCGGGCGCGGCTCCCAGGTAGACCCTCAGCGTCCCGCGTTCCATGCGGTCAGTCTCCCCGCCCGCCGGCGGGTCCGGGTGAGGCGCTCCGCGGAGCGGCCTGCTCGAGGGCCACGTTGAGGGCGAGCACGTTGACGCCGGGCTCGCCGAGGAAGCCGAGCACCCGCCCGTCGGTCGCCTCGGCGACCAGGTCGCGGACCCGCTCCTCCTCGAGGCCGCGGGCTCGCGCGACCCGCGGCACCTGCAGTGCGGCGTACGCCGGGGAGATGTGCGGGTCCAACCCGGAGCCGGACGCGGTCAGGGCGTCCGCGGGCACGTCCGCGGGGTCGGCGCCCTCGACGGCGGCCACCTCGGTACGCCGTTGCGCGATCAGCTCCAGCAGGTCAGGGCTGGAGGGGCCGAGGTTGCTGGGCGCCGAGGCGAGGGAGTCGTGGTCGTTGGCCGAGGGCCGGGAGTGGAACCACTCCGCGCCCACGAACTGCTGGCCCAGCAGGCGCGAGCCGACGAGCACGCCGTCGAGGCGGACCGGTTGGCCCTGGGCCCGGTCGCCGAGGGCCAGCCCGGCGCCCCACACGGCGAGCGGATAGACGACGCCGAGGAGCACGGTGAGCACGAGGAGGGCGCGCAGCCCGGTCAGGGCCTGGCGGGAGAGGTCAGTGAGCATGTGATCAGCCGATTCCGGGGATGGTCGAGACGAGAAGGTCGATGAGCTTGATGCCGACGAACGGCACCACGACGCCGCCGAGGCCGAACACCAGCATGTTGCGGCGCAGGACGGAGGTGGCCGAGGCCGCGCGGAACCGCACCCCGCGCAGGGCGAGCGGGATCAGCCCGACGATGACCAGGGCGTTGAAGATGACCGCGGAGAGGATCGCCGACTGCGGCGTGGCCAGGCCCATCACGTTCAGTGCGTCCAGCGACGGGTAGGCCACGACGAACATCGCCGGGATGATCGCGAAGTACTTCGCCACGTCGTTGGCGATCGAGAACGTGGTCAGCGCCCCCCGGGTGATCAGCAGCTGCTTGCCGATCTCCACGATGTCGATGAGCTTGGTGGGGTCGGAGTCGAGGTCGACCATGTTGCCGGCCTCCTTGGCGGCGGCCGTGCCGCTGTTCATCGCGACCCCGACGTCGGCGGCCGCCAGCGCGGGTGCGTCGTTGGTGCCGTCGCCGGTCATCGCGACCAGCCGGCCCCCGGCCTGCTCGCGGCGGATGTAGTCCATCTTGTCCTCGGGCGTGGCCTCGGCCAGGAAGTCGTCCACCCCCGCCTCGGCCGCGATCGCCCGGGCGGTGAGCGCGTTGTCACCGGTGATCATCACCGTGCGGATGCCCATCGAGCGCAGTTCGGCGAACCGGTCGGCCATCCCCTCCTTGACCACGTCCTTGAGCTCGACCACGCCGAGCGCCCGGGCCTCGCCGGTGCTCGCGTCGCGGCAGGCGATCACCAGCGGGGTGCCACCGCGCCGGGAGATCTCCTCGATCGTCTCGTCCACCTCGACCGGTGGCCGCTGCCCGGTCCAGGCGGCCACCGCCGAGGCGGCGCCCTTGCGCAGGCAGCCGCCGTCGGGGAGGTCGACACCGGACATCCGGGTCTGGGCGGTGAACTCCACGAACGTCGCGCCGCTGGGCAGGTCCCGGTCGTCGGCCCCCTCGGCCGCACCTTCCTGGGCCAGTGCGAGGTCGACGATCGAGCGGCCCTCCGGCGTCTGGTCGGCCAGGCTGGCGTTGCGGGCCGCGTCGCGCAGCTGCTCGGGCGCCACGCCGGGGGCGGGCACGAACCGCACCGCGCGCCGGTTGCCGTAGGTGATGGTGCCGGTCTTGTCGAGCAGCAGCGTGCTCACGTCCCCGGCCGCCTCCACGGCGCGCCCGGACATCGCCAGCACGTTGACCCGCACCAGCCGGTCCATGCCGGCGATGCCGATCGCGGAGAGCAGCGCGCCGATGGTGGTGGGGATCAGGCAGACCAGCAGCGCGACCAGCACGACCAGGTCCTGCGGCGCCCCGGCGTACGACGCCATCGGGGCGAGGGTCGCGACCGAGGCGAGGAAGACCAGCGTCAGGCTGAGCAGCAGGATCGACAGCGCGATCTCGTTGGGAGTACGACGCCGCGAGGTGCCCTCGACCAGCGCGATCATCTTGTCCAGGAAGGTCTGCCCGGCGGCCGCGGTGATCCGTACGACGATCCGGTCCGACAGCACCCGGGTGCCGCCGGTGACCGCGCTGCGGTCACCCCCCGCCTCGCGGATCACCGGCGCGGACTCGCCGGTGATCGCGGACTCGTCGACCGAGGCGATCCCCTCCACGATGTCGCCGTCTCCGGGGACCACCTCGCCGGCCTCGACGACGACCAGGTCGCCGACCTCGAGCTGGGTTCCGGGCACGGGCGTCTCGGTGCCGTCTGCGGCCAGCCGGCGGGCGACGGTGTCGCTGCGCGCGGCGCGCAGCGAGGCGGCCTGCGCCTTGCCGCGGCCCTCGGCGACCGCCTCGGCGAGGTTGGCGAACACGACGGTCAGCCACAGCCAGACCGCGATCGAGATCGTGAAGACACTGGGGTCGACGACGGCGGCGACCGTGGTCGCGACCGAGCCGAGCCAGACCAGGAACATCACCGGGGAGCGCCACAGGTGGCGCGGGTCGAGCTTGCGCAGTGCCTCGGGCAGCTGCTCCACGCCCTGGGCGGCCAGCGTGCGCAGGCTGAGCCCTGCGCGGGCCCGGGACCTGGTGGACTCCGTGGTCCCGGTGGCGTCGGGGGCGCCGGGGGTGCTCCCGGGAGCAGCGGGCGGGTTGGTGGTGGTGGTCATGCGAGCGCCTCTGCGATCGGCCCCAGGGACAGGGCGGGGAAGTAGGTGAGGCCGGTGAGGATCACGATCACGCCGACCAGGAGGGTGACGAACAGGGGACGGTGGGTGGGCAGCGTCCCGGCGGTGGCGGGGACCTTGCCCTGCTCGGCCAGCGAGCCGGCGAGCAGCAGCACGAGCACGATCGGCACCAACCGGCCCAGGAGCATCGCCAGGGCGAGGGTGATCTGGAAGAAGTCCGAGGTCACCGTGATGCCTCCGAATGCGCTGCCGTTGTTGTTGGCGGCCGAGGTGTAGGCGTAGAGCACCTCGCTGAAGCCGTGACCGCCGCCGTTGCCCATCGCGTCGGGGGTGGAGTCACGGGAGATCGCCACGCCGGTGCCGACCAGCACGAGCACCGGGGTGGTGAGGGTGTAGAGCGCGACGTAGGTCATCTGCCGCGTGCTGATCTTCTTGCCGAGCAGCTCGGGGGTGCGGCCCACCATGAGCCCGGCGATGAAGACGGCGACGACGGCCATCACCAGGATCCCGTAGATGCCGGAGCCGACGCCGCCGGGGCTGATCTCGCCGAGCATCATGTTGACCAGCGCTCCCCCGCCGCCGACCGGGGTGAAGGAGTCGTGGGCGGCGTTGACAGCGCCGGTCGAGGTGCCGGTGGAGACCATGCCGAACAGGGCGCTGGCCCACTCCCCGAGGCGGGTCTCCTTGCCCTCCATCGCCGCACCGGCCGCCTGCGCGGACTGGGAGCGGGCGCCCGCCTCGCCGGCCGTCATCACGGCCAGCGAGACCGCCATCAGCACGCCCATCGCGCCCAGCACCGCCAGGCCCTGGCGCCGGTTGCCCAGCATCGTGCCGAGGGTGCGGGTCAGCGAGATCGGGATCAGCAGCATCAAGAAGACCTCGAGCAGGTTGGTGATGCCCGACGGGTTCTCGAAGGGGTGCGCGGAGTTGGCGTTGAAGAACCCGCCGCCGTTGGTGCCGAGCTCCTTGATCGCCTCCTGGCTGGCCACCGGTCCGCCGGTGAGGACCTGGCCGTGGCCGGCAAGGGTGTTCATCGTGGTGTCGGAGAAGCTCTGCACCACGCCGCCGAGCATCAGCAGCAGCGCGCCGAGGAACGCCAGCGGGAGCAGGATCCGCACGGTGCCCCGGGTCAGGTCGACCCAGAAGTTGCCGAGCGTCGCGCTCCGCACCCGCACGAACCCGCGGATCAGCGCCACCGCGACCGCCATGCCGACGGCCGCAGAGAGGAAGTTCTGCACCGCGAGGCCGCCCATCTGGGCCGCGAAGCCGAGCGTCGACTCCCCGGCGTACGACTGCCAGTTGGTGTTGGCCACGAACGACGCCGCGGTGTTGAACGCCATCGCCCAGCCCATCCCGTCGAGCTCGCGGCTCATCGGGAGGTGGGCCTGCCCCATCAGGATCGCCATCAGCACCGCCACGCTGACCAGCGAGAAGGCGATGACGCTCAGCGCGTAGGCCTTCGGGCTCTGCTCGGCGCCGGGGTCGACCCCGCTGAGGCGGTACAGGGCCCGCTCCACCCGCAGGTGGCTCGTGCCGGTGTAGACGCGCGCCATGTAGTCACCCAGCGGCACATAGACCAGTGCCAGCAACACGACCAGGGACGCGAGCTGCAGTGCTCCCGCGAGCGTGTCGGACATCAGAAGCGCTCCGGGAAGATCAGGGCCGCGAGCAGGTACGCCGCCACAGCGACGACCGCGAGGATCAGGAGGCCGTTCTCAATACTCATGAGTCCCAGCCAAGACCTCCGCGAGGTGTCGGACGCCGATCTTGACGCGGTCTTGACACGCGTTGACGCACTCTTGGCACGGCCGCCGTTCACCGCCCCGACCCGATTCCGGCGTACGGCGCGGGGTGGGGTAAGGTTCACCCGGTTCCTGACGCGGCCTTGCCGGGTCAAGGAAGTTCGGGCTGTAGCGCAGCTTGGTAGCGCACCTGACTGGGGGTCAGGGGGTCGCAGGTTCAAATCCTGTCAGCCCGACACACGAGAGGCCGGTTCGCCGCGGAGACGCGGCGGACCGGCCTTCGTGGTTCTGCGGCCACGGCGCCGCCCTGCTCCCGAGGCGACTGTCGACATCAGGCAGGATCGGCCCCTCCGCTCGAGACATGGGGTGTTCGATGATCGTGCCGTTGGAGCTGCGGGCCATCTCCGTGGACGACCCGTCCGCCCTGAGGGCGGTCTACCGCGTCGAGTGCGCGGCGACCGTGCACGCCCGGCCGGGCTGGGTGCCGCTCGACGAAGCGGCCAGGGCCGCGGTGTGGCAGGCCGACAACGGCTGGTCCCACCAGCTCGTCGGCGCCTTCGAGGGCGACGACCTGGTCGGGTTCGCCAGCTCCTCGACCGCCGACGACACCCCGGACACCGCCTGGGTCGACGTCTGCGTGCTGCCCACGCACCAGCGCCGCGGCACCGGCACGCGGCTCGCCCGGGCCGCGGAGGAGGCCGTCCCCGCGCGGGTGGAGCGGTACGTCGCCAGCGCCTACCTGCCGACGGCGACGGAGATCGATGCGCTCGTCGAGAGGTTCGCCGGCCCTCTCGGCTATGCGCGCGCCACCACGGAGACGGTGGTCGAGCTCGACCTGGCCACCGCCGAGCTGGCGCCCGTCGTGGTGCCCGCCGGGACCACCGTCTCCACCCATCTCGGCGGCGTCCCGGCGCACCTGCGCGCGCAGGTGGGCGTGATCAAGGGCCTGGTCGACGCCGAGGCGCCCCACGGCGAGCTCGGCTGGGAGCCGACGCCGGTCTCGGTCGAGGACTACGAGCGCGAGCTGGCCCTGTGGCGCGCGCAGGGCCGCACCTCCGTCGAGTCGATCGCGGTCACCGACGACGGCGTCGTCGCGGCCTGGACGTGCGTGGTCGTCGGGGCCGATCCGGCACGCCCGGCGCACGTCGAGGGGACGCTCGTGCTCACCGCCCACCGCGGCGCGGGACTCGGCCGGGCGGTCAAGGTCGCCTCGCTCCTCGCCGTACAAGCGCATGGCGAGGCGGTACGCGTGCGGACCAGCAGCGACGACGCCAACGTCTGGATGCGCGCGATCAACGATGACCTCGGCTTCGCCCCCGTCGAGTCCGAGGTACTGGTGCAGAAGGTTCGCCGGGGTCCCTCCAGGGCTTGAGTGCCCATGCTCATGTCCTCGAGCCGTCCGGGACCGTAGCGTCCCCGCCATGCCGACAGATACGCGAGAACCTGCGCGCCGGCTGTGGGGCGCGCTCAACGCGGCGCTGGCGCTCCTGGTGGTCGGGTACGGAGCCGTGTTCGTCTTCCTGGTCCTCGCCCTCGGCACCGACCACAGCGAGGTGGCGCCCGAGGAGTGACTGCGGCCGTGGGCGCTCGGGGCACTGGGCGGATCGGCCACTGCGCTCCTGGCTGGACGCTACGACCGCCGCTGCCTGCCCTGGACGGCGGCGCTCGTGCTCGCCGGAGTGTGTGCAGCCCCCCACCTCACCGGGCTAGTGCGCCTCGACCTCGCGGGAGCGCTCCTCGACGGGCAGCGTGAGCTCGGTCGCGTGCGGGAGCCCGTTCATCTCCATCACGACCTGCGCGATCGACCCCCGGACCGCACGCAGCGTGACCGGGCTGTCGCTCGGCGCGCGACGCAGCGCCGCGACGAGCTCATTGACCCCGACACTGGCGAGGAACTCGACCTGGGAGAGATCGACGACCAGGGCTCCCTTGCCGACCTTGTGCTCCAGCACCGCGCGCAGCTCCTGCAGGGAGAGCTCGTCGATGACCCCGCCAAGGGTCACAGCCTCTCCGTGCTGAACGGCGGTGAACTGATGGAAGTGCATGGCTCTCCAGGTGGCAGGGGGTAACCGACGGGGGTCGATGAAACTTGAATGTATCCAGACTGCGACGCATCCCGGCTCCCCTCATGGGGTGTAGTGGAGTCATCCGATGAGATTCCGGGGCGGTTTCCGCCGCCGCGACCCGTCGACGCGACGGGCGGCCACGCTCAGCGCAGGTCGTACGTCAGGTGCGTCGCCGTCGAGGTCGGTACGACGCGGCGCTGCACCAGCGTGCGCGGCGCCCCGGCGCTGAAGAGCGGCGTGCCGGAGCCGAGCACGACGGGTGAGAGGTGCAGGGTCAGCTCATCGACGAGGCCCGTTGCGAGGGCGGAGGCGACGGTGGCCCCGCCGCCCATCACCACGACGTCGAGGTCCGTGCCGGCGCGGGCCGACTCCGCCTCGGCGTGCCGGCGCGCCGCAGCGACCGCATCGGCGAGCCCCGTCGTCACGAAGGTCCAGTCGAGGTCGGTGAGCCTCACCGCGGCGGGCGCCGAGCCAGTGAGCACGAAGAACCCGGGCTGGGCAGCCTCTCCCGCGCCGTACCCGGTGTCGTCGTCCCCCGTCGAGTCGGAGGTGCTGCCAGAGGCTCCGCAACTGAGGCGGTTCACAGTGCTCACCCAGCGCTCCTCGTCTCGAAGCGACCTGATTCGAATGGGTGGGATCGTCCTCCGGGACCGTCCTGGGTGCGCTAACTTCGTGCCGCGTCTCTGCGCGCGCCATGTCTGCACGCTGCCGCTCGGGCCAAGCAAGACCCGAGGAGAATCATCGTGCCCCGCCCCCACGCCCCACAGGTCAGCCGCGCACTTCGAGGGGGCCTCGCGATCGCCCTGTCCACGGCGGTGGCCTTGGCTTCGATCGCGGTCTCCGGGCCTCCTGCGCGAGCATCCGCACCCATCACAGTGGCCCACGTCTCGTCGACCGGAATCGATGGCGACAACGACTGCTCGTCTGCTGCCTCGCCGTGTGCCACCGTGTCTCACGCACTGACGAAGACCGGCAGCGGAGCCACGATCTGGGTCAGCGGTGTCGTCCACGACCACATCCAGATCCCGGGCAGCACTGCGACGACGACCATCATCGGTGTCGCGGACAGCAACGCCACGCTCGACGGACAGCATCTCGACCGAGTGATCGATACCGACGCACCGCTGGTGCTCGAGAACATCACGATCCGCCACGGTCGCATCCTCAGTGGCCAGTGGGGCGGAATGGGCGCTGGCGTGCGGTCCACGCGTGGATCCCTGACGCTGCGGCGGGCGACGGTGACCGGCAACCACGCGGCCTACGGCGCTGGGGTCTTCAAGAGTGAGCCCGGATCGCTGACCGTGGTCGACAGCGTGGTCTCGCACAACACGGCCACCGTCCACGCAGCCGGAGTGTGGACGAGAGTCCCCACCACGATCACTCGCAGTGTGATCGACGGCAACGAGTCCGACGGCGACGCCGGCGGGGTCAGCGCTGGCGACAGCCTGCTGACCGTGGTCGACAGCACGCTGACGGGCAACCGGGCCGCTCGAGGTGGTGCGCTGTCCGGCGTCAACATGGTGGTCGCGGGGTCCACGTTCAACGGGAACTGGGCAACCTTCGGTAGTGCCCTGAACATGCAGACCGGGTCCTCGAAGGTCTTCAGCAGCACCATCGCAGGCAACACAGGGGGGCGTGCCGTCAGCACCGGGTTCGGTGAGGTCGCCTATGCAGGCACGATCCTCGCCCGGAACAGCGGCGGCGGATGCGAGTCCAACAATCCCGGCAGCCTGATCAGCCTCGGTCACAACCTCGGCGACGACGCCACCTGCGACCTGAGCGGCCCGGGCGACCAGGCGAGTACGCCGGCGCAGCTCGGACCGCTGGCGGACAACGGCGGGCAGCTCCTCACGATGCGGCCAGCCACGACGAGCCCGGCCGTGAACCGGATTCCGGTCGGCACCGTGGTGGAGGGGCATACGCTGTGCGAGCGCGTGGACCAGCGGGGCATGGCGGGACCTGTCGCGGGCGCCACCAAGTGTGCAGTGGGTGCCGTCGAGCCCGTCGACTTCGCCTTCCGTGAGCAGGAACCCTTGAGGATCACGTCGGCGGGCGGCGCCTTCAACGTGCCCGTGCCGTTGACCACGGCGGGCGGAACCGGCCGCGGCAACGTCACCTTCACCGCTGTAGACGGCACGGCCTCGGGCTGCCGAATCCTGCCGACGCTGCCGCCGTCCCTCGTGTCCGACGACCTCGGTACCTGCGAGGTCACCGCGGTCAAGGCCAGCCACGGCGGGTATCGCTCGGTGACGTCACCTCGAGCCACGCTCACCCAGACCACGGGAGTACAGGCGCCGCTGCGGGTGACGTCGACGTCCGGGCCGGCGGGCTTCGCCCTGGCGCTGAGCTCCGAGGGTGGTTCAGGAAGCGGCGCGGTGAGCTACGCGGTCGCCAACGGAACGGCCACCGGCTGCCGGGTCTCCGCGGCCAGTCTGCTCGCTGAGTCAGAGGGGACCTGCCTGGTCACGGCGCATCGGGCGGGTGACAGTCGCTATCAAGCGGCGCAGTCACCCGCCACCGCCGTCACCCTCGTCAAGCGGGACCAGGAGCCGTTGGCCCTCACGTCACTCGCTGCTGTGTACGGCCAACCGCTTGCCTTGACCACGATCGGCGGCTCGGGCACCGGAGCGATGACCTACTACGCCAGGAGACCGCTCGGCGACGGTCTGTACCAGATCGGCACGTGCGTCATCGAGGACGGGAAGTATCTGGTGGCCCACCATGCCGGCATCTGTGAGGTGACCGCCACGAAGTCCGCCGACGCGGAACACAGGGCGGTCAGCTCGCCGCCGACGGACGTGATGGTCGCGCACGCCCCGCAGGCACCGCTCACGGTCTCGTTCGTCGAGGTCGGGTGGGACTGGGCAGCGATCAGCTCGGGCGGCAGCGGCATGGGACGTGTGCACCTGACTGTCGTCGACGGCACCGCGCGTGGCTGCGGTACGTATGACCGTGGCGACGGCCATCAACGGATGACGTCTGAGACCCCGGGCACGTGCATCGTGACGGCGACCAAGGACGGCGACTTCGGCTACCTGCCCACCACGTCTGAGCCGGTCACCTTCCGGATGCCCAAGTTCCACCAGGACGAGGTCTTCCTCGCATCGGTTCGGGGAGTGGCCGGAACACCGTTGACGCTCGAGGCCTCCGGCGGTTCAGGCACCGGCGCCTACTCGTTCCTGGTCTTCGCCACCGGCGCCACCATGTGCCGCATCTCGGGGTCTGCACCCGCAGTGCTGCACGCGAGCGCAGCGGGCACTTGTCGTGTCGTCGCCACGCGAGCCGGCGATGACGACTACCACCAGCGCGAGTCGAACATCACCGACATCGTCATCGCCGAGGCGCCCAGGCCCGGCAAGGTCGGCAAGATCAAGGTCTCCGGTTCGCCGAAGGCATCGACACGCACGATCACGTGGACCGGTCCGCGCACCGGAGGGACGGTGACGAGCTACCAGGTTCTCATCACCAAGGGCAGGAAGAGGCTCGTCTCCAAAGTGGTGTCGGCACCGAGACTCGCGGTCAAGCGCAAGCGATTGGCCACGGGCAGGTTGACCGTCACGGTGACCGCTCGCAACGACACCGGCAGCGGCGCGAAGGTGACCAGGAAGTTCACCGTGAGGTGATTCGGCTCGTCGCGGTGGACCCCGGGTGGCGATGCCTCTCGAGGTCGTGGCGGACGCGCCGACGTCGCGGCCACCGGGGGACGAGCGCAGCATGTGCGAACACGCCCCGACCCCCGCCTGCGTGCCCTGCCCACCCGGGCGCCGGCCGCCCCGGCTCAGCGCACGTCGTAGGTCAGGTGTGTCGCCGTCGAGGTCGGTACGACGCGGCGCTGCACCAGCGTGCGCGGCGCCCCGGCGCTGAAGAGCGGCGTGCCGGAGCCGAGCATCACGGGCGCCAGGTGCAGGGTCAGCTCGTCGATCAGGCCGGCGTCGACCGCGGAGGCGACCGTGGCACCGCCGCCCATCACCACGACATCGAGGTCCGTGCCGGCGCGCGCCGACTCCGCCTCGGCGTGCACGCGCGCCGCGGCGACCGCATCGGCGAGTCCGGTGGTCACGAAGGTCCAGTCGAGGTCGGTGAGCCTCACCGCGGCGGGCGCCGAGCCGGTGAGCACGAAGAACCCGGGCCGTGCGGCCTCACCCGCGCCGTACCCGGTCTCGTCGTCCCAGCCCCACGGCCCGTCGACCACGTCGAAGAGCCGGCGCCCCATCACCACGGCGCCGGACCGGGCCGCCGCCTCCCGCAGGATCCGACCGTCCTCCGGGTCCTCGGAGAACGCCCAGGCGTGCAGGCCGTCCCCGCCGTCGCCCAGCCCGTTGGCCGGCCCGGGATCGGGTCCGGTGACGAAACCGTCGAGGGAGACCGAGATGTCGGCGATGATCCGCGTCATAGGAGGACAGGCAGGATCCGCGTCCGGAACTCATCGGCCCGGAACTCATCGGCCCGGAACTCATCGGCCCGGAACTCATCGGCCCGGAACTCATCGGCCCGAAACTCATCGGCCGAGGCTCACCGCACCGGCGGCACCGCGTCGCCGCCAGGGCGAGCGTGGGGATCACACTCCGTTCGACGAACACGACCTGGCACCCTTCGCCACAGGTCGCGTCCGCATCCGTGAGCGACGTATCCGCGGTGAAGAGATGCACGAGGTCCCGGCCGTGTAAGGCGCACGGCAGGTCATGCTGCCCGAGCCAGCCGAGGTCGTCGCAGACGATCCCCGTCTCCTCCCTCAGCTCTCGGTAGGCAGCGGCTTCCGGTGACTCGCCGGCCTCGACCCCACCGCCCACAAGGCGCCACTGCTCGGGCTCGACCGGCGCGAGCTCGTCGCGTCCTGCAGGAGGAGCCGCCCGTGCGCGTCGACGAGTCCCACCATGACCACTGACTTCATCGTGGCGCCATAGCGGCAGTTCTCCACAGATTCAGACTTACTCTTCGGGTCGTTCGAACGGATTCGAACGCGGATAGCCGCCGACGAGTGGTCCGAGATGCTGGCCTGTGCGGAGACCTACCTCGTCGAGCAGGCCGCCGACTTCGGGGCCGGCGAGAACACACGTGATCGCCGGGCGGGATAGCCTCAGCGCTCCACAGCCGAGCACAGGAGGACCCATGTCCGAGCAGCACGGAGCCTCACTCGCCGACACAGCAGCCGACAGTTGGCTCACCCCGACCGCCGCGTCGATCGCCGGCTTCACCCTCGCCGTGCTGAGCATGCTCAACGACGGCTCCTGGGTGCTCGCGCTGGACACCTTCGTCTCCCGTGACGGCTCGGGCTCCTTCCACGACACCGTCATCGCTGTCGGTGTCGTCCAGGGCCTGCTGGCCATCGCGGCGCTCATCCTTGCCAAGCGCGGTCTCGCCTCCCCCGACGCCACGGCCCGCAACGTCGGCGGCGCCACGGCGATCCTCGGCGTGCTCGGGGTGGGCTTCGCCTTCCTGAGCATCGCGTCCGGCCTGTTCGCGGCCATGTAGACCTCCGGACCCCTCCCGCGCGTAGAGAGGGTGAGACGCCCGGGAGGAGCGAGCATGGACCGGCATCAGCAGGACGCGGAGTTCGACCAGTTCGTCATCGCGCGTGCCGCGCAGCTGCGGCGCACGTCGTACGTCGTGGTCCGCGACTGGCACGCCGCCGAGGACGTGGTCCAGGCCGTGCTGGTCAAGCTGTTCCTCGCGTGGCCGCGAATCCGGAGGGACACCGTCGACGCCTACGCGTGGCGGGCAGTGGTCAACGCCAGCATCTCCCACCTCCGTCGCCACGGGCGCGAGTCGCCCACCGAGGTCGTCCCGGACACCGCGCAGTCCGAGAGCCCCGATCTGTCCCCCACCCTGGTCGCTGCCCTCCACGACCTCTCGCCCGTGCAACGGGCGGTGGTGGCGCTGCGGTTCCTCGATGACCTGCCGGTCGCCGAGGTGGCGGCGATCCTCGGCGTGTCCGAGAGCACCGTCAAGACGCACACCAGCAGAGCCTTCACCACCCTGCGACGGCTGATGCCCGAGCTCGTGCTCACCTCCGAGGAGGAACGATGACCGACGTAGACCTGCAGACCCGTCTGCGACGAGAGCTCGACGCCACCGAACCACCGCTGCGCCTCGACCTGGTGTCCCTGCGCCGAGTGGCGCGCGCCCGCCGGCGTCGACGCCGCGCCGCGGCGGCGGTCATCGGCGCCGCGGCCTCGGTGAGCCTGGTCGGCGCCCTGGCGCTGCCCCTGGGCGGAGGAGGCACGCAGGCCGACGACTTGGTCGCCACCGACCCGAACACCGGCGTCACTCCCGACCCACCGTCCACCCGGGGCCCGGTCGCGTCGCCGGACGACCCCCGGGTCGTCGCCCTCGGCAGCGGGACAGGGGTCGGCGACCGCGGCTCCCGCACCGTGCAGCTCGGGCCGCGGCCGCCGGAGGCATCCGCCGTGATCGTCTCGGTGACCTGCCTGACGGCGGGCACCGTGAGGTACGCCGGGATCGGCGCGATCTCCTGCTCGGCGGGGACCTCCGCGACCACCGACGTCCTGATCAGGCTGGAGCCCGGGCAGGAGAGCATCCGGATCCGCGCACGCGAGGACGTCGAGTGGGAGCTCAGCGCGACCTATGCCCGGATCAGGCTGGAGAAGCCCTAGTCCCCGGGCAGCAAGACGGCAGAAGACCACCGCAGGAGGTGCCAGACGCGGCCGGTCGGCCTAGCAGCGTCGGTGGAAGGTGAGCTTGCCGCCGGAGAGGGTCCTGGTCTCGTACGCGGGGTCGTGGGCTCTGGCGTGGTGGCGAGGACAGAGGAGCCGGCCGGTGGCGACGCTGGTGGTGCCGCCGCGGGACCAGGGCAGGTCGTGGTGGGCGTGGCACAGGCCGGGCGGCCAGTCGCACCCGTCGGCGGTGCAGCCGCCGTCGCGCAGGGCGAGCGCGACGCGGTGGGACTTGGTGTGGAACCGGCGCTTGCGGCCGACGTCGAGGGGACGGCCCTCGCCGTCGAGGACGGCGGGCACGATCCCGGCCTGGCACGCTAGGCGGCGCGCCTCGGTGGCGGAGATGGTCTCGCCGGTGTGCAGGTGAGCCGCGCGAAGCCCGCCGAGGAGCGAGTCCAGCGTCATCGTGATCACGATGGTCGCGGCGACACCGCCGGCGTCGGGGAGCCGGTCGCTCGGGTAGCGCTCCAGGAACTCACAGAACGCCTGCCCCATCCGCTCCGGACCCGGCCGCGGCTCAGCCCCGATAGGTCCGGCACCGTTCACCGCCTGCTGGTGCTTCGGAGCGGCAATGGCGAGGAGTGCGGCGCGCAGCATCGCTGCGTGATGGGTGGGGATCGTGAACCGGCCGTGGGTCTTGCCGTGCCCGTCATCCGACATCGTCAGCCGGGCCGCAGCACGCGCCGCGGCCTCCTCACGCTCCAGCCGTGCGGCCTCGGCGGCGTCGGCCTGCTCAGGCGCAGCGACCTCGACCAACCGCTTCGCGAGACGACGCAGGGTGATCGCGTCGTGCTCGCCCGCCTGCTCGAGGAGGAACTCCTCAGCCTTGGCGCGGGTGTCGTCGTCCACGAGGTCCTCGGGCAGATCGTCGACGGCGTCGGTGATCACCTGCGCCTGATCCAAGTGGATCCGCCCAGCCCCCAACGCCTCACGGACGCCGTCGTGGTGCCCAGTGTCGAGCGCCCGGGCCAGGCGCATCAACCGGTGCGTCTCCGGGCGGGTCAGACGGGACTGGTGTGCCCACCAGTTGGCGGTGCTGGTCGCACCCACCGCGTCGCCGACCTCGATGCTGTGAGCGTGGGCCGCGACCCGTAGCCGCAGCTCCTGCAGACGGTCGATCTCGGACGTCAGATCCAGCAGCGTCGCCCCGGCCTCGGCCTCGCTCAGCGACCACACCGGCGCATCAGCCACGGCGTCGAGTGCCTCGTGCACGCACGCCACCGCCGCGGCCACCGGGTGGCCGGATCGGGGTGCGAACGAGGGTTCCATGGACCTACTCAACCACCCACCACCGACAGTCCCGGCCAGTCGTTGTCGCAGGTCAGGGCACCTGTGGACAACCGCACCGACCCGTCGGAACGAGCCAGGTCTGCTCGTGGCTGAGGGAACCGATTTGAAGACGTGGGCGTCCATCAGTCATGCGAATCGCCCCCTCTCTGCTGTCCGGCCTCCTCCTCGCCGTCGTGTCCACCGGTTGCGCGAGCCCTGCCGGAGGCCGAGGAGAGCCCGACGCGCAGCAGGACGGGCCGAGCGAGCTGGTCGACTGCGTCAGCCCCTTCCACTTCGAGGGCCGCGAGTACCGGCTTGCCGCGGGTCCAGGAGTGAAGTCGGGCGACGTCGGCGAGCGACTCGGTGAGGGGTCCTACGAGTCGTGCGACCAGTACGGCCAGGGCGGAGGAGACGCGTCCCTCGTCGGGCCGCGCGCGGCCTACGCGTTACCGGGCGCGCCCGCCGAGCAGGCCATCGTGCTGACCAGCGCCGACGGCCGAGGATCGGTGCTTCTGGCCCACGACCGTCCCGAGGGCGGCTGGGATGCCGACCTGCAGGACTGGACGGCCCTGCTCGGTGCCGTGTAGACCGCCGCTCCCCCTCCGCGCGACTTTCCTCGGTTTCGGGCAGACCGGGGAAGCGCACGCCCTAGAGTCGGCCAGCGCCGGCTCGAGACGCGGGAGACGTGATGGGGACAGACGCTCGTGCCGGCTCACGCCGCCGTCGATGGCGCCGGGCCATCTGCCGCTCGCTCCACGGCGGTGCAGAGCCAGATCGACAAGGACGCCGACCTCATCGACCTCGGCTACCGCCTCGAATGGCACTTCTTCGCGGGGGCGACAGGCTGGGCCGTCGATGCCGCGGTGCTGGATGCCTTGGCCGAGTCCGGCATCCCCTTCTTCGTCCATCTCCCGGGCTGACGGCCCTGACCCATCGAGCGGGGCCGACGACCGTCCGCATCGCTGCGGACGGCCGCCAGCCGGTCCCTCAGAGGACCTTCGACAGGAACGACCGCGTCCGCTCGTGCTGCGGGGCGGCCAGCACCTCGGCGGGGTCCCCCTCCTCGAGGATCACGCCGTCGTCCATGAAGACGAGCTTGTCGCCGACCTCACGGGCGAAGCCCATCTCGTGGGTCACGACCATCATCGTCATGCCCTCGGCGGCGAGGTCCTTCATGACGGCCAGGACGTCGCCGACCAGCTCGGGGTCGAGCGCGGAGGTGGGCTCGTCGAAGAGCATCATGTCCGGCTGCATCGACAGCGCCCGCGCGATCGCGACCCGCTGCATCTGTCCGCCGGAGAGGTGCGCGGGGTAGGCCGACTCCTTCTCCGCCAGCCCGACCTTCGCGAGGTTGGCGCGGGCGATCTCGACCGCCTCGCCCTTGTGACGGTGCGCGACCTTCTGCTGGGCGATGGTGAGGTTGCGCAGCACCGTCATGTGCGGGAACAGGTTGAACTGCTGGAAGACCATCCCGATCCTCGAGCGGAGCTTGTCCACGTCGGCGTCGGGGTCGGTGATCTCCTCCCCCTCGATCAGGATCTTGCCCTTGGTGGGGACCTCCAGCAGGTTCACGCAGCGCAGCAGCGTCGACTTGCCCGACCCCGAGGGGCCGATGACGCACACCACCTGGCCGTTGCCGACGTGGAAGTCGATGCCCTTCAGCACCTGGTTGTCGCCGAAGTACTTGTGCAGGTCCTGCACGTCGATCGCGGCGTGACTGCGATCAGCGTTGGACTGTCCGATGCTCATCAGCGGGCCCTCTCCGCACGGCTCTCCATGCGACGTACGACGATCGACAGCGGCACCGTGATCAGCAGGTAGCACAGCGCGACCACGACGAGCGGGGTCATGTTGGCGTTGGCGTTCATCGCCTCGCGACCGAACTTGGTGAGCTCGTAGTCGCTCAACGCGAGTCCCAGGATGTAGACCAATGAGGAGTCCTTGGTGAGCAGGATCAGCTCGTTGGTCAGCGGCGGCAGGATGATCCGGAACGCCTGCGGGATCACCACGCTGATCATCGCCCGCGAGTGGGACATGCCCAGCGAGCGGGCCGCCTCCATCTGGCCCTTCGGCACCGCCTGGATGCCGGCCCGGATGGTCTCGGCCATGTAGGCGCCACCGACCAGGCCGAGCGCCAGCGTCACGATCCCGAGGTTGCCGAACGGGATCTCGCGGTCCGGGAAGGCCAGGCTGAACCCGACACTGAGCCCGATGAAGACCACCAGCGCCGGCAGCCCGCGGAACAGCTCGATGACGAAGGTGGCGATCCAGCGGTACGGCCCGATGCTGGACAGCCGCATCAGCGCCAGGACCAGGCCGAGCCCGAGGCCGAACGCGAAGCCGCAGGCGGTGTAGATGATCGTGTTCTTCAGCGCGATCGTGATGACGTCGGGGAACTGCTCCTTGACCAGGTCCCAGTTGAAGAACGCGCGACGCAACTGAGCCCAGTCGGCGAGCAGGACGATCCCGACGACGATGAGGACGAGTACGACGTACTGAACCGCGCGCCGTCTTCTGGCGCGCTGGCGTGGGCTTGCCATGGGTCAGCCCTTCGGCGTGGGGATCACGGGGTGGTGCTGCGGCGCGCTCACTGGCTCGGCGCCTTGCCGAACCACTTCTCGTAGGCCTTGTCGTAGTCGTCGCTGGCGATCGCGTCGTTGATGATCGTGAGCAGCTCGTCGTTGTCGTCCTTCTTCACCGAGAAGCCGTAGGCCTCGTCGGTGGTGAACTCGTCCACGATCTCGACGTCGGGGTTCTGGCTGACGAAGTAGTTGAGCAGCCCGTTGTCGTTGACGCCCGCGTCGGCCTTGCCGGTCTTCACCGCCTGCTGCATGAGGTTGGAGTCCTCGAAGGAGATGATCTCCGCACCGTCCGGGGCGTTGTCGCGCATGTAATCAGCGCCGGTGGTGGCGTCCTGGACCGCGATGGTCTTGCCGGCCAGGTCGTCGAGCGAGGAGATGCCCGACCCGGTCTTGGTCATCAGCGCCTGGGTGGCCTCGAAGTAGGGGTCGGTGAAGTCCATGACCGCCTCGCGCTCGGGCGTGATCGTCATGGCCCCTGCGGCGACGTCGCACTTGCCGGTGTTGAGCGCCTCGCCGGACACGATGCTCTCCCAGCCGATGTCGACGATCTCGGTGTCCCAGCCCTCGGCGTCGGCGGCGATCGTGAGCACGTCGGGGTCGAAGCCGACGACCTTGCCGCCCTCCTGGAACTCGAAGGGCTTGTAGGGCAGATGGGTGCAGATGGTCAGCGTGCCGTCGGAGACGAGCTTGGCGCCGGACTCGGTCGTGGTGGTGGGGTTCTCCTTGGCGCAGCCTGCGGCCCCGAGGATGACCGCGGTCGCGCCCAAGGCGATGGCAATCTTTTGGGTGCTCATGAAAATCAACGTATCCACATCCCGCGGCGATTAGACCTCGCTGCCAGCGGGTTTTCTCACAGAATTGGGGACGCTGAAGCCCGGCCCGGGCAGTGTCGGCCACCTCACCCCGGCGCCAGCACGCGCTCGGAGCGTGCCTTGCGTAGAGTTCACTCTTCTGACCCGGGACGGACCGGGTGAGGCGAACGTGCGCTTCGCGCCGGCGGTCCGAGGCTGGAAACCTCCAGAGCCCCCTTGGACCCTCTGGAGATTCCTGCATGTCCTCATCCCCGCCCTCCCCCAGCACCCGCTGGTGGGCCCTCGTCGTACTCGGTCTCACCCAGCTGATGGTCGTCCTGGACGGCACGATCGTCGCGATCGCGCTGCCCGCCGCCCAGGCCGACCTCGGCATCGATGACGGCCAGCGCCAGTGGGTCGTCACGGCGTACGCCGTCACGTTCTCCGCGCTGCTGCTGCTCGGCGGGCGGATCGCCGACTACTGGGGCCGCAAGCGGACCTTCATGGTCGGCATGGTCGGCTTCGGCGCGGCCTCGGTGTGGGGCGGCCTGGCGCAGTCGGGCGGTGAGCTCATCGCCGCGCGCGGCCTGCAGGGCGTGTTCGCGGCGCTGCTCGCACCCGCCGCCCTGGCGATGGTCGCTGTGCTGTTCCCCAGCGGTCGCGACCGCAACGTCGCCTTCGCGGTGTTCGGCATCATCGCCGGCACCGGCGCGGCGTTCGGCTTCCTGCTCGGCGGGGTGCTGACCCAGTACGCCGACTGGCGCTGGTGCCTGCTGGTCAACGTCTTCTTCGTCGTCGCCGGCCTGATCGGCGGCAAGCTGCTGCTGGTGGAGAGCAGGGCGGAGGGCGACACCCGCTACGACGTGCTCGGCACCGTCACCGTCGCGCTGGGCCTCGGCGCGCTGATCTACGGCTTCGCGCGCGCCGAGCACGGCTGGGCCGAGAGCGACACGATCGGCTTCCTGGCCGTCGGCGGCGTGCTGCTGGCCGTCTTCGTGTGGTGGCAGGGCCGCACCTCCCACCCGCTGCTGCCCCTGCGCGTGGTGCGCGACCGGGTGCGCGGCGGCGCGTTCCTCCTGCAGGCCTTCGTCGGCGTGGTCATGGTCGGCGCGATGCTCTACCTGACCTTCCACTTCCAGATCGTGCTGGGCATGAGCCCCGTCGCTGCCGGCTTCGGCAACGTCGCGATGACGGTCGTCATCATGGCGACCGCGCCGATCTCGACGAAGCTCTTCACCACCTTCGGCCCGCGGGTGGTGCTCACCGTCGGCCCGCTCCTCGTGGCGGCCGGGCTCTTCTTCCTCAGCGGCATCACCGCCGAGGGCAGCTACTGGTCCGAGGTGCTCCCCGGCATGGTCGTGATGGGGCTCGGCTTCTCGCTGATCTTCGTGCCGCTGCAGAACCTCGCCCTCTCCGGCGTCGACCCGCACGACGCCGGCGTCGCCTCCGCGCTCGCCAACGCCTCCATGCACGTCGGCGGCTCGATCGCGGTCGCGGTGTTCACCGCGCTCTACACCTCCTCGGTGACCGACGCCGTGGCCTCGGGCACGGCGCGGATGCCCGCACTCGCCGGCGCGTACGGCGACGTCCTGTTCGCCGCGGCCTGGGTGATGGTGCTGGGCGCCCTCACCTCGTTCGCGCTGATCCGCGGCCCCAAGGCCGAGCTCACGCCGCCGACCGATGCGGTGGTCGCCGCGCACTGACGTCCTGCAGGATGTCGGCATGCCGATGCCTCCGACGCACGCGACCTCATGGCTGGCGGCGTCCGGGTCCGGCGTGCCGGCGTTCCTGCAGCCGTCCTGCGTCCCCGACGACCTCGAGGTCGCCTTCGACGGCTGCACGCTGACGCGTAGCAGGGTGACTGTCACCGATGACCACCTGACCATCCGCTTCGACATGCGAGGTCGGGCGGCGAGCGTGGAGTTCCCTACGGACCACGTCGTGGTGATTCCCGAGGGCGGCGAGGAGAAGCTCGACAGCCTCGGCGGCTGGGGCGGGTACGGCGACGACGGCTCGCACTTCTTCGAGTGGGAGCTGCGCCGCCAAGGTGCTGAGGCGGTCCGGGTGGTCTACCTCGACGACGAGGACGTCGTCGTCGCGGAGGAGCGACTGCCCGCGTCCGGGCGCTTCGAGGAGAGGGCCGCTCACTGAGGCCTGCGTGACCGGGACGCTTGCGCACGAACGGCCCACGTCGTACGTTCGTCCTATACATTCGTATAGGTAGGGGGCGCCTCATGAGCAGACATGCGCGGGACCTGTGCATCGGCGCGGGCATGATCCTCGTCGGGCTGGTGATGTTCTTCGCGTTCCACGACGTCGAGACCCCCGTGATCGGCCTGCGTCAGGCCGGCCTCGTGATCGCGGCGCTCGGCCTGATCGAGCTCGTCGTGACCGGGTGGTCGATGGTCCGGTCGCGGCGGCCACAGGACCGATGAGCGCCACCCGCGTGCTCGACGGCGTGCTGAGGGTGCTCGCCGAGCAGGGCGTCGGCGCGCTCAGCGTCCGGAGCGTCGCCGCGGCCGCGGGCGTGTCTGCGGCGCAGGTGCAGTACTACTACCGCACGAAGAGCGAGCTGGTG
Organism: Nocardioides ochotonae; assembly: GCF_011420305.2. Taxonomy (NCBI): domain Bacteria; kingdom Bacillati; phylum Actinomycetota; class Actinomycetes; order Propionibacteriales; family Nocardioidaceae; genus Nocardioides; species Nocardioides ochotonae. The sequence goes on along the minus strand of NZ_CP061769.1, from coordinate 1,839,174 downwards.
CGTGCCGCCTTCGACCACGCAGGGGAACAGCTCCTCGCCGACATCGCGGCCGCGAAGCCCACCACCCTGATGGGTGTCGTGGAGCAGTGGCTGCCGTTGGACGATCCACGCGAGCGCCGCGCCCGCGTCTGGCTCGCGTACGCCGCCATCGCAGCAGCCGACGCGGATCTGGCGGCGGCCTCGGCTCGGCTCGACGAAGAGCTGCGGCACTGGTTCACCGACCAGGGACTGTCGGACCACGCGGCCGCCCAGCTCTTCGCGCTGGTCGACGGCGTCACCCTCCAGTGCCTGATGCTGCCCCTCTCAGCGCGTCGGGCCCTCGTCGCGCGCACGATGGTGCCCTTCCTCGACCAGCTCGAGGCAGACGGCTGACGACAGGGGTCGAGCACCGTCTCTGGCCCCCGGGCTCAGGGTCACCACCTCACCGGGCACTAGGACGAGTGGACTGCGGCCGTCCTCGAACCGGAGAACGCCCGCGGCACAGTCCGCCGAGACAGGGCCGACCGGCAGCGGCACCACCACGCCAGCCACCAGCCCAGCCAACAGCAGCGCGCCGGCGAGACGAATCCGTCCACGTCGCATCCCTCACCCCCCGCAGGTCGGACAGCGCCTCGGCCGACGTGGTTCCACGCTCCCACGAGCCGGGCGTTGCCGCTCCTGCACCCGGCGTCGAGCACCCTCAGGCCCGCGGCGTCACCGGCGGGACGCAGCATCTCCGGGTGCTCCTGGCAGGCGTTGAAGAGGCTGCGCGCGTTGCAGGCCGAGTACGCCGAGCCGCCACGCGGTCCAGCACCAGCAGCGGCGTCACGTAGTGCTCGGTGACCCGACCGCCGAGGTCGTCCACCGCCTGCGCGGCGGCCTCGACCTCGTCGCCGGTCCAGTCGCTGAAGGTGCTGAACAGGCCACGGACCTGCTGACTGTCCAGCTGGACGCTCCACCGGAACACCTCAGCGTGCCGCTCCACGAAGTAGCCGCCGGCGGTGAGCTCGCGGACCCAGCGGTCGAGGTCGAGTGCATCGGGGCGCGAGACCCGCGGACCGCTCGCCATGATCCGCGCCACCCGCCGCCGGAAGGCGGTGTCCGCCTCGGGGTCGCGAAAGACGGTCCGCCAGACCGCCAGCCGGCCACCGGGACGTAGCGCTCGGTGCAGCTTCGGCAGCACGATGTCGAGGTCGAACCAGTGCGCAGCCGTGGCCGCCACTGCGAGGTCGAAGGCCGCCTCCGGAAGGACCGCCTCCTCCGCCGTGGCGATCATGACCTCCGCCGCCGGCACCCGACGGCGTAGCCGGGCGGCCAAGGAACTGCCCGGCTCAACTGCGGTCACCACCGCTCCGGCCGAGACCAGCCGTACGGCGGCCTCCCCCGTCCCGGCGCCCAGGTCGAGGACGCGGCGACCACTCCGCAGCACCCCCAGCTCGTACAGCCGGACCCAGAGCTGCTCGGGGTACGGCGGTCGATGACGCTCGTAGTCCGCGGCATGCGCGTCGAAGTGCCTCGGGTCGGCCACGGCGGTCACGGTACGCCGCCGGACACCGCCACGGCGGGGCCGCGCACGCATGGCGCACCAGCCAGCCGCTGGTGAGGGCGTGGGTCACGACGAGATGGTGGCTGCCGCGCTCGCCGTGGCCTGTTCCGGCTGGTGCCCGCGCTCGGTCAACGCGCCGTTGCTGTCCGGCTCGGCGTGCCGCGCGAGGTAGAGGTGGTGCACCGGCATGCGATCAGGCTCCCTTCTCCGCCTTCGGTCGGACGCCGGCGCTCACCCGTGCGCGACCCGTCCCCGGGCACACCCGATGAGCGCGGCGAGGTCGAGACCGTACGTCGGACCACCGCCCAGCTCGTACGCCGACAACCGGCCCGCGGCACGCTCGACCAGCCGGGAGGCGCCCACGGCGTTGCCGCGCGCGTGGTGGGTGAGCCCCACGCACAGCTGGGCCAGGCCCTGCCACAGCTCGCGCTCCTCAACCGGGCACGACTTCCACCGCACCTCGAGGGCCTCGTGGGCGGCGAAGGGCCGACCCTCGTCCAGCAGCTGGCGCGCATAGGCGAGGGTCTCCGCCGGCGGGCGGGGCTCCTCGGAGATCGGCTCGACGCCCACCGCGCCGTACGCCAGCGGCCGGCCGAGCTCGTCACGCGGCCGGGCCTGCTCGGCTCGGCCCGCCGCGTTGCGGTCACGGTCGCCGGTCACGTCAGCGCCGCCTCGTGGGCGATGGGCTCCTGGTGCATCGCTTCCCTTCCGTCGCCGTCCACGGCGCACGGTAGCCCGTGCCCGCGGGCGAACCGACCGGGCCGCTGCTCAGGCAGCGGCGACCCCGAGCCGGGCGGCCGCGAACACCTTCGGGGCGCCCTTCTCGTAGAACTCCTCGACGTGCCCGGGCGTGAATCCCGCGCGCGCGATCGCCTCGACGATCCGCCGGTCCAGGTGGCACCCGCCGGCCACCCGCTGCTGCAGCGGGTCGAGGCGGTGCTGCCAGCGTGCGACCGACTCGTCGGGGGCGAGGCCGTGCTCGACGAAGTGCAGGGTCCCGCCCGGGCGCAGCACCCGGCGCAGCTGCCCCAGCGCCGCATCGAGATCCGGGATCGTGCACATCGTCCAGGTGGAGAGCGCGCAGTCGAACGTGTCGTCGTCGAACGGCAGCGACTGGCCGTCCAGCCCGGCGCGCTCGACCGGGACCGACCCGGCCGCGCGCCGGTCCGCTGCCAGCCGCCAGGCCACGTCCGAGGGCTCGATGGCCGCGACCCGCGACACGGTGGCCGGATAGTGCGGCACGTTGAGGCCCGAGCCGAAGCCGATCTCGACCACCTCCCCGGCCAGGCCGGAGCACACCCGCGTGCGGAGCTCGTGGGTCATCGGCCCCGAGGCACAGGCCACGTTGATGAGGCGGGGGACGACCTGTTCGCGATACCAGCCCATGTCCGGCTCCTTCCTGGACCCTTCCACCCTCCACCCCCGACCGCGCGGCTGTCGACCGCGGACCTCACGTCGACGTGTACGGCGTCCCGCCGGATGCCGTCTCCCGAGGCCGGAGGGCCGAGCGGGCCACCAGGGCGAGGAGTGCCGCGAGCGCGACGATGGCGGCCGAGGTCCACGCGACCGCGGTGAGCCCCGAGGCGGCCATCACCGCTCCCCCGACGGCCGCACCGCCGCCGATGCCCGCGTTGCTGCTGGCGTTGATCCACGCGCCGGCGGTCTCGGGCGTGCTCGACGACGTCCGCACCGACGCCGACTGATACAGCGACGCGGCCGGTCCGAAGGCGGCCAGCCAGACCATGCCGGCGAGGACCACGAGGCCGAGCCTGGGATAGGCCAGCGCCACGGCCGCCGTGCCGGCGGCCATCAGCGCGGGGATGACGACGGCGCTGCCGTGCGGGCGGTGGTCGAGCTGGGTCGCGGCGAGGCGCAGACCGACCAGCCCGCACACGCCGAAGAGCAGCAGGGTCGGGCCGACCCAGCCCCCGGGAGCCCCGGAGTCGCGCAGCAGGACGCTGATGTAGGTGTAGAGGACGTAGGTGCCCAGGTAGGTCACGCCGTTGGCTGCGACCACCGTCGCGAGGTCGCGCCGTCGCCCCGGGTACGGCGCGTCGTCGCCCCGCGGTCCGGCGACGGGCGGCAGCACCACCGCGGCCATCACCAGGACGAGCGCGACCACCGCGGCGAGGGCGCCGAACGCGAGCCGCCAGCCGAAGGCGTCGCCGAGCGCCGTGGAGAGGGGCACCCCCAGCACCAGACCCCCGGAGATCCCGGCCGACGCGAGTGCCAACGCCCGGCCGGTCCGGCCCGCCGGGACGAGCCGGGTCGCATATCCGATGCAGACCGAGAAGAACAGGGCGTGGGTGAGGCCGCCGATGACCCGCCCGGCGGCGAGGACGGCGAAGCTCGGCGCCACTGCCGCGATCGCGTTGCTCACCAGGTAGCCACCGATGGTCGCGAGCAGGACCGGCTTGCGCGGCAGCCGCCGGGTCGCGAGCGCCAGCGGGACCGACAGCACCGCGACCATGCCGGCGTACGCGCTCACCAGCAGCCCTGCCTCCGCGTCGCTCACACCGAACGCCGCGCTGATCTGGGGCAGCAGACCGACCGGCAGCAGCTCGGTGGTCACGGCGGCGAAGACGGCGACGGCGAGGACGAGCAGGCCGGTGCGCGCGGGGCCGAGCCCATCCTCGGGGGCCTGTCGCGGCGCGCTCACCCCGCCACCTTCTCACTGTTCCCGGGGCCTGCCCCTTGCCGTGCCGGGGCCGCGGGCGGACCATGGAGATTCCACCCCTCGACGCCGGTCGGTACGGCGCGCGCCGGGCACGGCGCCACACAGGAGTCCAGGGAAGGGGCCCACGGAGAGGGCCCCGGAAGGGGTGCACCCGGGGGCGGCCGGAGGCAGACCGTTCCCGGGTCACGGGGAGCCACGCTCCCCTAGGCTCAGCGGAGCAATCCGCTGAGAGGACCCGCCCTGAGCACCGCACCGCCCCCCGCGCCTGACACCGAGGTGGCGCACCCACCGGTCCTCACGCCCCGGACCCGGGATGTGCGGCGCCTGCGGGTGACCCAGGCGGTCGCCGTGGTGCTCCTCGTGGGCTGGGCCGCTCTCCTGGTGGCCACGGTGGCCCAGGGCCACCGCACGTCGTCGTACTCCGACCTCGTCTCCGCGGTCCGCTCCGGCGACGCCACCGACGTCCAGGTGTCTCCCAGTCTCCGGCCACGGACGACCAACGGTCAGCGCACCGTCGAGATCCGCTGGCGCGACGGCCTGGTTCGCCACACCACCTCGGTCCTGGAGGTCCGGGGGCGCCAGGCCGGCTCGTGGGGCGACGGCACCTCCGCGGTGCTCCGCCGACCGGTGCCGGACGCGCTGCGCGCCCTCGACCCCGGCCTCGAGATCACGCCGATCTCCCGCGACGGCGACGGCGGCGGCCTCGGCGTCAGCGCCACGTACCTGGGCTGGGAGGTGCCGGCACGGCCCGCGGGGGCCTACCTCGCTCTCTGGCTCGGCACCGTGCTGCTGCTCGCGGTGGGACCGGAGCCGCGCCGGGTGACCCCGTGGGGATGGTTCTGGTTGCTCCTGCTGACCGGGCCGATCGGCGCGATCGCCTTCCTGGTGCTCTCCGGGGCGCTGTCGCGCAAGCCGGTGGCCGCGCCGATGGCGCCTCGCACGGGCGGTGGCTGGGCCCTCATCCTCGCGCTCGCGCTCGGCACCGTGACCGGGACGCTCGACTAGCCGCACGGACCGTGGGTCACGGCGTGAGCAGGACCTTGATCGCCGTTCGGTCGTCCATGGCCTGGTAGCCCTCGGCGGCGCGCGCCAGCGGCAGGACCCGGTCGAAGACCCGACCGGGGTCGATCTCGCGGTCCCAGATGCGTCGCACGAGGTCGGGCAGGAACCGCCGCACCGGGGCCGGACCGCCGTGGAGGTGGATGCCGGCCATGAACAGGTCCTCCCCCGGGAGCGCCACGCCGTGCGAGACGCCGACGAAGCCCATGTGCCCACCGGGCCGGGTGGAGTGCATCGCCTGGAGCATCGACTCCTGGGTGCCGACCGCCTCGACGACCGAGTGCGCCCCGAGACCGTCGGTGAGCTCGCTGACGCGCGCAGCCCCGTCCCGACCGCGCTCCTCGACGATGTCGGTGGCGCCGAACTCGCGGGCGAGCGCCTGGCGCTCGGGGTGCCGGCTGAAGGCCACCACCCGCTCCGCGCCGAGCTGGCGCGCGGCGAGCACGGCCAGCAGCCCGACCGCGCCGTCGCCCACCACGGCCACGGTCCGCCCGGGCCCGGCCTCGGCGGCGGTGGCCGCGAACCAACCGGTGCCGAGCACGTCGGAGGCCGCCAGCAGCGAGGGCACCAGTGCCTCGTCCGGCGGCCCGGGGGTGGCGACCAGGGTGCCGTCGGCGAGCGGGATCCGGGCCCGCTCCGCCTGGGTGCCGATCGTCCCCATGAGCACCCGGTGCACGCAGTAGGCCTGGTAGCCGGACCGGCAGATCTCGCAGGTGTTGTCGGAGGCCCAGAACGATCCGACGACGAAGTCGCCCACCTTGACGCTGCGCACGTCGGCGCCGACCTCCTCCACGACCCCGACGTACTCGTGCCCCATCACCTGGTCCTCGACCGGCTCGGCGCCGCGGTAGGGCCACAGGTCGCTGCCGCAGATGCAGCTCGCCGAGACCCGGATGATCGCGTCGGTCGGCTCCTCGATCCGTGGATCCGGGCGCTCCTCCACGCGTACGTCGCCGGGCCCGTGCATCACCACTCCGCGCATGACTGCTCCCTCGTCTCGGTGGCCCCGCCCTTCCCAGTGAACCCTCGGACTGGTTGGCGCTAGCGTGACGCGCGTTCGCACCCATCCTCCGGAGGTCCGCATGCCCCGATCACCCGTGTCCCTCCGCCTGCTCGCGAGCCTCGTCGCCGGCCTCGTCGCCGCCCTGGCCCTGGTCGTCACCGGTCCGGCCGGCGCCGCTCCGGTGTCGGACAGCCCAGTGCCCGAGCGCGCGGCAGCCGGCGACGCGGCGGCCAAGCCCGCGGCGTACCCCTGGCACACACGGATCGTGGCCACGACCTTCTGGGTGGGCGAGATCTTCGACCCCGACGCCCCCGACGGCAGCCAGATGATCTCCACCTACGACGACGACTGGTACGCCAGCTACGGCGGCTGCGACGGTCGGATCCGGGGCGGGGTCTGCCGCACCGAGCGGCGGTTCAAGCGCGACGGCTGGTTCCCCCGGCACATGACGCCGAAGCAGAACCCCTTCTACCTCGACGTGCCCTACGACGACCTCAACGACAAGATCGGCTTCCGTCGCCGCGGCGAGGTCGTCCCGTGGGCGACCCGGCCCCGGTACGCCGACCTGGTCGACGACCGCGACGTGAGCCTGATGAAGAACCGCTGGGTGCAGCTCCGCTCGCGCGGGCGCACCTGCTACGGCCAGATCCAGGACGCCGGGCCGGGCAGGTACCACGACGTGCGCTACGTCTTCGGCCACCGCGACGCCCGGCCGGCCTCGAGGCGCTACAACAACGCCGGCATGGACGTCTCCCCCGCCCTCAACGGATGCCTGCGCTTCCGCTCGCTCAACGGCCAGCGCGACCGGGTGGACTGGCGCTTCGTGGATGCGCGGGACGTCCCGCGCGGGCCCTGGAAGCGGATCGTCACCCGCTGAGGCGATCGACACGCGTGACCGGGCGTGGCCGCGGGAACCGGTGGGGCATGAGCGACACGAGCCCGCGACGCCACGAGCGCCCCTCGCCCGCACCGGGCCTGATGTTCGGCATCGGCCTGGGCGGGTTCATCGACGGCATCGTCCTGCACCAGATCCTGCAGTGGCACCACATGGCCAGCGCCACCTCCGAGGACCCGAAGACCCTCGCCGGGCTGGAGGTCAACACGATGGCCGACGGCTTCTTCCACCTCTTCGCGTGGTTCATCGTCGTCGCAGCCTCGATCGTGACCGTCGCGCTGTGGCGCCAAGGTCGGCTCGCGCCGTCGTGGACCTTCCACGTCGGCGGGCTGCTGAGCGGCTGGGGCCTGTTCAACCTCGTCGAGGGGATCGTCGACCACCAGATCCTCGGGGTGCACCACGTGCGCGACGACCTGGGCGGGCCGCTGTCGTGGGACCTCGGGTTCCTGGCCTTCGGCGCCGTGCTCGTCATCGTCGGCCAGCTGCTCCAGCGCCGCGGCGCCGCCACTGCCCGTCGTACCGACGAGGAGGCCGTGGCGCGCTGACCGGGGCCCCGGGTCAGGGGCGGGGGCCGCCGCGCCGGGTGTTGGTCGGGCAGTCGGGGTTCTGGCACACCCGCTGGTCCACCGGCTCGTCCCCCGCGCCGACCACCCCGTCCGGCGGTCCCACCGGCCCGTCGCTCGCGGCCTCCGCCGCCCCGACGTCCTCCCGCGCCCGCAGCCGCACCGCGGACCCGCAGACCTGACATGGCTTCTCGTCCTCGTACACGCCGGGCCGGTACCCACCCGCGGCCACGACGCCGCGCCCCGGCGGAAGCGGCAGGGTCAGCCGAGGCGCATCCAGTCCTCGCCACGGCGGGCGACCAGGCCGCGGCGCTCGAACTCCTCCAGCCAGCCGCGCATCGGCCAGCTGCCCCAGCGGGCGCGGTAGAGGCGGCCGTTGCGCAGGATGTCGTCGAGGTGCTCCACCGGCGGGCTGCTCACCGGGTGGTGCTGGTGGTAGGCCCTCGCGGCACCGACCCAGGCCAGGTCGAGGCCCGCGCGCACCACCCGTCGACCGAAGTCGGTGTCCTCGGCGCCGTAGCCGACGTAGGCCTCGTCGAAGCCGCCCGTGCGCTCCCAGGCCGCTGCCGAGAGGGCGAAGGACAGCGACCAGAACAGGTCGGGCTCTCCCCCGGTCGCGACCTCGCCGGGTGCCGGCGCCGGACGGGCCGGGTGGGGGTCGTCGAGCTCGGACAGCCGGTCGAGCGGATAGCCCCCGGGCCCGGACGGCGGCAGGTAGGTGACCGGGCCGGACCACACCCGGTCGGGATCTTCCCGCACGGCCCGCGCATAGCCCGCGACCAGCCCGGACCCGGCCAGGCAGTCCACGTCGAGGCCGATCACCACGTCGCAGCCCGCGGCCCGTGCGGTCTCGAAGCCGGTGTTGCGTGCGGCCGCGAGCGGCAGCCGCCGCGGGTCGGCGGCGAGCGGCACGCACCGCGGGCGTACGCCGCCGTCCGCCAGCACTCCCTCGATCTGGGGATCGCCCATCGCCACCACGACGTAGAGGTCCGGCACCACCTCGCCGCGCGCCAGCGTGGCCTGCTGCGCGCGCAGGTGCGCGTGGCGCCCGTGCACGACGGTCACCACCGCCACGCCGCTCACGCCGGCGCCCCCATCACCGGGTCACCTGACAGCACCGCGGCGAACCGCTGCGCGGCCGCGCCGTCGCACCAGCCCTCCCAGATCCGGCCGTCGAGCGACGCAGCACGCTCGAGGCGGGCGGCCCAGCCGTCCGTGGGGAAGGTCCCCTCCACCAGCACCGGCCAGCCGCCCGCGCCGAGGGCGGCGGCGGACACGCGCTGCTCGTCGTGCGGGCGGTCCTGGGGCACCAGCACCGCCGGTCGCCGGGCCGCGGCGACCTCGGCGACCGCGTTCTGACCGGCGTGGGTGATCACCACGTCGGCGTCGCGGACCAGCGCGTGCGGGTCCTCCACCCACGGGCCGGGCGGGCCGCAGACCTGCCACTCCCATCCCGGCGCCGAGCGCATCGCGGCCGTCACGGCGTCCGCGGAGATCGCCGAGCCGCCGGCACCGCCGAGCAGCACGACCCGCGGCGGCCCGGGACGGCGTACGCCGGGCTCGCGGAGGGGTTGGCGCGACAGGGCGCCGACCGCCTCCACCCGTCGTACGACGTGGGCCGGGAGGCCGGGCAGCATCGCCGGCGTCGCCGCAGGCGGCCACATGCCGACCAGCCGGTCCGCGACGTCGAAGCCCAGCAGGTGCGCGGCATCGTCGCGGCGCCCGGGCAGCACCACCCCCACCACCGGTACGCCGTGGAGCCGGGCCAGCAGCGCCACCTCGACCGACACGTCGCTCACCAGCAGGCGCGGGCGGGCGGTGGCCAGCCAGGCCGACAGCTGCTGCATCCGCACGGCCAGCCCGTCGTCGCCCACCGGCACCCAGTGCAGCCGCCCGGCGGCGGTGGGATCGCGCGGGTCGGTGCCGAGGTCGTCACGGTCCAGGTGCACCCAGGCCTCCGTGTGACCGACGGGCGGGGCCAGCGAGGAGAGCAGCGTGACCGGCTCCTCGAGCGCCTGCTGCACCGCCAGCGCGCGGTGCAGGTGCCCGCGGCCCTGGTGGTGCACGTAGTAGCCGATCACGCCGTCACCCTCGCGTTCACGCGGCCTCGACCCCGACCCCGACCAGGCGGGCGTAGCGCTGCTCGTACTCGCTCACCATCCGGTCCGCGGACAACCGTTCGACGGCATGGCGGCGCACCGCGCGGCGGTCGCACCGGCGGGCGCGGTCGATCGCGGCCGCGAGATCGGCGGTGTCGCCGGGCCGCGCGAGCGCACCGACGCTGGCGTCGACCAGCTCGGGCAGCGCGCCCCGGGCGTAGGCCGCGACCGGGGTCCCGCACGCCATCGCCTCGGCGGCGACCAGCCCGTAGGGCTCGTCCCACTCCGGGGTCACCACGGCAACGGAGGCGCTGCCGAGCAGCCCGGCGATGGCCCGGTGGTCGAGGTGGCCGGCGTACACGGCGTCCTCGCCGAGCCGGGGTGCGACGCAGTCCTCGAAGTAGTCGGGGTCCGGGGCGGGCCCGACCAGCACGATCGGGATCCCGGCCGCCCGCGCCGCGTCGATCGCGACGTGCGGCGCCTTCTCGCGCACCAGCCGCCCCGACCAGACCGCCGGCCCGCCGCCGGGACCGAGGCGCCAGGTGTCGACGTCCACGCCGTTGAGCACGGTGTCGCTGGCGACCACGTGCGACCACGCCTCGGCCGTACGACGGCTGACCGCGGTGAACGACGAGGCGCCCGGGGCGGTCGCGATCGCCGACTCCAGCCAAGGCACCGGCGGGGTGTGCAGGGTGGTGAGCAACGGGATCTCGAGCATCGGCGCCATCGCCACCGGCAGGTGGTGGAGGCTGTGGTTGTGGACCAGGTCGAAGCGGCCGGCGCCGTCCCGGGCCAGGTCGAGCATCAACGTCAGGTAGGCGTGGTGCTCGGCCATCCAGCTCGCCGCGGGGGCGTTGACGTCGCGCTGCGCGGCGGGGCTGGGCTCGAAGGTGCCGGCGTCGATGAGCGTGACCGGGAGGTCGGGGTCGCTGCCGGAGGCCGCGAAGAGGGACACCTCGTGGCCACGGGCGGCCAGCTGCCGGGCGAGCTGGTGGGTCAGCGCCTCCAGGCCGCCGGCGAAGGGCTCACGCACCGGGTAGCGGCTCGAGGCGATCAGGCACACGCGCACGCGCTCACCCCAGCAACGTGCGGTAGAGGGCGTCGTGGGTCGCCGCGACCTCGGCGCGCTGCGCACGGCGCTCGGCCACGCTCGCGCCGTACTGCGGCCGGCTGCTCCAGGCCTCGCGGATCGCGGCCGCCAGCAAGGCGGTGTCCGCGCCCTGCTCGTCGTGGCCGTAGCTCAGCACCGGCCCCTGGTCGGCGAAGTGGCCGCACGTCGGCGCCACGACCGTGGTGCCGAGGTCGCGGCAGGCCTCCAGCCACCCGGAGTGGGTGCCGAAGCGGTAGGGCAGCACCGAGACGTCGAGCGAGGCGAGGTAGGCCCACAGGTCGTCGTCGGAGAGGTAGTCGTGCACGCGCAGCTCGAGGCGACCGCGCGCGGCCTCCTCGTGCAGGTACCTCGCCAGCGCGTCGTCGCGCCGCGCGCCGTCGTCGTCGAGGACGTCGCGGTGGGCGTTGACCTGCAGCACTGCGTCGGGCAGCGCGCCCACCGTCTCGACCAGGGTCGGCAGGATCGCGAGCGGGTCCATGCTGGCGCGCAGGCTCTTCACGTGCACGCCGACCCGGAAAGGCGTCCCCGGCCGGGCCGCGCGCTCGCGCTGCAGACGCGCCATCGTGGGCAGGTCGACCACGTGCGGGTGCGGCACGACCAGCGCCTCACGGCCCCAGCGCGGGGCGATCTCGTCGGCCGCGCCGCGGGTCAGGGTGATCAGCGCGTCGGCAGCCGGGACCAGCAGGTCCAGGTGCGCGTCGTGCGCGGCCCGGTCGACGTGATGGGGGTTGCGCAGGTCGTGGACGGTGTAGACGAACGGCGCGCGCCGGGCGCGCAGCACCTCCACCAGCTCGCGCAGCCGGGCCGGCTCGCAGGCGTCGAAGCCGAAGTGCAGGTGGAACAGGTCGAAGTCGGCCCCCGCGGCCCACTCGGGGTCGAGCATCACCGGCGGCCACCAGGTCGCGCCGGCCGGCCGGTCCGGGCGGGACGGGTCCGGGTCGGGCAGGCGGTACGGCGCGGGGCCGTCCTCAGGTGCGAGGTGGCGGACGTAGACGTGCCCGGAGGGCACCGAGGCCACCCGGACCGGGCGATCGGTGGGGGTCGCGCGCCGGGGCTTCCCGGGGGCGCTGCTGGTCGTGGTCACTGGCTCGCGGTACCCGAGTGCCCACCCCGGCACGACGCCCGCAGGGGTGACCTCGCTCCCGCTCTGCTCAGTCTCGGGGCTTCGTCAGGCGGGCCAGGAGCGGGGTGGCGAGGGCATCGGGCAGGTGGGTGCCGATCTCGGCCTGGAGCCGGTTCTTGAACGACCCCGGCACCACGCTCGAGCGTCCGGCCATCATCGCCTCGAAGCCCTCCTTGGCGACCGTCTCCGGGTCGTCCTTGCCCTTCATCCGGCCCAGCGGGGTGTCCTCCATGTCGGCGCGGGCGAAGAACTCCGTGTCGGTCGGGCCGGGCATCATCGAGGTCACCGTCACCCCGGTGTCGCGCAGGTCCTGGCGCAGGCCCTCGGCGAAGGAGTGCACGAACGCCTTCGAGGCGGCGTACGTCGCCTGGAAGGGCCCGGGCGCGACGGCCGCGATCGAGGAGGTGATCAGCACCCGCCCGCGCCCGGCGGAGACCATGACCCGGGTCGCCAGCTTGGCCAGGTGGACCGTCGAACGGACGTTGAGGTCGACCACGCTGAGGTCGTCCTGCAGCGGGATCTGGTCGAAGCGGCCGCTGACGCCGACCCCGGCGTTGAGGGCGACCGCCTCGAGGCGCGCGCCGGTGGCGTCCACCGTCGCCCAGGTGCTGTCGACCCCGGCCGCGGTGCGCAGGTCGGCCTGAACCGGGACCACCCGGCGGCGCCCGGACGACGCGAGCTCGCGGGCGACGTCGTGGATGCGGTCCTCCTCCGCGACCACCACGAGGTCGAACCCGTGATCGGCGAACTGGCGGGCCAGGGCAAGTCCGATGCCGGTCGAGGCGCCGGTGACCAGGGCGAGCGGGGCGAGCGGGGCGTCGGTGTGGGAGTCCATGTCGCCCGGTCTCCGCCGTCGCGGTGCTCATGCGCGGCCCTGCGGCACTCCGTTCACGGCAGGGTTCTCCGGAGGCTTCAGGCGAGGGTTCAGGGCAGGCGCCGCCGGCTCACCGGGCCCTGCCTCACCGCCCGGCGCAGCCCGTCGGCGATGGTGCGCTCGCGCAGCACCTCCGCGTCGCCGTGGGCCGCGTCCGCCATGCCCGCGACCGCCTCGGCCAGCACGTCGTGCGCGGCCCGGCGCGGGCGCCACCCGAGCTCGGTGCGGGCACGGGTCGAGTCGAGGACCGGGACGCCGAGGGCCATGTCGACCCATCCGGGGTCCAGCGGCTGCAGGTGGGCGCGCCAGGTGAGGTCGGCGGCCGCGCGCAGCACCGCGAAGGGCACGTGCACCGGGCGCGCGCCGAGCACCGAGGCGATGTCGGCGTGGCGCAGCAGCGGCTCGGTGGCGAGGTTGAACGCGCCCGGCGCCCTCGCCTCGAGGATCCGCACCATCGCGTCGGCGACGTCGTCGGCGTGGACCACCTGCAGGGTCACCCGCCGGTCCAGCGGCAGCACCGGCACGTGACGCAGCACCCGCGCCGGCACCACGGTGGGCAGGAAGTAGCGCAGCTGGGCGCTGCTCGCGCTGCGCTGGCCGATGATGCCGGGCCGGGTGCGGCTGACCACCACGCCGTGGCCCGCCTCGAAGTCGTCGAGCAGCCGCTCCGCGGCGGACTTGTGCCGGCTGTACGGCGAGGCCTGGATCCCGTCCGTGGGCCAGTCCTCGGTGACCGGCCGGTCGTCCAGGCGCGGGGAGTACGCCCCGATCGAGGACTGGTGCAGCAGGTGCCCCACGCCGGCGTCCCCGACCGCGTCGAGCACCCGCCGGGTCCCGCCGACCCCGACCTCCTCGAGGTAGTCGATGCGGTGGGTCGGCTGGAAGCCCCAGACCAGGTGGACGACGGCGTCGGCGCCGCGGAAGGCGTCGACCAGCACGTCGTGGCACTCGCGAGACAGGTCGGCGCGCACCCACTCCTGCGGTCCGTCGACGACCTGCCGGGCCGGTGGGCGCCGGGCGATCCCGACCACCTCGTGACCGCCCGCCCGCAGCCGGCGCGCGAGCGCCGTACCGACGTTGCCGGACGCGCCGGTGACGACCACGCGCATGGGTCCTCCTCAGTCAGGGTGGGTCAGGGTGGGTAGTGGGCAGCTGACGGCGCCGGCTAGACCCGGCGCACCCGCCGGGCCAGGATCGCCGCGCGCGCGGCGTTGCTGCCGGCGGCGCCGTGCACGCCGCCGCCGGGGTGCGCCGAGGCCGAGGCCAGGAACAGCCCACGCACCGGCGTCTCGGCACGGCCCAGGCCGGGGACCGGACGGAACACCAGCTGCTGGTGCAGCTGGGCGGTGCCGCCGCCGAGGGCGCCGCCGATCAGGTTGGCGTTGCGCGCCTCGAGCTCGTGCGGGCCCAGGATCCGCCGCGCGGTGACCCGGTCCCCGAATCCGGGAGCCAGCTGCTCCACGCGTGCCTGCATCCGGTCGGCCAGGCGTTCGAGGTCGTCGTGGTCCCAGCGGCCGGTGATCCCGTCCTCGCCGGCGTCGCGGCGCACGTCCTGGGGCATGTGGGTGTAGGCCCACACCGACTCCGTACCGGCCGGCGAGCGGACCGGGTCGGTGGTCGTCATCTGCCCCAGCAGCAGGAACGGGCGCGCCGGCACCGCGCCGGCCTCGATCTGGGCGTAGGTCTCGGTCAGCTCGGCCACGGAGTCGGCCACGTGCACGGTGCCCGGGGCCTGGGGCGGCGCGACCGCCCACGGCACCGGCCCGGAGAGCGCCCAGTCGACCTTGATCGTCGAGGGGTCCATCTGGAAGTCCTGCATCCGGCGCAGGGTGCGCGCGGGCAGGTCCTCGGGGCGCACCAGCCCGCCGTAGAGCCGCGGCGCGGCCACGTCGGCGAGCACGGCCCGGGCGCGGATCCGCTCGCCGTCCGCGAGCCGCACGCCGCGTGCCCGGCCCCGGTCCACCTCGACCCCGACCACCTCCGCGGAGCAGCGCAGCGTGCCGCCCCGGGACTCCAGGCGGCGTACCAGCGCCTCGGCCAGGCGGCCGGCCCCGCCCTGCGGCACCGGCCAGCCCACGGTCTGGCCGAGCATCGCCAGCAGGACCGCCATCAGCCCGGAGCCGGGCGCGTCGAGCGGGATGTCGGCGTGGCTGGCGTTGCCGGCGATCAGCAGGCGTGCGGCCTCGCTGCCGAACCGCTCACGGGCCAGCGACGACGCGGGCGTCAGCAGCGTGCGGACCAGGTCCAGGCCGCCGGCACGTCGTACGGCGAGCGCGGCGGAGATCCCGCTGCGCACCGGCGGGAACGGCGACAGCAGCGCCCCGACGAGGGAGTCCCCCACGACGTCCCAGGTGCGGCACAGCTCCAGCCAGGCCTCGCCGTCGCCGGGGTGCAGGTCCTCCAGACCGGCGGCGGTCAGCTCCCGGTCACGGTGCAGCGTCGCCCAGCGCTGCGACGCGGGGTCGAAGTGCCCCAGGACGGCCGGCGCGTGGCTCCAGGTCAGCCCGTGCTCCTCCAGCCCGAGCCCGCGCACCACCGGGGAGGCGGCCGCGAGCGGGTAGAACGAGCTCATCGTGTCGTGCACGAAGTCGGGGTGCACGTCGCGGTCGCTGCGCACCGCCCCGCCGGGGGTCTCCTGGGCCTCGAGCACGAGCACCGACCAGCCCGCGTCGGTGAGCAGGTTCGCCGCGACCAGGCCGTTGGGGCCGGCGCCGACGACGACCGCGTCCCAGTCAGTCACTGGCGGCCGTGACCGGACGCTCGGCGACGTAGGCGAGGCGCCGCAGGCTCTCGTCGTTGCGCCACGACAGCGCGGCGTCGCGCAGCGGCTTCGGCATCAGCGTGCCCGGGCCGGACACCACGTCCTCCTCCATCACCACCCGGGTGCCGGAGCCCTCGGGCTCCAGGGTCAGCCGCACGGAGGCGACGCCGCTGGGCTGGGCGCGGGCACGCAGCGTCAGGGAGACGCCGGGATCGACCGCGGTGACCTCGGTGTAGTCGTCGATGAGCACCGGCCAGGTGCCCACCGAGTGGTGCAGCCGGGAGCCGGCCTCGGGCCAGCCCTCCTCCACCGCGCGCATCCGGGAGGCGCCGACCACCCACAGCGGGTAGGTCCAGCCGTCGGCGAGCACCTCCCAGACCCGCTCGGGGCTCGCCTGGATCAGGGTCTCGTTCCTCGCCATCAGCCGGTCCTCTCCTCGTGCACGGCGGGCAGGACGTGCTCACCGTAGAACTCGATCATCGCCAGGGTGTACGGGCCCATGTTGGCCACGTACAGCTCGTCGTAGCCCGCCTCGGCGTACTGGCGCACCAGGGCGACGTGGTCCGCCGGGTCGTTGCCCGCGACTGCGGACTCGCGGGTGGACTCCATCGTGACCAGCTGGGTCGCCTGTTCGAAGTGCTCCGGCGTCGGCAGGATCTGCGCCATCTCGCCGGGCAGGCCCGCGTTCGGCCACAGCCGGTGGGCGTGCTCCCAGCCCTCCTCCTTGGTCGGGGCGAAGGCCACCTTGGCCCCGCCCTGGGCCGGCCGGCCCCCGGAGGCCTTCTTGAACGCTCCGACAAGGTCGGCGTCCGGCGAGGTCCCGATGTAGCCGTCGCCGATGCGCGCCGCGACCTCGACCGCCTTGGGGCCGAAGGCCGAGACGAAGATCTCCGGAGGGGTCGCGGGCACGTTGTAGATCCGCGCGTGCTCGACGGTGTAGTGCCGGCCGCGGTGGCTGACCACCTCGCCGGTCCACAGCCTCCGGATCACCTCCACGGCCTCCTCGAGCATCTCCAGGCGTACGTCGGCGCTGGGCCACGCCCCGCCGAGGATGTTCTCGTTGAGCGCCTCCCCGGTGCCGACCCCGAGGGTGAATCGGCCCTCGAGCAGCTCCGCGCAGGTGCCGGCCGCCTGGGCGACGATCGCGGGGTGCAGGCGCACCGTGGGGCAGGTGACGGCCGTGGTCACGTGGAGATCGCAGACCTGGCTGACCGCGCCGATCACGCTCCACACGTGCGGGCTGTTGCGCTGCTCGTTGTTCCAGGGGTGGAAGTGGTCGCTGATCCACAGCGCCTCGAACCCGGCCTGCTCGGCCGCGCGGGCCTGGGCGACCAGCTCGGCGGGGGTGTACTCCTCGGTGGACAGGAAGAACCCGATGCGCATCCGCTCTCCTCCGGTTCGTGGTCGTGCCCGCTCGTGGTCGTGCCCGCGCGGTATCCCGAGCAGACCCGGCGCATGCGGCGCCGCGACCGGGTACCGGCCCGCGATGAGCGACTCCACCACCGCCGTGCTGCTGGACATCGACGGGACCCTCGTCGACTCGACCTACCACCACGCCCTCGCCTGGCACCGCGCCTTCGCGCGCCACGAGACCGCCCCGCCGATCTGGCGCATCCACCGCACGATCGGCATGGGCGGCGACAAGCTCGTCGCCCATGTCGCCGGCGAGGAGGTCGAGCAGCGCTCCGGGGACAAGCTGCGCGCGGCCTGGAAGGAGGAGTACGCCGCGCTGCGCGAGGAGGTGCTCCCGCTGCCCGGCGCCGCCGATCTGGTCCGCGACCTGCGCGGGCGCGGCCACCGCGTCGCCCTCGCCTCCTCCGGGGACCCGCAGTTCTCCCGGGAGGCCGTCGAGCTGGTCGGGATCGGCGAGGACATCGACCTGCTCACCACCTCCGAGGACGCCGAGGCCTCCAAGCCCGAGCCGGACCTGGTCGGGGAGACGCTCGCGCGCCTCGGGGGCGTCGAGCGGGCGGTGTTCGTCGGCGACACGCCGTACGACGTGGAGGCCGCGGCCCGCGCTGGCCTGCCCTGCCTCGGGGTGCTCACCGGCGGGTTCGGCCGCGAGGAGCTGCTCGCGGCCGGCGCCGCCGCGGTCCTCGACGGACCGGGCGACCTGCAGGAGATCGACTGGGACTCCTACCTGGGCTAGCAGCCGTCGGCCGAGCCGGTCGAGACGTGTCTCGACCGGCTCGGCCTCGGGACGTGCGCTGGGCTCAGGGCTTGAAGACGACCTTCACCATGCCGTCGGCCTTGTCGCGGAACTTCGCGTAGGCCTCCGGTGCCTGGGCCAGCGGCAGCCGGTGGGTGGCGAACGTCTCGACACCGAGCCTGTCCTCGTCCTGGCTCAGGACCTCGAGGATGTCGTCGGTCCAGGCGCGCACGTTGGCCTGGCCCATCCGCAGCTGGAGCTGCTTGTCGAACATCTGCATCAGCGGCATCGGGTCGGCGGCGCCGCCGTAGACCCCGGAGATCGAGATGGTGCCGCCGCGCCGCACGCTCTCGATCGCGAGGTAGAGCGCGCTGAGGCGGTCGATGCCTGCCTTCGTCATCACCGCACCCTGGACCTTCTTGGGCAGCAGGCCGAGCGCCTTCTGGGCGGTCTCCGCGATCGGCGAGCCGTGCGCCTCCATGCCGACCGCGTCGATCACGGAGTCGGCGCCGCGCCCGTCGGTGAGCTCGCGGATCAGGCCGGGCACGTCGTCGATCTTGGAGATGTCGACCGCCTCGGCGCCTCGTGCCGCGACGCGGTGCAGCCGCTCGGGGACCCGGTCGGCGACCACGACCCGGTGGCCGCGGTCCAGCGCGATCCGGGCGGCCATGTCACCGATCGGCCCGGCGCCCAGCACCAGCAGCGTGCCGCCGTCGGGCACCGCGGCGTACTCCACGCCCTGCCAGGCGGTGGGTAGCACGTCGGAGAGGTAGAGGAAGCGCTCGTCGTCGGGGCCCTCGGGCACCTTGACCGGCAGGAAGTCGGCGAACGGGACGCGCAGGTACTCCGCCTGCCCGCCGGGCACCTGGCCGTAGAGCTTGCTGTAGCCGAACAGGCTGGCGCCGGTGCCCTGGCTGCGGTTCTGGGTGGTCTCGCACTGGCTGTGCAGCTGGTGCGAGCACATCCAGCACGAGCCGCAGCTGACGTTGAACGGCACGACCACCCGGTCGCCGGCCTTGAGCTCGCGGACGCCGGGGCCGACCTCCACGACGACGCCCATCGGCTCGTGCCCGACGATGTCGCCGGGGGTCATGAACGGCGTCAGCGGGTCGTAGAGGTGCAGGTCGGATCCGCACAGCCCGGTGCTCGTGATGCGCACGATCGCGTCGGTCGGCTCCTGGATCGTGGGGTCGGGGACCTCCTCGACGCGCATGTCCTGCCGGCCTTGCCACGTGACTGCTCGCACTGCGTACCTCCGGTGTCGGGGCTGGGTGGGGGTGCCCTGCCGGTACCCGAGCAGCCCGTGCGGATGCCCGCGCTCAGTCCCGGTGCGCGGCGTCGCACCGGCGCACCCGCTCCTCGAGCACCCGCACCCGCTCCTCCAGGGCGAGCACGCGTGCGACGCCGGCCAGGTTGAGCCCGTCGGCGAGCAGGTCGCGGATGCGGTGCAGCCGCTCGATGTCCTCGGGGCTGTAGAGGCGCGAGCCGCCCGGGGTGCGGTCCGGCTCCACGAGGCCGCGGCGCTCGTAGACACGCAGGTTCTGGATCTGCATGGAGACCATGTCCGCGGCGACCGAGATCGCGAACACGCCGCGGCGGCGTTCTCCCGCTTGCGTCGACGTCATGTTGTGAGTATAAGAAATCTCTAACAGCCGTTACAGATCCGCAGACCCCAGGTCGCGGACCGCGCCCGTCAGGAGGACCCGTGATGTTGCTTCGTACGACCGACCCGTTCCGTGACCTCGACCGCTTCGCCCAGCAGGTCCTCGGCACCACGAACCGCCCGGCGGTCATGCCGATGGACGCGTGGCGGGAGGGCGACCGGTTCGTCATCGAGTTCGACCTTCCCGGCGTGTCCCGCGAGAGCATCGACCTCGACGTCGAGCGCAACGTGCTCACCATCCGCGCCGAGCGCACCACGCGCGCCGGTGACGCGGAGATGCTCGCCTCCGAGCGCCCCACCGGGGTGTTCAGCCGCCAGCTGGTGCTCGGCGACAACCTCGACCTGCAGCGGATCGAGGCGACCTACGCCGACGGCATGCTGCGCCTGGTGGTGCCCGTCGCGGAGAAGGCCAAGCCGCGCAAGATCCAGATCACCGGCGGCTCCGAGGGCGAGGGCGAGGGCCACGCCGCGATCAGCGTCTGAGCACCGAGCGGACACCCCGGTCGAGTCCGCTCGACCGGGGTGTCCGGCCGGCGCGTCAGCCCATCGTCTTCTGGCCGTCGATCGTCTCGCGGATGATGTCGGCGTGACCGGCGTGCTGGGCGGTCTCGGCGACGATGTGCAGGAAGGCTCGCCGGGCCGTCCAGGACGCGCCGGGCTCGAACCACGGCGCCTGCGGCAGCGGCTGCGCCCGGTCGAGGTCGACGGTGGCCACCAGCGCGTCGGTGGCCGCGGCGACGTCGTCGTACGCCGCGAGCAGGCCGGCGACGGTGTCGTCGCCGGTCATCTCGAACTCCGCCTGGTGGGCGAGCACCTCGGGCGGCGGGTCGGTCCAGTCGATCGACTCCCAGTCGACCGGCTCCCCCGGGCCGTTGACGACGAAGTCGGCCCAGGTCCGCTCGGCGGCCGAGACATGCTTGAGCACGCCGCCGAGGCACAGCTCGCTCCTGGTCGGTCGGGTCGCGGCCTGCTCGTCGCTCACACCGGAGACGGCGTAGCGCAGGAAGCCGCGGTGCTTGCCCAGCAGGTCCAGCAGGTCGCGGCGCTCGGCGCTGAGGGTCGTGGGGTCGGGGGTTCGGGTGTGCTGTGTCATACCGACCACGCTAGGAGCCGAAGCGGTCAGTCCCTGACCGCTTGCCCCGACATGTCCGAGGTCCTTCCCGAACGGCGACGGCCGGGGCGGCGGGTGCCGCCCCGGCCGTCCGGAGCCGTGCGCGAGCCGGTCGTCGGACCGGTCGCGGGACCTCAGCGCTTGCGCTTCTCGCGCACCCGCTGCTGGATCACGATCGGGGTGCCGGCGAAGCCGAACTCCTCGCGGAGCCGACGCTCGATGAAGCGCTCGTAGGAGGCGTCGAGCTTGCCGGAGGTGAACAGCACGAACGTCGGCGGCGCCGTGGTCGGCTGGGTGCCGAACATGATCTTGGGCTGCTTGCCGCTGCGCACGGGGTGCGGGTGCTCGGCGACCAGGCGGCCCAGGAAGGTGTTGAGCGCGCCGGTGCCCACGCGGGTCTCCCAGCCGGCGATCGCCTTCTCCAGGGCCGGCACCAGCCGGTCCACGTGCCAGCCGGTGCGCGCGGTGATGTTGATCCGCGGCGCCCACTGCACCTGCACGAGCTCACGCTCGATCTCGCGCTCCAGGTAGTAGCGGCGCTCCTCGTCGACCAGGTCCCACTTGTTGAACGCGATGACCAGGGCGCGGCCGGCGTCGCGGATGGTCTGGATGATCCGGATGTCCTGCTCGGAGATCGACTGCCCGCCGTCGACGACCAGCACGGCCACCTCGGCGCGGTCGATCGCCGTCGTGGTGCGCAGCGAGGCGTAGTACTCGTGGCCCGACGCGGACTTCACGCGCTTGCGGATGCCGGCGGTGTCGATGAAGCGCCAGGTCGTGCCGCCCAGCTCGATGAGCTCGTCGACCGGGTCGACGGTGGTGCCGGCGGCGTTGTCGACGACGACGCGGTTCTCCCCCGCGAGCTTGTTCAGCAGCGAGGACTTGCCGACGTTCGGCTTGCCGACGATCGCGATCCGGCGCGGACCGCCGACCTCCGCCTCGCCCCGCGGGGGCGGCTCGGGCAGCGCGGCCAGGATGGCGTCCAGCATGTCGCCGGAGCCGCGGCCGTGCAGCGCCGAGACCGGGTACGGCTCGCCGAGGCCGAGGTTCCACAGCCCGTAGGCCTCGGCCTCGGTCCGCTGGTCGTCGACCTTGTTGGCGGCCAGCACGACCGGCTTGCCGGACTTGCGCAGGATCTTGACGACCGCCTCGTCGGAGTCGGTGATCCCGACGGTCGCGTCGACGACGAACAGCACGGCGTCGGCGAGGCTGACGGCGACCTCGGCCTGCGCCGAGATCGACAGGGCGAGGCCCTGGGCGTCGGGGTCCCAGCCGCCGGTGTCGACGACGGTGAAGGCGCGCCCGTTCCAGTTGGCGTCGTAGGACACCCGGTCGCGGGTGACGCCGGGGACGTCCTCCACGACCGCCTCACGGCGGCCGATGATGCGGTTCACGAGCGTCGACTTGCCGACGTTCGGGCGTCCCACGACGGCAAGGACGGGCACCGGTCCGGACGCGCCCCCGTCGATCGTCGGGTGGGTGTCGTGCTCGGGCAGGTCGTGGCCCTCGGTCATGGTGCTCCTCGGTCGGTGACCCCGGTGTCGGGGTCTGGGTCCTTCTCGTCTCCCGGCAACGGACCGGGCAGCGTCTGCCCGGTCAGAGCCAGGGCGTGGTCCAGGTGGACCAGCATGTGCTCACGGAGCAACAACGACGTGTGCTCCACCTGTTCCCGGGTTCGTGGCCACGGGACAGGATCACAGTGGTAGGGGCGGCCGAACACCAGGTCGACGCGACCGCCCTTCGGCGGCAGCGACGAGCGGTGCCCGCCGGGCGGGCGGGTGCCCAGCATGACGACCGGCACGACCGGCGCGCCGGAGACCAGCGCCAGGTAGCCCGCGCCGCGGTGGAAGCGGGCCAGGTTGCCGGCGTCGCGCCGGCCCTCGGGGAAGACCCCGACCGGGTGGCCGTCGCGCAGCACCCGCAGGCAGGTCTTCACCGCCCGCGGATCGCTGTTGAAGCGGTCCAGCGGGATCTGCCCGGCGAAGCGCAGGAAGGCACCCAGCGCGCCGCGGAACATCTCGATCTTGGTGAGCGCGTGCACCGGGCGGTGCGGGGCGAAGATCGCCAGGAACGGGCCGTCGGCGACGCCGATGTGGTTGGCCGCGAAGATCACCGGGCCGGTGCGCGGGATCAGCCCGCTGCCGTGCACGCGCACGTCGTAGCGGCGCCGGACCAGGAACCGCGAGAGCGGGCGCAGCGGGCTGTGCAGCGCGCCCCGGAACGGGTGCCGCACGCTCGTGCTGCGTGGTAGCGCCCCGTGGTCGGTGCACGGTCGCGCCGGGACGGGGCTGCTCACCCGACCGCTCTCACCAGCGCGACGACCTGGTCGACCACCTCGTCGAGCGTGTACGGCGTGGTGTCGATGTGGACGGCGCCGTCGGCGCGCACCAGCGGGGCCGTGGCCCGCGAGGAGTCGATCCGGTCCCGGCTCAGCAGCAGCTGCTCGGTCGCAGCGAGGTCGGAGCCGCCCTCCTCGGCGGCGCGGCGGGCGGCCCGCGCGGCGGGGTCGGCGGTCAGGTAGACCTTGACCGGTGCGTCCGGGGCGACCACGGAGCCGATGTCACGGCCCTCCACCACGATGCCGGGGCCGGCGCTCAGCGCCTCCGCGATCGCGGCCCGCTGGAGCTCCAGCAGGCGGGCGCGTACGTCGGGCACCGCGCTGACCGGGCTGACGGCGCGCGTGACCTCCTCGGTGCGGATCGCCTCGGCGACATCGGTGCCGTCGACGGAGATCGTGGGGGCGAGCGGGTCGGTGCCGGACTCGAGGTGCGGCTCCAGCGCGTGCTCGGAGACCGCGACCGGGTCGTGGATGTCGACGCCGTCGCGCAGCATCGCCCAGGTCATCGCGCGGAACATCGCCCCGGTGTCGAGGTAGCGCAGACCCAGCCGGGCGGCCACCGCCCGGGAGGTGCTGGACTTTCCCGAGCCGGAGGGGCCGTCCACGGCCACGACGATTCCGTTGACGATCCCGTTGCTCACAGGGGGTGAGCCTACCTGTGGGTGACCCAGCCGCGAGACTCCAGGGACCCGAGGAGATGCTCGACACGCGACTCCTCGACCAGCAGCTCCACCAGTCCGACCGGCCGGGCGGGATCGTGGTCGATGCGGATGTCCTCGATGTTGACCTCGCTGGCGACCGCGTCGGCGAGCAGCCGTGCGAGCTCGCCGGCGACGTCGGGCACCGAGACCCACACCGAGCCCATGGGCCGCGGGGGTCCGCCGTGCTTGCCGGGGATGGCTCGGGTGCCGGCGACGCCCTCGGCCAGCAGCGACTCGAGCGCGTCGCGGTCCCCCGCGCCGACCGCCGCGATCACGCGGTCCAGCTGCTCGCGCACCTCGCCGAGCAGGGCGAGCACCGCCTCGGCGTTGCCGGTGACGATCTGGCCGTAGAGCGCGGGGTCGCCCCCGGCGACCCGGGTGACGTCGCGGACGCCCTGGCCGGACAGCGCGAGGTGGTTCTCCGGGGCGGTGGCCAGGCGGGAGGCGACGGTCGCGGCCACCAGGTGCGGGACGTGGGAGGTGCGGGCGACCGCGCGGTCGTGCTCCTCGGGGGTGAGCCAGACCGGGGTGGCCCCGCACAGACGCACCATCTCCTCGACGAGCTCGACTGCCTCGACGTCGGAGTCGAGATGGGGCGTGATCGCCCAGGGACGGCCGTCGAACAGCGAGGCGCTGCCCGCGAGCGGGCCGGAGCGCTCGGAGCCGGCCATCGGGTGGCTGCCCACGTAGCGGGCGACGTCGGGGTGGTCGGCCACGGCGGCCAGCGGTCCGCTCTTGACCGAGCCGACGTCGGTGATGACCGCGCCGGTGCCCGCCGTACGGTCCAGGGCCTCGCGGATCGCCGTACCGAGGTGGTCGGGCGGGACCGCGACCACGACCAGCGCGGGTCGGTCATCGGCCCGGCGCGGGCGCCCGGCGCCGAGGCCGGAGGCGGTGCGGACGTGCTCGGAGGAGATGTCGGTGAGCAGGACCTCGACGCCGGAGCGGCGACAGGCCAGCCCGACCGAGGTGCCGAGCAGCCCGGCGCCCACGATCTCCACCGGACCGAAGGGTGCGTCCTGCGCGTCCGTGCCTGCGTGCCCCACGTCGCTCCCTGCCTCGGCCTCTTCTGACCGGACAAGGCTACTGGCGGCCGGCCCGGCCGCTCGGCGGGGTGCGCGACGCCGGACGCCTCAGGCCCCGCCGGGCTGGTAGTCGCCGAAGGACCAGTGGTTGCCCTCCGGGTCGGCCACGCTGCCGCCGCGACCGCCGTAGTCCTGCTCGACCATCTCGCGCAGCACGCTCGCGCCGGCGGCGACCGCCTTGTCGAAGACGGCGTCGGGGTCGGCGGTGACGAGGTAGGCGGCCGAGCCGCCCGCGTTGTCGACCGCGGCCCCGGGGCGCCGGCTGCCGAACATGATCCCGCCGCCCTCGGGCCACACCCACTCGGCGTGCATGACGAGGGCCGGGTCGGCCTCGTCGCGGTACGTCGCGTGCTCGACGAAGCCGATCGCGCGGAGCCAGGTCATCGCCGCGTCGGCGTCGGCGAAGGTCAGGGTGTGCCAGAGACGGATGTCGGATGCGTGGGTCATGTCCTCAGCCTGCGTCCGCGCCGACCTCGGGGTCTTGGAGGAACGGGAACTCCTCGCGCAGCCAGGTCGTGGGCGCGCACCCGGCCAGGGCTCCCCACTCCCGGGTCAGGTGCGCCTGGTCGGCGTACCCGCAGCGGTGCGCGACCTCGGCGAGAGGTGCCCGGCCGAGGCCGGCCCGGGCGCGCTCGAACCGGGCCAGGCGGCGCACGTCGCGCGGGGTCAGACCGCACTCGGCACGCACCAGGGTCGCGAGGTGGCGCCGTGAGTAGCCGACCTCCGCGGCGGCCTCCTCCACGCGCAGGCCGCGGGTGAGCGCGGCCAGGGCACGCCCGACCTCGGCCCGTGGCGGCCGCGCCGCACGGCCCGACCGGCCCAGCCGGGCCAGCAGGACCTGCTGCACCAGCGCCGCGCGTTGCTCGGGACCGACCCCGGCGAGCCGCTCGGGCAGGTCCCACAGGGCCGGGACGACGTCCTCGAGCTCGACCAGGGTGCCCGCCAGTGCGGCCGCGGGGACGCCCAGCAGCGCCCGGGCGCCGGCGGTCGTCAGCGCCAGCTGCACCCCGGCCTGGTGGCCGTCGTGGTGGATCTGCGCGGGGTGGGCGTGCAGGCCCGAGAGCGTTGACCAGCGCCGCGCCCGGGTCTCCGGCCGGCCGGCCCACCCGACGTCGAGCGGCTCCCCCGCCGGCAGCACGAGGGTGAGCGTGGTCCCGGGCAGGCCCCGGTGCACCCCGGGCGCGCCGAGGTCGACGTCGTAGGCCGTCAGCGAGGCGACGTACGGCGCGAGCGCGGGGTGGACCGGCCTGCCCATCGCCCCACGGTACGACGGGGGGCGCGGCGTCGTCAGTGCCCGAGACCAGCCTCAGAGGCTGGCGCTGTCGAGCAGCAGCCCGAGCTCCTCGCGGCTCAGCTCGCGGATGTCGCCGGGCTTCATCCCCATCAGCAGCACCGGCCCGAAGGCGGTGCGGGTCAGGCGGCGTACCGGGTGGCCGACCTCGTCGAGGAGGCGCCGCACGATCCGGTTGCGGCCCTCGTGGATGACCAGCTCGATGATCGAGCTGCCCGACGCCTTCTGGTTGCCGCCGACCAGCTTGGCCCGCTTCACCGTGACCGGGCCGTCCTCGAGGGTCACCCCGTCGAGCAGCCGCTTGACCGTGGCCCGGCTGACGATGCCCTCGACCTCCGCGACGTAGGTCTTGTCGACCTCGTAGGAGGGGTGCGCCATCCGGTTGGCGAAGTCGCCGTCGTTGGTGAGCAGCAGCAGCCCGGAGGTGTCGGTGTCGAGGCGGCCGACGTGGAAGAGCCGCTCGGGGCGGTCGGCGACCAGGTCGGAGATCGTGCGCCGGCCCTCGGGGTCCGACATCGTGGAGACCACGCCGCGGGGCTTGTTCAGCACCAGGTAGACCTTCTCCGAGATCGGCGGCAGCCGCTTGCCGTCGACGTGGATGACGGCGGTGCGCGGGTCCACCTTGGCGCCCAGGCGGGTGACCACCTCGCCGTCGACCACCACCAGGCCGTCGAGCATCAGCTGCTCGCACTTGCGCCGGGAGGCCACGTCGGACTGCGCCAGCAGCTTCTGCAGGCGGATCAGGCCGTCGTCGTCGGTCTCGATCTGGGGGCTCACGTCGTCATGTCCTTCGGGTGGGTGCTGCCGATGTCGGGTGCAGTGTCGGGTGCGGTGTCGGGGGTGTGCTCGGGTGCGGGCGGCGGCTCGGGGACGGCGAAGGGCGCGGCCATCGCGGCCAGCTCCTCCTCGAGATCGTCCATGTCGGGCAGGTACGGCGCGATCTCGGGGAGGTCCTCCAGCGCGGTGACGCCGATCCGCTCCAGGAAGTATCCCGTGGTCCGGTACAGGTTCGCACCCGTCTCCTGGTCCCGGCCGGCCTCCTCCACCAGGCCGCGGGTGATCAGGGTGCGCATCACACCGTCGACGTTGACCCCACGGATCGCGGAGACCCGGGCGCGCGAGATCGGCTGTTGGTAGGCGACCACGGCGAGGGTCTCCAGCGCCGCCTGGGTCAGCCGGGCCTGCTGGCCCTCCAGCACGAAGCGCTCCACGACCGCTGCGTGCTCGGGGCGGGTGTAGTAGCGCCAGCCACCGGCCACGTGGCGCAGCTCGAAGCCGCGGCCCTGCTCGGCGTACTCCTCGGCGAGGAGCTGGAGCGCGGCCACGACGTCCTCGACCGGGTGCCCGACCGCCGTCGCCAGCGTGGGCGCGTCCAGCGGCTGGTCGGCGACCATCAGCACCGCCTCGAGCGAGGGGCGCAGCGCGGCCGGCTCGACCTCGGGCGCGGCGGCGGTGTCGTCGGTGTGCTCGCTCATGGCTGCTCCCCCTCGGTGGGCGCCTCGGGCGGGGCCCCGTCGAACTCGTCGTTGATCAGCTCATCGAGGTCGGTCTGCTCCTCGCCGGTCCAGCGCACGGTGAGCTCGCCGAGCGGCGTGAGCTGCTCGAACCCGACCGCGCTCTCGCGGAAGAGCTCGAGCAGGGCCAGGAACCGGGCCACGGTGGTGAGCCGGTCCGGGGAGTCCCCGCACAGTGCCCGGAACGTCATCGCGCCGTGCCGGCGCAGCCGCTCGACCACGATCTCCGCCTGCTCGCGCACGCTCACCTGCGGCGCGTGGATGTGGTCCAGGCGCACCTCGGGCACCGGCTTGGGGGCCAGCGCGCGCGCCGCGAGGGCGGCGAACTGCTCCAGCCCGATCCCGATGAGCACCTCGGGCAGCAGCCCGGCGTACCGCTCCTCCAGGCCGACCGCCCGCGGGTGGCGGCGGGCCTCCCCCGAGAGCCGCTCGGCGAGCACCGCGGCGACGCTCTTGAACGCCTTGTACTGCAGCAGGCGGGCGAAGAGCAGGTCCCGGGCCTCCAGCAGCGCCAGGTCCTCCTCGTCCTCCACGTCACCCTGCGGCAGCAGCCGCGCGGCCTTGAGGTCGAGCAGGGTCGAGGCGACCAGCAGGAACGAGGTCGTCTGCTCCAGGTCCCACACCGGGCCACCGGCCTTGACGTGGGCGATGAACTCGTCGGTCACCCGCGACAGCGCGACCTCGGTGACGTCGAGCTTGTGCTTGGCGATCAGGTGGAGCAGCAGGTCGAAGGGGCCCTCGAAGTTGTCCAGCCGCACCTCGAACCCGGTCGCCGCCACGGCCCCGGTCGCCGTGGAGGTGCCGGAGGTGTCGGCGGACGTGGTCATCCCTCCGTCAGCCGGCGCACGAGGATGCTGTCCTCGCCGTTGGCCTCGAGGTCCGCGAGGACCAGCGAGACCGCCTCACGCACCAGCCGGCCGCGATCCACGGCCAGGCCGTGGGTGCGGCGCAGCGAGAGGCGCGCGTGCTCGATCTCGAGCAGCTCCTCGGAGGTGACGTAGACGGTCATCTTCTCGTCGTGGCGCACCCGGCCGCTGGGCTTGCGCGGCGTCCGCTGCTTCGCGGCGGGCTCGGTCTCCGGCTCGGCGTCCGCGGCGCGGACCTGGTCGGGTACGGCGCGCACCGCCGGCGCCCGGGGCGGGGCCGCCATCTCGGGCTGCGGAACGGTCGGCCGGAACAGGTCGTCGGCCGAGGGCAGGCTCACCCGTCGAGACAACGTGCGAGCACCTCCCGGGCGAGCTGGCGGTAGGCCTCCGCGCCCGTCGAGCTCGAGGCGTAGGACGTGATCGGCTCCCCGGCGACGGTGGAGTCGGAGAACTTCACGGTGCGCCGGATGACGGTGTGGAACACCTTGTCGCCCCAGGCCTGGACGAGACGGTCCATGACCTCGCGCCCGTGCAGGGTGCGCCCGTCGAACATGGTGCCGAGCACGCCGTCGACCTCCAGGCGCGGGTTGAGCCGCTCCTGGACCTTGTCGATGGTGGTCTTCAGCAGCGCCACGCCGCGCAGCGCGAAGTACTCGCACTCCAGCGGCACGATCACGCCGTCGGAGGCAGTGAGCGCGTTGACGGTGAGCAGGCCGAGGGAGGGCTGGCAGTCGATCAGGACGACGTCGTAGTCCTTGATGACCGGGCGCAGCACCCGCTGGAGGGTCTGCTCGCGGGCGACCTCGTGGACCAGCTGCACCTCGGCGGCGGACAGGTCGATGTTGGAGGGCAGCAGGTCCATGCCCGGCACGTTGGTGGGCACGATGACGTCGTCGACGTCGACGTCGCGCTCCATCAACAGGTTGTAGACGGTGAGGTCGATCTCGTGCGGGTTCAGGCCGAGGCCCACCGAGAGCGAGCCCTGCGGGTCGAAGTCGACGAGCAGCACCTTGCGGCCGTACTCGGCGAGCGCGGCACCGAGGTTGATCGTGGTGGTGGTCTTGCCGACGCCGCCCTTCTGGTTGCACATCGCGATCACCCGCGCGTTGCCGTGCTCGGTGAGCGGCTTCGGCTCGGGGATCACCGGCATCGGGCGCCCGGTGGGGCCGATCACGACCTCGGAGGTCGGGGCGGCGGCGGGGCGCTCGGGCACCAGGGGCTGCTCGAACGGCAGGGGGTCGGACACGTGGTCATCTCCGGAAGTGGTCGGTGGTGGCGGCGGGGTGGGGCGCGGGGCGCGCACCAGCGGGGGCATGTCCGGGGCGCCTGTCCCGGAACGGAAACCGCCATCGCTCATCTGCTGCTCCCGTCCCATTATGTCGACACGACGACTTGTGACCGACTTGCGGGGGAGCCTAGGACCGCCCGCCGACGCCTCACAAGCGCTCTCACCCACACGGGGGCACCCGTGCGGACATCTGTGCAGAGCGCAGGCGCACCCTGCACAGGCCACCCCTCCCCTGTGCACAGAGCTGTGGAGGAGATGACCCGAGGTCGGTGCGTGTGGCGGCGCCGCCGGTACGACGCGCTCAGACCGGGTCGGCGACCAGGTCGGCGTAGTCCGGGTGCTTGTCGATCCAGCCCTTGATGAAGGAGCACATCGGCACCACGTCGCGCTCCCCCGAGCGGCGTACGTCGTCCAGCGCGCCGCGGGCGAGCGCGGAGCCGACGCCCTTGCCCTCGAAGGCGTCGTCGACCTCGGTGTGGGTGAACACGATGCGGCCCTCGCGCAGCACGTAGTCGGCGAAGCCGGCCAGCTCCCCGTCGATCCGGGCCTCGTAGCGGCTGTTCTCGGGTGCGTCGGCGACGTCGATCTCACTCATGCCCCGACCCTACGGGGCGACCGGTTCCGCGCTGCATGCGCTCACAGCCGCCGCATCGCCTCCGTGGCCAGCACCAGCTCCCCGGCCTCGTCGGAGGCGTCGAGGTCGGCGACGGCCTCGATGAGCCAGTCGTGGTGGCCCTCGGGGTCGGCGATGGTCTGGCGCACCCGCCACAGCCGGGCGCCGCCCGGCCGGGCCTCGGCGTGCTCGTCGGGGTCCACGCCCAGCGGTACGCCGGTGGCGTGCTCCACGACGAGGTGCTGGGGTCCGCGCGCGTCCTGGTCGGTGCCGACCCGGTCGTGCTCGGCGTAGTAGGCCTCGATCGCCTCGTCCCAGCGCGAGCGGGTCATCACCACCTCGCGGGCCGGCTCGGTGCGGTCCGCGGCGGCGCGCTCGAGGGCCATCAGGCCGTCGAGGTCGTCGCGGGCGACCAGCTCGACGCGCCGCCACATCGCGTTGCGCACCATGACCGCGAAGGCGCGCTCCTGGCGCGAGATCGGGCGCGCGGAGGTCGGCGTCCCCGCATGCGCGAGCTCCGCGGCGCGCACCGCCACGGCGGCCGGGTCGGTGAGCGCCTCCCACTCGTCGAGCAGCGAGGAGTCGGTCTGGCGCACCGTCTCCCCCAGCCACTCCTGGAGGTCCTCCAGCTCGGCGGTGCGGTGCGCCTCCGGCACCGTCTGGCGCAGCGTGCGGTAGGCATCGGTGAGGTAGCGAAGCACCAGTCCCTCCGAGCGGGCCAGCTGGTAGCGGCGCACGAAGTCGGTGAAGCTCATCCC
Source organism: Nocardioides ochotonae (assembly GCF_011420305.2). NCBI lineage: Bacteria > Bacillati > Actinomycetota > Actinomycetes > Propionibacteriales > Nocardioidaceae > Nocardioides > Nocardioides ochotonae. The sequence continues at coordinate 1,808,107 of NZ_CP061769.1, read as the reverse complement.
CTGCTCGTACATCTCCCGCACCACCGACTTCGGACCGAGGGCGTCCTCGGGCAGCCACGGGTGGCGCTGGCGGTAGATCTCGTACGTCGCGCCGAGCAGCTCGGCCAGCGGCTGGGGCCAGGTGATCTCCTCCAGCAGCGCCATCCGCTCGTCGTACTCCAGCCCGTCGGCCTTCATCTCCGCGATCGCCTCGCCGCGCGCGGCGTGCTGCTGGGCGAACAGGATCTGGCGCGGCGCGTCCAGCACGCTCTCGATGACCGACACCACGTCCAGGGCGTGGTCCGGGGAGTCCGGGTCGAGCACGTCGAGGGCGGCGAGCGCGAAGTGCGCGAGCGGCTGGTTGAGCGCGAAGTCGGCCGGCAGGTCGACGGTGAGGACGTAGCGGCGCCCGTGCTCGTCGAGCTCGTCCAGGCGGGTGATCACCCCCGAGTGCAGGAGCGAGCGGGCCAGCCGCAGCGCGCGCCGGGCCAGGCGGCGCTGCTGGCGCACGTCCTCGTGGTTGTCGGTCAGCAGGCGGCGCATCACCGCGAAGGCGTCCTCCTCGCGGGCGAGGACGTTGATCAGCATGGAGTTGTCGACCTTCATCCGCGAGACCAGCTGCTCGGGCTGGCCGGAGACGAGCTTGTCGAAGGTCTGCTCGCTCCACACCACCGCGCCCTCCGGCGGCTTCTTGAGCTGGGCCTTGGACTTCTTCTTCGGGTTCGCGGCGTTCTTGGCGGCCGACTTGGCCTTGGCGCGCTCGTTCTCGATGACGTGCTCGGGCGCCTGGACCACGACGTAGCCGGCGGTGTCGTAGCCGGCCCGGCCCGCGCGCCCGGCGATCTGCAGGAACTCGCGGCTGCGCAGGATCCGCTGGCGGTTGCCGTCGAACTTGGCCAGCCCGGTGAACAGCACCGTGCGGATCGGGACGTTGATGCCCACGCCGAGGGTGTCGGTGCCGCAGATGACGCGTAGCACCCCGCTCTGGGCCAGCTGCTCGACCAGGCGGCGGTAGCGCGGCAGCATGCCGGCGTGGTGCACGCCGATGCCGCGGCGCAGCAGCTTGGACAGGGTCTTGCCGAAGCCGGCGCCGAAGCGGAAGGCACCGATCCGCTCGGCGATCTCGTCGCGCACCTCCTTGCTGGGCTGGCCGATCCCCGAGGACGGCGAGAGCAGCGAGGTGGCGTGCTCGACGGCCGCGGCCTGGGTGAAGTGCACGACGTAGACCGGGGACTGCCCCGTCGTGACCAGCTCCTCGACGGTCTCCGCGAGCGGGGTCAGGGCATAGCTGAAGGTCAGCGGCACCGGGCGCTCGGCGTCGTCGACGATGGCCGTCTCGCGCCCGTTGCGCGTGGTCAGGTCGGCGGCCAGCTCGCTGACGTCGCCGAGGGTGGCCGACATCAGCAGGAACTGCGCGTGCGGCAGCTCCAGCAGCGGCACCTGCCAGGCCCAGCCGCGGTCGGGCTCGGTGTAGAAGTGGAACTCATCCATCACCACGAGCCCCACGTCGGCGCTCGCGCCCTCACGCAGCGCCAGGTTGGCCAGCACCTCCGCGGTGCAGCAGATGATCGGGGCGTCGGCGTTCACCGAGGCGTCGCCGGTGAGCATGCCGACGTTCTCGGCGCCGAACACCTCGCACAGCGCGAAGAACTTCTCGCTCACCAGCGCCTTGATCGGCGCGGTGTAGAAGCTGACCCGGTCACCGGCCAGCGCGGCGGCGTGCGCGCCGATGGCGACCAGCGACTTGCCCGAGCCGGTCGGGGTCGCCAGCACCACGTTGTTGCCGCCCAGCAGCTCGATGATCGCCTCGTCCTGGTGCGGGTACAGCGCGAGGCCCTGGCGGGCGGCCCAGTCGCTGATCGCCTCGTAGACCCGGTCCGGGTCGTCGACCCGGGGGACCCATGCGGCGCCGTCGGTCTTGGTCTCAGTCATCAGTCCCGTGCTCTCGGATGTGCGGTCGCGAAGACCTCGCGGAGGTTGTCCACGGTGACCAGTGTGTAGACCTGGGTCGTGGTCACCGACGCGTGCCCCAGGAGCTCCTGCACGACGCGCACGTCGGCGCCGCCGTCGAGCAGGTGCGTGGCGAAGGAGTGGCGCAGCGTGTGCGGGCTGACGTCGCGCGTCACGCCGGCCCGGTCGGCGGCCTTGGTGAGCACCGCCCAGGCCGACTGGCGCGAGAGCCGGCCGCCGCGCGCGTTGAGGAAGAGCGCGGGTGTCCCCCGCCCCTCGGCGAGGAGCGCGGGCCGACCGCGCACCAGGTAGGCGGCGACCGCCTCGCGGGCGTAGGAGCCCACGGGGACCAGGCGTTCCTTGCCGCCCTTGCCGCGCAGCAGCACGGTGCCGTCGCCGGAGGCCTCCGGGCCCGCGGGGCCCCAGTCGAGGTCGTCGACGTCGAGGCCGACGGCCTCGGAGATCCGCGCCCCGGTGCCGTAGAGCACCTCGAGCAGGGCCCGGTCGCGCAGGGCCAGCACGGTGCCGGGCGCGCCGGCGGCCTCGAGGATCGCCTCCACGTCGGAGAGCGGCAGCGCCTTGGGCAGCCGCTTGGCCGGGGTCGGCGGCTTCACCGCAGCGGCAGGGTCGGCCTGGGCCAGCCCGTCGGCGACCGCGAAGCGGTGGAAGCCGCGGACGGCCACGACCGTGCGGGCCGCGGACGTCGCGCTCAGCGGCGGGTGCTCCTCGTCGCCCTCGCGCAGCCGCGCCAGGAACTCGGCGACCGTGGCCTCGGTGACCTCGTCGAGGTCGGCGATGCCGACCGCGGCCAGGTGCGCGCTGTAGCGGCGCAGGTCGCGACGGTAGGACTGCAGCGTGTTGGCGGCCAGCCCGCGCTCGACGGAGAGGTGGTCGAGGTAGGTGCGGACCGCCCGGGAGACCTCAGCCACCGGCAGCGAGCGCCTCGGTCACCGCGATGGCCTGGATCCCGGTCGCCTCGCCGACGGCGGCGTTGGTCAGCCGGCCGGCGTGGGTGCTCAGGCCGCGCGCCAGCGCGCCGTCCTCGGTGCAGGCGCGGTGCCAGCCCTTGCCGGCGAGCGCGACGACGTAGGGCAGCGTGGCGTTGGTGAGGGCATAGGTCGAGGTGTTCGGCACCGCGCCCGGCATGTTGGCCACGCAGTAGAACGTCGAGCCGTGCACCGTGTACGTCGGGTCCGCGTGGGTGGTGGGCCGGGTGTCCTCGAAGCAGCCGCCCTGGTCCACGGCGATGTCGACGAGCACCGAGCCGGGCTTCATCGCGGCGACCAGCTCGTTGCTGACCAGCTTGGGCGCCCGGGCGCCCGGGATCAGGACGGACCCGATCACCAGGTCGGCCTGGATCACCTGCTGCTCGATCGCCAGGCCGGAGGAGGCCAGGCCGTGCACGCGGTTCTGGTAGCGCCAGAACGACATCCGCAGCTTGTCCAGGTCGTTGTCGAGGATGGTCACGTCCGCGCCCATGCCGAGCGCGATGTTGGCGGCGTTCTGCCCGGCCACCCCGCCACCGATCACCACGACCTTGGCGTTCGCGACGCCGCCGACCCCGCCGAGCAGGACGCCGCGTCCGCCCTCGGCGCGCAGCAGGGCGTGCGCGCCCACCTGCGGCGCCAGGCAGCCCGCGACCTCCGACATCGGGTACAGCAGCGGCAGCGAGCCGGAGGACAGCTGCACGGTCTCGTAGGCGATGGCGGTGACCTCGCGCGCCACCAGCTCCTCGGTGAGGCGCTGGTCGGCGGCCAGGTGCAGGTAGGTGAACAGCAGCAGGCCGGGGCGCAGCCGGTGGTACTCCTCGGCGACCGGCTCCTTGACCTTGAGCACCAGGTCGACGCTCCCCCACAGCTCGTCGGGGTCCGCGCAGAGCCGCGCGCCGGCGGCGACGTACTCCTCGTCGGGGATCAGCGAGCCGGCCCCGGCGCCGACCTGGATGAGGACCTCGTGGCCGGCGGCCACCAGCTCGTGCACGCCGACCGGCGTGATCGCGACGCGGTACTCGTGCACCTTGACCTCGGTGGGGACCCCGATCTTCACCGTGCCACGCTCCTCTCGCTCGACGTGCCACCCAGCAGCCCGCGGCCGCGGGCGATCAGGGTGGCCATGATCACCGGCGCGTCGGTGACGCGTCCGGACAGCACACCTTCGACGAGATCCTCGGCGGGGACCCACACCACCTGCATGTCGGCCTCCTCGTGGTGCGGCACGAAGTCCCCGCGCCCCACCTCGTGCAGACCGCGGGCCAGGTAGATGTGCACGACCTCGGAGAGGATCCCCGGTGAGGTGTACGCCGAGGTGAGGTGCTGCCACTCGTCGGCGACGTACCCGGTCTCCTCGCGCAGCTCGCGCTGCGCGCCCAGCAGCGGGTCCTCGCCCTCCACGTCGCACAGCCCGGCGGGCAGCTCGAGGAAGCGGCGGCCGACCGCGTGGCGGTACTGCCACAGGCACAGCACCCGGGGTCCGTCGTCACCCTCCTCGACCGCGAGCACGATGACCGCGCCCGGGTGCTCGAGCACGACGCGCCGGAACGGCTCCTCGTCGGGGCTGTCGGGGCGGTCCACCCAGTCGGCGCGCAGCGCCATGATCCAGTCGTCGCGGTGCAGGTCTGCGCTGCGCACCACCGGCCACCGCTCGTCGACGTCGGAGATCGGGGTGGGGATCGCGGTCATGGGGGCACGGTACAAGCCGGCCCCCATGCCGCGATGCCTGGCGTGGCCCCGCGGTGGCGTGTCAGGCCTCGGCCGTGGCCGACTCCTCGATCGGGAAGCGGAGCTCGTCCTTGCGCGCCAGCGCCGCCTTCACCAGTCCGGCGAAGAGCGGGTGCGGGCGGGTCGGGCGCGAGCGCAGCTCGGGGTGCGCCTGGGTGGAGACGTAGTACGGGTGCACCTCGCGGGGCAGCTCGACGAACTCCACGAGGGTGTTGTCGGGGCTGGTGCCGGAGAAGACCAGGCCGGCCTTCTCGAGGCGGTCGCGGTAGGCGTTGTTGACCTCGTAGCGGTGACGGTGCCGCTCCTCGATGCGCGCCGCGCCGTACGTCGCGCGCACGACCGAGCCCTCCTTGAGGACCGCCGGGTAGAGACCCAGGCGCATGGTGCCGCCGAGGTCGCCGCCGCCCTCGACGATGTCGACCTGCTCGGCCATCGTGGCGATGACCGGCTCGGGGGTCTGCGGGTCGAACTCGGTGGAGCCGGCCTGGGTCAGGCCGAGCTCGGTGCGGGCGTACTCGATCACCATGGACTGCAGGCCCAGGCACAGCCCGAGGGTGGGGATCTTGTTGGTGCGCGCGTAGGTCAGGGCGCCGAGCTTGCCCTCGAGGCCGCGGATGCCGAAGCCGCCGGGCACGCAGATCGCGTCGACGTCGTGCAGGTGGCGCGCCGCGCCCTCGTGGGTGGCGCACTCGTCGGAGGCGATCCAGCGGATGTTCACCTTGGCCTCGTTGGCGAAGCCTCCGGCGCGCAGCGCCTCGACCACCGAGAGGTAGGCGTCGGGCAGGTCGATGTACTTGCCGACCAGCGCGACCGTGACCTCCTCCTTCGGGTGGTGCACCCGGCGCAGCAGGTCGTCCCACAGGCTCCAGTCGACGTCGCGGAACGGCAGGTCCAGGCGGCGTACGACGTAGGCGTCGAGACCCTCGCGGTGCAGCACCTTGGGGATGTCATAGATCGACGGCGCGTCCGCGCAGGTGATGACGGCCTCGGTGTCGACGTCGCACATCAGCGCGATCTTGGCCTTGATGCTGTCGGGCAGCTCGCGGTCCGAGCGGCACACGATCGCGTCGGGCTGAATGCCGACCTGGCGCAGGGCGGCGACCGAGTGCTGGGTGGGCTTGGTCTTGAGCTCGCGCGAGGGGCCGATGTAGGGCACCAACGAGACGTGGATGAAGAAGCAGTTGTCGCGTCCGACGTCGTGACGCACCTGGCGCGCCGCCTCGAGGAACGGCAGCGACTCGATGTCGCCGACCGTGCCGCCGACCTCGGTGATCACCACGTCGACGGTGTCGGTTCCCTCGCCGGCCATGGCGCGGACCCGGTCCTTGATCTCGTTGGTGATGTGCGGGATCACCTGCACGGTGTCGCCGAGGTAGTCGCCGCGGCGCTCCTTGGCGATCACGCTCGAGTAGACCTGGCCGGTCGTGACGTTGGCGATCTGGTTGAGGTCGGTGTCGAGGAATCGCTCGTAGTGGCCGATGTCCAGGTCGGTCTCGGCTCCGTCGTTGGTGACGAAGACCTCACCGTGCTGGAAGGGGTTCATCGTCCCCGGGTCCACGTTGAGATAGGGGTCGAGCTTCTGCATGGTCACGCGGAGTCCGCGCGATCGCAGCAAGCGGCCCAGGCTCGAGGCCGTGAGTCCCTTGCCGAGCGAGGAGGCGACGCCTCCAGTGACGAAGATGTGCTTGGTCTGGGTCCCGGGCTTCACGGGATTCCATGCTATCCCAGAGGGACCGGTCCTGCCTCACCCGACGCACCGAAGGACCCGCCTGTGCCGTCGATCTCACGCACGAGGGCCAGTACGGCGCTCACCTGGCCGAGCACGGTCTCCACGCCGTCGACGGTGGTGACCTGGGTGGCGGCCGGGTCCTCGCGCAGGTCGGCGAGGTCGCCGTTCGCGGCCGAGGCGGCGTCACCGGCGACCACGACGCCGGTCGCGGTCGTGGCCAGACCGGAGACCAGGCCGGCGAGCACGGTGGGCTCGGCGTCCTCGCCGAGCACCAGCAGCACCAGCGGCGCCAGGCGCGCGTCCTCGTCGGACGCGGTCACCAGCTCCGCGGCGACGAGGCTCTGGCGCACCGTCTCCGCATCGCTGCCGGGGCGCTCGGGCCTGCCGGTGCTGGCCACGGCGCGGCCCAGGAGCTGGCCGATGCGCACGTACGTCGTGGCCTCGGCGTCGACCAGGCCGCTCTCGACCTGCTCGACCAGCTGGGTGCCCAGGGTGTCCACGAGGGTCTTGGAGGAGCCGGAGAGCAGCTCGGTGCCCAGGTCGTAGCGTCCGGCGACGCTGCTGCCGGCGGCCTCGATCTGGGCGGTGAGCCCGGTGACGGCCTCCTCGTCGACACCGGGCGCGGTGAGCAGGGCCACCGAGCGCTGGCGCAGTCCCCCGTCGTACAGCTGCGGAGCGGCGGTGGCGGCGAACTGCTCGGCGAACGCGAGGGTGCGCTGGTCGCCGGCGTCGAGGGTGTCCGCGGCCGTGGCGGAGTCGTCGCGGCCGAGGTCGCTGAGCGGGCCCCCGCCCAGCACCACCCCCGCGGCGAGGGCGAGGAAGACGGCGACGAGCGAGACGACGTGCTGGCGGTAGGAGATCAACCCAGGATTCCTTCGAAGAGTGTGGAGAGCTGGTCGAACCACTCCTGCCCGACCGGCGTCACTCCGACGGCGGCCGCGAGGGCGACAAGGCCGGAGAGCATCACCAGCAGCAGGTGGTGGGGGCGTACCCGCCCGGAGTAGAGCCGCGGCACCGCGGCGGCGTCGACCAGGAGCGGGCCGAGCTTGAGACGGGTGAGGAAGGTGCTGGGGAGACCGGAGCGCTGCCGGTCGAGGAACTCGGTGAGCGTGGCGTTCATCCCCACCCCGACGACGAGCGCGGCGTCGCCGGCGGCGGCGAGCAGCAGCGCCACGTCCTCGGCGGTCGCCCCGGTGGTGACGACGGAGGGGCTGATGCCCATCCTCATCAGCGGGTCGACGGGGGCGGCGCGGCCGCGCTCGACGCGCAGCACCACCTCGCGTGCGGACTTCAGGGTCTGCGCCGAGGGCATCGCCGCCTCGTCGGCGGCGTCGACGACCAGGACGTCCACCCGCTGCCGGCGCTCGCGCAGGTCGTCGCCGGCACGCCCGACCGCGACGACGACCGGCGCCTGCTCGCGCAGCCAGACGCGGGCGGCGTGCAGCTCCGCGGCGTGGTCGTGGCCCTGGACCACGACGACGACCGAACGCCCCGCCATCCGGGTCGCGAGCCGCGGCAGACCGCGGCCGTGCAGCAGCAGGCCCTCCTCCTGGCGCAGGAACTCCGCGGCGTTGCGGGTGAAGCTGTCCAGCTGGGCCGTGAGACCGAGGCGGGCCCGCTCCATGCGGGCGCGCAGGGTCTCGGCGTCGACCACCTGACCGGTGGCGACGGCGGGTGCGTCCGGCTCGGCGCCGGCGTGCACGACACCGTCGTGGATGCGCACGACGCTGGCGTCGCGGACGTCGGCGAGCAGCGCCGCCCCGGCGTCCTCGACGAGCAGCACGCCCGCGTCGGCGAGGAGGGCGGCGCCCTGGCTGGGATAGCGCCCCGACAGCATCGGGGAGGCGTTGAGGACGGCGCCGACACCGGCGTCGAGGAGCGCCCGGGCGGTGTCGCGGTCGAGGTCGAGGTGGTCGATGACCGCGACGTCGCCGGGGCGCAGGCGCGGCAGCAGCGCGCCGGCGCGGCGGGCGACGCGGGCGGTGGCGACGACACCGGGAGGGGCGGTTGCGGACCGGGTGCGAGCAAGGGACTTCATGGCTCTGCCAGTGTCACAAACCGGCAGGGTCGTCCTCCGGACGTGCGCGGCGTGGGCGCGTCGGTGTGGGCGGCCTCACGTGCCGTACGGCGCGCGTCCCGCCTGCCCCGGCCCGGGGCCGCTGCTCCGCAGTCAGCCGAGCGCGCGGACCGGCGCGGCGACCTCGAGCAGCTCGCGGGCGTGGGCCAGCGCGGTGTCGGACTCGGTCATGCCGGCCAGCATCCGCGACAGCTCGCTGACCCGCTGCTCGTGGTCGAGCACGGTCAGGCCCGAGCTCGTGACCGACCCGTCCTGCGACTTGCGCACGACGACGTGGCGATCGGCGTAGGCCGCCACCTGCGGCAGGTGGGTGACCACGAGGACCTGGGCGTCCTGGGCGAGACGGGCGAGGCGGCGGCCGATCTCGACGGCGGACGTGCCGCCGACGCCGGCGTCGACCTCGTCGAAGACGAACGTCGGCACCGGGCTGGTGCCGGCCAGCGCGACCTCGAGGGCGAGCATCACCCGCGAGAGCTCACCTCCGGAGGCGCCCTTGCCGAGCGGACGCGGCTCGGAGCCGACGTTGGCGGCGAGCAGGAACTCCACCTCGTCGATGCCGGACGGCGCGTAGCGCAGCCAGCGCTTGCCGACCCGCAGCGGGCCGCCGGGGACGGGGGCAGCGGGAGCGTCGACCTCGTGCTGGCGCACCTCGATGCTCACCCGGGCGTGCGGCATCGCGAGCAGCCGCAGCTCAGCGGTGACCGCCTCGGCCAGCTCGGCCGCCGAGGCCTGCCGGGCCTCGGACAGCGCGGCCGCAGCCGCCGCCAGGTCCACGCGCAGCTGCTCCTGCTCGGCGCGGAGCTGCTCGATCCGCTCGTCGGTGCCGTCGAGCTCGAGCAGCCGCCGTGCGGAGGTCTCGGCCCAGGCGAGCACCTCGTCGATGCTCTCGCCGTACTTGCGGGTGAGGGCGGTCAGGGCGGCCCGGCGCTCGGACACCGCGGCGAGGCGGGCCGGGTCGGTGTCGATGCGCGAGGCGTAGGACGCCACGTCGGCGGCGGCGTCGGAGAGCAGGTAGGAGATCTCCGCGAGGCGGTCGGCGAGCTCGCCGGCCTCGGTGTCGTGCTCGCGGACGCCGTCCAGCGCGGTGCGCGCGGCGGTCACCGTGGCGAGCGCGTCCGGGGAGCCGTCCTCGCTGGAGAGCGCCTCGCGGGCCTGCTCGGCGGCCATCCGGAGTGTGTCGGCGAACCCGAGGCGGGTCTCCTCGGCCGCGAGCGCGGCGTCCTCCCCCGGCTCGGGCGAGACCTGCTCGACCTCGTCGAGGCCGAAGCGGAGCAGGTCGGCCTCCCGGGCCCGGTCACGGGCGTGCTCGACGACGTCGGCGAGCTCGCGCTCGGCCGCGGCCAGCCGGGCGAACAGGTCGGCGTAGGCGGCGGTCAGCTTGGCGGTGTCGTCGCCGCCGAACCGGTCCAGGGCGTCGCGCTGGGCACGAGGCTGGAGCAGCCGGTGCTGGTCGGACTGACCGTGCACCGCGACCAGCGGCTCGGTGAGCCGGCCCAGGGTCGCCACCGGGACGCTCGCGCCGCCGACGTAGGCGCGTGAGCGGCCCTCGGCCGACACGTTGCGCGCCAGCACCACCCGGCCGTCCTCGACCTCGCCACCGGCCTCCTCGACCGCCGTGGCGAAGTGCGGCAGCGTCGAGGTGGCCACGACGCCCTCGACGCGGGCCGACCGGGCGCCGGTGCGCACCGCACCACTGTCGGAACGGCCGCCGAGCAGCAGTCCGAGCGCGGTCACGATCATGGTCTTGCCCGCGCCGGTCTCACCGGTGATCACGGTCAGGCCGGGACCCAGCTCGAGGGAGGAGGAGTCGATGACTCCCAGGGACTGGATGCGGATCTCCTCAAGCATCGGTGCCCTGTCGTCGACGTCGTTCCGCGGAGCCGCGCCAGCCCTCGACCGAGAGACCGAACTTCGCGACCAGGCGGTCGGTGAAGGGGGCCTCGTGCAGCCGCACCAGGCGCACCGGGGTGTCGCCGCGGCGCACCTCGATCCGCGCCCCGGGCGGCAGGTCGACCGCGCGGCGCCCGTCGCACCACAGCACGCCACGGCCGTCGGTGCGCGCGATCAGCTCGACGGCGAGCACCGAGGTCGGTGCCACCACCATCGGGCGGGCGAACAGGGCATGGGCGCTGATCGGCACCATCAGCAGGGCCTCGACGCCGGGCCACACCACGGGGCCGCCGGCGCTGAAGTTGTACGCCGTGGAGCCGGTCGGCGTCGCACAGACCACGCCGTCGCAGCCCCAGCGCGACAGCGGCCGCCCATCGACCTCCACGACGACCTCGATCATCCGCTCCCGGGCCGCCTTCTCGACGCTCGCCTCGTTGAGCGCGAAGGTGGAGGTCACCAGCTCGCCGTCCTGGTAGACGCGCACGTCGAGGGCGAGGCGGTCCTCGGCGCTGTAGCGGCGCTCGACGATCGCCTCGATCGTGGACTCCACGTCGTCGTGCTCGGCCTCGGCCAGGAACCCGACGTGGCCGAGGTTGACGCCCAGGACCGGGGTGCCGCTGTCGTGGGTGATCTCGACGGCGCGCAGGATCGTGCCGTCGCCGCCGATGACCAGGGCCAGCTCACAGTCGTCGCCGGCGCTGTGCTCGGCGCTGGTGAGCTCCAGGGGCGGGTCGTAGGCCCCGGGCTCGAGCTCGAGGTCGCGGGCCTCCGCGGTCGGGACGCGCACCACGATGCCGTGGCCCGTGAGCGCCTTCGCACAGGCGCGGGCCACGTCGCGGGCGTCGTCGCGTCCGGTGTGCGTGAGCAGCAGGACGCGTCGGGTCATGGCTCCACCCTCTCACCAGGCGCCGACGGCGCCTCGGTGCGGCCCGCGGTGGGGTGGGCCTCCGCAGCCGGGCCGCGCTCGACCTCCGCGCGGATCTCCTCGCTGCCGATGGTCGCCGGGCCGCGGCGCAGCCACAGGAAGAACTCCACGTTGCCCGACGGACCGGGCAACGGGCTGGTCACCACCGCGCGGGCGCCCCAGCCACGCCGGCCCGCGGCCTCGGCGACGCCGAGCACGGCCTCGTGGCGCAGGCCGAGGTCGCGCACGACCCCGCCCTTGCCGACCCGGTCCTTGCCGACCTCGAACTGGGGCTTGACCATCAGCGCGAGGTCGCCGTCCTCGGCGGTGACGCCGAGCAGCGCGTCCAGCACGATCTCCAGGGAGATGAAGGACAGGTCGCCGACCACGAGGTCGACGCTGCCGCCGATCAGGTCCACGCTGAGGTCGCGGACGTTGGTGCGGTCGTGGACCAGGACGCGCTCGTCCTGCTGGATGCGCCAGGCGAGCTGGCCGTAGCCGACGTCGACGGCGACCACCTGCGCGGCGCCGTGGCGCAGCAGCACGTCGGTGAACCCACCGGTGGACGCGCCGGCGTCGAGGCAGCGGCGGCCCTCCACCTGCAGTCCGAGCGGCTCGAAGGCGGCGAGCGCACCGGCCAGCTTGTGCCCGCCGCGCGAGACGTAGTCGGGGCGGTCCGGGTCGTCGGCGACCACGAGGGCGACGTCGGTGGTCACCCCGGTGGCCGGCTTGGACGCGACGGCGCCCTGCACCTTGACCCGTCCGGCGGCGATCAGCTCGCTGGCGTGCTCACGGGACCGGGCCAGGCCACGACGGACCAGCTCGGCGTCGAGACGAAGGCGACGCGGAGGCACCTGCCTCCCCCTCAGCCGTCCGCGCCGGGACGCGGGGCGCCCGGCTGCACCGGCGGCTGGACGTCGAGGGCGCCGCGCAGTCGCTCGTGGGCGTCCTCGAACACGGCGACGTGCTCCTCCAGCGGACGTCCGGCCAGGGCGTCGACGGCGACGACGACCTCGTCGACGCTGGCGACCCCGGTCTGCACCGGTCCCTCGGGCTGCACGGCACCGGTCTCAGTCATGCCCCGAGGCTACCGCTGCGGACCGACAGCACCCGGAGAGGGCACGGCCAGCCCGGCCGTGTCGATCACCACGCCGGTGGCGTCCAGGTGCGCCCAGGCCGCGACGGCGACCGCACGCCACCAGGACTCGGCGTCTCCGTCCCCGCGGACCACCAGACGCCCCTCCTCGGCGCTCGCGGTCCAGCCGCCGAGGCTCGCGACACCGTCGGCCACGCGGGGCGCCTCGTGCGGCGTGCCGAGGGCGCCTAGGTCGGTGCCGAGGTACGTCGGGCGCAGCGGCGCCGGCGCGCTCACCAGCTCGGCGAGACCGGTGACGCCGGTCAGCACCAGCAGGCTGTCGATCCCGATGCGCCGGGCCCCCTCGATGTCGGTGTCCAGGCGGTCGCCCACCATCAGCGGCCGGGTGCCACCGACTCGGCGCACGGTCTCGTCGAGGAGCGGGCGCTCGGGCTTGCCCGCCACGACCGGCCCGACGCCGGCGAAGCGCCGGATGGTGTCGACGAGCACCCCGTGGCCCGGCGCCACGCCGTACGCCGTCGGGATGCTCAGGTCGGTGTTGCTGGCCACCCACGGCAGCCCCTCGCGCACCCGCACCGCGGCACGCATCACGTCGCGCCACAGCACGTCGGGCCCGTAGCCGGTGACCAGCGCCACGGCGTCGTCCTCGACGCCGACCGGCACCAGACCGTCGCTCTCGAGGGCGGCGCGCAGGCCGTCGGCGCCGAGCAGCACGACCGCGGCACCGGTGCCGTGGCGCTCGAGCAGCACCCGGGACGCCGCCTGGGCAGAGGTCACCACGTCCTCGGGCGCGGCCTCGACACCGAGGGAGCGCAGGTGCGCGGCGACCGTGTCGGGGGTGCGGGAGGCGTTGTTGGTGATGAAGGCTAGACGCGCGCCGCTGGCCCGGGTGCGCTCCAGGTGGGAGCTCGCCCCGGGGACCGCGTCACCGTCGATGTAGACGACTCCGTCGAGGTCGAGCATGACCAGGTCGAAGGCCTGATCGAGGGGCTGGTGCGAGGACCCGAGCATGTGAGGCCTTCCTGGCGCGAACTGATTGCCGCAGCACCCTACGATGCACCGATGAGCTCCCGCGCCGTGGTCGTGCCCCCGCACGTCGCCCGACCGCTGCGCCTGCTGCCGTTCCGGGGCCTCATGCTGCCGCCGGCGCGCGGTCCGCGCGGCACCGTCGAGCGGGCGCTGGCCCGCCCAGGCGCCCGGGTCGAGGAGCTGCTCGCCCGATGGGCGGCGGAGGGCCGGTTGACGCACGACGCCACCCCGGGGCTCTACCTGCACGAGTACACCACCGCCGGGATCACGGTCCGCGGCCTCGTCGGCGCCCTCGACGTCTCCCGCCGCGCCCACGACCCCGGCGAGCAGGCCGTGCTCCCCCACGAGGGCGTTCACTGCGACCAGGTCGAGCAGCTGGCCGAGCGGATGGACCACATGGAGGTCGACCCCGCACCGATCCTGCTCGTGCACCGCGGCTCGGCGGACCTGCGGGCACTCCTGGCGACGATCCGGGAGACCGCGCCCCTGGCCCGCTTCACCGATCACACCGACCAGCACCATCGGCTGTGGGCCGTACGCGACCCCGACCACCTGGCCCGTGTCGAGGCGGCGCTCGCCACGAGCCGCGTGCTGATCGCCGACGGCCACCACCGCTACGCGGCCTACCTGGCGCTGCAGGCCAGGCACCCCGGCGGGACGCGAGACACCGGTCTGGCCATGCTGGTGGACCACGACGACACCCCGATGTTCCTCGGCCCCATCCACCGGGTGCTTCCGGGCACCAGCCTGGAGTCGCTGGCCGGTGCCGCACGCAGCGCGGGCCTGGACTTCACCTACGTGCCCCGGCGCCAGGCACTGGCCGCCCTCGGTCCGACCTCGGTGGTTGCCACCGACGGACGTCGCTGGGCGATCCTCGCCATCGCGTCCACGGCCGATCGGGCTGCCGTCGAGATCCTCCACCAGGACCTGCTGCCCGCGCGCCCCGGCAGCCCGCCGCCGGCGGCGTACCGCCACAGCGTGGAGTCGGCGCTCGCCGACGCACGTCCCGGCGAGTCGGTCGCGGTCCTGATGCCGGCGGTCGACCTCGACCTCGTCACCAGGATCGCCACCACCGGGCGCCTGCTGCCGGAGAAGGCCACGTCGTTCCAGCCCAAGCCGACGCCGGGCCTGCTCATCCGCGCGCTGCGCGACGGACCCGTCGCCCGCTGAGCACCTCGATCTCGTAGCGCGACGCGGCGCCCGTCCCGCCCCGGAAGAACCGGCGCCGCACCGCGCCGCTGAGCTCCACCACGTCACCGGCGTCCCACGACCGCGCCGCCGCACGCACCCGGCCACCCCACACCGCGCAGTCGAGCACGTCGACGCGCTGGCGGGAGCCCCGCAGGTCACCGGTGCGGGCCACCACCAGACGGAACAGCAGGACGCTGTCCCCGCTGGGCAGCTCGCGCTCCTCGGGCGCCTGGGAGACCCGGCCGATCAGCCGCACCTCGTTGCGTCCCTGCTCGACGTCGCCGTCCGCGCGCACCTTCGTCGTCTCTGAGTCCATGGGGCCTCACCTCCGTGACCCACCCTGCGACCGCGCACCGACGAGCACCGGTCCGCAGCGCGCCCCTGGGGACGACGCGGTCCGGAGCGCTTCCTGTGCACGGGAACCGGTGCCACATCCGGGCGCGCAAATAGCAGAACGGGTCGCACCCCGTGGGGTGCGACCCGTTCTGTGAATGATTGTCCGGCGGCGTCCTACTCTCCCACAACCTCTCGGTTGCAGTACCATCGGCGCTGAAAGGCTTAACTTCCGGGTTCGGGATGGGACCGGGTGTTTCCCTTTCGCTATGGCCGCCGTAACTCTATCGACTCCACCCATCAACACCGGCCACAAAACCGTGAGGTTTCGGGGGTGTGTGTCTGGGGAGCCAAGCCACTATTCACATGTTTGTGCCATGTGGGTGTTGTGTTGGATCGTGGACGCGATCAATTGCGCGGTCGTCTTGATAGTTTCAGTAAAGTGAGTGTAAGACAAGCCCTCGGCCTATTAGTACCGGTCGGCTAGGCATTGCTGCTGTACACCTCCGGCCTATCAACCCAGTGTTCTGCTGGGGGCCTTACCCCGTTAACCGGGTGGGAAACCTCATCTTGAAACGTGCTTCCCGCTTAGATGCATTCAGCGGTTATCACTTCCGAACGTAGCCAACCAGCCGTGCCCCTGGCGGGACAACTGGCACACCAGAGGTTCGTCCATCCCGGTCCTCTCGTACTAGGGACAGCCTTTCTCAAGTTTCCTGCGCGCGCGGCGGATAGGGACCGAACTGTCTCACGACGTTCTAAACCCAGCTCGCGTGCCGCTTTAATGGGCGAACAGCCCAACCCTTGGGACCTGCTCCAGCCCCAGGATGCGACGAGCCGACATCGAGGTGCCAAACCATCCCGTCGATATGGACTCTTGGGGAAGATCAGCCTGTTATCCCCGGGGTACCTTTTATCCGTTGAGCGACGCCGCTTCCACATGCCGACGCCGGATCACTAGTTCCGACTTTCGTCCCTGCTCGACATGTCTGTCTCACAGTCAAGCTCCCTTGTGCACTTACACTCAACACCTGATTGCCAACCAGGCTGAGGGAACCTTTGAGCGCCTCCGTTACATTTTAGGAGGCAACCGCCCCAGTTAAACTACCCATCAGGCACTGTCCCTGATCCGGATTACGGACCTAGGTTAGACATCTAGTACGACCAGAGTGGTATTTCAACGATGACTCCACAACCACTGGCGTGGCCACTTCACAGTCTCCCACCTATCCTACACAAGCCGAACCAAACACCAATACCAAACTATAGTAAAGGTCCCGGGGTCTTTCCGTCCTGCCGCGCGTAACGAGCATCTTTACTCGTAGTGCAATTTCGCCGAGTCCACGGTTGAGACAGCGCCCAAGTCGTTACTCCATTCGTGCAGGTCGGAACTTACCCGACAAGGAATTTCGCTACCTTAGGATGGTTATAGTTACCACCGCCGTTTACTGGGGCTTAAGTTCTCAGCTTCGATCTTGCGATCTAACCGGTCCCCTTAACCTTCCAGCACCGGGCAGGAGTCAGTCCGTATACATCGTCTTACGACTTAGCACGGACCTGTGTTTTTAGTAAACAGTCGCTTGGGCCTGGTCTCTGCGGCCCTTCACGCTTCCCCAGCAAGTGGGTACACGATCCGGGCCCCCCTTCTCCCGAAGTTACGGGGGCATTTTGCCGAGTTCCTTAACCGTGGTTCGCTCGATCGCCTTGGTATTCTCTACCTGATCACCTGAGTCGGTTTGGGGTACGGGCGGCGCATAGCTCGCTAGAGGTTTTTCTCGACAGCATAGGATCACCGACTTCCCCAATTGGGTCCCCATCACACCTCAGGATCGACATCAAAGTCAGCCACCCGGATTTGCCTGGGCGGCTCCCTACATGCTTGGCCGTACACAACCATCGGTACGGTTCGACTACCTTCCTGCGTCACCCCATCGCTTGACTACTACCAGTTCGGGTCCCACGCTACGCCGCAGCCTCTTCCCCCGAAGGAGTCGATAACCGCGGTTTCAGATGGTTAGCATCACCAGGTTCGTCATGGGCGCTACTTTGCCGGTACGGGAATATCAACCCGTTGTCCATCGACTACGCCTGTCGGCCTCGCCTTAGGTCCCGACTTACCCAGGGCAGATTAGCTTGACCCTGGAACCCTTGATCATTCGGCGCAGGAGTTTCTCACTCCTGATTCGCTACTCATGCCTGCATTCTCACTCGTGTCGCATCCACCACTAGATCACTCTGCGGCTTCACCCGCGACACGACGCTCCCCTACCCATCCACACACCCTTTCGGGCTCTCCACACAAGGTGGGTGCGAATGCCATAGCTTCGGCGGATGACTTGAGCCCCGCTACATTGTCGGCGCGGAATCACTTGACCAGTGAGCTATTACGCACTCTTTCAAGGGTGGCTGCTTCCAAGCCAACCTCCTGGTTGTCACTGCGACTCCACATCCTTTTCCACTTAGTCACCGCTTAGGGGCCTTAGCTGATGGTCTGGGCTGTTTCCCTCTCGACTACGGAGCTTATCCCCCGCAGTCTCACTGCCGCGCTCTCACTTACCGGCATTCGGAGTTTGGCTAACGTCAGTAACCTTGTAGGGCCCATTAGCTATCCAGTGCTCTACCTCCGGCAAGAAACACGCGACGCTGCACCTAAATGCATTTCGGGGAGAACCAGCTATCACGAAGTTTGATTGGCCTTTCACCCCTATCCACAGGTCATCCCCTCAGTTTTCAACCTAAGTGGGTTCGGTCCTCCACGCGGTCTTACCCGCGCTTCAACCTGCCCATGGATAGATCACTTCGCTTCGGGTCTTGAGCGCGCTACTGAATCGCCCTATTCGGACTCGCTTTCGCTACGGCTTCCCCACACGGGTTAACCTCGCAACACACCGCAAACTCGCAGGCTCATTCTTCAAAAGGCACGCCGTCACAAGGCACAAGACCTCGCTCCGACGGATTGTAGGCACATGGTTTCAGGTACTATTTCACTCCCCGCCAGGGGTACTTTTCACCTTTCCCTCACGGTACTTGTCCGCTATCGGTCATCAAGGAGTATTTAGGCTTAACAGGTGGTCCTGCCAGATTCACACGGAATTTCAGGGGTTCCGTGTTACTTGGGATCCCACTCGACAGCCACAGCCTTACACCTACGGGGCTATCACCCTCTACGGCTCCACTTTCCAATGGAATTCGACTTCAACTGTGGTTTCTTACTGTCCGGATCGCCGGCAGACGACCCTGAATGGTCCCACAACCCCCCATACGCAACCCCTGCCGGGTATCACACGCATGAGGTTTAGCCTGATCCGATTTCGCTCGCCACTACTCTCGGAATCACTATTGTTTTCTCTTCCTACCGGTACTGAGATGTTTCACTTCCCGGCGTTCCCTCCACACACCCTATATATTCAGGTGCAGGTAACTGGACATGACTCCAGCTGGGTTTCCCCATTCGGACACCCCCGGATCACAGCTTGGTTGCCAACTCCCCGGGGCTTATCGCAGGCTCCTACGTCCTTCATCGGCTCTTGATGCCAAGGCATCCACCATGTGCCCTTCATAGCTTGTCTCACAAACACTCAACAAAAACTACAAAGACTTAATTGCAATATGTGCAACACACAACGTGTGCCACACAAGATGCTCGCGTCCACTATCCAGTTCACAAACAACCAACCCACCAACCACCACCACCCCAAGACTCAGGGCAGCAACCGAAGGAGGCATCCGAGCTCACAACCCAAACTGGGCTGATCCCTCAAAGCTCAACAGTGTGTCACACGACCAATCCCCACCACACGAACCGCACCAGGTTCCACGCCCCACCAGCTCAAGAGCAGGAGGGACAGTACTGAGGCACGACCATGCACCAGGCACAGCCTTCATCGACGATTCCACTAGTGAACACCACCATGCGCAACCGAACAGGCGCCGGTTGTCGGGGCGTGTGCTCCTTAGAAAGGAGGTGATCCAGCCGCACCTTCCGGTACGGCTACCTTGTTACGACTTCGTCCCAATCGCCAGCCCCACCTTCGACGGCTCCCTCCCACAAGGGGTTAGGCCACCGGCTTCGGGTGTTGCCGACTTTCGTGACGTGACGGGCGGTGTGTACAAGGCCCGGGAACGTATTCACCGCAGCGTTGCTGATCTGCGATTACTAGCGACTCCGACTTCATGGGGTCGAGTTGCAGACCCCAATCCGAACTGAGACCGGCTTTTTGGGATTCGCTCCCCCTCACGGGATCGCAGCCCTTTGTACCGGCCATTGTAGCATGCGTGAAGCCCTGGACATAAGGGGCATGATGACTTGACGTCATCCCCACCTTCCTCCGAGTTGACCCCGGCAGTCTCCTATGAGTCCCCACCATGACGTGCTGGCAACATAGGACGAGGGTTGCGCTCGTTGCGGGACTTAACCCAACATCTCACGACACGAGCTGACGACAGCCATGCACCACCTGTATACCGACTAAAAGGGGCTCTATCTCTAGAGCTTTCCGGCATATGTCAAACCCAGGTAAGGTTCTTCGCGTTGCATCGAATTAATCCGCATGCTCCGCCGCTTGTGCGGGCCCCCGTCAATTCCTTTGAGTTTTAGCCTTGCGGCCGTACTCCCCAGGCGGGGCGCTTAATGCGTTAGCTGCGGCACGGAACCCATGGAATAGGCCCCACACCTAGCGCCCAACGTTTACGGTGTGGACTACCAGGGTATCTAATCCTGTTCGCTCCCCACACTTTCGCTCCTCAGCGTCAGGTAATGCCCAGAGAACCGCCTTCGCCACCGGTGTTCCTCCTGATATCTGCGCATTTCACCGCTACACCAGGAATTCCGTTCTCCCCTGCATACCTCTAGTCTGCCCGTATCGGAAGCCAGCTCAGAGTTAAGCCCTGAGTTTTCACTCCCGACGCGACAAACCGCCTACGAGCCCTTTACGCCCAATAATTCCGGACAACGCTCGCACCCTACGTATTACCGCGGCTGCTGGCACGTAGTTGGCCGGTGCTTCTTCTGTACCTACCGTCACTCTCGCTTCGTCGGTACTGAAAGAGGTTTACAACCCGAAGGCAGTCATCCCTCACGCGGCGTTGCTGGATCAGGCTTCCGCCCATTGTCCAATATTCCCCACTGCTGCCTCCCGTAGGAGTCTGGGCCGTGTCTCAGTCCCAGTGTGGCCGGTCACCCTCTCAGGCCGGCTACCCGTCGAAGCCTTGGTGAGCCATTACCTCACCAACAAGCTGATAGGCCGCGAGCACATCCTGCGCCGAAAAAACTTTCCACAACCCACCATGCGGTGCGTTGTCATATCCGGTATTAGCCACCGTTTCCGATGGTTATCCCGAAGCGCAGGGCAGATTACTCACGTGTTACTCACCCGTTCGCCGCTCGTGTACCCCCGAAAGGGCCTTACCGCTCGACTTGCATGTGTTAAGCACGCCGCCAGCGTTCGTCCTGAGCCAGGATCAAACTCTCCGTTGAAAACAACACCCACAACCACCCAAGGGCAGTTGCGGAAAAAGAGATGCCCCTGACAGGAGAAACTAGCTGACAAAAATTGTCTAACCAGAATCATTGTCAAAGAAACCATCGACACCACCAAGAACCGAAGTCCTCACCGAGTGCCGACGGGGCATAACAAACTAATTCGTCGACTATATGACACACTGTTGAGTTCTCAAGGATCAGACACACCCGGTGATCCGCCTTGCGGCTTCTCTGTCGGGGCAACCTGCAGAAACTTACCGGATCTGAGCGAGCCGGTCAACTCGGCGCTGCCGAGCTGGTGTTTCCGGTGCCGGGGCCTGGACTCCTCGGCGCTGCGGGCGGTGAGCCCGGGTCTCGGAGCCGCGTCCTGCGGCGAGAAGGAACATTACACGGGCGCCGGGGAGGTGCCAAACCGGGGGGTGCCCAGCCCCTCGGCCCCGCTCAGCGCGCCTTCGCCGGGCGGTACGCCGAGACGCTGCGCTCCCCCGCGAGCCAGAACCGCCAGGGCCGGTCGGGTGCCCCGCGCAGCCCGACCCGTGGACCGGTCAGCACCTGCACCGGCTGCTCGCCCGGCGCCGCCAGCCGGAGCCGGATCGGCCCGTCGACCAGGTCGGCTCCGTCGTCGGCCAGGGAGATCCCGAGCGCCTGGCACAGCCGGGCCGGTCCCCTGACCAGGTCGCGCTCGCTGCTGCGCGGCCGGCGCTCCCGCACGACCTCAAGGCCGTCGACGACCTCGCCGGCCCGCAGCAGCACCGCGCTCGGGTCGCCCTCGGGGCCGGTCACGACGTTGCAGCACACGTGCATGCCGTAGGTGAAGTAGCAGTACAGGTGCCCGGGCGGGCCGAACATCGTCGCGTTGCGCGCGGTCCGGCCCCGGTAGGCGTGTGAGCCCGGGTCCCGCGGGCCGGCGTACGCCTCGACCTCGGTGAGCCGGATCGCCACGGGGCCATGGCGCAGCTCGGCACCGAGCAGACGCGGCGCGACCTGCTCCACCGGCCCCTGGAGGGCGGCGAGCAGGTCGGCGCGAGCGGTCATCGGTGCGGTCGGCTCAGGCGGAGAGCCGCTCGCGGTGCGTGGCAACGGCGGCGCGGAGCTCGTCGAGCTGCTCGCGCACGCGCACCGGCGCGGTGCCGCCGCGGCCCGAGCGCGAGGCGACCGAGCCCTCCACGGTGAGCACCTCGCGCACCCCGGGGGTCAGGTGCGGGGAGATCTCGGCGAACTGCTCGTCGGTGAGCTCGTGCAGCTCGCAGCCCAGCTCCTCGCAGCGGCGCACGCAGGCGCCGGCGACCTCGTGGGCGATGCGGAACGGCACGTTCTCACGCACCAGCCACTCGGCGATGTCGGTGGCCAGGGAGAAGCCCTGGGGGGCGAGCTCGGCGAGCCGGTCGCGGTCGAAGACCAGCGTCGCGACCATCCCGGTGAACGCCGGCAGCAGGACCTCGAGGGTGTCCACGGAGTCGAAGACCGGCTCCTTGTCCTCCTGGAGGTCCCGGTTGTAGGCCAGCGGCAGGGCCTTCAGGGTCGCCAGCAGCCCGGAGAGGTTGCCGATCAGTCGCCCGGCCTTGCCGCGCGCGAGCTCGGCGATGTCGGGGTTCTTCTTCTGCGGCATGATGCTCGACCCGGTCGACCAGGAGTCGTGGAGCGTCACGAAGCCGAACTCGCGCGTCGACCAGAGGATGACCTCCTCGGCGAGGCGGCTGATGTCGACGCCGATCTGCGCGGCCACGAAGGCGAACTCGGCGACGAAGTCGCGCGAGGCGGTGCCGTCGAGGGAGTTCGCGCTGGAGCCGGAGAAGCCGAGCTCGGCGGCGACCTGCGTCGGATCGAGGCCAAGGCTCTGCCCGGCGAGGGCGCCGGAGCCGTACGGCGAGTCCGCGGCCACGCGGGCGTCCCAGTCGGCGAGGCGGGCCACGTCGCGCAGCAGCGGCCAGGCGTGGGCCATCAGGTGGTGGGCCAGCAGCACCGGCTGGGCGTGCTGGAGGTGGGTGCGACCGGGCATCACGGTCGGCGTCTCGTCGAGGTGCTCGCCCGCCTGGGCGGCCAGCACGTCGACCAGGTCGAGCACCTGACCGGCGAGGACCGCCGCGTGCTCGCGCAGGAAGACCTTGAACAGCGTCGCGATCTGGTCGTTGCGGCTGCGCCCGGCACGCAGTCGGCCGCCCACGTCGGGGCCGACCTCGTCGAGCAGCAGCCGCTCGAGCGCGCCGTGCACGTCCTCGTCCCCGGGGCCCGGGTGGAGCTCGCCGGCGGCGTAGCGCTCCCCCAGCACGTCGAGACCGCGCAGCAGCTCGGCGTGGTCGGCGTCGGTGAGCAGACCGGCGCGGTGCAGCGCGTTGGCGTGGGCGCGCGAGCCCGCCAGGTCGTACGGCGTGAGCCGCCAGTCGAAGTGGGTGGAGCGCGACAGCGCGTCCAGCTCGGGGGAGGGACCGCCGGCGAACCGGCCACCCCAGAGCTTGCCCTCGTTGGTGGTGCTCACGTCTCTCCTCTCACCACGGCGATCGCGGTGTTCATGATGTCGGGAAGGTCGGCCGAGGCCGCGGTGCCGTCCGCGGCCAGCGCCTCGGGGAGCCACCAGGCCGCGCCGAGGACGTTACCGACCTCGGCGGGCTCCAGCCCGGCCAGGCTGACCTCGACGTCGCGGTCCAGCGGCAGGGCGAAGAAGGTGTTGTCGCTCAGGTAGTCGGTGCCGTTCCAGGAGAACGGGTGCGCAACCCGGTGCAGCGGCGCGGACAGCGCCCGGGTCGACACCACGAGCCCGGTCTCCTCGCGCAGCTCGCGCACGGCCGCCTCGGCGAGGCTCTCCCCCGGGTCCACCGCGCCGCCGATCGAGACCCAGTGCAGGTCGTCGGGGCGGGCGGGGTCGCGGGCCTGCAGGAGCAGGACCTCGCCGGCGGGGCTGACGGGCAGCACCCGGGCGGCCGTGCGCAGGACCGGCATGTCAGTCCGTGCCGAACTCCATGGCGGCGGCCTCGAGCGCGATCTCCTCGTCGCCCGCCACGGCGGGGTTCTCGGTGATCGTGTCCGCGCCGCCCGGGGGCAGCTCGCCGAAGAGGGTGCCGTGCTCGACGAGCACCTGGCCCTGGTCGAGCGGCTGGGCGGCGTACATCTCCAGCTTGGAGCGGGAGTCGGCGATGTCGAGGTTGCGCATCGTCAGCTGGCCGATGCGGTCCAGCGGGCCGAAGGCGGCGTTCTCGGTGCGCTCCATCGAGAGCTTCTCGGGGTGGTAGGAGAACGAGTCGCCCTCGGTGCGCACGATCGTGTAGTCCTCGCCGCGCCGCAGCCGCAGGGTGACCTCGCCGGAGACCACGGAGGCGACCCAGCGCATCGTGGCCTCGCGCAGCATCAGCGACTGCGGGTCCAGCCACCGGCCCTCGTAGAGCAGCCGGCCCAGGCGGCGACCGCTCTGGTGGTAGTTGGCGACCGTGTCCTCGTTGTGGATCGCGTTGAGCAGGCGCTCGTACGCCGTCCACAGCAGCGCCATGCCGGGGGCCTCGTAGATGCCGCGCGACTTGGCCTCGATGATCCGGTTCTCGATCTGGTCGGACATGCCCAGGCCGTGGCGCCCGCCGATCGCGTTCGCCTCCAGGACCAGCGCCACCGGGTCGTCGTAGCGGCGGCCGTTGATCGTCACCGGCAGGCCCTGGTCGAACCCGATCGTGACGTCCTCGGTCTCGATCTCGACCTTGGGGTCCCAGAACTTCACGCCCATGATCGGCTCGACGACCTCCAGGGAGGTGTCGAGGTGCTCGAGGATCTTGGCCTCGTGGGTGGCGCCCCAGATGTTGGCGTCGGTGGAGTAGGCCTTCTCCTGGCTGTCGCGGTAGGGCAGGTTGTGCTCCACCAGCCACTGGCTCATCTCGGCGCGACCGCCGAGCTCGTGGACGAAGTCCGCGTCGAGCCAGGGCTTGTAGATGCGCAGCGAGGGGTTGGCCAGCAGGCCGTAGCGGTAGAACCGCTCGATGTCGTTGCCCTTGAACGTCGACCCGTCGCCCCAGATGTCCACGCCGTCCTCGTGCATGGCGCGCACGAGCATCGTGCCGGTGACCGCGCGGCCCAGCGGCGTGGTGTTGAAGTAGGTGCGGCCACCCGAACGGATGTGGAAGGCACCGCAGGCCAGCGCCGCGAGACCCTCCTCGACGAGCGCCGGGCGGCAGTCCACGGAGCGCGCGATCTCGGCGCCGTACTCCTTGGCACGCACCGGTACGCCCGCGATGTCGGGCTCGTCGGGCTGGCCGAGGTCCGCGGTGTAGGTGCACGGGATCGCGCCCTTGTCGCGCATCCACGCGACGGCCACCGAGGTGTCCAGGCCGCCCGAGAACGCGATGCCGACCCGCTCGCCGGCGGGGAGGGACGTCAGGACCTTGCTCACAGAGGTTCTCTTCCTGTTCGGATGGGTGTTGCTGATGCTGTGGGGGGCGGGCGGGCTCGTCCCGTCCCGTGGGGCGGGCCGCGCTCGGCCCGGTGCCGGAGGGCTCAGGCGTCGGGGTCGCGGTCCTCGGCGTGGGCCTCGGCCATCGCCAGGAAGCGTCGGGCCAGGGCCTCGCCGCCGTGGGGCTCGCGGCCGATGACCAGCACGGTGTCGTCGCCGGCGATGGTGCCCAGGACGTCGGCGGTCTCGGCCTTGTCGAAGGCGGAGGCCAGGAACTGCGCCGCGCCCGGCGGGGTGCGCAGCACCACCAGGTTGTCGCTGGACTCCGCGCTCACCAGGAGCTCGCCGCACAGGCGGGCCAGGCGTTGGCTGCCGGCCGCGGTCTCCCGCGGCGCGCGGGGCCGGCGGTCGCCGCCCTCGCCGGGTACGGCGTAGACCAGCGTGCCGGAGGTGGCGCGCACCTTGACCGCGTCGAGCTCGACCAGGTCACGCGAGAGCGTGGCCTGGGTGACGTGCACGCCGTGGCGCGCCAGCAGGTCGGCCAGCTCGGGCTGCGAGCGCACCTCGTGGTTGCCCACCAGCTCGATGATCAGCTGGTGCCGCGCGGTCTTGGTGGCCGGCCGCTGCAGCGGGCCGGGGCCCTCGCTCACGCCCGCTCCCGGGCATGGCGCAGCACGAAGTCGAGCACCGCCTTCTGGGCGTGGCGGCGGTTCTCCGCCTCGTCCCACACGACGCTCTGGATGCCGTCGAGGACCTCGGCGTCGATCTCCTTGCCACGGTAGGCGGGCAGGCAGTGCATCGCGATCGCGTCCGGCTCGGCGAGCTCGAAGAGCTCCTGGGTGACCGAGTAGGGCGCGAACACCGCGGTGCGCGCGTCGGACTCGCCCTCCTTGCCCATCGAGACCCAGGTGTCGGTCACCACGACGTCGGTGCCCCGGGCGGCCACGCGCGGGTCGGGCTCCCAGGTCGCGGTGCCGCCGGTCTGCGCGCCGATCTCGGCGGCGCGCTCGAACATCTCCGCCGCGGGCGTGTAGCCCTCGGGGGCGCAGATCCGCACGTGCATGCCGGCGGTGACCCCGGCCAGCAGCCAGGAGTTGCCCATGTTGCAGGCGCCGTCGCCGAAGAAGGTGGCGGTGAGGCCGGCCAGCTCCGGCTTGTGCTCACGCACCGTCATCAGGTCGGCCAGCAGCTGGCAGGGGTGGAAGTCGTCGGTGAGCGCGTTGACCACCGGGACACCGGCGTGCGCCGCCATCGTCTCGAGGCTCGACTGGGCGTAGGTGCGCCACACGATCGCCGAGACCTGGCGGCCCAGGATCCGGGCGACGTCCTCGACGGACTCCCGCACGCCGATCCCGGCCAGGGCGCCGTCGACGAGCATCGGGTTGCCGCCGAGCTCGGCGATGCCCGCGCCGAAGGACGCCTGGGTGCGCAGCGTCGGCTTGTCGAAGATCATCGCCACGCTCTGCGGACCGGCCAGCGGCTTGGCGTCGTACGGCGCGCGCTTCATCGCCGCCGCAGCCTCGAGGATCTCCGCCTGCTCGGCGGGGCTGAGGTCGTCGTCGCGCAGGAAGTGCCTCATGCGCCCTCCCCCGCGGCGTCGAGGATGCCGGGCCAGGCGGCGAGGAACGCGTCGATCTCCTCGGTGCCCACCACCAGCGGCGGTGCGAAGCGGACCCGGTCCGGGCCGGTGGCGTTGATGATCCAGCCGGCGGACTGGGCGGCTGCGACCACCGCGGGCGCGTCGATGCCGGCGAGGGTGAGCCCGACCAGCACGCCGAGACCGCGGACCTCGGTGACCCGGGGGTCGGCGGCGACGCCGGCCCGCAGCCGGTCCCCCGCCTCGACCGCGCGGGCCAGCAGGCCCTCGGTCTCGATGGTGTCGATGACGGCGAGCGCGGCGGCGGTGGCCAGCGGGTTGCCGCCGAAGGTGGTGCCGTGGTTGCCGGGGGCGAACAGGCCGGCGGCGTCGCCGAAGGCCAGGCAGGCGCCGATCGGCAGTCCGCCGCCGAGGCCCTTGGCCAGGGTGACGACGTCGGGGGTGACCGCGGAGTGGTGGGCGGCCAGCCAGGTGCCGGTGCGACCCATGCCGGACTGCACCTCGTCGAACCACAGCAGCGCGCCGTGCTGCGCGGTGATCTCCCGCGCCGCGGTGAGGAACTGCGCGGAGGCGACGTTGACACCGGCCTCGCCCTGGACCGGCTCGATGACCACCGCGGCGGTGCGCTCGGTGACCGCGGCGGCGAGCGCCTCGGCGTCGCCGTACGGCACCCAGGTGACATCGCCGGGCAGCGGCTCGAACGGCTCGCGGTAGGCGGCCTTCGAGGTCAGCGCGAGGCTGCCCATCGTGCGGCCGTGGAAGGCGCCCTCCATCGCGACCACGTGGGTGCGACCGGTGAGCCGGCTGAGCTTGAGCGCGGCCTCGTTGGCCTCGGCCCCGGAGCTGCAGAAGAACACCCGGCCGTCCACGCCGGGGGCGGCGAGCTCGAGCAGCCGCTCGGCCAGCTCGACCTGCGGCCTGGTGGCGAAGAAGTTCGACACGTGGGCCAGGGTCGAGACCTGGTTGCTCACGGCGGCGACCAGCGCCGGATGGGCGTGGCCGAGGGTGTTCACGGCGATGCCGCCGAGGAAGTCGACGTATTCGTTGCCGTCGACGTCCCACACGCGGCAGCCCTCGCCGCGCGCGAGCACCAGCTTCGGCGGGCCGAAGGTGTTCATCAGGGCACCGGCGTACCGCTCGGTCCACTTCAGGGTCTCAGACATCAGGCGTCGCGCACCTTCCGGGTCTTGGTCTCCACGCCGGGCAGCACCTGGGTGCCGACGCCCTCGCTGGTGAAGATCTCCAGGATGACGGCGTGCTCCTCGCGGCCGTCGACGACCGTGGCGCGGGGCACGCCGTTCTTCACCGCCAGCAGGCAGGCGCCCATCTTGGGCACCATGCCGCTCGCGAGCGACGGCATGATCTCCTCGAGCGCCTCGGGGCTGATCTCGCCGATCACGTCGGTGGGGTTCGGCCAGTCGAGGTAGAGGCCCTCGACGTCGGTGAGCACGAGCAGCTTCTCGGCCTTGAGCGCGATGGCCAGCGCGGCCGCCGCGGTGTCGGCGTTGACGTTGTAGACGGTGCCCTCGACGTCGGGCGCGACGCTGGAGACGACCGGGATCCGGCCGGCCTCGATCAGGTCGAGCACGCTCTCGGGGCGGACCTGGGTGACCTCGCCGACCAGGCCGAGGTCGACCTCCTCGCCGTCCACGACCGTGCTGGCGGGAACGGCGGTGAACAGCCCGGCGTCCTCACCGGAGCAGCCGACCGCGAGCGGGCCGTGCTCGTTGATCAGCCCGACCAGCTCGCGCTGGACCTGGCCCACGAGCACCATCCGGACCACGTCCATGGCCTCGGGGGTGGTCACCCGCAGCCCGCCGCGGAACTCCGACTCGATGTCGAGCTTGTCGAGCATCGCCGAGATCTGCGGGCCGCCGCCGTGGACGACCACCGGCTTGAAGCCGGCGAAGCGCAGGAACGCGATGTCCTCGGCGAACGCGCGCTTGAGGCGGTCGTCGGTCATGGCGTTGCCGCCGTACTTCACCACCACGATCTTGCCGTGGTAGCGCTTCAGCCAGGGCAGGGCGCCCGCAAGCGTGCGCGCCTTGGCCTGGTCGGGCTTGCTGGTGTCGAACGCGGTCATCGTCGGGTCGACGCTGGAGTCGTTGCTCATGAGGAGTACGCGCTGTTCTCGTGGACGTAGGCGTGGGTCAGGTCGTTGGTCCAGACCGTCGCCCGCTCGGAGCCGGTCTTCAGGTCGATGGTCACGGTGACGTCGCGCCCGGTGAGGTCGACCTCGCTGGGGTCGGCGTGCGGGGTGGAGTTGCGGCACACCCACACGCCGTTCATGGCGACGTCGAGGTCGGCGGGGTCGAAGGCGGCGGTGGTCGTGCCCACGCTGGCGAGCACCCGGCCCCAGTTGGGGTCGTTGCCGAAGACCGCGGCCTTGAACAGGTTGCTGCGGGCCACGCTGCGCCCGACCTCGACGGCCTCGTCCTCGGAGGCGGCGTTGATCGTGGTGATCGCGATCTCGTGGTCGGCGCCCTCGGCGTCCTTCAGCAGCTGCATCGCCAGGTCGGTGCAGGCCTGTGTCAGCGCGGCGGTGAAGTCCTCCAGCGGCGGCGTGATGCCGCTGGCGCCGCTGGCCATCACCGTCACCGTGTCGTTGGTCGACATGCAGCCGTCGGAGTCGAGCCGGTCGAAGCTGACCCGGGTCGCGGCGCGCAGCGCGGTGTCGAGGTCCTCCGCCGGGACCACGGCGTCGGTGGTGATCACGACGAGCATCGTGGCCAGGGCCGGGGCGAGCATGCCCGCGCCCTTCGCCATGCCGCCGATCGACCAGCCGGCGCCCTCGACCAGGACCTGCTTGCTGACCGAGTCGGTGGTCATGATCGCCTCGGCGGCGTCCGGGCCGCCCTCGGCCGAGAGCGCGTCGTACGCCGCGTCGACGCCGTCGAGCAGCGACTGGCGGGGGTTGGCCAGGCCGATCAGTCCGGTCGAGCAGACCACGACGTCGATGGCGCCGATGCCGAGGCGCTCCGCGACCTGCTCGGCGACCGCGTGGGTCGTCTGGAAGCCCTCGGGGCCGGTGTAGCAGTTGGCGCCGCCGGAGTTGAGGACGACCGCCTGGACGACGCCGTCCTTGACGACCTCCTGGCTCCACAGCACCGGGTTGGCCAGGCAGCGGTTGGTGGTGAACACGGTCGCGGAGTCGTGGCGGGGACCGTCGTTGACCACGAGGGCCAGGTCCTTGGCGCCGGTGCTCTTGAGGCCAGCGCTCACGCCGGCGGCCCGGAAGCCCCGGGGGGTGGTGATGCTCATTTGCTCTTCTTCTGCTTCCTGGACGGCGAGGCCTGCTTGGCCTTGTTCGCCCGCTTCGGCTTGACGGGGACGGCGAGGACGACGGTGTGCCCTCGTCGTCGCCATGCCTCGGCGGCGCGCTCCGCCTCCGTCGCAGGGATCAGGATCCAGTCGGTCTCATAGGTCGAGAGCGTGAAGACCGGGATCTCCGCCTCGGCCAGCGGGGTCAGCAGCTCGACCAGCACGCCCACCAGGGTCGGGTCGAGGGTGCCCTGCACGGCGAAGGCCGTCAGACCCCGGATCGCGGGGACCTTGGTCGGCACGTTGCGCCCGGCGCACACCAGCGACGTCTCGCGCGCGGTGGCGGTGATCGAGAGGATCGAGGAGGACTCGGTCCACTCGGGGATCTCCGCGCCGGGCGGGAGGTGGACGACGGCGAGCTTCTCCGGGAACTGCTCCAGGGAGAAGGTCCGCGAGGCCCGGGCGTCGGCCTGGGGAATCTGGGCGGCCTCGGGGGTCTCGGGCTGTGCTGCGGTGTCAGGCTGTTCGGCACTCACGGGGCTACTCCCACACTGGTCAGGCCCAGGCCCTCGTCGAGGCCGAGCGCGAGGTTCATGCACTGGACGGCGGCGCCGCCCGTTCCCTTCGCGAGGTTGTCGATCGCGCCGACCGCAACCAACCGGCGGGCGGTCTCGTCGACGGCCACCTGCAGGTGGACCGCGTTGGAGCCCAGCACCGACTGGGTCTGGGGCCACTGGCCCTGCGGCAGCAGGTGCACGAACGCCTCGCCGGCGTACGCCTTCTCGTAGGCCTCGCGCACCTCGACCGCGTCGACGCCGGCGGCCAGGGGCGCCGAGCAGGTGGCCAGGATGCCGCGCGACATCGGCACCAGCAGCGGCGTGAAGCTGACCCGCACGGAGGCGTCGGTGAGCTGGGAGAGGTTCTGGGTGATCTCGGGGGTGTGGCGGTGGGTGCCGCCCACGCCGTACGCGCTGGCGTTGCCCATCACCTCGCTGCCGAGCAGGTGGGTCTTGGCGGCCTTGCCCGCGCCGCTCGTGCCGGACGCCGCGACGACCACGACGTCGGGGACGACCAGCCCGGCGGCCACGGCGGGCGCGAGGGTCAGCGTGGAGATCGTGGGGTAGCAGCCGGGGACCGCGATCCGGGTCGCGCCGGCCAGCTGCTCGCGCTGGCCCGGCAGCTCCGGGAGGCCGTAGGGCCAGGTGCCGGCGTGCTCGCCGCCGTAGAAGCGCTCCCACTCCCCCGCGTCGCGCAGGCGGAAGTCGGCGCCGCAGTCGATCACGACGGTGGCGGGGCTGCGCTCGGCGAGGGCGGCGGCGATCGCCCCGGACTGCCCGTGCGGCAGGCCCAGGAAGACCACGTCATGCCCGGCGAGCACGTCCACCTCGGTCGGCTGGAGCACTCGGTCGGCCAGCGGCACGAGGTGCGGCTGGAGCGAGCCCAGCCTCTCCCCGGCGTTCGATCCGGCGGTGAGCGCCCCGATCTCGACCTGGGGGTGGGCGAGCAGGAGGCGGAGGACCTCTCCCCCGGCGTACCCGCTGGCTCCGGCGACGGCGACGGTGTGCGTCATGTGCATGACCATACATCCCCTTGCATGTTCATGTGTAACCGGGGTCAAACTCGGCGCGGACGGTAGGCGTGAAGTCGTACCGTCGAGGCATGCCGACGCCGACCACGCCATGCATCGAGTACCCGACGTACCTGGCCGCCATCCGCCGTGAGTCGGCGCGCTTCGGTGAGGCGCTCGCCACGTGCGACCCCACGGCGCGGGTGCCGTCGTGCCCCGACTGGGACGCCGCCGACCTGCTGTGGCACCTCACCTGCGTGCAGTCGTTCTGGACCGGGATCATCACCTCGCGGCCCGCGCCGCCGACCGAGAGCCCGTCCGACCTGCCCCGGCCCGCGACGTACGACGCGATGCTGGCGGCGTTCGCCGAGCACTCCGCCGCCCTGGTCGACGCGCTCGCCCTGGCGGACCCCGCCGACGCCGCCTGGCACTGGGCGCCGACGCAGACCGTCGGCACGTCGTACCGCCGCCAGGCCCACGAGGCGCTGATCCACCGCCTCGACGCCGAGCAGGCGGCGGGCCTGGTGACGCCGCTCGATCCCGAGCTCGCCGCCGACGGCGTGCTCGAGGCGCTCGACGTGATGTACGGCGGCGACGCCCCGGACTGGGGACGCATCGAGGCCGGGCCGCACCACGTGCGCGTCGACCTCACCGACGTCGGCCGGTCGATCTGGGCCCGCCCGGGCCTGTTCTTCGGCACCGAGCCCGAGTCGGGGCACACGTACGACGGCCCGCACGTGCAGGTCGTCGCCGACCCCGGGGACGCACCCGCGGCCGTCGTCGCCGGCACCGCCGCCGACCTCGACGCCTGGTTGTGGCGCCGCCTCGACGACAGCGCGGTCACGGTCACCGGCGACCCCGCCGCCTACGCCGCGCTCCACGCGGCGATCGACCAGCCGCTCGATTGAGGTCGTCGGGTCTGGAATGAGCGGCTGGGGCTGCGTGCCCTGGCTCTGCGACGGGGGCACGTCAGTGAGGCAGAGGCCGACGAATGAACCACTCGGTCGAGAGGAGCTCCTTGCGGGCCTTCGGCGACAGACCGGCGACAAGCCCCGGAAGGGCGCCCCGGTCGACTTCGGAGCGGTGGGCCAGGATCGCGGCCACCTTCTGTTCCCACCAGGGCGAGACGTCCACCCGGTCCGTGACCTGCTCGTCGGGCGTGGCGTGCACGGCTCCGCGAGTACCGAGGATCTCCTCGATGGCCTTCACCGACGAACGCGGATGGGTCGCCAGGTACACGAGGCTCGGCGCCCACGGACGCCCTGCCTCGGGATACACGTCCAGGCCCGCCGCCTCGGCGGCGAGCATTGTCACCCGATGGGTGTGCACGTGATCGAGATGACCAGTCAGACCGCCCAAAGCATCGAAGGTCACCACGGCTACCGGGCGGAACTCACGGATCTGCCTCACGAGCCTGCGCACCGCTTCCTCGAGCGGTGCGTCGCACCAGCGCGGCTGGCCCGGAGCCGACTCCGGGACCTTCGCGTCGGCGTACCCGAGCAACCTCGGCTCACCTGCCCCCAGGATCCGCAGCGCATCAGCCAACTCCGCTGCTCGCTGCGTGCTCGGAGCCCACGTGGCAGTCACGACCGCGGTCCGTGCGCCCGCTGCAGCATGTTGAGCGAGGATGCCGCCCGCCACCAGCGACTCGTCATCGGGATGCGCGAACACGGCCAGCAGGCTCGACAACCTCAACGGAGCGACCTCCCTGACAGGACCCCGGATCGGCCCCAGTATGGGCTCACGTCTGCCCACATGCCCGCCCGAGGAGCACGGGGTCGCGTCGCGTTCGTGATTGCTGGTCAACCCGCCCGACCCGGCGCCTCGCGACGTCGCCGATCGCCGGTCGCGGCGTCGAGGACCTACATCCCCCCGAACTCTTTACCTCACAGGGCTCGCCGACCCCTTCCGATCGAACCTGCGTTCGATTAGAAAGAGGCATGGCCGACTCCGAGCTCCCCGACTGCGACACCCCAGCCGCGGTGCTGGCGTTCGCCCAGCGCCGCCGGGCTGCCGCCCAGCGGGCGGAGACCGACGTCTTAGAGGCCGCGCTGGTGTGGGCGTCGATGCATCCGGATGAGTCGGTTTCGACAGGCTCAACCGACGGGGCCAATGGGTTGGTGTTCGGGGAGCTGGCCGTCCCGCTCGCTGGTGAAGGCGCGCCGCTGGGCGCGGAGTTCGCACCCATGGAGTTCGGCGCCGCCCTCGGCCTGTCCACCGACTCCGCCCGCTCGCTGGTCGGTGACGCACTCGAGCTCGCGCACCGGCTCAAGCGCACCTGGAAGCTGGTCCGCGCCGGACACGTCCCGCTGTGGAAGGCTCGCCGACTCGCGCAGTTGACCACCACCCTGCCGCTGGACGGTGCAGAGTTCGTGGACCGCCAGCTCGCCGGCTTCGTGGGGAAGATCAGCTGGGCCGCGATCGAACGGCTGGTCGACCAGGCGCGGGTCGCCTTCGACCCCGAAGGTGCGGAGAAGCAGCGCCGCCAGGCCGCCGACGGGCGACGGTTCGACGTCCACACCCGCGAGGGGACCCACAACGGCACCGCGTGGGTGGAGGGCGAGCTGGACCTCGCCGACGCACTGGACCTGGATGCCGCGATCCGTCACGGCGCCGAGGACCTCGCCGCGCTCGGCTCGACCGAGTCATTGGACGTGCGCCGCTCGATGGCCGCCGGCGAGCTCGCCCGACGTCAGCTGGCGTTCGACCTTCGCGCCGAGGCAGGTGATGGCACCGCGTCGGTGGTGAAGCCCCGGCAGGTCGTCATCCACGTCCACCTCTCCGACGCCGCGATCAGCCGCGACGAGGCCGGCATTGCACAGGTCGAGGAGACCCGGTCCATCGTCTCCACCGAGCAGGTGCGCGAGTGGTGCACCGGCGACGCGCAGGTGGTGGTCAAGCCAGTGATCGACCTCGAGGCCCACCACCACACCGACGCCTACGCGATCCCCGACCGGCTCGTCGACCAGACGCGTCTGGCCCAGCCGACGTGCGCCTTCCCCTGGTGCGAACGCCCCGCCCGGCGCTGCGACACCGACCACGTCATCGCCCACGAGTCCGGCGGGCCTACGTGCTCCTGCAACCTCGCCCCACTCTGTCGCCGACATCACCGGGCCAAGACCCACACCGGGTGGACCTACGACAAGACCGACGCGGCGACGTACCTCTGGCGATCACCCCATGGGCTCCATCTCGTGAAGGAAGGCGGGACCACCCGCCTCGTCTCCGCCCACCCACCCGATGACTGACGTACGTCGAGGCCAGTTCCCCCGCCGGGACCCACGAACGTGGGCCCCGGCGGGCGCGCCGGAGAGAGCTACGCCGCTCTCATCGCTGGACCGCGCCGACGCGCTCGGCGGCCGCGGCGACCGCGGCGTCGCGGGCGGCCGAGGTGTCCTCCTCGGTGAGCGTGCGGTCGGGTGCGCGGAAGCGCAGCGCGAAGGCCAGCGACTTGCGGCCCTCCCCGACCTGCTCACCGGTGTAGACGTCGAACAGCCGGATCGACTCCAGCAGCTCGCCCGCGCCGTCGCGCAGCGCCGCCTCGACCTGCACGGCGGGCACGCCGGCGTCGACGACCAGGGCGACGTCCTCCTTGGCGACCGGGAAGCTCGAGAGCTCCGGGCCCCGCACGGTGGCGGGCGCAGCGGCGAGCAGCGCGTCGAGGTCGATCTCCACGGCGGCCGAGCGGGCCGGCAGCCCGAAGGCCTGGCAGACCTTGGGGTGCAGCTCGCCGGCGTGACCGATCACCGCACCGGCGACGCTGACCTGGGCGCAGCGACCGGGGTGCCACGGCGCCCGCTCGGTGTTGGCCAGCTCCACGTCGACCGCGAGCTCGGCGGCGAGCCGGCGCACCAGCTCGACCGCGTCGGCCCAGGCGACACCGCGACCGGCGCCCCACCAGCCGGAGCGCTCACGCTCGCCGGCGAGCACCGCGCCGAGGTGGTTGGGCTGGTGCGGCAGCGCCGCGAACAGCGCCTCGAGCTCGGCGTCGCTGGGCCGGCTCTCGACCCCGTAGATCGGGGCGGGTCCGTGCTCGGAGGGGAAGGCCACCGGCCCGGTCTCGAACAGCGCGACGCCGGACGCGCCGCGTCCCAGGTTGCGGGCCGCGGCCTTGATCAGGCCCGGGAGCAGCGTGGTCGTGAAGCAGGGCTCCTCGGCCGACATCGGGTTGGCCAGCCGCACGGTACGACGCAGCGGGTCGTCGGCGTCGAGGCCGAGCGCGTCGAAGGTGGCGTCGCCGACGAACGGGAAGCTGACCACCTCGACGCAGCCGGCACCGGCGAGGGTGCGTCCGACCCGGCGGCGCAGCCGCTGGGCGCGGGTCAGGCCACGACCGGCGGGGGGCGTCGGCAGCACCGACGGCACCTCGTTGTACCCGACGATCCGCGCGACCTCCTCGACCAGGTCGAAGGGGTCGTTCAGGTCCGGTCGCCACGGCGCGGGCGTGGCCAGCACGACGGTGTCCTCCTTGACCAGGTCGCAACCGACCGCCTCGAGGTGGGCCAGCGTCACGTCGGCGGGCACGTCGGCGCCCATCACCTTCGCGGGCAGGTCGTAGGACATCGTGATCGCGGCACGCGCCGGCGGGGTGCCCACGACCGTGACGCCCGGCTCCGCCGTCGCCCCGCCGTACGTCGTGAGCAGCTCGACGACGCGGTCGGCCGCGGCCTCGCAGATCGTGGGGTCGACGCCGCGCTCGTTGCGCTTGCCGGCCTCGGAGGAGATCTTGTGGCGCTTGCCGGTGCGGAACATCGAGCGGGCGTCCCAGTGGGCCGACTCGATGAGCACGCGCGTGGTGGTCGCGGACATCTCGGTGGTCTCGCCACCCATGACGCCGCCGAGGCCGATGATCCCGGAGTCGTCGGTGACGACCAGGTCCTCGCTGCTCAGCACCCGGTCGGTGCCGTCGAGGGTCCGCAGCTTCTCGCCCTCCTCGGCCCGGCGCACGCGCACGGTGCCCTGGAGCTTGTCGAGGTCGTAGCCGTGGATCGGGCGGCCGAGCTCGAGCATCACGTAGTTGGTGACGTCGACGGCCAGCGAGATCGGGCGCATGCCGGACTGCACGAGGCGCTGCGCCATCCAGCCCGGGGTGGGCGCGGTCGGGTCGAAGCCGGTGACCGTGCGGGCCACGAAGACCGGGCAGCCCTCGGGGTCGTCGATCTCGACGGGGTAGCCCGCCGGTGCCTTCGAGGGCAGGTCGCGCAGCGCGGGGTCGCGGTACGGCGCGTCGAAGGCCAGGGCGGCCTCGCGTGCGATGCCGCGCAGCGACAGCGCGTAGGCGCGGTCGGGGTTGATCTCGAACTCGATGATCTCCTCGTCCAGGCCGAGCAGCCCGAACGCGCTCGCACCCGGCTCGGCCAGGCCCTCGGGCAGCACGATGATGCCGTCCTCGCCGGAGCCGAAGGGGTCCTCGCCGAGGCCGAGCTCGGAGGCCGAGCAGATCATGCCGGCCGACAGGTGGCCGTAGGTCTTGCGCGCGGAGATCGCGAAGCCGCCCGGCAGGACCGCGCCCGGGAGCACCGTCACGACCAGGTCGCCGGGACCGAAGTTGTGCGCCCCGCAGACGATCCCCTGCGGCTCACCGGTGCCGTTGGCGTCCCCGACGTCGACGGTGCACCAGTTGATGACCTTGCCGTTCTTCTGGGGCTCCTTCTCCTGCGTGAGCACCCGACCGACCACCAGCGGGCCGGTGATCTGGTCAGCGGCGCACTCGATGGCCTCGAGCTTGAGCCCGAGGTCGGTGAGGCGCTCGGTGAGCCGCTCCGTGCTGACGTCGGCCGGAAGCTCGACGTACTCCTTGATCCAGGACGCTGCCGCCTTCATCAGATCTCCGAACCGAATGCCGAGGTGAAGCGGACGTCGCCCTCGAAGAGCGCGCGCAGGTCCGCGATGCCGTGTCGCACCATCAGGGTGCGGTCGATGCCCATGCCGAAGGCGAAGCCGGTGTAGCGCTCCGGGTCGACGCCGCAGGCCTGGAGGACCCGCGGGTTGACCACGCCGCAGCCGCCCCACTCGATCCACGCCTCGCCGCGACAGGTGCGGCAGGTGGCGCCGTCCAGCTCACCGGTGCCGCGGCACACGAAGCAGACGAGGTCGACCTCGGCCGAGGGCTCGGTGAAGGGGAAGTACGACGGGCGGAAGCGGGTGCGGATGCCCTCGCCGAACATCGCCGCGGCGAAGTGGTCGAGGGTGCCTCGCAGGTGGGCCATGGTGATGCCCTCGTCGATGGCGAGGCCCTCGACCTGGTGGAACATCGGGCTGTGGGTCGCGTCGTACTCGTCGGTGCGGAAGACCCGGCCGGGGCACACGACGTAGATCGGGGGCTTGCGGGTCAGCATGGTGCGCGCCTGGACCGGCGAGGTCTGGGTGCGCAGCACGATGCCGTTGTCGGCCGGCTCGGTCCAGAACGTGTCCTGCATGGTGCGGGCCGGGTGGTCGGCACCGAGGTTCAGCGCGTCGAAGTTGAGCCACTCCGCCTCGATGACCGGGCCCTCGGCGACCTCCCAGCCCATCGCGACGAAGATGTCGGCGACCAGCTCGGCGCCGGTGGTCAGCGGGTGCCGGGCACCGGCCGGCTGGCGGTCGGTGGGCAGGGTGACGTCGACGGTCTCCTCGACCAGCATCCGGGCCTCGTGCTCGGCCTCGAGCACCTGCTGCCGGGCGGCGAGCGCCTTGTTGACGGCGCCGCGCGCCTGACCGATGCGCTGCCCGGCCTCCTTGCGGGCCTGCGGCGGCAGGGCCCCGATCTCCCGGTTGGCCAGCGCCAGCGGCGAGCGGTCCCCCGTGTGCTCGATGCGCACCTGCTTGAGCTGCTCCAGGTCGCCGGCCGCGGCGATCGCCGCCAGGGCGGCCTCGCGGGAGGCGTCGACCTCCTCCGGCTTCAGCGGGGTGACCTCGACGGGGTCGTAATCGGTGTTCGGTCCCGACATGACTGCCTTTCCAGCTCGGCGCGCACGCGGCGCGTGCAACTGGGCAAGTCTAGGAACCCCGACGGCACCGACGCGAACCGGTTCGCCGCTGCCGCCTCAGCCCGGGTCGACCGGGCCGGGCCAGGCGACGACGATCCGCGCTCCCCCGCCCTCGGCGTCCTCGATCACGACGCTGCCCCCGTGGGCGCGCACCAGCCCGTGCACGATGTAGAGGCCGAGACCGGACCCGCCGCTGGCGCCGTTGCGCCAGAACTTCGTGAACG
This sequence comes from Nocardioides ochotonae, assembly GCF_011420305.2. Lineage (NCBI taxonomy): Bacteria > Bacillati > Actinomycetota > Actinomycetes > Propionibacteriales > Nocardioidaceae > Nocardioides > Nocardioides ochotonae. The sequence continues at coordinate 1,769,744 of NZ_CP061769.1, read as the reverse complement.
CCCGGCTGCGCAGCTCGTGCGGGATCCCCTCCCCCTCGTCCTCGACGCTGATGACCACCCCGTCCCGCCCGTCCGGCCCGTCGTCGGCGACGCGGGGCGCCAGCGTGACGCGCACCCGCCCCGACCCGTGGTGCACGGCGTTCTCGACGAGGTTGGTGAGCACCTGGACGAACTTGTCGGGGTCGGCACCGACCTGCGGCAGGTCCTCGGCGGCGCTGAGCTCGACCAGGCGTGCGGTGCCGGCGCTCACCGAGTCCACCACGCGCCGTGCGAGCCCCGCGGCGTCGCTGGGACGCCGGTGCAGCTGGAGGCGACCGGTGTCGATGCGGGCCACGTCGAGCAGCTCGGCGATCAACCGGCTCAGCCGGTCGGCGTCGGCGCTGACCGTGGTGAGCATCAGCTTCTTCTGCTCGTCGTTGAGCCTGTCCCAGCGGTTCAGCAGCGCCTGGACGAAACCCTTCACACCGGTCAACGGCGAGCGCAGCTCGTGGGCCACGGTCGCCACCAGGTCCGAGCGCCCGCGGTCCAGCCGGGCGCGGCCGCGGCCCGAGCGCATGCTCACCACGACGCTCGACACGGGCGCGCCGAGCGCCGGGCGGTGGAGGCGTGCGGTGACGAGCACCTCGGTGCCGTCCGGGAGAAGCCAGGACTGCTCGGGCACGCCGGTGCGCGTCCGCAGCCCGTCGTAGGGCCGGTTCTGCTCGAACCACCGGTTCCCGTCGCGGTCGCGCAGGGCCAGTACGTCGACCAGCGGACGCCCGCAGAGACCCGCCGGGTCGGAGCCGAGCATCCGCGCCGCCGGGGCGGAGACCAGGGTCAGCACCCCCTCGCCGTCGGCGACCAGCACGGCGTCGGGCAGCAGGTCGGCCAGCGCCTGGGCCGAGGTGGGGGCACTCACGCCCGACACCCTACGCAGGGCGCCGCCTGCGCGGGCGACTCAGCGCCGGGCGCGGGCCGAGGCGTAGAGGCAGACCGCGGCAGCGGTCGCGAGGTTGAGACTCTCCGCACCGCCGAGGAGCGGGATCCGCACCCGGTGGTCGGCGAGCTCCGCGAGCTCGGCGGGCAGCCCCCAGGCCTCGTTGCCGAACAGCCAGGCGGTCGGACCGGCAAGCAGCTCGTCGGCGTCGAAGAGGTCGACCTCGCCCGCGCCGTCGGCGGCCAGGACGACCAGGCCGGCGCCCTGCGCGGCGCGCACCGCGGCGGCCGGATCGGGCTCGATGGCGAGCGGCAGGTGGAACAGGCTGCCGACACTGGCCCGCACCGCCTTGGCGTTGTACGGGTCGACCGAGCTGCCGGCCAGCACCACGGCGTCGCCGCCGGCGGCGTCGGTGGTGCGGACGACGTTGCCCGCGTTGCCGGGGTCGCGCACGTCTGCGCAGATCGACACCAGCGTGGGGGCGCGGTCCAGCAGGTGGGCCAGGGGGCGGTCCAGGTGGTGGCAGACCGCCACCACACCGGCCGGGGTGACCGAGTCGCTCAACGAGGCGAGCGCACGGTCCTCCACCAGCGTCCACGCGACGCCGGCGGCGTCGGCCGCGGCCACCAGGTCCGGGTGCTGCCCGGTCGCGCCCGTGGTCGCGAAGACCTCGGTCACGCAGCCGGTGACACCGAGCGCGCCCTCGACGGCCTTCGGGCCGTCGGCAAGGAACAGCCGCCGCTCGGATCGCTCCGAGCGGCGGCTGAGCTTGCGTGCAAGCTTGACGCGGGCGTTGCCCGCGCTCAGCGGGGTGTTCAGGCCGAGGCCTCCGCCTTGGGGGCGTTGACGTCCTCGGGCAGGGCCGCCTTGGCGACCTCGACGAGCGCGTTGAACGCCGCGATGTCGTTGACGGCGAGGTCGGCGAGGACCTTGCGGTCGACCTCGACACCGGCCAGGCCGAGGCCCTGGATGAAGCGGTTGTACGTCATGCCCTGCGCGCGAGCGGCCGCGTTGATGCGCTGGATCCACAGGCGACGGAAGTTGCCCTTGTTCTTGCGCCGGTCGTTGTAGCTGTAGACCAGCGAGTGGGTGACCTGCTCCTTGGCCTTGCGGTACAGGCGCGAGCGCTGGCCGCGGTAGCCGGCGGCGCGCTCGAGGGTCGTACGGCGCTTCTTCTGGGCGTTTACTGCCCGCTTGACGCGTGCCACTGTCTTACTCCTTGGTGCTCAAGTATCTCGGGGTGCTCAGGTCGGTGCTTCGACCCAGGGTGGTGCGGTCGGGTCAGCGACCGAGCAGCTTCTTCGCGCGCGGCACGTCGGCCTTGGCGACCTCGACCGTGCCGGTGAGGCGACGCGTGACCTTGGAGGCCTTCTTCTCGAGGTTGTGGCGCTTGCCAGCCTTCTCGCGAAGGATCTTGCCCGAGCCGGTCACGCGGAAGCGCTTGCCGGCACCGGAGTGGCTCTTGTTCTTCGGCATCAGTTGTCTCTCTCTCGTTGCTGCAGGACGCCCCGGTCGAGGCTCGGCAGGCTCGACCGGGCGGACGTGCGTCTGCGGGTCAGGCCTCGATCTCGGGATCGAGGTTCTCGGAGCGGCCGCGCTCCTTCTTCTTCGCCACCGGGCCAGCCAGGTGGGCGGCGTCGCGCTCGGCGCGCTCGGCTGCCTCGACGTCGGCACGCTCGGAGGCCTTGGCCTCCTTGGCGGCCTGCATGTCGACCTTCGCGTCGGCCTTCTTCTTGTGCGGGCCCAGGACCATGATCATGTTGCGCCCGTCCTGCTTGGGCGAGGACTCCACGAAGCCCAGGTCGGCGACGTCCTCCGCCAGACGCTGGAGGAGACGGAAGCCCAGCTCGGGGCGGTGCTGCTCGCGACCACGGAACATGATCGTGATCTTGACCTTGTCGCCGGCCTTGAGGAAGCGGACCACGTGGCCCTTCTTCGTCTCATAGTCGTGCGCGTCGATCTTGGGACGAAGCTTCATCTCCTTGATGATCACGTTCGTCTGGTTGCGGCGCGCCTCACGAGCCTTCTGGGCGTTCTCGTACTTGAACTTCCCGTAGTCCATGAGCTTGCAGACCGGGGGGCGCGCAGTCGGAGCGACCTCGACCAGGTCGAGGTCGGCCTCCTGCGCGAGGCGCAGCGCGTCGGCCGTCGGCACGATGCCGACGGTCTCGCCATTGGGTCCAACGAGGCGGACCTCGGAAACCCGGATCCGGTCGTTGATACGAAGCTCGGTGCTGATGTGTCCTCCTGATGGGGCTGTGGCCGGACGTCCCTCGCCGTGTCCCGGCCACCAGGGCCACCACGACAAAAAGGCTTCCGCTGTCACAAGCGGAAGCCAGTCTCGACACGTCCCCACGAGGGGGTCGTACCACCAGGAGGGAGCTCTCACGTCACGCGCGGGGCTACCTTCTTGGGACCGGACCCGACGACCTGTGCTGCGTGTCCTCCGGAGAGGGCGGTCGATGCGGGTGGGAGACGAACGAGCCGACTCCGCTTGTCAGATCGGTTCCGTCGTGCGGGCACGGGGAACTGATCGGTCAACACCAGACTTTAGCGGAGGATTCCCCGCGAGCGCCAATCCGGCGGGGGCGCGTCGCGAGCGGTGTCCTCGCGGGTCCTCACGTGTCCTCGCTGGACTCCGCCTCGGGCTGCACGTCGGGCGCGGGCGCCAACCAGACCGGCTCCCCGTCGACCACGGCGGGGCGCCACCCGTGGGCCACGGCGCGCAGGTCGTTGCCCTCCACGACCAGGCGGGCCGGGCCGGCGATGTCGATGACCAGCGCCGAGGCCTCCTCCTGGATCGCCGACTGCGCGGCGGCCTGCGCGGTGACCGGCACCGGACGCGCCTCGGGGTTCCAGGTGCGCATCGGCTCGGTGCCGGTGAACGCCAGCAGCCCGCGCCGGCCGTCGGGGGTGGTCATCAGCACCGCCGCCATGTCGCTGCTCTTCTCACGCGCGAGACCGTCCTCGCCGACCTCCACCTCGCCGAGCACCGCGACCACCGGCACCAGGAGCCGGGTGCCGACCAGCGCTGCGAGCACGGCGGCCCGCCCGCCCGTGCCGGCGGCGTACGCCGTCAGCGCGGCGACCAGCGCCGGGTCCTGCTGACCGGTGTCGTCGGGGAACGCCGGACCGAGCAGCCGGCGCGGACCGTGATCGCCGTGGCCGCTGTGATCCTCGCGGGAGTTCTCGGACATGCCATCAGTCTCGCGCACCCGGTCCAGCGACGTCCCCCCGGGCATCACCCCGTGTGGGAGGCTGGAGGTGTGGACGACGTCACCTGGACAGCACTCACGCTCACGCTGACGCTGCTCGGCGGCATCTGGACCTGGTTCGCGTTCCGACGACGCGGTCTGGCGGCCGGCCTGCGGGGCGCGGGCATCACGCTGCTGCCGATCGCCGCCTACCTGACCGACACGCTGCGGATGTTCACGCGCATCGTCGACGCCGTCTCCGACTGGGCGGTGCGCCTGGTGTTCAGCCCCACCGTGTGGGCGGGCGTGATCCTGGCCGCGATCGGCATCGCGCTGATCGTGGTCGCCGGGCTCCTCGACGCCCGCAGCGACGCCCGTCCCGCGGCCGCTGCCGGTCGCCGCTCGGGTGCGCTGCCCGGCTCGACGAAGGCCGGCTCGACGAAGGCCGGCACCAAGGGTGGCGCTGCCGGCAGCACCGGTGACAAGGAGCTCGACGAGATCGAGGCGCTGCTGCGCAGGCGCGGAATCTCCTGATGCCCGCCGAGGTCACGCCGGGCGCCGGTGCGACTGACGGGGACGTCTACCGCGCCGCCGCGCGCAACCGTCTCTGGAGCCGCCTCGACGCCGCCGTGACGGCGTACGACGGCCCGCTGGCCACCCCGCTGGTGGTGGTCGACCTCGATGCCTTCGACGCCAACGCCGACGACCTGGCCCGGCGCGCGGCGGGGGTGCCGATCCGGGTGGCCTCGAAGTCCGTGCGCGTGCCCGCGCTGCTGGAGCGGGTGCTCGCCCGGCCGGGGTTCCGCGGCGTGCTCGCCTTCACCCTCGCCGAGGCGCTGTGGCTGGAGGACCGCGGCGTCACCGACGACCTCCTGGTGGCCTATCCGAGCGTCGACCGGGACGCGTTCGCCCGGCTGGTGGCCTCCCCGCGCGCCGCCGGGCGGATCACGGTGATGGTCGACTCCCTCGAGCACCTCGCCGTCATCGACTCGGTCCGCAGCTCCCACGCCGTACCCGTCCGGGTCGCGATCGACGTCGACGCGGGCCTGCGGGTCGGTCCCGCCCACGTCGGCCCGAAGCGCTCGCCGCTGCACCGCCCCGACCAGGTCCTCGACCTCGCACGGGCCGTGCAGGCCCGCGACGGCTTCCACCTGGTCGGCGTGATGACCTACGAGGGACAGGTCGCCGGCCTCCCCGACGCGGTGCCGACCCGACGCGCCCGCTCGCTGGTGGTCCGCGGCCTCAAGTCGGCCTCGACCTCCCAGCTCGCCGGGCGACGCCGCGCGATCGCCGAGGCGCTGGCCGAGCTCGGCGGGCTCGAGTTGTGGAACGCCGGCGGCTCCGGCTCGATCGAGGCCTCCGCCGAGGACCCGGTCGTCACCGAGGTCAGCGCCGGGTCCGGGCTGATGGTGCCGACCCTGTTCGACCACTACCGCTCGTTCTCACCGCGACCGGCCGCCTTCTACGGCCTCCCGGTGACCCGCCGGCCGGGGCACGGCATGGTCACCGTGCACGGCGGTGGGCTGGTCGCCTCCGGTCCCGCCGGCGCCGACCGGCTCCCGCTGCCCTGGGCACCTGCCGGGCTGCACCTGCTCCCCCTCGAGGGCGCCGGCGAGGTGCAGACCCCGCTGGCGGGGGCCGGCGCCGACCACCTCGCGATCGGCGACCTGGTCTGGTTCCGCCACGCCAAGTCCGGGGAGCTCTTCGAGCACACCACCAGCGCCCACCTGCTGCGCGGGGACCGGATCGTCGACCGGGTCACCACCTACCGTGGCCACGGCCTCGCCTTCTGACCCGGCTGCCGCCGTCGACCCGGCGCAGCAGGCCCGCGAGGTGCTCTCCCTGGCGCGCTCGCGGCCGGCGCGACTCGGCGCCGGTCGCCTGGTGTGCCTCGACGGGCCGGCCGGCTCGGGCAAGAGCACGCTGGGCGCCGCCGTGCTCGCGGCGGCGCCGGAGGCGACCCTCGTGCACACCGACGACCTGCTCGACGGCTGGGACGGCCTGCCGGCCCTGCCCGCGACCCTCGCCGCGCTCCTCGCGCCGCTGGCCCGCGGCGAGCACACCGCCTACCGCCGCTACGACTGGCACGCCGGGCGTTTCGGCGACCGCGTCGACCTCGCCCCGGGACCGCTGCTGGTGCTGGAGGGGGTCGGGTCCGGCACTCGTCTGCTGGACCCCGTGCGCAGCGTGCTGGTCTGGGTCGACGCGCCCGCCGCGCTGCGCCGGGAGCGGTGGCTGGCCCGCGACGGCGAGGCCTCCGAGCCGCACCGGGAGCGCTGGGTCCCTGCCGAGCAGCGGCTGTTCGAGGCCGAGCAGACCCGGAACCGGGCCGACCTGCTGCTCGACGGCTCCCGGCGTACGGTCACCTGAGGCGGATCGGCGCTCGCGGTCCTAGGGTGGGCGGGTGCTTCCTCCCAGTGGTGAACAGTTCGAGATCTCGGCCGGCGGCTACCACGCCGTGGTGACCGAGGGCGGGGCCGCGCTGCGCTCGCTCACCTACGGCGGGCGCGAGCTCGTCGACGGCTTCGGGGAGCACGAGATGGCCAGCGGCGGGCGGGGTCAGGTGCTCGTGCCGTGGCCGAACCGGCTCCGCGACGGGCGCTACCGCTTCCGTGGTCGTGAGCACCAGCTGCCGCTGACCGAGCCGAGCCGGCACAACGCCTCCCACGGCCTGGCGCGCTGGGCCCCGTGGACCCTGGAGGAGCACACCTCCCGGTCGGTCGCGCTGGTGCACCGGCTGATGGCCCAGAGCGGCTACCCGTGGACCGTCGACCTGCGCATCGTCTATGACCTCTCCGCCGATGGGCTCACGGTCACCCAGACCGCCACCAACCACTCCCCCGAGCCCGCGCCGTACGCCAGCGGGGCGCACCCCTACCTCCGGGTCGGCAGCGGCACCGTGGACCATCTGGAGCTCACCCTCCCGGCGGCGACGCGCGCGCTCACCGACGAGCGGCTGCTGCCCGCGGGCACCGAGCCCGTGGAGGGCACCGAGTACGACTTCCGGGTGACCCGGCCGCTGCGCGACCTCGCCCTCAACCACGCCTTCACCGACCTCCAGCGCGACGCGGAGGGCATCGCCACGACGGCGCTGCGCGACCCCGCCAGCGGCCTCGGCGTGGCCCTGTGGGTCGACGAGGGCCACCCGTGGCTCCAGCTCTACACCGCCGACGACGTCCCGGCCACGGCGCGCCGCTCGATCGCCGTGGAGCCGATGACCGCGCCCGCCGACGCCTTCAACAGCGGGATCGACCTCGTCGAGCTCGGCCCGGCGGGCAGCCCGGCCGACGAGCTCAGCGTCGCCTGGGGCATCCGGGCGCTCGACTGATCCGGTCGGCCAGGACTGGTCGGTCAGGACCGGCCGGTCAGGACTGGCTGGTCGGCCCGGAGTAGTGCTGGGCCAGCACGCGCAGCTCGCGCACGGCCTGGTGGGCGCGGGCGCCATCGGAGCCCTGGATGCCCATGGCCGGCACCGTGGTGCCGTCGCTGAGGTCGAGCGTGGCCCACGGCGCGCCCTGCGGCAGCCGCACCGCGATCACCTCGGCCCAGTCCACCTCGCGGCGCTTGTAGCCGTTGATGATCACCAGGCCCTCGCGGGTGCCGACGACCCGGGAGCGAACCAGGGCGTTCATCGCCACGGCCGCGAGCCCGGCGAGGAAGAGGATCGTGGAGATCTGGAAGACCGTGAACTTCGCCCGGGTCTCCGCGTCGAAGGTGAACCAGGTGACCACGCAGACGATCGCCAACGCGGACCCGAACAGGATGCCCGCGAGGCGGGGGCCCAACGGACGCCAGGTCCGCGGGAGCTCGGGGAGGCCGGTGGCCTCAGAGCCGGCAGGCATTGATCTCCGTCAGCAGGATCCCGCGGGCACCGATCTCCCAGAGCTGGTCCATCAGCCGCTGCGAGCCGGCGCGGGGCACCATGGCCCGCACGGCCACCCAGCCCTCGCGGTGCAGGGGCGAGACGGTCGGGCTCTCGATGCCGGGGGTCAGCGCCACCGCGGTCTGGACGCGCTCGCGGTCGATGTCGTAGTCCATCATCACGTAGCTGCGCGCCACGAGGACGCCGTCGATGCGGCGCTTGAAGGTCTCGTAGCCCGCCGGGACGTCCGCGCCGCGGGTGATGACCACGGCCTCGGACTCCAGGATCGTGTCGCCGAAGACCTCGAGCCCGGCCTGGCGCAGCGTGCTGCCGGTCTCCACCACGTCGGCGATCGCGTCGGCGACGCCGAGCTGGATGCTGGTCTCGACGGCGCCGTCGAGGCGCACCACGTCGGCCTTGATGCCGCGCTCGTCGAGGAACGCCCGCACGACCCCGTCGTACGACGTGGCGATGCGCTTGCCCTCGAGGTCGGCCACGGAGCCGAAGACGCCGCTCGGCCCGGCGAAGCGGAACCGGCTGCGCCCGAAGCCGAGCGGGAGCACCTCGTCGGCCTCCGCGCCGGAGTCCTGGAGCAGGTCACGGCCGGTGATGCCGACGTCGAGGGTGCCCTTGCCGACGTAGAGCGCGATGTCGCGGGGGCGCAGGTAGAAGAACTCCACGCCGTTCTCGGCGTCGGTGAGCGCCAGCTGCTTGGAGTCGACGCGCTGGCGATAGCCGGCCTCGCGCAGGATCTCCTGCGCGGACTGCGACAGCGAGCCCTTGTTGGGCACCGCGACGCGGAGCAGGGGTGGGGAGACGGGCTGTGACACGGGATGTCCTCTACAGGTGGGTGTAGACGTCGTCGAGCTCGAGGCCGGAGGCCAGCATGAGCACCTGGGCGTGGTAGAGCAGCTGGCTGATCTCCTCGGCCGCCCGCTCCTTGCCCTCGTGCTCGGCGGCCATCCAGGACTCGGCCGCCTCCTCCACCAGCTTCTTGCCGATCGCATGGACCCCGGCGTCGAGCTGGGCCACGGTGCCGGATCCTGCAGGGCGGGTCCGAGCCTTCTCGGACAGCTCGGACCAGAGCTCGTCGAACGTCTTCACGGGCAACCAGACTAGGTGGTGCCCGCGCGGGGAGCACCAGCGGGATCCCGACCGGTCACCGCCCGCACCCGATGCCATGAATCAAACGGCTGCGGAGGAATCGACTGATACCTTCTCGACCATGAGCAACGGGGCGGCGCTCGCCGATGAACAGCGCCGTTTCGGCGTCGCCGTGGTCGTGGCGGTGCTGCTCGCGGCGACCTTCGGCGCCCTGCTCCTGCCCGGTCTGCCGGAGTCGGTCCGTACGGGCGCGAGCTCGGCCGGCCTGATCACCTCGGCCCTGGTGGGCACGGTCAGCTTCGTCCCCCGCATCCGGAGCACCCGCGGTCGTCGGCAGGGCTCCTGGCTGCTCATCGCCGCGGCCGGGCTCACCGCCGCCTTCGGCAACACCTGGGCCGCCTTCGTCGGCTCGACCTCGTTCGTCTCCGAGCGCACGGTGAGCGACCTGACGATCGCGACCGCCCTGGTGCTGTCGACCGCCGCGCTGCTGGGCTTCCCGACGCCGCGGCGCCGCGGCATCGACCGGTCCCTCCTGGTGCTGGACTGCATCGTGATCACCGGCGGCGTGCTCGTGATGGCGTCGGGCATGGTCTACGAGCGGATCCTCAGCGCCGGCGAGCCCGCCGGCCTGCCGACCCTGGTCATCCCGGCCCTGGACCTGCTGCTCGCGACCGTCGCGCTGCTGCTCTTCCTGCGCAGCAGCCCCGCGGACCGCCGCCAGTTCGGGCTCATCGCCGCCGGCTTCGTCATGTACACGATGTCGGACCTGGCCTTCGCCGTGCTCACCGTCGAGGGGACCTTCGCCTTCGGCACGCCGCTCGACCTCGGCTGGATCGCCGGATACCTGCTGATCGGGCTCGCCGCCTGGTACCCGCGCGTCGAGCGGGCCCCGGACCCCGGTGCCCTGGAGACCTCCGATGCCCGCGACGTGATCTTCGTGTACGCCGTGGTCCTGCTCGCCGGCGTGGTCCAGCTCGTCCAGCCCGTGGAGCACCGCTTCGGCCAGGCCCAAGGGATCTTGTGGTGCGTGCTCATGCTCGCCGTCGGCGCGCGCCAGGTGCTGCTGACCCTCGACAACACCCGGCTGCGCCGCGGTCTCGAGCGCCGGGTCCGCGAGCAGACCGCGGACCTGCGCCGGATGGCGCGGCAGAACCAGGTCCTGGTCTCCTCGGTCGGCGACGGGATCTACGGCGTCGACGAGCACGGCGCGCTCACCTTCCTCAACCCCTCGGGCGCCCGGGCACTGGGCTACCGACCCGACGACCTGCTCGGCCGTGACGCCCACCAGCTCTTCCACGCACCGGCCCTCGACGGCGCGGCGTACCCGTGGAGCGGCTGCTACGTCGCAGAGGCGATCAGCGAGGGCAAGGTGGCCGTGGCCGAGAACGACACCTACGTGCGCGCCGACGGCCACACCTTCCCCGTCGAGATCACCGCCAGTCCGCTGGTGGACCGCGACGACGACCGCGAGGGCGACGAGGTGGTCCGTGGCGCGGTGGTGGTCTTCCGTGACATGACGCAGCGCCGCGAGGTCGACCGGATGAAGAACGAGTTCGTCTCGGTGGTCAGCCACGAGCTGCGCACCCCGCTGACCTCGATCCGCGGCTCGCTCGGCCTGCTCGCGGGCGGCGCGCTCGGCCCCCTGGAGCCCGCGGCGCAGTCGATGGCGAACGTGGCGCTGGAGAGCACCGAGCGCCTCACCCGGCTGATCAACGACATCCTCGACCTCGAGCGCATCGAGTCCGAGAACGTGCCGCTCGACCTGTCGACCCACGACGCGCTCGACCTGATCACCGCCTCCGCCGTCGAGCTCGCGGCCATGGCCCAGGACGTGGGCGTGACCATCGAGATCGGCGAGGCCTCCGGACGGGTGGTCGCCGACCGCGACCGGGTCGCCCAGGCGCTGACGAACCTGATCGGCAACGCGGTCAAGTTCTCCGATCCCGGCAGTCGCGTCACCCTGTGCGCCGAGCCCTCGACCGACGAGGTCACCTTCCGCGTCGTCGACACCGGCCGCGGGATCCCCCCCGACCGCCTCGAGGCGGTCTTCGAGCGCTTCCAGCAGGTCGACTCCACCGACGCACGGGAGAAGGGCGGCACCGGGCTCGGGCTCACCATCAGCCGCGGCATCATCGAGCGTCACGGCGGGCGCATCTGGGCCGAGAGCGCGGTGGGCGCAGGCACCACCGTCTCCTTCACCCTGCCCACCCCGCACGTGAACCGCCCCGGACCGCGGACCCTGCCGACGATCTCCCTGCTCGGCGGCGACCCGGTGACGGTCGCCCGGCTCCGCGCGAGCCTCGAGGACGGCGGGCACGCCTGTGTCCTCGACGGAGGGGCCGGCGCCTCCACCGCGGCGCTCACGGTGCTCCTCGACCCGGTCGACGACTCCGACCCGGTACGCCTGCCCGAGGCCATCGGGACCGCCGTGTCCCGCGCGGGCGGCGCCCACCCGCTCGACGCCGGCCTGGTGGCCCTGGACGACGCCGCCACCCCGGACCCCCGCACGGGGCCCGTCCTGGCCTACCGCCGCGTCGGCACCAGCTCACCCGTGCACGAGCTCCTCGGCACGATCCAGGCCCTCGCGGCCGCAACCCGACACACGAACGGAGAGCCCTCTTGAGCACCACCCCTCCACCGGCGGCCTACCTTCCGAGCACCGGCGGCGTGGACATCACGTTGCGCAAGGCGGTCGGCCTCGGCCGCACCCGCCTGGCGGCGTTCGACCACGCTCTGCTCGGTGCCGGCATCGCCGACCGCAACCTGATCGTCCTGTCCTCGGTGATCCCGCCCGGCAGCCAGATCCGCCTGGTCGAGGACGTCGAGGCGGAGCCGATCGGCGGCGGCCACGGCGACCGGCTGTTCTGCGTGCTCGCCGCGGCGTACGCCGAGGCGCCGGGCCAGGAGGCCTGGGCGGGCATCGGCTGGGTCGTCGACGACGCGACCGGCGCCGGCCTGTTCGTCGAGCACGTCGCCACCTCCGAGGCCGAGCTGGAGCACCTGATCCACGCCACCCTCGGCGACATGGTGGTCAACCGCGGCGGCGGCTACGGCCCCGTGCAGACGCTGACCACCTCGGCCACCTTCGTGGACCGTCCCACCGCCGCGCTCACGGTGGCGGCGTACACCACCATCCCCTGGAGCACCGATGTCCGCTGAGTCCCTGCGCGTGATCGTCGCGACCGACGTCGACGAGGAGACCTCGGCGAACTACTTCAAGCTCTACCGGGAGACCTTCGGTGAGCTGGAGACCCGCGCCGCAGCCCGCCAGGTGCTCCACGAGGATGAGTTCCTCGAGGAGATGCACGACCCGCGGGTGATGAAGTACCTCGCCCTCGACGCCGACGACGAGGTGATCGGGATGACCACCCTGACCCGCGACCTCGCCACGGTGCCGTGGATCAGCCCGGCGTACTTCGCCCACCACTACCCCGAGCAGACCGAGCGCAACGCGGTCTACTACCTCGGTTTCACGCTGGTGCGTCACGCGCGCCGCCAGCAGCACGTCTTTGCCTCGATGATCGCGGTGATGACCGAGCTGATCATCTCCGAGCGGGCCGTCTGCGCGTGGGACATGTGCCACTACAACGACGAGGTCCTCGGCCTCGGGCCGGCGATCTCGCAGATGCTGGCCAGCCGCACGGAGCTCGACGTCCACCCGATCGATCGGCAGACCTACTTCGCCGCGGTCTGCACCGGTGGCGGAAGCGCCGGCCCGAACCTCCTGGGCTGACCTGCCCGCACCTCGTGGCCCGGCGCGCTGGCTAGAATGTCGCAGCCGGATGCGCCGGCGCCACAAGGAGGAAACGGCCATCAACACGCGTGGTGCGCCGCAGGGGATTCCCTGCGTGCTCGTCGTCGACGACGACGACTCGATCCGGGAGATCACCCGGATCGCCCTCGAGATGGTCGGCGGCTGGCGAGTGGTCGTCGCCACCGGCGGCTGCGAGGCCCTGAGCCTGGCGAAGGAGCACCCGGTCGACGCCGTGCTCCTCGACGTGATGATGCCGGAGATGGACGGCCCGACGACGTTCCGGCACCTGCGCGCGGAGCCCGAGACCGCCGATCTCCCGGTGGTGCTGCTCACCGCGAAGGTGCAGACCGGCGACCACCAGGTGTGGGACGGCATGGACGTCGCCGGCGTGATCTCGAAGCCCTTCGACCCGATGACCCTCGCCGGCGACGTCGCCGCGCTCCTGGGCTGGAGCGCTCAGGCGTCGTAGCCGCGCTTGACCCGCTTGAGGGTCTGCGCGGTGAGCAGCGCGGCCGCGGTGGCCTCGTAGCCCTTGTCCTCGCGCGAGCCGGCCAGCCCGGCGCGGTCCAGCGCCTGCAGGTCGTCGTCGCAGGTGAGCACGCCGAAGCCGATTGCGACCGTGTGGTCGAGCGCGACCCGGGTCAGCCCGTCGGTGGCCGCGCTGCAGACGTACTCGAAGTGCGGCGTGCCGCCGCGGATGACCACACCCAGCGCGATCACCGCGTCGTGCCCCTGGGCGGCGAGCGCCGAGGCCACGACGGGCAGCTCGAAGGTGCCCGGCACCCGAACCACCACGGGCGCCTCCACCTTGTAGTCGGCGAAGGCCCGCTCCGCGCCGGCGAGCAGGCCGTCCATGACCTGCTCGTGCCACGTGGCCGCGACCACCGCGACCCGCAGGTCGTGGCAGTCGACGGGGTGCTGGGTGGGTGCTCCGGCGCCGCTCATCGCGGTCCTCCGTTCAGGTCGGACGGTTCTTCGTGGGTCAGGACGGGCGCCCCGGCTGCGTCGGCGAGCCCGGCGACATCATGCCCGGCCAGGTCGGGCAGGACGTGACCCATCCGGTCCCGCTTGGCCAGCAGGTAGGCCAGGTTGTGGTCGTTGGGGTGCGGGGTGAGCGGTACCCGCTCCGCGACCGCGATCCCGTAGTCCTCCAGGTCACCGACCTTGCCGGGGTTGTTGGTGAGCAGCCGGACCGTCGAGACGCCGAGGTCCTTGAGGATCTGCGTGGCGGTGCCGTAGTGCCGCGCGTCGGCTGGCAGACCCAGGTCGAGGTTGGCGTCGACCGTGTCGCGGCCGCCGTCCTGGAGCTGGTAGGCCTGCAGCTTGGCGACCAGGCCGATCCCCCGGCCCTCGTGGCCGCGCAGGTAGACGATGATGCCGCGGCCCTCCGCGACGACGCGCTCCATGGCCTCGTCGAGCTGGGGCCCGCAGTCGCAGCGACGGCTGCCGAAGACGTCGCCGGTGAGGCACTCGGAGTGCACCCGGGTCAGCACGGGCTCGGTCCCGGAGACGTCGCCGTGCACCAGCGCGACGTGCTCGGAGCCGTCCACGGTGATCCGGTAGCCGTAGGCGGTGAAGTCGCCGTGGCGGGTGGGCAGCCGGGTCTCGGCGACCCGGTCGACGTGGTTCTCGTGGCGGCGGCGGTACTTCACCAGGTCCTCGATGGAGATCATCGCCAGCCCGTGCTCGTCGGCGAACTCGCGCAGCTCGGGGGCGCGCTTCATCGTGCCGTCGTCGTTGACGACCTCAACCAGCACCCCGGCGGGGGTCAGCCCGGCGAGCATCGCCAGGTCGACCGCGGCCTCGGTGTGGCCGCGGCGCACCAGCACGCCGCCGTCGCGGTAGCGCAGCGGGAACACGTGGCCGGGGCGGGTGAGCTCCCACGGCTCGGTCGCCGAGTCGGCCAGCACCCGGGCCGTGTGGGCGCGGTCGGCCGCGGAGATCCCGGTGCTGACGCCGTCGCGGGCGTCGACCGAGATCGTGTACGCCGTGCGCAGCTTGTCCTTGTTGTGCGGGGTCATCAGCGGGATCTCGAGACGGTCCAGCATCGCCCCCGGCATCGGCACGCAGATCACGCCGCTGGAGTGGCGGATCGTGAACGCCATCAGCTCCGGGGTGGCCTTGCTGGCCGCGAAGATGATGTCGCCCTCGTTCTCGCGGCCCTCGTCGTCGACGACCACCACCGCCTTGCCGGCGGCGATGTCGGCGACGGCCCGCTCGACGGGGTCGAGGCGGACTCCGCCGTGCTGCGGACGGTCGGACGGCATGCTCATGTGATGACTCCTTCGGGGACACGGTCGGCGAGGGGTGCGACCGGGGTGGTGCGAGAGCTGCGCTCGATGCGCCACCAGCTGATGAAGCCGGCGACGCAGAAGGCGCCGTAGAAGAGGTACATGCCGGCGGTCGGGTAGTAGCCGGCGCGGATCAGCGAGGTGACGCCGACGACGTCGACGGCGACCCAGAGCAGCCAGAACTCGACCCAGCCGCGGGCCATGCCCCAGGTCGCCAGCAGTGAGCCGGTGAGGATCCAGGCCTCGGTGGCCGGACCCCACGACCCGAGCTCGCGCAGCGCGACGTACGCCACGGCGTACCCGACGACGGCGGCGAGGAGCAGCTGGAGGCGCTCGGTGCGCCCCGCCCAGCGGGGTACGACGGCGACGCCGCCCGGGACCACGCCGCGGGTGCGGCGCCAGCACCACCAGCCGTAGAGCGACATCGCCGCGAACACCACCTGGCGACCGGCCTGGCCCCACAGCGGCTCCGCGACGGCGTTGCTGAGCGAGCCGCTGACGAAGACGGTGAACAGCAGGATGTTGCCGAGCAGGCCGACCGGCCAGGCCCAGACCAGGCGGCGCATGCCCAGCAGCGCGCTACCCAGGCCGAAGACGTTGCCGACGACCTCGGGGACGGAGAGGTAGCCGCCGCCGACCGCGATCTCACCGGTGAGCAGCCACTCGAGCATCAGGCCTCCCCGGGCAGGTGGGCGGCGAGCAGCTTCTCGACGTGCTTGGCGATGATGTCGACCTCGATGTTGACCGGGGCGCCGACCGGCTTGGCGCCCAGGACCGTGCGCGCGAGGGTCTCGGGGATCAGGCTGACCGTGAGCCGGTCCGCGCCGGCCTCGACGACGGTGAGGCTGACGCCGTCGATGGTGATCGAGCCCTTGTCCACGACGTAGCGGGTGAGCCCGGCCGGGACGGAGACCTCGACCAGCTCCCAGTGCTCGCTGGGGGTGCGGGAGAGGATCGTGCCCACGCCGTCGACGTGGCCCTGGACGATGTGGCCGCCCAGGCGCTTCTCGGCGGTGACCGCGCGCTCGAGGTTGACCCGGTCACCGGGCCCGATCCCCTCCAGCGAGGTCTTGTCGAGGGTCTCCTGCATGACGTCGGCGACCCAGGTGTCCGTGCCGCGCTCGGCGACGGTGAGGCAGCAGCCGTTGACGGCGATCGAGTCGCCGAGCCCGGTGCCCTCCAGCACGGTGGTGGCGCGGATCGTGAGCCTGATCGCGTCGCCCAGGTCCTCCACCCCCGCGACGGTGCCGAGCTCTTCGACGATTCCGGTGAACATCAGGACTCCTGTCCGGGGGTCGCGCAGCTCAGGGTGAGGCGCACGTTGGGCGGGTCGCCGGCCTCGGCGGGCAGCACCGTCACGTCGGTGACGGTGGGCCGCAGGGCGGCGGAGATGGTGGTGATGCCGAGGTCGGCGACCGCGCTGGTCCCGGCGCCGAGCAGCATCGGGGCGACGTAGGCGACGATCTCGTCGACCAGTCCGGCGCGCAGGAACGCCGCGGCGAGGGTGGGCCCGCCCTCGAGGAAGACGTGCTGACGGTCGCGTGCCGCGAGCGCGGCGAGGGCCACGTGCGGGTCGCGGGTGCGCAGGCGCACGGTCTCGGCCTCGTCGTTGAGGACCCGCCGCGCGGGATCGAGGTCGCGCTCCCCCATCACCGCGCGCAGCGGCTGGTGGGGCAGCGCCACGCCGTCGTCGTCGCGCACGGTGAGCAGCGGGTCGTCGACCGCGACCGTGCCGGTGCCGACCAGCATCGTGTCGCACAGCGCGCGCAGCCGGTGGGTGTCGCGGCGCGCGGCCACCGAGCTGACCCAGCGGCTGGTGCCGTCGACGGCGGCGCTGCGGCCGTCGAGGCTGGCGGCGAACTTCCAGGTCACGAACGGACGGCCGTGCTCCACCGAGAAGCTCCACCCCCGGTTGAGGGCGGCGGCCCGGTCGGCCAGCAGCCCGCCCTCGACCTCGACGCCGGCCACGCGCAGCGTCTGCGCCCCGCCCGCCGCGACCGGGTTGGGGTCGCGCTGGGCGAAGACCACGCGTCGTACGCCGGCCGCCAGCAGCGCCTGGGCGCACGGCCCGGTGCGCCCGGTGTGGTTGCAGGGCTCCAGGGTGACCACCGCCGTGGTGCCGCGGGCGGCTGCGCCGGCGCGGGTCAGCGCGTCCACCTCCGCGTGGGCGGTGCCGGCGCCGCGGTGGTACCCCTCGGCCACGACCGAGCCGTCTTCGGCCAGCAGGACGCAGCCGACGCGCGGGTTGGGTCCCAGCGGGACGCCCGGGGTCGTGGCCAGCTCGAGGGCGCGCAGCATCGCGTCGCGCTCGGCGGCGGAGAACGTCATCGGGTGGCCTGTCGTCCGGTCGCGGACTCCGGGGCCGGACAGGGTGCCCCGGGCTCGCCCACGAGGGGCGAGCGGGGTCACCTGCGTGCGTCTTCCCATCCGGACTTTAACCGTCGGTCCAGGAGTTACACCTGGTCAGCCGGTCACTGGATGTGACCGGGTCGCGGACTTTCACCGCCGGCTCGGAATTGCACCGACCCCAGAGCACGCGAGTTGTGAACTCGTCTGCCCAAAGTCTGCCACAGTCGTTCCGAGGCGCCACGCCGGTTCCGACAAGCGGGAACTCACCGCCGCCGGCGGGCGCCCGGCGGCCTCAGCCGCGGGCTGCCTCCGCCGCGGCACGCAGCTCGGAGACCATGCGGTCGGGGTCCTCGGCGGAGTACACGGCGGAGCCGGCCACGAACACGTCGGCCCCCGCCTCGGCGCAGCGCTCGATGGTCTCCAGCGAGACCCCGCCGTCGACCTGGAGCCAGGTCTCGACGCCGTGCTTGTCCATCAGCGCCCGGGCCCGGCGGATCTTCGGCAGGCACAGGTCGAGGAACTTCTGGCCGCCGAAGCCCGGCTCGACGGTCATGATCAGCAGCATGTCGAGCTCGGGCAGCAGGTCCTCGTAGGGCTCGATCGGGGTGGCCGGCTTGAGCGCCATGCTGGCGCGGCCGCCCGCCTTGCGGATCTCCCGAGCCAGTCGCACGGGCGCCTTCGCGGCCTCGACGTGGAAGGTGACCGAGGAGCAGCCCGCCTCGACGTAGGTGACCGCGTGGCGGTCGGGGTCCTCGATCATCAGGTGGGCGTCGAGCGGGATGTCGGTGCTCCGCGCGAGCGCCTCGACCATCGTGGGCCCGAACGTCAGGTTCGGCACGAAGTGGTTGTCCATGACGTCGACGTGCACCCAGTCGGCGCTGCCGATCCGTCCCACCTCCGCCCCCAGCTGTGCGAAGTCGGCGTTGAGGATGCTCGGCGTGATCTGGATGTGGCCCACGGGTCCGCAGTCTAGTGACCGGACCCGGTCTCCCCCGCCGCGGGCTCGACCCGGCGCGGCACCGCCAGCAGCGGTGCCAGCGCGTCGAGCAGTGCCCCGACGTAGCTCGGTGGGGTGCGCGGGTCGTCCGCGCTCTCCAGCTCGCCCACCTCGATGCCGACCAGCTCGGACTCGGCGAGCACGACTGCGGTGGCGTGGAGGTCGGCGAGGGTCATGCCGTCGGGAACGAGGTAGTCGGTGGGCACGGTACCGGCATCCAGGACGTCGCAGTCGATGTGGACGTAGACCGGGCGGCCGTCGACGAGGGCGCGGAGCTCCTCGGCCATGTTCGGTCCGACCTCGACGAGCGCGATGGTGCCGGCGTCGACGAGGGCTTGCTCGGCGGGATCGAGGTCCCGTGATCCCACCAGGACGGCGTTGTCGGTGCTCAGGCCGTCACCGAGGCCGGAGTCCCACATGCCCAGTGCGCCGCTGTACGCAAGACCGCCGAGGTATCCGGTGGTGGAGGTCTCCGGGGTGTTCAGGTCGGCGTGGGCGTCGAACCAGACCACCACGGCGTCGGGGCGGTGCCTGGCCACGACGGGGAGCGTCGCCAAAGCCACCGCACACCTGCTGGACGCGCTCACCGGCGTGCGGCCGGACCGGAGGACCTGGTCGAGGTGGTCAGCCATCTGGTGAAGGGTGGGAAACGCTGCGTCGAGCTCCTCGCGCCATCCGACGGACAGGCACGGCTCCGGTGAGCCGACGGCCGTGGCCTCGACGCCCAGCAGTGCCGCGAGTCCCTCCGCGAGCTCCCGGGAGCCGACCATCGCCAGGTCGTTGTGGTCGCCGGCGCGGCCCGCGAAATGGGTCAGCGCAAGGCCTGCGGGCACTGCGCCAGCACCCGGTCCAGCGGACGGGGTCGGGGTCGAGGCGGGGTATGCGGTCGACATCAGGCGTCTCCTCCAGTCGAGCGGTGACGATCTTCGCGACAGACGCTAGGAGGCGGCGAGGTGGTGCCGCAATCGCCAACATGTGGGCAATCTGCGCACCGCTACGACGATCTGCTTGGCATGACTAGGCTGCCTGCATGTTGGACGACCTGGACCATCGGCTCATCGCCCTCCTCCGTGCGAACAGTCGCACGCCCGTTGCCGCCCTGTCCCGCGAGCTCGGCGTGAACCGGTCCACCGTGACGTCTCGCATCGATCGGCTCGTGGACAGTGGCGTCATCGAGGGCTTCACCCTCAGGGTCGGCAACGACGTGGACCGCGACGCGATCCGCGGAGTCACCACCGTCGTGACCACACCCAATGAGGGACAAGACGTGGTCCGCGAGATCCGCGGCTACCCCGAGGTCGAGCACCTGCACTCCACCACCGGCGCCTGGGACCTCGTGGTGCAGCTGCGATGCCGCAGCCTGTCGGAGTTCGACCTCGTCCTGGAACGGATCAGGGCGCTGCCCGGCGTCCGCGACACCCAGACGAGCCTGCTGTTCAACTCGCTGACGAGGTAGACGACCTCGAGCCGCCCCACGAGGTCTGCCGGGTCAGGTGCCCCGTCGGTCGGCCCTGTGCAGGGCCAGGCAGCAGCCTGGCCCCGCCGACGTGGGCCGACGGGATCCGGAGCGGGTCAACCTACTCGTCCGGCGGGTGCGCGGTGACGAGGCGGGTGGTGCCCTGGTCCTTGACGAGGTGCAATCCGTGGGGCGATCGCCAGAGGTAGGTCGCGGCGTCGGTCTTGTCGTAGGTCCAGCCCGCATGGGTCTTCGCTCGATGATGTCGCCGGCACAGCGGGGCGAGGTTGCAACCGCACGTCGGGCCACCGTCACCGTGGGCGGTGACGTGGTCGGTGTCGCAGCGTCGGGCGGGGCGTTCGCACCACGGGAACGCGCACACCGGCTGGGCCAGACGGGTCTGCTCGGCGAGCCGGTCAGGGATCGCGTAGGCGTCGGTGTGGTGGTGGGCCTCGAGGTCGATCACCGGCTTGATCGTCACCTGTGCGTCAGTGCCGCACCATTCGCGGACCTGGTCGGTCGAGACGATGGACCGGGTCTCCTCGACGTGCGCGATGCCGGCCTCGTCGCGGGAGATCGCGGCGTGGGAGAGGTGGACGTGGATGACGACCTGCCGCGGCTTCACCACCGACGCGGCGCCGTCGCCGGCTTCGGTGCGCAGGTCGAAGGCGAGCTGGCGCCGGGCGAGCTCACCGGCGGCCATCGAGCGGCGTACGTCGAGGGACTCGGTGCTGCCGAGTGCGGAGAGCTCCTCAGCGCCGTGGCGGATCGCGGCGTCGAGGTCGATCGCGTCGGCCAGGTCGAGGACACCTTCGACGTGGACGATGCCGTCGTGACTGGCTTCGCGGGTGTGCACGTCGAAGCGGCGTCCGTCAGCGGCGGCGAGGCGGTCCTTCTCCGCGCCCTCCGGGTCGAACGCGACGCGGGCCTGGTCAACCAGCCGCTCGATCCCGGCCCAGCTGATCTTGCCCACGAAGCCGGCGAGCTGGCGGTCCACGAAGTCGGCGCCCTCCAGCGGCAGCGTCATGGTCAGCTGCGCGAGTCGCCGGGCCTTCCACAGCGGGACCTTGCCGGCCCGGACCAGCTTCCAGGTGAACTTCAACCGGTGCGCGAGCTCGAGCGCGTCCCCGACCAGCGCTCGGGCGGAGTCGGTCGACATGCCGAGCGCGGCGCCGAACTCGATCGGTGCGAACTCCGCCACCAGCGGGGCACCTTCGCCGGCCAGCGGGACGGCCAGCTCCCCGAACACCAGCCCGTTAGCTGAGCCGGCCCCGTTGGTCGAGCTTGTCGAAACCGACTCCTCCGGGTGCATCGACGCCCACACCAACGCGGCTTCTAAGACGTCGATCTCCGCCCGCTGGGCTGCGGCCCGGCGGCGCTGCGCGAACGCCAGCACGGCGGCTGGGGTGTCGCAGTCGGGGAGCTCGTGGTCGGCCATGCCTCATCCTACTCGAACGTGCGTTCGACGACAAGACCTTTATCGCCGTTGGTCTCGACAGGCTCGACCGACGGGGCCGCCGGGTCCCGGGCACCGCGGGTCCGACCGGTTCAGGCCTCCGCGCCGGCGTCCGGTTCCTCCACGGGGTCCTCGCCGTCGCGCTCGTCGCGGTCGGCCCACTCCAGCAGCGGCGCGGGGTCGAAGACGTGGTCGTCGATGTCCGCGTGCAGGTCGCCGAGCTCGGCGAAGCGCTGCGGCACCGTGAAGATCGTGAGGTCACGGGGGTCGACGTCAGGGACCTCGTCCCAGCGCAGCGGGGTGGAGACCCGGGCGTCGGGCACGCCGCGCACCGAGTACGCCGCGGCGATGGTGTGGTCGCGGGTGTTCTGGTTGTAGTCGACGAAGAGCTGGGCGGGATCGCGGTCCTTGGTCCACCACGCGGTGGTGACGTCCTCGGGCGCACGCCGCTCGACCTCGCGGGCGAACGCGCGGGCCGCGCGGCGCACGTCGGCGAACCCGTGCTCGGGCGGGATCCGCACGTAGACGTGCATCCCCTTGCTGCCGCTGGTCTTGGGGTAGCCGACCGCCCCGAGCTCGTCGAGGACCTCGTGAACCACACCGGCCACCCGGCGTACCGTCGCGAAGTCGCAGGCCGGACCGGGGTCGAGGTCGATGCGCCACTCGTCGGGCTTCTCGGTGTCGCCGCGGCGGCTGTTCCACGGGTGGAACTCCACCGTCGACATCTGCACCGCCCAGATCACGCTGGCCAGCTCGGTGACGCACAGCTCGTCGGCGGTGCGGTTCCACCGCGGGAAGTGCAGCTGCACGGTCTCCACCCACGGCGGCGCGCCGGCCGGGAGCCGCTTCTGGTGCACCTTCTCCCCCGCCAGCCCCTTCGGGAAGCGGTGCAGCATGCACGGCCGCTCCCACAGCGCGTTGACGATGCCCGGGCCGACCGCGAGGTAGTACTCGACCAGGTCGAGCTTGGTGGCACCGCTCTCGGGGAAGTACACCCGGTCGGGGTTGCTCACCCGAACGACGCGGTCGTCGACCTCGATCTCGACCGCGGGCGGCTTCGACGCTGGCATGGGGCCAACCTAGCCGGAGGCAGGCCCTACGGTGTCGACGTGGAATTCGACCAGCCGCCCGTCGTACGCGTCGACGTCGAGCCGGGTGAGGGCCTCGACGAGGAGAGCTGGCCGATGACGATCCCGGCCGTGGCCCAGCTGGCGCGCGAGGGGCTGGACCTGCCGCGCGGGGTGACGTTCCTGGTCGGCGAGAACGGCTCGGGCAAGTCGACGCTGGTCGAGGCGATCGCCGCGGCGTACGGCCTGAACCCGGAGGGCGGCTCCACCGGCGCCCGGCACCGCACCCGGGCCAGCGAGTCACCGCTGGGACAGCACCTGCGGCTACGCCGCGGGATCGGGGCGGGACGCTGGGGATACTTCCTGCGCGCCGAGACCATGCACGGCCTCTACTCCTACCTCGAGGACAACCCCACCGGCCTCGAGCAGCGCCCCTCCGGCCGCGAGGCCGCCCTGCACGAGATGAGCCACGGCGAGTCGTTCCTCGAGGTGCTGCGCACCCGCTTCGACTCCCCCGGCTTCTACTGCCTCGACGAGCCGGAGGCCGCGCTGTCCTTCTCCTCGACCCTGGGCCTGATCGACACCCTGCACCGCGTGGCCCAGGAGGGCGGGCAGGTGCTCTGCGCGACCCACTCGCCGGTGCTGGCGGCCCTGCCCGGCGCGACGGTCCTCGAGGTCGGCGAGTGGGGCTACCAACAGGTCCGCTGGGAGGACCTCGAGCTCGTCCAGCACTGGCGCGCCTACCTCGAGGCCCCGCAGCGCTACCTGCGCCACGTGCTGGACGACTGACCCCGAGCGGCCCAGCGACCGGCCCCGCAACCGCCCAGCGACAGGCTCAGCCCCGGCGCAGCAGCGCCAGGAACATCGCGTCGGTGCCGTGGCGGTGCGGCCACAGCTGGAGCGTGCCCGGCAGCGGGCCCGCGGCGTCCGGCACCTGCGGCAGCAGCGGCGCGGCGTCCTCGAGGGTCACGTCGTCGCGCCCGGCCAGCACCGAGCGCACCACCCCCTCGGTCTCGGCCAGCACCGGCGAGCAGGTCGCGTAGAGCACCACGCCGCCCGGACGGACCAGGTCGAGCGCGCTGCCGACCAGCGCGCGCTGGAGCAGCACGAGCTCGAGCAGGTCGTCGGGCTTGCGCCGCCAGCGCGCCTCGGGGCGGCGCCGCAGCGCGCCCAGCCCGGTGCACGGAGCGTCCACCAGCACCCGGTCGAAGGACCCCGGGCGGTACGGCGGGCGGACGCCGTCGGCGGCCACCACCCCGAGCACGCCGTCAGAGCCCCGCAGGGCGCGTGCTACCAGGCGGGCCCGGTGCGGCTGGCGCTCGGAGGCGACCAGACCGGCGCCGCCCTCGGCGGCGATCGCGGCGAGCAGGGACGCCTTGCCGCCGGGACCGGCGCACAGGTCCAGCCAGGTGCGGTCCGGACCCTCGAGCGGCGCGGCGGCCAGGGCGACGGCGACCAGCTGGGAGCCCTCGTCCTGCACCCCCGCGCGGCCCTCGGCGACGGCGTCCACCCCGCCGGGGTCGCCGCCGTCGAGCACCACGCCGTACGGCGAGTACGCCGTGGGCTCGCCGGGCAGCTCCGCGGTCGTGGCGCGCCCGGGGCGGGCCACCAGCGTCACCCGCGGCGCCTGGTTGTCGGCGGCGAGCAGGTCCTCGAGCTGGTCGGGGCCGACGGCCTTGCGCAGCTCATCGACCACCCAGCGCGGGTGCGAGTGGGCGATCGCGGCGTGGCCGGAGGGGTCCTTCGCGCGGTCCGGGGCCACCTTGTCGACCCACGTCTCGAGGTCGTGCTCGGAGACCCGGCGCAGGACCGCGTTGGTGAAGGCAGCGGCGCCCGCTCCCACCCGGGCGCGGGCCAGGTCGACGGTGGTGCTGATGGCGGCGTGCGGCGGCACCCGCATCGACAGCAGCTGGTGGGCGCCCAGGCGCAGCGCGTCCAGGACCTTGGCCTCGACCTTGTTCAGCGAGCGGTCCACGCAGGCGCCCAGCACGGCGTCGTACGTGCCCCGCATCCGCAGAGTCCCGGAGACCAGCTCGGTGGCGAAGGCCGCGTCGCGCCCGCTCAGGTCGTGCTCGCGCAGGGCGGTGGGCAGGGCGAGGTTGGCGTAGGCGTTGTCGACCCGCACGGCCTGCAGCACCGCGAGCGCGGCGGTGCGGGCCGGGTCGGTCGCGATCTTGGCCTTGCCCGCGGGCCGCTGCCCCGGCCCCTGGCCGGGTCGCTGTCCGGAACGCTGACCGGGTCGCTGGCCGGGTCGCTGGCCGCGTCCGCGGCGGCGGGGCTCAGCCATCGTCGGCTCCCAGGTGCTCGCGCACGAGCCGCTTCGGGGCACGTGCGGCCCACGCGTCGGTGATCACCTCGGCGAGCTCGCGGCGCGAGATCTCGCCCAGACGGGACTGCTGCACGAGCACGGCGTTGGTGCGGGCGAAGTGGTCGATGGTGAAGAACGGCAGCCGCGGGTCCTCGACCAGCGCGGCCTTCTCGCCGGGCCCGGGAGTCACGACCACCAGCAGATCGTCGTAGGGCTCGCCGGTCGCCGGGTCCAGCGCCGAGGAGTGAGGCTTGCGGAAGAGCACGAAGCCGCGTCCTCCGACGAGATACGTCGGCACGTCGCCCCAGGACGTGCCGAGCTCCACCTGCGGCAGGCCCAGGCAGATCTCGTCGACGTCCGCCGGACGCGCCGGCCGGTCGTCACTCGGCACCGAGGACGGCACCGGTCTGCACCCGCGTGCCGCGCGCCCAGTCGGCGGCCTGCATCTGCTTCTTGCCGAACGCCTTGACCTCGCCGAGGCGCACCGGGACGGTGCCGGTGCCGACGAGCACGGCATTCTTGCGCACCTCGAGCGTGCCCGGCGCCAGCGCGGGGGCTTCGGTCGCCTCGCCGGCGGGATCCTCGATGCTCACCGGTCCGATCTTGAACCGCTCGCCCTCGAAGGTCGACCAGGCGCCGGGGCCGGGGGTGCAGGCCCGCACCTGACGGTCGATCAGCGCGGCCGGCTGGGTCCAGTCGATGCGGGCGTCCTCGACCAGGATCTTCGGGGCGAAGCTGACGCCGTCCTCGGGCTGCTCGCGTGCGACCAGCGAGCCGTCCTCGATGCCGTCGAGGGTCGCGACCAGCAGGCCGGCGCCGCCCTCGGCGAGGCGGCCGAGCAGGTCGCCGGCGGTGTCGGTGGGGCGGATCCGCTCGGTCATCACGCCGAACGTCGGGCCGGCGTCGAGCGCCTTCACGATGCGGAACGTGGTCGCGCCGGTGACCTCGTCACCGGCCCACAGCGAGTGCTGCACGGGCGCGGCGCCGCGCCACGCCGGCAGGCAGGAGAAGTGCAGGTTGACCCAGCCGTGCTCGGGGATGTCGAGCGCGGACTGCGGCAGCAGCGCGCCGTACGCGACCACCGGGCAGCAGTCCGGCTCGAGCGCCTTGAGCTGTGCCTGGAACTCCGGGTCGCGCGGGTGCTCCGGCTTGAGCACCGGGACGCCGAGCTCCTCGGCGCGCTGGGCGACCGGGCTGGCGACCAGCTTGCGGCCGCGGCCGGCCGGCGCGTCCGGGCGGGTGACGACACCGACGAGCTCGTGACGCGACTCGGCCAGGGCGTTCAGGGCGGGGATGGCGACCTCGGGGGTCCCCGCGAAGACGATGCGCATGTGGGTTCTCAGACTCCGAATCCGTGGGTGGGGTGCGGGCTGACCTTGACGGTGGGCGTGCCGAGGCCGAACCACTCCGCCTCGCGAATCTCGCGCATGGCGGCCTTGCGTGCCTCGGGGTCGAGGCGGTCGATGAACAGGACCCCGTCGAGGTGGTCGGTCTCGTGCTGGATCGCCCGGGCCAGCAGGTCCGAGCCCTCGATCACCACCGGTTCGCCGTGCATGTCGAACCCGCGCGCGACCACCGAGCGCGCACGCCGGCAGTCGAAGGTCAGGTCCGGCAGCGACAGGCAGCCCTCGGGGCCGTCCTGGGTCTCCTCCGACAGCGACAGGTCGGGGTTGACCAGGTGGCCGACCTCCCCGTCGACCCACCAGGTGAAGACCCGCAGGCCGACCCCGATCTGCGGTGCGGCGAGACCGGCGCCCGGCGCGTTGCGCATGGTGTCGGTGAGGTCCTGCACGAGCGTGCGCAGCTCACGGTCGAAGTCGACGACCTCGATCGCGGGGCGACGCAGGACCGGGTCGCCGAAGAGTCGGATGGGCTGGATCGCCACAGGTGGGTGTGCTCCTCGTGCGGTGCGGGGTGTGGAGGGGTCGCAGGACAGTCTAGGACCGCGACTCAGAGCGCCGGCGGGTCCACCTGGATCCGTACGGCGTCGAGCTTGCGCGCCGAGCGGACCCGCTGCAGCTCCCCGAGGGCGCGCGACAGCGCCGCGCCGTGCACGCGGGGCGCCCGGAGCACGATCCGGCACTCCTCCTCGCCGGCCGGCACCGGCCCGAGCACGTCGGTGGCCGGGGGCAGGTCGAGCAGCGTCACCGCGTCGTCCACGGCGCCGGGCTCACCGGTGATGGTCGCCATCCGGGAGGCCGGCGGCAGGTGCGCCTCGACCCGCTCGCTGGTCTCGCGCTCGGCGAAGCCCGCGTGGTCCCAGCGCACCAGCGCCTGCACCGAGGGGTGCCCGGGATCACCCACGATCAGGGCCCGCCCGCCGGGACGCACCAGCGCGACCGCGTTGGACCAGCGGCGCAGGGCCTCCTCGTCGGTGCGAAGGTCGGTGCGGCCCAGCACCAGCCACGCGTCCAGCAGCACCACGACCGCGTAGCCGCCCGCGGCCACCGGCTCGGCGCCCGGCGTCGCGACCACGATGCCCGGCCGCTCGTCGACCTCGGCGAGCACCCGGTCGCCGGCGGAGGTCAGCACCCGGGCGCCCGGGAAGGCGCGCCCGAGCTCCTCGGCGGTGCGCTCCTGGCCCACCACCGGGGCGCGCAGCCCGTGGTGCCCGCAGGTGGGGCACGCCCACTGCGGGTCCTCGACCCCGCACCAGCGGCAGGCCGGGGGCAGGGTGGCGCCGCGCAGCGCGAGCGGCCCGGCGCACGCGCCGCAGCGCGCGGGCGTGCGGCAACGCTCGCAGGCCAGCGAGGGCACGTAGCCCGAGCGCGGGGTCTGCACCAGCACCGGCCCCTCGGCCAGCCCGATGCGCACCGCGTCGTGGACCTGACGCGGCATCCGCGCGGAGCGGGCCATCGGGTCGCGCATCAGGTCGAAGTCGGTCGCCCCGGCCACCGCGACGCGCACCCGCTCGCGCACCAGCGGGCGTGGTGGCTGGAGGTCCTCGGCCCAGCCGGTGCGGACGAGGTAGGAGGCCTCCACGGTGCGCGCGAAGCCGCCGACCAGCACCGCGGTGCCCTCCCGCTCGGCGCGCAGCAGGAGCGTCTCGCGGGTGTGGGGGTACGGCGCGCGCGGCTCGGCGTGCAGGTCGTCGCCGTCGTCCCAGATGGCGACCAGCCCGAGGTCGTGCACGGGCGCGAACGCCGCGGAGCGGGTGCCGACCACGATCCGGCGCTCCCCCCGCGCCACGGCGAGAAAGTCGCGGTAGCGCGCGGCCGGGCCGGCGTCGGCGCGCAGCACGACGTGGTGCCCCTCGCCGAGCAGGCCGCGCAGCGCGGCGTCGAGCCGGTCGACGTCACGGCCGTCGGGCACGCACACGATGCTGCCGCGCCCGGCGAGCCGGGTCACCGCGGCGGCGAGCGCCACCAGGCCCGCCCAGTCCTCCCCCGGCGCTGGTCCCCAGACCACCCGCGGCACCCGGCCCTCGCGCAGCGCGCGCAGGAAGGGCTCGATGTGCGCGGCGCCCGGGGACAGTGCGGTGACCGCCCGGCGAACGGCCTCGCCCAGCGCGTCGAGCGGCGGCTCGGGCGGGGTCGGGGTCTTCTCCACCGTCGCGTGCCGCGGCGGCACCGCGAGGCGCAGCACGTCGGAGCGGGTGCCGGCGTAGCGCTCGGCGACGTCGCCGCACAGCGCCGCCACCGCCGGGCTCAGCACCGGCTCGGCGCCCACCACCCGGCGCAGCGGCGCCAGCCGGCCGGCGTGCTCCGAGCGCGCGGCGCGGGCCACGACGTAGCCGTCGACGTCCTGGCCGGCGAAGCGCACCTTGACCCGCACGCCCGGCTGCGCGGCCTCGGCCATCGCGACCGGGACCGCGTAGTCGAAGGGCCGGTCGAGGTGGGCGAGCGGCACGTCGACCAGCACCCGGGCGACCGGGTCGACCTCGGTGATCTCGGCCTCCGCGGCCTTGCGGGCCCTGGTCGCGCGCGCCTTGGCCTGCGACTCCGCGACCGTCGCGCGCACCATCCCCGGCAGCTCGGGGTGCTCCAGCGGCGCGGTCATGGACAGATGTCTACCAGCGCCCACCCCCACCCCCTGGCGGAGGTGGGGGCCGTCGGATCAGGCGCTCAGCGCGGCCTTGAGGGCGTCGACCCGGTCGGTGCGCTCCCAGGTGAACTCGGGGAGCTCGCGGCCGAAGTGACCGTAGGCAGCGGTCTTGGCGTAGATGGGGCGCAGCAGGTCGAGGTCGCGGATGATCGCGGCCGGGCGCAGGTCGAAGACCTCGAGGACCGCCTGCTGGATTCGCTCGTCGGAGACCGTGCCGGTGCCGAAGGTCTCGATGAACACGCCGACCGGCTTCGCCTTGCCGATCGCGTAGGCGACCTGGGCCTCGCAGCGGGTCGCCAGACCGGCCGCGACGACGTTCTTGGCCACCCAGCGCATGGCGTACGCCGCGGAGCGGTCCACCTTCGAGGGGTCCTTGCCGGAGAACGCGCCACCGCCGTGACGGGCCATGCCGCCGTAGGTGTCGACGATGATCTTGCGGCCGGTGAGCCCGGCGTCGCCCATCGGGCCGCCGACCACGAAGCGTCCGGTCGGGTTGACCAGCAGCCGGTAGCCCTCGGAGTCGATGTCGAAGCTGGCCAGCACCGGGTCGATGACGTGCTTCTTGATGTCCGGCTGGAGGGTCGACTCGAGGTCGATCTCCTCGGCGTGCTGGGTCGAGAGCACCACGGTGTCGATGCGGACCGGGCGGTTGTCCTCGTCGTACTCGATCGTGACCTGGGTCTTGCCGTCGGGACGCAGGTAGTCCAGCGTGCCGTCCTTGCGGACCTGGGAGAGCCGCTCGGAGAGGGTCTGCGCGATCTTGATCGGCAGCGGCATCAGCTCGGGGGTGTCGTCGCAGGCGTAGCCGAACATCAGGCCCTGGTCGCCCGCGCCCTGGCGGTCCAGCGCGTCGGCGGAGGAGTCGACGCGGCTCTCGTGGCCCTCGTCGACGCCCTGGGCGATGTCGCCGGACTGCCCGCCGATCGCGACCATGACGCCGCAGGAGTGGCCGTCGAAGCCCTTCTCGGAGGAGTCGTAGCCGATCTCGAGGATCCGCTCGCGCACCTTCTCCTTGATGTCGACGTAGCCGGAGGTGGTGACCTCACCGGCGACGACGACGAGACCGGTGGTCAGCAGCGTCTCCACGGCCACCCGGCTCGTGGGGTCCTGCGCGAGCATCGCGTCGAGGACGCAGTCGCTGATCTGGTCGGCGATCTTGTCAGGGTGACCCTCGGTCACCGACTCAGAGGTGAAGAGTCGTCCAGCCACAGTCGTGCTCGCTCCCGTTCGGTCCCGGTCGGTCATCGTGTCGGTCATCGTGTCGGTCGTCGTGTCGGTCGTCATGCCAGTGATCGTGTCGTTCGTCGTGTCATTCATGGTGATGTCGCCGGTGCCCCCGGCGCGCTCCCCAGAATCCTCAATCCTGCTTCAGCGTAGCCGCAGGTCCGCCATCCGAGACGTCCTTGCGGCGGGCGGCATACACCGTTCAGGTGAGCCGCGGCGCGACCTGGTCCCAGATCGCGTGGGCCAGCGCGGCCTTCGAGCCGCGCGGTACGTCGACCATGCCTCCGTCGGCGGCCAGGATGACGGCCTCGTTGTCGGGCTGGCCGAAGACCGCTCCCCCGCTCACGTCGTTGACGACGAGCAGGTCGCAGCCCTTGCGGGCCAGCTTGGCCCGGGCGAGGTCGAGCACCGAGCCGGTCGCATCGCCGGTCTCGGCCGCGAAGCCGACCACGACGCTGTCGGGGCGCACCCGCTGGGTGCTGATCTCGTGGAGGATGTCGGGGTTCTGCACCAGCTCCAGCGGGGCGGCGCTGCCGTCGGCGGCCTTCTTGATCTTGGCCTCGCTCACGCTCGCCGGGCGGAAGTCGGCGGGGGCCGCGGCCATCACGACCGCGTCGGCACCGGCGGCCGCGCTCACCACGGCGTCGCGCAGCTCGGCGGTCGTCTCGACCCGCACCACCTTCATGCCGGCAGGGTCGGGCAGCGCGACGTTGGCGGCGATCAGCGTCACCTCGGCACCGCGCGCGGCGGCGGCGCGGGCCAGGGCCACGCCCTGGAGGCCCGAGGAGCGGTTGCCCAGGAACCGGACGGGGTCGAGGTACTCCCGCGTCCCTCCTGCGGAGACCACCACCTGGCGACCGGCGAGGTCGTCGACCGGGCCGTCGGCGCCGGTGCGGGTCAGCACGTCGCGCGCCAGCTCGAAGATCTCCCCGGGCTCGGGCAGCCGGCCCTTGCCGGTGTCCTTGCCGGTGAGGCGGCCCTCGGCGGGCTCGATCACGATCGCGCCGCGGCGGCGCAGGGTGGCGACGTTGTCGCGCGTCGCGGGGTGCTCCCACATCTCGGTGTGCATCGCCGGTGCGAAGACCACCGGGCAGCGCGCCGTCAGCAGGGTGTTGGTGAGCAGGTCGTCGGCCTGGCCGTGGGCGGCCTTGGCCATCAGGTCGGCGGTCGCCGGGGCGATCACGACCAGGTCGGCCGCCTGGCCGATGCGGACGTGCGGCACCTCGTGCACGCCGTCCCAGACCTCGGTGGCCACCGGGCGGCCCGAGAGGGCGGCCCAGGTGGGCGCGCCGACGAACCGCAGGGCGGACTCCGTCGGCACGACCGTCACGTCGTGGCCGGACTCGGTGAACCGGCGCAGCAGCTCGCAGGCCTTGTACGCCGCGATGCCGCCGGAGACCCCGAGGACGACCTGGGGACGCGCAACGGGCCGTGCCCCCTCAGGGGACACGGCCTCGGAGCCGGGGTCGCTGGTGGTGTTCACCGGCGAAGCACGGGGTGGGTCACGCCTGGGCGTTGAAGCCGGCGTCGGCAGCGGCAGCCTGCGCCGCAGCCTCGGCGGCCAGCTCGGCCGGGTCGACGTCCTCGCAGGTCAGGAGGTCCTCGCTGATCTCGCGGAGCGCGATCGAGAGGGGCTTCTCCTGCACGTGGGTGTCCACGAGCGGGCCGACGTACTCCAGCAGGCCCTCGCCGAGCTGGGAGTAGTAGGCGTTGATCTGCCGGGCACGCTTGGCGCTGTAGAGCACCAGCTTGTACTTGCTGTCGGTCTTGGTGAGCAGGTCGTCGATCGGAGGGTTGGTGACACCCTGAGCGTCGATGATGGGTCCAGGCACGCTAAAACGCCTCACAGATCTGTCGGTGGTTGCTTCAGCAAGGCTACCAACTGCTCGGCTGCCTCGTGAACTTCATGGTTGACGATGGTGATGTCGAACTCCGCCTCGGCCGCCAGCTCGACCCGCGCGGTCTCCAATCGGCGCTCGCGTTCCGCGGCCGTCTCGGTCCCGCGGCCGACCAGCCGGCGTACGAGCTCGTCCCACGACGGGGGGCCCAGGAAGACGAAAAGCGCGTCGGGCATGGTGCGGCGGACCTGGCGCGCGCCCTGCAGGTCGATCTCCAGCATCGCCGGCTGGCCGCTGGCCAGCGCGAGCTCGACCGGCTGGCGGGGAGTGCCGTAGCGGGCCGCCTTGTGCACGACCGCCCACTCCAGCAGGTCGTCGTCGGCGATCATCCGGTCGAACTCCGCGTCGGAGACGAACCAGTAGTGGACGCCGTTCTCCTCGCCGGGGCGCGGGGGGCGCGTCGTGGCGGAGACGGAGATCCAGACCTCGGGGTGTGCCTCGCGGACGGCGGCGGCCACCGTGCCCTTGCCGACGGCTGTCGGCCCGGCGAGGACGACGAGTCGGGAGCGACGCTCGGGGGTGCTCACGCGTCGCGCGAGGCGAACTCGGCCTCGAGGGCCGCGACCTGCTTGGCACCGAGGCCGCGCACGCGGCGGCTCTCGGCGATGCCCAGGCGCTCCATGGTCTGACGGGCGCGGACCTTGCCGAGGCCGGGCATCGACTGCAGCAGGTCGACGACCTTCATCTTGCCGACGACCTCGTTGACCTGGCCCTCGCGCAGCACGTCGACGATCGAGGCACCGGAGTTCTTCAGGCGGTTCTTCACCTCGGCCCGCTCGCGGCGGGACGCAGCCGCCTTCTGGAGCGCTGCCTGGCGCTGTTCGGGGGTGAGCGGGGGCAGAGCCACGGGCGTCCTTCTCATCGGTGTCGGGGGCGGCCGCACAATCACCGGCGGCACCCACTGGCCTGGTGCTGCTCAATGTAGTCAGAACCGGGAGGCGGCGGCAATCGGCCGGCCCCGGTGGACGCCGGGGTGCGCGCCCTGTCACACGCGGCTAGGGAACCAACGGCGTCTTGCAGACGTCGCGCGCCTGCTGCTCCAGCCCCGCCATCGCGGTGGTGGTGCGCTCGGAGACCAGCTCGCGGGCCGCGCCGTCGATGGCGCTGCGCTGCTCGGTGCTCACCTCGGCCGGCGGCTCCGCGCGGTCGTACGTCGCGGGGTCCACGCCTGCCTCGCGGAGCGCGGCGTCCAGGGCCCGCAGCCGCCCGACGACCTGCTGCCACTCGTCGTCGAGGTCGCCGGGCGCCTCGGCACGCAGGTCCTCCAGCACCGGCAGGGCCCGCAGCAGCGCGTCCGGGCCGCCGTCGTCGAGCAGCCCGGCGAGCTCGTCCTGGCGCGCGGAGACCTCCTCGCAGTAGGACTGGACCGGGTCGCCGCCGCACGCGGTCAGTGCCAGGAGCACCGCGGCGGGGCCGAGCCAGCAGGCTCGACCCCGCCGACTGGGCCGCATGCGGCGAACGCTGTCCGACCTCAGCAATCGCGGTCCGAGTCCTCGGTGCAGTCCCCGTGCTCGTACTCGCTGTCGGCGTCGTCGGGGAGGTCCCGCCAGCCGTTCACGGACTTCGGCGGCTGATGCCCAGTGTTCCACGACCAGTTCTTGATCTTCTTGCGCCAGTTCCGGGGGCCGCCGCAACCGACCTTGCTGCCGTCACAGGTACCGAGTCGGTACTCGACCCGCTTGCCTTCCGGGACGTTGAGGATGCAGAGCTGCTTCTGCGAACGCTTGCTGGTCCCGCTCTTGCCGCCGGACACGACACAGAGACCCCTGATCGTGCGGTCTGCGGTCCGCCAGTGGACGCCCACCCGCTGGCCGTCGGCCCTGTCGTCGCGGATCAGCAGCAGCTGCTGGTCGGCGTAGATCGACAGGCTGTCGGGGACCATCCAGGCCGTGGCCGCGAGGAAGCCGTCGGGGTTGTACTTGTACATCGTCCCCTTGCGCCGGGCCATGAAGTTCGCGGAGTCGTCGATCTCCAGGCCGTTCGCGGCCTCCTCGTACTGGTTGGCGGCGGCCGCGGAGGCGGGCTGGACCGCCGGACCGAGCCCGACGAGGGCGCACACGACCAGGACGAACGCGGTCGCCACGGCCACGTGAAGGCCGCCGCGACGCTGAATCGGTGCGGCGGTCGGTTGGTAGGTCATCCCAAGCTCCCCGTGTCGGCCGACCGCGCCATGCGGCCGGTCCGACACTCCTACCCGCTCCAGGCTGACCTACACGCCCTAAGCCAGATCGGCGGTGAGTTCGTCGTTCGCGCGTCGTACCGCGTCCCGCATGGCGGCGGCGTCGGGGCCCAGGCGCAGCACGTCGCGCGAGGAGCTGGGCAGCACGTGGCGCGCGGCCGCTCCGAAGATCCGGCGCAGGTCCTCGCGGGTGCCGCCCTGGGCGCCGTACCCGGGGGCGAGCAGCGGGCCGGCGATGTCGAGGTCCTCGGCACTCTCTCCGATCGTCGCCCCGACCACCGCGCCGAAGCTGCCGGCGGGCGCGCCCGCGGCGACCTCCGCGGCGTTGAGGGCACGCAGCGAGTCGAGCACCGTGCCGGCCACCGTGCGCCCGTCGGCGGCCCGGGCGTGCTGCACCTCGGGGCCCTCCGGGTTGGAGGTCAGCGCCAGCACGAAGACGCCACCGCCGTGGCGCTGCGCGGTGCTCACCATCGGGCCCAGCGAGCCGAAGCCGAGGAAGGGGCTGGCGGTGATCGCGTCGACGGCCAGCGGCGAGGCCGGGTCGAGGTAGGCGTCGGCGTAGGCCTGCGAGGTGGACCCGATGTCGCCGCGCTTGACGTCGAGCAGCACCAGGGCGCCGGCGGCCCGCGACTCAGCGATCACCCGCTCCAGCACCGCGATCCCGCGGCTGCCGAAGCGCTCGTAGAACGCCGACTGCGGCTTGATGACCGACGCGTGCGGGGCGACCGCCTCCACGACGCCCAGCGCGAAGCGCTCCAGGCCGGCGACGTCGTCGCCGAGGCCCCAGGCCTCGAGCAGGGCGGCGTGCGGGTCGATCCCCACGCAGAGCGGGCCGCGCTCCGCGACGGCCGCGTGCAGACGGGTGCCGAACGGGACGGCGGTGCTGGTCATCGGGGCTGCTCCTGGCTGGGGTCGGTGTTGATCTGGACCGGCCGGGAGGGCCGGACGGGAGGTGACGGCTCCGCCGGCGCGGTCCCGGCGAGCGCGGCGTCGTCGGAGGCGAGCTCGGCGACCAGCCGGGCGGCGGCGGTCGGGTCGTGCAGCAGCGCGGTGCCGACCTGGACGGCGGTGGCACCGGCGCGCAGGAAGTCACGGGCGTCCGCGGCGGTGCCGATGCCGCCGGCACCGATCACCGGCAGCGAGGGCAGCGCGGCGCGCACCTCGGTGACGCAACGCAGCGCGAGCGGACGGACCGCCGGCCCGCTGAGCCCGGCGGCACGGCCGTCCGGGAGGGCCGCGGGCTGGGGACCGCCCACGACGACGGCGACCGCGCCGGACTCGACGGCGGTCCGGGCCGCCTCCACGACGCGCAGCACGTCGGGGCGCAGCTTGGCCAGCACCGGGATGCCGGCGGGCAGCTCGCGCAGCACGGCGGTGAGCACGCTGGTCATGTGGAACGGCTCGCGCACGTCGAACAGCCCGTGAGCGGCGGCGTCCGGGGCGGAGAGGTTGACCTCGACCGCGGCGATGCCCGGCGCGCGGCCGAGGCGGCGCACCAGCTCGGCGTACTCCTGCACGGAGGCGGCGGCCACCGAGACCACGACCCGGGCGCCGGCCTGCACCAGCGGCGGCAGCTCGGTGGCCAGGAACCCCTCGAGCCCGGGGTTGGGGCACCCGGTGGAGTGCACCAGTCCCGACGGTGTCTCCACCACGCGGGGCGCGGGCCCACCGGGGCGGGGGTTGAGGGTGATCGTGCGGGTGGTGAACGCGCCGAGCGCGTCCAGGGGCGAGTACGCCGCGAGCTCGCGACCGGTCCCACCGCACCCGGCGGCGATGATGACCGGGTTGCGCAGCGCCAGCCCGGGGATCTGCGGGCCGCTCATCGGACCAGCTCGGTCCAGCGCACCCGGTCCCCACGGAAGACCGGCCCGTCGACGCACGCCCGCACCGTGCGGGCCACGCCGTCCTCGCCGACGACCGGCACCGGACAGCCGTGGCACAGCCCGGTCGCGCAGGCCAGCGGCTGCTCGACGGCGCACTGGCTCCAGGCGCCGTGGGCCTCGGCCGCGGCCGCCACGGCGTGCAGCATCGGCTCGGGCCCGGCGGCGTACACGACCGCGGCCTCGGCACGGCGCAGCACCTCGGTCACGGCGTCGGCGATCTCGCCGCGCTGGCCGACCGAGCCGTCCCGGGTCACGACGGTCACGGCCCGCGCGGAGCGACGCGCCTCCAGCGCGGAGAGCAGGCGGGACTCGTCGGGGGCGCCGAGGAGCAGGGTCACCGGGCAGCCGCGCTCGCGCAGCCGCTCGGCGAGCGGGAAGAGCGGGGCGGCGGAGTAGCCCTCCCCCACCAGCACGCAGGCCACCGGCTCCTTGGGGAGCGCGAACGGCCGCCCGAGCGGCCCGGTGACCGCCAGCCGGGCGCCGACCGGCTGCTCGGCGAGCCACCGGGTGCCGGCCCCCCGGACCTCGAGCACCAGCTGGAGCGCCAGGCCGTGGCCGCCGACCGGGCGGACCCGGTGGATCCACAGCGGCCGGGGCGCAAGGGTCGCGGAGGTCCCGGGTGTGCCGACCGTGACCGCGACGAACGTCCCGGGCCGGAACTCCTCGGCAACGCCGCGGGCGACGACGCTGAGGTGGTGGTACGCGCCGACCTTGCGGCTGGCCAGCAGCTCGCCGGTCGCGTGCACGGGACTCACCTCGGCATCATGCCCGACGGCTCTCGAGACCCGCGACGACCCGCCGTGCCCACAGCGGCCCCTCGTAGATGAACGCGGAGTAGGCCTGGAGCAGGTCGGCGCCGGCGTCGAGGCGCGCACGTGCGTCCTCGACGGTCGTGATGCCGCCGACCGAGACCAGGGCGAGGTCGTCGCCGACCTGGGCCCGCAGCAGCCGCAGCACCTCCAGCGACCGCGCGGTCAGCGGCCGGCCCGAGAGCCCGCCGGCACCGATCGCCGCGACCTTCTCGGGCGAGGAGCGCAGCCCCTCGCGCGAGATCGTGGTGTTCGTGGCGATGATGCCGTCCAGCCCGGTGGCGGTGGCCAGGTCGGCCACCTCGCGCACGTCCTCGTCGGCCAGGTCCGGGGCGATCTTGACCAGCAGCGGCACCCGGCGCCCGGGGACGGCCGCGTCGGCGGTCTCGCGTACCGCCGCCAGCAGCGGCGCGAGCCGCTCGACGGCCTGCAGGTTGCGCAGGCCCGGGGTGTTGGGCGAGCTGACGTTGACCACCAGGTAGTCGGCGTACGGCGCCAGCAGGCCCGCGCTCTTGCGGTAGTCGGCCAGCACCGCGGCCTCGTCGTCCTCGGGCACGACCTTGGTCTTGCCGATGTTGACGCCGAGCACCGGGCCGGGACCGCCGCCGCGCAGGGTCCGGCGACGGCGCCGCTCGGCCAGCCGCACCGCGACCGCCTCGGCGCCGTCGTTGTTGAACCCCATCCGGTTGATGATCGCGCCGTCCTCGGGCAGCCGGAACAGCCGCGGGCGGGGGTTGCCCGGCTGGGCCTCCCCCGTGACCGTGCCGATCTCGACGTGGCCGAAGCCCAGCGCGCCGAGCGCGTCGATGCCCACGGCGTTCTTGTCGAAGCCCGCCGCGAGGCCCAGCACGTGCGGGAACCGCAGCCCCATGACCTCCACCGGGCGCCCCGGCGCCCGGCCGGCGGCGCGGTCCAGCCGGGCGAGGCCGGCCAGCGCCGGCCCGCCCGCCCGGAGCGCGCGGAACGCGACGTGGTGCGCCTGCTCGGGGTCCGTGCGGACCAGCACGTGGTCGAAGAGACTGCGGTAGATCACGAGCCGATCACCGCGCCCGTCGCACGATCGCTGCCCAGTCCTGCAGGCTGCGCACGCCGATGTCGCCGCGGCGCGAGGCCTCGATGCCCTGCACCGCCGCGCCGAGCCCCTGCACCGTGGTGATGCACGGGACGTTGGCGCGGACCGCCGCGGTGCGGATCTCGTAGCCGTCGTAGCGGGCGTGGCCGGTGCCGTCGGAGCCGTCGGGGGTGTTGACGATCAGCCGCACCTCGCCGCTGTCGATCAGCTGCACCGACGTGGGCTCGCCGTGCTCGCCCGCACCCTCGAAGTGCTTGCGCACGATCTGGGCGGTGACGCCGTTGCGGCGCAGCACCTCCGCGGTGCCCTGGGTGGCCAGGATCTCGAAGCCGAGGTCGGCGAGCACCTTGATCGGGAAGATCATGTGCCGCTTGTCGCGGTTGGCCATCGAGACGAACACCTTGCCGGCCGTGGGCAGCGGGCCGTACGCCGCGGCCTGGCTCTTGGCGAACGCGGTGCCGAAGTCGGCGTCGAAACCCATCACCTCGCCGGTCGACTTCATCTCCGGGCCGAGCACCGTGTCGACGTTCTGCCCGTCGGGGGTCTTGAACCGGTTGAAGGGCATCACCGCCTCCTTGACCGCGATCGGCTGGTCGGCGGGCAGGTCGCCGCCGTCGCCGTGCGCGGGCAGCAGGCCCGCGGCGCGCAGGTCGGCGATCGACTCGCCGAGCATGACGCGGGCCGCGGCCTTGGCCAGCGGCGTGGCGGTCGCCTTGGAGACGAACGGCACCGTGCGGCTGGCGCGCGGGTTGGCCTCGAGGACGTAGAGGATGTCGGCGCTCAGCGCGAACTGGATGTTGATCAGGCCGCGCACCCCGACCCCGCGGGCGATCCCCTCGGTGGCCCGGCGGATGTCGGCGATCTCGCGGGCGCCGAGCGTGATCGGCGGCAGCGCGCAGGAGGAGTCGCCGGAGTGGATGCCGGCCTCCTCGATGTGCTCCATGACGCCGCCGAGGAACAGCTCCTCGCCGTCGAACAGCGCGTCCACGTCGATCTCGACCGCGTCGTCGAGGAACCGGTCGACCAGGACCGGCGCCTCGGCGGAGATCAGCCCGGCGGCGACGTACTTGTCGAGATAGGCGCGCAGCGCGTCCTCGCCGTACACGATCTCCATGCCGCGCCCGCCCAGGACGTACGACGGGCGCACCAGCACCGGGTAGCCGATCTCGGCGGCGATCTGCTGCGCCTCCGGGAACGACGTGGCCGTGCCGTGCTTGGGCGCGGTCAGGCCGGCCTGGGCCAGCACCCGACCGAAGGAGCCGCGGTCCTCGGCGAGGTGGATCGCCTCGGGCGAGGTGCCGACGATCGGCACGTCGTTGGCCTTGAGCCCGGCGGCCAGGCCGAGCGGCGTCTGCCCGCCCAGCTGCACCAGGACGCCCGCGACGGGGCCGGCCTGCTGCTCGGCGTGCACGATCTCCAGGACGTCCTCGAGGGTGAGCGGCTCGAAGTAGAGCCGGTCGGAGGTGTCGTAGTCGGTGGAGACCGTCTCGGGGTTGCAGTTGACCATCACGGTCTCGTAGCCGGCCTCGGAGAGCGCGAGGGAGGCGTGCACGCAGGAGTAGTCGAACTCGATGCCCTGGCCGATCCGGTTCGGGCCGGAGCCCAGGATGATCACCGCGGGACGCTCGCGGGGCGCGACCTCGGTCTCCTCGTCGTAGGAGGAGTAGTGGTACGGCGTCTGGGCGGCGAACTCCGCCGCGCAGGTGTCGACGGTCTTGTAGACAGGGCGGATCCCCAGCGCGTGGCGCACCCCGCGCACGACGTCGGCGGACATCCCGCGGATCCGGCCGATCTGCTCGTCGGAGAAGCCGTGGCGCTTGGCCCTGCGCAGCACCGCCGGGCTGAGCTCGGGGGCCTCGGTGACCTCCACGGCGATCTCGTTGATCAGCGCGAGCTGGTCGACGAACCACGGGTCGATCGCGGTGGCCTCGAAGATCTCCTCGGCCGTGGCACCGGCGCGCAGCGCGTCCATGACCCGCTTGAGGCGGCCGTCGGTCGGGGTCTTGATCTCCTCCAGCAGCGCCGCCTTGTCCAGGTCGACGTACTCCTTGCGCCAGTCGAAGACCGCGTCCTTGCTCTCCAGGGAGCGCAGCGCCTTCTGCAGCGCCTCGGTGAAGTTGCGGCCGAAGGCCATCGCCTCGCCGACCGACTTCATGTGCGTGGTCAGCGTGCGGTCGGCGCCGGGGAACTTCTCGAAGGCGAAGCGCGGGACCTTGACGACCACGTAGTCCAGCGCCGGCTCGAAGCTCGCCGGGGTGGTCTGGCCACCGGGGCGGGTGGTGATGTCGTTGGGGATCTCGTCGAGGGTGTAGCCGATGGCCACCTTCGCCGCGATCTTGGCGATCGGGAAGCCGGTCGCCTTGGAGGCCAGCGCGCTGGAGCGGGAGACGCGCGGGTTCATCTCGATGACGATCAGGCGGCCGTCGACGGGGTTCACGGCGTACTGGATGTTGCAGCCGCCGGTGTCGACGCCGACGGCGCGGATGATGCCGATCGCCAGGTCGCGCATCTTCTGGTACTCGCGGTCGGTGAGCGTCATCGCCGGCGCGACGGTGATCGAGTCGCCGGTGTGGGTGCCCATCGGGTCGAGGTTCTCGATCGAGCAGATGATCACGACGTTGTCGGCCTTGTCGCGCATCACCTCCAGCTCGTACTCCTTCCAGCCGAGGATCGACTCCTCCAGAAGCACCTCGGTGGTGGGGCTGGCGGCCAGGCCGGCGCCGGCGATGCGGCGCAGGTCGGTCTCGTTGTAGGCCATGCCCGAGCCGGTGCCGCCCATGGTGAAGGAGGGCCGCACCACCATCGGGTAGCCGAGCTCGTCGACGGCGGCCAGGCAGTCCTCCATGGTGTGGCAGATGACCGACTTCGCGGACTCGCCGCCCAGCTCCTCGACGATCTTCTTGAACACCTGGCGGTTCTCGCCGCGGTCGATCGCCTCGATGCTGGCGCCGATCAGCTCCACGCCGTACTTCTCGAGCACGCCGTTCGCGGCGAGCGCCATGGCGGCGTTGAGCGCCGTCTGGCCGCCGAGGGTCGCCAGCAGCGCGTCGGGGCGCTCCTTGGCGATGACCTTCTCGACGAACTCCGGGGTGATCGGCTCGACGTAGGTCGCGTCGGCGAACTCCGGGTCGGTCATGATCGTGGCGGGGTTGGAGTTCACGAGGATGACCCGCAGGCCCTCCTCCTTCAGCACCCGGCATGCCTGGGTGCCGGAGTAGTCGAACTCGGCGGCCTGGCCGATGATGATCGGCCCGGAGCCGATCACCATGATCGACGTGATGTCTTCGCGCTTCGGCACGGGGTTCAGGCCTTCCGGTCGGTCAGGAGCTGGACGAAACGATCGAAGAGGTACGCGGCGTCGTGGGGGCCGGCCGCGGCCTCGGGGTGGTACTGCACCGAGAAGCCGAGCAGGTCGCCCTCGCCCGAGCGCAGCTCGAGTCCCTCGACGACGTCGTCGTTGAGGCAGACGTGGCTGACGCTGGCGGTGCCGTACGGCGTCTCGGTCGCGCGGTCCAGCGGCGCGTCCACGGCGAAGCCGTGGTTGTGCGCGGTCACCTCGACCTTGCCGGTGGTGCGGTCCATCACCGGCTGGTTGATGCCGCGGTGGCCGTACTTGAGCTTGTAGGTGCCGAACCCGAGCGCGCGGCCGAAGAGCTGGTTGCCGAAGCAGATGCCGAAGTACGGCACCCCCCGCTCGAGGGCGCCCTGGAGCACCTCGACCTGCTGGGTGGTGGCCGACGGGTCACCGGGGCCGTTGGAGTAGAAGAGCCCGTCGGGCTGCACCGCGAGGACGTCCTCGAGCGACGCGGTCGCGGGCAGCACGTGCACCTCGATGCCGCGCTCGGCCATCCGGGCCGGCGTCATGGCCTTGATGCCGAGGTCGAGGGCGACCACGGTGAA
The DNA here is from genome assembly GCF_011420305.2 of Nocardioides ochotonae. NCBI lineage: Bacteria > Bacillati > Actinomycetota > Actinomycetes > Propionibacteriales > Nocardioidaceae > Nocardioides > Nocardioides ochotonae. Next base: position 1,727,981 of record NZ_CP061769.1, on the reverse strand, counting down.
CCGCTTCTCCCCCTGGGCCGGGACGACGTACGCCTCGGCGGTGGTGACCTCGTCGGCGAGCTCGAGCCCGGCCATCTCCGCGGAGCCGCGGACCCGGGAGAGCAGCGCCTCGGGGTCGGTCTCGGTGGTGGAGATGCCGACGCGCATGGCGCCGCGGTCGCGCAGGTGGCGGGTCAGCGCGCGGGTGTCGACGCCGGAGATCCCGACGACGCCCTGCTCGCGCAGCTCGTCGTCGAGGGTGCGCTGGGCGCGCCAGTTCGAGGAGACCCGGGCGGGGTCGCGCACGACGTAGCCGGCGACCCAGATCCGCTTGCTCTCGGGGTCCTCGTCGTTGACGCCGGTGTTGCCGACGTGCGGGGCGGTCATCACGACGACCTGGCGGTGGTAGGAGGGGTCGGTGAGGGTCTCCTGGTAGCCGGTCATGCCGGTGTTGAAGACCGCCTCGCCGAAGGTCTCGCCCTCGGCGCCGAACGCCTCGCCGCGGAAGGTGCGCCCGTCCTCCAGGACGAGCAGGGCCTCGCTCATGCCAGCTTTCCTTCCAGCACGGTGGGGACACCGCGCAGCAGAGTGGTGTGCACGGCCGCGGAGAGGGTGCGGCCGTGCCAGGGGTTGTTGCGGGACAGCGACGCCGAGGCCTCGCGGTCCACGGTGACCGAGGCAGCCGGGTCGATCAGCGTCAGGTGGGCGGGCTCGCCGACCTCGATCGGGCGGCCGTGGCCGCCGAGCCCGGCGATCCGGGCGGGGTTGTGCGACATGACGCGGGCCACGCCGGCCCAGTCCAGACGACCGGAGTCGACCATCACGCTCGCGACCACGCCGAGCGCGGTCTCGAGGCCGAGCATGCCGAACGCCGCGTCGCCGAAGGCGTGCTGCTTGTCGTGGCGGGCGTGCGGGGCGTGGTCGGTGGCGACCGCGTCGATGGTGCCGTCGGCGAGCGCGTCGCGCAGCGCCTCGACGTCCTCGGCGGGACGCAGCGGCGGGTTGACCTTGTACGTCGGGTCGTAGCCGAGCAGCTCCTCGGTGGTGAGCAGCAGGTGGTGCGGGGTGACCTCGGCGGTCACCGCGATCCCCTGGCTGCGCGCCCAGCGCAGCACCTCGACGGTGCCGGCGGTCGAGGCGTGGGCGACGTGGACCCGGCTGCCGGTGTGGCGCGCGAGCATCACGTCGCGCGCGACGATGACCTCCTCCGCGACCCCGGGCCAGCCGGTCAGGCCGAGGCGGCCCGAGATCTCGCCCTCGTGGCAGCAGGCCTCGGGGCCGGCCAGCGAGGAGTCCTGGGAGTGCTGGCTGATCACGCCGCCGAAGGCCTTGACGTACTCCAGCGCGCGGCGCATCACCCGGGCGTCCTGGACGCAGCGGCCGTCGTCGGAGAAGACGCGGACCCCGGCGCGGGAGCGGGCCATCAGGCCGAGCTCGGCGAGCTCCTCGCCCGCCAGGCCCTTGGTGACCGCGCCGACCGGCTGCACGTCGACGACGCCGACCTGGCGGCCGAGCTCGTGGACGCGCTCGGCGGCCTCGGCGGTGTCGGTGACCGGGTTGGTGTTGGCCATCGCGAGCACCGCGGTGTAGCCGCCGAGGGCGGCGGCGTGCGAGCCGGTGCGGATGGTCTCGGCGTCCTCGCGGCCGGGCTCGCGCAGGTGGGTGTGCAGGTCCACCAGGCCGGGCAGCACGACCAGGCCGTCGGCGTCGATGACGCGGACGCCGGTGGTCTCGAGCGCACCGGGGGTGGTGGACACGGCGGCGATGACGCCGTCCGCGACGAGCACGTCAGCGGCGCCGCCCCCGAGCAGCGATCCGCCCTGGATCAGGATCGGGTCGGTCATGCGGAGGCTCCTTCGCCGGCAAGCAGGTGGTAGAGGACGGACATGCGCACCGCGACGCCGGAGGAGACCTGCTCCAGGATCAGCGACTGCGCGGCGTCGGCGGCGTCGGCGGCGATCTCCAGGCCGCGGTTCATCGGGCCGGGGTGGCAGATCGGCACCTCCTCGCCCAGCACGGCCAGCCGGTCGCGGGTGAGGCCGTAGCCGACGGTGTACTCCCGCGCGGTGGGGAAGAACCCGCCGCTCATCCGCTCGCGCTGCACGCGCAGCATCATCACGGCGTCGGCCTTGGGCAGGACCTCGTCGAGGTCGTAGGAGGTCTCGAAGCCGGCCGAGGCCGACCATGCCTCGACGCCGCTGGGCATCAGGGTGGGCGGCGCCACCACGGTGACCCGGGCCCCGAGGCGGCCGAGCAGGCCCACGTTGCTGCGGAACACGCGGCTGTGGGTCAGGTCGCCGACGAGCACGATGTGCTTGTCCTCGAGGGTGCCGAGACGGCGTACGAGCGTGTAGGCGTCGAGCAGGGCCTGGGTCGGGTGCTCGTGGGTGCCGTCGCCGGCGTTGACCACCGAGCAGTCCACCCACTCGGCCACCTGGTGGCAGGCACCGGAGGCGGAGTGGCGGATCACCAGCGCGTCGACGCCCATCGAGGCGATGGTGAGCACGGTGTCGCGCAGGCTCTCGCCCTTGGAGGCCGAGGAGCCCTTGCCGGCGAGGTTGATGGTGTCCGCCGAGAGCCACTTGCCGGCGAGCTCGAAGCTCGACCGGGTGCGGGTGGAGTCCTCGAAGAACAGGTTGATCACGGTGCGCCCGCGCAGGGCGGGCAGCTTCTTGACCTCGCGGCGCTGCACGTCGTGCATCTCCGCGGCGGTCGTGAACAGGGTGTTGACGTCGTCGATGGTGAGGTCGTCGACGCTCAGCAGGTGCTTGTTCACGCGTCCTCCCCCTTCGGCGCGGTGGCCGGCTCGGGTCGGTCCGCGATGCGCACCTCGTCGTGGCCGTCGGTCTCCGCAAGGCGCACCATCACGCGCTCGCTGCGCGCACTCGGGAGGTTCTTGCCGACGTGGTCGGCGCGGACGGGCAGCTCGCGGTGGCCGCGGTCGACGAGCACCGCGAGGCGCACGGCGTCGGGTCGGCCGAGGTCGGCGAGAGCGTCCAGGGCCGCCCGCACGGTGCGCCCGGAGTAGAGCACGTCGTCGACCAGCACCACGGTGGTGCCGTCGATGCCGCCGGGCGGCACCTCGGTGTGCTGCGGGCCGCGCGCCGGGTGGCGGCGCAGGTCATCGCGGTAGAGGGTGATGTCGAGGCTGCCGACCGGCACCGCGACGCCCTCGGTCTCCGCGATGCGCTCGGCGATGCGGTGGGCGAGGCCGACGCCGCGGGTCGGGATCCCGAGCAGCACGAGGTTGTCGGCGCCCTTGTTGCGCTCGAGGATCTCGTGGCTGATCCGGGTCAGCGCCCGGGCGATGTCACGGGCGTCGAGGACCACGCGGCCAATGGGATCGGCGGATTGATCAGGGACAGGCGCAGGCTGGGCACACATCAGTGTGCTGACCTCCTTCTCCGCCTCACGGGACGGCTCGTTAAAGGATGTCGAACGGCTCCCACCTTACCGGTCCCGGAGCGACCCGGTGACCACGCCGCGTGCCAGTCCCGCGTTTCGGACGTCGTGCACGTCACGTCCTGCGGAGGGCAGCCCGGCGGCGGCGCTCAGTCCACCGCGATGTCGAGCAGCGCCTTGCCGACCAGCCCGTCCTGCACGGCGTCGTGGGCGGCGGCTGTCTCCTCCAGTGCGAAGTGGTGCACGGGCAGGCCGGCGTCCTCCCCTACCCGCAGCGCCCCGACCTCGACCGCGGCGTACACGTCCTCCGCGGCGGCGGCGAGCAGCCCTCGGTCGAGGGTGTAGAGGATGATGAACTGGAAGCGCAGGTTCTTGGAGAACGCCGCACGCAGCGGCACCGTCATGTCCTCGCCGCCGTTGTTGGCGTAGATCGCGAGGGTGCCGTGCACCTTGAGCACCTCGATGTCGAGGTCGACGTTGACCGCCGGCGCGACCTCGACGACGTGGTCGACACCGTCGGGCGCGAGCTCGAGGATCCGGGCGGCGGTGTCGCCGGCGGTGTAGTCGATCGCGTGGTCGGCGCCGGCGGCGCGCGCGAGCTCCGCCTTCTCCTGGCTGCTGACCGTGGTGATCACGGTGGCGTCGGACCAGCGGGCCAGCTGGATGGCGGCGTTGCCCACCGCGCCCGCTCCCCCGGCGATGAGGACCGTGCGCCCGGCGAGGGCGCCCGGGCCCAGGCGGCGGGGCCCGATCCAGCCGCAGGTCAGCGCGCGGTGCGCGGTCACCGCGGGCACGCCGAGGCTGGCACCGAGGTCGTAGGAGGCATCGCCGGGCAGGTGCACGACGTGCTCGACCGGCTGCACGGTGTGCTCCGCCGCGGTGCCGTGGGCACGCCCGTGCTGGGCGAGCATCGTCCACACCCGGTCGCCGACGCCGAAGCCCTCGACGTCGGGCCCGACCGCGTCGACGACGCCGGCGCCGTCCTGGCCCGGCGTCACCTCGTCGTGGCCGTTCATCGTGCCGGTGCGGAACTTCCAGTCGGTCGGGTTGACCCCGGCCCGCATCAGGCGGATCCGGACCTCTCCCGGGCCGGGCTCGGGGAGCTCGCGCTCCACGAGGGTGAGGACTGACGACGGACCGGTCTCCCGGTAGACCACTGCGCGCATGGGGATGACGCTACCGATCCACACCAGCGGGACGGTGGCAGTCCAGGCCCGCGCTCACAGCCAGCCCAGGTCGTCGAGCGCCGACTCGATCGTGCGGTGGAAGGTCGGGTAGGCGAAGTGCATGCCGCGCAGCGTCGAGACCGGCACCTCGGCGTGGATCGCGGTGGCCAGCAGGCCGATGACCTCACCGCCCGCCGGGGAGACCACGGTGGCGCCGACGAGGATCCCGCGGTCGGCGTCGGCGACGACCTTGACGATCCCGTCGTTGCCGGCCTGGTGGATCCAGCCGCGGCTGGACTCGGGGATGTCGGCGCGTCCCACCCGTACCTCGATGCCGGCGTCGCGCGCCTGCTGCTCGGTCATCCCGACCGCCGCGACCTCGGGGTCGGTGAACGTCACCCAGGACAGCGCCCGGTAGTCCGCGCGGCGTCCGTCGCGCCCGAGCACGTCGTCGACGACGACCTCGCCCTGATACATCGAGACGTGGGTGAACTGGCCCTTGCCGGTGATGTCGCCGACCGCCCAGAGCCGGTCTCCGGCGCGCTGCCGGTCGTCGGTGGCCACCGCGCGGACGTCGGGGTCCAGCCCGACGCTCTCCAGCCCGAGGCCGTGCAGCTGCAGCCGGCGCCCGGCGGCGACCAGCAGCCGGTCGGCCTCGACGGCGCCGGCGTCGGTCTCGATGTGGAAGGTGTCCTCGGCGTGGCTGACCCGGGTGACCTGCACGCCGGTGAGCACCCGGATGCCCTCGCGCTCGAAGACCTCGGTGATCACCGCGCTGGCCTCGGGCTCGGCGGGCCCCAGGATCCGCGGTCCCAGCTCGAGGATCGTGACCTCGACGCCGAAGCGGGCCAGCGCCTGCGCCAGCTCGGCGCCGATCGGGCCGCCACCGAGGACGGCGAGACGGCGCGGCAGCTCGGTGAGGTGCATGACCTCGCGGTTGGTCCAGTACGGCGTGTCCGCCAGCCCCTCGACCGGCGGCACGGCGGGCGCGGTGCCGGCGTTGAGCACGACCCCGCGGGCGGCGACGTAGGTGTGGCTCTCCCCGTCGGACTCGACCACCACCCGGCCGGGCCCGTCGAGGCGGCCTTGGCCGCGCACGACCCGCACCCCGGCGGCCTCGAGGCGCTCGACGTGGGAGGAGTCGTCCCAGTGGCTGGTGGCCTGCCGGTCCAGCCGCTCGGCCACCAGGCTCCAGTCGGGGGTGACCTCGACCTCGCCGGCCAGCGTCGTGGCGCGCCGGGCCTCGGCGAGGGCGTCAGCGGCGCGGATCATCATCTTCGACGGGATGCACCCGTGGAAGGGGCACTCGCCGCCGACCAGGTCCCGCTCGACGCCGACCACGGTGAGGCCGGCCTCGGCGAGCTTCTGTGCGGCGTACTCCCCGCCGGGACCCAGCCCGACGACGACGACGTCGACGTGTTCCTCGCTCATCGCCTCAGCCTGCCAGAGCCGGCGGGTTCGGTCACCGGGACAGGTGACGGGCGCGGGCGAAGGCGAACAGTCCGTAGCAGCCGATGCCGACGCCGATCACGCCGAGCAGGAAGGGACCGAAGGGCTGCTCGAGCACCTCCTGCAGCGCCTGGTCCAGGCCTCCGGTGCGCGACGCCTCGTGGGTCGCGGCCGCATAGACGGTCAGCGCGCCGACCAGCCCGACCGCCAGCCCCTTGGCGGCGTAGCCGATCCTGCCGAACCAGATGTACGCCGTGCCGGTCTCGCCGCTCTGGCCCTCGGCGTCGAGCTCCTCGCGGAAGCCGTCGGTCCAGGCGCGCCACAGGTGGTGCACGCCGTAGCCGATGATGCCGAGGCCGATCGCGCCGATCAGCAGCTGGCCGCCGGGCCACTCCATGACCTGGGCGGTGAGCGAGGTGGTGTCGGAGCCGGAGCCCTTGCCGCCCTTGCCGCCGCCCGAGCCGCCGGAGCCGCTGTCGCCCGAGCTGGTCGCGACGCGCACCGCGGTGACGGCCAGGGCGGCGTAGATGATCGCCTTGACGACCGAGGACGCCTGCTTCTTCCAGCGGTCGTCGTCGTCCTCGTCGCGGTGGCCGGCGAACGCCTCGAGCAGGCGCCACACCACCAGGAGCGCGAGGCCGAGGGCGACCAGCCAGACCAGGACGCTGCCGAACGGCTGCTGGGCGAGCTCCTGCATGGCGCCGGTGCTGGAGGTCTTGCCCTCGCGCTCGCCGAACGCGAGCTGCAGGGCCAGCCAGCCGATCATCAGGTGCACGACGCCGTAGGCCACCAGGCCCGCGCGCACCGCGTGATCGAGCCAGTCGCTGCGGTGTGCCTGCTCGCCGAGCTGCTCGGCCTTGTCCGTGATCCGCGTCATGATCCGGCATTACCCGATCTGTCGGTGATGCACCCACACCGTGGGGGAGGGCACACTTGTCCCTGATGGACATCCACGACGCGCGCCCCTGGCTGACCCACTACCCCGCGGGGGTACCGGCAGTACTGGACATCCCCGACGAACCGGTGACCGCCGCGCTCGAGCGCGCCGCGCAGCGCTGGCCCGAGCGGATCGCCGTCGACTTCCTCGGGGCGACCACGACGTACGCCGAGCTGGACGCCGCCATCCGCCGGGCGATGACCGTCCTCGCGGACCTCGGTGTCGGCCCGGGCGAGCGGGTCGCCCTGGTGCTGCCCAACTGCACCGCGCACGTGATCGCCTTCCACGCCGCGCTGCGCCTGGGTGCGGTGGTCGTGGAGCTCAACCCGACCTACACCGCCGCCGAGCTTCAGGGGCTGCTGGCCGACAGTGGCGCCGGGGTCGCACTGGTCTTCCGCCACGCGCTGGTCAACGTCGCCACCGCACGCGCCGACACCCCGTTGCGCACGGTCGTCAGCGTCGACGTCGCGCGCGACCTGCCGGCGCTGTCGCGGTTCCTGCTGCGGCTGCCCGTGCGCGCCGCGCGCGCGAAGGCGCACGCCCTCGGCGGCCCGGTCCCCGCCGGTGTCGCGGACTGGCACGACCTGATGGCCCGCGCGGCGGAGCACACCGGCACCGAGCGCCCGCGTGGCGACTCCCTCGCCCTGCTGCTCTACACCGGAGGCACCACCGGCACCCCGAAGGCCGCGCGCCTGACGCACCGCAACCTGGTCGCCAACATCGTGCACGGCCAGGCCTGGTCGCGCTTCGGCGAGGGCACCGAGACCGTGTACGGCGTGCTGCCGTTCTTCCACGCCTTCGGCCTCACCTTCGGCCTCACCCTGCCCGGCTACCTCGGCGCGACGCTGGTGGCGTTCCCGAACTTCGACCCCGAGGCCGTCATCGAGGCGCAGCGCCGCCGGCCCGGCACCTTCCTGGGCGGCGTCGCGCCGATGTTCGACCGGATCGTCGACGCGCTGGAGTCCGCGAAGCGCCCTCCTGTCGACGGGCTCCGCTCGTTCCGGCTCGCGTTCGCCGGCGCGATGCCGATCCCGCAGCGCACCGTCGACCGCTGGGAGGCGGCCACCGGCGGCCTGCTGATCGAGGGCTACGGCATGACCGAGTGCGCCCCCATCGTGCTGGGCAACCCGGTCTCGCACGCCCGTCGCCCCGGCACCCTCGGCGTACCGTTCCCCAACACCGAGATGCGCGTGGTCGACCAGGACGACCCGCTGCGCGAGGCCGAGGTCGCCGAGGACGGCAGCCGCCGCGGCGAGCTGCTCGTGCGCGGCCCGCAGATCTTCGACGGCTACTGGAACCGACCCGAGGAGACCGCCGACCAACTGATGGACGACGGCTGGCTGCGCACCGGCGACGTCGTCCGGGTCGACCCGGACGGCTGGGTGAGCCTGGTCGACCGGGTCAAGGAGATGATCATCGTCGGCGGCTTCAAGGTCTATCCCTCCCAGGTCGAGGAGCACCTGCGCGGGATGCACGGCGTCCTCGACGTCGCCACGGTCGGCCTGCCGCACGGCGAGGGCGAGGAGGAGCGGGTGGCGGTCGCCCTCGTGCTCGAGCCCGGCGCCACCGCCCCCACGATCGAGGAGCTGCGCGCCTACGCCGAGGAGCGGCTCCCCCGCTACGCGCTCCCCCACTCCGTGCACGTCCTCGAGGAGCTCCCGCGCTCCCAGATCGGCAAGGTCATGCGCCGCCTGGTCCGCGACAACATCCTCCGCGACCGGGCCTGACGTCTCGGGTCGAGCAGCGCCCCAGCGCTGGTCGAGCTCGCCGAGACGATGGCGGAAGAGCCCTTGTCGTCGAACGTGCGTTCGAGTAGGATGAGGCATGGCCGACTCCGAGCTCCCCGACTGCGACACCCCAGCCGCCGTGCTGGCGTTCGCGCAGGAGCAGCGGGCTGCGGTGCAGCGGGGCGAGGTGCTGATCCTGGAGGCCGCCCTGGTGTGGGCGGCGATGCACCCGGAGGAGACGGTCGCCGAGGCTGAGCCCGCCGCCGGGCTGGTCTTCGGCGAGCTGGCGGTGCCGCTGGCAGGTGAGGGGACGCCGCTGGTCGCGGAGTTCGCTCCCATGGAGTTCGGTGCCGCGCTCGGCATGTCCACCGATGCCGCCCGGGCGCTCGTCGGCGATGCCCTCGAGCTCGCGCACCGCCTCCCGCGGATCTTCAAGCGCGTCCGCGCCGGCGAGGTCCCCGCTTGGAAGGCCCGCCGCATCGCACAGCTCACCACCACGCTCCCCCTCGACGGTGCCGAGTTCGTGGACCGCCAGCTCGCCGCGTCCGTCGACAAGATCGGGTGGGCCGCGATCGGGCGCCTCGTCGACCGAGCCAAGGTCATGTTCGACCCCGAAGGCGCAGAGCAGGACCGCCGCGAGGCGGCCGACGGCCGACGCTTCGACGTGCACACCCGCGAGGCCGCCCACGAGGGCACCGTCCACGTCGAAGGGGTCCTCGACCTCGCCGACGCGATCGACCTGGACACCGCGATCCGCCAGGGCGCCGAGGAGTTGGCCGCCCTCGGGTCGCCGGAGTCGCTCGACGTACGTCGCTCGATGGCCGCCGGCGAGCTCGCCCGACGCCAGCTGACCCTGGGCCTTCGCGCCGAGGCCGGGGAGGGCGCCGCGTCAGTGGTGAAGCAACGGCAGGTCATCATCCACGTGCACCTCTCCCACGCGGCGATCTCCCGTGATGAGGCAGGTATCGCACACGTTGAGGAGACCCGGTCGATCGTGTCGACCGAGCAAGTCCGTGGATGGTGCGCCAACCCCGACGCGGCGGTGGTGATCAAGCCGGTCATCGACCTCGAGGCCCACCACCACACCCACGCCTACGCCGTCCCCGACCGGCTGGCCGAGCAGACCCGGCTCGCCCAACCGGTGTGCGCCTTCCCGTGGTGTGAGCGCCCTGCCCGGCGCTGCGACACCGACCACGTCACCGCCCACGGCGACGCTGGCCCGACGTGCTCGTGCAACCTCGCGCCGCTGTGCCGGCGACATCACCGGGCCAAGACCCACACGGGTTGGATCTACGACAAGACCGACGCCGCGACCTACCTCTGGCGATCCCCGCATGGGCTCCACCTGGTCAAACGGTGCGGCGAGACCCGACTAGTCACCGCACACCCACCGGACGAGTAGCCCGTCGCCCGACCCCCGCTGGTCGACCTCATGCACCGCGGGGCCAGACCAACTACGCACAGCCCGCCGCCTGGCACAGCCGGATGACGCACTGATGGGTGCAGTCATCCACCTAGCGCCTCCGGCACCCGCGCCGGCGCACGCCGGGGTCCCGGCCGGACGACACAGGGCAGCAGCAGGCGGCGCGTGCCGGTGCCCGGATCTGCGAGGTGCCGATCTCCCTGGCAGGGTGCAGCACTGTGCGACGCCCCTCAACATGGCGTCGCGGACGTTGATCTGCCTGCGCAGCGCTGCCGGCCCGAACACCCCAGTCCTGGCGTCAAGATCCACACCGCGCGGACCTCCGACCAGCTCATCCGGCCCGCCGGACGTTCCGCGCTACCTCACCGGCTGCTGCATCGCCGTCAGTGCTGCCGCGATGAGGAACGCGAGCGTTCCTCCGAGCCACGGCGAGGTCCGTTCGGTCGGGCGAGCCCGAGCAGCGGGCCCACCGCAAGCGAGGTAGGCCAGGGCGAAGGGGACGGGCGCGGCGACGAGGAGCCAGAACCACGCCCACCGGCTGGCCCACCGCGGGCGCTCGGCGACGACCAGCACGCGCACGGTCATCACCAACAACGCCAGCGAGAGGTACAACGGCCACCCGAAGACGTGCCACCCCCAGGGCACGTAGCTCACGAAGCTCGGAGCCGTGGTCCGCAGGTCGGGTCGGATCTGCAGGTCGGTGCCACCCTGCGCCAGCTGCGCATCCAGATCACCGATCACGACGTCGGGAGCGTCGACAGCGTCGTGCGGCGCACGTCGTTCCGCCGCTCGGCCGCGGTACTGCGTCACGGTGGCGAAGTAGCGCAGACCCCCCTCGCGCCACGCCAGCTGGACCTCGGCGGTACCCCGTTCCCCGCCGAGGAGCGCTCCGCGTTCCCCGACCTGGGTCACCTCGCCACGGTCGATCGCGGACTGGAGGTCCTCGAGGCTCGAGCGTCGCTCCCCCGTGACGACGACCGCCGCCGCGGCGACCAGCCAGCCGACGATCAGCAGCACGACCACGAGGCGCGGGACCCGGCCGTGCCGTCCGCGGAGCGCGCCGCCCCGGCCAGGCCCGCTCGACCCGGTCGGGAGAGGCTCGGATCCAGGCCGTCGCCGGGTGCTGAGGAACGCCGCGGCGACCACCATGGCCAGCGACGTCGCGAGCAGCTCGCCGGGCAGGTCGCCGTAGCGGCTCAGCCGCGCCTGTCCCGGGTCGTCGGGCTCGTAGTACACCTGGGCCGGTCCCAGCCAGTGCAGTGCGCACCAGCGGGTGTCCTTGTCGGCGTGCAGCACGTGGTCGCGACCCTCGACCGCATAGGCCACCGTGGGATAGCAACCGCTGCCGCCCCAGCCACCGCCCTCGACCGTCCCCTCGACCGAGGTGTCGGACGCCGCGAGGGCGACCGCCCATGCCGCGAGCGCCAGGCCGACGGCCGCCAGGCACAGGACTGCGACCAGCAGGTCCAGCAGCCGGCGGGAGCGAGCAGACGATGGCGTCGCGTCAGCGTCAGCCGCGGCAGGAACCTCGACGTCGGTCACGGCCGACATGCTGGCAGCCGCCGAGGTGTGCGCCGGCACCCGCTCCACGATGGTCTGGACCCCTGACACAAAGACGCCCCCGGCTCCGAGGAGCCGGGGGCGTCGAGATGAGGGGCGAGCTCTCAGAGCTCGGACTTCTTGCGCATCAGGTTGCCGAGCACGCCGTTGACGAACTGCGGCGACTCGTCGGTGGAGAGGTCGCGCACCAGCGCCATCGCCTCGGAGACCGCGACCGCGTCGGGGACGTCGTCGGCGTACAGCAGCTCGAAGAGGCCCAGGCGCAGCACGTTGCGGTCGACGGCCGGCATCCGGGCGAGCGTCCAGCCCTCGGAGTACTCCGAGAGCAGCTCGTCGATGCGCTCCTGGTGCTCCACCACGCCCCGCACCAGCGTCACGGTGTAGGGGTTCGTCGGGATCTCGCCGTCCGCGATGGCGCGGTCGAGGGCGTCGTTGGGCGACTCGCCGCGCATGTCGGAGGCGTAGAGGATGTCGAGCGCCCGCTTGCGGGCCTTGGACCGAGCAGCCATCAGCTGGTGACACGCCCCAGGTAGGAGGAGTCGCGGGTGTCGACCTTGATCTTCTCGCCGGTGGTGATGAACAGCGGGACCTGCACGGTCGCGCCGGTCTCGACCGTGGCGGGCTTGGTGCCGCCGGTGGAGCGGTCGCCCTGCATGCCCGGCTCGGTGTAGGTGACCTCGAGCTCGACCGAGGCCGGGAGCTCGACGTACAGCACGCGGCCGTCGTTGGTGGCGACGATCGCCTCCTGGTTCTCCAGGAGGAAGTCGCTGGCCTTGCCGACGACCTCGGGGGAGATCTCGAGCTGGTCGTAGCTCTGGATGTCCATGAAGACGTACGACGTGCCGTCGTTGTAGAGGTACTGCATCGTGCGCTTGTCGACGTTGGCGGTCTCGACCTTGGTGCCCGCGTTGAACGTCTTGTCGACGGTCTTGCCGGACTCCACGTTCTTCAGCTTGGTGCGCACGAACGCGGGGCCCTTGCCGGGCTTGACGTGCTGGAACTCCACGACGGCCCAGAGCTGCCCGTCGATGTTGAGAACCATGCCGTTCTTCAGGTCGTTGGTCGTAGCCATGCGCGCGTTGTCAGCCTTCGTCTCGCCGGATCGGGATGTCTCTCGGCCAGTGGCCGGGCAACAGCCCGTCATTCTACGGGGCGTCGGCGCGTGGGTGTGAGCCCGCGCCCCTCACACGTCCCAGAGCGCTGCGACGTGGCTGGTGTCGGTGCCGCAGCACCCGCCCAGCACCCGCAACGCGGGCAGCGCCGGCACCAGCTCCGCGCAGCTGCGCACCAGCAGGTCCAGGTCCCCCGCGTCCAGCGTCTCGGCCTCGTCGAGCTCGGCGTGGGTCTGGGTGGAGGCGTTCGGGTTGAGCTGCACCACCCGGGCCAGCCAGTCGCCGCCGGCGTCCAGCGCCGGCGCGACGTGCGTCGGGTGCGCGCAGTTGAGCAGGTAGCCGTCCGGTGCGTCCGCGGCGTCGGTACGCCGTACCGCCTCCCCGAGCGGCGTGCCGTCCGGGAGCCGCCCGTCGGTCTCGACGGTGAAGCCGACGAGCACCGGTACGCCGACCTGCCGGGCCGCACGCACCACCCCCAGCGACTCCTCCACCGTCGTGAACGTGAACGACGCGACCACGTCGACCCCCGACTCGGCCAGCGCCGCCACCTGCGGCCGGTGGTACGCCGTGGCATCGCCAGGAGCCGGGACCTCGCCCGCGACGTAGCCGTCACCGCGCGGGCCGACCACCCCGATGATCCGCACGTCGGGCAGGTCCGCCTGCTCGCCGCGCAGCTGCTGGAGCAGCCCCACGCACGCGCGGTTGGCCCGGTCCAGGCCCGCGGCGTCGTACCCCACCCGCGCGCCCCAGTCGGGGTTGGCCCGCCAGGTCGGGGTCTCCAGGGTCAGCCCGACCCCCGCCCGGCGGGCGATGGCGGCATAGCCGGTGAAGTAGTCGCGCAGCAGCGCGCGTCCCCCCTCGGTGTCGACCAGCGGGAAACTGGCGAACTCGGGCAGGTCGAGACCGTGGTGGAAGATCAGGTCGGTCTCCAGGCCGCCGTCGCTGACGTAGCGGGCCCCCGGCAGACCGCCGGGTGCGGGACCGGCCGGGCCGCCGGGACCCGCCGGACCGAACGTGCTGTGGCTGGACATCGTGGACCTCCGACGAACGTCGCGGACCCGAGTCCTGGGTGACGTTCCTGCCTAGCACGATCCGCGCCCGGTCTCCAGGGGTGCGCGGCCCGGGCTCAGTCCTTCGTCGTCTCCGTGCTCGTCGTCTCCGTGCTCGTCGTCTCCGCCTCGCGCGCGGCCGCCTCCCGCTGGCCCAGCCGGCTGTGACGACGGCCGTAGACGAAGTACATGACCACGCCGATCGCCATCCAGACCCCGAACCGCACCCAGGTCTCGCCGTGCAGGTTGAGCATCAGGTAGAAGCACAGCAGGGTGGCCAGCACCGCGACCAGGGGCGCGACCGGCGTGCGGAAGGCCCGCGGCAGGTCCGGGCGCGTGCGGCGCAGGATGACCACGCCGATGCTGACCAGGATGAAGGCGAACAGGGTGCCGATGTTGACCAGCGAGGCCAGGGTCGCCAGGTCGACGAAACCGGCGATGGCGGCGACCGCGAGGCCGGTGATCAGCGTGATCCGGTGCGGGGTGCCGTACTTGGGGTGCACCTGGGCGAGCTTGCGCGGCAGCAGGCCGTCGCGAGCCATGGCGAAGGCGATCCGGCTCTGGCCGAGCATCAGGATCATGGCGACCACGATCAGTCCGATGCAGGCGCCCACCGAGATCAGGTCGCCCATCCAGGAGACCCCCGCGGCGTCGAAGGCCGTCGCCAGGGGCGCGGTGTCGTCGGGGTCGATCTCGCGGTAGTCCTGCACGCCGGTGACGACCAGCGCGACCGCGGCGTACAGCACCGCGACGATGACCAGGGAGCCCAGGATGCCGATCGGGACGTCGCGCTTGGGGTTGCGCGCCTCCTCCGCGGTCGTCGCGACCACGTCGAAGCCGATGAACGCGAAGAACACGATCGAGGCGCCGGCGATCACGCCGCCGATGCCGAAGACCGCCGGCTCGATCCCGAGCAGGCTCGTGATCAGCGGGAGCTGCAGGAAGCCGCCCTCCGACGCCGGCGTCGGCTCCGACGGCGGGATGAACGGGATCCAGTTGTCCACGTCGACCAGCGAGATGCCGACGACGATGACGACCGCGACGACGGCGATCTTGATCGCCACGACGATCTGGTTGACCCGGCTGGACAGCTTGGTGCCGCGCATCAGCAGCCCCATCACCAGCAGGGCGAGCACGATCGCGGGGAGGTCGACCCACCCCTCGGCCGCGGAGCCCAGCTCGCGCGGCACCTCGAACGGTGTGCCGTCCAGGATGTTCTGGAGGTAGCCCGAGAAGCTCACCGACAGCGCGGAGGCGCCGATGGTGAACTCCAGCGCCAGGTCCCAGCCGATGATCCAGGCGATGAACTCCCCGAACGTCGCATAGCTGAACGTGTAGGCGCTGCCGGCCACCGGGACGGTGGAGGCGAACTCGGCGTAGCACAGCGCCGCCAGGCCGCAGGCGACCGCGGCGATGAGGAACGACAGCGCGAGGGCCGGACCGGAGTTGGTCGCGGCGACCTGTCCGGTCAGCACGAAGATGCCGGCACCGACGACCACGCCGACGCCGAAGACGACGAGGTCGAGCGCGCCCAGGTCTTTTCGCAGCTTGGTGTCGGGGTCGTCAGTGTCCTGGATCGACTGCTCGATCGACTTCGTCCGGAAGAGGCTCACCCGTCTTTGATACCCCGCATCGTCCGCGGCCACCACACCTGGCCCCCGACGATCGTTCACGAGTACGTCGACACGATCAGCCGGGCGGCGTCCGCGGCGAGCTCGCGAGGGCGGGTCCCGAACATGCGCGAGAGCAGCCGCGGGGTGTCTGCGGGACCCGCTGCGGCGGCGTCGAGCAGCGCGAACGGGGCGTCCTCGCCGAACCTGCGCGCCAGCGACTCCACCGCCCACCACGACACCGCGTAGTTCACCTCGGAGTCCGCGCCGTTGAAGTCCTCATCGGCCGGCAGGCCGCGGAAGCCCGCGCCGGCGGCACCGACGGCGGAGGTCACCAGGCGGCGCTCGCCGGGCGGGATGGGCTGCACGGAGACGTACTCGGCGATCCCCTCGCTGAGCCACACCGGCGCCCGGTCGTCGCGCTCCCCCACGGCGACGTGCGCGATCTCGTGACGCACCAGCCGGTCCCGCTCGGCCCCGGCGACGTCGAGCATGCGCGGGTGCAGCACGAACCGGGTCCCCGCGAGGGTCGGGTCGTCGGGGGCCGCTGCGACCGGGAACGCCAGCCCGTCGAGGTCGCCGGGCGCGCCACCGGACGGCGCGGGCAGGGCGCGGAGGAACTCATCGCCGGAGAGCGCGTAGACGACCACCGAGCGCGACCACCCGTAGGGCACGACCGCGGCGACGTCCTCGATGCCGTCCTCCACCGCGGCGATCAGCGACGGTGCCGCCGCGACGCTGTCGGCGTCGAAGATGCCGAGCACGCCGCGCCCCGAGCGCACCACCACCGGCCCGGTGTCCCAGGGCTGCGGGCGCACCCCGGCCTCCTTCTCCCAGGCGGGGTCGGTGACCGAGTCGAGCCGGAAGGCGCCCGGGCGCCGCGCCGGGACGAACCGGAACCGGTCACGGGTGATGACCGGCACCGCGTCGTACCCCTCGAGCTGGAGGTGCAGCGCGACCGTGAGCCAGTAGCCGTCGTCCTCGCGCACCAGGTCGGAGCGATCGAAGGTGTAGCGGTAGTCGGCGAGCGGGAGCTGGCGCAGGTTCTCGAAGTGGGTGGTCTGCTGCTCGCGCAGCCGCGGGCGCGGCGCGAGCTGGCGCAGGAAGGCCTGCCGGTCCCCGCGTCGTACGGCGCCCGCGCGGCGCTCCAGAACCTGCGAGAGCCCCGCCACCACGTCGGCGGGGACCGGGCCGCGCCCGGCGGGCCCCTCGGGGTCGTCGCCGCCCAAGGAGCAGCCCGACAGCAGCCCCCCGGTCAGGAGGAGCGGCAGCAGGAGGTGAGCGAGGCGCTGGAGTCGCTCAGCTGGGACGATCGGCATCTACCGGTGAACGATCCGCGACCCCCGAGGTCATGGTGTCACCGGTGGTCCCGGTCTGGGTCGACATGTCCTCGACGATGCCGCGGGCGATCGCCTGGGCGGTGAGGCCGATCCGCTCGAGGATCGCCGCCCGCTTGGCGTGGGCGAGGAACTCCTGGGGGATGCCGTGGAGGCGGAACGGCGTGCTCACGCCGGCGTCGTTGAGGGTCTGCAGGATCGTGGCGCCGACGCCGCCGACGCGGCCGTTGTCCTCGATGCTGACCACGAGGCGGTGCTCGCGGGCCAGGTCGACGATCGCGGGGTCGACGGGCTTGACCCAGCGCGGATCGACGACCGTCACGCCGATGCCCTGCGCGGTGAGGCGCTCGGCGACGTCGACGGCGGTCTCGGCCATCGCCCCGACCGCGACGACCAGGACGTCCTTGGTGCCGGAGCGCACGAGCACGTCGCAGCCGCCGGCCTTGCCGACCGCCTCGATGTCCGCCGGCGGCGGGCCCTTGGGGAAGCGCAGCACGGTGGGCGCGTCGTCGACCTCCACGGCCTCCTCGAGCAGCTCGCGCAGGCGCTGGGCGTCGCGGGGCGCCGCCAGGCGCAGGCCCGGGACGACCTGGAGGAACGACATGTCCCACATGCCGTTGTGGCTCGCGCCGTCGTCGCCGGTCACCCCGGCGCGGTCGAGCACGAACGTGACCCCGCAGCGGTGCAGCGCGACGTCCATCAGCACCTGGTCGAAGGCGCGGTTGAGGAAGGTCGCGTAGACCGCCACGACGGGGTGCAGCCCACCCATCGCGAGGCCGGCCGCCGAGGTCGCAGCGTGCTGCTCGGCGATGCCGACGTCGAAGGTGCGCTCGGGGAAGCGGGCCTGGAACTTGTCGAGCCCGACCGGGTGCATCATCGCCGCGGTGATCGCGACGACGTCCTTGCGGCGCTGGCCGAGGTGGACCATCTCCTCGGCGAAGACGTCGGTCCAGATCCGGCCGCGTGCGCGCTCCTCGCCGGTCTCGATGTCGAAGGGCTGGGGGCTGTGGAACTGGTCGGCCTCGTGCCGCTCGGCGGCGTCGTAGCCGAACCCCTTGCGGGTGATCGCGTGCACGATGACCGGCCCGCCGAAGCGCTTGGCCTGGGTCAGCGCCTGCTCCATGGCCGCCCGGTCGTGGCCGTCGACGGGCCCGACGTACTTGAGCCCGAGGTCCTCGAAGAGGCCCTGCGGGGCGAGCGCGTCCTTGAGGCCCTTCTTCATCGCGTGCAGCGCGTCGTACGTCGCGGGGCCGACGCCGGGAACGGCGTTGAGGCGCTTCTTCACCGCGTCGAGCACCTGCTCGTAGCGCGGGTTGGTGCGCAGCGTGGTGAGCGCGTTGGCGAGGCCG
Source organism: Nocardioides ochotonae (assembly GCF_011420305.2). Taxonomy (NCBI): domain Bacteria; kingdom Bacillati; phylum Actinomycetota; class Actinomycetes; order Propionibacteriales; family Nocardioidaceae; genus Nocardioides; species Nocardioides ochotonae. The sequence continues at coordinate 1,709,881 of NZ_CP061769.1, read as the reverse complement.
CCGATGGTGGGGGTGTAGGAACGGCCGTTGTCGTTGACGACGATCACCAGACGCGAGTCGCGGGCGATCGCGATGTTGTTGAGCGCCTCCCAGGCCATGCCGCCGGTGAGGGCGCCGTCGCCGATGACCGCGACGACGTGGCGGTCCTCGCCGCGGATCGCGTAGGCCTTGGCGATGCCGTCGGCATAGCTGAGGGCCGTGGAGGCATGGGAGTTCTCGACCAGGTCGTGCTCGGACTCCGCCTGGCTCGGGTAGCCCGACATCCCGCCCTCGGTGCGCAGGCTGGCGAACTCACCGGCGCGGCCGGTCAGCAGCTTGTGCACGTAGGACTGGTGGCCGGTGTCGAGCACCACCCGGTCGTGCGGGGAGTCGAAGACCCGGTGGATCGCGAGCGTCAGCTCGACGACGCCCAGGTTGGGGCCGAGGTGGCCGCCGCTGAGCGAGGTGGTGCGCACCATGAGGTCGCGGACCTCCGTGGCGAGTGCCGCGAGCTGGTCGTCGGAGAGGCCACGCAGATCGCGCGGACCCGTGATCGACTGGAGGAGACCCATGCCCGTCACAATAGATGGTGCCCACGAGCGGGCCGTGATCGCTGGGCGGGATCCTTGGCGGGATCAGGCACGCAGGGCGGCGTACTCCGGGGAGTCCAAGAACTCCGGCACGATCCGGCTCGCCGACGCGGTGAGCGGCAGCGCGCGAGCCCGGTCCGGCTCCACGAACACGATCTGGCGGCCCTCGCCGAGCACGACGTCGACGTCCTCCGCCTCCGTCGCGCCGGCGTAGACGTGCACGGCGTCCACGGAGTCGTAGGCGCGGTGGTAGACCTCGAACGTGCGCCAGGCGCGCAGGCCCGGGGGTGCCAGGACGATCCCCGTCTCCTCGGCCAGCTCGCGGTACGCCGCCGCCTCGACCTCCTCCCCCGGGTCGACGTGCCCGCCGGGCAGCCCCCACCGCTCGGGATCGATCAGCGCGTGCTCGTCCCGCTCCTGCATCAGCAGCCGGCCCGCAGGGTCGACCAGGAGGACACAGGCGAAACGGCGCATGGCGCCGAATGTAGTGGGGCGGTGCCGGCCGGGCCGGTCGAGACCCACTCCCCGTCGGCGCTGCCGCCGTGCTGGCGTTCGCACAGGAGCAACGAGCTGCCGTCCAGCGGGGCGAGGTGCTGATCCTGGAGGCCGCCCTGGGGTGGGCGGCGATGCCCTCGAGCTCGCGCACCGCCTCCCGCGGATCTTCAAGCGCGTCCGCGCCGGCGAGGTCCCCGCTTGGAAGGCCCGCCGCATCGCGCAGCTCACCACCGCGCTGCCGCTGGCCGGCGTCGAGTTCGTGGACCGTCAGCTCGCCGCAGGCGTGGACAAGGTCGGATGGGCCGCGATCGGGCGCCTCGTCGACCGAGCCAAGGTCATGTTCGACCCCGAGGGCGCGGAGAAGCAGCGCCGCGAGGCCGCTGATGGGCGACGCTTCGACGTCCACACCCGCGACGGCACCGTCCACGTCGAAGGGGTCCTCGACCTCGCCGACGCGATCGACCTGGACACCGCGATCCGCCAGGGAGCCGAGGAGCTGGCGACCCTGGGGTCCCCGGAGTCCCTCGACGTGCGTCGCTCGATGGCCGCCGGGGAGCTCGCCCGACGCCAGCTCGCCTTCGACCTCCGTGCCGAGACGGGTGCATGTGGCGACGGCACTGCGTCGGTGGTGAAGCCGCGACAGGTCGTCATCCACGTCCACCTCAGCGACGCCGCGACCTACCTCTGGCGCTCGCCCCACGGGCTGCACCTGGTCAAGAACCGTGGCGGGACAAGGCTCGTCACCGCCCACCCACCCGATGAGTAGGTAGGACGCTCCGGCGACTCAACGGGCGGCACCCGGCTCGGGTGAGGACCGCCATTCGCGCCTGATCAACCCGTAGACCCATGAGTCGGACACCTCACCGTTCACGAGGCAGTCCTCCCGCAGCGTCCCCTCGCGCACGAAGCCGAGCTTCTCCAGCACCCGGGCGGATGCGAGGTTGCGCGTATCGGTCTCGGCCTGGACGCGATTCAGGTCCAGCGTGTCGAACGCCCACCGCAGCAGCTCGCGCGCGGCCTCGGTGGCGAACCCGTGGCCCCAGGCTGCCTCGTTGAAGCAGTAGCCCAGCGAGGTGCTCCGATGCTCCGAGCTCCACGGGTTCAGGCTGCACCACCCGATGAACGCTCCGTCGGAGACCCGCTCGACGACCGGGCGCACCCCGGTTCCCTTCACGGCCATCTGTCGGGAGGTGGTGATGAACCGGTCGGCGCGAACCCGCTCGCTCCACGGCGGGGCGTCCCAGTACCGCAGCGCATGGGCGTTGCTGTGCAGCGTGAAGAGGTCGTCGGCATCCGCGTCGTCGACGGGACGCAGTCGAAGCCGAGCAGTGCGCAAGGTGGGGGTCTGCAGCGACATGGCCGGCAGGTCCTTTCCCGTGAGGCGTGCCTGACCAACCTGACACCGGTGTCGAGCCGGGGCAACCGACGCCGTCGCGCGCGGAGAATCCCGGCACCGGTACGACGCCGTGAGGTCGCCCAGTCCGCGGTGGGTGAGCCGCGGGTCGGTGGCGGCCTCGCCAGCCCCGAGCTCGACGGCGACCTCGGAGGGCCGCTCGTCGGGGAAGTGCCACGTGAAGGCGAGCCGGTGCGGGGCGTCCTGCACGAGGGCGCGGGAGCGGCAGCAAGCGGGTCGCGATCGTCCGAGTGCTCGCCAACGACCTGGCGGTGCTGCTGATGGACGAGCCCTTCGGTGCGCTCGACGCCCTGGAGAAGCGGATCTCCGAGCGGGTGCACACCGGCGTCCACTGAGTCGGCCGTGGCATGCGGCGCCCTGGCGCTGCATGCCACGCTGGCGTGATGTGCCTCCGCCCGGTCAGGGGAGCTGCAGCTCCTTGAGCTGGCGTCGGGAGGTGATGCCGAGCTTGCGGAAGATGTTGCGCAGGTGGGCCTCGATCGTGCGCGGGCTGAGGAACAGCTGCGCGCCGATCTCCCGTGAGGTCGCCCCGGTGGCCACGAACCGCGCGATGTGGAGCTCCTGAGCGGTGAGCGCGTCGGTCGGCTGCTCGGTCCGGCTGCGCGGGTGCTCGCCGGTGGCACGCAGCTCGCGGGCGGCGCGCTCGGCGAACGCGTCCGCGCCCATCGCCTTCAGCATCTCGTGGGCGGTGCGGAGCTGCTCGCGGGCCTCGTGGCGTCGGCGCTCGCGGCGCAGCCACTCGCCGTAGACGAGGTGGGCGCGGGCGAGGTAGGCGGCGATCCGGCAGCCCCGGAGCCGCTCGATCGCCTCGCGATAGTGCTTTTCGGCAGCGGGCCCGGAGCTGACCAGGGCGCGGGCGTATGCCGCCAGCCCCAACCCGTACGGCGTCGCGCTGGCGCGCGCCCGCCGCTCGAGCAGGTCGGCCGCGGCGGCGGCCCGCTCCGGCTGTCCGGCACGCGACGCGGCCTCGACGAGCTCGGGGAGGGCCAGGCTGCTGAACGCCACGTCGTGCTCACACGGCGGCGTCGCCGCGGCGAGGGCGTCCGGGTAGTTGCCCAGGCCGTTGTGGAGCGTTGCAAGCATGGCGTGGGCGAGGTCGATCTTGGTGCTCTCGCCGCGCTCCGTCGCCTCCTCGACCATGGTCGCGTAGAGCTCCACGGTCTCCCGCTCCCGACCGCCCCAGGCGGAGAGCATCAGCCGGGCGTTGAGCAGCGGCGGGGCGCCCGTCGCCTCCGTGATCGTCGCCTCCTCGGCGGCCAGCTCGGCGGCCCGGGCGACCTCCCCGCGCAGCACCAGCACGTAGGTCACCCCGTTGAGCGCGGCGGGGAGGGTGGCCAGGGCGCCGGCCTCGCGGGCGAGGCGGACCCCGCGGCAGGCCACCGAGTAGAGGGCCTCGTCGTCCCACAGCATCGCCGCGACGTGGCAGGCCAGCCAGAGCCAGCGGCGATCGCCGTCGCCCGCTGGGGAGTCCCGGTCGGTGAGCGCCGCGAGGGCTCGCTGCAAGGTCGGGACGCTCGCCTCGAAGCCGTCGGTGAACCTGGTGGCCAGGCCATCCAGCAGCAGGTCCGCAGGCCCCGGCGGACCCGACGGCGGCGGGGCGTGGTGGGCGGCCTTCGCCGCCTCCGGCAACCCGCGTCCGCGAGCCAGCCGACCGGCGTGGATCGCCGCGTCGAGCGCGTGCAGGTAGGTCTCGCGGGCGAGCGCCGGGTCCAGGAGCGCGAGCGTCTCGGCGGCGTCCAGCAGCAACCCCGGTACGTCGCCCCCGCGCGTGGTGTGGAACGCGATCTGGGCGCGCAGCAGCGCCATCCGGGCTGCCTGCAGGTCGTCCACCGGGCCGGTCGCCGCGGCGGCCAGCAGGTCCAGGGCGACGTCGGAGGCACCCGCCTCGTGCTTGGCCTGCGCCGCCTCCAACGCCCGCCGGGCCCGGTCGGCCGGGTCGGGGGTCAGCTCGACCGCCCGCTGCAGGAAGGCCGCAGCGGCGGCCGACCCGCCGCGGGCCCGGGCTCGCGCGGCCGAGCGTTCCAGGTCAGCAGCGGCCGCCTCGTCGACCCCGAGCACCGCCTGCGCACGGTGCCAGGCCCGGCGATCGGGGTCGACCGCTGGATCGGTCGCCCCGGCCAGCGCGCCGTGGGCGCGGCGACGGTCGGCCGCGTGGGCTGCCCGGTACACCGCCGAGCGCACCAGGGGGTGCCGGAACCGCACCTGCGTGCCGAGCTCCAGCAGGCCTGCCGCCTCGGCGGGAGCGTGGGCGTCGCTCGCGATGCCCAGCGACTCCGTCGCTCGGCTCAGCAGGGCCATCTCGCCGGTCGGCTCGGCCGCTGCGACCAGGAGGAACAGCTGCGTCTCCGCCGGGAGGCTGCTGGAACGTCGCTGGAAGCTCGCCTCGATGCGGTGCGGGACGTCGAGCGCGTCGGGCAGCTCGAACCCGCCGGCGAGCCTCGCCGGTTGCGCACTGCGAGGCAGCTCCAGGAGCGCCAGCGGGTTGCCGCGCGCCTCTGCCACGATCCGGTCCCGGACGGCATCGTCGAGGGGTGTCCGCACGGCGGCGGTCAGCAGCGCCCGCGCGTCGGTCTCACCGAGCGGAGCCAGGCGCAGGTCGGGGATCCCGGAGAACGGGAGGAGGTCTCCCTCCTCGCAGTCGCGTACGGCGAACATCAGCGCCAGCCGTTCGGCTGCCACCCGCCGGGACACGAAGGCCAGCACCTGCGCGGACGCCGGGTCCAGCCACTGCGCGTCGTCGACCAGACACAGGAGACCCCGCTCCTCGGCGACCTCGGCCAGCAGGTTGAGGACGGCCAGCCCGACCAGGAACCGGTCCGGCGCGGGGCCGCCCCGGAGACCGAATGCGACCTCCAGGGCCGCCTGCTGCGGCTCGGGCAGCACCTCCACGCGGTCCAGCAGCAGTCCGCACAGCTGGTGCAGGCCAGCGAAGGCGAACTGTGCCTCCGACTGCACCCCGGTCAGGGACCCGACCCGGAACCCCCACCGATCCCCGGTGTCCCGGGCGTGCGCCAGCACCGCGGTCTTGCCGATGCCGGCCTCACCGCGCACGACCAGGGCGCCGCTGCGCCCCTCGCGCGCCCGGGCGAGCAGGTCCTCGACGGCCGCGCTCTCCGCTCGCCGACCCACCAGGTCGGTCATCTCGGCCCCCCTCCGCCGGCCCCCACCCTCCGGACCGCACCGGGCGGATGGCCGGGGAGGTCACTTTCCCCGATCCCGGCGACAACCGCCAGCCCCCTGTCCAGCCCGTGACCAGCGTCCAGCCGGAGCGACCACCTAGACGCAGCACGGTGAGGGCGGCCGGGCACCTACGGGGCTCTCACCGATGCGACCCCGCCGCAGCCACCGCAGTCTGAGGACATCGCCCGCTCCGGGCTCCCGACGCAAGGGGAACCTCCATGTCCGCCAGTCCTGTCATCGACGTCGATCACCTGACCGTCACCTACGGCGACTTCCGCGCCGTCCACGACCTGTCGTTCCGGGTGGAGCGCGGCGAGCTCTACGCGCTGCTCGGCACGAACGGTGCCGGCAAGACCTCCACCCTGGAGGTCGTCGAGGGCCACCGCCCGGCCGCCTCCGGCACGGTGCGGATCTTCGGCGCGAGCCCGCAGGACCGGCGCGTCGTACGGCCGCGGATGGGCATCATGCTGCAGGAGAGCGGCTTCTCCCCCGACCTGACGGTACGCGAGTCCGTGGGCCTGATCGGGGCGCTGAGCGGACGACGCGACGACGTCGACCGGGTGCTCGCCATCGCCGGCCTGACCCACAAGGCGGGCACCCGGGTCGCGCACCTGTCCGGTGGGGAGAGGCGGCGCCTGGACTTCGCCACCGTCGTGTACGGCGGGCCCGAGCTGGTCATCCTCGACGAGCCCACCACAGGGCTGGACGTGCAGTCCCGCGACGCGCTGTGGTCCGCGGTGGACCGGCTCCGCGAGGACGGGGCCACGATCGTGCTGACCACCCACTACCTGGAGGAGGCACAGGAGCGCGCCGACCGGATCGGGCTGATGCACGAGGGAACGCTGCGGCGCGAGGGCACGGTGCTCGAGCTGACCCAGACCCTGCCCTCGGTGATCACCTTCGCCCTGCCGCCCGGCGCGCCCGAGCCCCCGATCGTGGGCGCGCTCAACGGTGCCTTCCACGTCGAGACGTTCAACCTCCAGACCGACCTGCACCGGCTGCTCGGCTGGGCCCACGACAGCGGTGTCGAGCTGCGCGGCCTGGAAGCCGGCCCCACCCGCCTCGACGACGTCTTCCGTGCCCTCAGCCGAGCCTGATCCCGACCACCCGTCACCTCGAAAGGAGGCGCGCTCATGCTGGTCATAGCACGCAGCGAGCTCGCCCAGATCTTCCGCAACCGCCTCGTCCTGGTCACGGGCCTCATCATCCCGGTCGCCGTCGGCGCACTGTTCCTCTATCGGCACGACGACTTCTCCGAGAGTGCCGGGACCGGCTACATCGCGGCGATCGTGGTGTTCACGGTGATGGCCTTCGGGCTCTACACCACGGCCGTGACGACCCTCGCCTCGCGCCGGCAGAACCTCTTCCTCAAGCGGCTGCGCTCCACCGCCGCGACCGACCGCGACATCCTCAGCGGGCTGGTCGCGCCGGTGGTCGCCATCGCCGTGCTCCAGGTGGTGGCGATGCTGGCCGTGCTCGGCGCGGTCGCGAGCCGTCCGGCGCGCCTGCCGATCCTCGCGGTCGCGGTCCTCGCGATCACCGCCATGATGGTCGGCCTGGCCCTGGCCACCGCGGGGCTCACCAACTCCCCCGAGCACGCCCAGGTGACCACGCTGCCCGTGAGCCTGCTGGTGATCGCGGTGGCGAGCTGGGTGGGGCTCACCGGCACCGAGGACCTCACCGTCCTCAAGCGAGCGCTGCCCGGGGGGTCGGCCACCGAGCTGATCGCCCAGGCCTGGAGCGGCAGCGAGCCGCTCGGCGACTCCCTGCGACTGCTCGCGCCCACGCTCGGGTGGGTCATTGCGACGACGGCGCTGGCGCGGCGGCTGTTCCGCTGGGAGCCGAGCCGATGAGCCTCCCGTCGCGCGACGTACTCCTGGGCCCCACACCGCGGATCCTGCACGGGCGCTACGAGGTGGGCGAGGTCATCGGTCGAGGCGGCATGGCCGAGGTACGTCGCGGCCACGACCTCCGCTCAGGTCGCACCGTCGCGATCAAGATGCTGCGCAAGGACCTGGCCCGGGACGCTCAGCTCCATCACCGGCTCCGCCGCGAGGCGCTGACCCTGGCCGGCCTCAGCCATCCCGCGATCGTGTCGGTCTACGACACCGGGCACCACCGGATCGACGACGGCTCGGCGGACGGGATCCGCGTCCCGTTCATCGTGATGGAGCACATCGGCGGCCGGTCGCTGAAGGAGCTGCTGCGCGAGGGTCGGCCCACCCTCGCGGTCTCGATCCGGCACCAGCTGGGTCTCCTCGCGGCGCTGGACGCCAGCCACCGAGCGGGCGTCGTCCACCGCGACATCAAGCCGGCCAACGTCATGATCACCCCCGAGGGCTCGGTCAAGGTCGTGGACTTCGGGATCGCCCGGGACGGTCGCGATCCGACCGCGACCATCACCCAGTTCCGGCCGTCCCTCGGGACCCCTGTCTACCTCTCGCCCGAACAGGCGCGCGGTGAGACCGCGGACGCGCGCAGCGACCTCTACTCCGCGGGCTGCCTGCTCTTCGAGCTGGTGACCGGCCGGCCACCCTTCGTCGGCGACGACCCGGTCTCCGTCGCCTACCAGCACGTCCACGAGGAACCGGCACCAGCCAGCACCTACCGCCCCGACCTCCCCGCTGCGCTCGATCCCGTGCTCGCGAAGGCCCTCGCCAAGGACCCGTCGGATCGGTTCCAGCACGCCCGAGCGTTCAGCGAGGCGCTCCGGTCGGCGACGCGCCGACGCGGGGCAGTCACGCAGCTGGCCGACAGCAGTCCATGGGAACGCTGTGCCTAGAGACGTCGCCGTCTTGCCCGGCACGGGCGGACGGCGGGGCAACGGAGCCCCACCCGGTGCGGACGCGCGTCCGCACCCACCACAGAAGAGGAACGAGATCATGGGACACATCACCGTCGGCAACGAGAACAGCACCCCGATCGAGCTCTACTACGAGGATCAGGGCGCGGGGCAGCCCGTCGTCCTCATCCACGGCTATCCGCTGGACGGTCACAGCTGGGAGCGTCAGACCCGGGAGCTGCTCGCTGCCGGGTACCGCGTCATCACCTACGACCGTCGTGGCTTCGGGCAGTCGGCCAAGGTGGGCTCCGGCTATGACTACGACACCTTCGCCGACGATCTGCACACCCTGCTCGAGACCCTCGACCTGCGTGACGTCGTCCTGGTCGGCTTCTCGATGGGCACCGGCGAGCTCGCCCGCTACGTGTCGCGACACGGCCACGAGCGGGTCGCGAAGCTCGCCTTCCTCGCCTCACTGGAGCCGTTCCTCGTCGCCCGCGAGGACGACCCCGACGGTGTGCCGCAGGACGTCTTCGACGGGATCGAGGCCGCAGCCAGGGGCGACCGGTACGCCTGGTTCACGCAGTTCTTCTCGGACTTCTACAACCTCGAGGCGAACCTCGGCTCCCGGATCAGCCAGGAGGCCGTCGACGCCAGCTGGCACGTCGCCGTCTCGAGTGCTCCGGTGGCGGCATACGCCGTCGTCTCGTCGTGGATCGAGGACTTCCGCGCCGACGTCGAGGCGGTCCGCGCCAGCGGGAAGCCGAGCCTCATCCTGCACGGCACCGCCGACAACATCCTGCCCATCGACGCCACCGCCCGCCGCTTCCACAAGGCCCTCCCCGAGGCCGACTACGTGGAGGTCGAGGACGCCCCGCACGGCCTGCTCTGGACCCACGCCGAGGAGGTCAACAGCGCGCTGCGCGCCTTCCTCGAGTGAGCCGACCACGGGGGGACGGGTCAGGCCGCGGCGCCCTCGCGCGCCTCGGCCACCCGCTCGCGCACCTCCTCGGCGAGCGTGGCGAAGTGGCGCAGCCCGCCCTCGTCGTCGCCCATCACGATGAACGTGCTCACGCCGTCCGCGACGGCGAGGCGCACCAGCTCCTCGGCCCCCGTGTCGGGACTGATGTTGAGCAGCCGCACCACCTCCGCGGGGTCCCGGCCGGCGTCGCGGGCCGCCTCGTCGATCACCCGCATGCCGCGCTCGAGGTCCCCGGCTCTCAGGTACGGCATCGAGGGCAGCCAGCCGTCGGCGGCGCGGCCGATCAGGCGCAGCATCCGCGGCTTGAGGGCGCCGAGCCAGATCGGTACGTCGTGCGCCGGCGCGGGGCCTCGCTTGGCCCCGCGGACCCGGTGGTGCGCGCCATCGACGGCGAGGACCGACCGCTCGGAGGTGTCCCAGACCCCGCGGATGATCGCGATCGCCTCCGCCAGGGCGTCCACCGCCTCGCCGGGGGTCAGCCGGGTCCCGCCGTACGCCTCGATCGCGTCCCAGAACCCGCCGGCGCCCAGGCCGAGCGCGACGCGACCACCGGAGAGCAGGTCGAGGCTGGCCACCGACTTCGCCAGCACGGCCGGCGGGCGCAGCGGCAGGTTGACCACGTTGCCGGAGAGCTGGATCCGCTCGGTCCGCGCGGCGGCGTACGACATCAGCGTCCAGGTGTCGAGGAACGACGGCTGGTAGGGATGGTCCTGGAAGGTGGCGAGGTCGTAGCCGAGCTCCTCGCTGAGGACGGCGAGCTCGACGCCGCGCTGGGGCGAGGCGGCGGTCGGCGTGATGAAGGATCCGAAGCGCACGGGGTGTCCGTAGTCGGGCATGTCAGCTGTGCTCGTGCTCGGGGGCCGCCGGGGCGTCGCCTCGGCGCGGGGCGTTGAAGAGCAGGTCGCGGTACTCCGGGTGGCGGCGCAGCCACCCGAGGACGAAGGGGCAGACCACCAGCGCCTTGAGCCCGCGCTCGCGGATGTCGTCGAGCGCGGCGCGGGCCAGCACGCCGCCGATCCCCCGACCCTCGAACGACGGCTCGACCTCGGTGTGGGTCAGCACCACCAGCTCGTTCGTCTCCTGGTAGGCGAGGAACCCGGCGAGCGTCTCCCCCTCGACGAGGGCCTCGTAGCGCTGGTGAGCAGGACTGTTGGTCACGGTGACGTCGGTGGACTCGGTGGACATGGTGTCGGCCTTTCGGTGGTGGGTGCCTGTGGATCAGCGCGTCGCCCGGCTCAGGCAGGGCGAGCACCTTGAGCCTCCCGCCGCCGGCGCTGCCTTCGCATCGGTGAAGATCCCGCATTGCTCACCGGGGCCTCACCCGGTCGGCCCCACGTGCCACGCTGGCGCCGTGACCGCCCGCCTCGCCGCCCTGCTGCTCACACTGGCGCTCGCCGTCACGACCGTGCCGGCGCACGCCACGAGCGACCCGGACGACCGGAACCCCGCTGTCACCGGCTACGCCCTGGAGAGCACGCCCCCGCGGGTCATCGCGCGCAACGCCGACGGCCTCACCACGGTCACTGTCGTCGCCAGCCTGCTGCACCCCTCCGGTCGCCGCGTGAGTACGCCGGGGGCCCGGCCGCGGCGACTGCTGGCCGCCGCGCACCGCTCCGGCCTGCGCGCCGAGCTGCTGCTCAGCGGCTGGAACGACCGCCTCGGGGACTTCGACCCCCGCGCCGCGCACCGGCTGCTGTCCTCTCCCCCGCGGATCCGCCGGGTCGCCGGCCAGCTGGCCCGCGCGGTGCGCAGCCAGGGCTGGGACGGGGTCAACCTCGACCTGGAGCGGCTGCGCCGCGCGGACGGCCCCGGGCTGGTGCGCCTGGCCACCGAGCTCCAGCGCCGGATGCCCGCCGAGCGCACCGTGTCCATCGACGTCTCCGCGCGCACCTCGCTGCGGGCCTACCGCCAGGCCGGCTACCGGCTGCGCGAGCTCGGCGAGGTCGTGGACCTGGTGCAGCTGATGGCCTACGACCAGCACGGACCGAGCTGGTCGGGTCCCGGACCGATCGGCGCCCTGCGCTGGCAGCGTGCCGCGCTGCGCGCCGCGCTCCGCGTCGTACCGGCCGACCGGCTCGACCTCGGGGTCGCGGGCTACGGCTACACCTGGCCGCGCGCCGGCACCGGCCGCAGCGTCACCGTCGCCGGTGCCCGACGGCTGGTACGCCGCGACGGCGCGGTCGCGCGCTGGCGTCCCGCGGCCGGCGAGTGGAGCGCCCGGCTCTCCGACGGCACCCGGCTGTGGTGGTCGGACCGCCGCTCCTACGCCGCGCGCGTCCGCCTCGCCGAGGAGCACGGGCTGCACGGCCTCGCGGTGTGGCGCCTCGGCTCCGCCGACCGGCTCATCCGGCCCCTCATCCGGCCAGGAAGCTGAGCCGCACCTCGCGCTCGGGGTTGTCGACGTTGAGATCGACCAGGCACACGCTCTGCCAGGTGCCGAGCGCCAGGCGCCCGTCGAGCACCGGCACCGTCGCGTACGGCGGGACCAGCGCCGGCATCACGTGGGAGCGCCCGTGCCCGGGGCTGCCGTGGCGGTGCCGCCAACGGTCGTCGGCGGGCAGCAGGTCGCGCAGCGCCGCGAGCAGGTCGTCGTCGCTGCCGGCACCGGTCTCGAGGATCGCGATCCCCGCCGTGGCGTGCGGCACGAACACGTGCAGCAGCCCGTCGCCGCGACCCGCCACGAACGACGCGCAGTCCTCGGTCAGGTCGAGCACGCGCTCGCGGTCGCCGGTGCGGTACGTCGTCGTCTGCGAGTCCATGCCCCGATGCTAGGGGCCGTCGGGGACAGCGCTCAGACCTGCGAGCCGGCGCCGGCGTACGGGCCCGGGTCGGGGTCCGACAGCCCGCCTGCGCACGAGGCGAACGGCTCCGGCGCCGTCTCGCCGGCCCCGAACCGGGCGATGAAGAGCGGGAGCCGCGGGTCGTCGGCGCCCTCGAGCCGCAGCTGGCGGCCCCAGACCGTGACGACGACCGGAGCGTCCAGCCCCGGGTAGGGCGACATGATGCCGTTGGCCGGCAGCAGGTCGGCCAGGCGCGCGCGGTCGGGTGCGGGGAGGTCGGGATCGTGGGTGATCCACACCGTGCCGTGCTCGAGGTCGTGGGCGACGTTCTCCTCGCGCACCGGCACGTCGTAGACCCCGCAGTCCAGCCAGGCGGGGTCGTGCGGCCCGCCGAGCGTCGGGGAGTGGTCGTAGTCGACGTCGTCGGTACGGTGCTCCGCCGACAGCTCGTCGACGACCAGCACGGCCGCCAGCGAGGGCGGCTCCTCGTCCTCGCCCAGTGCGAGCGGGACGAGCACGGCGGCCAGCACGAGGGCGACCGCCACCGCGAGGGCCACGAGGAGCGCCAGCACCTCCGGGCGCCGCGACGGCGCCGTTCCCGCGGTTGCGGCTGCCGCCGGCTCCGGGGCCGGTCCGCCCGGCGGCTGCGGCTGGTGCGTGGGGAGCGGCGGGTACGGCGGCTGGTGCGTCATCAGCCCTCGAGCGCGCGCTCGACGCGCTCGACCTTGGCGGTGAGCTGGCCGTCGTAGCCGGGGCGGATGTCGGCCTTGAGCACCAGGCCCACGCGCGGGGAGACCTCGGCGACCACGTCGACGGCCCGCTTGACGACGGCCATCACCTCGTCCCACTCACCCTCGATGTTGGTGAACATCGCGTTGGTCTCGTGCGGCAGCCCGGACTCGCGGACCACACGGACCGCGGCGGCGACCGCCTCGGAGACGCCTCCGGTGTCATCGGCGGCGGACGGGCTGATGCTGAACGCGACGATCATGGGCGCAGCGTATCGACGTGCTCCTCGCGGTGGTCCGGCACCAGCGTGCGCAGCCGCGCCAGGCCGTCGCGGGCCTGGGACTTCACGGTGCCCACGGAGATGCCCAGCGTCTCGGCGGTCTGGCGCTCGGTGAGGTCCTCGTAGTAGCGCAGCACCACGACCGCGCGCTGCCGCGGGGCAAGCGAGAGCAGCGCCCGGCGCAGCATCTCCCGCTCGGCCAGGTCGTGCGCGGGAGCGGCGACCTCGGGCGGCTCGGCGGCGCCGACCTCGCGCCAGCGGCGGCGCCGCCAGCGCGACACGCTCTCGCGCGCCAGCGCCCGCCGCACGTAGGGCTCGGGGCGCTCGCTGATCCGGTGCCAGTGCGGCACCACCTTGACCAGCACCACCTGCACCAGGTCCTCGGCGTCCTCGTGGGCGCCGGTCAGCAGGTACGCCGTACGCAGCAGTGCCGCGCGCCGCGCGGCCACGAACTCCTCGAAACCCGCGCGGTCAGGGCTGGACACGTCGCCTCCAGACGAGGATGCCGGCACCGGCCGCGACGACGGCACCGCCGCTGAGGCCGACCACGGCCCGGGGGTCCATCGGGTCCGGCGGCTCCACCGCCTCGACGATCGGACCGCCGAGCAGGTCGAGGGCGAACTGCGGGCTGTTGGCCAGATCCGGTGGCACCACCACCAGGTCGCGCTGCTCCCCCGTCGCGACGTCGGTCTCGACGACGGTCACGTGGTACATCCCGACTTCGTCGCGGTCGTGGCGCAGCACCACGACCTGCTCCTCGTCGCTCCAGGCGAGCACCTCGAGCGTGCGCCTGCTGCCCGGCACCGACTCGAACGCCGCGCGTGCGTCGCCGCTCAGTTCTGCCACGGCCAGCTGGTTCGGGGCCCGATTGCCCGGGACCCCGGCGATGCGGGTGCGGTCGGGGCTGACGCGGGGAGGGACGAACGAACCCCGGTCGGTCCGCAGCCGCTGCGGTTGACGTGGCCGGGAGGGATCGACCAGCCAGCGGCCGGCGTTCCGTCCCGACCCGCTCATCACCACGACCCCGCCCCCGCCGCCCCACACGTGACCGTCGACGAGCGGCGAGCCGAGGTCCCGCAGCTCGTCCCCGACACGCAGCACCTGCCACGGTGCCGTCCGGCTCATCGAAACGTCCATGTCCGTGTCGTCCTCGCCGCCCTGCCACTGCCCGTAGGACACCAGCAGGGTCGACGGGTCGGTCCACACCAGGCCCTCCCCGTCCAGCCCATGCTCGGTCGCGATGTCGTACCGCTCAACCTCGTCGGAGGTGGCGTCGTAGACCACGACCGCCGTGACCGGCGCGTCACTGTCGTTCGGGGTGCCGCTCGGCTCACCCGTGGCCCAGTAGGCCACGTGCCGCCCGTCCGGCGACAGCACCGCACCGGGCGGGGCGTAGAGGTCCGGCAGGTCCAGGAACCGGTACTCCCCCGTGGTCGCGGAGACCCCGACGATCTCCATCTCGGCGCCGGTCCAGCCGCCCCGGTCCGCAGGGATGATCGCGGCCAGCTGCCCGACCGGACCCGCCTCCTCGGTGCCCGGCAGCCAGGGACTCGGCACGAACAGCTCGTCGGGCATCGCCGCCGGCGCGGAGGCTGGCGCGAGCTCGGCGGGCGGCGCCGCACGCTGCCAGCTCACCGCGCCCACCGCCACGACCGCGAGCACACCCAGCGCCGCGACGACCGCCGTACCTCCTCGGCGCAGCCGGGCGTAGCGGCGACCGCGGTCCCACAGCGCGGGCTCGGGCAAAGCGCCCGGGGCCTCCTCGGCCAGGTCGCGCAGCCGCGCGCCCCACGGCTCGCCCTGCCGCTCGGTCGTGCTCATCGGGTCCTCCTCGAGACGCTCACACCCTCACCCACGCCGCGAGGGACCCGGAAGGAGGGGTCCGGGTGCCGGAAACCTGCGGGGAAATGCGAGACGGCCCGCCTCCCTCGCGGGAGACGGGCCGTCGTCGGTGGTGCGGGGGCTCCGGGGAGCCGGCAGATCAGGCCTTGCGCAGGTTGCGCAGGACGTACTGCATGATGCCGCCGTTGCGGTAGTAGTTCGCCTCACCGGGGGTGTCGATGCGGACGACCGCGTCGAACTCGACGTCGCCGGCCTTGACCTTGACGGTCTTCGGCGTGCGGCCCTCGTTGAGCTCGGCGATGCCGGTGAAGGAGAACTCCTCCTCGCCGGTGAGACCCAGCGACTCGGCGCTCTGGCCCTCGGGGAACTGCAGCGGGATGACGCCCATGCCGATCAGGTTCGAGCGGTGGATGCGCTCGTAGGACTCGGCGATGACGGCCTTGACGCCCAGCAGCGAGGTGCCCTTGGCGGCCCAGTCGCGCGAGGAGCCGGAGCCGTACTCCTTGCCCGCGAGGACGACCAGCGGGATGCCCGCGGCGATGTAGTTCTCCGAGGCCTCGTAGACCGAGGTGACCTCGCCACCGGCGGTGAAGTCACGCGTGACGCCACCCTCGGTGCCCGGCGCCAGCTGGTTGCGCAGGCGGATGTTGGCGAAGGTGCCGCGGATCATGACCTCGTGGTTGCCACGGCGCGAGCCGTAGGAGTTGAAGTCACGCTGCTCCACGCCGTTCTCGGCCAGGTAGCGGCCCGCCGGGGAGTCCTTCTTGATCGCACCGGCCGGGGAGATGTGGTCGGTGGTGACCGAGTCGCCGAGCTTGAGCAGCACGCGGGCACCGGTGATGTCGGTGACCGGGGCCGGCTCGTCGGGCATGCCGTCGAAGTACGGGGGCTTGCGGACGTACGTCGACTGCGGGTCCCACTCGAAGGTCTTGCCCTCCGGGGTGGGCAGCGAGCGCCAGCGCTCGTCGCCGGCGAAGACGTCGGCGTAGGAGGCGTCGAACATGTCCGAGTCGATCGCGCCCCGGATGGTCTCCTCGACCTCGGCCGGCGAGGGCCAGATGTCCTTGAGGAAGACGTCGTTGCCCTCGGTGTCCTTGCCGAGCGAGTCGGTGAACAGGTCGACGTCCATCGAGCCGGCCAGCGCGTAGGCGACGACCAGCGGCGGGGAGGCCAGGTAGTTCATCTTGATGTCCGGGTTGATCCGGCCCTCGAAGTTGCGGTTGCCCGAGAGCACCGAGACGACCGCGAGGTCCTTCTCGTTGACCGCGGCGGAGACCTCGGGGATCAGCGGGCCCGAGTTGCCGATGCAGGTCACGCAGCCGTAGCCGACGAGGTTGAACCCGAGCTTGTCGAGGTACGGCGTGAGGCCGGCCTTCTCGTAGTAGTCGCTGACGACCTTCGAGCCGGGGGCGAGCGTGGTCTTGACCCACGGCTTGCGCACGAGGCCCTTCTCCACGGCCTTCTTGGCCAGCAGGGCCGCACCGATCATCACCGAGGGGTTCGAGGTGTTGGTGCACGAGGTGATCGAGGCGATCGTCACCGCGCCGTGGTCGAGCGTGAACGTCGTGCCGTCCTCGAGGGTCACCTCGACGGGGTCGCTGCGGCGACCACGGTCCTTCGGCGCGGCCGAGAGGTGGTCGCTCGGCGGGGCGGACTGGCCGTGACCGTTGCTGGTCGCCGGGTCGGAGGCCGGGAAGGTCTCGGCGACGGACTCGTCGTAGCCGTTCTCCTCCTCGCCCTCGACGTAGTCGCGCAGCGAGGCGCGGAACGACTGCTTGGCGTCGGTGACCTGGATGCGGTCCTGGGGACGCTTCGGGCCGGCGATCGAGGGGACCACGGTGCTCAGGTCGAGCTCGAGCTTCTCGGAGTAGCGGGGCTCGGCGGCCGGGTCGTGCCACAGGCCCTGGGCCTTGGCGTAGGACTCGACGAGCGCGAGCTGCTCCTCGGAGCGGCCGGTGAGGCGCAGGTAGTTGACGGTCTCCTCGTCGATCGGGAAGACCGCGATCGTGGAGCCGAACTCCGGGCTCATGTTGCCGATGGTGGCGCGGTTGGCCAGCGGCAGCACGGAGACGCCGGGGCCGTAGAACTCGACGAACTTGCCGACGACGCCGTGCTTGCGCAGCATCTCGGTGATCGTGAGCACCAGGTCGGTGGCGGTCGAGCCCTCGGGCAGGTCGCCGGAGAGCTTGAAGCCGACGACGCGCGGAATCAGCATGGAGACCGGCTGGCCGAGCATGGCCGCCTCGGCCTCGATGCCGCCGACGCCCCAGCCGACCACGCCGATGCCGTTGACCATCGTGGTGTGGGAGTCGGTGCCGACGCAGGTGTCGGGGTAGGCGATGCCGTCGCGGACCATGACCACGCGGGCGAGGTGCTCGATGTTGACCTGGTGCACGATGCCGGTGCCCGGGGGGACGACCTTGAAGTCGTCGAAGGCACCCTGGCCCCAGCGCAGGAACTGGTAGCGCTCGCGGTTGCGCTCGTACTCGATCTCGACGTTGCGCTCGAACGCCTCGGGGGTGCCGAAGACGTCGGCGATGACGGAGTGGTCGATGACCATCTCGGCCGGCGCGAGCGGGTTGATCTTGGTCGGGTCGCCGCCCAGGTCGGCCATCGCCTCACGCATGGTGGCGAGGTCGACGACGCAGGGGACGCCGGTGAAGTCCTGCATGATCACGCGCGCGGGCGTGAACTGGATCTCCTTGTCGGGCTGGGCGCTCGCGTCCCACCCGGCGAGCGCCCGGATGTCGTCGGCGGTGATGTCCGCGCCGTCCTCGGTACGCAGCAGGTTCTCCAGCAGCACCTTGAGGCTGAACGGGAGGGAGTCGACGTCGAGGCCGTCACCCTTCACCGCGTCGAGACGGAAGATCTCGTAGGACTTCCCGTCCACGTCCAAGGTGCTCTTGGCACCGAAGCTGTCCTGACTGGCCACAGCCAACATCTCCTCGTCGAACGTTGCGAAATAAAGCGTTGCCATCTTGCCGCGCAGCGGGACTGGCCGAAAAGCAAGGTCTGCCTTACTCGGCCCGACCGTCCCTGCCCGGGCGTCCAGCAGAATGTCTTGACATCAAGATACACGACGTCGAGGGGAAACCCGAACGGCGCGGGCCGGCGCGCGTCGGCCAGGTGCCCACCGACGCGCTCCGAGCCAGGCGGCCCGGCCGCGCCGAGTCGTCAGCCTGTCTTCGCCTTGCCAGCCCCTGATTGCGACCGGCCGCGTTTCAAGCGCGCCCAATCCGCGCCTGGGAGAAACAGGCTCGCGACAGGCTCCCGTCAGCGACATCCGAAGCGCTCGAGGACCTCGTCGACCACCCTCAGGGGCCACCACGGGGACGCCACGTACCGTCCGATGCCTTCGTCACCGAACTCCCCCGCTTCGTGGCGCTTGCGGAACTCCTCGACGTCCATGCGGAGCCAGTGAGCGAAGACGTCCCAACCGATACGGCGCTCAAGCTGATGAACCGTCAAGGCTCGAGGCGCCTGGAACGGAACGGGAAACGCGATCTCCGGAAGGAGATTGAGCGCGGGGAGTAGCTCGGGAGTGAGAGCACGGGCAGCAAAGCTGACGGCCTGAGCTCGAAGGTCCATAAGTTCGTCGATGCCCACCTTGAGCTCGAGGGTCACCGGCTCAGATTGCGCCAGGTGGCCGATCACCCAGGCATGGCCAGCGACATCTTGTGCCCATGCGTAGGGATCGGGGTGTGTGGAGTACTTCACTCGCCAAACGGCCCACAGGGCCTCTCGCAGGTGCTCCGGCGCGTTCTGAGCCCAGGTCGATTCGACTTTCTCCCGGTTGGGCGTGAAGGACACCCTGCTGCCCCGGTCGGACTCACTGACTAGGTACGACGAGTGCACCTTGAGGTTCTCCATCAGGCTCGACACCGCGACTCCGTGCCGTTCGCTGACATCGAGAAGCACCGCGTCGATGTCGGGTGCCTTGAACCCCTCTTTAAGGATCGCTTCCGCTGCTACGGCGGTGGTCCCGTGGTACAGGCTGATCTGGGCGGCATGTGTCACCGAGGGGTCCTCAACTTCTGTTAGAACTCGCTGGAGCCCGCCGCCACAGGCGGCGGCCATGGCTCAAAGTCGTCATGCTTCCGGACACTCGAGAGTTCCCAGGGGCCGTTCGGCAGGCGCCAGGCGTGAAGCCGGCGTGCCGAGGGGGTGTTGACCTGGAGCGCGAGCCGCCAACATACGGCGCCGTCCTCCCGCTGGTGAACGAGGGCGTCTCCCCGGGGACGATGCGGAGTCGGTGTATGTCTCGCCACGCACTGCTCTCGGCGAGCCCTGGGATCAGTTCCATTGCGATGCCTTCGAGGAACTTGGTGATCTCCACGATTACCAGCACCACGGCGGTGATCGGCGGCCGCCCTAAGCTCGAAGTGGCCGCTGACCTGGGGCGTTGCCGCCTAGGCCGCTGATCGCGCCGGCCCGTGTCTGCGGCACTTTGCGAATCAAAGCGAGCCCAAGCCGAGCCTCGCACAACCCGCCTACGACGATCGCAAACGTCCGCTGTCTCTCCCCAGTGCCCAGCCCCGCTTTCACGAGATCAGCAGTTGTCGTTTCGCCTTGTACGACGGATCGACCACCACGTGATGGAGCGGGCGCTTTGCGCCCTGGTAAATTTGGACGGCTTCGAAGAGCGTCGCCCGCGCTCCGGGGACCGTGCCGAGCGCGTCCCGCTCCGCCACGGTACGGGCAGCGAACCACAGGCGATGTCGGGAGGCACCGACCAGCCGTAGGGCACCGACGGCGGCTCGCGCAGCAGCTGGCGCCTCACCGGGAATCCCGTCCTGCACGTCGGCGAGGATCGCCGGGTACGCATCTAGCAGCGGGTCCTCGAAACCGAATACGTCAAGGTCGGAGGTCTGTTCCCGTCTTACGTCGACGTAGCGACTGCTGTTGCGCCACCGAATCGTTGTGATAGCGCCTCTAGAGGCTGCTTTCGCCTGCCTGGCCAAGGAATCGCCGAACGGCCCCTTAGTTGCGTCACGATGGGTCGAGGGTCCGACGACGGTCAGGATCGGACCGTTCATCTCGACAGTGATCGCCTCCCAGCCCTCGCCGAAAGTAGCGGCCAGTTCACCCGATGCGACCAGGTCCCCGGCCCAGAGCCTCCGCAATCGCACGGCGATAGCCGCCGGTGTGAGTTGGACGGTCACGACGGACTCCCCATCACGACTTCGGAATGGGGCCTGACCCCGGTTCTTGGACACGCTGAATCCAGCACCTGCTGGGAAGCGAGATGATCCAGGAATCATGGCCAGGAAGAACTACTCCGAGGAGTTCCGTCGTCAGGCCGTTGACTTGTACGAGTCCACCCCGGGCGCCACGGTCCGCGGCATCGCTGAGGACCTCGGCATCGTGCGCGGCACGTTGCGGCACTGGCTCGAGATCTACGGGACCGGCAAGAAGACCGCTGCTGACGGGACGTTGACCTCCACCCAGTTGCAGTCCAAGCCGATGGCCAGCTCATCACCACCGGCCGGTGAGACACCGGAGCAGAAGATCGCCCGGCTCGAGGCCGAGAACGCGGCGCTGCGGGCCGAGACGACCAAGCTGACCACAGAGCGGGAGATCCTCCAACGGGCGGCCAAGTATTTCGCCGGGGAGACGCGCTGGTGAGTCGCTTCCAGTTCGTCGCCGACAACTCCGCCACCTACCCGGTGAAGCGACTGTGCGAGCTCGTCGAGATCGAGCGCTCGTCCTACTACGCCTGGCTCAAGGCTGCCCCGGCACGCGAGGAGCGGGCTCGGGCTGATGTCGAGCTCGCGACGCGGATCAGGGCCGTGCATGCCAAGGACAGCACCCAGGGGGCGCCGCGGATCACCGCCGAGCTCAACGACAGTGCGCCAGCCGGTGAGCGGGTGAACCACAAGCGCGTCGCGCGGGTGATGCGGCTGGAGGGCATCCGTGGCTACGTGAAGAAGCGGCGGGTGCGGACCACGATCCCCGAGCCGTCAGGGCAGAAGTACCCGGATCTGCTCCAGCGGGACTTCACAGCCAAGACCCCGAACCGGCGCTACGTCGGGGACATCACCTACCTGCCGCTCGCGGACGGGACGAACCTGTACCTGGCGACCGTGATCGACTGCTACTCCCGTCGGCTGGCCGGGTGGGCGATCGCTGACCACATGCGCACCGAGCTCGTCGAGGACGCCCTCAAGGCTGCCGCCGCAACCCGGGGCAGCCTCAAGGGCGCGATCTTTCACAGCGACCACGGGTCGGTCTACTGCTCGAAGGCGTACGCCAAGCTCTGCAGGAAGCTCGGCGTCACCCAGTCGATGGGTGCGGTCGGCTCGTCGGCCGACAACGCGCTCGCGGAGTCGTTCAACGCCACTATGAAGCGCGAGGTCCTCCAAGACGCCGCCTGCTGGAACGGCGAACTGACGTGCCGCAGGCAGGTCTTCAGGTGGCTCGTCCGCTACAACACGAAGCGACGCCACTCCTGGTGCCGCTACACCTCGCCGGTCGCCTACGAGACCGGCTACACCGCTACGCTGCCCACGGCTGCGTAATCACACCCCGTGTCCAAGATCCGCGGGTAAGACCCCTCTGCAGAGAAGCGCGAGGGGTTCACTCCGGCACGATCGGTTCCTGCTTGAGGATCTCGATGGGAACGTCGACGACCTCTTGAAAGATGCGCTCCAGTTCGTCCGACCCATGCTGGTCCAGCGTTGCTGGGCTTACACCGACCTGCAACCCAGAGTCGTCAGGCTGTGCGATCACCGAGACGATCTCGGGGATCTCGTTGCGGCGGCTAGCGTCGAGCAACTCGGATCCTTTGGCCCTCAACTCCGAGGGGTTGTAGGTAGCCGGGGTGGGGATCACCGTCGATGAGGAAGATGCAGCTGACGGTCCGGCTCCTGGGTCTGGTGATCGCATCGCCTGCCATGCAACGGGCAGTGCCACGACAGCGGCCGCAGCGGCTCCTGCGACGACGGGCATCCATCGGTGGTGACGTCGACGGAACTCTGGCGGACGGTCGCTCCCGGGCGCGGGCAGCGACTCGGGTACGTCCCGCGCGCGGGCATGGAGCATCTCTTGGATCTCAGATTCGAGGTTCACGGTTGGTGTCCTTCTTCCCCATAGTTTGCGTGGAGGGTGCATGGCTGTCGAAGTCCCAGTGCGTTCTCATCTCCGCAAGGCCTCTGGCGAGGTGGCTGCGCGCGGTGGAGGGTGAGCAGACCAGCACGTCGGCGATCGCAGCATCGGTCCAGTCCAGGTAGTACCGCAGCACCAGCGCGCACCTTTGGTTCGGCTTCAAACGCCGCAACGCCCGCCACAACTGGTCTCTGCTTGCTATCGCTTCCTGGTTGTCCTGCTGCTGAGCCTCACGGTCCGGATGTTGGAGCCTGGGGACTAGCCGTCTCATCATCTCGGCCCGGCGATACTGGGTGACGTAGTGGTTGTGAATCGCGCGCATCGCGTATCGGTCGAGGTGCTCGACCGCGCTCAACGAGCTGCCTCGCTTGGCGAGCGAAAGGAACGCCTCCTGAACGAGGTCTTGGGCATCGTCGATGTTGCCGCACAACAGGTACGCATAACGCAGCAGGCCGGGCTCGGATGCAGAGCGCAACTCATCCAGGGCGCGGCAGACGTCGTCCTCCATGCGGATCCTCATACCCTTCCGACGATCGAGCAGCCATCGCCGTTGCAGTGCTCGGGTTCAACGTCGACCTTGCGAAGCTGTTCGATCGTCGCCGGCGGTCACGTGGGGCCACTTCTGGCCGTCAGAGTGGGGCCAATCTCGCTTGACATACCCAGCGAACGGATCGTCGCGTTCAACGCCACGCTGAAACGCGAGGTCCTCCAAGACGCCGCCTGCTGGACCGACGAGCTGACCTGCCGCCGACAGCTCTTCAAGTGGCTGACGCGCTACAACACCAAGCGACGCCATTCCTGGTGCCGCTACCAATCACCAGTCGCCTACGAGAACAGCTACTCCGCTACGCTGCCGACCGCTGCGTAATCACACCCCGTGTCCAAGATCCGGGGGTAGGGCCCAATCCTCGAAAAAGGCTGACCGACCAGTGCCCTGGGACATCGAATGCGACTCGCTCCGATCTGTCTCTGGCCGCTCCACAAGCTCAACACCCGCGAACAAGACACGCAAGCGGGCGTTTTCCAACTGGACGTGGTAACTCGTGCGGCCGCGCTTCACGACAACCCCCACGGAACCATTGTGGATCCCTGGGACGACAAGCCGAACATGCGCGCCGACAGGCAGCAGGGTCGTGGTACGTCCGGCGCGAAGATTCTCGAGCTGCCGGACGTAGTTCGGGTGCATCGTCGCGGGACGGCCACGGAACGTCCATTCGTAGAGCGATTCAACTGAGAATCGATCGCTACACCGCCTGCACGAAGAAACAACTTCAGGTCGCTTGTGCTGCTCGCGAGTGTGGCCGGCCGGGCATGTCCCAACCCAGTCTCCCTCCACCCGCGGGGCGTCCTCATCGACGCAGCGCGCCCCACTACACCCGATCGCGATTGCTTTGGCACGCCAGACCTCGTCGTGACCATGCTTCGTCCCGACGAGTGCGTGTGCGATCTCATGCAGGATGGTGTCGACAACCTCCGCTTCGTCATGCAGCCGCGTGAGCGGCTCGCTCAGACTAATCACACGGGTTGCTTCCCGGCACTGGCCTGCGCGCCGCTTGGCGCGGTCGAACTCGATCTGCCAACCTGCGAGCCCATGCTGCACGACGAGGGCCTGGGCTCGACTGTATGCGTCAACAAGATTCACGCGATTGAAGGTATCGGCAGCCACCGACATTTACCTGCAGTTGGCCAGTTCGGGCACCAGTATGCAACTGTGCCCCGCCGCATTGGCGAATCCGCGTGCCTTCGACGACGTACGCGCGAATCGCAGCGGCCATGGGACGAATGGCTCCACAACAATCGGTGGATCTGACCGAGAACGGCTCAGCAGTTCTGGCAGCCGACGGCGCGCCCGAGGACATCGGATCTCCCGCTCGCACGTGCCCGGGACTGTTCCCGCGGCTCCAGGCCCGCCTGAGCTCTTCCGCTGGACCGCCAGGTACCGGTGCAGGGGCGCTCATCGGCGCGGCAACACGGCCTTGCTGGAACGCTTCGACAGCCTCGCGCCCGGAAACGACATCCGGCACGTCTCGATCGCAGACGCCGACTACCCGGGGGGGCCTGCGGCTTGGGGGCGCGCCGAAAACTACGCCACGCGGCAGGGAACCGCCCCTGGCGAGCGAGGCAGCTCGGGCCCTAGTCCGATGCTTCACGCACGCCACAGAGGCCAACGAAGGCGCCCAGCTCCAACAGTCCGTGCGCGCTGCTAGGCATGTAGGACGTGAGCGAGGTCGAGCGGATGACGACGGCCCGCCATTGCGCTCGTGAGACAGCGACGTTGACCCGGTTCCGGTTAAGCAGGAAGCCCATGCCGCGAGGTACATCCCCGTGTGAGGAGGCGGTCATCGAGACAAGCGCGACGGGCGCTTCCTGCCCTTGGAACTTGTCGACGGTGCCGACGCGTACCTGGGTTAGGCCGGCCGCGCGCAGCGTCTCGCGGATACGGATCACCTGGGCGTTGTAGGGGGCGACCACCAGGACGTCGGCCGGCGTCAACGGCCGCGGAGTGCTGGAGTCTCCAGGGTCGGTCCAGACCCGGCCGACGTAGGACCGGACCTGGCGGACGATCTCCTCGGCTTCCTCGACGGACTCGACTTGGTTGCCGATGTGGTCGAGTGAGACGACACCGAGGCCAGGCACGACGCCCTCGAGCTGACGCCGCGGCGGCGCCGCGGAGCTGAGTCGGCCGTCGTACGAGAGCGTCGAAACCTTCGCGCACAGGTCCGGGTGCATCCGGTAGGACTGGCCAAGGAAGTAGCCGAGCTCGGCGGGAAGGGTGTCGTGCCCATCCATGAGCCAGCCGAGTGCGGATTCATCGACCGGCTCCGCGTGCGTTCCCTGACTGACCTGCGGTAGCTGTTGCGGGTCCCCCAGGAGGAGAAGCCGTTCGGCCGCGACCGAGGCGGCCAGGGTCGGTGCGAGGGAGAACTGCCCTGCCTCGTCGATGATCAGGAGGTCGATCCTGCCGCGCGGGATCGTGTTGCCGTTGGCGAAGTCCCATGCCGTACCACCGACGACGCAGCCCGTCGCGGCGTGCTCGTCGAGGAACTTTGACACCTTGGTGAGATGGGTCCAGTTCGGCGCCTGGTCCTCGGGCTTGCCTTTGCCGACGAGGTCGGGGTCGAGCCCGGCCTTCACGATGCCGGTGAGCATGTGTTCGACCACCGCGTGCGATTGGGCAACCACGCCGACGCGCCAGTGGTGCTTCTCGACGAGTTCCTTGACCACCCGCGAGCCGCTGAAGGTCTTGCCGGTGCCGGGCGGGCCCTGGATCGCGAGGTAGGAATCGTCCATGGCGATGAGAGCCGCGACGACGTCCTCGATCGTCGAGCCGCTCGCAGGCATCACAGTCGCGCCGCCGAGCCGCGGCGCACGGCGCGCGAGGATGTCGAGGACCGCGCGATTCGGGAGCACTTCCGCGGCGGCCGCTTGGGCGGCGATCTCGCGGATCGCATCCTCGAGCTTCTCGGTCCTGGGCGGCATGCCCGGCACCAGAGCGAGAGGGAGGTCAGCGTAGGTTTCCGTGGGCTTGCGGCTCTCAGTGAGGATCACGACCCGTGGGTCGTCGGCGTCGGCCTCGATCTTCGCGCTTGCCGCGGCGCCGTACGGCGCCCCGTCCGGCGCCATGGCTCCTGGGGGCGCCGGCGTCCGGTAGACAACCTGGCTGCCGCCGCCGGCAGGCTTGCTCCCCGGCGTCCAGTCGCCCACCAGACGCACGGTCCGTCGGGCGTTCGTGGCCCTTCCGGGCGGCACCGCCCAGTCCGCCGCGACCTCAGCGGACTCGACGATGAAGACGTCGCGCGCCCCCGTCCAGTCGTCGCGGAGGTGACCAAGACGTTCGAAGTGCTCCCACCAGAACTGCTTGCGTTCCCGGCGGAAGTAGTCCAGCGCCGTGGCGAGCATGGCGTAGGCCTGCTGCTCGGGTGTGCGCCTGCTCGGGAGATCCGGTCCTGACTTGGCCATGAGCGCGGTGAACAGCGGGTCGTCGGCGGAGAGCTCCTCGCCTTGGACGCTCTTGATCCGCGGCTCGATCCGGTCGCGGACGCCCGCGTCGGTGGCGCGATCGAGGAGCCAGTCCCGCAGCCGGAGCGTGGAGAGGCAGTCGTACTCGTTGTAGTCGGCCAAGGCGGCGAGACGGGCCGCCGCAGCAGACGGATCGGAGACCACCGCTTCCCGGTACTCGTGGTAGGCGACAACCGACGCGCCACCGTCGCCGACGGCATCCTCGTCACCGGCACGCAGCTGGTCGCCCATATAGAGCGGTTCAAGCTTCTTGATGCTGTACGACGGCTGGCCGACGCGCACGGCCCCCCGCACGGTCGCGTACAGGTCGACGAAGACCTCGGAGCGCAGCAGGTCGTCGAGCTCCTTCTCCCTGGTCTGGTAGCGCATCGCGAGCCGCTTCAACGCCGAGGTCTCGTAGGGCGCGTAGTGATAGATGTGCATGTCCGGGTGCTTGGCCCGGCGCTCGGCGACGAGGTCCATGAACGCGACGAACGCGGCCCGCTCCTCCGCGGAGCTGTGCGCCCAGATGGGCAGGTAGTGCTCCTCCGTGTCGAGGACACCCCAGAGGTACTCGAGGCCGACGCGTGTGAGGTCACCCTCGTCGTAGAGCGGGTCGCCCTCGAAATCGAAGAACAGGTCACCTGCCGAGGGCGCGGGGAGCAGCGTCAGCATGGTCGCGGCGGTGTCCGTCAACTCGTAGGCGACCCCTGCGCCCGCGCCGGCAAGGGCTTGGCATGCCTGCAGGCGTGCCTGATTGCGGAGCTTTTCGAAGGTCGCCTGCGCCATGCCGGCGGGCCTGGTCGACGTCGTGGCAAGGGCGGTGATGGTGTGGACTCCAGCGCTGCGCAGCTTTCGCCGCTGGTCCATCCGAAGGCCGGCGACGCCGAGGAGGTCATCGGTCGCCTCGGCCGCGGCCTGGCACTCGGGGCAGCTCCCGCACGCGACGTACCGCTCGTCGCCCCACCTGACCGGGGTGGCACCGCTGCGGTGGGAGTGCAGCATCTCGCGGAGTCTGGCGCGGCGTTCGATGAATACCGGGAGGACATCGGCCGTGCGGAAGTCGGCGCGATCACCGTTTCCGAGCAACAGCGAGACCGTCGCTGAGACCGGGAGCCCCATCCGTGCGATCTGGTCGGCGTACGCCCCCAGCTGGAGCAGAGCGCTCGGCTTGGCGACGCGAGCCAGCTTCGCGTCGCAGACCGCCCAGCCGTCGCCGCGGCCCTCTACGAAGTCGGCGTAGCCGAAGAACTCGCCGTCGAAGAATGCCGCTTGGTAGATCACCTCGGGTGCGTCCAGGAACGCCTTGAGGGTGTCGTCCCGTGCAGCCTCCAACTTCGCGGCCGTGTACGGCGGCACGACGTGCTCCAGGCGGGCGATGCTGCCCGCGGCCTCGAGGTCGGCCAGGAGCCGTGCCTCGTGCCGGTCGCCGAGTCCCGCGATGTGGTCGAGCAGCGGATCCGGCTTCGCCTCGATCGGCTCGGCCCAGCCGAGCTTGTAGTCGAAGGTTCGCAGGAGGGAGTACTCGCACTCCGCGGCGCGGGTCAGGTCGGAGGCACTCCAGTGAATGCGATCGTCGATGAAGAACATGCCGCCCCTCCAAGGTCGACTCTGTCGCCAGATTGTCAGAGTGCTTCCGCGTCAGCCGCGGTTTTGCGGCGCTGGAACCACCTGGGTGTCATTCGTACCGCGCGGACCACATCGGCGGCGTGGATCTCGCAAATCAGCGCCTGGACACCGCCGTGCGAACGCGCGACTCGGCACGTCGAAGATCTCCTGCCCGGTGGCCTTCACCCCGTCCAGCGGCCACGATGCCATCGCTGCTCAACGGCGCCGCAACCCGCTGTCGTCGGCGTCGTCGAGCCGGCGCAGGGCGTCGACCAGCCAGTCCTGCGGCCGCGCCCCGGGCAGCACGTCGACGACCCCCTGCAACGCCCGGACCAGGGACGTCCCATCCAGGACGCCGACCCGCGCCGCGACCGTCGGAGTCCGGCTCTGGCCGGCGACGCAATGCAGGAACACCCGCCGCCCCTCGCCGCGCAGGCGCAGCACCGTCTTGGCCGCATCATCAACGACGAAATCGAGGTTAGGGTTGTCTTCCGGCCTCGAGTCGATCAGGCGCACTGCGTGGCTGATCGCACCGGTAGGAACCTGCGCGGTACCGATCCGGCACATGCTGACGACGGCGTCGATCTCCTCGGGCAGCGCGTCGAGGGCTCCGACGTCGCCGATCCAGACGCCCGCCACGGTCGGGTGAGGCACGCAGGTCCCGCGCACACCCCAGGCCGCGTAGTCGACGCGCTCGCCCGTGGGCCAGCCGTGCCCGTCGGGGCGGCCACCGCGGATGGTCAGCGTCCCCAGCGCGCTCAGGACCGCCGCCCCGGCTGCCGGTGCGCCCCAGCCGTGCAAGGGGCGCTGCCATTCCTGCGGCACAGCACTCGCCCCCCACCTGGCGCCGAGCAGCGCGCCGGCGATCGCGGCGACGGTGTCGGTGTCGTGGCCGATGCCGATCGCCGTGGCGAGCGACTCCTGCAGGTGGTGACACGGCATGGTGTCGGGCACTGCGGTGTGAGTGATCGCCGACCAGGCGGCCTGCAGTGCACCGACCACCCAGCCGTTCTGGGTGAAGGTCTTCGGGCGGCTGTGCTGGGCGACGGCGAGGACCTCAGCCCAGTCCTCGACCGTGTTCCCCAGCAGCGGCAGTACGTCGTCGACGGTCGGGAGCGCGCCGTGGAGGACCGCGTAGCGGATCATCAGGCACCACAGCGCCGCGCCCTCACCGGCAACCGGGTCGTGGTGTGTCAGCGCACTGACTGCCTTGGCGGCCTCAACCAGCGCAGCCGGGTCGCCGAGGTGGGCGAGCGCCACCGGGGCGGTGCGCATCAGCGATCCGTTGCCCGCTGAGCGTCCTTCCTGCTCGTGCACGGTCTGCGCCGCTTCGGTCATCTGGGCCGCAGTCGCGTCGCGGCCGGCGAGGCGCAGAACCGCGCTGGTCTGGATGCCCACGTCGGCCGGCCCGTCGGCGTACCACGCAGCGAAGCCGGCCGCGATCGCGTCGAGCGCCTCGGCGGTGCGGAGGTCCGCCCCGCTGGCCGCGACCCGAGCGATCGCCATGGCTTGCGCGGTGTCGTCAGTCCACTCGCCTGGCTTGAACCCGCCGAGGCCGCCGCCGATCATGCCCGGCCAGCCGTCATAGAGGGCGGAACCGAACTCGTAGCCAGCGCCGAGCGCATCGCCGACCGCGGACGCGAGCAGTACCCCGCAGGCTCGGTCGATCTGAGCCGAGGTGAGCTCCTTGATGTGGTTCATCATCTCTCCTCTCACGCCGCGAGCAGCGGGTGGCGGACGTTGGTGAGGAAGCGGTGGACGGGCCGGCCCCGCCAAGTCAGGACGCTCAGGTCGGCGTACTCACTGGCCCCGTGGCGACGCTCACCGATGCCCGCCTTCTCGGCCCGGTCCAGCCGGAGGTGCTCAAGGCGCTCGACGAAGCGGCGTGCGCGGCGCCCGGGCGTCTCCACCACGGACGCGAGACGCGCATCGACCGCGGCCGACTCGAGGAGCCCCGGCAGCTGGCCGCGGAGCCGGATGGGCGAGTCGAACAGCTCAACGACGTAGGGCTGGCCGCCGATGCCGATCAGTACGCCGATCTGGCCGGCTAGTGGGCGCACGTCCGCCCAGGCACGGCGCTCGTCGTCGGCGCGGTCGAGCCGATGGACGAAGGAGCCGGTCGGGTTGGCGCCGCCCGCTTGGTTCCTCGTGTGCTCCGCGACTCGTGACCACACGTCCGTCTGGACGTCATCGCCGCGCACCGCGTCCCGGACGTACGGCGTCGCACGCCGGCCCCGGCTGTGCTGGCGCGCCGTGCCTCCCCACCGGCCGTGCTCGACGCACGCCACCTCAACCGGGATCCGCTGGTGGACGCCGATCATCACCGAGTGCCGGGCCATCCGGTGCTGCCAGCCGCCCTCGAAGAGCTGGCCGTCGAGCACCAGCGCCGGCTGGTCACCCACATTGCCGACCATCAGCGTGCCCATGTCCGGGCCGCTCTCGACCTCGGTGACGTCCAGGTTCCGCCCATCCATCGCGTACCGGCGATAGCGTCCGGTCGGCCCCCACAGCGGGAAGACCGTCATCGCGCCACGGGTGGTGCTGCGGCCGACGTGCAACTGGTTCAGCTCGTTCATGTGCGACCTCCTCTCCTCGGCCCCCGGCGGGCCGACGACGAGGAGCATGCACGCGCGGGCAGGTTCGCCCCTGTTACCCGGATAACCGGATGATCAGCGGGTCCCGGCTCACTGGAGCTCCGGCGGCAGGTCCTCCCAGGTGATGTTGCGGCTCAGGAGCACGAGGTAGGTGCCAAGATGGTCCGTCGTCTCCAGGTTGAGCCACCGCTCCTTGTTGACCTCGTTCCTGATCCGGGCGAGGGTCATGTTCACGTTGCCCGGGCTGTCACCCAGTTTCTCCGCCGCCACGGCAACGATGTTCTTCGGCACCGCCGTGCGCTTGAGCAGGTGTTCGAAGGCAACCGCGGCGTACCTCCGCTGCTTCGGGCTGAGCTCCACCCGGTCGACGGCGTACGACGTCCGGCGCACCGCGCCTACGTGCGCGGCGCCGTCCTGGGCAACCGAATGGCCGTCGGACGCGCCGGCACCGATGACCACGACGAGCCGAACCTGCTTGTCGAGCTCGGGGAAGGAGAGCAGGGTCCGGCCCGCTTGGAGCGCGATCACCGAACGGCGGGGAAACACCATCGCCCCGAGGTACTTGTTGTCGATCCGGCCCTGCGCTCGCCCGAGCTGGACCAGCCAACCCATTTCGTACGGGATGAACCGGCACAAGCGCGACGGTGCCCAGGAGTTCGGAACGTGGATCCCCATCTCGTCCAGCCGGCCGACGCCCACCATCTCGTGCTTCGGCAACGCCCACGTACCGCGGATCGTCTGGTCGATCTTGAGGCTGACCCGCCCGTCGTAGAGAGGCTCCATGGGCGAACGATAGACGGCCTGCGGCAGGGTTATCCGGTTAACCGCGCGTTCGGAGGCCGGGCCGCTACCTTCGGGCTGTCGCGAGGTTGACTCGCCCCGACCCCCGAGGAGAACAACATGGAGATGCCCCGGCCGGAGGAGCCGAAGCTCGGCCAACTGGTTCAACTCAATCTTCCCCAAATCATCGAGTACTGCGAGCAGGTCGACCCGGAAGAGATCATCAAGCTCGCCGACAGGGACTACTGCAGGGAGGTCTTCGGCGTGCACTTCGCCTTGTTCGCCGCACCTGCAGCAGCCGAGTACATCAGGGCGACGGACCCGAACAAGAAGGACCGCTACTGGGTTCAGGTGCGGCGGGTTCTCGACCAGGATCTCCGCGTCACCAACGACTGGTTCGAGAGGAGCCGGCCCGGCTTCATCTTCTACCTCGAGGACAAGGGCCTCACCCCGATCGGCATCACTCCCGCGGCCATCGAGGCCGAGCTCAACCAGATTCCAACGGTGACGGAGCCTGGGACCAAGGCTGGCGCGAAGTACAAGCAGCACGCGATCGGGAATGCGCAGAACTCCGCCGTACGCAGCGTTCTCGGCCGACTCGGGGCGGGGTCCTTCACGGCGAAGGACTGGCTCACGGTCAAGCACCGCTTCCTCAATCGGTGCGCCTACTGCGGCAGCCCACGACAACTGGTCATGGACCACGCAGTTCCGATCAACATCAGCGAGCTCGGCGAGCACCGGCTCGGCAACCTGGTCCCCGCGTGCCATGAATGCAACGCGACAAAGGGCAACCAACGGTACGACGACTTCCTCCGCGCCCTGCCGGATCGCGCGGACGCCGCCGCACGGATCGCGACGATCGAGGGGCACATGATCCACCACGGGTACGCCCCGCTGACGGACGGACTCACGGAGTCTGACACCGACCGGGTCCGGGCATTACTCGAGGAGTTGCGCCTCCAGGTGGCCGAGGCCGCCG
This sequence comes from Nocardioides ochotonae, assembly GCF_011420305.2. Classification (NCBI taxonomy): domain Bacteria; kingdom Bacillati; phylum Actinomycetota; class Actinomycetes; order Propionibacteriales; family Nocardioidaceae; genus Nocardioides; species Nocardioides ochotonae. The sequence goes on along the minus strand of NZ_CP061769.1, from coordinate 1,677,764 downwards.
CGTCGACCGCAGCCGCCATCAACGATCTGCTGGCGCGCTAGCGGATTAACGCTGCATCCACCGGCACGACCTTGATTATGGACGCCCGGTCAGGCGCGGGCTCCCATGGAGGCCCGCCGCTGCTGCTGGGCGTCGCCGAGCTCGCCGCGACGGAGACCGTCCCCATCCTCGAGGGGCCGCTTGGGGCCGCCATCCTCCTCGACGTCTCGCGCGTCCTGTCGCCCCTGGAGGCGCGGCGGACGGTCGACATCGAGTTCATCGTCGTCATCGCCTCCGCGTTCGGGCTCGCCGCCGCGATGCAGGCCTCCGGGCTGGCCCCACAATCGCCACCGGTCAAGGCAACGCAGGAAGACCTCTCGACGTCGTTCGGTCCGACGAGCACAGGCGCTCGCGGACCTCCAGACGGTTGTGGTTGGTGACGATGATCCCGGTAAGTCGCATGCACCCCTCTGCACCGGGCGGGATCGCCTCAGCTCTCCTCGAAGCCAGACTGGTCGAACTTCAAGGTGCGGGCGTTCTCCGAGACCGTGCGTACGCGACTCTCGTTGAACCCCTCGGAGTCCGTGGCTTCGATCTCGATGCGCACAGTGACGTTCGTGGTCTCTCCGGACCGCAGGTGCGCGAGCACCTCGTCAGCGACGTTCCTGAAATCCAGCGCGATCTTGTCGGAGTTGAGCGTCTTGACACCGTAATAGCGAGTCGGCCAAACGATGTCGACCTTCGGCGACGCGCCCGGGCCGGGCTGAGGAGAAGGCGACGGACCCTGGCCCGCCCCGGGCTCATCAGGCCCTGGGATGGGCGCCGGCCCAGGCTCGTCAGAGCGCTGCTTCTGCGCAACGTCCGGACGGACCAGAAGGAGCGAATCGGTGGGGATTGGCGCGCTCTCCTTGTCCTCAGGAGTCCAGAGCCCGATGTACCGACCAGCCGCCTCGTCGAAGCCAGCTGCAAGCGCGAAGGCGTCCGTCTGCCAAATCATCGGCAGGTCGAAGATGCCTGCGTCGAGGACGGACCGGTCGCGCAGGCGCGGCATGTAGGGGTACTGCGAGTAGAGCCCCCAGAGCGAGCCCAGCGAGACGTGACCGTTCTTCCAGATCTGCGGGACCTTGCCGATGGCGAGCCGGATCGTCGCCGCCGCCTGGCGCGTGGATAGGTCGCCGTCGTTCCCGAGTCGTCGGGACACCCGGTCCGCAAGCGAATCGGACTGCCCTTCGACCTTTGTCTCCCGGATGACGAACGGCGCGCCAGGGTCCGGCTGGGCGGGAACCAACGCCCACGTGAACGTCTGGAGCAGGCGTGATGTGACCGTCTGGTCGGCCTGTGCCGCCCGCTGCGACGCCTGGTTCTTCTGGTTCTGCGTGAGGTCGAGGTCGGCCTCGTTCGACAAGACGTGCTTCCAGCCGAGGTAATCGCGAGTTGCGTTGTCCAGTTCTTCGAGGCGCGCCTCGTCGGCCGCCAGGTAGACGAGCGCGTTCCGATGCGTTCGGTTGGAGCTCCCGCGGTGCTCAGTCGCCTTGTGAGCGAACTCCTTGGCCGCCGACTCTGCGCCGCGCTTGTGCGCAACCTTGGGGTGCAGGATGACGAGGCGGGCTTCGTCGGTATCGGGGATGTCGGCGTTGGACTCGGGGCACACATGCACGCCCGCGAAGTCACCGCGCTTGCGACCCTGGTCCTCGAGTCGTCGGACGATCTCAGCCCAGACATCCTCCTTGTGAAGGCGCTCGGCCTGGTCCTTGGCGGTGCGGGTGATGTTGGGCTGGACGTCGTACCAATATTTGCCAGAGCCCGAGTAGAAGTACGTCGCCCGGTCGCCGAGCTGGGTGAGCGCGGAGTAAAAGTTGCCGGGGACGTCACCGGGGATCGCGGTGCCGAGAAACACCCGCTGCGTGCCGATGCCCTTGTGCACTGAGCCAGGCGCGATCGTCGGCGCAGCACCGAAGAAGACGGTGCGCGCGAGCCGCTTGGTCAGCGCTCGTTGGCCAAAAAGCGGCTTCGCCTTGTCGATGCGCGCCGGCTCGGAATTCGGGCCGTCGACGTCGGCGTCGATGATCGCCTTCCACGAGTCCTGGAGGTACTGCGTCAGCTCGGAGTTCACGTTCGCCGTAGCGAGGGGGATCGATCCAGGCATGATCATTGGCGACTGGTCTTCGCCCATCCAGAGTGCGTGGATGACCGTGCTCATCAGCCGCAGGACGCCGCGGGTCCTCTGGAAGCGTTCCAGCGACGACCACTCCTCGTAGAGGGTGTCGAACAGTTCGGGGTGGATCGGGTAGGTCCGCCTGATCCGTTCCTCGTAAGCCCCGTCGCGCGCATCCCGGGGGAAATCGTCGGTGAACTTGCGATACATCTCGACGTACGCGCGGGCGGTGGCACCGATCGCCGCGAGCGCTGCGGCGTCGGGCTCCTTGAAAAGCCGTTGCTTGACGATGTGATATGCCTCGTCCGATGACGCAGGGCGCCATTGGTCGGCGACGCGGCGAACGACGTTCTGGAGGCGCTTGAGCGCTTCGAGGCCATTCTGACCGCCGACCTCCTCGGCGTTGCCGACTGCGATCTTGTCGTTCGCATCTCCGGTCTCCGACGCGGGGATCGAGATCGCGAGCAGGACGCCCCTGGTGCCCTTGACAGCCTCGGTGAGTGCCTGGGCGAAGGTGAACTGGTCGTCGAACGTGCCACCAGCAAGGTCGTCCCGACCCACGAGCGAGCGCGCGTAGGCGACCCACTCGTCGATAAGGATGACGGCGGGCGCGTACTTCGCGAGCAACTCGTGGAGAGCATCGCCCGGATGCGTCCGGTCTCTATCGGACTTCGCCACGACCGCGAAGCCCTCGGAACCGCCGAGCTGCCAGGCGAGTTCGCCCCAGATGGTGTTGACCTGGGTGCCATCGTCCTTGGTCACGCCGGACGGACTGAAGTGGTTTCCGACGATGGCGACCCGGTTGACCTTGCTGGCCGAGTAGCCATTGGCCGTCAGGAGTTCCTGGGTCTCCTGAGGGAAGTTGCCGACCGGAAGGCCAGCGGCGACGTGCCACAGCGACAGCATCGAGTGGGTCTTGCCGCCACCGAAGTTGGTCTGCAGGTTGATGACTGGCGAGACATTGTCATCGCCCGCGAGGCGACGGACGGCTCGGCCGATGAGGTCACGCAGACCCTCGGTCAGATAAGTGCGTCGGAAGAACTCGACCGGGTCGGCGTAGTCAGCGTCAACCTCTCCCCCAGTGGCGACCTTATAGAGGTCGGCAGCGAACTCGGAGGCGTGGAAGTTGCCGGTGGCGACGTCGTCGTGCGGCTGGAGCACCTCGCGCCAGGGGCGAAGGCCCGCAGCTTCGGGGTTGTCGACGGCCGCTTTGAGAACCTTCTTGTCGTCCTTGTCTGCGGTGACCCGACGCAGGTTCAACCGGATGGCGCGGACTTCGCCAGCCTCCTTGGCTGCGCCGATCAGCTTGAGCAGCCGTTCACCGGTGTCGAGGGCGCGGTAGGCGTCGTCGTCAGTGAAGGTCTTGTTGTGCGCCCACTCGTTGCGGACCTCGCGTAGCTCACTGGCGAACGTCTCGCCGGTGCGGCCAATTGCCTGGTTGAAGGGGTACCACCCCGCCTTGAAACCGGCGGTGATGTTGCCTTCGGTGAGGATCCTGAACTGCACCTGCGGGTCGAGAGCGTCATATGTCTTCGCCGGAGATGCACCGTTCTTGCTGTCCTTCGCTTGGACGAGCTTGGTCCACACGGCACCCAGCGACGGATCCCCCTGACCCACAGTCGTGGAGATGAAGTCGTCCAGCGCAGGCGCTAGCACCTGGAACATGCGATCGATGCGGTCGCGGTTACTGAGTGCCATGTCAGTCGAGCTCCCATTCCTTGACGAGCCGCCCGAGGAGTTCCTCGTGACGTGCTTGGACGATGCTCGGCGTCCAAGCGTCCTGTCCGAGTACTTGAGTGGTCAGCGCGAAGATCGCCACGCCGTTGGCGGTCGTGAAGTACTTCGCCTTCTTCTTGTCGAAGTCATAACGCTGGGCCTCGCTGTTCTTGGCGCGGTTCAGTAATGCGAGGTTTCCGAGCCGGTGGGTCCACTTCGCCCGCTCCTCTTCAGTGAAGTTGGCGACCCACTCACTGTCGGGCTTCGGGTTCTGGGGCAGCACATGCTCGACGGTGATCATCTTGTGCTGATAGCTCACCCCCGGCTGATTGGCCAGAAGCTCGTCGAGCCGCAGCAGAACGTACTTGCGGACGGGGTTGACCAGGTAGATGTCGCCGTCGAGCCGAGACCGGGTGGCCTCCTTTTCATCGCTGCTGAGCTCGAAGGCGGACGCGTCGAGACCGTCCCCGGCTTCGAGCTGCTTGAGCAGGTCGCCGTAGCGCGTGGTTCGTGGCGTCGAGTAGGTCCGCCGGATGAGCAGACTCGCGGCGAGCCGCTCGAGGCGACGCAGGAAATCGGTCAGGAACTCCGCGTCGCTGGCGTGGTGGCGCATCGCCCAGAGCGCAGGCGGACGCCAGTCGTTGTTGTCGAGCTGGGTAAGCCGCGCGAGCCAGTTGTTGACGGCGCCCCATCCGCCAGCGGCCGGCAGGTTCTGGGTGATGAGGTGCTCGTAGGCGTCGGAGTAGGGGATCAGTACGTCGTCCACGAACGCCTGGCCCTTCCCCGGCAGGTAGCCGCTCAGCACCTGCTCGTCGAACTCCTGCAGTAACTCCTTCCTTGCGCGCTCCTTCGCGTAGATCATCCGGACATGGCCGAATAGCTCCGCGAAGCCGTCACGCCCGAGGTCCTGCTCCTCCTGTTCCCACTTATTGGCGTACGGCGAACGGTCGTCCTCGGAGATGTCTCCAATCACCATGGACTTGAAGATGTCGGGCGCGGTCAGCGGCAGTCCGCGGGAGTTCATGACACTGAAGATTCGGAACGCGCTGGTCAGGTCAGGCGTGCTGACGACCACCAGGTACGTCCGACCGCCGAGCATCTTGAACAACGCCGTTCGCTCGTCCTCGCTCCAGCCCTCAAGCGCGCTGTGGAGATGCGCAGCGTTGTCGCGGATCGCTTTCTGAGCGTCGGTCCCGAGCGCCTGTGTGGGAAGCTTGAGGAGGCCACCGATGGCGCCAGCGGTCTGGACGTGATCGCGGAAGAAGGCGGCGTCCCGCGCGCGCAGCCGCAGACGAGGGCGTGCCGGCTTGTCGTCCCAGACCACCTCCGGTTCCTCTATGAACTTGTGAATGTCAGAGCGCAAAGCCGCCTTCCCCGTGAGGTCGCGCAGCACCGCGCAGAGAATGGTGAGGGTGGTCAGTCGCTGCTGTCCGTCAATCACCTCGGCGGCCGGGCTGCCCTTCTGCTTGACCAGGACGATGGAGCCGAGGAAGTAGGGCTCGTCGTTTGTGCTCGCGAGAGCGTCCTTGAGGTCATCGAGGAGTTGGAGGGTTTGGTCCTTGCCCCAGGCGTAGGGCCGCTGATAGTCCGGGATCGTGAAGTCGTACTCCGCGGAGAACACCTTCCCGACCTGTACCTCGCCCGCATCCAGCAGCTTCATCAGTAATCGTCTCCCCCATCGAAGTCGAACGCGGCCTGCTCGGCTCCAGCCTTCTTGACGCTACGAGCCGTCTCCAGGATCTCTGGCCAGCTGGTGACGAGGTTGTTGAAGCTCAGCGCGTCCTTCGTCCACCCGTTGCCCTCGGCGATTCGGAACAGGAGGTGCGCCAGCTCTTTGACGAGGTCCGGGTCAATGGCACCGTCAGGGCGGCCAAGGGCTGCCTGGAGAAAGGCTCCGGCAGGCGCGATGCCATCGCGTTCCAGCACCTTGATCAGGTGGTGCAGGGCTTCCCAGTTGCTGGTGTGACTGTCCTTGAGGACGTCGTAGTCCCACGGAAGATCGGCGGGCTTGATGAGCTGCACTGCCCCGGCGCGACTTGTCAGGATCTCGTCCCGATCCATAACGTTCAAGCTGGTATTGCGAGCGCGCGCGAGGTTGTCCGCGTCGCCGAACTTCCCCGCGCCGTAACCGTGCTGCCGGTACCAGGCGATCGCGAAGCGCGACGTCGCGTCGAAGTCGCCCTCCTGTTCGTTCAGCACCTGGTCAAGGATCTCGTTGATTCGTGAGAGGGCCGCACGGACGGTCATCTTGGACCCGTCAGGCTCAAGAACTGCGCCAAATCGGCTGAACACAGCCATTCCAGGTCCAATGGCAGCCTGCGGCAGGTCGACGGGTGCGATCATGCCTTGCTGAAGTTTACGAAGAGCGTCCGGAAGTTCAGCCTCAAGCGCCGCGAGGAAGCCTCGCCTGTCGGTCGTGAGCGAACCCCCAGGTCGCGGTCGTAGCGACAGGACGATTGATGAGGCAAGCGCGTTGGTGTCCTTGGCCAGCAGCCTCCCTGAACCCTCGGTTCGCATGGGCCAGGTTGCGGTGATCTCCCACCCAGATCGAATCATCCCTTCGAGCAAAGTCTCCCAGCCGGTCGATGCCTCGCCCGCCTCATCTGAGTCGGACTGTTTGAAGGCGTACCAGACCGTTATGGGGTAGTCCTCCCGTGCGTCCTGGCGTGCGTGGGCGAAGACCTTTTGGAAGCCATCCTCGAAAAATTCCTTCGCTCCCGCCTTGCCGTTGTGACGGTGCGGATTCGCGACGAGTTCTTCTGCCTTAGGCACCAGCATGGTGCTCAACAGCGCAGGGTGAACATCGCGGAGCGAACGGCGGAGCCAGATGTAAAAGAAGTCAGAAAGGTCCGAGTAGCCAATGTTGTCGTAGTAGGGCGGGTCGGTACTAATCAGGAGGTTGGAGAAGCTCCTGCTAGCCGCGTCGGCCTGAGCGACATCTACATGCCCACCCGGCATCAGGGCTTCAATAACCTTGACTTCCTTGTCGAGAAAAGTCAGCCAGCCACCGCCAGAGTTTGATAACACATTGGCCTCGGCGTAATCCCATGTCATCGGAAGCGCCTGCCTGGCGAAGGTCTCACGGAACGCTCCGCGATCACTCATCCACGTCGTGATAGACGAGGAAAGGTTGGTCATTTTGCTCTGAACGAACCCGAGATAGGTGGCCACGGCATCCGCGTATGCCTGGGTCCCGCCGTCAGACTTCACTCGCTCACGAGCCTCAATCACCAAGTCGCTGAACGTTGTCAAAGCTATCAATTGACGGCTGGTGAAAAGATCGGACCACTCGTTGAAACCATAAATCCGAATGGTTTGGGGGTTGGCGGGTTGCAGACCGTGCGGCGGCAAAGACCCAACCGGAACCGAGTCTGGAAGTGCAACGTCTGCTGCTCGCCGATGTTCCTCGGTCGGAGCAAAGTGAACGCGTTGGCGATTGCCCTCTGCAACAACGGCCATCAGCGCAGCGCCGAGGCGGCCGCCCTGCCCTTCGGCACGAACATATCGAAGCGGGACAGGACCCTGGCAAGCAATGCATGTCGCCGCGGTCCGCGCCACTGTGCCGTCAGAATCCGAGTTCGGCCCCTCTGAGGGGTTGTGGCCAATCTCGAAACGAACGCGCCGACCGCTGCGTGCAGTGTCGTCTGGCACGACTTCTGGGACAACATACGCCTCCTTGCCTTTCTTCTTGCCAAGCCACCAAGACCGCACCAGCGGCATCTCGATGCCGCACGCAGGGTTGGGACAGGTGACCGTCCGCGCCCAGATCCAGGCGATGACGGTTTTGCCGTCTGCCCTCGGGTAAAGGTGGCCGATCCTCTTCTCGGCTTCGTCGCGTATCCAACCGCCGTAGGCTCGCACGTCCGCGGCGAGACCCTCGGCCCCTTTCCAAGCCCGAATCTGCGAGTCCGCGAGACCGGGAAAAATCGGCGTCTGGTCCTTGAACTTGGGCGGGAGTTCGATGAGAGCCTTGTTGATGAGTACGGCCACCGGGTTGAGATCGGAGGCGTGCGCTGCGAGACCGAGGCGTTGGGCTTCAAGCGGGATGGTGCCGCCACCTGCGAAGGGGTCGAGGATTGCGGGTGGCTGACCGTCCGGTGCTGATTTCACGATCTCCGCGTGCGCTTCGGCGAGGAGTTTCTCGTCGCGAACGTTCTCCCACACGACCAAACGCTTGATGATGTCGTGGAGCCTCTCGCGCTCCATGCGCTGAAGTTCCTCGGTTGGGAACTCCTCCGATAGCGAGCCTGGGTCATCGACGAGCTGGGCGAACAGAACAGCGCGAGCAGCAGCCAACGGACGCCGAGCCCACCACATGTGCAGGGTCGACGGGTGACCGTGCCGGATGGACTTCTCCCGAGCAGACTCTCGGTTGATTGCCTCCAGCGGCAGAGCCACCTCGATCAGCTTGCGCTTGTGCACTAGTTCCTCGACCCTTCATGCCCGATGACGGGCGAACCTCACCGCCGATGCGGCGCGTGTTTGTGTGTATGAACTTACCGTTGGGGCCCGACGCTTTGGATGGAACGGGGAGTGAATGGTGCCGGCCCGCATCAGAAGGGGGCAGCGCCCTTAGCCCAGGTCTTGGCCCAGTCGCCCCGGATGCCCGTTGCCTCGAAGTCGCCGAGGTCGGTCGTCGCGAACGGGTCGCCGAGGTAGCGGACATCATCGTATGGCGCTCCTCGCGGGTCGACCCTGACCAGGGCGAGGCGGTAGCGCGGGACCGCGTTCTTGCCGGTCATGACCTCGTTGTGGGTCACGAAGAAGTCCTTGGCGCCCTCGATGCGCGCCTTGACCTCGATCCGGTAGGTGTCGCCGTTGGCGTCGGTGGACAGGATGTCGAAGCCCTTGTTGTTGAACGCCTGCTCGACCGGCCTGCGGCCCAGCTCGCGCTCGCGGGCGAGGACCAGGTCGACGCCGCGACGTTCGACTGCCTTGGTCTCCTTCGCGTGGATCGGCGCACTCGCCGGGATCTCGCCCTCAAGCATGCCGATGGGTAGCACCAGTGCCGCGGTGACGATGTGCGGTGGCTTGGTCGACATGAGCTGCTGCTGGTCCAACAACGCGAGGCGCTTGCCGAGACGCGAGTCGAGTTCGACAGCCTTGCGGTTCAGGCTGTCAGAGGACTCCTTCGGCTTCTCGCCCTTCTGCTCCTTCTCCGACGCGACGGCTGCGTCGAGCAGGAGCCGCTCGCTCTCGGCGCTCAGGCGCTTGGTGACGAGGTCGCGCGCCTTGGTCAGCTCGTTCAGCCGGCGCGGCTGCACCTCGCCGAGGTACTCGGGCAACTGATTGGCGATGATCCAGCTCGTCGCCTTGTCCTCCGCGTCACCCAGCCAGCCCAAGCGCCTCGCGGCATCCGTTGCCGGACCTTCCGGGGCGCCCACGCAGTCCAGGTACGGCGCCGGCCCAGCGGGGCTGACGGTGCCGAAACTGTCGACGTACGCGTACCCGAACCGCCTTGCCACGGACTCGCCGGTCGCGTCGGCGACCTCCTCAACGACGCCGACGAGGAGCTGCGGCTCCTCCAGAGTGGCCGAGACGAGGACCGTGCCCTTGTTGAGCGCCCCGCCGAAGTTGCGAATGGCCTCGCTCATGACGGCGTCGTGGAGCGGATGGCCGGGCGCAAGCAGGTCTGCACGAGTGAGGCCGTCGGGCTGCACGTGGCTGAGGTCGAAGGTGACCCGGTCGTACTTGGTGGCGATCGGGCCCGTGCCAGCTGAGCGGATGTGCTGCGGCACGTTGGCGATCTCGTAGCGGCCCTGTTCGCGCTTGACGATGCGTCCGCCGAGCTTGGCGAAGGCTGCCTTGAAGGCGAGTTCGATGTAGTGCGGCTGGAGGCGCCGCGCTCGGGCCTCGTCCATCGCGGCTCGGAGCGCGTGCAGGTCGGCATCAGCGAGGTGATCGGAGGCGAGGGCGCGCTCGTCGAGCAGGTCCTTGAGGCCATCGCCCACTGAGGCGTCGATGACCTCATGCATCTTCGCCTTCACGTCGGCCCGCTCGCCGTACTGGATGGCATCCAGGAGCAGGTTGCGCAGCGGCGTCTCGGTGAACGCCTCCCCGAGAACGTCGAAGACCTTGCCGCCGTAGGTCTCACGCATCTGGTCGAGCTTCTCCAGCAGACGGGTGAAGACCTCGCCTTCGCGCGTGTTGGAGGCGACGAGGTTCCAGAGGCGGCAGACCTCCTCCTGGCCGATGCGGTGGACTCGCCCGAAGCGCTGCTCGATGCGGTTGGGGTTCCAAGGAAGGTCGTAGTTGACCATCAGGTGCGCTGCCTGGAGGTTGAGACCTTCGCCCGCGGCATCGGTGGCCAAGAGGATCTGGCAGTCGCGGTTCTTGGTGAACTCTTCGGTGATCTGCCGTCGCTCTGCACGGCGTACGCCGCCGTGGATGGCGCGGACCGCATCCGGCTTGCCGAGGAGTGAACCGATCTTGGTCTGGAGGTAGTCGAGGGTGTCCCGGTGCTCGGTGAAGATGATGAACTTCCGCGGCAAGCCATTGGCATCGGTGACGAGTGCGTGGTCCTGCAGGATGGTCGACAGCTCGGTCCACTTGCGGTCGGTCCCGGCTTCACGCACCCGCCGCGCCGTCTTGACGAGGTCGCCGAGCTCGATGAGCTCGGCGTTGAGCTCCTCGACCGTCCGGGAGGCCGTGGCTGCGTCGAGCAGTTCCTCCTCGGCCGCCTCGATCTCTTCGGCATTGAACTCATCGTCGTCGATGTCGCCCAGGTCAATGTCGGGCTCGACCTCGCGGTAGGTGCCGTTGAGGATCTCCTGCTTCTTGCGCTCCAGTCGCTCGGTACGTCGTACGAGGCTCTTGTAGATCGCCTCGGGGCTGGACGCGAGCCGGCGCTGGAGGACGGTGAGCGCGAACCCGACGGTGTTCTTGCGCTTGCCGCCCAGCCGTTCGGCGCGGTTCATCCCCTCACGGACGTAGTGGGTGACGTCCTCGTACAGGTCGTGTTCCAGCGCGGTCAACTCGTACGGCACCGTCTCGGCGATGCGCTCAGGGAAGAGCTTCTTGCCCTCGAAGGTCAGGAGGTCTTCCTTGACCATGCGGCGCATGATGCCGGTGACGTCGGCGCTCTTCTTCTGCTTGCCCTCGAACCGGTCACGGTCGAGCAGAGTCAAGAAGGCCTGGAAGTCGTCCTCCTTGCCCGAATGAGGAGTCGCGGTCATCAGGAGCAGGTGTCGGGTGATCTCGCCGAGCATCTCGCCGAGCAGGAAGCGCTTGGTCTTGCGGAGCTCGCCGCCGAAGTAGTGAGCGCCCATGCGGTGGGCCTCGTCGACGATGATCAGGTCCCACTCGGTCTCCTTGAGCTGGGCCTGGAGCTGTTCGTTGCGGGAGAGCTGATCCATCCGCGCGATCAGCAGCGGGTTGGTCTCGAAGACGTTGAAGTTGACCTGAGCGTCGATGAGCTGGTTGGTGAGCAGGTCGAACCGAAGGCCGAACTTGAAGAAGAGTTCGTCCTGCCACTGCTCGACCAGGCCGCCGGGCGCGATGATCAGGCACTGCTTCACGTCGTCGCGGAGCAACAGCTCTTTGATATAGAGGCCGGCCATGATCGTCTTGCCGGCACCGGGATCGTCGGCGAGCAGGAAGCGCAGGGGCGTGCGGGGCAGCAGCTCTCCGTACACCGCACGGATCTGGTGCGGTAGCGGCTGCACGTCGCTCGTGGCCACGGCGAGCATCGGGTCGAAGAGCCCCGCGAGGGAGATCCGCTGGGCCTCGGCGACCAGCTTGAAGTCGCTCGCAGTGGCGTCGAAGGCACGGCTGCCGCTCTGTGCGATCGAGAGCTTGTCCTGATCCTTGCGAAACACGACCTGCTGGCCGAGCCCACCCGAGGCGTTCTTGTAGGTCAGCTCGAGGGCGTCCGTGCCGTGCCACTGCGCGGCGATCACCGTGATGACGTCGGCGGGGATGAGCCCATCGATCCGCAGACCGGGCTTCAGCTCTTCAAGCTGCACGAAGTGACCTCCTGGTTGACAGCCTACGAACGGTACTCGGGGCGGCCGACATTTCGCGATCCCGCCGGTTCCGTCGGGGCGGTCCCTACTAATCTTCCCAGGATCAGGTTGAGTCAGCGGGGGTCATGGAACGAGAAGAGCGTCAGCGCCTCAAGAGCGTTGCCGAAGACGTCACCGGGTGGGCGAAGCGAGCAGCGAAGCTCGGCAAGCAGCGGCAGCGCATCGCCGACGACCGCCAGATGGCTTGCGATGCCCTCAAGGCGCGCTTGGCGCCCGTCACGGGCGAACGTGGCGTTGCATGGCGGACGCTGGCTCTGACGCCCGGAGACGGGGACCTCGTCACCGCAATGGCGCGTGGCCACCAGCTGCCGGCCTACTCCCCCGACGCCACGCGCGCGATTGCGGAGATGAGTGGCGACGGCTTCGCACGGGCGGCGAGCGAGGCGAAGTCAGTGCTCGGCGCGCGGCGGATGTTCTCCGGCAAGGACAGGAAGGACGCTGGCGCCAAGGCCGCTGAGTGGATCGCGGGGTTCCACGCCTGGCTCGGTAGCACGAGCTTCGCCGACGAGCTGGAACGCCTCGAGGGCTGGGACAAGAAGTCGGTTCCTGCGATCGGGGCGTCCGCACTCTTGACGGAGCAGGTGGGCTTCGCATCGTCCGTGGCGAATGGGTCGGAGCTCCTGGAGCGTCCCGAGCTCGACTCGGCCGCCTCGGCGATCACCGCGATGGATCGCGCCGTACAGCGCGAAGGCGACCTCCGTTCCGCGATAGCCAACGCCGGCAACGCAGTCCGTCAAGCCGAGGCACGAAGGCTGGTCTCCGACATGCCGGTGGAGCGGCTCAGGGACGCCACGAACGGACAGGTACGGATCACCGCACTCACGTCCGCCGGCATCAAGAACGTGCAGCAGGTTCTCGACCACGGGGGCCGGATCCTCACCCTCCCTGGAGTAGGCGAGACGACCGGCAACCGCATGGTCGGTGCTGCGCGCACCATCTGGCAGACCACTGTCGACGAGATGCCCGTGCGGATCGACATCAAGAACCGCTCGGCAGCCGCGACGGATCTCCTCAAGGCCTTGCGCGCTTGGGACACCGCCCGGTCGATCAAGAGCGCCACGTCCGATCTCGAAGCCGCGGAGGCGCTGCGACCGATCATCTCGGCATCGGAGCCGAAGGTCTCGCACGTCGTCGTCGTTCCAGAAGGTCGCTCGGTCCAGGAGCTGCGGTCAGCGATCGCTGCAGTCGCGAACCGTGCTTCGCTTCTCGCTGGGACCGGTAGTTCGACGGCCGACGACCCGTGGGACGACTTCATCAGTCGGCCTGCCGATTACTTCGCGATGCTCTCCGAGCTCGGTTTCCTCTCCGATGATGAGGAGAAGAGTCAAGGCGATCTGCCTACAGAGATCCTGGAGGCGATCCGCGATCTCAAGCTGGAGACGACCCACCTGAAGGCGTCCCTGCGCGGCTACCAGTCCTTCGGCGCCCGGTTCGCCCTCGTCCAACGCAAGGTGATCATCGGTGACGAGATGGGCCTCGGAAAGACCGTCGAGTCGCTGGCCGTCCTGACTCACCTGCGCGCCAAGGGCTCACACCACTTTCTCGTGGTCTGCCCCGCGGCGGTCGTCACCAACTGGGTTCGAGAGGTCGCCGCGAAGTCCGACCTGCGAGCACACCGGCTGCATGGGCCAGGCCGCGATGGGTCGCTGACATCCTGGATTCGCAACGGCGGCGTTGCCGTGACGACGTACGACAGTCTTGGTTGGTTGGACGGACAGATCTCGGATCGCGCAAAGCCCGCGTGCCTGGTGCTCGATGAGGCGCACTACATCAAGAATCCCGATGCTCAGCGGACCCGACGGTCCCTCACGCTGATCCAAGGATGCGAGCGCACCATCCTGCTCACCGGCACACCGCTCGAGAACAGGATCGAGGAGTTCCGCAACCTGGTCGGCTACCTCCGGCCCGACTTGACCGTGAGCGCCACCGAGTTCGCGCCACGACAGTTTCGGAAGCAGGTGGCCCCGGCATACCTCCGCCGGAACCAGGAAGACGTACTGACCGAGCTTCCTGAACTCGTGGAGGTCAACGAGTGGATGCCGCTCTCGCCAGCCGACGAGCGACACTACCGAGCCGCCGTCGTGGAGGGCAACTTCATGGCCATGCGACAAGCTGCACTTCGTGCGGGGTCCAACTCCCAGAAGATGCAGCGCCTTCTCGACATCGTCGAAGAGGCAGAGGACAACGAACGACGGGTCATCGTGTTCTCGCACTTCCGAGGAGCGCTGGACGACATCGCCTCCGTGCTGCCGGGCAAAGTCTTCGGCCCGCTGACCGGCTCGGTCCCGGCAGCCAGACGCCAGCAGATGGTTGACGAGTTCTCGCGGGCGGGGCACGGCGCTGTCTTGGTCGCGCAGATCGTCGCCGGTGGAGTCGGCCTGAACATCCAGGCTGCCTCGGTCGTCGTGATCTGCGAGCCGCAGCTGAAGCCGACGACAGAGTGGCAGGCGATCGCTCGCTCCCGCCGCATGGGTCAACTGGAGTCGGTGCAGGTCCACCGCCTTCTGTCGGAAGATGGCGTCGATAAGCGGATCACCGACATTTTGGCGCGGAAGAGCGAGCTGTTCGCCGAGTTCGCTCGCGTCTCGGAAACGGCCAACAGCTCACCGGAAGCGTTCGACATCTCCGACGCCAAAGTCGCACGGGAGATCGTGGCTCTGGAGCGCGAGCGCCTGCTCAGCCAGCCATGACCGGCAGGTCGCACCGTCAGAGCCGATCGATCCAGGTGTCCTCGTCACGGTCGTCCCAAGCCGACTTGGAGGCTCGCCCCAAAACAGGTGCCTGGCCGAGACGAGAAAGTACTTGCAAGCCCTCGTCATGCGTGAGTGCGCGTAGTGACTCCACGGATCGGCCGGCAGCGGCCTCGATCACCGACTGCCTCTCGGACATCGTCGTCAGACTCCGCGCGTCCAGCGCCTTCCGCAGCAGGTTGATCTGCCACTCCGCGATCGGGGTCACCGCGGGTGCGATAGGAGCATCCGGCGTCGGCTCGTCGCCAAACAGCGAAAGTTCGTCGTTCACGGCGCAAGGCTACGAGCGCGCCCGCGCCGCTGCGGGTTTGACCCCAGGTCGGGCGGCCATCGCGAGCGCGCCATCCTGGGCGGTGTAGCCAGGAGCATCACCTTGCTGCCGTCCCACGCAAAGACCACGACGAGGTTCAGCCAAGTTGGAGCCCCCGCCATGACCTGCTCGGCAGAACGTGCAGCGCCGTCATCAGGACGCCCACGCGAGGAGGTGAATCGCCCCGGGTCTGATGGAGGCTCTCAATCCATGGAGGATGAGAGTCATGGCAGCACCCAGGAAGTACCCCGACGAGCTGTGTGAGCGGGCCACCCGGATGGCGGTGGAGCTTCGGCAGGATCCCGACACGAAGCAGGCGCGATCCAGCGCGTGGCCGAGCAGCTCGGCATGCACCCGGAGACCTTGCGCAACTGGGTCCGGCAGGCCGAGATCGACGGCGGCACGTGTCCGGGCACGACCACCGCTGAGGCGCAGCGGATCGCGGAGCTCGAGCAGCAGGTGCGTGAGCTGAGGCGGACCAACGAGATCCTCAAGACGTCCGCAGCGTTTTTCGCCGCAGCGGAGCTCGACCGCAAGATCAAGTAGCCCAACGCAAGGTCCCGGTCGCGGTGATCGTCGACTACATCGACGCCCACCGCAACCGGATCGTGGAAGGCAAGAAGCTCGGAGTCGAGCCGATCTGCCAGGCCCTGCGTGAAGCAGGCGTGCAGATCGCTCCGAGCAGCTACTACGCGATCAAGACCCGGGAGCCCTCGGCACGCTCGGTGAGAGACGCCGCGCTGGTCACCGACATCAAGGTCGCCCACAAGGCGAACCTGGGTGTCTACGGCGCCAGGAAGATCCACGCCGAGCTCAACCGCGAAGGCATCCCGGTGCACCGTGGAGCGGCTAATGCGCGCCGAGGGCCTGCGGGGCATCCCGCGGGAGAAGACCCGCAAGACGACCCTCGGCGATGGTGCTGAGACCGAGCGTCCCGAGGACCTGGTCAACCGGAAGTTCATCGCTACCGGCCCGAACCAGCTCTGGGTGGCCGACCTGACCTACGTCCGCACGCACGCCGGCTGGACCTACGTCGCGTTCGTCCTGGACGTGTTCAGCAGGATGATCGTGGGCTGGCAGGTGTCCACCAGTCTGCGCACCGACCTGGCACTCGATGCCCTCGACATGGGTCTGTGGACCCGGCAGCGGGCCGGCCAGGACGTCACCGGCTTGATCCATCACAGCGACCGCGGAGTTCAATATCGAGCGATTCGCTACACCGAGCGGCTCGCCGAAGCCGAGGCCGTCGCGTCCGTGGGCAGCCGCGGCGATTCCTATGACAACGCGATGGCCGAGGCGCTCAACTCGCTATTCAAGGCCGAGTGCATCCGCAACCCGGTCATGCGCCCCAAGGGCGGCTGGAAGTCCGTGGTCGATGTAGAGATCGCCGTCGCCGAGTACGTCGACTGGTTCAACCACAGGCGGCTCCATGGCGAGATCGGACTCGTCCCGCCAGCCGAGTTCGAGGCCAACCACTGGGCCCAGATCACGCCCGCGCACTACCCTCAGACACCCGTCCCGACCGGGGCTGGTTCCAAGTAACCGAGCCTCCACGAAACCCGGGGCAATTCAGCCCCTTGGATGCACTCCGCTTCTGCACATGGGCGGGCAGCTCGAAAGGACTGCTGCACCGATGCCACCTATCCGTGCAGCAGTCCCCAGGAAGACTGGACGCCGATGTGGCCGATCCCGCATGGACGCCCGGTTTTGTCCGTAGCATGACTGCCGCTGCCTATGAATGAGGCGCTGGCGACGCGGGGGATGTGATGGCGATGTTCACGGAGGACGCTGTCGCCACCATTATCGTCCGCGTCACGCCCACTGCTCGCCGCGAAGAGATCGGCTGGGCACGAGGACCGTGGCCTCTGCGCGTCAATGACACGGCAGCTACGCAGGGCAACCGGGCGACATACTTCTATCCCCGGGCGGCAGCGACGCTTTACGGATCCGAGCAATCACCGGCCCGCTGGTGGACTACGCCAGAACAACCCGCGACGTTCCGAGGCGCCGATGTACTTGCCGTTGAGTACGTCTGGAACGAGCATGTCCGCCACTCCGGCCTGCGCTCCGCGTCCGCCTACCTCCTGCTCCATGTCAGCCTCGGCTCCTGCGTGACTGAGACGCTCGCCAAGCTCGCTTTCGTCGGCGGTGACGCCTTCGACACCGATGACGAGGACCTCCGGACCCTCGCCGACGGCTGGTGCGAGCTGCCCGCCGAGAGCCGCTCGTTCCGGCAGCGCACAACCACCGTTTGCTTCGCCCGCCTCATGGACTCGGCTGACCCACCGCCGTACTCCATGAACATCGACGTCTCCGCGCGGTCGCAGTGGCTGTTCGCCCTTGCCTCTGCGACGCCACCCGACCGCTTCCATCCGGACCCGGATGAGCCGCTTCCGCCGGAGACAGCCCTCTCGCGTTCCTGGCGCGGCATGGTGCTCCGCGACGGCGCCGCCTTCCTGGGACGGCCCGAGCCCGACGCCTTTCTCGACAGCGTCGCAAGTGCCCTCGTGCAGTCGGTGTACGTCGATGCAATCCTCCTAGGCCGGATGCAGTTGGACGCTCTCAGCGGTCTCGCCGAGGCGATCGCCAGTGTCAACGCCACGGACTCGGCCAGCGCCAGCACCGAGCTACGGGACATCCAGTACTGGCTGGACGACGTGCGCAGCAACCTCTGGTGGGACCGGGTGACCCACCACGGGCCCGCCAACGAGATCCTCTCGGCTTTCCAAGCCCAGCACCGGACTCAGGACCTGCTCCGAGAAGTAGTGGCCGAGCTGGCCGACCGCGTCCGCTTCCACGGCATGCTCCAGGACGAGACCACCAACCGCCTGCTCAACGTGATCGCCGTCATCGGGTTCCCCATCGGTGTTGGACTCGCGGTGGCCCAGATCGTCACCTCGGCCGGCTACATGGCCGCTGCCGTGTCGCTCCTGGTCTCGGCGCTCGTCGCGGTCGTGATCAGCCTGTCTCTGCAACGACGCTTCGCCACCAACCGAAGGACCTCAGACACGTGGACGACACACGCTCGCACTACGACCGCCTGGCGGCGACCTACAACGCCAACTGGGAGTACAGCGAGGAGTACCTCGCCTGGATGACTGACACCATCGCGAAACACCTCGACGTCGCGGGAGCGGACACCCTGCTCGACATCGGGGGCGGCACGGGGATCTACAGCGCCCGACTGCGCCGGCTGATGTCTCCGCCTGCCCGCGTCTTTTGTCTCGATCCCTCGCAGGCCATGCTTGGCCAGGCGCCCGAAGGTGTCGAGGCGGTCCCCGCCGCCGCCGACGATGCGGTCCGCGCCCTCGCCGAGCGCGGTGTCCCGCAGGTCGATCGGATGCTCCTCAAGGAGGTCGTCCACCACTTCGAGGACCCGGCCGCCACCCTCGGACGCCTCTCGACGGCGCTCGGCCCAGGCGGGCGCCTGGTGATCGCGCTGCTGCCGCCCACGCTCGACTACCCGCTATTTCGTGCTGCGCACGAGGTCTTCGAGGCCAGGCAGCCGCACTACGACGACATCGCCGAGACCCTGCGGAGCGCGCACCTCCAGGTCTCAGTGGCGCACGAGGCGTTCGAGCTTGAGATCCCGGTAGCCACCTACGTCGACATGGTCCGTGACCGCTACATGTCGTTGCTCTCCGCCTTCGGCGACACCGAACTGGCGACCGGCGTACGCGAAATGGAGGCAGCGGCTCCCGAGTCCGGCGTCTACCGGTTCGCCGATCGGTTCGTATTCGTGACCGGGAGCCGTGATGGATAGCCGGCTCGATGACCTGCGGGGGAAACTCAAGTCGCAGCAGGTCATCGTGACCCGGCTCGGCCTCGATGTCGAGCGGCCACTGAAGTCGATCGACGCCGGCTTCCCGGAGAACGCCGTAACGCTCGTCGGCAAGCTCATCGAGCGGATCCTCAAAGAGTCGTGGGACTACTACGAGGTGATCGGCAAGCCCGAGGGCAAGGGCCTGAACGAGCTGATCAAAGGCGTCAAGGAGCACGTCAACAGCCCCGGGGTGCTCCAGGCGCTCGCGGACATCCAACAGCTCCGCAACCGGTCCGCCCACGACGGCTACCTAGTGGAGGAGCAGGACGCGCTGCTCGCGATCGCCCGGTTCGCCGTCGTTCTGGAGTGGTTGCAGGCGACCCGGCACGATCTCACGGGGACCGCCGACATCGTGCCTGACGAGGAGCTGGTCGCCCGCATCGAGTTCGTCTCCGGCTTGTATGACGCCCTGGGATATCGGCTCGTGCTTCGCCAGGACCTCACCTCGTCGACGACGTACCTCCAGTTCGGCAATCAGGCAGGCAGCCACGCCGACTACGTCGAGATCGTCCTTGGCCAGTCCTACCTGGAGCTCTGTCAGATCTTCCAGGAGACCCACGGCGACCTGCTGCGCACCGGCTATCCGAAGCTGACGCGCTTCGTCCTCGTCGACGACGAACTGGAGGAGGAGAGCCCGGGATCGCCGCTCAGCCCGGCGCGCATCGTTGGCTACCAACAGTTCCTCGACACGGTCGTCGACTCCAAGGAGCTCTCACGGTTGGCCGCCGAGCAGGCCGCACTCCGCCACCACGGTGCCGAAATCGACCGGCTGCCCCTCATCGGTGACGTGCTGACCATCGACAGGCGCACCCTCGAGTACGCCATCCGTCGCGTTCCCGACGTCGAGTCGCTAGTTCGCCGGCAGGAGGCGGACGGCGGAAATTTACTCATCGTCGGCCCGGGGGGAATGGGCAAGTCCGAGATGCTGCTCCGGCTCGCCATGGAGCCCGCGCTCGGCGGTCGCTACCGCTTCTACCTCGATCTCGGGGACCGCCGCGACGGCGAGTCGTTCCCCGAGCTCGTGGTGCGCCAGCTGGGAGCGGCGTTTGCGATCCCCCGTCTCCAGGTCTGGGACTGCTTCCTCTACCTGGTGCGCGCCGGGCGGTGCGTATGCCTGCTGGACGCTATCGACGAGGGCGTGCCGGGTGGCGGGCTCGACGCAGTCGTGGACCTGTTCGGCCAGCTCAGCGTCCTGTTGTCCCGGTCGTCGGCGACCGTGCTCACCTCTCGCCAGTCCTTCCTGCTCGACAGTCCATACGTCCGCCAGCTACTGCATCGGGACGCGCTCGTGTCCGAGAAGGTCTCCAGCAGGCTGGTGTCCGAAGGCGTCGACGTCCTGTCTCTGCCCGACTTCTCTTGCGTCCGGCTCACCGGGGTCGCGGACCGGCCGGGTGTTTCCCCGCTCATGCGGCTGCTTGCCGACCGAACAGGGCTGGACGGCCGTGCGCTCTTCCCGCTTGTCGAAGAATTCGTCGGCCGCGCCGCGCGAGAAGCCGGCGCGACCACGCACGACCTAGCCGACGCGATCGGCGCCGACTGCCTGCGCGGCAATAGCATGGTCTCGGTCTTCGACCTTTTCCGGTCCCTCGGTCCGGCCGCTTTTGTGGACGGGATCCCCGAGGCGGACCAGTGCCGGCTCCTCGACCTGATGGCGCCTGTCAGTCGGGGCGAGCTGCGGTTTCGCCACCAGGTCTTCCGTGAGTACCTCGCCGCGGACCACTACCTCCGCCATCCCGACTCCGCCGAGCTGGCCGGCGTCGCGGTAACGGACCAGTGCCGGGACTTCGTCCGCGCTCTCGCCGTCGGAAGCGAGCCAGGCCCAGGGGTGCTCGCGGGGACCTACCTCGTGGGCCCGCCCGGACAGCTGCGGATCCACGCGCAGCCAACGCCGGTTCACATAGCGCGGCGACTCGTCACGGCCGGTGAGTACGCCGAGTTCCTTCGGGCCGTCGACGGTGACGATCCAGCGACGTACCAGCATCCGCTCCAACCGACACGTGCCACCGTGCTGCCGTTCTACGAACGGCTCCAGATCCCTGCCCTGTACGACGACCCGCGATTCGCCGAGCATCCCGCAACCTGCGTGTCGTGGTGGGGAGCGTGGTCCTACGCCCACTGGGCCGGCGGCCGTCTTCCGACCTCGACCGAGTGGGAGTTAGCCGCTCGCGGGCGCGATGGCCGATTGTTCCCGTGGGGTGACAAGCCTGACCCGGACCGACTTAACTGCGCCGACCACTGGTCCTCGCGGCTCTTCCCCTCCTGGGACGAGTGGCGCACCGCCTATGACCGCGGCGACCTTGCGACCGGAGAGCCGACAGCCGTTGGGTCCTTTCCGACCGGGATGTCGCCGTCCGGTTGTCTGGACATGGCGGGGAACGTCTGGGAGTGGACTGCATCGTGTCTCGAGACCGTGCCCGATGCGGTGATCGCCGGAGGGTCGTTCGACAACCCAATCCGCGGCACGCGGACGTTTAGCCGGGGAGCTTACCGGTTGAACGGCCGCAGCAACGCCGTCGGTCTTCGTATCGTCCTGCCCGAGGAGATCGGCGCATGACCGACTCGGCAGCCGCCTACCTGGTGGGCCAGGTCGTCGCCAGTGTGGCCCGCGGGGGTGGTGCGCGCGGCACTGGCAGCGTCTACAAGATTCGAGCCGACTCAGGCGAGGAGTACACGTGTGAGTACATCGATGTGGTCACCGAGGGCTTCCGAACGCTCAAGACCGGAGACGTGGTGCGGTTCGCCCCGGTGGACGAGATGGGTGAGCAGCGCGCGCGCCAGATCCTGAAGATCGCCGACGCCACGCTGGACGACCTGTACACCGAGAACTCCACACCTCTTGTGCCCGACGAGACCGACCTCGAGGAGCTGTGAGGCTCGGGACCTTGACGGCGTGCGGGCGGAACTGGCTCCATGCCAGAGTGTTCCGCCGCGGCGGTCTCAACTAGTCGGTGCAACACGACTGCGGAGGTTGTGTTGCGAGATCTCGTTGGTGTGCGTTTCGCGCGTTGGACTTGTTGGCTCATGGCGTGTCGGCCAGACACGCGGGTCTGTCTCACCGGCGGACGACGAACCGGTGACCATGCCCGTCACCCGTGACTTCGTCTGGACGAACGGATTACTTGCTCGATGGCCAACCACGCGAACTTGATCGTGTTCCACGCGCACAGGGGTGCGAGCGAGTTGAGCCAACCAGGACCGCCCGAGTCGATGATCGAGGTCAGCTAGGCCCCGAGGAGGCCCTAGGACACCGCCAGTACTGCTGAGGGGTCTGCCCCCGGCCTCGTGGACCGTACGAATCCGCGCCTGTAACTCGGCGTCCGCGGCGGCCCGCTCGGCCGGGCCGGCGGCCCCGATCTTCCAGACGTAGAACGATGAGCGCCTCACCTCGGCGAGCTCGCACAGTCGCTTCACCGGTAGGTGGCGGAGCTGTCGGCGACAAACTGGGCGCGACTTCACCAGCAGATACTAGATGATTCAGCGTGCCCAAGAACCGGAGTCAGGGCTGGCCCGTGGGCGTCCGGACGCCATCGGTGACGTGACACGGCTCGGCTCTCCGACGGCCCTCCGCAAAACACCGGCACTGGCCGGATCTTAGGAATAGTGTTCTGGGACGTGACGTCCAGTAACCAACCTGCGCACAGGGTCGCGGCCAGTCATCTTTCTAACGGGCGCACCGTCCGCGGAACGCTAGCCCTGACGACTTGGCCTGCTCGAGTACTGACGTTCACTCCGGGCGGGATGTTCAGCCGGCGTAATGAGTTTCAACTCTGGCTGACCGACCTCGCCGCCGTGTCAGGGGGCGTCGTTTCTGACGAGCTGTCGATCAAACTCAAGACCGGTGAGAACGAGGCGTTCTCGATCCAGCCGGGCAGCGACCTTGCGAGGGCGCTTCACGACCTAGCTCCCCGCCGCGCCGAGCGGCCCATCCAAGCCGCAACGCCGCCAGCCAAGCTAGCCCAGGCCGGTCCTTCGACGCGTAAGGCCGAAGGCATCTTTGATTCACCCGTGTTCTCAGATCATCCGAGCGGCTGGCAGACGCCATCGGACCTCGTGGCTGGCTTCACACTTGCGTGGGCGCTGGAACTCAAGGAGCGCATGAGGTTGTCGCCGCATGCGCCGTCCGCGCCCGGAGTCATCGATCACCTGCCGCCGCGATATCGCTATGACACGCTTGGTCGGCTGATCGACCTCGGTCCAGGCGCGACCGGTGCGTCCTTTGGAGTGCACCCGGTCGTACGGCTGACGACAATCTGCGGCGCGTGGCAGTTGTTCGACCTGATGAACCGAGGCTGGAGGATCAGGGCGAACGACTTTGAGCAGTTCGCGGATCTGCTGGCGTTCGTAACCGGCGGTCAGGATCGGCCATCGCTCTACAAGGGTGAGAGCGCAGACATCAGCAAGTGCATCCTCGCGGTGCGGGTCCGTCGCGCGTCCATGCAAACTGATGAACTTGACCTCGCCGAACAGTGGTTCTTCAGCGGAGATGATGAGCTCACCTTTAGGGATCCGGGTGGGAACGACTCTCTGCAGTTCCATTTCAGCGGAATGGACGTCGTGCCGCTCGCCCTCTTCTCTCACCAGTTCGTCGCCGCGATCTGGTCGACTGCACGAGTGACCGTCGAGCAACTCGGCCCAGACCGGGTGATCGCACTGCGTGGCGGCGACCGCCTGGACTCGCTTCTCGACCTGCTTGACCGCGGTGGCGCAAAGGCCCAGCAGGCACAACAGGAACTCGCGCCGATGGAGTTCCAGCGGTTCGACAACTGGCCAGGGTGGTCGCAGCAGCCATAAGTCGCTCAGCCGGGCCGAATAGGCAGCAGCAGCGAGATCGGCGCCGTGGATCTCCTTTGGCAGGTCGCCCAATGCTCCATCAGCAGCAGGTCGCCGACGCTCTGAACGGTCCCGGCGTGTCCGGAGGCCGTGGCGTGTCGCCGATCCGTGCAGCCGACCCCGCCGCACTCATTCGCCGGACTGTCGCAACCGAGATCGACGAGCTCTACGACGCCGACGTGGCCAAGAACCAACTCGGCCACATATCCCGCGACAGTGAGCGAGCGCCTCTACATCAGACGAAAGCTTGTCGTGCCGGACTACCGGGCGGCCACCGAGCGTCTTGCCCAGGGGCCGGGTCGGAGCCGAAGCCTGCACCCGCCAAGTAGCCCCTTTGCTTCGCCGTACCTGCGCCAGCCAGTACGTACCCGTCTGCGCCGGATCCTGCACGCTCTCCTGCCTCGCTAGGCCCCCGACGCGCCCCGGTTCCGGCGTGCCGATCGTGGATGCCGTGCCCCAAAGTGGGTCATAAGGCGGGTCGGCGGAGCTTTACGAATCCACCGCCAATCGCGTCATCGCAGGTCAGAACCGGTTCTCTCGAGCAGCGCGACGCACTCCACGTGGTGCGTCATCGGAAACAGGTCGAACGCGCGCAGGCTGGCCAGCTGGTAGCCGTGCTCGGCGAAGATCCCGATGTCGCGGGCCAGGGCGGCGGGGTCGCAGGCGACGTAGGCCACCGCGCGCGGGGTGCGCGCGACGATCTGCTCGACCACGGCGCGGCGGGCGCCCTCACGGGGCGGGTCCAGCACGATCAGGTCGACCGGTGCGGTGAAGGACTCCCCCAGCACGTCGGCGACGCTGCCGCAGGACACCTCCGCGCCCGGGACGTCGGCGAGGTTGGCCACCGCGTGCTCGGCGGCCGTGCGGTCGCCCTCGACGGCGGCCACCGTGCCCGTGGGGCCGACCCGGTCGGCGAGGAAGCGGGCGAACAGCCCGACCCCGGCGTACAGGTCCAGCACCGACTCGCCGGCGCGGGGCTCCAGCGCCTCCAGGACCGCCTCGACCAGGGTGCCCGGCGCACCGGGGTGCACCTGCCAGAAGCCGTCGCCGCCGACGGTGAACTCGTGCTGCCCGACGGTCTCGGTCAGGTCGCCGGGTGCGGGCTCACGCGCAGCAGGGTGGGCGATCAGGCAGTCCTCGATCGCGACCGTGGCCCGCGAGCGGTGCTGACGCATGCCGCGGCGGCGCCCCGGCAGGTCGACGTACTGCACCCGGGTGCGCCAGCGCAGCCCGGCGAGGTTCTCCGGGACGTCGCCGGCCACCGCCTCGACCACGACCTCGCGGTCCAGCCCGGCCAGGCGGCTCAGCTGCTCGCGTACGACGTCGGCCTTGAGCGCACGCTGGCGCTCCAGCGCCACGTGCTGGAAGTCGCAGCCGCCGCAGCGGGCCGGGCCGGCGTACGGGCACGGGGGCGTGACGCGGTCCGGGGAGGCCTCGAGCACCTCGATCGCGTCGGCGCGCCAGAACCGGTCGCCGTCGGTGCCCTCGGTGACCTGCAGGACGACGCGCTCACCGGGGATCGCGTGGCGCACGAACACCACGCGGGTCTCGCTCCCGCCGGGCTCGACGGGCACCCGGGCCACACAGTGCCCGCCGTGGGCGATCGGGCCCACCTCGACGGTGTGCCGCTCCCCCACGCGGGAGCGGCCGCGCGGGCGGCGCTCACGTACGGCGCGGCTCATCGCGGCACCTGCCGGTCACGGGAGCGGACGGCGCGGCCGCGGCGCAGGTCGCCGGCGCGCGGGCGCAGCTCGCCGCGCAGCTCGCGCTCGCGCGCGATCTCGGAGGAACGAAGTTGGTAGGGCACTGAGGTCACCATCACACCGGGGCTGAAGAGGAGTCGGGTCTTGAGACGTAGCGCCGTCTGGTTGTGCAGCAGCTGCTCCCACCAGCGGCCGACGACGTACTCGGGGATGTACACCGCGACCACGCCGCGCGGGCTCGCACGACGGATGGCAGTGGTGTACTCGACGATCGGCCGGACCAGCTCGCGGTAGGGCGAGTGCAGGACCTTCAACGGCACGTCGATGCGTCGATCATCCCACTCCTCCAGGAGCCGGTTGGTGGCGAGGTCGTCGGTGCCGACGTAGACGGCCTCCAGCACGTTGGGACGCGCCGCCTTGGCATAGGCCAGCGCCCGCAGCGTGGGCTTGTGCAGCTTGGAGACCAGGACGATCGCGTGCACCCGGGTGGGGAGCACCTTGTCCTCCTCGTCGGCGGCCAGCTCCTCGGCGACGTTCTCGTAGTGGCCGTGGATGCGGCGCATCAGCACGAAGAAGATCCCCATCGCCAAGATCGTGAGCCAGGCGCCCTCGAGGAACTTGGTGATCACCACGATCACCAGGACCACGGCGGTGAAGGCGAGACCGATGGTGTTGATCACCCGCGAGCGCACCATCTTCGCGCGAACGGCGGGGTCGGTCTCGGTGGCCAGGTGGCGGGTCCAGTGCCGGATCATGCCGAGCTGGCTGAGGTTGAAGGAGACGAAGACGCCGACGATGTAGAGCTGGATCAGTCGGGTGGTCTGGGCGTCGAAGACCCAGACCAGCGCCATCGCCATCACCGCGAGGAACACGATGCCGTTGCTGTAGGCCAGCCGGTCGCCGCGCGACCCCAGCGCCCGGGGCGCGTAGCCGTCCTGGGCCAGGATCGAGCCCAGCACCGGGAAGCCGTTGAAGGCCGTGTTGGCCGCCAGCACCAGGATCAGGCCGGTGACCACGACCACGAGGTAGAAGCCGGGCGGGAAGTCCCGGAAGACCGCCTCGGCGATCTGGGCGATGACCGCGTGCTGGTCGTAGCCCGCCGGTAGCGGCTCCCCGTCGCGGGTGAGCCGGTCGAGGTCGTGGGGGTCCACGAACCGCAGGCCCATCTGCCGCGCGAGCACGATGACGCTGACCATCATCGTGATCGCGATCATCGCCAGCAGCGCCAGCGTGGTCGCGGCGTTGCGGCTCTTGGGGCGGCGGAACGCCGGCACGCCGTTGGAGATCGCCTCGACGCCGGTCAGCGCCGCGCAGCCCGAGGAGAAGGCGCGGGCAAGCAACAGCACCAGCCCGACGGTGGTGAGCGGCTCCTCCCACCCCGGCTCGGGGGTGATGGTCAGGTCCGCGCTCTCGACCGGCGAGAGGTCGCCGGAGGCCCACTGCACCATCCCGAGCACGCACATGCCGAGGATCGCGATCATGAAGACATAGGTGGGTACGGCGAAGAACGTCCCCGACTCGCGCACCCCACGCAGGTTGATCGCCATCAGCACCACGATCAGCGCGACCGCGAACGACGCCTCGTGCCCGCTGAGCAACGGGACCGCCGAGGCGGCGTACTGCGCCCCGGCCGAGATCGACACCGCGACGGTGAGGACGTAGTCCACCAGCAGCGCGCTGCCGACCGTGGCCCCCGCGGCCGGGCCCAGGTTGACCTTGGCGACCTCGTAGTCGCCGCCGCCGCTGGGGTAGGCGTGCACGGTCTGGCGGTACGACGCGACGACCGCGGCCATCACCAGCGCGACCGCGATCGCGACCTTCCACGACCATGCGTACGCCGACGCGCCGGCCAGCGACAGCATGATGAACACCTCGTCGGGGGCGTAGGCCACCGACGACAAGGCGTCGCTGGCGAACACCGGCAGCGCGACCCTCTTGGGCAGCAGCGTGCCCTCGATCTGCGAGCTGCGGAGCTTGCGGCCGAGGAGGATCCGCTTGGAGACATCGCCGACACCCACGAGCGGAGGCTACGGCACCAGCCCGCAGGATCCGAGGGGCGCTACGGTTCTGCTGTGCATGTCGTGATCATGGGCTGCGGCCGCGTCGGTTCGACGCTCGCGCGCAGCCTCGAGGACCGCAACCACACGGTGTCGGTCATCGACAGCGAGCCCGACGCCTTCCGCCGGCTGGGCCCGGGCTTCAACGGCGACAAGGTCACCGGCTACGGCTTCGACCAGCAGGTCCTCGAGCGGGCCGGGATCCGGCGCGCCGACGCCTTCGCCGCGGTCTCCAGCGGCGACAACTCCAACATCATCGCCGCGCGCGTCGCCCGCGAGACGTTCGGCATCCAGCAGGTCGTCGCGCGCATCTACGACCCCGGGCGCGCGGAGGTCTACCAGCGCCTCGGCATCACCACGGTCGCCACGGTGAAGTGGACGGCCGACCAGGTGCTGCGCCGGCTGCTGCCCGCGGGCGCCGAGCCCAACTTCCGTGACCCCTCCGGCACCATACGGCTCGACCAGGTCCCGGTCCCCGAGAAGTGGGTCGGGCAGCGCACCATCGACTTCCAGACCCAGACCCGCAGCCGGATCGCCTGGATCGACCGGCTCGGCGAGGGCATGCTCCCCAACCGCGAGACGGTGATCCAGGAGGGCGACCTGATCCACCTCGTGATGCGCGAGGACGGCGCCCCGCACGCCTTCAAGGTCATCGACCGCGGACCCGAGGAGAGCTGAGCCATGCGTGTCGCCATCGCCGGAGCCGGCGCCGTCGGGCGTTCGATCGCCCGCGAGCTGATCCACAACGGACACCAGGTCCTGCTCATCGACAAGAAGGCCGACTCGATCAAGCCCGAGCGCGTCCCGGACGCCGAGTGGCTGCTGGCCGACTGCTGCGAGCTCTCCTCGCTGGAGGAGGCGCGCCTGGACCGCTGCGACGTGGTCATCGCCGCCACCGGCGACGACAAGGCCAACCTGGTCACCTCGCTGCTCGCGAAGACCGAGTTCGGGGTCCCCCGCACCGTCGGGCGGGTGAACCACCCCAACAACGAGTGGCTGTTCACCGAGGCGTGGGGCGTCGACGTCAACGTCTCCACCCCGCGCATCATGTCCGCGCTCGTGGAGGAGGCCGTCACCGTCGGCGACCTGGTGCGGCTGTTCACCTTCCGCCAGGGCAACTCCAACCTGGTCGAGATGACGCTGCCCGCGGACTCGCCGTACGTCGGCAAGCCGGCGGGGCTGATCCCGCTGCCGGAGAACTGCGCGCTGGTGACCATCCTGCGCGACGGGCAGGTGTACGCCCCGGACGCGGAGCAGCCGATCGAGTCCGGCGACGAGCTGCTCTTCGTGGTGCCCGACGAGCGCGAGGACGAGCTCGAGCGGCTGCTTGCCCCGCGCCACCACGGCGGCTGACGCACAGCCCCCGGGTCAGGCCTCCTGCGCGGGCGCCTCGGCGTCGTCGCCGAGCGGCGTGGCGTTGCGGGCCAGCAGCCACACCATCGCGCTCCACGAGGCGATCCGCAGCGGCCAGCCCAGTCCCAGGCGCAAGGTGCCGACGAGCAGCACCGCGAGGTCGACGTCGATCACGTCCGCCCAGCCGAGCAGCCACACCGGTCCCTGGAGCAGCACGCCGATCGCGCCGGGGGCCAGGAAGACCCAGGTGAGCCGGTTGCACAGCCGCACGATCTGCTTGTCGTCGTGCCAGGCGGTCGGATCGCCGGTGACGCTGCCGAGCATGAACCCGATGAAGGGCCAGCCGGCGAGGCAGGAGCCGGCCATCACGATCGTGTAGCCGAGGCTCACCAGGATCCCGGGCAGGAAGAACGCCAGGGCCTGGTCGGACTCCGAGCCGCCCGAGCTCGCGGCGATCCGCACGAACAGCCACCCGATGCCGATCGCGAACAGCGCGTTGAGGGCGTACTGCAGGGTGCTGCGCTGCACCAGCCGGGCCACGATGGCCGCGCCCACGGCGACCAGGCTGACCACCAGGGCGAGCTGGAGCTGCTTGGTGCTCAGCCACAGGATCGTGAACAGCATGCCGGGGATGCCGGCCTCGACCATCCCGCGTCGGCCCCCCAGCGCGGTGGCCATCTGGGAGCGCACCAGCGCCTCGACGGTGGCGACGGTGGGCACCGCGCGCGACGGCGCATCCGCGGGGTCGCGGTCCTGTGGGGAGTCGCTCACGGCAGCAGCTCGTAACGCGGGTTGTACATGATGCGGGTGCCCTCCTGGTGGCCGATGCGGGCCTGCACCTGGATGGTGGTGCCCGGCTTGATGCCGGCGATCCGACGCCGGCCGAGCCACACGACGGTGATCGATCCCGTGCCGTCCACCAGCTCGGCCTCCAGCGCCGGTACGCCGCCGCGCGGGCGCAGCGTCACCGTGCGCAGGGTGCCGCGCAGGCGGACCGGCACCCGGTCGGGTGCCTCGGCGATCGTGTCGAGGCCCCGACCCGTGTGGGTCTCACGCAGGTCGCGGGCCTCCTGGTCGCTGGTGTCGGCCCAGCGGCTCAGGGTGCGGCGCAGCCGGCTCACGCGCCCGGACCGGTCAGGAGTCGGCCGGCGGGTCGACCCGCCGCGCCGACTCGGGCATGACCACCGGCAGCGGCTCGCCGACCGGCATCGGGCCGTCGCCGCGGCGTACGGCGATCGCGGTGACGGTGTCGATCCAGTCCTGCGGGATCTCGGTCTCGGTCGCGGGACGGCCCATGAAGGTCGCACGCAGCAACCAGCGCGGGCCGTTGACCCCGATGATCCGCGACGCCTGGGTGCCGGTGGCACCGTCGGCACCGCGCACCGGCATCTGGCAGACCAGCTCGGGACCGAAGTGGCCCTCGCGCTCGGTGGCGGTGCCGCCGCGGCGCGTCATGTCGGCGGCGATCTGGGGGCGCACCTCGCCCCACAGGTCGCCGTTGCGGGGCGCGGCGAACGCGCGGATCTCCAGGGCGCCGTCGGGGCCGGCCAGGAGCACGGCCTGCACCTCGCCGGTCTTCTCATTCACCTGCAGGCGCAGGTCGCGGCCGGGCATCGGCGGGACCAGCAGCGAGCCGAGGTCGACGTGGTGCGGGCCGCCCTCGGGCAGGTCGTCGGCGTCGAAGGGGCCGACGGCCGGTTCGGCGACGGCCCCCTCGTCCGGCTCCGCGGCAGAGGTCGCGGTCTCCTCGGCCGAGATGTCGGCGGAGTCCGGGGTGGACTTGCGGCGGAACTTCACGTGTGGTGCCTCTCGTGACGAAGACTGCGTGGATGCTCGAACCTGCTTGTGGGGCGCCGCTGCGCGGGCCGTCAGCGGGAGCCGCGGGCGCCTCAGGCGCGGGCGAACCCTCCGGTAGAACCGTAACCGCCCTCACCACGAACGGAGTCCGGTAGTTCATCGACCTCGACGAACCGGGCCCGCTCGACGCGCTGGATGAGCAGCTGCGCGACCCGGTCGCCGCGGCGCAGCTCGATCGCCTCGCGCGGGTCGTGGTTGATCAGCAGCACCTTGATCTCGCCGCGGTAGCCGGCGTCGATCGTGCCGGGGGTGTTGACGATGGAGAGCCCGTGACGCGCCGCCAGACCGGAGCGCGGGTGCACGAACGCGACGTACCCCTCGGGCAGCGCGAGGGCGACGCCGGTCGGCACCAGCGCCCGCTCGCCCGGCTCCAGGCGCAGGTCGACGGTGGTCAGCAGGTCGGCACCCGCATCACCGGGGTGGGCGTACGACGGCAGCGGCAGGTCGGTGTCCAGACGCCGGAGCAGGACGTCGAGGTCGCTGCTCGCGCCGCCGGTCCGGTCGTCGGTGCGATCGCTCGAGGGGGCTGCGGAGGGAGTGGGAGTAGGAGCCACTCGCGGACTGTATCGAGCGGGATGGAAAACTGGACGCGTGCCGCACCTTTCCGCTGACGTCTCACCCTCCACCGTGGCCTACTCCGAGCGCCTCGGGGTGCCGCTGCGCTGGTGGGCCCAGGGGTTCATGCTCACGGCGAGCGTCTGGCTGGCCGTCGTCGTCGCGCTCCCCGGCGAGCTGGCATGGCTGATCACCGCCGTCTTCGGCCTCCTCGTGGCCGCCGGCTTCCTGGCCTACGGCTCGGCGCGGATCACCGTCGCGAACGGCGAGCTGCGCGCCGGTCGCGCCCGCATCTCCGCGGAGCACCTCGGCGCCGCGACCGCCCTCGACCCCGAGCAGACCCGCCACACGGCCGGCCGGGACGCCGATGCCCGCGCGTTCCTGCTGCTGCGCCCCTACCTGAAGCGCTCGGTGCGCGTCGAGATCACCGATCCCCGCGACCCCGCGCCGTACTGGCTGCTCAACACCCGCCGCCCCGACGAGCTGGCCCGTGCGCTCGCGACGCTGACCCAGGCTGACTGAGGGCTGACCGAGCCTGACTGAGGATCCACGGGCTGGGTAAGGTCAAGCCATGGCATCCGGAGGCTCCAAGACCTGGTCCGTGTTCTCGCTCGTCGCCGCGCTGGGCGCGGCCGCGATGGCGAAGAAGGCCGCCGACGCGACCTGGAAGGTCGCGACCGGCAAGAAGCCCCCGGAGAACCCCGCCGACCCCGACGTCGAGATCTGGGAGGCAGTCGGCTGGGCGGTCATCAGCGGCGTGGCCGTGGGGGTGGCCCGGATGCTCGCCCAGCGCAAGGCGGCGAACTACTACGCCAAGTCCACCGGCCACCTGCCGCCCGACCTGCGCAAGGACGGCAAGTAGGCCACGACACGAACAGGCCGCGGTCCCCTCGGGGGCCGCGGCCTGTTGTCTTCTGCTGTGCCGCCCGGTGGGCGGCGGGTGGTGCGGGTCAGGCGCAGTCGCGGCAGGTCATCGTCGCCGGGTCCGCCAGCAGCGAGCGGTGGTGCACCAAGAAGCAGCTCATGCAGGTGAACTCGTCCTCCTGCTTCGGCTTCACCTCGACCGCCAGCTCCTCGTGGGACAGGTCGGCGCCGGGGAGCTCGAAGGCCTCCGCGGCCTCGGTCTCGTCCTCGTCGACCTTGCCGGAGAACTTGTCGTTGCGCCGCGCCTTGAGCTCCTCGATGCTGCTCTCGGACTGCTCTTCCTCGGTCTTGCGCGGTGCGTCGTAGTCGGTTGCCATCCGCCGCTCACTCCCTTCCTGGGTTCCTCGGGCTTCACGGGCCTCGTGGGTGTCCACGGCCTCCGGGGTCTCCCGGAGGCTCTCGCAGCCTCGTACGTCCCAAGCCCCGAACATCGGGCGACGACGGCGTCGGCGCCAGATTGTGCACCATGGTCGGTGCCGGCTGCCGGGCGGGGTGTTGCGAGAGTCGCTGCCTGAACAGGGGCGGGCGCGGTCCTATTCCCGGGCGGCGTACCCCGCGGCCACGACCGCTTCGCGGAGCTCGGCGAAGCCGTGCGCCGGGGCGCAGAGCAGCAGCTCGTGACCACCGGCTCCCGGCAGGATCTCGGTGCGGGCGCCGGCGGCCCGGGCGATGAGGGCACCGGCCGCGTGGTCCCACAGGTGCACGCCCTCCTCGACGTACCCGTCGACGGTGCCCTCGGCGACGTGGCACAGGTCGAGGGCGCAGGAGCCGAGCCGGCGGATGTCGCGCACCCGCGGCAGCAGCCGCACCAGGGCCTCGGCCTGGATCCGGCGCAGCCCGGCTGCGTAGGAGAAGCCGGTCGCGATCAGGCGCTCGGCCAGCGGCGCGGGACCCCGCACCGAGAGCGGTACGCCGTCGCGGGTGGCCACCGCTCCCCCGCCGTCGGTCCCGAGGTGCCCGACGTACTCGGTGCCGGTGGCGACGTTGAGCACCACCCCGGCCACGGCACGACCCTCGACCTCGGCAGCGATCGACACGGCGTACTGCGGGAGGCCGTAGAGGAAGTTCACGGTGCCGTCGATCGGGTCGACGACCCAGCGCACGCCACTGGTGCCGGACTCGTCCTCGCCCTCCTCGCCCAGGATCGCGTCGTCGGGGCGGCGCTCGCGCAGGAGTGCGCGGATCAGCTCCTCGCTGGCCCGGTCGGTCTCGGTGACGACGTCGACGTCGCTGGACTTGGTCGCGGCGACGCTCACCCCCTCGGTACGCCGTTCCCGCACCAGCGCGGCGGCCGCGCGGGCGACCTCGAGCGCGAGACCGGCCAGGCCGGCGGAGTCGGCGGGGTCGGCAGCCACCCGCTCAGGCACCGCAGAGGGCGGGGCGCTCGCCGCGGGGGTTCGGGCAGCAGGTCCCGGGACAGGCGTCCCACAGCGGGCCCAGCCGGCCGGTGGCGGCGCGCGCCACGTCCTCGCCGCGCTCGACGGCGGCCCGCTCGAGCAGCAGGTCGCGCACCGCGGCGACGAAGCGCGGGTCGTTGCCGGCGGTGGCCGAGCGCCGTGCCGGGAGGCCGAGCCGCTCGGCGGTCGCCATCGCCTCGGTGTCGAGGTCGTAGATGACCTCCATGTGGTCGGAGACGAACCCCACCGGGACCATCACCACGGCCGGGACGCCCTCGGCGTGGAGCGCCTCGAGGTGGTCGTTGATGTCCGGCTCCAGCCACGGCACGTGCGGCGCGCCGGAGCGCGAGCAGTAGACCAGCGCGTGCGGGTAGTCGCGCCCGGTCTCCTCAGCCAGCCGCGCGACCACCGTCGCGGCGACGTCGAGGTGCTGCTCGACGTAGGCGCCGCCCTCGGGCCCGCTGGTCTCGGCCATCGTGTCGGGGATCGAGTGCGTGACGAAGGCCAGGTGCGCCCCGTCGCGGACCTCCTCGGGCAGGTCCGCGAGGGCGGCGAGCACGCCGTCGACGACCGGCTCCACGAAGCCGGGGTGGTTGAAGTAGTGGCGCAGCTTGTCCAGGCGCGGCGCCGCCTCGACCCCGCCGGGCAGCGACTCGGCGGCGTCCCAGAGGTTCTCGCGGTACTGCCGGCAGCTCGACCACGACGAGTACGCGCTGGTCACGAAGCAGGCGGCGCGGGTGACGCCGTCCGCGGCCATCTGGGCGAGGGTGTCGGTGAGGTAGGGATCCCAGTTGCGGTTTCCCCAGTAGACCGGCAGGTCGACGCCGGCGCCGGCGAGGTCCGCGCGCAGCGCGGCGAGGAACTCGCGGTTCTGGTCGTTGATCGGCGACTTCCCGCCGAACAGGGAGTAGTGCTGGCCGACCTCCGCGAGCCGCTCGCGCGGGATCCCACGGCCGCGGGTGACGTTCTCGAGGAACGGCACGACGTCGTCGGGGCCCTCCGGGCCGCCAAAGGAGACCAGCAGGAGCGCGTCGTACGGCGCGACGGTGGAGGCGGCGTCGGGAGTCTCGGCGGGCATGTGCCCATCGTATGGACGAGTCACCAATTCACCGGTCGCGGCCACCGCCACCTACCGTTTTCCCACCATGTCAGTGCTCACCTCCTACCGGCGGGTGCTCGCCGAACCGGGCGCGCTCGCGTTCAGCCTCACCGGTCTCGTCGCCCGCTTCCCGATCTCGATGGCCGGGCTCGGCATCGTGCTCCTCGTCGAGGCCGCGTCCGGCTCCTACGGCCTGGCCGGCGCGGTGTCGGCCGCCTACATGGTGGCCAATGCGATCGTCGCCATCCTCCAGGGCCGGCTGCTCGACCGCCTCGGCCAGCGCACCGTCCTGTCGGTCGCCGCCGTCGTGTTCGGCGTCGCGATGGTGCTCCTGGTGGAGTCGGTCCAGGCCGACTGGCCGATCGCCACGACGTACGCCGCCGCGATGCTGGCCGGCGCCTCGCTGCCCCAGATCGGCTCGTGCGTGCGGGCCCGGTGGGCCCACGTGCTGGCCTCCCCCGATCGCCTCCAGACCGCGTTCGCCCTGGAGGCCGTGCTCGACGAGGTCGTGTTCGTGGTGGGCCCGATCCTCGTCACGATGCTCGCGACCGCCGTGCACCCGGTCGCCGGCCTGGCCGTCGCCGTGGTGGCCGGGGTGGGTGGCAGCCTGGTCTTCGCCGCCCAGCGCGGCACCGAGCCGCCGGCCCACCCGCGGGACCGCACCAGCGGCGCGCGTCCGCCGCTGCCGTGGCGCACCCTG
Organism: Nocardioides ochotonae; assembly: GCF_011420305.2. Lineage (NCBI taxonomy): Bacteria > Bacillati > Actinomycetota > Actinomycetes > Propionibacteriales > Nocardioidaceae > Nocardioides > Nocardioides ochotonae. The sequence continues at coordinate 1,642,532 of NZ_CP061769.1, read as the reverse complement.
GTGCCGCTCACCGTCGTCGCGACCGCGCTCGGGGTGCTGTTCGGTGCCGCCGAGGTGACCACCGTCGCCTTCGCCGACGAGCGCGGCCTGAAGGCGTGGTCCGGCGCCCTGCTCGCGCTGTGGGCGCTGGGCAGCCTCGCCTCCGGCGTGGTGGTCGGCGCGATCGTGTGGCGCCGCGGCCCGGAGGTCCGGCTGCGCTGGGGCACCGCCGGCATGGCGCTGGCGATGGCCCCGCTCTACTTCGTCGACTCGGTGGCGGTGATGAGCGCGCTGCTGCTGATCGGCGGTGTGGCCATCGCCCCGACGATGATCGCGTCCCTGTCGCTGACCGAGCGCGTGATGCCCTCCTCGCGGCTGACCGAGGGAATGGCGATCGTGCAGACCGGCATCACCGCAGGCGTCGCGCCGGGCGCCACCCTGAGCGGGATCGTGGTCGACCACCACGGGTCGTCGAGCGCCTACCTGGTCACCGTGGCGGCGGGCCTGGTGGCGCTCGCCGCCGCCCAGCTGCTCCCGCGCGAGGTGACGGTCCACGACGAGGCGGCCACGCAGGGCGAGCCCGCGCACTAGTGTCCGCTCCGTGACGGAGTGGACGAACTGGTCGGGCCTCGAGACGGCGCACCCCCGCCGCGTGGTGGAGCCCGCGGACACCGCGGCGATCATCGCGGAGGTCGAGCGCGCCCGCGCCGAACGCACCACGCTGAAGATGGTCGGCACCGGGCACAGCTTCACCGCGATCTCGGCGCCGGAGCACACCATGCTCACCCCGGGTGGCCGGCGCGGGATCGTCGCGGTGGACCGCGAGGCGATGACGGTGACCGCCCACGCCGGCACCCCGCTGTCCGTGCTCAACTCCGAGCTGGAGCGCCTCGGGCTGAGCCTGCACAACATGGGCGACATCGACCAGCAGACCCTCGCCGGGGCGACCTCCACCGGCACCCACGGCAGCGGTGGCCACGCCGCCGGGCTGGCCGCCCAGCTGGCCGGCCTGGAGCTGGTGATCGGTACCGGGGAGGTGCTGCGCGCGAGCGCGGACGAGAACCCCGACGTGTTCGCCGTGGCGCGCGTCGGCCTCGGTGCCCTCGGCGTGCTCACGACCCTGACGTTCCAGGTCGAGCCGCTGTTCGTGCTCGAGGCCCACGAGCAGCCGATGTCGTGGGACGCGGCCCTGGAGGGGTTCGACCAGATGAGCGCCGAGAGCCACCACGTCGACATGTACTGGTTCCCGCACACCGACCGGGTGCTCCTCAAGCGCAACGACCGCCTCGACGTCGACCTCGACGAGGCCGAGCCGCTCCCCCGCTGGCGCGCCGCCCTGGACGACGACCTGCTGTCCAACCGGCTCTTCGGTGCGCTGTGCGCCGTCGGCAACGCGGTGCCGGCCACCGTCCCGCTGATCAACCGGGTCAGCTCCCGGGCCCTGGGGGCCCGGACCTACAGCGACGTCCCGCACCGGGTGTTCACCACCGAGCGCCGCGTCGTCTTCCGCGAGATGGAGTACGCCGTGCCGCGCGCGGCCGGCCTGTCCGCGCTGCGCGAGGCCCGCGCGGTGCTGGACGCCTCCGGGCTCCGGGTGGGCTTCCCCGTGGAGGTGCGCACCGCGCCGGCCGACGACATCGCGCTGTCGACGGCGTCCGGGCGCGACTCGCTCTACGTGGCCTTCCACGTGCACCGCGACGCCGAGCACCGCGAGTACTTCGCGCTGATGGAGCAGGTGATGCGTGCCCACGACGGGCGCCCGCACTGGGGCAAGGTGCACACCCGGACGGCTGCGGACCTCGCCCCGGCGTACCCGCGTTTCGAGGAGTTCCTGGCGGTGCGCGACCGCCTGGACCCCGACCGGGTCTTTGCCAATCCCTACCTGCGCCGGGTGCTGGGCGAGTGACCCCGCCTGCTCAGGTGCGGCGGTTGTAGAGCCGCAGCGCGAGCGGGGCGAAGACCGCCGTGATCGCCACCGACATGACCAGCACGATCGAGATGTCGCCGGCGTCGGGGTTGTCGTTCATCAGCCCGCGAGCGGCCTCGTTGAGCAGCGTCACCGGGTTGACGTCGACGAACGCCCGCAGCCAGCCCGGCATCGTCTCCGGCGGGGCGAAGACCGAGCTGATGAAGGTCAGCGGGAACAGCACCATCATCGAGACGCCCATGACCGCGTTGGGGGTGCGGACCTTGAAGCCCACGATCAGCCACACCCAGCTGAGCGCGAAGCAGAAGGCCAGGAGCAGCACCACGGCGAGCAGCACCCCGACCAGGCCGCCGGGGGCGCGGTAGCCGATGACCACCCCGACCACCAGCACCATGAACGAGGCCATCGCGTAGCGCAGCGTGTCGCCGAGCAGGGCGCCGACCAGCATCGAGGGCCGCCACACCGGCAGCGAGCGGAACCGGTCGAAGACGCCCTTCTCGATGTCGGTGTTGATGGTCAGCGCGGTGTACATCGTGATGAAGACGACCGTCTGGGTGAGGATCCCCGGCAGCGCGTACTGCAGGTAGTCCTGCGGCGAGCCCGCGATCGCGCCGCCGAACACGAACGTGAACATCAGCGTGAACATGATCGGGAACATCGTGACGTCGAAGAGCTGCTCGGGGACGTGCTTGATCTTCAGCAGCGCCCGCCACGCGAAGCTCAGCGACGAGCTCACCGGCCCCGGCAGCGCGGGGCGCTCGCCGGACCCGATGGCGGCGGCGATCTGCTGGTCGGGCGTGCGCTCGGCGAGCGTGTCGACGCCGGTCTCTCGCTGCGTGGTCATGCCGGGACCTCCTCATCCGTCGGGGCGCTCTCCTCGGGGGGACGTCCGGTGAGCGCAAGGAACACCTCGTCGAGGCTTGGCTGGCCCAGGGCGTACTCGGTGATGCTGAGCCCGTGCTCGCCGACCCGGTGCAGCGCCTCCGCGACCCGGCCGGGGGTGGCCACGCGCATGCTGATCGCGGAGGGGTCGGACTCCAGGACGGGCACCGCGTCGAGGGACTCGGCCAGCAGCCGGGCGACCTGCTCACGCTCGGCAACGTCGGCGACCCGCACGTGCAGGGCGCCGGAGCCGACCGAGGCCTTGAGCTCGCCGCTGGTGCCCTCCGCGATGACCCGGCCGTGGTCGATGACCGCGATCCGGTCGGCGAGCTGGTCGGCCTCCTCGAGATATTGGGTGGTCAGCAGGACGGTCGTCCCGGCACCCACGAGCGCGCGCACGATCCCCCACACCTGGTTGCGGCTGCGCGGGTCGAGGCCCGTGGTGGGCTCGTCGAGGAACATCAGGTCGGGGCGCACCACGAGGGAGCCGGCGACGTCGAGACGCCGGTGCATGCCGCCGGAGTAGGACTTCACCTGCCGCTTCGCGGCGTCGACGAGGTCGAACGCCTCCAGGAGCTCGTCCGCGCGGCGACGCGCCGCAGCCCGGCCGAAGCCGTACATCCGGGCCAGCAGGGTGAGGTTCTCGTGGCCGGTGAGGTCCTCGTCGAGGGAGGCGAACTGACCGGTCAGCGCCACCCGGGCGCGGACCTTGGCCGCCTCGCGGACCACGTCGTGGCCGAGCACCAGCGCAGTGCCACCGGATGGCTCGAGCAGGGTCGCCAGCATCCGGATCGTGGTGGTCTTGCCCGCTCCGTTGGGTCCCAGCACGCCGTAGACGCCCCCGGTGGGGATCGCGAGGTCGACGCCGTCGACCGCACGGTTGTCGCCGAAGACGCGCACGAGGTCGTGGGTCTCGATCGCCAGGTCGCTGCGGGTGAGGGACATGTCGGTCATGCTGGCACTCCGCGCCGACAACGCGCATCACAGTTGTTGCTCATGCCGCAGACCGACCCGGCGAGGGCGGCGAACTCATCGCCCTATCGGGTCCCCTTGCGCGCAGACCGGGTCTTCGCGGGTCTCGCCAGGGCGCGCGCGACGGCAGGGGCGACCCAGGCGTCGAGGCTCGCGGGGTCCGGGAGGTCGGCCGCCGCGACCAGCACCACGCCGCCCATCGTCCGCTCCCCCATCGTCGCCCGACGGGCGCCGAGCGAGAGGGCGTCCTCGACACCGTCGGTGCCGACGTGGACCATCAGGTCGTCCTCGCCGGCGCCGACCGCCATGTGGGTGTTCACGGTCCAGCACAGGCCACCGAACATCCGGATCTCCCGGTAGCCGGACGGGCCGGCCGCCGCCCCGACCGCGGCCCGGATCCGCGCCGCCAGCTCCTCGTCGTACGCCATCGTGGGACTCCGCCCGCTCGCCGTCCGTTCGCTGCGATCAGGCTAGCCCCGCGCCGGCCGGGGCGTCCCCGGTCAGACGGCGGCATTGCCGCGTGGCATCGGCGCGTGCCAGTGGCGCCAGATCGCCAGCAGGCGCCAGACCAGGCACACCAGCGCCCCGGTGATGGCGACCGCGACGCCCGGCAGGTCGGCGCGGATGCCGAGCACCGCGATGAAGGCACCCGCCAGCGCAGGTGTCGCATAGAGCTCCGCCCGGAAGACCACCGGCACCCGGCCGGCCAGCAGGTCGCGCAGCATCCCGCCGCCGATGCAGGTGACCATCCCCATCAGGGCGGCAGGGAGCGGGCCGAGGCCGTACTCCAGTGCCTTCAGGGCGCCGGAGACGCAGAAGACGGACAGGCCGAAGGCGTCGAAGACGTTGATCGCGTTCTCCATCCGCCCGACCGCCGGATGGAAGAAGAACGTGAGCAGCCCGGCCGCCATCGGCACCGTGAGGTAGCGCCAGTCCGTGAGGGCCGCGGGCGGGGACGCACCGATCAGCACGTCGCGCATGAAGCCGCCGCCGAGGCCGGTGGTCACGGCCAGGATGAGGCACCCGAACAGGTCGAGGTGCTTGCGCACCGCCACGATCGCGCCGGTCACCGCGAAGACGAAGATGCCGACGAGGTCGAGCACCACGAGGGTGACGATGGGTTCAGTAGCCTGCACAGTCGGCACACCTGGAGGTTACCGACGTCGGACGACTCCTCTGGCGTAGGCTCGACCAGACCGGAGACGGCACGACGACGTGGCAGGAGCAGAGCAGGCGATGGCGCACCTCACGCTCGCGGCAGTGAGCGAGGACGGCAAGCGGCTGTTGCTGGTCAGCGACACGGGGGACGAGCACACCCTCGAGATCGATTCCCGTCTCCGGGCCGCCCTGCGCGGCGAGACCGCACGCATCGGCCAGTTGGAGACACACATGGACAGCGCCCTCCGTCCCCGCGACATCCAGGCCCGGATCCGCGCCGGGGAGACCCCGGAGTCAGTGGCGGAGGCCGCGAACACCTCGGTGGACCGGATCATGCCGTTCGCCGGCCCCGTCCTCGCCGAGCGCGAGCACGTCGCCCAGCGCGCCCAGCGCTCCTCGGTACGCCGCCGCAACAGCGAGGCCAGCGGCTCCGCGCGCACCCTCGGCAACGCCGTCGAGAGCCACCTGCGCGCCATCAGCGTGACCACCGACTCCGTGGAGTGGGACTCCTGGCGCCGCGACGACGGCCGCTGGGTGCTCACCGCCGCCTACGCGACCGCGCGGCGCAGCGGCACCGGGCACTTCACCTTCGACATGCCGGGCAACTACGTCGTGCCCGAGGACGACGACGCCCACTGGTTGGTCGGCGACGTCGTCGAGGCTCCCGCCGCGGCCCGCAACGACCTCGCGGACGCCCGCCAGCGCCGGCTGAGCTCCGTCCGCGACGACGAGACGACGCCGCTGGGCGAGGACGCCATCGAGCTGGTCAGCGAGCCCGAGCCGGTCGCCGAGCAGCCCATCGAGGCGTTCCTCGACGCCCGCCCGGACGACGAGGAGGCGCAGGCCGAGGCGGCCGCCGACGCCGCCGCGCTCGACGAGGACCCGGCGCCGAAGCCGGAGGCACCTGCCGCGCAGGTGACCCCGGACCCCGACCCCGAGGAGGAGCCGGAGCTCGAGCTCGACCTGGCTCCCGAGCCGCCGCCGCGGCGTACGGCGCGCAAGCGTGGCGGACGCGCGTCGGTGCCGAGCTGGGACGAGATCATGTTCGGCGGCGGCAAGCAGGAGTGAGCCGCCTCAGCCGCGCTCGACCGGCCGCGTCGGGTCGGTGATCCAGCCGCTCCAGCTGCCCGGGTAGAGCGCCGCAGGGATCCCGGCGAGCTCGAGGGCGAGCACGTCGTGGGCAGCGGTCACCCCGGAGCCGCAGTAGACGGCCACGTCCTCCTCGCCGGTGACGCCGGCCGCGGCGTACAGCGCCCGGATCTCCTCGGGCGAGCGGAACCGTCCGTCGGCCCGCAGGTTCGTGGTCGTCGGGACGTTGACCGCACCCGGGATGTGCCCGGCGACCGGGTCGACCGGCTCGGCCTCGCCGCGGTAGCGCTCCGGTGCCCGCGCGTCGACGAGGACGGGGACGTCGAGGACCTGGTCGGCCTCCACGGCCGGCATCCGTCCCGGCTGCGCGGTGAAGTCCCCGGGCTCGGACGACTCGGCGGCCGATGTCTCGACGGCGACCGCGCCGTCCTCGGCCAGCCATGCCGACCAGCCGCCGTCGAGCACCCGCACGTCGTCGTGCCCATGGTGGCGCAGCAGCCACCAGCACCGCGCGGCAGCGTGCCCGGACCAGTCGTCGTACACGACCACGGGGCGGTCCGCACGGACGCCCGCGCGCCGCATCGCGGCCTCGAAGTCCGCGGGCGCCGGCAGCGGGTGGCGACCCCCCTCTCCCGGCGGCGCGGCCAGCTCGGTGTCGAGGTCGACGTACGACGCGCCCGGCACGTGGCCCGCGGCGTACTGCTGGGCGCCGGGCGGACCGCCGAGGCGGTAGCGCACGTCGAGCACGGTCACGGCGTCGTCGTCGCGGGCGAGCAGGTCGCGCAGCTCGCGCGGCGAGATCAGAGGTCCGGTCATGCCGCCATCCTGCCCGGGAAGTCGTCGTGAAAGGATCCCGGGCGTGGCCGAACTGCAGTTCTTCACCGGGACGATGGACTCCGGCAAGAGCACTCTCGCGCTCCAGACCAACCACAACCACGCGGCGCGCGGTCGGTCCGGACGGATCTTCACGACCCATGACCGCACCGGTCAGGCACAGGTCTCCAGCCGCCTCGGCCTGACCCACGACGCGATCGAGGTCGAGGCCGACTTCGACTTCTGGCGCTACGTCGTCGACTCCCTCACCCAGGGCGCGCGCATCGACTACCTGGTGTGCGACGAGGCGCAGTTCTACACCCGCGCCCAGATCGACCAGCTCGCCAAGCTGGTCGACGAGCTCCAGATCGACGTGTTCGCCTTCGGCATCCTCACCGACTTCCGCACCGCGCTCTTCGAGGGCAGCCAGCGCCTCGTGGAGCTCGCGGACCGGATGAACGTCCTGCAGGTCGAGGCCCTGTGCTGGTGCGGCAAGCGCGCCACCCACAACGCCCGCACCGAGAACGGCGTCATGGTCACTGAGGGCGAGGTCATCGTCGTCGGCGACGTCGAGGAGCAGGACCGCGGCCCCGCCGGTGACGCGAACGTCGCCTACGAGGTGCTCTGCCGCCAGCACCACCGTCGCCACCTCACCGCCGCCCGCGCCAAGGCGGTCAGCCTCGCCCCCGAGCCGCTGCCGTTCGGCTGAGTGCCGCAGCGTCTGTCGAGTTCGCCGAGACCCCGTCGGTCGAACTTGTCGAGACCCCACGGACAGGTCGCTCGTCGTTGGTCGTTGGTCGAGCTTGTCGAAACCCCCGGCGCTCCGAACTTGCAAAGACCACAGTGGAAAACCTCTTGTCGTCGAACGTACGTTCGATTAGAATGAGGCATGGCCTCCCCCGAACTCCCCGACTGCGACTCCCCAGCCGCCGTGCTGGCGTTCGCACAGGCCCGTCGGGCGGCGGCCCAGCGGGCGGAGATCGACGTCCTGGAGGCCGCTCTTGTCTGGGCGTCGATGCATCCGGACGAGTCGGTGTCGACAGGCCCGACCGACAGATCCGCGGGGCTGGTGTTCGGGGAGCTCGCCGTGCCGCTGGCCGGCGAGGGGGCACCGCTGGTGGCGGAGTTCGCTCCGATGGAGTTCGGCGCCGCGCTCGGCATGTCCACCGACTCCGCCCGTTCGCTGGTCGGGGACGCGCTCGAGCTCGCGCACCGCCTCAAGCGCACCTGGAGGCTGGTCCGCGCCGGCAGAGTCCCGCTGTGGAAGGCCCGGCGACTCGCCCAGCTGACGACCGGCCTGCCGCTCGACGGCGCCGAGTTCGTGGACCGCCAGCTCGCCGCCTTCGTCGGGAAGATCAGCTGGGCCGCGATCGAGCGGGTCGTCGACCAGGCCCGCGTCGCCTTCGACCCCGAGGGTGCGGAGAAGGACCGACTCGCTGCCGCCGAGTCGCGCCGCTTCGACGTCCACACCCGCGAAGCCAGCCACGACGGGACCGTCCACGTCGAGGGTGTCCTCGACCTCGCAGACGCGATAGATCTGGACGCCGCGATCCGCCAGGGCGCCGAGGAGCTTTCCGCCCTCGGGTCGAACGAGTCGTTGGACGTACGTTGATCGGTGGCCGCCGGTGAGCTCGCCCGCCGCCAGCTCGCCTTCGACCTGCGCACCGAAGCCGGTGACGGCGCCGCCTCGGTGGTCAAGCCCCGCCAGGTCGTCATCCACGTCCACCTCTCCGCCGCCGCGATCAGCCGCGACGAGGCCGGCATCGCCCACGTCGAGGAGACCCGGTCCATCGTGTCGACCGACCAGGTCCGCGACTGGTGCACCGGCGAAGCGCAGGTCGTGATCAAGCCGGTCATCGACCTCGAGGCCCATCACCACACCGACGCCTACGCCGTCCCGGACCGACTGGCCGAGCAGACCACGCTGGCCCAACCCGTGTGCGCGTTCCCGTGGTGTGAACGCCCCGCCCGGCGCTGCGACACCGACCACGTCACCGCCCACGGCGCGGGCGGCCCGACGTGCAGCTGCAATCTCGCCCCGCTCTGCCGCCGACACCATCGCGCGAAGACCCACACCGCGTGGACCTACGACACCACCGATTTGGCGACGTACCTCTGGCGGTCCCCACACGGGCTGCACCTCATCAAGGACCACGGCACCACCCGCCTCGTCACCGCGCACCCGCCCGACGAGTAGATCCCGAGCCCCGGACCCCGCCAGCACACCCGCTGACGGGGGCATGCCCCTGCGCGGCGCTTGCCCCCTGGCGCCCACCGCCCCGGCGACTATGGTCGAGGGAACCCTGCCGTACCGACTGAGGAGCCGCCATGCACCCGACCCATCTCCCGCTGCGTCTTGCCACCGGCGCCTTCATCCTCAACTCCGGCATCAGCAAGCTCGGCGCCGACGAGGGCACCGCCCAGTACCTGCACGGCGCCGCCGCGTCCGCCTACCCGGCGCTCTTCAAGGACATGGAGCCCACGGAGTTCGCCAAGCTGCTCGCCTACAGCGAGATCTCCGTGGGCGCCGCGCTGCTCGCCCCCATGGTGCCGTCGACCGTCGCCGGTGCGGCGCTGACCGGGTTCGGTTCGAGCCTGCTGGGCATGTACTTCCGCACTCCGTCGATGACCTTGGACGACGGCATCCGCCCGAGTCAGGAGGGCATCGCCGTGGCCAAGGACGCCTGGCTGGTCGGCGGCGGCCTGACGCTGCTGACACAGGGGCTCCTGGGTGCCGCGAAGTCCGGGGTGAAGTCGGGTGTGAAGAGCTCCAAGAAGGCGGTCCGCAAGGCCACCCCCGGCACGCGCTGAGCGCCGCGGGCACCCTGGCGTCCCGCGCGCCGCCGCAACCGGGAGAATCGTCGCGTGCCCAAGCCCATCACCATCCTCGTCGAGGGCGAGTCCGACAGGGCCGCCGTCGTCTCCCTCGCCCCCCGTCTCGGTGTCGATCTGGAGGCCGAGCAGATCACGGTCACCGTGATCGGCGGCGCCGGCAACTTCGGCCGGGCGATCCCCGACGCCGTCGCGCAGGGACACCGGGTGGGTGGTCTCTACGACGAGGCCGAAGAGCGGTTCGTCGCGGGCGCGCTCAACCGCCAGGAGGGTGAGGACCTCACCCGGCAGGGCTTCTTCGCCTGCCGTCCGGACCTCGAACTCGAGCTGGTGCGCGCGATCGGCGCCGTCGAGATGACGCCGCTGCTCGAGGCCCACGGCGACTTGGCGACGTTCCGCAACTTCCAGGACCAGCCGAAGTACCGCGAGGCCGACGTGCTCGAGCAGCTGCGCCGCTTCATCGGTGCCAACGGCGCCCGCAAGGCCAAGTACGCCGCCCTGATGGCCGAGGCCGTGGACTTCGGCTCGGTCCCCGAGCCGCTCGAGGGCCTCGTCAACTGGGTCTGGAGCGCCTGACCCCGCGGCTCGCGCGCCAGGCAGGCGCTCCAGGCAGGCCCGTCAGGCACTCGCCTTCGGGCGCCGTCGGACGGGACGACGGATCACCGAACCCGGCTTGGACGCCAGCAGCGGGTCGAAGTCGTCGGTGATCTCGGTCAGGCGGGTCTCGTCGACGAAGACGGCCCCGTCCTTCACCTCCTGGACAAGGTCGCGGCCCAGCACGGAGCCGGCGGTCCCCATGCCGCCCCAGATCGTGGCGTTGATGCCGAACATGTGCTCGGTGCTGCCGCCGGCGAGGAAGAGCCCGGGGATGTGGGTCGTGACCTTCGGGCGGAAGGGGCCGAGGTTCTTGAGCAGCGGCGCGATGCCGTAGCAGGAGCCGTCGGTGGTGAGGGTGAAGCGCTCCTGGGTGATCGGGGTGGACGCCTCGCAGAAGACCATCCGCTCCCGCAGGTCCGGGATCATCAGCTCGGCCGTGTCGAGCACCCGCTGGGTGAGCTCCTCCTTGAGCCGGAGGTAGCGCTCGTCGCGTCCGTAGCCCGCGTCGTCGGCCGGGCCGGGGTCGACGTTCCAGAACTCGTGGTCCTTGGGGGCCCAGCTCACCAGCTCGAGGGTGGAGTAGCCGGGCGGCGCCGAGTGGGTGCCCTCCGGGTCCTTGGCCGTGGGGCAGCTGATGCCCACCGGCATCTGCTCGGGGCAGCGCCCCGCGGCGACCTCGCGGTAGTAGCCGTCGACGTCGTTGGTCGGCCACACCCAGGCCAACGGCGGCGTACCCCGCTCGCGCAGGTCGACGTCCAGCGCGACGTACACCGCGAACATCGGCAGCGTCATCTCCAGCTTCGACAGCCTGCGCCGCAGCCGCGTGGTCAGGTGCTCCTCGCCGACCAGGTCCGCCCAGGTCCTCTTGAAGTCCGCCGCCGAGACGACCACCTCGGACCGGATCTCCTCACCGTCACGCAGACGTACGCCGACCGCGCGGCCGTCCTCGACCAGGATCCTCTCGACCCTGGCCTTGGTGCGGACCCGACCGCCGTAGGACTGGACGACGTCGGTCAGGTGCGCGCCGATGACCTGGCCGCCACCGCGCGGGTAGTACGCGCCCGCCTGCAGGTAGTGGTGCAGGAAGCCCGCGTGCATGGCGGTCGGCGTGCGGTGCGGGGGCCAGGTGTAGTCCCCGTTCTCCGCGAGGATCACCGCCTGCGCGTCGGCGCTCAGCCCGCAGGCGGCCATCAGCGTCGTGATCGGTCGCACGCCCCAGCGCAGCAGCGCGAACGGGCGCCGGCGCGGCCGCTCACGGGTGGCGATGGTCCGCATGATCCGGACGCAGCGACGCAGGCCGGGCTCCTCGTCGGGGAAGGCGGCGATCAGACGGTCCAGGTAGGTGTCCCAGCCGGTCGGCGTCTGGAACGTCGTCCCCGGGATCATGATCTGGCAGTGGCCCTCGGGGCGCTGGCGCAGCCACTTGATCCGCTCGGTCAGCGCCAGCCCGGCCAGCGCGGTCTGCATCCGGCCGCCCGGGCCGCACTCGCCGACGTAGTGGGTGCCGACGTCGAACTCGAACTTGTTCCCCGCGCGACGGAAGACCTGGGTGCTGCCGCCGACCACCTGGTTGGCCTCGAGCACCAGCACCTTCTTGCCGTTCGCAGCGAGGTACGCCGCGCAGGTGAGGCCGCCGGGGCCGGCGCCGACGACCACCGCGTCCCAGGTCTCCCCCGCTTCCGGGCTCGTCGTCGGGTCGAACGTGGTCTGCGCCATGGTGGATCGCTTTCGACGAGGCATCTGGAGTGAGACTCCAGTTAACTCGGTGCGAGCACCGTTCGCCAAGGGCGCGCCCCGGTCAATCGGCCCGCGAGTCCACGAGCAGGCCGTCCAGGAGCACCAGCCCGGACTCGATCACCGAGAGCTCGACGCGTGCGGGATCGATCGCCAGCGCATCGCGGCGCAGCGCCAGCGCAGCGACCCCGTTCCAGGCGCCGAACAGGAAGTAGGACATGAGCTCCGGATCGACGCGCCGGATCGCCCCGGCCTCGACGGCGTCGCGGATGCTCTGCTCGAACTCCCCGCGGAGGTCGCTGAACCTGTCGACGACCTGCTCCTCGACCGGCGTGCGGGGACCGCGCTCACCGGTCACCGACAGGTACTTCACCACCACCGGGTGGTCGAGCAGCAGCCGCAGGTAGGCGGAGCCGACACCGGCGAAGCGTTCGAGCGGGGACACCTGCGCCGCGTACGCCGCGCGGAGCGTGTCGGTCGCCACGGCCAGGACCCGCTCCGTGACGGCGGCCAGCAGCCCGGCCTTGGTCCCGAAGTGCACGTACACCGAGGCGGGCGACACCCCCGCCCGGACCGCGACGTCCTCGATCCGGATCTCCTCCGGGGCACGCTGCGACAGCAGGACCTCCGCCGCGTCGAGCAGGGCCGCGCGGGTGCGCTCCCGGCGCCGCGACCCGCGGGCAGCGGCGTCGGCGGCCGGGACGACCGGCTCCGGGGCGTCGTTCACGGCGCCCACCCTAGGGGCCGACCCGAGGTCGGCCCGGGGCGGACCGGAGCCCTGCGTGGCGCCGCGGCCCTCAGCCCGCCGAGCGCCGGCGCCACAGCAGCAGCGCGGCGACCAGGGCCGCCAGGCCCAGCACGCCCGCGGCCACCGCGACGATGCTCACGGTGTCGCCCTCGCTCTCCGCGGCCGCCCCGCCGTCGCCGTCGCCGTCGGCCGACTCGGTCTCCGAGGGGCTGGCGGAGGGCTCCTGCGTGCCTGCGGTGGCCCCGTCGACCACGTTCCAGGTGGCGCCGCCGACGTACGTCGGCCCGTCGGAGGGCTCCCCGATGACCTCCACGTTCAGGGTGAACGGGATCTCGACGGTGTAGTCCTTCTTCTGAACGCTCAAGCTGACGTAGTAGTCGCCCGCGACGGTGACGTCGGCGCCGCCGTTGAACTTCGCGCTGCGGACCTCGGAGGGCGCGCGGCTCACGGCAGGGACGGCCGCCTGCAGGGAGACACCGTCGGGAGAGTCGATCCAGGTGGAGCCGTCGACGTAGCCGAGCTGGGCGCCCAGCGGGTTGAACAGCGTCAGGTTGGCGCTCGGTGCGAACCGGCCGAACTGCTCGGCGAGCTGCCCGGTCGCCTCGGGGAAGTCCACGCTCACCTGCGCCGCCTGGCCGAACTCGAGCGGCACCTTGTAGATCAGCACCTCCCCGGGCACGACAGTGCTCGACCAGCTGCCCGTGCCGACCTCGGATGCGCCGTCGAACGACGAGGCGCCCTCGACCCGCTGCGGCTCTCCGCCGACCTGCGGTGCGGCAGCCGAGAGGCTGGCGAGCTCCGGGTCGCTGAACCCGACCTCCTCGACCGGGGGCTCCTCGGTCACGACCAGGCCGAACGGCACCTCCTCGCTCGCGCCCCGCGCCCGGGTGATGGTCACGACGTAGTCGCCGGGCTCCTCGCAACCCTCGACCCCCGAGGAGCCGAGGCCTGCCCCCGCGGTGAGCTGGACGCCCATCACCTCGCGCAGGTCGAGAGCACCCCGGTTGGCACTGGCATAGTCGCAGCGCCCGGCGGGGCCGGTGACCTCGGCCACCAGTCCGTCCAGGAACCCCGTCTCACCCTGCGACAGCGCGGCGACGCGGAGCGTGGTGCCCGCCGTCTCGCGGGTGAACACGTAGCTCTTGGAATCACCCGATGCTCCGAGCGTGTCGACGTAGTCGCCGACCTCGACCGGGGTGGGCGAGCTCTCGGCGCCGCCCACGATCGGGGTGCCCCTGAGGGTGAAGGGCCGCAGCGCCCGGCTGGCCACCCGGGTCAGGCGGCTCTCGATGTCGGCGGCGCTGTCGGCGTCGTAGTAGGTGCCGTTGCCCTTCTCCGCGATGCACTGCAGCTGAGCGCGGGCCTCGCCGGAGACCGAGAGCCCGACCACGTCGATCTGGAGGTCGATGCCGTTCTTCTGCAGCTCCGCCGCCACCGTGCACGGGTCGGGGTCGCAGGTCGACTCTCCGTCGGAGACCAGCACGATCGAGCGGGCCCCCTCGTCGCCGAGGTCCTTGGCCGCCTCCTTGAGGGCGTGCGGGATCGGGGTCTCGCCGTACGGCTCGTAGTCGTCGATCGCCGCACGGAGCGCGTCGCGGTTGTCGGTCCCGGGATCGACGACGACCTGACTGTCGGTGCACGATCCCTTGTCGGTGCGCGAGAACACCGTCGCCCCGAAGACGCGAAGCCCGACCTGCGCCTCGTCAGGGAGTCCGTCGACCACCGTCGTGAGCGCCTTGCGGGCCGCGGCGATCTTGGTCTGACCTCCGCCTGCCGCCTGGGCCATCGACCCGGACGCATCCAGGACGAGCATCATCCGCCCGTAGCCCTCGTCGGCGGCGGACGCGGCGGCAGGCGCGGCATTGGTGGGCGCGGGGGCGGTCGCGACGACCGCCCCGGCACTCATGGCGACCAGGATCGTGGCCAGGCCGGCCAGGTGACGACGGAGCTTCATACGTCTCGCCCTTCCCTCTTCTCGGTACGGCGACACCTACCCTGCTGTTTGCATTAGCAAACGTCAACGTTGCTGGTGCGAACACCGCGGGTCTACGCTCGCAGAGAGGGGGCGAGCGATGGAAGCGGAGAAGATCGAGGAGCAGCGGCGGCTGTACGGCGAGCCGATCGGCACCTTGGTACGCCGGGTCACCGCGGGCCTGGACCTGAACCAGGCGCGGGTGGCGCAGATCCTCGGCCTCAGCCCTCCGATGCTGTCGCAGCTGGTCAGCGGTCATCGCGTGAAGATCGGCAACCCGCTCGCGCTGGCCCGCCTGCAGCGGCTGCTCGTCCTGGTCGAGGACGCCCCGGCGCTTCCCGTGGACGCGGTCCAGCGCCGCCTCGAGGAGATCCGCACCCACCACAGCACCCTGTCCACCAGCCAGTTCGTCCACGTGACGGAGCCCACCGAGATCATCCGCCGGGCGCTCCGCGCGGTCGCCTCGGGCCAGGAGCTGGACCGGGCCGCCGAGGCACTGGCCGACGTGGCGCCCGGCCTGGCCGAGCTCGTGCGGGTCTACGGCACCGGCAGCGAGGCCGACGCGGCCCGGCACTTCGCCGCGATCAGCCACGTGGTGTGACGCAGGTCCGAGTGCTCGATCAGCGGGCCCGGTCTGCGTACGATGACCGCCATGCTGCCGCCCGCGGGTCCCTCGCCGCGCGATCGCGCCCCGCGGTGGAGCCGGTGAACCCCGTCTTCGCCCGCCGCTACGAGCTGCTCGATCCGATCGCCGACGGCGCGATGGGGTCGGTCTGGATCGTCCGCGACCAGCAGGACGGGGAGGTCAAGGCGGCCAAGGTCCTCAAGCACAGCGACGCCGGCTCGCTGCTGCGGTTCATGCGGGAGCAGTCCACACGCATCCACCACCCCCACGTGGTCACCCCGCTGAGCTGGTCGGGCGAGGACGACTCCGTCCTCTTCACGATGCCGCTGGTGCGCGGCGGCTCGGTGGCGACCCTGATCGGCGACTGGGGTCCGCTCCCGGAGACCTGGGTCGTCGCGATCCTCGAGCAGACCCTGTCGGCGCTGGTGGCCGTGCACGCCGCACGGGTGGTGCACCGCGACGTCAAGCCCGCGAACCTGCTGCTCGAGCCGACCGGCGCGCGCCGACCGCACGTGCGGCTGACCGACTTCGGTATCGCGGTCCCGATCGACCAGCCCCGGATGACGCTGTCCTCGACCACCCTCGGCACGCCCGGCTACATGGCACCCGAGCAGCTGGCCGGCGCGGATCCCGACCCCCGCCAGGACGTCTTCTCGGTGGCGATCGTCGGTCTGGAGATGCTGCTCGGCCATCCCCCGCCGTTCCTGGCCACGGAGCTGCCCCAGACCCCTCTGGGCACAGTGCTGCGTGCCGCCGCCGACCCCGACCCGGAGCGCAGGCCCGCGAGCGCGAGTGCCCTGCTGGAGGAGCTGGCGGCGGTGCGGGCCGGCCTGCCCGCCGACTGGGACCCCGGCGAGGTCGAGGTCCTCGACCAGTTCGCCGGCCCGGAGCACCGCGAGGTCGTCGGCCCGGCACCGGCGCCGACCACCGTGCTGAGCGCGATGGACGAGGCCACGCCCATGCCGGCGGCGTCCGGGCTCACCATCGGCCTCCTCGCCGCCACCGGCGTGGCCCTCCTGGTGCTCTCCGCCGTCCTGCTCCTGGGCTGAGCCCCGCCCAGCCAGCCCCGACGCGCGGGCCCGCATCTGGGACCCAGGACCCAGTGACGCGCCGCACGACCGCCCTAGCGTCGGCGCCGTGACCAGGCCACCCGCACGTCCTCTCGCCCGTCTCGCGGCCGCCCTCGGCGTCGCCGTCCTGCTGTCCTCCTGCGGAACCGACACCCCCGCCGACACGTCGGCGGACGACCCGGCCACCCGCAGCACCGACTTCCTGATCACATCCGAGGCGCTGCCCGCCGGCTGGGGCGACAGCAACTCCCAGGGCCTCGACTACCGCCTGACCGTCTGCGGGGTCGACCTCGAGCCGGAGACGCCGGCGCGCGCCAGCAGCCTGCGGTTCTCCCAGGGGCCCTTCGGCCCGTTCCTGGAGCAGCACGTTCGGGTCTACCGCACCGACGTGATCGCCGACGTCCTCACCGACCTGCGCACCGCCCTCGCCGACTGCACGGGCTACACCGCGCGCGGCAACCGACCCGACAGCCCGGAGGCGCGGTTCTCCGTCGAGCCGCTCACGGTCAAGGGCGCCCCGGCCGACAGCGCCGCCTGGCGCCAGACCAGCCAGGGCGACCTCCCCGTCACCGCCGACGTGCTGGTGGTCCGCTCCGGCGACTCGGCGATCACGTTGATGTCCTACGCCCTCCGCGACACCCCGGACCCCTCCGTCCTCGTCCGCGCGGCGGCCGCCCTGCCGAGGGTCGGCTGACATGACCGCCGTCCGCGCCCCGCGCCGTACCACTCCCGTCCGTGGGGAGCGGGGCGCCGGCACCCTCGAGTACGTCGGCGCCACGATCCTGGCCGGCTTCCTGGTGCTGGGCCTGCTGGTCTCCCCCGCCGGCGGCGCGGCCCGCGATGCCTTCACCGAGGCCGTGTGCAGCGTCGTCGAGCGGGACGGCTGCACCGTCCCGGGCCACGGCGAGACGCCGCTGGACCAGGCCACCAGCGGCGAGTACGTCGCCCTCGGCGACAGCTACTCCTCCGGCGAGGGCGCCTGGGACTACGAGGAGGGCACCGACTACGACGACCGCGTCGACCTGTGGCGCTACAACGACCACGAGGAGGACCGCAACCGCTGCCACCGCTCCGCGCACGCCTACTCCCAGGTGGTCACCGGCAACAACGAGTTCGCCGGCGGGTCCAGCTTCGTCGCCTGCTCGGGCGCCGTCGCCGACCACCTCGACAACCCCAACCACGACAACACCGGCGAGGACCCGCAGTACGACGCGCTCAGCGACGAGACCTCACTGGTGACCATGACGATGGGCGGCAACGACCTCGGCTTCGCCGACGTCGTCACGGACTGCATCATCAACGGCCAGCGCGGCGTCGGGCCGAACACCTGCCAGGCCAAGCACGACCAACGCATCGAGGATGAGCTGACCCGGCTCCACGACGAGCTGGTCGACCGCTACCGCGAGATCAAGGAGAAGGCCCCGAACGCCCGGGTGATCATCGTGGGCTATCCGCCGCTGTTCGTGACCGATCCCTCCGACAACTACGGCAACCTGCTCTTCGCCGAGGACCAGGTCTGGATGAACGAGGTGGCGGGCGACCTCAACGCGATGCTCGCCGCTGCCGCGCAGGAGGCCGGCGTCGAGTTCGTGGACCCGACCCAGGCCTTCGACGGGCACGGCATCGGCAGCGACGACCCGTGGATCAACGACCTCGACCTGGGCGGACCCGGGTTCGCGATCGCCAACCCGAGCAGCTTCCACCCCAACGCCGCCGGCCACGCCGCGATCGCCGACCTGGTGCAGCAGCAGCTCGTGGACCCGCGCTACCCGTGACCGACCCCGTCGGCACACGGCCTAGGCTGTGCGCTCCGCGAACGAGGAGTGTGGTGCCGTGAGCCCCGGTCTGGTCCGCGCGACCGCCCTGGTCAGCCTGGTCGGCTGCCTGCTGCTGGTGTTGCACGCACTGGTCCTCGGGCTGCACGTCGAGGGCACTCCTCGCGCCCTGGAGGACGCCGCGCGGGGCGAGCAGGTCGTGCTCCCGGCGGTCCTGGGCGCTGTGCTCGCGGTCGGCGCGCTGCTCGGCGCCCGGCACCGCCGCGCGGCCGCCGCGGCAGCCGTCCTGGCGCTGCTCCTCGGCGCGGCCGCGCTCGTGATCGACCTGGCCGGCTAGCACTCACGCCACGGACGGGACCGCCAGGAGCACGACGAGCGCGGCTGCGCCGAGCATCGAGGGCCCGAACGGGAAGGTCGCCTTGCGACCGGCGCCGGTGCGGACCGCGGCGAGGAGCCCGACCACGAGCCCCAGGCAGAACGCGCCGAGGAACGCCGCGAATGCCGCGGGCCAGCCGAACCAGCCGGTCACCATGCCGAGCGTGACCGCCAGCTTCACGTCGCCGAGCCCCAGCCCGGCGGGGTTCAGCACGGCCAGGAGCAGGTGCACCGCACCGTTCACGACCCCGCAGACCAGCGCCGTCACCCACGCCGCCCATCCGATCTCGCTCGCCCAGGTGCACCCGGCCAGCAGCACCGCGGCCGCGGGGTAGCTCGGCAGCGTCCAGCGGTCGGGGAGCCGGCGCACGTCGAGGTCGATGACGGCGAGGCCGGCCATCCAGGCGAGGACCACGGCGTACCCGACGAGCACGACCAGCTGGCCCTCGGCCCGCCACGCCAGGAGACCGACCGCCACCGCGAGCACCGGTGCCACCCATCGGCAACCGCGCCGGGGCAGGTGCCGCTCGTCGTCGTAGCGATAACCCGCCCGCGCGAGCCGCGCCTGCAGGGCGAGCCCGGCGATCAGGGCGCACGCCGTGGCGATCGCGACCGTCACGGAGCCGGCTCGCCGATCGTGAGGACGGACCCGCGCTGCACGCCCCAGGCGGCCATCGACCCGACCGCCGCCTCGATGGTCGCGCTGGCGCGGAGGCGGAAGCGGGTCATGCCGGTGAGCCTGCGCAGTGTCGCGACGTGCAGCACCCGCCCGTCGCGGTCGACCACCGCCACGTCGATCGGGTAGCGCATGCCGATCATGTGCACCGACGGGCACCGCGTGATCCACAGCGCTCCGACCACCCGATCGGTCCCGAGCAGTCCCCGACGGCGGGCGCGCGCGGTGTCGGCGACCGCGAGCGGTGCCACCGGGACCCCGTCGCGCAGCAACACCCGGTCCCCCGGACCGAAGACCCGCTGGTCGCGGCTCACCGGAGGTTTACGCAGGTCGGCGCGGTGGCACGCTCCGCGGGCAGGACACGACGACCGGAAGGAACCCTGGGACCACCGATGGACCTCGCCCGGACCGCGCGACTCGCCGTCGCACTCGCCCTCGGGGCCCTCGTCGCGGGGCTCGCCGCCGTCCTGCTCACCCTCGCGGCCGGCAGCGCGACCGCGACTGTGGTGCTGCGCAGCGTGCTCACCGTCCTCGTGCTCGTCATGCTCACCCGGCTCGTCATGCGCGGAGCGTACGACGGCCCCGGGCTGCTGGGGACGGCTGCCCTCGGCGGCCTGCTCGCCTATCTCCTCTCCCCCGCCGCCTGGGCCGGCCGGGCGCTGCTGGGCCAGCTGGTCGTCGACCCCGGCCCCGCGTCGTACGTCATCGACCTGGTGCTGTGGATCGCCGTCGTCGTGACCGCTGCCCGCACCGCCGACGTCCGCACGAGCGCCGCCGCACCGGCGCCGTACCAGCTCGGCTGAGCCCCGGACCCGGGGACGACGATGACGACCGATCCGGCCGATGGGCCCGCGAACGGGTCCCGGGACCTACGCGCCGCGCCCGCCGAGCGGGTTGTCTCAGAGGTCTCGTGGACACCGGCGCCCCCGAGGCGCCACAGCAGGAGGAGCACGACCATGGGTGGCGCAGACGAACGGCGACACGAGCGCGGCGCGGCCACGCTGGAGACCACCGGCGTGGCGATCATCGCGGCGACCCTGATCCTCGCGGTGATGCTGGCGGCCCTGCCGCAGGGCTCCCGGATCGCCGAGACCTACTCCTACTGGGTGTGCCAGGTCGTGACCTTCGGCCAGGGAAGCTGCGCCCCGCCGGCGTCCGCGCCGGAGTCCCGCGAGCCCACCGAGCCCTGTGTCCTCACCCAGGACGGCATGGAGCGCAACCGCGAGATCTCCGTCCTCGTGTTCACGGCCGCGGACGGGAGCCGCGTCGAGGTGCAGAGACTCAGCAACGGCGAGTACCGCGTGAGCGTGACCGACAGCGAGAGCGGGGGCGCCTCGGTCGGTGTCGGCGGCGGGCTGACCGTCACGGTCAACGACACGACCGTCGGCGGCAGCGCCAGCGCCGGTGCCGGCGCCTCGGTCGACCTCCGGGCCGGCGCCGTCTACCACGTCAGCGAGGACGAGATGGGCGACCTGATGGAGGCGATCACGCAGGACCAGGTCAAGGACGCCACCGTCGGCAAGAGCGGCCCGTTCCGCTGGCTCACCGACGGGGTCACCAACCTGGCCGGGATCGGCAAGGACCTCCCCGTCCCCGACGAGATCTACGCCGAGGGCGGGATCTCGCTGAACGCCAGCGCAGAGGCCACCGGGCTCACCGACCACGTCTCCGCCGGCCTCACCGCCTCCCAGGTGCTCGGTACGCGCGCCAGCCGTGACGGCACCACCACCGTCTACCTCAAGTCCGAGGTCACCGGGGAGGCTGGCCTGCAGTCCCTGGGCATCGACACCGACGGGCCGCAGTTCCAGGGCGCCAAGCTCGAGGGATCGGCCGAGCTCGTGACAGCCGTGACCTTCGACGCGGAGGGCAACATGGTTCAGGTCTCCACCACCGCCACGGCGGCCGGGTCGTCCGCGGGCGTCGCCTCGGCGCTCTTCGGCGGCGACGCGGACGCCGACCTGGCCAACCAGGAGAGCACGATGCGCGTCTTCCAGGCCACGCTCGACACCGACAACCCGGCCAACCGCCTCGCTGCCCAGCAGTTCCTGCTGGCCCAGGGCGTCTCCAGCCTGGGCGCCTGGACGAACCCCGCCCTCGCGAGCGTCGGCGCCCTCGCCACGCCGGGGTTCGTCCAGGCCGCGATGACCGACGGCACCGTCACCCAGCAGGACTACGACACCGAGAGCAACACGGTCTTCGGCTTCGACGGGAGCGGCAAGCTGGGCATCGAGCTCGGGGCGTCGGTCGACTACAAGACCGACTCGATGACCACGAGCGGGGCGCAATACTGGGACGGCACGCAGTGGACGAACTGGGAGGCTTGCAGCGCATGACACGTCGGCGTCTGACCGCACCGGTCGTGGGCGGGCTTCTCGTCCTCGCCCTGTCCGGCTGCGGGAACGGATCCCAGGACTCCGCTGCCACGAGGAAGTCCGTCTACGAGCCCACGGAGAGCCCCACGATGGCCGTCACGATGATCGACCTGCCCGGCGACTACTCCACCGTCGAGGGCGAGGGCTTCTCGATCGGCGTGCCCGGCGAGTTCCAGCAGCAGCGCACCACGAGCTCCAACGGCGAGCCGATGCTCGTGCTGGAGAAGCCCTCCCAGGCGCGGAACCTCCCCCAGCGGGTCGCGGTCATCCGCGACGTAGACCCGAAGACGCCGGCGTCCGAGCAGTCCTTCGCCCTGGAGACCTCGAAGGCCGCGGCCGGCCCGGAGGCCGAGGTGGAGCGCTCCACCGTGCCGTCCACCGGCGACGAGCTCGAGCCGGCGTACCTCGTGACCTGGAAGGAGTCGCGCCCCAGTGGCGGCGACCGGGTCGAGGTGACCTACTGGCAGCTCCTCCAGCAGGTCGACGACGGCCTCATCCTCAACGTGGTCGCGCTCGCGCCGTCGGAGGAGTTCGAGACCTCCGAGGTCAGCAAGATCCTGCGCACCTTCGTGGTGGACGCCTCGTCCGCCGCATGAGGCTCGGACCCACCCAGGTCCTGTTCCTGCGCCTGGGCGCTGTCGCCTGCCTCCTCGGCGCCGTGGTGACCACGCTGGTCGCGATCACCGTGGACTCCGGGTCCCCGACCTCGGAGCAGGTCACCGTCGTCGAGGACCCGCGCGAGATCGCCCTGCCCGATCCGGGGCTGTTCGGCTCCCAGGTCGTCGTGTACGGCGCCTCCGGGGACGCCGGGGTCGCGCCGTCCGAGCTGGGCTGTCGGCTGCTGACCCGCGACGGCCGGGAGCAGAGCGCCGCCAGGATGTCGGACCTCAAGGTCGTCTCGACACCGGCCGTGACCCTCGACGACCAGCGCCTCGACCCGTTGTTCAGCGTCGGCTCCTACCCCCGCGGGTCGCGGCTGGCCTGCACGCAGGTACAGGGGATCGCGCCCGTGGCGCTGTCCGAGCCGTCGACGTTCGGCACCGCAGCCACGGCTGTCCGGGTGACGGCGGCCCTGGGCACCCCGGTGCTCCTCGCGGTCGGGGTCGGCGGGCTCGTCGTGCTCCGCCGCCGCCCCTGAGCACTCCGTGACCCGAGCGGTTCGCGCCGGGGAAGGGCTAGTCGATCAGCCGGGGCTCGAGACCGTCGAGCTCGAGGTCGACGAAGGACAGCCGACCGGTCTCGCCGTCGATGACGAACTCGGCCGTGAGCGGCCCGCAGGTGAACGTCGTGCCGCGGTCCGGCGGCGGGGGCGGCGGACCCGGGTCCTCGGTCGGCCCGTCGGACGGGCCGTCGGACGGCTCGGGCGTGGGAGTCGGGGTCGGGCTGGGCTCCGGCGGGTCCTCGTCGTTCCACGAGCACGTCGACAGGTCGAGACCGGTGCTGGCGACCGCGCGCGCCTCCGCGGCGTCGATCTCGTCGCTGACCGGGTCGTTCATCTGGACCGAGGCCTCCACCTCGCCTCTCCGGAAGTCGAAGCAGTAGGCGGTCAGGGTGGCGTCGTTCTTCTGCGCATAGGTGCTGGCCCGGTCCTGGCCGAACGCGCACCCGGCGGTGCCGCCGAGGTCGTCGCGCGAGGTCATCATCGCCAGCAGCTGGGGCAGCAGCTCGCTCAGCGCGCCGGCGCCGGCCAGCGCGGCGGCGTCGGCCGCGCTCTGCGCCTGGGACTTCTCGTCCACGCCGCGGGCCAGCAGGGCGACTCCCGAGATCGCGACCGCGATCAGGGCGACGACCACCGCGATGATCAGGCCGGTGGTGACCTGACCGGACTCGTCGCGACGACGTCGGTGCGAGCGGGGCAGCAGCATGGATCAAGACCTTCCCAGTTCGGTGGCCGCACACACGCCCACGCGGGCCCCGGAATCATCCGGGACCCGCGTGGAGGAGTGGTGACGCTTCAGATCACGAGCCTTCGCCGGTGACGGACTTGACGGCGTCGGAGAAGACCTTGCCGAGGTCGATGGCGTCAGCGGCCTCCAGAACCAGGACCACGATGCCGGCGGCGACGATGATCATGCCGACGTACTCCAGGGTGCCCTGTCCGCGCTCGTCGTCCTTGCGGGCGGCGAACATGTGGGCCTGGAACATCAGCAGTGCCTCGAGAACCTTGTTCATCCTGATCGACCTCTTCCTGTTGGGTGGTGCGGCGGCCCGGTCCCCTGAGCGGGCCACAAGCCTGTGGTGGTGCCGGTGCGGTGCTCCCCGACGACTGAAAACCTAGGTGCGGGCGAGCCGATCGGCGCGGGCCCTCGGGCCCACCGCCAGGCCCATTCCCAGGCCCAGCCCCAGGCCCACTCCGGGGCCCGGCGGCTATCCGGGGGTGCGGGTGCCGAGCCAGACCGCGATCGCCTCGCTGCGGTTGGTCACCACGAGCTTGGCGAAGATCGCGTTGACGTGGTTCTTCACCGTCTTCTCGGCGAGGTAGAGCTCGCGCGCGATCTCGGCGTTGGTCATGCCACGCGCGATCAGCTCCATCAGCTCGCCCTGCCGGTCGCTGAGCTCGAACTGGCGCTGACGCCGGCGCCGCTCCTCCTCGAGGTCCTGCGGGACCTGGGTGTCCCGGATCGCCTCCAGCGCCTGCCGGGAGAACGCCCCGGCGCCGAGGGCGGCCTGACGGACGGTGTGCACGAGGGTCGAGGCGTCGAACGAGCCGTGCACGAGGTAGCCGCTCGCGCCCGCGGCCAGGGCGGCCCGGATGTGGGCGGGCTCGTCGGTGAAGGTCAGCATGATCACGGTGGTCTCGCCGGCGATCGCGCGGGCGGTCTGGACGCCGTCGCGTCGCGGCATCCGCACGTCGAGCAGGACCACGTCCGGCTTGAGGGTGCGCACCATCGACTCCGCCAGGATGCCGTCGCCGGCCTCCCCCACCACGTCGATCTCCGCGGAGCTCTCCAGCAGGCTGCGCAGGCCCGTGCGGACGACGGGGTTGTCGTCCACGATCAGCGTGCGCGTCGGCCCGGTGGGCGTCGCTGGCGCCGCGATGGTCAGGTCCTCAAACATGTGTGCCCTCCCGCAGGCCCATCCGGGGTGCGACGAACCGCACCGTGGTGCCCGAGCCGGGCTCGCTGGTGACCTCCGCGCGCCCGCCGATCAGCTCGAGGCGCTCGGCGTAGCCACGCACGCCGAAGTGCCCCTGCCGCTCGCGCTCGGCCAGGATGTCCATCGCGAACCCGCACCCGCTGTCGGCCACCTCGATCAGCACCTCCTCGTCGTCGACGGCGCGCAGCCGCACCGTCACGCGATCCGACCCGGAGTGCGCGAGCGCGTTGCGCAACGCCTCCCGTGTCGCGGCCAGCAGCTCGTAGCGCACCGACGGCGCGGTCAGCTCGACGGGCTCGAGATCGAGGCTCAGGCGCACCTGCGGCGCGTCCTGGGTGCAGTCCCGCGCCAGGGCGGCGAGGGACTCGTGGAACGACTGGTCCAGCATGTCCTGACGCAGGGTGGACAGCAGGCTGCGCAGCTGGAGGACCGCCTCGGAGGCCGACGTCGAGATCGCCTCCGCCTCCGCGCAGGCACGCCCCGGGTCATGGGTGATCCAGTGCGGGAGCGACTGCGCCGAGAGCGCCAGCCCCTGCAGCGTCTTGGCGGTCGAGTCGTGCAACTCGCGCGCCAGCCTCGCGCGCTCCTCGGCGGTCACCGTGCTGGAGATCAGCTCGGCGAACGCCCGCTCCGACTGCCGCTTGCGCTCGGCGAGGACCCGGAAGGCCTGGCCGAGCACGACGACGAAGACGAAGGTCAGCGGGAAGCCGTAGTCGGCCAGGAACGTCGGGGTGACCCGCTCGTCGCTGAGGCTCGCCACCAGGTAGCCGCTCACCATCGTCACCGTGGACAACGCTGCCGCGAGCGTCGGCAGCGCGAGGCCGATCACCAGGCAGCTGCTCAGGGCGACCAGGACCAGCGGGTTGTCGGTTCCCAGCGCGACCATCAGCCCGGTCATCACCAGAGCATCGAGCATGACGAGCGAGGGGTGGCGCTGGAGCAGGGCGGGCACGGTCGGGACCGCGATCCCGGCCATGCTGGTGAGGGTGAGGAAGAAGATCCCACCCACCGCGACCGGGGTCAGGGTCTGGTCGACGTAGCCGGCCAGGCTTGCCAGCAGGGTCATCATCCGCAGCAGGAACGAGAGCCGCACCAGGGCGCGGACCTCGACGGCGGCGATCGAGTCGAAGGTCATCCGGAGAACCCCCCGAACACCTCGCCGAAGTCGACGTCCGCCCCAAGGATCAGGCCGACCAGCAGCAGGATGAGGGTGGCGGGGACGAGCACGACAGTGGTCACCAGCGTCACCCGCGGTGCGATCTGCGCCGCCTTGCGCCGCTGCCGCTGGGCATGCTCGCGGCGCTGGTCGACGGCGATCTGGTTCAGCGCCTCGACCAATGGGGCGCCCAGCTCGTCGGACTGGATGAACGCCGTGACGAACTGCCCCAGCGCCTCGGAGTCGCTGCGTTCCTGCAGCTGCTCGAAGGCGCCCCGCAGGGTGGCGCCGTGCTGCACCTGGCTGAGCGCCAGCCGCATCTCGGCCGCGAGCGGACCGCCGAAGCGCTCCGAGACGCGCATCAGGGCCGGGCGGAAGCCCACACCGGCGGTCACCGTGACCGCGAGCACGTCGAGGAAGTCCGGCAGGTCGCGGTCCAGGGCGTCGGTGCGCACCCGACGCAGCCGGGAGAGCCGCGCCAGGGGCATCATCACCGGCGCGATCACCGCCAGCGCCAGGCCCAGCAGGTTGCCCGAGGTGAGGCTGAGCAGGAACACCGGCGAGAGCATCAGCGCCCAGGTCAGCACCATGCGCAGCACGCCGTCGACGTTCAGCCCGTCGGGGCGACCGGCGAGGTCGACCTGGGTCTGCAACCACTTGACGACCGGTGCCGGGAGCCGCCGTCGCAGCGAGGGCGCGAGCCGGGTGGCGAGCCGCCCCAGCGGCCCCTCCCCCTTCGCGGACCGGCGCTGCTCGGGGCGCAGCACCATGAGCTCCTCGAGGCCCAGTCCCTCGGTGGGGTCCGCGCGCAGCAGCCGATAGCCGCGCAGCGCCAGGACCATCGCCGTCGCCAGGGCGAGGCCGGGGAGCAGGACGGTGAGGCTCATATGTCGAACCTCGTCATCCGGCGGATCAGGTAGAACCCGAGTGCGAAGAGCGACCCGGAGACGATCAGCGCGATCTGACCGACGATGTGGCCGGTCATCTTCTCCACCGACCCGGGCTGGAGGCCGTTGAGCAGGAAGAGCATCCCGACGCCGAGCGCGATCACGAGGTAGCCCGTGGCCAGCGCCTGGGCGAGCGTCGTGCGGATCTCGCGGCGGGTCTCCTTGCGCGACTCCAGGGTGGTGGCGATGTCGCGCAGCGAGGTGACCAGCGAGCCACCGCTGCGCGCGCAGACGACCAGTGTCGAGAGCAGGACGGCGACCTCGCGGGAGGGCAGTCGCTTGCCCATCCCGTCGAGGGCGGTCACCAGGTCGGTGCCGAAGCGGATCGAGCTCGCGACGTTGCGCAGCTCGGGGCCGGCGGGCGCGCTGAGCTCCTCGCCGGCGATCGCGAGCGCGCTGGTGATCGAGAGCCCGGCGCTGGTGGCGTTGGCGAGCACCCGCGCGAGCTCGGGCATCTGGACGATGAAGGCCTCGAGGCGACGGGCCTTCGCGCGCCGGATGAACGTGCGGAGCGCGAAGGCGCCGGCGCTGAGCCCGAGGATGCCGAAGACCGGCGCGAGCGCGGTCCACAGGATGTAGGCGGTCGAGAAGCCGACCGCGACCGCGATCAGGACGACGACCAACGGGCGCTGGTCGATGCCGGCGAGCACGAGCTCACGCTCGACCAGCTGGCCCAGCCGGGTGCGCCGGAAGCGCCGGTTGGCGCGCTCCAGCAGCGGCTGGTCCTCCAGGCGCTCGTCGCCGGTGACCGCGGCGGCGATCCGCCGGCGCTCGGTGGTGACCGAGGTCAGGTGGACGATCCCGAGCAGCGCGCAGACCGATGCCCCCACCGCGCACAGCAGGACGATCAGGACCACGGCACGCCCCCGCCTTCGTCGAGGTGCTCACCGGCGAAGGCCCGCTCGAAGCCGTCGGGCAGCTTCTCGCCGCGGTCCTCGAGGCGGTCGGCCAAGCCCGGGTGCACCGGGTGCCGGATGAAGGCGCCCGCGGTGCCGGAGGGGCCGATCGCCCGCGGGTCCCAGTGCACCAGGCGGCTGAGGGAGAAGTCCTCGCGTCGTCGCGAGGACAGGTAGCTCAGGTCCACCACCCGGCGGGTGCCGTCGGGGGTGCGCACCAGCTGCAGGACCAGGTCGATGGAGGAGTTGACCTGCTCGCGCAGCGCGTGGAAGGGGACCTCCACCTCCGACATCGACGCCATCGTCTCCATGCGGGCGAGTGCGTCGTCGGTGGTGTTGGCGTGCACGGTGGTCAGGGAGCCCTCGTGACCGGTGTTCATCGCCTGCAGCATGTCGAGCGCCTCGCCACCGCGGCACTCGCCGACGACGATGCGGTCGGGGCGCATGCGCAGCGCGTTGCGGACCAGGTCGCGGATGGTGACCGCGCCGCGACCCTCCACGTTGGGCGGGCGGGTCTCCATCTGGACCACGTGCTCCTGCACCAGAGCGAGCTCGGCGGCGTCCTCGATGGTGACGATCCGCTCGCGCTCGGGGATGAACGCCGAGAGGGCGTTGAGCATCGTGGTCTTGCCCGAGGCGGTGCCGCCGGAGACGACGATGTTGAGCCGGGCCCGGACGGCTGCGGCGAGCAGCTCGACGGTGGCCGCGTCGAGCGCCCCGCGCTGCACCAGCTCCTCCATGCCGTAGCGGCGGGGGAAGAGCCGGATCGTCACCGTGGGCCCGCGCAGCGCGAGCGGCGGCAGCACGACATTGACGCGGGCCCCGCGCGGCAGGCGGGCGTCCGGCGGCAGGCGTGCGTCGACCATCGGGCTGGACTCGTCGACCCGCCGGTTGACCGTCGAGACGATCCGGTCGATGGTCTGCAGCAGCTGCTCGTTGTTGGTGAAGCCCGACGGGATCCGCTCGAGCACGCCGAAGCGCTCGACGTAGACCATGTCGTGGCCGTTGATCATGATTTCGCTGACCGCCGGGTCGGCCAGGATCGGCTCGAGCACGCCGAGCCCGACCGCCTCGTCGACCACGCGGCGTACGAGGCTGGTGCGCTCGCGGGTGCTGAGGATGATGCCCTCGGTTGAGACCAGGTGATTGAGGACCCGTTCCAGGCGGGTGCGACGTTGCGACTCCTCCAGCCGGCCCAGCTCGTGGAGGTCGACCTCGTCGAGGAGCAGCTTCTTCAGCCGGCGGACCAGCAGCTCATCAGAGGTCTCCCCCGAGCTCGCGTCGGGTCCCGCGGTGGAGTCGACCCCGGCGAAGCCGCGGTAGCCGCTCACCTGTCCACCGCCATCGCGACGTCGCGGGTCACGGTGAAGGTCGGCAGCGGGGAGACCCGCGGCACCGTGACCCGGAGGGTCACCGAGTCACCCGAGGTGGAGATCTCCTTGACCTCGAGGCTGCCGGGAAGCGAACCCACTGCCGCCGCCAGCGGGTCCTCCCCGAGGCTCTGTGCGCGGGCAGCCGCCCGGGCCGCCTCCTGCGCCTGGGACGCCGACCAGCCCGCGACCCCGAGCTGAAGGACCAGGAGGGCGACCAGGATCAGCAGCGGCACCAGGCCGACGACCTCGAGGGAGACGCTGCCGCGCTCACGCCGCCGCGTCTGCCGGCCGGTGGGTGACGTGCTCACGGCTCCTCCACCACGTCGCTGGTCTGGGAGATCTCGTTGGGCAGGGCGGCGCAGCCCGGGCACAGGACGGGCACCTTCGTCGACACCTTGACGGTGCCGTCGCCGAGCACCGTCACCCGAACGCTGTCGCGCATCGAGTCGGGTACGGCGTCGCGCGCGGCCACGGACGGGTCCTGGCCGATGGCGTGGGCGCGGGTGGCAGCGTTCGCCGCGTGCCCGTTCCACACGAAGGCGAGCGCGGTGAGCCCGACCTGCCAGGCGAGAAGGCAGACGAGAGCGACCAGCGGCACCAGCGCCACGGTCTCGACCGCGATCTGACCCGCTTCGGCCTTCGCGCGTCGACGTCCCTTGCGGCTCGGGGTGCGGGCGGGGGCCGGCGCCACCGGTGACTGTCCACCGACCCCGATCTCCGCACCGATCCGCTCCAGCGCCGACCACCAGGTGGCCTCGCGGACCTCGTCGGGGTTGCGGGAGTTCACGCTGCGCTCGAGGGTGCGGAACGCGGACGGCAGCCACGTTGACACGACGCTGGCCGAGGTCAGCTTGCCCACGGCGTCGAAGGTGAGCGCATCGTCGCGGGAGACCTTGTTGACCACGACGTGCAGCTCCTGCTCCGAGCGCACCCCGAGGCCCTCCCACGCCTGCACGGAGCGGCGGAAGGAGCGCATCGCCAGCACGTCGGGGGTGACCACGACCACGGCGGTGTCCGCGACCTCGATCGCCGCGGCCTGGGCAGGCGTGGCGTGCGAGCCGCCATCGACGAGGACGACGTCGAACTCCTGGCGCAGCAGGCCGAGGATCGCCCGGACCGCGTTCGCGGTGACGTACTCGGACTCCTGCACCTGCACCGGGGCCAGCAGCAGGGACACTCCGGACTCGTGGCGCACGAGCGCATCGAGGATGGTCGCGGCCGAGAGGTCCTCGGCGACCTTGGCCACGTCGGCGATCGAGACCCGCTGACGGGCCTCGACGATGCCCGAGACGTCACCGGCCTGGAGGTCGAGGTCGACCAGGCAGACCTTGGTGCCGGGGACCTTGCGCTGCAGGTCGATCGCCATGTGGGTCGCGATCGTGGTCGTGCCGACGCCGCCCTTGGCGCCGGCGATCACCGTCACCCGGCCGTGCCGACCGAGGTCCCGGGCCGTGTCGGCCACCGCACCGGAGATCAGCCCCGACATCCGCTCGGACCACTGACGGGCGACCTCGAATCGCGACAGCAGGTCGTCGAAGCCCATCGGATAGCGCACGACGCCCTTGGCACCGGCCTCCATCGCGAGCAGCGCGGTGTCGCCGTCCATGCCGGAGTTGACGACCAGCACCCCGGTCGTCGGGGAGCGGAACACGAGCTCGCGCACCACGTCGGGAGCCGACTGCGGGCCGAGCTGGTCGTGCAGCAGCACCACCGCCGGCTTGAGCCGCGCCACCACCGCCGACAGCTCGTGGCTCGACTCGACGATCGAGAGGATCTCGGTGCCCTCGATCTCCGCCAGGAGGGCCCTCAGCTCACGGACGACGGCCTGGTCGGCCGCCCCCACCACCACCTTCGTCATCGGGCCTCCTCCGGGACGGCCCGGCCACCGAGGTCCTCGGCGTCGAACTCGTCGATCTCGTCGGCACGGTTGGCCCCGACGTCGCCCGGCAGGGCGACCAGCCGGACCTCCTGTGCGAACGCCGCCGCGTAGGTCACCGAGAGCGCGTTCTTCGGCTCCAGCGCCAGGGTCACCGGGACCACGTCCTTGGCGGTGCCCACCGTCGACTCGGTGTCGACCGTGACCGTCTGCTGGCCGCCGATCGAGACGATCCGGACGTCGCGGACCAGCACCCGCGCCTGCTTCGGCAGCCCAGGCACGTCGGCGAACACCGCGATGATGTCCACCCGGTCCCCGGGCCGGACCCGGCCCGCGACGCCGGTGACGCTGTCCACGTTGATCGCGATCTCGCGCTCGGTCGGGCTGAGGTCGGTCGACGGGATCAGCATGTCCGAGGTGACGACCGTGCCCGCGGCGAGCTGGAAGCCGACGCGACGGCCCTCCAGCTCACGCAGGCTGGTCACGGCCGTCGGGGACGCCCACCGGCGCGGGACCTCCTTGGCCCGGACGTTCGAGGCGCCGAGCGGGAGATAGGCGTCGACGGGCTCGGAGACCTCGTAGACGGTGACCTTGGGGCCGACCTGGCTCTCCACCTGGGAGACATAGCTGCTGACGGCCACGAAGACCGCGACGGAGAGGGCGAGCGCGGTGAGCAGGAACAGCACACCGCGCCGCTGACGTGCATTCAACGTGTGACTCCTCGAAGGGATGACTCGAAACGGTCGGCGGACTCGCCGGCGATGCGGCAGAACGGACAGGTCTCACCACGCACCGGCTCCTCGCACGCGGGGCAGTGCAGGGACGGAGCGGCGCTCGCTGCCTCGCCGGGGGCGACCGGGCGCGAGATCACGAACTCCACGGCCTTCGCCGAGCCCCAGGCGGAAGCCACGTCGCCCACCGGCTCGCGGCGCGTGGGGCGGGTGGTCAGCCCCATCGCGAACAGCGCGGAGATCGCGGCCTCGGGCAGCTCGCCGTAGGCGTGGCACTCATACGACGCGGCGACCAGGCCCGGTGCGGGGACCCGGCGCAGGCGACGCTCGGGTGCCACCTCCCCGAGGGGCAGCCTGGCCACCCAGCCGGGATCGCCGTGCACCGCCAGGAAGCCGTCCGGGCCGGTGAACCAGGACTGGACGTGCTGACGCAGCGTCGGAGCGGGGCTCGAGAGGCGAGCCACCGAGGGGAGCCAGGCACCCCAGACCATCGTGTCGAGGCAAGCGAGGATCGAGTCGTACACCGCGTTCGCGGAGCCGGTCTCCGGTGCCACCTCCACGGCCCGGATCCGCACCGCGGCGCTCACCGGGGACGTCAGCACCCGCACCGGGAGCTCCGGGCGCGCCGCGGCGACGGTCGACGCGGCGACGTGGGCCGCCCGCGCGCCGCTGGTCGGGGCCAGGACCAGGAGATGGCGGACCTGCGGGGAGAGGATCTGCGGATCGGTGGCGAGCGTCGTGGGATCGGCGAGCGGGTGCACCTGCCACTCCCCCCACGACGCCGCACCCCGGAAGGAGCCTGTGGGCTGCTCATCCATGATCGCGACGACAAGAGACATGGGCGCTTCCTACCCCCTTTGCCCCACGCCAATCGTCGCGGTCGTCACGGCCCGGACCGTCTCCTCCTCACGTATCCTCCTCACGCGCGTGCCACCGTCGACCGCGCCGGCACGGACGTGCCCGTGCCGCACCCTGAGGAGGGTCAGTGAGGAACTCGCTCGCGCGCCTGCGCAGCGCGCAGGGTGCGAGGTCCCGACGCCTGCAGAACTCCGCCGTCACCCGGCGGCGCCGGCAGGTCGCGGGCCTGATCCTGCTGGTCGTGGGGCTGGGAACGCTCGTGTTCGGGCTGTCCGCCGGGCGCGCGGACGCGCCGCCGCCCGTCCAGCTCGCCGCGGACTCGGTGACGGAGGTGCCCTCGACGCGCTTCTTCCAGAGCCCCTGGGTGCTCTACGCACAGGTGGACGATCCGCGCCGCACACCCACCACCGAGGAGGTCGGCTGCGTGCCCGTGAGTGGTCTGGACCTGCCCGCGCAGCCGGAGGACCTCACCACCTTCGGCACCCGCGTCGTGGACGGGGTGCCGGTCGCCGCGATCGCCCTCTACGGCCACTCCGGCGACGACGCCGCGATCCGCTGCACGGGGGCGGGCGACTACGAGCCGCTCTGGCTGCTGCCGTCCTCGGACGCGCCGCCGTTCACCGCGACGTCCATCGTGATCCTGGGCGTGCTGCTGCTCGTCGGTGCCGCACTGGTGCAGCCCTCGAGCCTCAGTCGACGAGGATCGGCACCAGCATCTCGTCGGGCGTGAGCGAGCCGTGCAGGCCCACCAGCGTCGTCTCGTAGGCGAAGTCGTGGGAGGAGAAGATCGCGTGGTCGCCGCGCCCGGCGACCAGGACGTCGCCGAGGCGGGGTAGCACGGGCCCGCGGACCGGCCCGAACCAGCCGCGCCGGATGGCGTCGTCGCGGGTCAGCACCTCGGCGCGGTCCCCCAGGACGTCGGTCCAGGTCGCGACGACGTCGTCGACGGCGCCGCTGTGGCAGTACAGGTGCCGGAAGCGGGCCTCGCCGCCGAGCAGGGCGACGCCGTCACGCAGCTCGAGCTGCTCGTCGACGTCGATGCGGCTCTGCGGCGGGGAGTCGATCATGCCGTGGTCGGCCACGACCACCACCCGGATGTCGTGCGGCAGCGCGTCGCGCAGCTGCTCGACCTCGGAGTCGATGATGGACAGCTGCTGGAGCCACTGGCTGGAGGAGACCCCGTAGCGGTGACCGGTCCAGTCCAGGTCGCCGTCGTAGAGGTAGGTGAGCGAGGGCCGCTCCCGGGTGGCGGTGACGGCGGCGGCGATCCGCTCGCCGACCTTGTCGGCGCCGACGAAGTCGACGCCGCGGTGCGCGACGCGTGTCAGCCCACTGTCGGCGAAGTCGCGCTTGTTGACGACGGTGACCGAGACGCCCTGGGCCTGGAGCAACGCGAACGCCGTCGGGTGCGGCTGCCACTCGACCGGGTCGACCGAGGAGTCCCAGGCCAGCGCGTTGAGCAGCTTGCCGGTGCCGGGCACCCGGGAGGTGAACCCCACGAGCCCGTGGGCCCCCGGCGGCAGGCCGGTGCCGAGGGAGGTGAGGCTGGTGGCGGTCGTCGACGGGACCCCCGCGGTGCCGGGCTCGCTGTGCGTGAGCAGCGAGGACAGGTACGGCGCGGCGTGGGCGTAGCGGCTCAGCAGGTTGGCGCCGAGGCCGTCGATGAGGAACACGACGTACGCCCCGGCGTCCGGCAGGACCAGGCCACTGGGCACGGCCCGGTCCGGCAGCCGCGCGCCGAGCGCCACCCCGACCGCCGGCACGACGTCGGCCAGCGAGCGCTGGCCGTAGGCGGGCGGGACGAAGCTCACGCCGTGTGGGTCCGCGCCGAGAGCGACTCCGCGAAGGCGAGCAGCCGCTCGACCGCCGCCGGTCCGTCGGCGGCGGCCGAGACGCGGATCGAGAAGTCGT
Organism: Nocardioides ochotonae; assembly: GCF_011420305.2. Classification (NCBI taxonomy): domain Bacteria; kingdom Bacillati; phylum Actinomycetota; class Actinomycetes; order Propionibacteriales; family Nocardioidaceae; genus Nocardioides; species Nocardioides ochotonae. The sequence continues at coordinate 1,608,092 of NZ_CP061769.1, read as the reverse complement.
CGGAGGCGAGCACACCGGTGTAGCCGTGGTCGGCGTCGCACTGCGGGTCGCTGCAGCCCGCGGGCTCGAGGTCGACGCGACCCACGCCGCCCCAGCCGATGGTCATGTTGGCCTCGGCGGGGAACGAGGGCCCGCTGGTCGGGTTCGCGATCATCCGGGTCACCACCACCGACTTCACGGCCGAGAGGCGCACCGCCTCGGTCGAGGTGGAGGTGTAGGGCTCGGGCAGCAGGTCGTCGCCGGCGTGCTCGTCGGTGTGCGCGAGCACCAGCCGGGTCGGGGTCAGCACCACCACGCTGAGGTGACGGCGCACCTCGTCGTGGTCGAAGGTCGGCTCGTGGTGCACGAAGTACGCCACCACAGGCTCCCCCGCCACCGCGGCGTCGACCCCGTCGGCCACGACCTCGGGGTAGTACCCGGTGCGGTCGATGGCCGCCCTCAGCTCCACCGTGCGATCACGGTCGTCGGTCCTGCTACGCATGGGAGAAGTGTGTCACGCAACCACTGCGCCGCGTGTGCCGGTCGGCGGAGCTGGCTCAGCCGGCCGGGAGCGTGTCGCCGGGCAGCGACGGGAGTCGGCGTACGAACCAGTCCGAGCGCGGGTCGGCGACCGGCTCGACACGGGCCGCGGCGGTCAGCACGGTGGCGCCGTGGGCGCCCGCGAGGACCAGCGACAGCTCGAGCGCGCGCACCTGCGGGAGGTCGTTCTGCAGCTGCGCGACCCGGCGGATCAGCCGCTCCACCTCCTCGACGTCCACGACCTCGCTGCCGCGGTAGCCGAAGAGCATCGGGGAGGACTTGATCTCGCGCACCATGCTGGCCGCGTCGTGCGGGCCCAGCGGCGGGATCCGGTAGGACTTGTCGGCCAGCAGCTCGATCAGCGGTCCCGAGATGCCGAAGGACACCACCGGCCCGAAGAGCGGGTCCTCGATGCTGCGGATCGCGATGGGCACGCCGGGGCGGGCGTTCTTCTGCACCACGAAGCCCGCCTTGCCGGGGTCGCTGATCATCGCGGTCAGCGACGCCCAAGCGCTGCGCATCTCGGTGGGGCCTTCGATGTTGCGCCACACGTGCGCCAGGTCGGGGCGCTCGCGCAGGTGGTCGGCGGTGGCCTTGAGCACCACGTCCCACTCCAGGTCCTCCCCCGCGGACAGCGCCTCCTCGAGGGTGGTGACCGGCCGGCTGCTCCACAGCTGCACGCCGTAGGCGCCGAGCAGCTCGGTGAGCTCGGGCTGGGCGAGGTCGGTGCCGTCGGGGTGGCGGTGCAGCACCTGGTTGACCAGCCGCTTGGCGGCCGGGCGGTCCACCTCGTCGTCGACGGGCGCCGGGCCCTCGGGGGTGCGCAGCCACAGGGCGTAGTCGACGACGTGGGCCAGCGCGCGGACCGCGGCCTCGACGGCGGGGTACGACGGGACCGAGCCACGGCCCGCGGTCGAGCCCGCGACGTCGGGCACGCGCAGCAGCTCGGGGACGCCCTCGGCGCCGAGGAAGGAGGAGACGAGGGGCTTGTCGGACTGCTCACCGACGGCGGCCAGCACGTTGGCCACGCCCTCGCCGGAGATGTTGAGGGGCGGGATGTAGACAGCGATCACCGCGTCGACCTCGGGGTCGTCGATCGCCTCGTCGAGGGCGTCCTCGAACTCCTCGGCGCTCGGCTCGGCGCTCAGCGCCACCGACCGGTTGACCACCAGGCCGACGGCGGCCGCGGCGTCGGCGGCCAGCAGGCCGAGGGCGTCGGAGTTGCCGACGATCGCAACCCGGCGACCGCGCGGCAGCGGCTGGTGGGCCACCAGCTGGGCGACGTCGAACATCTCCTCCAGCGACTCCACCTGGATCACGCCGGCCTGGCGGAACATCGCGTCGACGGCCTGCGGGGGCGCGGCGATGCGGCGCACCGTGTGGCCCATCGGCACGCCCTGCGTCGTACGACCCGAGCGCACCGCGATGATCGGCTTGCGCAGCGAGACCCGGCGCGCGATCCGGGAGAACTTGCGCGGGTTGCCGATCGACTCCAGGTAGAGCAGCACGACCTCGGTGGTGTCGTCCTCCTCCCAGTACTGCAGGAGGTCGTTGCCGGAGACGTCGGCGCGGTTGCCCGCGCTCACGAAGGTCGAGAGGCCCAGACCACGGTTGTTGACCTTCTCCAGGATCGCCGAGCCCAGCGCGCCGGACTGGCAGAAGAACCCGGCGCGACCGCGCGGCGGCATCAGCGGCGACAGCGAGGCGTTGATCGAGACGTTGGGGTCGGTGTTGATGATGCCGAGCGCGTTGGGGCCGATGAGGCGCAGGCCGTAGGAACGCGAGAGCCCCACCAGGCGGCGCTGGCGCTGACGGCCCTCCTCGCCGGTCTCGGCGAAGCCCGCCGAGATCACGACCAGGCCGTGGATGCCCTTGGCCGCGCAGTCGAGCACGACGTCCTGCACCGCCTCGGCCGGCACCGCGACGATCGCCACGTCGACCTCGTCGGGGATCTCCATCACGCTCTTGTACGCCGGGAGGCCGGACACCGCGGCGGCGCTCGGGTTCACGGCGTACACGCGACCGGTGAAGTCGCCGGTGACCAGGTTGCGCACCAGCGCCTGGCCGATGGTGTCCTGGCGCCGGCTGGCGCCGATGACCGCGACCGAGCGCGGGTTGACGAACCGGTGGATCGAGGCGGCCTCGGCCTGGTGCTCGCGGTTGAGCATCACCCCGATGGCCGTCTCGGTGGGCTCGATGGAGAACTCGAGGGCGAGCACACCGTCCTCGTACTCGCTGGCGACCCGATAGCCGGCGTCGCGGAAGGTCTGGATCATCCGGCTGTTGTCGGGCAGCACCTCGGCGACGAACTTCTCCACGCCGCGCTCGCGGGCGGCCTGGGCGAGGTGCTCGAGCAGGACCTGGGCGATGCCGCGGCCCTGGTGGCGGTCCTCGACCAGGAACGCGACCTCGGCCTCGCCGGGGCGGACCACGTCGAAGCGGCCGACCGCGATCATCTGGCCCGACAGGGTCAGCACGAAGGCCACCCGGTCGACGTGGTCGACGTGGGTGAAGCGCCGGACGTCGCGCTCGGAGAGGTGCGGCATCGGTGAGAAGAATCGGTAGTACTTCGACTGGTCGGAGACCCGCTTGTCGTAGAAGTCGACCAGCAGATCGGCGTCGTCGGGACCGATCGGACGGATGTGGGCGGTGCGCCCGTCCCGCAGGAGGACGTCGGCCTCCCAGTGGGCCGGGGCGTGGGGCACGTCGTCCTGCTCGGTCACAGGGGCGAATGTACCGCCACCCGTGGTGATCAGGTCGCTGCTGCTCACCGGCGAGCCACGAGCACGCTGCGCGCACTCACCGGGGACAATGGGCCGCATGGCACGGCGTTCGAAGACCCCTGAGCTCCCCGATGACTTCGAGGAGCACATCCTCGACACCGACATCCAGCAGGAGATGGAGTCCTCCTTCCTCGAGTACGCCTACTCCGTCATCTACTCCCGGGCGCTGCCCGACGCGCGCGACGGCCTCAAGCCGGTGCAGCGGCGCATCCTCTACACGATGAACGACATGCGGCTGCTTCCCGACCGCGGTCACGTCAAGAGCGCCCGCGTCGTCGGCGAGGTGATGGGTCGCCTGCACCCGCACGGCGACAGCGCGATCTACGACGCGATGGTGCGCATGGCGCAGCCGTGGTCGATGCGCGTGCCGTTCATCGACGGGCACGGCAACTTCGGCTCCCCCGACGACTCCCCCGCCGCGATGCGTTACACCGAGGCCCGGATGGCGCCCGCAGCCGTCGCGATGACCGAGTCGATCGACGAGGACACCGTCGACTTCCGTCCCAACTACGACAGCCGCGAGCTCGAGCCGTCGGTGCTGCCGGCGGCGATCCCCAACCTGGTCGTCAACGGCACCACCGGCATCGCCGTGGGCATGGCCACCAACATGGCGCCGCACAACCTGATCGAGGTCGTCCAGGCGCTGCGCCACCTGATCAAGACCCCGCGGGCCTCCCTCGAGGACCTGATGCGCTTCATCCCGGGTCCGGACCTGCCCACCGGCGGCAAGATCGTCGGCCTCAGCGGCATCCGCGACGCCTACGAGACCGGGCGCGGCGTGTTCAAGATGCGCGCCACCGCGCGCATCGAGACCATCGGGCGCCGCAAGGGCATCGTGGTGACCGAGCTGCCCTACGGCGTGGGCACCGAGAAGGTGATGGACCGGATCAAGACCCAGGTCCAGGCCAAGAAGCTGCTCGGCATCGCCGACCTCAAGGACCTCACCGACCGCGAGAACGGCCTCCAGCTCGTCATCGAGGTCAAGAACGGCTTCCACCCCGAGGCCATCCTCGAGCAGCTGTACAAGCAGACCCCGATGGAGGACTCCTTCGGCGTCAACAACGTCGCCCTCGTCGAGGGGCAGCCGCGCACGATGGGCCTGAAGGAGATGCTCGAGGTCTTCCTCGAGCACCGCTTCACCGTCGTACGCCGCCGCTCGGTGTTCCGGCGCGGGAAGGCCGCCGACCGCCTCCACCTCCTCGAGGGGCTGCTGATCGCGATCCTCGACATCGACGAGGTGATCGCGCTGATCCGGGCGAGCGACAGCGCCGAGCAGGCCCGCACCCGCCTGATGCAGGTCTTCGACCTCAGCGAGGCCCAGGCCAGCTACATCCTGGAGATGCAGCTGCGCCGCCTGACCCGCTTCTCCAAGCTCGAGGTGGAGAAGGAGGCTGAGGACCTGCGCCGCACCATCGAGGAGCTCGACGCGATCCTGGGCGACGAGGCCCAGCTGCGCCGGGTCGTCTCCGACGAGCTCGCCGAGGTCGCCAAGACCTACGGCACGCCGCGGCGCACCGTGCTGCTGGAGTCCTCCGGCAGCGACCCGAAGGCAGCCGTCGGGCCGCTGGAGGTCGCCGACGACCCGTGCTTCGCCTTCCTCGGCGCCGACGGGCGGCTCGCCCGCACCAACAACGACCAGGCCGTCGGCAGCGGCGGGGGCCGCAGCAACCACGACGTGATCATCTCCGCGGTGCGCACCTCGGTGCGCGGCGAGATCGGCGTGCTCACCTCGAAGGGGCGGGTGCTGCGCCTCGGCGTGCTCGACCTGCCCGCACTGCCCGCCTCGGCCAACGAGCCGAACCTCCAGGGCGGCATCCCGCTGCAGGACATGCTCGCCCTCGACCAGGGTGAGCGCGCCCTGGCGCTGTGCTCCCTGGCCACCGAGGGCCCCGGCCTCGCGCTCGGCACCCGCCAGGGCGTGGTCAAGCGGGTCAACCCCGAGGTCCTCAACCGCGACGACTGGGAGGTGATCCGGCTCGCGGACGGCGACGAGGTCGTCGGCGCGGTCGAGCTCAGCACCGGCGAGGAGACGCTCTGCTTCGTCACCGCGCAGGCCCAGCTGCTCCAGTTCGGCGCCGACGCCGTCCGTCCGCAGGGCCGCACCGGCGGCGGCGTGGCCGGCATCCGGCTCGGCCAGGGCGACCGGGTGGTGTTCTTCGGCGCCTTCGAGCCCACCGAGGCCGTCCTGGTCACCGCCTCGGGCTCCTCGACCGCCCTGCCCGGCACCGAGGCCGGCGCGGTGAAGGTGGCGCCGTTCGCGGAGTACCCGCCCAAGGGCCGCGCGACCGGCGGCGTGCGCTGCCACCGCTTCCTCAAGGGCGAGGACGCCCTGGTCTTCGCCTGGGCCGGGGTCGGCCCGGCGCGTGCGACCTCCGACAGCGGTACGCCGGTCGACCTGCCGGACGCCACCGGGCGACGCGACGGCTCCGGGGTGCCGGTCAGCCAGCCGATCGCCGCGTGCGCCGGGCCGGTCGCGGCGCGTCTCGGCGTTCCCGATGAGCCTGCCGGGCCTGCCGACGGGACCGACGGCCCGGCACCCGACCCTGTGGAAGGCTGAGCGCATGCGCCGATCCCTCCGCGCCCCTGCTCTCGTCGCCGCGCTCGTCCTGGCCCTGACCGCGAGCGCGTGCTCCGGCGACGACGGCTCCGGCGGGGACTCCTCGCCCGAGGAGGTCCTGGCCGAGGCCAAGGAGACCTTCGACGAGACCAGTGGCGTGCGGATCACCCTGCACACCGACGACCTCCCCGAGGGGCTGGAGGGCCTGATCGGCGCCGAGGGCGTCGGCACGCCTGCGCCGGCGTTCGAGGGGACCATCAAGGTCCGCTACGCCGGGTTCGAGCCCGACGTGCCGATCGTCGCGGTCGACGACGTGGTCTACGCCCAGCTCCCGCTGAGCACCGGCTGGTCCGACATCGACCCCGGCGAGTACGGCGCGCCCGACCCGGCCGCGCTGATGAGCCCCGAGACCGGCTTCTCCTCGCTGCTACCGGCCACCACCGACCTCGAGCAGGGCGAGCAGGTCCGCGGCGGGACCGACAACCGCGACGTGCTGACCGAGTACACCGGCACCCTGCCCGGCTCCGCGGTGGAGAACTTCATCGCGAGCGCGTCGGGCGACTTCGACGCGACGTACACCGTCTCCGACGACGGCGAGCTGCGCGAGATGGTGCTGACCGGGGTCTTCTACCCCGACTCGGAGTCGATGACCTACACGATCGGGTTCAGCGACTACGGCACCAGCCAGGACATCACCGCCCCGTGACCCCCGTCTGCCGGCAGCACTCGGAGGCCGGAGGCCCCGGGTGCTGAGCAGCCCACGCCTCCTCCTCGCGCTCGCCTCGGTCGCGGTGGCCTTCGCCGCCGCCGACACCTACGTCGTGGTCCTGGTGCTGCCGGAGATGAGCGGGTCGGTCGGGATCTCGCCGGAGGAGCTCCAGCGCTCGGCGCCGATCGTGTCCGGCTTCCTGCTCGGGTACGTCGCGATGCTCCCGCTGATCGGGCGGATCGCCGACCTGCGCGGCCGGGTGCCGGTGCTGGTCGCGGCGCTGGTGCTCTTCGCCATCGGTTCGCTGATCACCACCTTCGCCTACGACATGACCTCGATGGTGGGCGGCCGGTTCCTCCAGGGCGTGGGCGGCGGCGGGCTGGTGCCCGCGACGCTGGCGCTGGTGGCGGACCTCTACCCCGCCCACCGCCGCGGGGTGCCGCTCGGTGTGGTCTCGGCCGTGCAGGAGATCGGCAGCGTGCTGGGACCGCTGTTCGGCGCCGTGGTGATGGCGCTCGCCGATGACTGGCGGGTGATCTTCGCGGTCAACCTGCTGGTGGGCGTCGTGCTCGCCCTCGCCGTCCGGGCCGCGGCTCGCGGCGCCCGCTCCACGGCCGACGGACCCGCATTCACCGACTCCCCGCGGGCCCGCTTCGACTGGCCGGGGCTGGGACTGGCCCTGGTGCTGCTGCTCAGCGCGGGGCTCGTGTTCACCCTGCCGCCGCCGCTGCTGCGCGACCTGACCTGGGGACAGCTGTTCATCCCGGTCGTCGGCAGCGGCCGCTGGCTGACCCCGGTCGGGCTGGTCGCGATCGCGGCGCTCGTGCTGCTGGTCGCGCGCTGCCTCACCGCACGCCGGCCGCTCGTGGACCTGCGCGGCTGGGCCCGCAGCGCCCGGGAGGCCGATCTGGTCGGAGCGCTGTACCTCTCCGTCGCGCTGGGCGGGGTGGTGCTCGCCTTCGCCACCGCCGACCCCAGGATCGAGGTCTTCTCCGACCAGGGGCTGTGGTACCTGCTCGGCGCCGCGCTCGCCGCCGGCGCCTTCGTCTGGCACGTACGCCGCGCCGCGGACCCGATCGTGCCGCGTGGCGCGCTGCGCGCCGTACCGGCCTGGGGCGCGGTGGTGGTGAGCTTCTTCGTGGGCGCAGCCCTGATCGCGGCGCTCATCGACATCCCGCTGTTCGCCCGCTCGACGGTGCACCGCGACTCCCAGCTGCTCGCCGCGCTCGTATTGGTGCGGTTCCTGGTGGCGCTGCCGGTCGGCGCCGTCCTCGGCGGGTTCCTGACCCGCCGGGTGAGCGCCGGCGTCGTGACCGCCGCGGGGATGGGCCTGGCCGCGGTCGGCTTCGGCTGGATGAGCACCTGGGAGGCCGACGCGCTCGAGCACCTGTCCGCCAACGTGCCGCTGGTGCTGACCGGGCTCGGGTTCGGCCTGGCGCTGGCACCGGTGAACGCCGCCGTCCTGGCGAGCACCGCCCAGGCGGTGCACGGGGTGGCCAGCGCGCTGGTCGTGGTGGCCCGGATGGTCGGCATGCTCGTCGGCATCTCGGCGCTGACCACGCTCGGACTGCGCGCCTACTACGCCGAACACGGCGACCTCCCTACGGTCCGCGAGGTCTGCGAGGGCGCCAGCCGGTGCCCGGCGTACTCCGACCTGCTGCGCGAGGCCGGGGTGGCCCAGGAGCAGACGGTGTTCCTGGGCGCGGCGGGGTGCGCCGTGGTCGCGGCTGTGCTCGCCCTGGCGCTGTTCCGCGGCGCCGCGACGCGGGCGCTTCCGCCCAGCGACCTGCTGCGTTCGGCGGGCTGAGCTCCCGATATCTTGCTCATCGTGGACAACGACAACGAATTCGCTGACCTGCTCGCTGCGAACCGTGACTTCGCCTCGGACTTCCGCTACAGCGGCTTCGACGGCATCGCGAAGGCCGGGATCGCCATCGTCACCTGCATGGACTCGCGCATCGACCCCCTCGGGATGCTCGGCCTCGAGCCGGGCGACGCCAAGATCTTCCGCAACCCCGGCGGCCGCGTGACCGAGGCTGCGATGGAGGCCATCGTCCTGGGCGCACACCTGCTGAACGTGCAGCGCGTGCTCGTGGTCCCCCACACCCGCTGCGCCGTCGCCTCGAACTCCGAGGAGGAGATCGCCGCGCGCGTCTCCGAGTCCGCCGGCACCGACGCCACCTGGCACCGCTTCCACGTGGTCGAGGACCAGCGCCGCACCCTGGAGATGGACGTCCGCAAGGTCCGCAGCCACCCGCTGATCCCCGAGCGCGTCCTCGTGGGCGGGTTCATCTACGACGTCGACACCGGGCTCCTCGACCAGATCGTCTGAGCCCCTCGGGCACTTCCTCCCCGCCCGGGGGGGTGCGCACACGATCGCGCAATTGCTGGGAAGAGCACCTCTCAAGGCCGGTGCTTTTCCCAGCAATCGCCGAGTTACGCGCACACCCGGGCCACCGACCCCGGGGCCAGCCCGTCAGGCGTCGAGCGTCTCGACGTCCACCTCGTAGGCGCCCTGCACGATGAACTCCTTGCGCGGGGCGACCTCGGAGCCCATCAGCAGCTCGAAGACGTTGGTCGCGGCGTCGGCGTCGTCGATGGTGATGCGGCGCAGCGTACGGCGCCGCGGGTCCATCGTGGTCTCCGCGAGCTGGTCGGCGTCCATCTCGCCGAGACCCTTGTAGCGCTGCACCGGGTCCTTCCAGCGCACGTTCTTCTTCTTCAGCTCGGCGAGCTTGCGCTGGAGCTCGTCGTCGGAATAGGTGTAGACGTACTTGTCCATGCCCTTCTTCGGGTTGGACAGCTCGATGCGGTGCAGCGGCGGCACCGCCGAGTAGACCCGGCCCTCGCGGATCAGGTCGGGCATGTACTTGAAGAACAGCGTCGCCAGCAGGCAGCGGATGTGCGCGCCGTCGGAGTCGGCGTCGGCCATGAAGATGATCCGGCCGTAGCGCCGTGCGTCGAGGTCGAAGCTGCGACCCGAGCCCGCGCCCACCACCTGGATGATCGAGGCGCACTCGGCGTTCTTCAGCATGTCGCCGACCGAGGCCTTCTGCACGTTGAGGATCTTGCCGCGGATCGGCAGCAGCGCCTGGAACCCCGAGTTGCGCGCGAGCTTGGCCGTGCCGAGCGCGGAGTCACCCTCGACGATGAACAGCTCGGTGCGGTCGTTGTCGGTGGAGCGGCAGTCGGCGAGCTTGGCCGGCAGCGTCGAGGACTCCAGCGCGTTCTTGCGGCGCTGGGTCTCCTTGTGCTGACGGGCGGCGATCCGGGTCTTGGCGGCGCCGAGGACCTTCTCCATGACCAGGCGGGCCTGGGCCTTCTCGTGGCGCTTGGTCGAGGTCAGGAACTCCTTGAGCTCCGCGGCGACCACCTTGCGCACCACGCTGCGGGCCGCAGGAGTGCCGAGGATCTCCTTGGTCTGGCCCTCGAACTGCGGCTCGGCGAGGCGCACGGTCACGACCGCGGTCATGCCCTCGAGCACGTCGTCCTTGGTGACGTCGTCGTCGTTGACCTTGAGCACCTTGGCGGCCTTCATGGCGTCGTTGAAGGTGCGGGTCGCCGCCTGCTCGAAGCCCGACACGTGCGTGCCGCCCTTCGGGGTGGCGATGACGTTGACGAAGGAGCGCACCTGGGTCTCGTAGCCCGTGCCCCAGCGCACGGCCACGTCCACCTGCAGCTCGCGCTCGACCTCCTGGGGCGTCATGTGGCCCTTGTCGTCGAGCAGCGGCACGGTCTCGGTGAAGGTGCCGGCGCCCTGCAGGCGCAGCACGTCGGTCACCGGCTCGTCGGCGGCGAGGAACTCGGCGAACTCCGCGATGCCGCCGTCGTGGCGGAACTTCTCCTCGACCATCTCCGGGCCGCGCAGGTCGCGGATGACCAGCTCGAGCCCGGGGACGATGAAGGAGGTCTGCCGGGCCCGGGCGACGAGCTCGTCGAAGACCCAGGTGGCGTCCTTGGTGAAGATCTGGCGGTCCGGCCAGAACCGGATGGTGGTGCCGCTGCGACCCTTGGGGACGCGGGCGCCCTTGCGGGTCAGCCCCGAGCGCGGCTCGAACTCGGCGTCCGGACCCTCGGTCGCGAACACACCGGGCACGCCGCGGCGGAACGAGATCCCCTGGGCGGCCGGGGAGCGCTGCACGTCGATGTCCATGCGCGTGGAGAGCGCATTGACCACCGACAGGCCGACGCCGTGCAGGCCGCCGGTGGCGACGTACGAGCCGCCGCCGAACTTGCCGCCGGCGTGCAGCTTGGTCGCCACGACCTCGACGCCGGGCAGCCCGGTCTTGGGCTCCTTGTCGGTCGGGATGCCGCGCCCGTCGTCGTGGATCTCCGCGGAGCCGTCCGGGTGGAGGGTGACCTCGACGCTGCGCGCGTGCCCGCCGAGGGCCTCGTCCACGCCGTTGTCGATGATCTCCCACAGGCAGTGCATGAGGCCGCGGGTGTCCGTGGAGCCGATGTACATCCCCGGTCGCTTGCGGACCGCCTCGAGGCCCTCGAGGACCAGAAGGTGGGCGGCGTTGTAGGTGTTGTCGGCGATCGTGGGGCTCCTGCGCTGGCGAGAAATCCGTACGGCGTGCTGCGTCGAATCTACCTGCGACACGCCGACCTCCGACGCAGGCACGCTGCGGGAAGGGGGCATGTCACAGGTCTAGGTTGGGCACCACCCCTTTCACGGGGGAAGGTCGCTCGACCAGGCCGTCTGCACCGCACAGCTGAAGAACGACGGGACTCGCCGCCACCGGGGTCAGCGCCACCGGGGGCCACCGCGGTCCAGACGATGGCATTCCAGCAGGGGGACCCTCTGCGGTGACGGCGGACACATGGTTGGATAGAGGTGTCCGGCACCACGTCCCGTCGGGAATCTTGGTCCCCGCCGTTACGTTGAGCAAGACACCGAATGATCAGAAATGAGGCCGATGTGACCACTGCACTTGCCCCCAGCACTCCGCTGACGGCAGCGGACCGCTGTGACCGTTGCGGAGCCCAGGCCTACCTTCGCGTGGAGCTCCAGACCGGCGGCGAGCTGCTCTTCTGTGCTCACCACGCACGCGAGCACGGCGACAAGCTCAAGGAGATCGCGGCCAACGTGATCGACGAGACCCACAAGCTCGGCGGCACCTCGGTGACGTCCGGCGAGGACCGCTGAACTTCCCAGATCCACTACGTCGACGAAGGCCCCGGACGAGATGTCCGGGGCCTTCGTCGTGTCCGGGGCCGGTGGCTCAGCCGCGGTCGAGCCATGGGGTGAACGAGCGGCGCGCCCCCAGCCAGTCCCGCACCGGGTGCGAGGGGTCGAAGCGGTCGTCCATGAGCACCGCGACCCGCACCTCGTCGGTGTCCCCGCCCAAGCAGGGCCGCGAGATCCGCAGGTCCACCACGTCCTTGGCCGGGCGCAGCCGCACCGAGTACGGGCAGGTCAGGACCTCGCTGCTCGGCTTCCAGCCGGTGGTGCGGACCAGCTGGTAGTCGGTCCCGCTCTGCAGGCCGGTGCCCAGGCGCAGGTCCGGGCCGCGGGTGCTGCGGTCGGTGTCGACCCAGACGGACAGACCCGCGGGTCCCCCGTCGCTCGTCGCACGCAGGTCGGTGACGCGCACCCGCAGACGCAGCGGGCCGTCGTTGTGGGCCACGGTCACGCGGCGCAGGTCGTTGAGCGACGCGGTGGCGTCCGCGGGGTCGGTGTAGCTCCCGCGCTCGGCGGCCGCGGGCGCGGCGGTGCCGAGCACCGTCGCGGCGACGGCTCCCGCCGCGAGCGCGGCGATCCCTCGGCGACGTCGTCGCGGAGTGGTCCTGCCATCAGTGGTGTGCACGATGCTCTCCCGTTCCGGTCGGGGACAGATGTTCCCGGACCGGTCCCCCGGCACCCGGCCCGTCATGCGCCCGCCGTACGACGCCGTACGACGCACGACGGCCCGCCCCGCAGTGCGGGACGGGCCGTCGGGTGTGCGCCGGGGCGCTGGGTCAGTCGAGGTAGTCGCGCAGGACCTGCGAGCGCGACGGGTGGCGCAGCTTCGACATCGTCTTGGACTCGATCTGGCGGATCCGCTCGCGGGTCACGCCGTAGACCTTGCCGATCTCGTCGAGGGTCTTGGGCTGACCGTCGGTGAGCCCGAAGCGCATCGAGACCACGCCGGCCTCTCGCTCGGAGAGCGTGTCGAGCACGGCGTGCAGCTGCTCCTGGAGCAGGGTGAAGCTGACCGCGTCGGCCGGGACGATCGCCTCGGAGTCCTCGATCAGGTCGCCGAACTCGGAGTCGCCGTCCTCGCCGAGCGGGGTGTGCAGCGAGATCGGCTCACGGCCGTACTTCTGGACCTCGACGACCTTCTCGGGGGTCATGTCGAGCTCCTTGGCCAGCTCCTCCGGCGTGGGCTCGCGACCCAGGTCCTGGAGCATCTGGCGCTGCACGCGGGCGAGCTTGTTGATGACCTCGACCATGTGCACCGGGATACGGATGGTGCGGGCCTGGTCGGCCATCGCGCGCGTGATCGCCTGGCGGATCCACCACGTGGCGTACGTCGAGAACTTGTAGCCCTTGGTGTAGTCGAACTTCTCGACCGCGCGGATCAGACCGAGGTTGCCCTCCTGGATCAGGTCCAGGAACAGCATGCCGCGGCCGGTGTAGCGCTTGGCGAGCGAGACGACGAGGCGCAGGTTGGCCTCGAGGAGGTGGTTCTTGGCGCGACGCCCGTCCTCGGCGATCCACTCCAGCTCCTCCTGGAGCGCGGGGCGGATCTTGCCGCCCTTCGCGAGCTTCTCCTCGGAGAAGAGGCCGGCCTCGATCCGCTTGGCGAGCTCGACCTCCATCTCGGCGTTGAGGAGGGGCACCTTGCCGATCTGCTTGAGGTAGTCCTTGACCGGGTCGGCGGTCGCACCGGCGACCATGACCTGCTGCTCGGGCTCACCGGCGTCGTCGGCGTCGGAGACGACGAAGGCGGCTTCCTTCTCGTCCTCCTTGATCGTCGGGTCGGTGGCGACGTCCTTCTCGAACTGCTCGTCGGGCAGGTCGGGAAGGATCTTCTTGCCATCGGGCCCGATCACCGGCGCGGCAACGGCGGCCGCGGTGGCGGCCTTCGCAGCCGGAGCGGCGGCCTTCTTGGCGGCGGCCTTCTTCGCCGTCGCCTTCTTGGCCGTCGCGGTGGTGGTCTTGCGGGCACTCGTCGCGGCGACCGCGCGGCTGCTCGCCGCACCGAGGTCGATCGAGATCCCCACGGAGCTCAGGTGGGCCATCAGCGCCTTGAGGTGCCGCGGCTCGACAGCAGCGTCCTCACTGGCCTGGCGGACATCCTCGGGCGACAGGGTGCCGGTGGGCTTCCCACGCTCGATCAGGGCCACGACGGCAGGGTGCGCCAGCACCTCGGCAGGGATCTTTCGCGCGTTCGAGGACACGAACACCTCTCGTCAACTACTCACGTCGGATGGCTCATGGGCGCGGCAAGGCCCGGTAACGTCAAGAGCCGCAGTCACATACTGCCACGGGGGTGGTGACTTCATAGTATTCAAGCCCCTGTACCCCGTGTGTCGTGGGACGTGCAAGCCAGCCGGCGACCCCGCCCTGACACTGGGCAGGTCCTCGTCGGCCGACGCGCTGCCTGGTGGCCGGTGGCCGGCATGGGGAGGGGTTGGAGAGGCCTCCGCTCGAGCCGGACGGGTCGTACTCGTTCCTCACGCGTACGTCGTGAGCGCGCCGCGGGCCCACTGACCGGGAACGCCCTCGTCGTCGGACCGCCCCCGCGCCACGGTGGGGCCCCGCACCCGACCCTGGAGCTGCCCGTGCCGTCCTTGTCCACCCGATCGGTCGCCGAGGTGGCCGCCGCCCGGCACAGCTGCCGGGCCTTCACCGACCGTTCCGTCGAGCCAGCTCTCGTCCGCGAGCTGCTCCAGACCGCGCAGCTCGCGCCGTCGTGGTGCAACGTGCAGCCGTGGCAGGTGCACGTGACCGCCGGCGACCAGACCGACGCGCTGCGCCGCTTCCTCGCCGAGCGGATCCCGGAGGCCACCGCGTCGTACGACGTCACGCCACCGGGGCCCTACACCGGCGTCCACGCCGAACGGCGCCGCCAGTCCGGTCTGGCGCTCTACGACAGCGTGGGCATCGCCCGCGAGGACAAGGCGGCCCGGTTCGCGCAGGCCTGGCGCAACTTCACCTTCTTCGACGCCCCGCACGTGGCGGTCCTCAGCGTCGACAGTGACCTCGGCCCGTACGCCCTCGTGGACGCCGGGGTCTGGCTCTCGCACTTCCTGCTGGCGGCCACCGACGTCGGCGTCGCCACGATCGCCCAGGCGGCGATCGCGTCGTACTCGCCGCTGGTCCGGGAGTTCTTCGACCTCCCCGACGAGCGGCACGTGGTCTGCGCCGTCAGCTTCGGGTACGCCGACGAGGGCGACGTCGTCAACGACTTCCGCACCACCCGCGCCGACCTGGCCGACGTGGTGGACGCCCGGGGGTTCGACTCATGGGAGTGATCACCGAGCTGAGCGGCCACACGCTGGTGGTCACCATCGACCGCCCGGAGGCCCGCAACGCCATCGACCAGGACACCTGGGACGCTCTCGGCGACGCTTGGCGCCGCGCCGAGACCGACCCCGACGTCCGCGCCGTGGTCGTCACCGGGACCGGCGACCGCGCGTTCTCGGCGGGCGCCGACCTGCGCGCGATCGCCGAGGGCGGCTACCGCACCGAGCCCGACCCGGTCCGCGACCCCTGGGGCTTCGCCGGCGTCACCAGTCACGACATCTCGGTGCCGGTGGTCGCGGCGGTCAACGGACTCGCGCTCGGCGGGGGCTGGGAGATCGTCCTGGCCTGCGACCTGGTCGTCGCCGCGGAGCACGCGGAGTTCGCGCTCCCCGAGGTGCAGCGCGGCCTGGTCGCCGGCGGCGGTGGCGCGTTCCGGATCGCCGAGCAGCTCCCCCGCCCGCTCGCCATGCAGCTGCTCCTCACCGGGGAGCGGATCTCGGCCACCCGGGCACGCGACCTGGGGCTGGTCAACCAGGTCGTCGCGGCCGAGCGGCTGCTCCCGGAGGCGCTCGCGCTCGCCGAGCGGATCGCCCGCAACGCGCCGCTCGCGGTCCAGGCCACGAAGCGGATCGCCCGCTCGATCACCCGGGGCACGGCGGTCGCCGACACCGAGCACTGGATGCGCTCCGGCACCGAGGTGACCCGGGTGATGCGCAGCGAGGACGCCCGCGAGGGCGCGCGCGCCTTCGTGGAGAAGCGGGAGCCCGTCTGGCGGGCGCGCTGAGCGATGGACGAGCCCGCCCTGTGGGCCGCCTCGGGCGCCATGGCACTCACCGGTCGACCGGACGGCCCTCCGGTGGTCACGCCCGGGCGCCCGGCGAGCGCGGTGGCCGCCGCCCTCGCCCGGATCAGGGCCGTCCACCCGGACGCCAACCTGCCCGACGTACGCGTGCTCGGCGAGCGCGCGGCGGCCGCCGGGCTCGCCCGCCGGGCTCCCACCTCCTGCGGCGGCGCCTTCCGCACCACCCCGACGTACGACGGGGTGCTCGGCCTCTCCCTGCCCCGCGGCTCCGACCTGGCCCTGCTGCCGGCGCTGGTCGAGGGCTCGGTCGACCCTGAGCACCCCTGGCCCGCCGTCGCGGCGTGGGCGGCGGCGCGGACCTCGGCCGAGGTCGAGGCGCGGGTGCGACTGCTCGGCCTGCCCGGCCAGGTGCGCTCCGCGGGCGAGCACCCGGCGGGCCGCGCCGGCGTGCTCCGCTCCCCCGGCGTCTCCCGCCCGGTCCCCCCACGTCCTCTCGTCGTCGACCTCAGCAGCCTGTGGGCCGGCCCGCTCTGCGCCCACCTGCTCGGCCGCTGCGGCGCGGACGTGGTGAAGGTGGAGTCCCGCGATCGCCCCGACGGCGCGCGCAGCGGCCCGGCCGGCTTCTACGACCTGCTGCACGCCGGCCACCGCGCGATCAGCGTCGACTTCGGCGACGAGGCGGAGCTCGGGGTGATGCGCGACCTGGTCGCCCGGGCCGACCTCGTCATCGAGTCCTCCCGTCCCCGCGCGCTGGCCCGGCTCGGCCTGGACGCCGAGGCGCTGGTCGCTGCGGGCGTCTCGTGGCTCTCGATCACCGCTCGCGGGCGCGCGAGCGACGCGGTCGGCTTCGGTGACGACGTCGCTTTCGGGGCCGGACTGCACACCCCCGAGCACTGGCCGGTGGGTGACGCGCTCGCCGACCCCCTGACCGGGGTGAGTGCGGCGGCCGCCGCCGTCGAGCTGCTCGCCGGCCGCACCAGCGCCCTGCTCGACGTCTCGATGCACCACGTCGCCCAGGAGGCGGCCGCCGGCCCGGGGGTCCCCCACGTGGTGGAGCGCCACCGGGACGGCTGGCTCGTCGTGACCGACTCGGGGGTGCACCCGGTCGCCGCGGCGTACTGCCGACCGGCCACGGGCCGGGCGCCGGCCGCCGGCTCGAGCAACGAGTCCTTCGGCCTGCGATGAGTGATCGCTCCCTGCCACCGGTAGCCACCGACTCGGTCCGGCGCACCGACGCCAGCATCGGCGCATGACTCTGGAGGAGCTCCTCGCCCACGCCGAGATCACCGACCTCGTGCACGCTCGCCTGCACTGCCTCGACACGAAGGACTGGGACAGGTACGGCGGATTCCACACCCGCGACGTCGTCAGCCGGACCTGGGGCGACTTCCCCGACGACAGCGCAGCCGCCGCCGTCGTCGGGCGTGACGCGCTGGTCGCCGCGGTGCGTACGGCGCTCGGGGGCCCGGTCCCGGTCACCACCGTCCACCGCGTGCAGCTCGCCGACCTCCGGGTGACCTCCTCGACCACGGCAGAGGGGACCTGGTCGATGGAGGACCGGCTCTGGTGGGAGCACGCGGACGGCCTGGAGCACCTGCACGGCTGGGGCCACCACCAGGAGACCTACCGCCTGGAGGACACCTGGTTGGTGGCCTCGCGCACGCTGCAGCGCACCCGCGTCGAGCGCACCCCCGGCTACGTCGACTACCTCGAGACCTCGGTCTGACGCCTGCCGGCCGCGGCCCCGGTCCCCCGCCTCAGACGCGGATCGCCCGGCCCGTGCGCAGGCTCGGCCCGCGGGGGCCTCAGATCATCGCGCGGAGCGGGCCCTCGGGCTCCACTCCCATCTCGATCAGGGCCGCGGCGTCGAGCGCCGTTCCCTTCACGTGGATGGCGTGCTGGAGGCCGACGTGCGCGTCGCGCCAGAAGCGCTGCAGCGTGGTGTCGCGCCGCGCGGCGTTGCCGCCGGAGCGCGCGAAGATCGCGTCGACGGCGCCGACGGCGCGCCAGGCCGCGAGGATCTGGTTGCGCCGCTGCATCGCCCGGTCGGCGAAGGTCACGGGGAGGCCGGCCTCGACCTTGTCGTGGATCCGGCTCACGCCGTCGAGCAGCTGGAGGCGGGAGGCGGCGATCTCGGTGGACGACTCGGCGATGGCCTTCAGCGTGGTGGTGTCCTCGCGGACCTTCCCGCCGTACGCCGAGACGCGGTCGCGCTGGTAGTCGAGGTGGGCGCGCAGTGCGCCCTCGGCGATGCCGATCACCGCGGAGGTGATGCCGAGCGGGAACATCGTCCAGAACGGCAGCTTGTAGAGGCTCTCGGTGCGCCCGGCGCGGACCGCGGCGAGCTCGCCCTCGGTCACCTCCTCGGTGCCGATGGTGCGGTAGGCCGGGATGAACGCACCCTTGACGACCACGTCCTTGGACCCGGTGCCGCGCAGGCCGATGACGTCCCAGGAGTCCTCGAGGATCGTGTAGTCCGCCCGCGGCAGCACCACGTGCATCGCCCGGAACGGCTGGACCGGGCGCCCCTCACGGTCGCCGACCACGGCGCCGAGGAACACCCAGTCGCAGTGGTCGGTGCCGGAGGAGAACTGCCAGTGCCCGTTGAGCACGTAGCCGCCGTCGACCTCGGTGGCGACGCCGGAGGGCATGTACGGCGAGGCGATCCAGGTGTCCTGGTCGGTGCCCCAGACCTCGTCCTGCAGCTTGCGGTCCATCAGCGCCATCTCCCACGGGTGCACCCCGCCGACGCCGCACACCCAGCCCGAGGACCCGCAGCCCTGGGCGACCTCCATGACCGCCTGAGCGAAGTCCGCCGGGTGGGCGGCGAGCCCGCCGTACTCCACCGGCTGCAGCGCCCGCATCACCCCGGCCTCCTTGATCAGCGCGACCGATGCGTCGGAGAGCCGGCCGAGGGTCTCGGTCTCGGCGGCGTGCTGAGCGAGCTGCGGGGCGATCGCCCGGGCCCGACTGACGAGGTCGTGCATCGTGGAAGCCTCCTGGCTGGATGGGTGCGGTCACAGTGGCGGCGCCCGGTCCCGGTGACGGCGAGGCTCCCGGTCATCGGGAGCCTCCCCGGAAGCGACCGGCGTCAGCCGGGTTCGCCGCCGCCGAGGGCGACCCCCGCGATGCTCAGCAGCGCTCGCCGAACATGTCCCGGGCGATGCGCTGCGCGGTGTCGCGCACCAGCGGGACGAGCCGGTCCAGCCGCATGTCGGAGGAGCCCACCAGCGAGATCGCGCCGACCGGACCCGCGGGCCCGCGGACGGCTGCCCCCACGCAGGCCACGCCCGTGACGCACTCGTCGCTCTCGCGCGCCACCCCGCCGGCGTGGCGGACCCGGGCCAGCTCCTGGTGCAGCTCGAGCACGCTGGACGGCGCACCCCCGACGGACGGCGGGAACCCGTCGGCGTAGAACCTGTCGACCTGCTCGGGCGGCAGCCAGGCGAGGATCGCCTTGCCCAGGGAGGTGCTGTGGGCCGGGGCCCGGCCGCCGACCCGCGAGGCGACCGCCATCACCCGGCGACCCCCGATCTTGTCGAGGTACTCGATCTCCGGACCGCTGAGGACCGCCAGGTGCACGACCAAGTCGGTGCGCAGGGCGAGGTCGTGGAGCCACGGCGAGGCAGCGGCCCGCAGGTCGGAGTGGGCGTGCTCACGCGCCCCCCACTCGTGGATGCGGCGACCCAGCCGGTAGCCGACGCGGTCGTGCTCGACCCAGTGCAGCCGGATCAGCTGCTCGAGGATGCGGTGCGCGGTCGACCGAGGCAGACCGCTGCGCTCGACGATCTCCTCGAGCAGGAGCCGGGACTTCGAACCGCCGAAGGCATCCATGATCAGCGTCATCCGCTCGACCATCGACGGGGGGCGCCCGGCGAGGTCGGGAGCCGGCTCCAGCACAACGGTCATTCGAGGCACCTCCAGGCGAACGAGTTGCCCCGATCCTAGGAAGGTGACGTCGATCACGGAAGTCATTTACATGCTTTTGTTCAAGTATTTTTTTCTCCGCGGTCGCGCCCTCACCTCCCCTGCGGCTCGACGAGCACGCACCGGGTCCCGCCGTAGATCGTGGCCATGCAGCGGTTGCAGTGGATGCACAGCGAGCGCGCCGAGGAGTCGCGCGCCATGGTCGCGACCAGATCGGGCTCGCGCAGCAGCGCCCGCCCCATCGCCACGAACTCGAAGCCGTTGTCCACGGCGGTCTGCACGCCCGCCGAGCTGGTGACGCCGCCCAGCAGCACCAGCGGCAGCCGGACGGCCGCGCGGACCTGGCGGGCGTGCTCGAGCAGGTAGAGGTCCTCGTAGGGGTACTCGCGCAGGAACCTCTTGCCCACCAGCCTGATCGCGGTGCCCACCGGCTCCCCCACGGCCTGGGCGAACTGGGCGATCGGCGCGTCACCGCGGAACAGGTACATGGGATTGAGCAACGAGCTGCCCTCGGTCATCTCGAGGGCGTCGACGCTGCCGTCCTGCTCGATCCAGGTGGCCACCCGGAGGGCCTCGTCGAGCCAGAACCCGCCCGGGACCCCGTCGGCCATGTTCATCTTCGCGATGATCGCGATCCGGTCCCCCACCGCGTCGCGGACCGCGCGCAGGGAGTCGCGCGCCACCCGGGCGCGGTTCTCCAGCGACCCGCCGTACTCGTCGTTGCGCTTGTTCAGCTTCGGGGAGAGGAACGAGCTGGCCAGGTAGTTGTGCCCGATGTGCACCTCGACCGCGTCGAACCCGGTCTCCTCGGCCATCCGTGCGGCGGCGCCGTGCTGGGCCACGATGCGCGTCAGGTCGGCGCGGGTGGCCTGGCGGGTGCGGGTGAATGCCTGGGGGTTGAAGTACGGCGAGGGCGAGAGCGCCTTCATCTTCGTCGCGCGCGGGTCGCCCACCGGCCCCGAGTGGCCGATCTGGGCCGAGATCGCCGCACCTTCGCGGTGCACGGCCTCGGTGAGCCGCACCAGCCCGGCCCGGGCCTCGTCGCGCCACACGATCTGGTGGCCGTCCGTGCGCCCCTCGGGCGAGACCGCGCAGTAGGCCACGGTGGTCATCGCGACCCCGCCGCGGGCGTGCCGGACGTGGAAGTCGATCAGCCGGTCGGTCACCTCGCCCCGCCGGGCGGCGTTCTCGTAGGTGGCCGCCTTGATCACCCGGTTGCGCAGGGTGAGCGGGCCGAGCCGCACGGGTCCGAAGAGGTCGGTGGTCATCGTGTCTCCTGGTGGGTGTGGGCCTGGGTCACTGGCCGGGTCGCCGTCTGGCTTTCGGTCTGGGTCACTGCGTGGGTCACCGTCTGGGCGCCGGCCGCGCTCCCCGCGATCAGCACGTCGGTCTCGTACTCCCACTGACTGGTAGTGCTCACGGCTTTCATGGCCACCTCTCCAAGATCTGTCGAGAACGCTTTAGGTTGAGAGCCACAGCTGTCACCTGAGTGACCCACCACCGGAAGGAACGGCGTCGTGAGCACGTCCAAGGACCGGGCCCTCGAAGAGGCGACCCTCCGATTGGTGAACGCAATCGCGCTGACCGCCGGAACGCGTAGTCACTCCCGGCGACTGAGAGCGGTGACCGGCATCGACCTGCCGCCCTCGGACCTGCGCTTCCTGGAGCTGCTCCACGGGCGCGAGCCGGCGGCGACCGGCGTCGTCGCCCGCGAGCTCGGCATCGACATCACCCAGGCCTCGCGTCAGGCGAGCGCGCTGCACAAGGCCGGCCACCTCGCCCGGAGCACCGATCCGCAGGACCGTCGGCGCACGCTACTCTCCCTGTCGCCGGAGACCGCCGCCCTCATGGACGCCTGGCTGGTGGCCTGGAGCCAGGACTACCTGGCCGCCATCGCGACCTGGAGCCCGGAGCAGATCGAGGTGCTCGGGAGCTGGTTCGCCCTGGTCCTGCACCGCTTCAGCGAGGCACTGCCCGACAGCCCGCGCCCGGCCGTCGCGGACCGGTGGGTGGAGCTCGCGGGAGAGGACTACGACCCGGCGACCCGCTTCTTCCTGCACGCGATGATCGGGATCGTCACCTGGGTGGCGCTCTCCGGCGGCTTCAAGGTGCTGCTCGACATCAAGGCCGCCACGGTGAGCGAGACCGGGTTCCTGACCCTCCAGGTGATCTCGCAGACCGGCCCGCTGTCGATCGCCGAGGTCGCGGCACGTCTGGCGATCGACCCCTCGCAGGCCAGCAAGCGCGTCGCCGACCTGGTCAAGGCCGGCCACCTGGACCGCGCGGTCGACGAGTTCGACAAGCGCAGCACCCGGGTGCGGGTCTCGCGCCGGGGCCGACAGCTGGTCGACGGCATCTTCGAGCTGCAGATGAGCACGTTCGGCGTGCTCACCACCGACCTGGGGCGCGCCGAGCGCGAGCTGTGGACGCCGTACATCGCGGCGTACGTCGACACGCTGCTGCACCACCGGGTCGGCACGGACGGACTGATCCGGTCTCCCGCCACGCAGGAGCTCAGCGCCCGGTGAGCGCGGCGTGAGCAGCGCCGGGAAGGCGGACGGGATGGTGCGGACCGCGTGCGCTCTTGTCGTGGCCGCGGGCCTCTCCGGGTGCTCACCGTCGGCAACCGGAGGAGGTGCGACAGCGGACTGCACGACGGCGGTGCGGTTCGAGGGCACCGTCTACCTCGAGGGCGGGTCCACCACGCGGGATGCGGTGTCGCTCGGGCAGGGCGAGGAGTCGTCGTGCGCGGACGTGGGGCGAGACGCCGTCGGGACGTACTTCGCGGACGACCCGGGCCAGGTCGCCCTGTGGTCCCTCGGGGGCTTCGATCCGGCGCACGTCGTCGCAGTCCGCGAGCCGTAGCCGGCCCCCGGGCCGGGGTGGGCCGGCACTCAGCGCGCGGTGACCGTGGCGCTGCGCGCCTGCTTGGCCAGCTGGCGCAGCGCCACCTCGGGGTCCGCGAACACCTCGACCGGCACCGGGTGGCGGGCGCCCAGCAGGGTGCGCAGTGCCATGAACTCGGCCGGGGAGCCGACGACCTCGGCGGCGACGAGCCGTCCGCGGCGGTGGAAGCCCACCACATGCCGCCCGGAGCCGGAGGGACGCAGGGTGGCCACGTCGCCAGGGCGGCGCAGCCCGACGATCTGGAGCTTGGCGCTGCCCTGGTCGGACCAGAACCACGGCACCGCCGTGTGCGGCGTCGACTCGCCGAGGATCGTCCGGACAGCCGTCGCGGCGTGCTCGACGGCGTGGTCCACGCTCTCGAGCCGCACCGAGGTCTCGCCGTCGCCCCAGGGGGTGGGGTCGGCCAGGACCGTGCAGTCGCCGACGGCCAGGGTCGTGCCGTCCGAGGCGAGGGCGTGCTCGTCGACCACGACGCCGCCGTCGGTCCGCAGGCCGAGGGAGGCGGCCAGCCCGGTGCGCGGCGCGGCGCCGATGCCCACCAGCACCAGGTCGGCCCTGACGGCGCCATCGGTGGTGAGGACCGCCCGCGCGTCGCCGCCGTCGGTGACGACCTCGACGATCCGCGCACGCGTGCGGATCTCCACGCCGTTCGCGTGGTGGTGCGCGGCGAGGTGCTGCGCGGTCGCCTCGCTCACGACCCGGCCCAGGATCCGCGAGCCGGCCTCGAGGACGACGACCCGGGCGCCGAGCGCCGCGGCGGTGGCTGCGACCTCGAGCCCGATGAAGCCGCCGCCGACGACCACGACGTCCCGCGCGGCGCGGAGCCGGTCGCGCAGCCGCCCGGCGTCGGCGAGGGTGCGCAGGGTGAGCACGCCGTCGGCGTCACCGCCAGGCACGTCGAGTCGCCGTGGCGTCGCCCCCGTGGCCAGGACCAGGCGGTCGAAGGCCACGGTGCGGCCCCGGTCGGTGCGGGCACGACCCGAGCCGTGCCCGCCACGGACCACCTCGGTCACGGCCTCCCCGAGGACCAGTCCGATGTCCCGGGCGCCCCAGTAGTCCTGGTCCCGCAACGCCAGCGCGTCCGCACCCAGCGACCCGGTCAGGAACCCCTTGGACAGCGGCGGGCGCTGGTACGGCGGCACCGGCTCCTCGCCCACCAGCGTGACGGCGCCCCGGTGGCCGGCGTCGCGCAGCAGGCACGCGACCTGGACGCCTGCCTGCCCCGCGCCGACGACCAGGACGTCGTCGTCGCGGCTCACAGCTGCTCGGGCGGCACCGTCACGTGCACGTCCCCCTCGCCGATGATCAGCTGGCAGGACAGCCGCGAGGAGTCCTCGCGGTCGCTCGCGGTGCAGTCGAGCATCTCGTCCTCGTCCTCGCCGGGCGTGCCGAGCTCGTCGCGGTGCGCCTCGTCGACATAGACGTGGCAGGTCGCACAGGACAGCGAGCCCCCACACTGGCCGACCACGCCGGAGACCCCGTTGCGCACGGCGGTGGCCATGACCGAGTCCCCGGGGCTGGCCGCGACGGCGACGACGGTCCCGTCGGGCTGGGTGTAGAAGACCTTGGGCATCGCGCGCTCACCAGGTCGCGTCGAGGCGTGTGATCGGCTGGCTCAGGTGATCGTGGTTGATGACCGGTGTGCTCGTCAGCCGGATCTGCGGGAGCCGCTTGAAGAGCTCGGCCAGGGCGACCTGCATCTCCATGCGGGCCAGCGGCGCGCCCAGGCAGTGGTGCAGCCCGTAGCTGAGGGTCAGCTGCGGGTTGTTCTGCCGGGTGATGTCGAACCGCTCGGCGTCCGGCAGCGCGATGCCGTCGTGGGCCGTGGCGCCGGGGTCGATCATGATCGCCTCCCCCTCAGCGACCAGCTGCCCGTCGATCTCGACGTCCTCGGTGGCCACGAAGGGCACGAGCGCGCCGCCGCCGGCCACCGGGATGCCGAGGGAGAAGCGGCCGTGGCGCAGGGTCTCCTCGGTGGCCGTCGGGGCCAGCCCGTCCGGGTCGGTGAGGAAGAGCTCGAGCTGGGCAGGGTGCTGCAGCAGGCTCGCGATCCCGGTGGTGATGAAGTTGGCCGTGTTGTCGAAGCCCGCGACCACGAGGAGCATCGCGATCGGCAAGATCTCCTCGTCGGTCAGGGTGTCGTCCTTGTCGCGGGCGTTGGCCAGGCTGGAGATCAGGTCGTCCAGCGGCTCGCGGCGGCGCAGCTGGATCAGCTCCACGACGTACATGTAGAGCTCGGCCATGTTGGCGACCACGTCGTCCTCGGACATCCCGGCGACGGCCAGCGTCGAGGAGGCCCACTTCTCGAACTTGTCGTGGTCCTCCGGGGGGACCCCCAGGAGGTTGCAGAGCATCTGGATGGGCAGCGGCAGCGCGTAGTCGTGGACCAGGTCGGCAGTGTCGCCCTTGGCGACCATCTCGTCGATCAGCGAGTTGGCGTAGGCGACAGCACTGTCGCGCATCGCCCGGACCTGCTTGGGCGAGATCGCCTTCTGCACCAGCCGGCGCAGCTTGGTGTGGTGGGGCGGGTCCTCGAACTGCAACGTCTGGCGCAGGAACTCGGGGAACTCGACGAAGTAGGGCACCACCCGCTCGCCGGTGCGGAAGGGCTCGCGCACGAAGCGGGGGTCACCGAGCATGGCCCGTGCCGCCTCGGTGCGGTGGATCACCCACGCGTCGCCGCCGAAGGGCATCGTCACCTTGGTCATCGGCCGGTCGGCCGCGATGGCCCGGTAGCGCTCGGCGGCCTCGGCCGCGGACACGGGCGCGAAGGGGTAGTCGGTCGCGATCTGGTTCATCGGGTCTCCTCACGCACCGGGCATGACCGGGATGGCCACGACCTGCGGCTGGGCCGCGTCGTTGATGGTCATGATCTGGTCGAAGGAGTCGGCGATCTTCTCGACGGTCAGCTCGGTGTCGTAGATCCCCTGGGTGTTGACCACCGCCATCCGGTTCACCATCCCGCCGGCGACGTTGAACGCCTCGCCGGTGACATCGGCGGCCGGGTGGGCGAGGTAGACGCCCAGCGGCGCGACCAGCTCGGGGGTCAGCGCGGTGCGCATGTACTCCATGATCTCGGGGCTGAGCGAGTCCGCCGCCGCCTCCGCCATCCGGGTGCCTGCCCCTGGAGAGACCGCGTTGACCTTGATCCCGTGCTCGAGGCCTTCGAGCGCGAGGTTGCGGGTGAGGGCGTAGACGGCGCCCTTGGAGCCGCCGTAGTGCACCATCATCGGGTTGCCGAGCATGGCCGGGGAGATGGTGTTGACGATCCGGCCGGAGCCGGACGCCAACAGGTGCGGCCACGCGGCCTTGGCGACCCACAGCGAGCCCAGGTAGTGCACGTCGACGTGACGCTGGAACTCCTCGGCGCCCACCTCCAGCCAGTCGGCCACCCGCACGATGCCTGCGTTGTTGATGACCGCGTCGATGCCGCCGAACGCGACGAGGGCCGCGTCCACGATCGCCTGGGCGCCCTCGGGCGTCGAGACGTCGGAGCGGACGCCGATGGCTCGACCTCCCGCGGCCTCGATCTCCGCCACGACGTCGGCGGCCGGGTCGTCCCCCTCGATGCCCATCCCGTCGGTGCGGGCGCCGAGGTCGGCGACGACGACCTGCGCGCCACGCGCCGCGAGCAGCAGGGCGTATGCGCGCCCGATGCCGCGCCCGGCGCCGGTCACGATGACGGTGCGACCGTCGAACTCGAGCTCTTCCATGGTGCTGACTCCTCGGTGCGCCGGGCTCCCGGCGCGGGTCTGTGTGATCAGTGGGTGCGGTCGGTGGGGCGAGCGGTCAGGGACGGGCGCTGCCGGCGCCGTACGGAGCCGGGGCGGTCCAGATGGAGCCCAGGCCCTCCTCGCGGGACTTGGCCCAGTCGAAGACCTCCATGCCGCAGGCGATGAACAGCGTCGAGCGGTCGGCACCCCCCAGGGCCACGGCGGTGCCCATCGCCTGGTCGATCGGGAGCTGCACCGCGTGCGTCGCCTTGCCGCCCTCCTCGAAGCGGCCCACCCAGCCGCTGCCGGGAAGTCCGGCCCAGACGCCGTCGGCGCCGTCGATCGCGATGCCGTCCGGCATCCACGGCAGCTCGGCCCAGACCCGACGCCCGGAGAGCGCACCGTCGGTGCCGCGATCCAGGGCGCTGATGCGGCACCCGTCGTTCTCGGCGGTGATCAGGGTCGCGGCGTCGGCGCTCAGCCCGATGCCGTTGGCACCCTGGAAGGTGCCGACCCCGGCGTCGCGGACCGTGCGGTCCGGCTCGACGACGATCAGCCCTGCCTCGCGCGCCTCCTCGCCGGCGAACAGGTCGTAGCCCAGCTGGGTGACATAGGCGCGTCCGTCGGCGTCGACGACCATGTCGTTGCACGAGGAGGTCGCGACCTCGCGCAGGTCGGCGTACTGCTCGAGGGTGGCGCCGTCCCAGACCAGCAGCAGGCGCTCGTGCATCGACACGACGATCGCTCGGCCGTCGGGGAGCCAGCCCAGCCCACCGAGGACGACCTCGGTCGTGCCGGTCGCCGTGCTGCCCGCCTCGGGCGCCAGCGGGGTGCGGGTGCTGGCATCGATGTAGGTGCTGGCCACCCCGTCCTCGTCGAGGCGGAGGACCCGGTGGTTGTACATGTCGCTGAAGTAGAAGGTCCCCTCGTGCCACCGCGGGATCTCCGACCAGGAGTACCCGGTCGACAGTCGGGCGGCCGACACCGGCGTGGCAGCAGCGGCTGCCTCGGCGGACGCGACCATGAGCGCCTCGTAGTCCATGTTGTCCTCATTTGCGTGTCGGAAGTTGAGTAATCAGATGAGCGTGAGACCCCGAGACATCGCCCGATCGACGGGTGTGACCGAGATCACTGTCGTGCAGAACATGCAGTTCGTCAACTAAAAACTGCGGGTGTCGTACCGGTGTCCGCGCGCAGGACCCGGCGCAGCACCTTCCCCATGTCGTTGCGGGGCACCTCGGTCAGGAACCGGACCTGTGCCGGCACCCGGCTCGAGCGCAGATGGGCCGCGACCCAGTCCCGCAGCTCCTCCACGCCGACCTCGTGCGCGGGCACGCGCACGACGGCCGCGACCACGACCTCGCCCCACACGTCGTCGGGCGCGCCGTAGACGACCGCGTCCTGGACCCCGGGGTGCTGGAGCAGGACGCTCTCGATCTCCCCGGGCGACAGGTTCTCCCCGCCCCGGACGATCACGTCGTCCAGGCGGCCCTCGACGAACACGTAGCCCTCCGCGTCGATCCAGCCGGCGTCGTGGGTGCGGAACCAGCCCTCCTCGTCGAGGCGGGAGGACGCGGCGTACTCCCCCGAGACCTGCGCCCCGCGCACCCACAGCTCCCCGTGGGTGCCGGCCTCGCACGGCTCCCCGAGCGGACCCCGGCAGACGATCTCCACGCTGGGCAGAGCACGTCCCACCGACTCCAGGCGCGCCCGGACCACCGGATCGTCGGTGGAGACGGCGTCGCGGTGCTCCTGGGGTCCGAGCACCGCGATCGAGGACGTGGTCTCGGTCAGCCCGTAGGCGTTGACGAACCCGACGTGCGGGAGCAGCGCGAGGGCCCGCTCGATCACCGGCCGCGGCATCCGCCCGCCGCCGTAGGAGAGGTGACGCAGCGCGGGCAATGTCTCCCCGGTCCGCTCCAGCACCTCCACGATGCGTGCCAGCATCGTGGGCACGACCATCGCGTGGGTGATGCCCTGGGCGCTGGCGGTCGCGACCCAGTCCTCGGCGGTGAAGTTCGGCAGCTGCACGATCCGCCGTCCGGAGTAGACCCCGGTGAGCAGGCCGGCGACGCCGGCGATGTGGTACGGCGGCACGCTGACCAGCGCCGCCTCGTCGGCACCCGCCCCGAGCATCTCGGTGCCGTCGAGCACGTAGGAGGTGAGGTGGCGGTGCCGCAGCACCGCGACCTTCGGCTTGCCGGTCGTGCCGCTGGTGTGCAGGAGCACCGCGGGCGCCTCGGGGTCCTGCCCCGCCTCGAGCGGCGTCCGCGCCGCTGCGCGGGCGGCACTCACGAAGGCGTCCGGCGTGCAGAGGGTCAGGTCGGGGCCGGGCTCCAGCCCGGCGCAGCCGCCCGGCTCAGCGAGGAGCGTGGCGGGCAGCTGGTCGGTGACCAGCTCGGCGTACGGCCCGGGCGCCAGCCGGTAGCTCACCGGCGCGAACGCCCGCCCGGCGACGGCGGCGCCGAAGAGGGCCACCGGGAAGGCCGGCGACGCCGTTCCGGAGAAGAGCAGCGGTCGGCCGGGATGGTCGGCGAGCAGGTGGGCGGCGCGGTCGGCGAGGTCGCGGAGCTGCGCCAGCGTGAGCCCGTCCCGGCTGTCCCCCAGGATGACGCGGTCGGGGTCGACGCTGGCGACCATGTCGAGCAGCGTCACGATGTTCATCGGGTCGGCTCCGGCGCTCAGTCCGAGGAGGGCAGGGCCTTGGCCGCCTTGACGGCCAGCTCCTCCCCGTCCAGGGCCAGTGGTCCGGCGCCGCCTGCAGAGCACAGCAGCTCGACGGTCCCGGCCACGTCGCTGTAGCGCTTGCCGATCACCACCTCGCCGGCGACGTCGCCGGCCTCTCCCGAGCCGTCCGGGGACATCGGCACCCCGCCGCAGGTGACGGTGACGTCCCTGACCGGTGCCTGGATGACGATGATCTCGGTGCTGGTGCCGGGGGCCTTGAGCTTGAGTCCGGGCTTGAGCTGCATGGGTCTCTCCTGGAGGTGGTGGACGGGTCTCTCACCCGTAGATGGAGGAGCTGTCGTGGGCCGCGTCGGCCCAGAGCATCGGGACCTCGCGGGGCTCACCGGCGTCGCGGCGCGGGAGCCGGACGGTGAGGTCGGCGGTCGCGGTCTCCACGTCGGCCTGGTTGACGACGGCGACCCGGAGGTCGACCAGACCCTGGCCGTCGACCTCGCGGGTGCCGGTCACCCGGCCGTGGACGGTGTTGGTGTCGCCCACGAGGTTGGGCCGGCGCAGCCGGGAGCTCATCGAGACCAGGTCGCCCCAGTCGCCGGCCCAGTCGGAGGCGATCTGGGTGAGCCAGGTGATGCGCTGCGGCCCGTAGTCGAACTGGGCGGACTGGGCGCGGTTGCGGCGGGCGTACTCGGCGTCCGCGCGCCCGCCCGCACCCATGTCGATGGTGCCCTCGTCGACCTCCGCGGAGCGCCCGATGGTCAGCGTGCCGTGGCTGAACAGGTAGAGCTCGGTGGTCGTGTAGGTGCCCTTCGGCAGCGCCGGCAGCTCCTCGCCGACCGTCACGTCCTCGAAGTGGCGGACCTCGCCGCCGCGCCGGGTGCGCTGCCACACCAGCGGGTCGGGCGCGACCTGCGGCCGGTCCGGGTCGGGCGGTGCGGCCGCGACCCCGGTGCCGGGGTTGGCGAAGCGGAGCATGTGGTTGGTCAGGGTCGCGATCTGCTCGCCGCGGTGGTTGAAGTAGTCGGTGCGCCCCGAGCACACCAGCGCCTCGCCCAGCTGCGGCATCGAGCGCCGCTTGACCCCGACGGGGGTCTCGATCGAGCGCACCCGGTCGCCCAGCCAG
The DNA here is from genome assembly GCF_011420305.2 of Nocardioides ochotonae. Classification (NCBI taxonomy): domain Bacteria; kingdom Bacillati; phylum Actinomycetota; class Actinomycetes; order Propionibacteriales; family Nocardioidaceae; genus Nocardioides; species Nocardioides ochotonae. The sequence continues at coordinate 1,577,915 of NZ_CP061769.1, read as the reverse complement.
ACCGGTCGGTGCCACTCGATGTCGGCGCCGAGGTAGAGGATGCTGAGGTCCTTCATCGCCACGTCGTCGCGCGACAGGTGGCCCCAGATCGAGGCGTTCGCCCCGAAGTCGATGGAGAACAGGAACGACGGCGACCCGGTCAGTGAGTGGAAGCGCGCCGCGTCGGCGTAGCCGCGGTCGCGGTGCAGCGGGTTGTAGTCGCCCGAGCCCTCGCTGTGGCGTCGCAGCCACTCCTCGGTGACCTCGCGCCACGCCCGCGGCTGCATCGGTACGTCGATGCCGCGGCGGTACTCCTCCTCGAACGCGTCGAGGGTCGTGATGCGGCTCATCGTGGGGTCCTCCTGGGTGAATGGGGGCGGCGGGTGCTGAGTGCAGCGCTCATGCGAGGACCCCGGTGCCGGGCTCCCGCTCAGCGGGTACGCCGGCGGCGCCGGAGGCGCACAGCGCGTGGACCTGCTCCGGGGTGCGACCCAGCGCGGCGAGCACGGCCACCGTGCTGGCGCCGAGCGGCTCCGCCGGGTCCGGGCGCTGCGCCGGCGTACGACTCAGCCGCGGAGCGGGTGCCGGGTGCGGAGTCCCGTGCACGTCGGTGAACCCGCCGCGCGCCCGCACGTGGGCGTGCTCGGGCACCTCGGCCAGCTCGAGGACGGCCTGCACGCAGGCGTCGACCCCGGCGAAGGCCTGCTCCCACTCCGCGCGGGTGCGGGTGGCGACGACGTCGGCGATCCGGGCGGTCGCCGCGGGCCAGGCCTCGCGGTCCAGCTGCTCGCCGAGCGAGACGGGGTCGAGACCGAGCACGTCGAGGAACGCGCGGTAGAAGGCGGGCTCGATCGCTCCGACCGACAGCCACCGGTCGTCGCTGGTGCGATAGACGCGGTAGAAGGGCGCCCCTCCGTCCAGGAGGTTGGTCCCCCGCTCGCGCCACTGCCCGCGCGCGGCCATCGCGTGGAACGGCGCGAGCATCAGCCCGACGCCGTCCACCATCGCGGTGTCGACGACCTGCCCGAGACCGGACGCCGTGCGTTCGTGCAGCGCGGCCAGGATGCCCAGCGCCAGCAGCATGCCGCCGCCGCCGTAGTCGGCCGCCAGGTTGAGCGGCGGCACCGGTGCTCGACCGGGCTCGCCGATGGCGGCCAGGGCGCCGGTGAGCGCGAGGTAGTTGATGTCGTGCCCGGCCCGCTGGGCGAGCGGGCCGTCCTGGCCCCACCCGGTCATTCGCGCGTAGACCAGCGCGGGGTTGCGGGCGTGGCACTCCTGCGGCCCCACCCCGAGGCGCTCGGTGACCCCGGGCCGGAAGCCCTCGACCAGGACGTCGGCGTCGGCGAGGAGGTCCAGGAGGACCTCGCGTCCGGCGTCCTGCTTCAGGTCGAGGGCGACCGAGCGCCGTCCGCGCGAGTGCGCGTCGGGTGCGTGCCGCTGGGTCCCGGGGCGCTCGATCCCGATCACCTCCGCCCCGAGGTCGGCGAGCAGCATGCAGGCGAACGGCGCCGGGCCCTGGGCCACGAGCTCCACGACGCGGACCCCGGCGAGCGGGCCGCTCACTGACCCGCCGGCCGGGTGCCGACGACCTGGCTGTCGACCAGCTCCTGGTACGCCTCCGGCGACAGCCCCAGCTCGCCGCACAGGATCTCCTCGTTGTGCTCACCGAGCAGCGGCGGGCGCCGGGTGATCCACGACGGCGTGCCGACGCGCTGGTAGGGCAGTCCCGGCAGCGGCACCTCCCCGGCGTACGGGTGCTCGACGACGGTGTAGGTGCCGCGACCGGCCAGCTGCGGGTGCTCGTGCACCCAGCGCCAGTCGGTACGACGGCCCGCCGGGACCCCCGCCCCGAGGAGCTTCTCGACCGCCTCGTCGGCGTCGTGCGTGGCGAACCAGTCGGCAAGCTGCGCCTCGAGCCGGTCGGCGGCGGCCTGCCGGCCGGCCCGGTCGGCGAGCGCGGGGTCGCTCAGCCACTCGGTGAACCCGGTGGCCGCGACCAGGCCGCGCCACTGCGCGTCGTCGAGGACCGAGAGGCCGACCCACTCGTCGGTGCCGCGGACGGCGAAGACCCCCTGGACGTCGGCGAGGGCCGAGCGGTTGCCGGTGCGCTCGAGCAGCTCGCCTCGACCGGTCCAGGCGAGGACCTGCTCGGAGGCCATCACCATCGCGCTCTCGGCGAGCGTGGCCTCGACCAGGATCCCCCGGCCACTGCGGCGGGCCTCGAGGAGGGCTGCGGAGAGCGCGAAGAACGAGCTGGCCGCGCCCATCGGGTCGGCGGGCCCGGACGGGTTCGTCGGATCGCCCCCGGGATACCCGGTGCGCCAGCACAGGCCGGAGAACTGCTCGACGGTCTGGGCGTAGCCGACCATCTCGCGGCGCGGCCCGGTCAGCCCGAAGGCGGGCATCCGCAGCATCACCAGCCGCGGGTTGATCTCGTGCACGGCGTCCCAGTCCAGCCCGATGGCCTCGAGCACCCGCGGTGCGTAGTTCTCGATCAGCACGTCGGCGTCGCCGATCATCCGCACCAGCAGCTCGCGCCCCGCGGCGGTGGCGAGGTCGAGGGTGAGGTCACGCTTGTTGACGTTCACCCCGAGGTAGATGTTGCCCAGGTCCCACCAGTGCTCGCGCTCGGTGGGGACGAAGCCCATCGTCCGCGACCCGTCGATCCGGCTGGTGCTCTCGACCTTGACCACGTCGGCGCCCCCGGCACCGAGGGCGGCGCCGACGTACGCGCCCACCCACCAGGTGCCGAGGTCGAGGACACGCAGGCCGGCGAAGGGCAGCCCGTCGGTGCTGGCCGGCGCCGTGTGCTCCGCCGCGGTGGACGGCACCCCGCGCTCCGGGCGTACGCCGTCGAACAGGAAGGGCGGGCGCGGCATCGTGAACGCGCCCGACGGGTGGGTCTCGTAGAAGTCGCGGGCCACGACCTGCTCGTCGTGCAGGATGCTCGCGCCGTCGTGCACCGGGGCGGCGGGAATCCGGAAGCGACCGGCGGCCTCGACGCACTCGGCGACGGTGTGGCGCCGGGTCCAGGCGCGCACGGCCTCGACCCACTCCGCGTACCGGGCGTAGCGCCCCAGGAACGTGCTCATCTGCTCGTCGGCGAGCCACTCGGGCCGTTCCATCAGCACCAGGAAGTCCTGGTGGTTGGCCGCCGAGGCGAGGTTGAACCCCACCCACCCGTCCGAGGCCGGTTCGACGCCGGGGGTCAGCCGCATCCGCGGCATCGGCGCCCGCGGAGTCTGCCCGATCGTGGCCGAGACGTCTTGGAACATGTTGTTGGCATAGGCCGTGACATCCAGCAGCGCGAGGTCGATGCGGCGCCCGGACCGCTCGCCCTGGAGCGCCGTGACCACCGCGCCGGCGGCCATCGACCCGGCGATCCACAGCGCCTCCGAGGACCCGGTCATCACCGGATAGGAGTCCATCGAGCCGCGCGAGCTCAGCGCCCCGCCCTCCAGCTGCAGGGTGAGCTCGCTCCACGGGCGTGCGGTGCCGGCCCACGGCCCGGTCAGCCCGAAGGGCGTGATCACCACGACCGCGGCATCCCCGAAGCGATCCAGCAAGCCGTCCTCGGGGGCGTCGGGGAGCTCGAGGACGACCAGGTCGGCTGTGGCAGCGGCCGCGACCAGATCGGCCAGGTCACCCTCGCGGCGCTCCTTGCCGAGGTGGAGGTAGCCGTCGAGCTCGGGGCCGCGGCCCAGGGTCGCGGCGCCACCGAGCCGCGTGACCGTGACGCCGGCGTCGGCGAGCAGCCGCCCGGCGTAGGCCCCGGCGATCGAGGTGGACCACTCGAGCGCGCGCAGCCCGGCGAGCGGCAGGGAGGTCCCGGACGTGGTGCTCGTCATCGTCATGCCACCGCCATCCGGTCGCCGAGGTCGAGGAGGGTCTGCCCCGAGCCGCCGAGGGCCAGGCCGCCCTGACGCGCGGCCAGGAAGTAGCGGTGCAGCGGGTAGTCCAGGTCGACCGAGACCCCGCCGTGCACCTGCATGGCGGTCTCGACGATCCGCACCGGGGCGTCCGCGGCCCACCACGCCGCGATCGCCGCAGCCTCCGGGTCGCTGGTCCCCTGGTCGAGCAGCCAGACCGCGCGCCAGGTGGTCAGCCGGATCCCCTGCACGTCGATGTAGGCGTCGGCGACCGCGTGCGAGACCGCCTGGAAGGTGCCGATCGGTCGACCGAACTGCTCGCGGCTGCGGACGTGCTCGGCCGCCATCGCCAGTGCTCCCTGGGCGGTGCCGAGCTGCTGGACCGCGCGGAAGGAGGTGACGAGGACGTCGAACCACTCCATCGCCTCGGCACTCGCGGCGGTCGGCGCGACGACGACGTCCTCGAGGTCGACCCGCACGCCGGCGGCCTCGAGGCGCCAGCGGCGCTGCCGGTCCACCGACGGGTGCTCGACCAGGGTGACCCCGTCCGCCCCAGGGGCGACGAGCACCAGGCCGCGGTGCCCCTCGGCGTCGGTGACCGGCAGCAGGACCCGGTCGGCAACGGCCGCCAGCGGCACGTGGGCCGCGGCGCCGTCGACCACGAGCACCCCGTCGCTCCGGGTCGCGGTGAACCCGGGCGAGGCGGTGCTGCGGCGCGCGATCGCGGCGCTGAGCAGGCTCTCCCCCGCCGCGAACCCCGGAAGCAGCCGGGCGCGCTGCGCCTCGGTGCCGAGGTGGGCGACCGCGCCCGCGGCGGCGACGGCCGTCTCCACGAGGAACAGCGGCGCGTTCACCCGGGCGGCGTGCTCGACGACGAGGCCGAGCTCCACCAGGCCCGCGCCGCTTCCGCCATGGGCCTCGGGGAGGGCGATGCCGAGCAGGCCGGCGCGGGCGAGCTCGCGCCAGGTGCGCTCGTCGTACGCCGCCCCGCTCGAGGCCAGCGCGGCGAGATGGTCGGGGGTCACGATGTCGTCGAGGATGGTCGCGGCGAGACCCGCGACCTCCTGCTGCTGCTCGTCGTGGCTGTAGTCCACGGTGGCTCCTCGGTGCTGCTCGTCGGATGGGTCGGTGGTCAGCGGGGGCTGCGGGGCAGGCCCAGGCCGAGCTGCGCGATCAGGTCACGCTGGATCTCATTGGCCCCGCCGATGAAGGTCATGACGTTGGAGTGGCCCACCGACCTGGCGAACGCACCCTCGACGACCGCGCCGGGCAGGTCGCCGGGCAGCGCCGCGTCGAGGCCGAGCACGTCGAGCAGCAGTCGCCGGCCGCGGCCGATGAGCTCGGACCCGAAGACCTTGGCCGCGGAGGCCTCGGCGGGCTCCAGCTCGTCGCGGTCCACGGCGGTGGCGAGACGGGCGTTGAGAAGCCGCTGGAACTCCACCTCCGCCCGCACCCGGGCCAGGGTCTGGCGCACGGTCGGGTCGTCGATGACCAGCTCGCCGCCGGGTCCTCGGGTGACCCGGGCCCAGGCGGTCACGGCCGCCAGGGCCTGCTCGACCGGGGCCGTGGTGACCAGGGCGACCCGCTCGGAGTTGAGCTGGCCGGTGATCATCGACCACCCGTTGTTCTCCCCGCCGATGCAGTTCTCGACCGGTACCCGGACCCCGTCGAAGGAGACCGCGGCGACCGAGTGGTCGCCGAGCGTGCGGATGCGGGTGGAAGTGATCCCGGGCGCGTCGCGGGGCACGATCAGCACCGAGATCCCGCGGTGCCGGGGCTGCTCGGGGTCGGTGCGGACCGCGAGCCAGATGTAGTCGGCGGCCTCCATCATCCCCGTCCACAGCTTCTGGCCGGTGATGACGTACTCGTCGCCGTCGCGCACCGCGCGGGTGGTGAGGCTGGCCAGGTCCGTGCCCGAGGACGGCTCGGAGTAGCCGATCGCGAAGTGGATCTCCCCACCCAAGATGCCCGGGACGAGCTCGGCCCGCTGCTGCTCGGTGCCGTGCGCCGCGATCGCCGGGCCGACGGAGTTGATGGTCAGCAGCGGCAGCGGTACGTCGGCCTGGGTGGCCTCGTCGCTGAAGATCGCCTGCTCCACCATGGTGAGCCCCTGGCCGCCGATGTCCTGGGGCCAGCCGATGCCGAGCCAGCCGTCCTTGCCCAGCGTGCGCACGACGTCGCGGTAGACCCGGGTGGCGCCCTCGGAGTAGTAGCCGTCGCGCAGGGCGTGGCGCACCTCGGGGGTCATCAGCCCGGCGAAGTACGCGCGCAGCTCGGCGCGCATCCGGGTCTGCGCCTCGGTCTCCGCCAGATGCATCGGATCAGCTCCCGTTCCTCGGTGAGCGCCGACGCGCTCGGTGCGCCGAGTTATATGCTCGCGGTCAACCATGTGATCTACGCCTCCCGATGAGCGGGAACTCGCCGGCGGCGGCCCCTGGAGTCTGGAGATCCATGCCCGAGCTCGACCTTCTGCAGGTGCTGGACCTGGACTCCGCCGGGGTGAACTGGGCCGACGAGGCCGCGGTGGGCAGGTTCGCCGCCGGTCTGCGCCAGTGCCTCGCACCGGGCCCGCACGGGCCGGGCGCGGTCGGTGTCGTCGGCGTGGCCAGCCGCCCGTTGCCACGCTCCGCCGGTCCGGTGCTCGAGCAGCTGACGGTGACGCTGGCGCAGGGGCCCGCCCCGTGGTGCGCCGGCTCGCGCGCCGACCTCCCGAGCGTCCTCGCCACCGCCGACCGCGCCCCGGGAGCGACCCGGGTGCTGCTCGAGCTGCTGCGGACCGGCGGCTGCGCGGACGTCGGGCACGGCCTGCTCGTGGAGTCCCTGGCGTACTCGATGCTGCTCGCCGGACCGGAGTTCCGGTGCTGGCGCGCCAGCACCCCCGCCGCCCCACCCGTCGAGGTCGAGCAACCGGTGCTGCTCTCCCGCCGGGGCGCACGGCTGGAGGTCGTCCTGAACCGTCCGGAGCGGCACAACGCCTGGGGACGACAGGTGCGCGACGGGTTCCTGGCCGGCCTCGAGCTGGCCGAGCTCGACCCCGCCCTGACCGAGGTCGTGGTCCGCGGGGCGGGCCCGTCGTACTGCAGCGGCGGCGACCTCGACGAGTTCGGCACCGCCCCGAACGTGGTCAGCGCCCACGCCGTCCGGCTCGCCCGCTCCGGGGCCATGGCCGTCACCCGGCTGCGCGAGCGGCTCGGCCCGGGCCTCCGCTTCGAGCTGCACGGTCTCTGCATCGGCGCAGGCATCGAGATCCCGGCCGCGGCCGGGAGGGTGGTCGCGAACCCGGACACCCGTTTCCGCCTGCCCGAGCTCAGCCTGGGGCTCGTGCCGGGCGCCGGCGGCACCGTCACGCTGCCACGCCGGATCGGTCGTTGGCGCACCGCCTGGATGGCGCTGACCGGTGCCGACGTCGACGCAGGCACCGCCCGGGAGTGGGGCCTGGTCGATGAGGTCCGCTGACCGCGTCGACCTGGTCCTGCGCGACGTCACCCTCCTCGGCGACGAGGGGCGCCGGGTCGCGGTGGCGGTGCACGACGGGCGAGTGGTCGCCGTGGAGGCCTCCCTGTCGCTGAGCGGATTGTGCGAGTACGACGGGCACGGCGCGGCGCTCCTGCCCGGGCTCCATGACCACCACCTCCATCTGCTGGCCACCGCCGCGGTGGCCGGCTCGGTCGACTGCTCCGACGCCACGACCCTCGACGAGCTCGGTGCCCGGCTGCGGGCCGGCACGCCGCGCGCCGGGTGGGTGCGCGCCGTCGGCCACCACGAGGCCCGGGTCGGCCGGCTCACCCGCGACCTGCTCGACGCCCTGATGGGCCCGGAGCGGGCCACGACACCGGTGCGGGTGCGTGACCACTCCGGCGCCCTGTGGGTGCTCAACAGCGCGGCCCTGGCGGCGCTCGGCCCGCTCCCGGACACCCCCGACGTCGAACGGGACGGCTCCGGTCGAGTGTCCGGACGACTCTGGCGCCTGGACCACGAGCTCGGCGCCCGCGTCGGCCGGACCGCCCCGGACCTCGCCGCGCTGGGCGCCGAGCTGGCGCGGCTGGGGATCACCGGGGTCACCGACGCCACGCCGGACCTGCCCCGCGCGACCGTGGACCTGCTGGACGGCGCGCGGCGTACCGACGCCCTGCCGCAGCGGGTGCACCTGCTCGGCGCGGCCACCGCCGCGGTGCCCGAGACCCTCACCGTCGGGCCTGCGAAGATCCACCTGCGCGACCACGACCTCCCGACCGTGGACGAGCTGGCCGCGCGGGTCACGGCCCATCACCGCACCGGGCGACCGGTCGCCGTGCACTGCCTCGGCGTGGAGGCGCTGGTGCTCACCCTCGCTGCCCTCGAGGACGCCGGGCACGTCCCGGGCGACCGGATCGAGCACGCCAGCGTCGTTCCTCCCGCCCTGCTCCCCCGGCTGCGCGCCACCCGGGTCCAGGTGGTCACCCAGCCGGGATTCCTCAGCGCACGGGGCGACGACCTGGTCCGCGACGTCGGCGCCGCCGAGCAGGCCTGGCTGTGGCCGTGGGCGGGGCTGCGCGCCGCGGGCATCCCGGTCTGCGGCGCCTCCGACGCCCCGCACGGCCCGCTGAGCCCGTGGCAGGTCATCGCCGCCGCGGCCGACCGGCGGACACCGTCGGGGCGGGTCGTCGGGGCGGGCGAGCGGGTCCCGGCATCGCTGGCGCTGGGCGGCTACCTCACCCACCCCGAGGCGCCCGCGGGCAGCGTGCGCCGGATCGTGCCCGGTGCGCCCGCCGACCTGGTGCTGCTGCACGGCCCCCTCGAGGCTGCCCTGGCCGGCGTACCGGCGAACCCCGTGCGGCTCACGGTCGTCGCCGGCCGGGTCGTCCACGACGCCGGCTGAGCGGCGCCTCGCTGCTTCCACTGATCGGGAGTTCCGGGCTCGCTCACACGCGTGCGGCCCACACTCCGCCTGCAGGCGACCGACCGTGCCGACGTCGAGGCGGGCTGCTGCGGCCTGTCACTCGGCGACGGTTCCCTACTCGGACGCATCAGCGGACTCAGCGCCGCGGAAAGGACCACGTGATGTACCCCGACCTCTCACCGGCCGCCAAGCAGCTGCGCCGCGAGCTGCGCGACTACTTCGCCGACCTGATCGACGACGCCGACCGCGCCGAGCTCGTCCACCAGGACGAGGGCGGCCCGGTCTTCTCCCGGCTGCTGCGCCAGATGGGCCACGACGGCTGGCTCGGGCTCGGCTGGCCCGAGGAGTACGGCGGCCGCGGCGAGGACCCCGAGGGCCTCTTCGTCTTCTACGACGAGGCGATCCGCGCCGACGCCCCGCTGTCGCTGGTCACCTTGAACACCGTCGCGCCCGCCCTGATGAACTACGGCAGCGAGGAGCAGAAGGCCTACTTCCTGCCCAAGATCCTGGCCGGCGAGCTCAACTTCGCCATCGGTTACACCGAGCCCGGCGCCGGCACCGATCTGGCGTCCCTGCAGACCCGTGCCGTGGTCGAGGGCGAGGAGCTGGTGATCAACGGGGCCAAGGTCTTCACCTCCGGCGGCATGTTCGCCGACTGGATCTGGCTCGCGGTGCGCACCGACCCCGACGCCGTCCGGCACCGCGGCATCTCGATCGTGATGGTGCCGACCACGTCGGCCGGGTTCTCGGTCACCCCGATCGAGACCGTGGGCGGGCACTCCACGTCCGCGACGTACTACGAGGACGTCCGGGTGCCGCTGGCCAACGTCGTGGGCGAGCTGCACCAGGGCTGGTCCCTGATCACCGCGCAGCTCAACCACGAGCGGGTCGCCCTGGCCGCCCGCGGCGGCGTCGCCAACGAGCTGTTCGACGCCACCCTCGCCTGGGCCCGCGAGACCCCGCTGGGCGCCGGGTCGGTGTACGACGTGGGGTGGGTGCGCGCCCGGCTGGCCCAGGCCCACGCCCTGCTGAGCGCCAGCGACCTGTTCAACCTGCGCCTGGTCGCCGACATCGCCGCCAACACGCTCACCGGTGGTGGCTCCGGCGCCGCGAAGGTGGTCGGCACCGAGACCGTCGTGCAGGTCTACGCGCTGCTCCAGGAGGTGCTCGGTGCCGCCGGACTGGTGCGCCCCGGCTCCCCCGGGGCCGCGCTGGCCGGTCGCCTCGAGGGGCTCTCGCGCCGCTCGCAGAACAACACCTTCGGCGGCGGCACCAACGAGGTGATGCGCGAGCTGGTGGCCGCGAAGACCCTCGGCATGACCGTCGGCGCCCGCCGACGCCCCACGACCACGAAGGAGGCCGGCTGATGGACTTCCAGCTGGACGACGACCTGCGCGAGGTCGCCGACCTCGCCGCCAAGATCTTCGCCGACCGGTGCGACAGCGCCCACCTGCGCACCGTCGAACAGACCCAGGGCGGCTTCGACCGCGACCTGTGGCGGCTGCTGGCCGACTCCGGCCTGCTGGGTCTCACCCTCTCCGAGGAGCACGGGGGTGCCGGCCTGGGCGCAGGTGCCCTCCTGGCCCTGCTTGAGCAGCAGGGCCGCCGCACCGCGCCGGTCCCGTTGTGGGCGGTCATCACCTGCGGGGCCGAGCCGCTGGCCGGGCACGGCACGCCCGAGCAGCAGGCCCGCTGGCTGCCCGGCCTGCTGGACGGCACCACGCCGGTGACCGGCCACTTCGAGGTCGCGGCCGACGGCACGCTCCCGCTCCATGGGCGTCCCGACGGCGACGGCTGGGTGCTGAGCGGCGTCCTCGACCTGGTGGTCGCCGCCCCGGTCGCCGCGGCCGTGGTGCTGCCGTTCGCGACCCCGGACGGGCCGCGGGTGGCCGTCCTGGCCACCGACCGGCTGCGGGTCGAGGCGGTCCGCGCGACCGACAACTGCTCCGCCGGCTCACTGGACGCCGGCGGCGTACGGGTCGGCGCCGAGGACCTGCTGGCCGTCGACGGCGCGACGATCATCGACCGCACCCGGACCCGGGCCCGGGTGGCGCTGGCCGCCCTGGCCACCGGCGTCGGCGCCGAGGCGGTCGCGATGACCGCGGCGTACACCTCCCGGCGCCTCCAGTTCGACCGGCCGCTGTCGACCAACCAGGCCGTCGCCCTGCGCGCGGCGGACGCGCACCTCGACGCCGAGCGGGTCCGGCTGACCGCGTTGAAGGCCGCCTGGCACCTCGACCGGGGCGAGCACGCCGAGGCGCGCGCCGCCTCGCTGGTCGCGAAGTGGTGGACCGCCACCGGCGGGCTGCGCGCGGTCCACGCGACCCAGCACCTGCACGGCGGCATCGGCGCCGACCTCGACTACCCCATTCACCGCTACTTCCTGTGGGGCCGCCAGCTCGCCTTCACCCTCGGCAGCGCAGGCGCCGTCGAGACCGAGCTCGGCGACCTGCTCGCCGACCTGACCCCGATCGGAGCTCCCGCATGACCCACCTCGCCATCGTCACCGGGGCCAGCCGCGGCATCGGCCGCGCCATGGCCCGCCGGCTCGCCTCGGACGGCATCGCCGTCGCCGCGGTCTCCCGCACCCTGCACCCGGGCGACGGCTCGCTGGCCGGCTCCCTCGAGGAGACCGTCCGGATCATCACCGCCGAGGGCGGCACCGCCCGCCACTTCGTCGCCGATCTCGGTCGCCCCGAGCTCGACCGGGCGGCCCTCGTCGCCGAGATCGAGGACGCCTTCGGCGAGCGCGTGGACATCCTGGTCAACAACGCCGCCGCGGCACGCCACCACGGCGCCTCGTTCCTCGACATCGACCGGACCATGTTCCACGACTCGGTGGAGACCAACGTCTGGAACACCTGGGACCTGATGAAGGCGGTCGTGCCCAGCATGCGGGCCCGCGGCGCCGGCTGGATCGTCAACCTGTCCTCCCGCCTCGCCGGACCCCGCGTCGGGCCGCCGTACGCCCCCCACCCGCTGCTCGGCTCGGTGCTCTACGGCGCCACCAAGGCCGCCATCGACCGGCTCACCACCGGCGCCGCGATGGAGCTGTACGACGACCGGATCGCCGTCAACACCCTGGCCCCCAACCGGGGCGTCGCCACCGAGAACGCCGCGCGGGCCGTGCCCGGCTGGCCCTCGGAGCCCGAGGAGACGATGGCGGAGGCCAACCTGCTGCTGTGCACCGCCGACCCCCGCGAGGTCACCGGCCGGGTCGCCTACTCCCTCGGCCTGATCACGGAGTTCGACCGCCCGGTCCGCACCCTCGACGGCACCGCGCTCGTCGAGGGCTGGCAGCCCTCCGACATCGACACCGCCTCGCTGCTGCCCGACCACCTGGTGTTCAACCCCGCTCCGCCGGTGCCGCAGGCGCTCCTGCAGGGAGCGGACTCGTGAGCGCCTCCGAGGACCTCCTCGACCTGCTCGGGCTGCGCGGCCGGGTCGCGCTGGTCACCGGCGCCGGCAACGGGATCGCCCGGGCCACCGCGCTGCAGCTGGCCAGCGCCGGCTGCGACGTCGCGGTGGTCGACCTCGACGCGGACGCCGCGGCGCGCACCGTCGAGGAGGTACGCGAGCGGGGCCGCCGCGCCGTGGCCGTGCAGGCCGACGTCACCGACCCCACCGCCCCCGCGCGGATGGTCGCCGCGGCCTGCGAGGCGCTCGGCGACCTCTCGGTGGCCGTCAACGTCGCCGGTGGCACCGCCGGGGTCAACAAGCCCCTGCTCGACCTGAGCCTCGAGGAGTGGCGCCGCCCGCTGGCACTCAACCTCGACTCCACGTTCCTCTCCGTGCAGGCCGAGGCGATCGCCATGATCCGGGCCGGGCACGGCGGCCGGGTGGTCAACGTCGGGTCCACCAGCGGCGTCGCCGCGGCCCCCCACATCGCCGCCTACGGTGCCGCCAACGCGGGCGTCATCCACCTCACCAAGACCGCGGCGCTCGAGCTCGCGCCGTACGGCGTCAGGGTCAACTGCCTGATCCCCGGCACGCACTGGACCGTCGGCACCCGCGCCCACATGAACAACCCGGACGCACCGGCGTCGGTGCGCGAGTTCTTCGCCAGGTCCGCCGCGGTGACACCGCTGGGCGACCTCGGCGACCCGGAGCAGACCGCGGGCGTGGCGCTCTTCCTGGCCTCCGACCTGTCGGCCTACATGACCGGCAGCTCGGTCGTCTCCGACGGCGGCATCCTGCACACCACGGCACGCCCCGCCTTCGGCGGCGGGGCCGTCCCCGACGCGATCAAGGAGTACGTCCGATGAGCGAGCTGCGGATCATCGACATGCACTGCCATCTCTACCGCTCCGAGGAGCACGGGCGCGAGATGCGCGACTACTTCCTCACCCCGCCGCTGGTGAAGCCGGGCGCGGCCAACCTCGGCACCCTCGCGGAGTTCGAGGAGATGATGGACGCCTGCGGCATCTCCGCGTGCAACGCCCTGATGCTGACCTGGACGGGGCGCTACCACCGGCACGGGCAGTACCTCCTGCCCGACGACCCCGCCGAGCGGGCCACGGCGGACGCGGAGCTGCGGGACCGCGCCACACGCCGCGCGCACGACAACAACACCTGGGCCGCCGAGGTGAGCGCGGGCAACGACCGGTTCACCTACTTCGCCGGGGTGAACCCCGTGGTGATGGGCCCGGAGGGGGCCGCGCAGGAGGCGGCCGAGCAGCTCGCCCTGGGCGCGGTCGGGGTCAAGCTGAGCCCCGGGGACATCGGGGCGCCCGGTGGCGACCCGGCGTACTTCCCGCTCTATGAGTACTGCGTGGCCCACGACGTGCCGATCGTCACCGAGACCGGCGGGCACAACCCGAACGTCCGTCCGGCCGGCTTCGCCGACGCGCTGGCGGCCTACCCGGACCTCAAGATCTGCTTCGCCCACTTCGGCCACGACAAGGCGTTGCGCGGTCCCCTGGACCTCGAGGTGCTGGAGCTGGCCCGGCGCTACGAGCGCGTCCACACCGACACCTCGCTACGCCTGAACGAGGTGTACGACGGCACCTGGACACCCGAGGACATGGTCGCCCACCTGCGCGAGCTCGGCATCGAGCGCGCGATGTTCGGCACCAACTACGTCTTCTCCGACCTGCTCAACACCCGGCCGGGCCATGTCGAGGCACCCGACCACGTCGACCCCCGTTTCACCCAGGTCTGGAAGTCCGTCGACGTGCTCACCAAGCTCCCGCTCGGCGACGACGAGTTGGCCGGCCTGGCGGCGGAGAACTTCTTGAGGTTCATCGGGCGCGGCTGAGCACCAGCGCGCCCGCGGGCCCTGAGTGCGAACAAAGGCCGCGGACGGCGAGGTCAGACCTCGCCGTCCGCGGCCTTTGTTCACGTCGGTCATCGCGCAGGCGTGCAGGGTCAGGGGCGCTCGCGAGCGGCGGCGTCGAGCGGCGCCACCGCACGCTCCTCGCGGGCCCGGTTCTCCAGCAGCTGGCGCAGCAGCCACAGCCGGAGCACCCGCCCCAGCGCGCCGGTCACGAACAGCGCCGCGCCGACCAGGACCAGCCCGAGCAGCGCCAGCACCAGCACCTGGGTGGAGGCGATGTCGCGGGCGTCGTCCTGGGACAGCGTCACGTTGTACTGCACGAACGCCCCGATGACGCCGCCGGCCATCAGCAGCGCGCCGGCGACCACCAGCGGCCGGTCCGAGGAGGCCGCGCCCTTCGTCCGGTGGCCGGCGACGGCCTTCTCGAGCTCGTCGCGGACCGCGGGCTCCTGCTCGGCGGGCGCGGAGGTGGTGGGGGTCTCGGTGGGCATGTCAGCCTCCCAGGTAGGTGGTGGAGAGTGCTTCTTCGAGGTCGGCGGGCGCCCCGGTGCGCACCACCCGACCGTTGACCATGAGCACGGCCGTGTCCGCCAGCGGCAGCACGATGCGTGCGAACTGCTCGGCGAGCAGCACGGTGATGCCCTCGGCCGCGAGGGCGGCGACGACGGTGTACATCTGCGAGACGATCATCGGCGCGAGCCCCATCGACAGCTCGTCGAGCAGCAGCACCGACGGGCGGGTGCCCAGCGCCCGGCACAGCGCCAGCATCTGCTGCTCCCCGCCCGACATGGAGCCCGCGAGCTGGCCGCGCCGGTCCCCCAGCTTCGGGAACCGGGCATAGGCGGCGGCCTCCATCTCGGCCAGCGTCGCGCGGTTCCCCGCGGCGACCATCAGGTTCTCCCGGACGGTGAGGTTGGCGAACACCCCGCGTCCCTCGGGGATCGTGCACACGCCGAGTGCCGCCGCGTCGACCGGCGAGATCCCGGTGAGGTCGCGTCCGGCGATGCGCAGCCGGCCAGCGCTCAGCGGCACCTGGCCGTTGAGGGTCTTCATCGTCGTGGACTTGCCGGCCCCGTTGGGTCCCAGCAGCGCCACCACCGACCCGGCGGGCACGGTCAGGTCGACGCCGTGCAGCACCTCGATGTCGCCGTACGCCGCGTGCGCGCCGAGCAGCTCCAGCGCGGGAGGGCGCTCGCTCATGCGGTCGCCTCCTGTCCGATGTAGGCCTCGATGACCGCCGGCGACGCCTGCACCTGGGCGGGGCTCCCGCTCGCGATGAGGCGGCCGTGGTCGAGGACGTGGATGGTCGTGCAGGTCTGCATCACCAGGGGGAGGTCGTGCTCGACCAGGCACACCGCGGTGCCCTCCGCCGCGATCGCGCGCAGCAGGTCGGCGAACGCCTCGCTCTCGGTCTCGGTCTGGCCCGAGGCGGGCTCGTCCAGGAGCAGCAGCACGGGGTCGGTCATCAGCGCCCGGGCGACCTCGACGACCCTGGCCCGCCCGGTGGGCAGGGCGGAGACGTCGAGGTGGGCGACGTCCAGCAGCCCGGTGCGGGCGAGCACCCGCTCGGTCTCACGCACCACGTCGACGCGGCGCCGGGTGTTGGCGCGCACGATGTCCCCCGCGACCCGGATGTTGTCGCGGACGCTGAGGGAGAGGAACAGCTCCAGGCGCTGGAAGGTGCGCGCCATGCCGGTGCGTCCGCGCCGGCCGGGGCTCCATCGGGTGACGTCCCGGTCCTGGAACCGCACGCTGCCGGTGGCGACCGGCTGCATGCCGGTGATCACGTTGAACAGCGTGGTCTTGCCCGCGCCGTTCGGACCGATCAGGCCGGTCACCTCGCCGGCCTCGACGGTGACGCTCACGTCGTCGAGGGCCACGTTGCCGCCGAAGCGCACCGTGACTCCTCGGGTCTCAAGCAGGGACATGGGTCAGCTCCGTCTCGATGCCGAGCTCGCGGTCGATGCGCTGGCGCAGGGCAGGGGTGGGGGGCGTGCTGATGCCCTCGAGCTCGAGGGGCACGGGCCTGGCCCGCGCCGCCGCCGGGTCGGGGAACCACGCCGCGGCGAGGGCCGGCAGCACCGACCACAGCGCCACGCTGAGGAACAGCATCAGCGCCGCCCCGATCAGCCCGCCGTACGCCGCCAGCAGGAGCGCCACCTGCACCGCAGCCCCGCTCCAGCGCACGACCGGCGTCCGGGCCAGGCCGCGCTGGCGGGCGAACACGTCGTGCAGGAAGCCGCTGGGACCGTTGGCGACGCCGATGCCCACCAGCGCGGTGGCGACCAGGAGCAGGTGGTGGACGATGTCGAAGGTGCCGCCGTACTCGGGATGGGTGAGCGCGATGTCGCCGAGGAGCAGGTGGACCGAGGCGAGGCCGGCGCCGGCGATCAGCCCGGCCACGAGCGCGCCCGACACGTAGCCGATGCCGCAGACCACCGTCATCATCACCAGCGACAGGCTGACGGTGAACCCGAAGGTCTCCGCCGACACCGACACGACCGCCATGGACATGAAGATGCCGCCGAGGCCCGCGATCGCGGTGGAGAGCGCGAACACGCCCAGCTTCAGGACGAGCAGCCGCTGACCGAGCATCGCGGCGGCGGCGGGGCTGTCCTTCATCGCCGCCAGCCGGCGGCCGTAGCTGCTGTTGCGCAGTGCCACGACCCCGAGGCCCAGCACCACGAACAGCGCGCTGAGAACCCACAGGAAGGTGGAGCTGTCCGCCAGGTCGACGGGGCCCACCTGCAGCGGCGGCATCAGGATGTTGCCGTTCGGGAAGACGGTGAAGGTGTGGCCGAACACCGTGCGCGGCGTCGTGTCCCGCAGAAGCATCGCGGACACGACGCCGCCGAAGGCCAGGGTGGCCAGCGCGAGGTAGAGCCCGCGCAGCCGCAGGGCGGGCAGCGCCACCAGGGCGCCGGCGAGCCCCGCGGCGACGACCCCGGCGACCACGCCGGTCAGGGAGAGCCGGGCGTCGGGGCCGGAGCCGTCGCTGCCGACGTGGTAGGCCACCAGTGTGGCGACCGCGGCGAAGGCGAGCGGGGCGAGGTTCAGCTCGCCGGCATACCCGGTCAGCAGCACGATCGACAGCGCGACGATGGCGAAGGAGAGCCCGACCAGCAGCGTGCCGGTCCGGGCCTCGGAGACCAGCCCGCCGAACGCGACCAGGCCCACCAGGCCCACCAGCGCCCAGATGGCGGCGCGCCGCACCGGCGGGGTCTCGTAGCGCTCACGGGAGCGGGTGGCGGTCCCCCGCAGCCGTTCCTGCGGCAGCAGCAGGAGCACCGCGAACAGCACCACCATGGGCAGCGCCCGCTGGAAGTTGCCCACCCAGGTCCAGTCCGCGGGGGCGTAGCCCACCAGCCAGGTCGAGGCGAGGCCCAGCACGATCGCGCCGGCAAAGGTCAGCGGGATGCTGCGCAGGCGCCCGAACAGCGCGGCGGCGAAGGCGTCCACGACCAGCAGGGTCAGGGCGTTCGCCTCCAGGGTCCCGCCCATCACCGGGGTCACCAGCACCCCGGCGAGGACGGCCAGCGTGGAGCCGATCATCCACGCCGCGGCCGAGATGCGGTCCGGGTCGTGCCCGGACAGCTTCAGCAGCT
Source organism: Nocardioides ochotonae (assembly GCF_011420305.2). Lineage (NCBI taxonomy): Bacteria > Bacillati > Actinomycetota > Actinomycetes > Propionibacteriales > Nocardioidaceae > Nocardioides > Nocardioides ochotonae. The sequence continues at coordinate 1,560,308 of NZ_CP061769.1, read as the reverse complement.
CGGGGTCGTCGACGGTGGCCCGCATCAGCACCCCGACCCGGGTCTTGGTGAACAGCCACCACAGCCCGACCGCGATCGCGGCGGCGATGAGCACGCACAGCACCTGGTGGTAGCGCAGCGTCACCCCGAGCAGCTCGACGGTGCTGTCCGAGCCGAAGAGCATCGGCGGGATCCGGCCCTCCTGGGGGTTCCAGATCCACTGCGACAGCGAGACCAGGCCCAGCAGCACCGCCACCGTCACCACGACCCGGGTGACGATCTCGGTGTCGCGCAGGCGCTGCATGATCAGGGTGTGCAGGAGCCACCCCATGGCCGGCCCGAGGACTCCGAGGACCAGCACCAGGGACAGCCACGTGGGCAGCCCCCAGACCGCCTTGACCTGGTAGAAGGTGAACGCGCCGATCATCGCCTGGGCACCGTGGGCGAAGTTGAAGATGCCCGACGTGGTGTAGGTCAGCACCAGTCCCGACGCCGCGATGGCGAAGATGGCGCCCACCACCAGCCCGAGGGCGGTGTAGGTGAGGAACGTGTCCATGCGGACCCTTCCGTGGTCAGCCGGCCGACCCGGGAGGCCGCTGCCTCCCGGGTCGGCCAGGGGTCACTGCTGCAGGAACGACTCGAACGTGCGGTCCTTGGTGACCTTGATCCCGGAGATCGCGGGGTCCATGTCGATCACGTTGGCCGGGTCGCAGGCGAACTCGCCGCGGGTCTCGGGGTAGACCTGCTCCCAGGTGCCGCCGGTGAGCTGCACGAGCATCGTGCACTCGGTCGGCTCGTTGGTGCCCGGGTTCGTCGGCGCCTGGAGGCCACCGGCGGTCCAGTCCTCGACCGCTGCGATCTTTTCCATGACGCAGTCCCGGGTCAGCTCGTCGCCGCACTCCTTCGCCGCGCCCGCCCACAGGAGGAACGCCGAGGTCGCGTTGATGCCGAGCATGCCGGTCTTGCCGCCGTTGCCCTCGACGAGCTCCTGGTACTGCGCGACCGCCTCGTTGACGTCGGCGTTCTCCAGCGGCTGGACGGTCTGCGCCGTCAGCATCCCGTCGGCGGCCTTGGTCTGCGCGTTCCAGGCCGCGCCCGCCTCGCCGTACCACTGCGCCTCGGCGAACTGGGCCAGCTCGACGCCGGCCTGCTGGTTGGCCTCGAGCAGACCGAAGATCTGCGGCGAGGGGGTGTAGGAGTTGAAGAAGGACTTCACGCCGCAGCCCTTGAGCTTCTGGGCGAGCGGGGCGTAGCTGGAGTCGCCCGCCATGTGCAGCGTGATGCCGCAGTCCTTCGGGGTGACGCCCAGCTGGGCGAGCGCGGCGCCGACCTTGTAGTTCGAGACCTGGGTCGCCGGCGCGTCGGTGTTGATGATCGCGATCGACTCCTTGAACTCGGGCACGAGCTCCATGGCCGCCTTGAGGCCACCGGCGTTGTAGCGGTCGGCCGGGTAGGGCATCGGCTCGACCTTGAGCTCGCCCATGGCCGCGTTGCCGCCGACGGTGTACGCCGGGACGTGCGGCAGCTCGCAGGCCACCCGCACCGGGTCGCCGGCGAAGTCGTTCGCGAAGCCGTCGCCGACCAGCATGAACTCCTTGCCGCACGCCTCCTTCATGACCGGCACCATGTTGCTGACGGCCGCGTCGTAGCGGGTGCCGACCAGCTCGCGGCCATTGATCCCGCCCTGGTCGTTGCACCACTTGACCATCGCGTCCACCGCGTCGCCGACCTCCTGGGCCAGCCCCGGCGCGGACACGAAGCCGCGGTCGTCGCCGTAGCCGATCGCGATCGAGGCGTCCGTGACGCCCTGGTCGGTCGCGCCGGACGCGTCGCCCTCGCCGCACGGGGACTCGAGGTCGCCGAAGGTCGACGCCGCGGCGGGAGCAGTGCTGTCGTCTCCGCCCGGGTCCTCCTCGCTGCGCGAGGAGCCGCAACCGGCGACGACGGCGGCCAGGCTGATGGCGATGACGCCCGCCTTGAAGCCCTTGTTGAGTCTCATCTCTGCTCCTTGTCCCCGAGAGGTCAGTGCCTCTGAATGGCAGGCGCATCGTGACTGTGAGCCCCACCACACAAGGACGGGCTCCCGGTGGCCGGGAACCGAGCAGGCAGCGGCGACGTCGGCTACCCGGGGAACCGCTCAGATGCCGCTCGCCAGCCACAGCGGGCTGTCCCGGCACGACTCCGGCACCTCGATGCCGGCGCCGCTGCCGTCGTCGAGCACGCCGCCGCCCACGCGGACGGCGTCACCGATCCCGATCTCGCCCTCGCCCGGGACGTCGATGGTGGGCCCCGCGGCGCGAGCAGCGGACGTGACCGGCGGGTGCGGATGGGTGCCAGGGTCGGAGTCTGAGCCCCACCGGACGGCTGGGGATCACGATCCGGCAACGAGGGCGTCTCGGCTCGCGCTCACACGCGCAGGACCTGCCCTCACGGGTGCGGCTTCACCAGCGGGAACAGGATGGTGTCGCGGATGCTGAGGCCGGTGAGGTTCATGACCAGCCGGTCGATGCCCAGGCCCATCCCGCCGGTCGGCGGCATGCCGTACTCGAGGGCCTGGAGGAAGTCCTCGTCGACCTGCATCGCCTCCGGGTCGCCGGCCGCCGCGAGCAGCGACTGCGCGACCAGCCGCTCGCGCTGGTCGACGGGATCGATCAGCTCGGAGTACGCCGTGCCCTGCTCGGCACCGAAGATCACCAGGTCCCACTTCTCGGTAAGCCGCGGGTCGTGGCGGTGCGGGCGGGTCAGCGGGGCGTTCTCCTTGGGGAAGTCGGTGTAGAACACCGGTGTCGTGGTCTGGCCCTCGCACAGCTCGCCGTACAGCTCCTCGAGGACGAAGCCCCACGACCTGTCGGTGTCGAGCTCGAGCCCGATCCGGTCGGCGTGGCGGCGCAGCGTGGGCAGCGGGGTGTCGGCGGTGACCTCCTCCCCCAGCGCCTCCGAGACCGCCTGGCAGATCGTCTTGACCGGCCACTGCCCGGACAGGTCGTGCTCGACGATCCGGCCCTCGGCGTCGGCTCGGCGCGCCACCGGCGAGCCGTAGACCGCGGTCGCCGCCTCCTGGATCAGCTCCTGGGTGAGCACCCGCATGGTGTCGTAGTCGCCGTAGGTCTCATAGACCTCCAGCGAGGTGAACTCCGGGTTGTGCTTGAAGTCCGCGCCCTCGTTGCGGAACTGCCGCCCCACCTCGAAGACCTTCTCCATCCCGCCCACGAGCAGCCGCTTGAGGTGCAGCTCGGTGGCGATGCGCAGGTAGAGGTCCAGGTCGTAGGCATTGATGTGGGTCTCGAAGGGCCGGGCGTTGGCGCCGCCGTGGACGGTCTGCAGGATCGGGGTCTCCACCTCGGTGAACCCCCGGGCCTGCAGGGAGTCGCGGATGCTGCGCACGACCGCGGCGCGCTGGTAGGCGACCGTGCGCGCCTCGGGCCGCACGATCAGGTCGACGTAGCGCATGCGCACCCGGGCGTCGGGGTCGGTGAGCCCCTCGTGCTTGTCCGGCAGCGGCCGCAGCGCCTTGCTGGTCAGCTGCACCGCCGTCGCGCGCACCGACAGCTCGCCGCGGTGGGTCGTGACGACCTCCCCGGTGACGCTCACCTGGTCGCCGAGGTCGATCTCGTGCTCCCAGAACGACAGCGCCTCGGCCGGGAGGTGCTGGGCGTCGACCATCACCTGCAGGTCGCCGCTGCCGTCGCGCAGGGTGGCGAAGCCGAGGTGCCCCATGTCGCGCTTGAGCAGCACCCGGCCGGCGACCGACACCACGACCCCGCTCTCCAGGTCCGCGACCGGCTCCGCGCCGACCATGGCGCGGACCTGCGCGAGGGTGTGGGTGCGCGGGGCCGTGACCGGGTAGGGGTCGATCCCCTGGGCGCGCAGCCGGTCGAGCTTGGCGCGGCGTACCCGCATCTGCTCCGGCAGGTGGTCCGGCGAGACCGCCTCGGCGACCACGTCGGGGGCCGGGGGGATGAGCGCCCGGACGGCGGCGGCGTGGTCGGGGCTGCCGGTCTCCAGGCCGCCGACGCCGGCGCCGTCCTGGGCGCTGCCGCGGCGCCGCAGCCGGGTGATGGACGGCGCGGTGAGGAACCCCTCGGCGCTGCCGGCCGCCGTGCCGACCCGCGGCAGGTCGGAGGTGAACTCATAGCCCAGGTAGCGCGGCTGCCACTCCGGGAGGTACTTGGCGTTGGAGCGGTAGAGCGACTCCAGCTGCCAGGTCCGGCTGGCCAGCAGCAGGCCCTGGCGCCACAGCCGCGCGACCGGCGCGGCGCCGAGCTCAGCGCCGCGCTCGAAGGCCTCGCGGAACATCGCGAAGTTCAGCGAGACCGGGCCGATTCCGAACGTCGCCGCCTCGTCGGCGAGGCTCGCGACCATGAGCTCGACGAGCCCGTTGTCGGCCGTGGGGTCGCGGCGCATCAGGTCCAGGGAGAGCCCGGCGCGCCCCCACGGCACGAAGCTGAGGAAGCCGTGCAGCCGCCCGTCGGGGGCGTGCGCCTCGACCAGCACACAGTCGCCGTCGAGGGGGTCGGCCAGCCGGCCGAGCGCCATCGAGAAGCCGCGCTCGTCGCCGCCGTCCCCGCGCCACGACGCCGCCGCGTCGCCGAGCGCAACGAAGTCGGCGTCGGTGAGGCTCGCGTGGCGCCGCACCCGGGTGGTGTAGCCGCGCCGCCGCAGCCGGGTGACCGGCTGGCGCACCCCCTTCATGCCGGGCGCGTTCAGGGAGAACGTGCTCATGTCGACGATCGCCTCGTCGCCGATGTCGAGCAGGCTCAACCCGGCGTCGGCGTACACGAGCGCACCCTCGTGACCGGCGCCCATCACCGCCAGGGACCAGCCGTTCGCGCGGGCCTCCTCGCGCCAGCGCGCGATCGCCTGCGGCCAGTACGCCGGGTCGCCTACGGGGTTGCCGCTGGCGAGGCTGACCGAGCCGACCGCGCGGTAGGACACGCCCGCGCGCCCCGTCTGCGCCGACCCGGTGTCCCAGACCACCGACTTGTCGCGCCTGGTCGCGAAGTAGCCCAACGAGTCGTGCTCGCCGAAGTCGCGCAGCAGCCCGCGCACGCGTGCCTCGTCGGCGACCTCGAGCGTGCGGGTGTCTCGGGGCGGGCGGAACAGGAAGTGGGCGGCGCCGAGGACCACCACGGCACCGACCAGCGCGATGAGCAGCCGCACCCACCACGGCGACGCGGCGTCGGAGCCGAACCCGATCCGCCCGAGGTCCAGCAGCATCCGGTCCAGGACGTAGGCCACCGACTCGGCGTACGACGGGGAGCTGCCGACGGCGCTCACCAGCGCCGCGCCACCGAGCACCATCACCAGGCCGCCCCCGAGGAACACCGCGGACGCGGCCGCCAGACTGCCCGGGACCCGTCGGGCGACGAACTGGTGCCGCACCCGCACCGCGATCACCAGCACGGCTGCGACCAGCACCAGCCCGATCGCGGCCAGCGTCACGTCCTCACCGTCCACCAGCGCGTCGACCCGGCCGATCTCGGGCAGGCCGAGCCACCAGACCACCGTGACCCACCAGGCCGCCCGCAGCCGGCGCCGCAGCGCGACGGCGGTGACGAACAGCAGGGCCGCGTAGACCAGGCTCGGGACGACCGGGATGGTGAGCAGCGAGACCACGTCGTCGGGGCGCGCGAAGTAGCCGCGCCAGGGCGGGACCAGCGCCGCCGCCACGGTCAGCGCGGCGAAGAGGAACATCAACCCGGCGAACCGGTCCGGCCAGCGATCGTCGGCCGGGAGGTGGAGGTGCAGGCGGCGTTCGACAGCGCGCTCGGTCATCCGAACCTCCCCGCTCAGAGTGGTGGCGATCACGTTACGGGAGCGCAGCATCCCGGGCTCGCGCAGCGAGCAGGCCGAGGCAGCCCAGCCAGGCGCTGATCACGACCACGTTGACCCGTTGGCTGATGCCGCCCACCCACCGCAGCCGGGCCGAGGGCCGCGCATAGCCGAACACCAGGCTGCTGGTGCCCCCGAGGCCCAAGACCACGCCCGCGGCCCGGTGCGCCCACCGCGGTCCCGCGCTCCGGGTGCTCACCCAGGCGGCCGCGACCCCGACGTAGAGCCCCGCGTCGGAGACGAAGCTGGCCCGGTCGTGCACCTCGCTGCGCGGACGCCGGTCGACCTTGTCGTGGACCACCCGCGGCCCGAACGGCGTGGGCACGAGCGCCGCCACCGTGGCGCCGATCGCGAAGACCGCGGTCGCGCCGACGACGACCTCGCGGGCCGGCCCGGCGGGCAGGGCGGCGCGCACCCCCGGCAGCAGCGGCACCACCAGCGCCGCGGCCCCCACCTCGGACGCGCGGTAGACCCAGGCGTGCGGCTCGCCCGGGGCGGCCAGCTCGCTGACCATGTGCCCCAGGCTCACCGTGCCGCGGCGTACCCAGTCGAGCGCGAAGTTGGCGTAGAGCACACCGGCGCCGGCACCCAGAGCGGCCGGGACGATCGCGCGGAGCCGTCCGCGCCGCGGCCCGCCGCTCATCGTGACGTCTCCGCTCGGGCCCGGGAGGGCGCACCGTCTCGCGTCCCGGGCGACCGGGCGCCCCGGCCGGTCGCGTAGTCGCGCGCCTCCTGACTGGAGAGCGCCAGCAGCACCAGGATGCTGCCGCCGGTGGCCAGCAGCTGTCCGATCCCGACCGGGCGCTCGTGGCCGAGGACCGAGACGACCATCGCGGTCACCGCGGTCACCGAGCAGCCCGCGACCAGCATCAGCCGCGCCCAGTTGCGTCCCGACAGCACCAGGAGCGCCAGGGCGATCTCCCCGGCGGCGATCACCGCGAACGCCACCGTCAACGCCCTCGCCGAGTCCGGGCCGGGTCTCGCCAGCGCCCCCACGCCGTACGTCGCGGCGCGGGCGAGCGCCACGCCGCTGCCGAGCAGCACCAGCTCGGGGATGCGTGCGCGGCGCGGCGCCGGCTCCCCCGTGTCGCCCGCGGCCCGGGTGGCCCCGCCGGCCGAGGCGGACACGCAGCGCAGGTCCAGGATCGGCAGGTCGCCGTCGGTGCGGATCCGGTCGCCGCCGCCGTTGCGGTGGTGGTAGCCGGAGGAGAAGTTCTCGATCACGCTCAGCTCGGCGGCCGGTGCCGCCGCGCCCACCGTGGAGACCACGAAGTCGCGCTCGACGTCGGTGTCCTCATCGATGCGGTGGGTGAACTGCAGGGTGAACCAGGACAGGCCGACACCGCGGTCGAAGGTGGCCGCGGCCAGCCAGTCGGCGCGGGCGCCGCCCGGGAGCAGCCAGCCGTCCGGGCAGCGCCAGAACCGGATGTGGTGGCGCTGCGTCGGGCTGCCTGCGACCTCCTGCTCGTAGGCGAAGTCCTGGGCGCGGTCGAAGAGGCGCAGCGGGCTCACCGGCGCGCCGGCGTAGCTGCGCCCGCGCAGCACCCCGCGCACGATCCCGAGCGCGCTGCGCAGGTCGAGCTCGTCGGCGCGCGTCCACCCGGCCCCGGCCATCGCGGCGTGGACCTGCTCCTCCTCGCCGAGGAAGCCGAGGTTGACCGGGTCACCGAGTAGGCCGTCGCTCGTGCGGGTGCGGCCGACGAAGTAGCCGGGCAGATAGATGGCGGTGAGGATCCGGTGCAGGCGCGGCAGCACGAGGTAGCTGAAGAACAGCCAGAACACGAGCAGCAGCAGCGTCGGCCACCCGGGCCGCACCCCGTCGCGCAGCAGCACGTAGGCGAACCAGACGCCGATCACCGCCGACAGCGCGAAGAACCAGCCGTCGAGCACCTCGCTCCACGACCTGCTGCGGTCCTGCGGGCGGTCGCGCCCCATGGGGCCAGTGTGCACGACCACGGATGCGGCGACGGCGCGCTCGGCTAGCGTGACCGGATGCTGCTCGGGTTGCTCGCCGCCGCCGGGACCGCGCTCTGCTACGGCGTGAGCTCGATCCTCGAGGCCGTCGCGACCCGGCGCACCGCCGCCGTCGAGGGCCTGGACCCCCGGCTGGTCGCCCGGCTGCTGCGCTCGTGGCTCTACGTCCTGGGCCTCACCCTCGACGGGCTCGGGTTCCTCCTCAGCCTGGTCGCGGTCCGCAGCCTGCCGCTGTTCGTGGTGCAGTCCGTGGTCGCGAGCTTCCTGGCGATCACCGCGATCCTGGGCGCAGTGTTCCTCCGGATGCCGCTGAGCCGCCGCGACCGCATCGGCGTGGCCGTCGTGGTCGCCGGGCTGGTGCTGGTGGGCGCGTCGGCCACCGAGGACCGCAGCGTGTCGGTCAGCGACGCCGAGCAGTGGGGGGTGCTCGTGGCCGCGCTGGCGCTCGCGGTCCTCGCCGTACCGCTCGCGCGGCTGGCGGGTGCCGCCGGCGCGACCGCGCTGGGTGCCGTCGCGGGGCTCTCCTACGGAGCGACCGCGGTGGCCTCACGGATGCTGCCCGGCGACCTCTCCCCCAGCCACATCGGCGACGAGCTCGACACCCTGGTGGCCAGCCCCGCGACGTACGCCCTCCTGGTCGCGGGGGCGGTCGCGATCCTGACCTACTCGATCGCGCTGCAGCGCGGGAGCGTCACCCAGGCCACGGCCCCGCTGGTCGTCGGGGAGACCGTGGCGCCGGCACTGGTGGGCCTGCTGCTGCTCGGCGACCAGACCCGTCCCGGCTGGGGTGCCGCGGCCGCGGTCGGGTTCGTGCTCGCGGTGGCCGGCGCCGTCAGCATGGCGCGCCACGGCGAGGTGCAGCCGACCCCGGGGTCTGGTGAGGGGCCCGGCGAGGGCTCCGAGGAGGGGGTCAGGCCTTCGCCTTCGCGGCCGCCTTCTTCTCCTTCTTGAAGTCGCGGACCTTCTGCAGCGACGTCGCGTCGACCACGTCGGCGACCGAGCGGTAGCCCTCCAGCGCGTAGTCGCCCACCGCCGCCTCCCAGCCCTCGGGCCGCACGCCGACCTGCTTGGCCAGCAGCGCGACGAAGATCTGCGCCTTCTGCTTGCCGAACCCGGGCAGCTCCATCACCCGCTTGAGCAGGTCGCGACCGCTCGTCGCCTCGGTCCACAGCCGCTCGGTCTGCCCGTCGTACTTCTCCTCGATCATGGCCGCGAGCGCCTGCAGGCGCGCCGACATCGAGCCCGGGAAGCGGTGGATCGCCGGCGGGGTCGCGCACAGCTCGGCGAACCGCTCGGGGTCCGCGGCCGCGATCTCGGCGGGCTCCAGGCTGCCGAACCGCTCGAGCACCTTCGCCGGGCCGCGGAACGCGTGCTCCATCGGGAACTGCTGGTCGAGCATCATCCCGGCCAGCAGCGCGAAGGGGTGCTCCTCGAGGACCCGGTCGGCGGCAGGCTCGTTGGCGATCTGGAAACCCATGGCTCCATCTTGCCCGAGCCCGCGGCCCCTGCCGATCCGGCCCCGGTGGCGCGCCCGGCGCGGAGGGGTCAGCGGGTGGTGGTGCGGATGGCGAGGCTGAGCAGGTCCACCACCAGGCACACGGCGATCAGGGCGAGCACCGTGGTGGTCATCGCCGGGTAGTCGAATCCGGCCCGCTGCTGCTGGAGCAGGGCGCCCAGCCCACCGGCGCCGACGACCCCGACGACGACCGTCTCGCGCGCGGTGACCTCCCAGCGGTACAGCGCATAGGCGAGCAGCTGGCCCGCGGCGGCGGGGACGGCGGCGTAGGCGAAGGACGCCAGCGGGGACGCGCCGAGCTCGCTCAACGCCTCGCGGGGTCGCTGGTCCAGGTCCTCGACCACCTCGGCGAAGAGCCGGCCGAGGATGCCGAAGGTGTAGACGCCCAGCGCGATCGCGCCCGGCAGCGGGCCGGGGAAGACCACGAAGAGCACCACCAGCGCCCACACCGGCGGCGGTACGGCGCGGGTGAGCAGCAGCAGCTGGCGGGCCAGCCAGCCGAGCACCCGCCGCGGCCACGACCTGCCGCCGCGCGCGGCGAGGGTGGCGACCAACAACCCGGCGACGGTGGCCAGGCTGATCGCGACCACCGACATCTGCAGGGTCTCCACCGCGGCGGCCCCCAGCTGCGACCACCCACCGGCGGGCAGGCTCGGCGGCACCAGGTCGTCGACCAGCCGGGCGAGCAGCTCCGCCGTCCGCCCGGAGAACCACCGCTCCAGGTCCGGCGCCAGGTGCCACACCGACCCCGCGACGAGCACCGCGAGGAACGCACCGGAGATCGACCAGCGGCGCCGCGAGCTCCCCCGGCGCAGGTGCGCGCCCCACCGGTCGATGAGCGCCCCGAGGATCACGAGCGCATAGATCGAGGTCCACATCTCGGCGTACTGCAGGCCCTGGAAGGCCAGGGTCAGCTGCAGGCCCAGTCCGCCGGCACCGATCATGCCGAGGATCACCGCGGAGCGGATCGAGCACTCGAAGCGGTAGAAGGCGTACGACGTGGCGCCGGGCAGCAGCGACGGGAGCAGCCCGTAGGCCAGGGCCGTGGCCCGGCCGGCGCCCGCCTCGCGCAGCAGCTCGTACGGCGCGCGGTCGGTCTCGTCCAGCAGCTCGGAGTAGACCTTGGCGGTGATCGCCCCGAACGGGATCGCGATGGCCAGCACGCCGACCAGCGGGTCGCGGCCGAGCACGCTGATCAGCAGCAGCCCCCACACGGCCTCGTGCACGCCGCGGGGCAGCGCGACCGCGGCCCGGGAGAGCAGCAGCCCGGCACCCCGCACCACCCGGGCGGCCCCGGGGGCGGACGCCGGTGCCCACCAGGTCTGGCTCAGCACCGGCGCGAGGACGACACCGACCAGGATCGACAGCAACGTCCCGAGCACCCCGAAGGCCACGGTGGTCGCGGCCGCCTCGAGGGTCGCCCGGAGGAAGGCCGCGGACAGCTCCGGGCGCAGCGCCGCGCCCCAGAACTCCCCGACGGCCGACAGCCCGCCGGCGTTGAGCACCCCGTGGTCCTCGCCGAGGAAGCTCACCAGCGACCAGCCGAGGACCACCAGCCACGCGAGCAGCCAGACGCGGCCCGGGACCCGGACCCGCCGGCGAGGAGCGCGCGGCGCGGCCACGCCGGCAGCGGTCGGCGCGACAGCCGGGGCGGCGGCCTCCAGCGAGACGATCCGGGACAGGTCGGTCATTCGCGTGCGAGGGAGTACAGCGCGTCCCGCAGCTCGTGGACCTCGCTGGCCGGGCGGTCGAAGACGACCCGGCCCGCGCGCAGGCCCACGACCCGGTCGCAGCGCCGCGCGGCCAGCTCGAAGTCGTGCAGGCTCACGAGCAGCGCCCGCTGCGGACCGGCCACCGTCTCGCACAGCAGCCGCATCACCTCGTCCGCGCGCGCCGGGTCGAGGCTGGAGACCGGCTCGTCGGCGAGCACCAGGTCGGGGTCCTGCACCAGCACCCGGGCCAGCGCGACGCGCTGCTGCTCACCGCCCGACAGCTCGTCGGTGCGGGCCAGCAGCTTGTCGGCGATCCCGGTGCGGGCGAGCGCGGCGCGCGCGCTCGCCACCTCCCGCGGTCGCACCAGGGAGGAGAGCGCCCGCCAGGTGCTCCACCGACCCAGTCGCCCGGCGTTGACGTTGTGCACCACCCGGAGCCGGCCGACGAGGTGCAGGCGCTGGTGGATGGTGCCGACCCGGCGTCGTACGGCGGCCAGGTCGGCGGCTCCGAGCCGCGCGAGCGGCCGGCCGAGCACCTCGACCTCGCCCGCGTCCGGTCGCACCGCCCCGGTGCACAGCCGCAGCAGGGTGGACTTGCCGGCGCCGCTCGGGCCGACCAGCGCCACCCGCTCCCCCGCGCGCACCACCAGGTCGACGTCCTGCAGAGCCGGGCGGCCGGCGTACGACACGCGTACGCCGCGCAGCGCGACGACTGTCTCGCCCGGCTCGCGGGGTTGGTCGGGCGCGTCGGAGGCGGGCATCAGGACACGAGTCCGAGCTGGCGGCCGATCTCCTCGATCCGGTCGTAGCTCTCGGCATCGGTCGGGACGAGCTCGCCCGCGCCGTACCTCTCGAGGACCTCCTCCTCCTGCGGCGTGGAGCCGTCGAGGTCGAGGAGCGCCGTGCCGAGCTCGTCGGTGAAGCCCGCGCCGAACCGCTCGTCGATCCCGGGACCGCCCAGCCAGTGGTAGTCGCTGTAGACGGGAGTGGTGAACACCTCGACCACCTTGTCGCGGTCGACGGTGCCGGCCTCGTTGCGTGCCTCCCAGACCTGGACGTTGAGCACGCCGCCCTCGTAGGAGCCCGCCTCGACCAGGTCGATCGTGGCGTCGTGGGAGCCGGAGTAGCCGGGTCGCCCGGTGAAGTCGCTCGTGCTGTCCACGCCGGCCTCGGCGAGGAAGAACTCCGGCATCAGACGACCCGAGGTGGAGGACTCGCTGCCGAAGGTGAAGCGGGTGCCCTCGAACGCGGTCAGCCCGGCGACGTCGTCGACCGGCTCGATCCCGGCGTCGGCGTGGGCGATGAAGACCGAGCGGAACTCCGCGTCGATGTCGCGCTGGGCCAGGAGCGTGGCACCGGGGGTCTGCAGCCGCGCCTGGACCCCGGTCAGGCCGCCGTAGAAGACCAGGTCCAGGTCGCCGGCACGGAAGAGGCTGACCGACGCGGCGTAGTCGGTGACCGGGACGTACTCCACCTCGACGTCCAGCGTCGAGGCGAGGTACTCCGCCAGGGACTCCTCGCGCGCGGTGAGCTCGGCGGGGTCCTGGTCCGGGATCGCGCTGATCCGCAGGGTCGGACGGTCGTCGCCGTCCGCTGCCCCACCGCCGCACCCGGCGAGGAGCAGCAGGGCCGGCACCAGAGCGGCGGCGAGGTTGCGCATGGGCAGGCACATGGGTCTCTCCCGGGACGACGGCGGGACCGACACAGTACCCACACCGCAGCCCCTTCGGACCGCCTCCGCCACGCGGTCACCGCGTGGGTCAGGACTCGGCCTTGACGGCCATCACGGGGCAGTGCGCGTCGAGCAGCACGCGCTGGGCGTTGCTGCCGAGGATCAGCTTGCCGACCGGGGAGCGTCGGCGCAGGCCGATCACGATCAGCTCGGCCGCGCTCGCCTCGGCGATGCTGATCAGGTCCTCGGCGGGTTCGAAGCCACGCACCAGCTGACGGATGTCGTGCTCGATCCCCGCGGCGTCGAGGCGCGCCTTGATGCCCGCCATCTCCTCCTCGGCACGCCGAGCAGCAGTCGAGTCGAACTCGCTGCCTCCTCGGTGGGAGTTCACGACGACGAGCTTGCTCCCCCGCAGCCCGGCCTCCTCGATCGCCTTCGCGAGCGCTGCCTCGCCCTCGGGCTTCGGCACGTACCCGACCACGATGGTTCCCATCGCCCCTCCTGAGGTCCCTGCGACCCCTCGGCCGCGGGGTCACGCTATCGAAGAACCCGACGCGGGGAGCGCCTGTGGATTTCCCCGGCGAGCCGCGGGGGTGTGCGGCAGGCTCCCGGCATGCCGCCGGAGCCGTCCACGCCCCGCCCCGACGCGGGCCTGCTGGATCCGCTGCCGACCCGGCTGCGCCGAGCGCTGCGGCGTGCGGTGCTCGATCACGCGAGCGCCGAGCGCCGACAGGTCTACCCCGCGCTGCTCCACCTCGGACACCCCGGCGCGCGGGAGGGCGTCGTCCCGGTCGCCGGCATCGGCGACCACTCGCTGCGCACCGACGTCGTGGCCGCGATGCTCGCGCGTCACCACCGCGGCACCGGGCCGCCGCCCGTCGCCGCGCCCCTGGTGTGGCTCACCCGGCCCGGCGACCTCGACCTCCAGGACCTCGACGCCGCCTGGCTGGCCGCCGCCTGGGCCGCGCACGCCGAGCGCGGCGCGCCGCTGACGATGGTCGTCGTCAACCGGCACGGGTGGCGCGACCCGCGCAGCGGCACCGCCCAGCACTGGGTGCGGCTGCGCCGCCGCTGAGGCCGCGCCGCCGCGGAGCCGCGGGCCGACCGCTCAGTCCCAGGTGTGGACCGGCTCGTTGGTGTGCATCCGCTCCCGGTACTCCAGCAGCGTGGCCCGCAGGGCGTCGAATCGGTCGCCCTCGGCACGGCCGCGCATCCTCCCGACGAACCACTCGGCGCCGTTGATCCCGGTGAGGCAGCGCTGCTCGATGATCCCGAGCAGCCGGTCGGACTCCTCCCCCGGCACTCCCCAGGCGTCCAGCCCGGCGCGTGCCTGGGGCAGCAGCCGGCGCAGCACCAGCTCGGTCGCACGCACCTCCCCGACGCCGGGCCAGTAGACCAGCGCCTCGATGCCGTCGCGGGCGGCGACGTGGAAGTTCTCCTCGGCGGCGCTGAACGACATCTGCGACCACAGCGGCCGCTCGTGCTCGGCGAGGTAGCGGACCAGTCCGAAGTAGAACGCCGCGTTGGCCATCGTGTCGGCCACCGTCGGCCCGGCGGCGAGCACGCGGTTCTCCACGCGCAGGTGCGGGACGCCGTGGGCGATGTCGTAGACCGGCCGGTTCCAGCGGTAGACCGTGCCGTTGTGCAGCTTCAGCTCCGCGAGCGACGGCGTGCCGCCGGCCTCCAGCACCGTGAGCGGGTCCTCGTGGTCGTCGAGGATCGGCAGCAGGGCCGGGAAGTAGCGGACGTTCTCCTCGAAGAGGTCGAAGACCGAGGTGATCCAGCGCTCGCCGAACCAGACCCGCGGTCGCACGCCCTGGGCCTCGAGCTCGGCGCTGCGGGTGTCGGTGGCCTGCTCGAAGAGCGGGATGCGGGTCTCGCGCCACAGCTCCTTGCCCAGCAGGTACGGCGAGTTGGCGCCGACCGCGAGCTGGACGGAGGAGATCACCTGCGAGGCGTTCCAGTACGCCGCGAACTGGTCGGGCGAGGTCTGGACGTGCAGCTGCGTGCTGGTGCAGGCGGCCTCCGGCACGATCGAGTCGGTGGTGGTGCGCAGCCGCTCCTGGCCGGTGATCGCGATCTCGATGTCCTCCCCGCGGGCGTGCAGGATCTGCTCGCTGAGCAGCCGGTAGCGCGGGTTGCCGCTGATCGTCGAGCGGCTCATGTGTCCCTCGGCGAGGGTCGGGAGGATCCCGGTCATCACCAGCTGGGCGCCGACCCGCGCGGACTTCTCCTCGGCGTCGTTGAGGCTGCGGCGCAGGCTGGTCTCGAAGGTGCTCAGCCCGCCCTCGCGCAGCCGTGCCGGGGCCAGGTTGATCTCGATGTTGAACTGGCCGAGCTCGGTCTGGAAGTCCTCGTCGGCGATCTCGGCGAGCACCTCGGCGTTGCACATCGCGGGGTCGCCCGCCTTGTCGACGAGGTTGAGCTCGAGCTCCATGCCCGTCATCGGGTCGTCGGTGTCGAACCTCGCCTCGCGCAGCATGCGGGCGAACACATCCAGGTTGCGCCGGACCTTCTCGCGGTAGCGGGTCCGGTCCGCCCGGGTGAACTCCTGGGCCTCGACCTCCTCTCCCATGGCAGGTCCTAGGCGAACGGGTCGGGGCAGATGGTCGTGTGCATGGAGGCGTAGTACCCAGCCGCAGCCCGAACGAGTCGCGGCCGCTCGCGTCGTGGCCGGTCGACCCGGGTGGTCCAGTCCGCGCGGCTCACCCGTGCTCGCCGAGCACCGTCGGCGGCACCGCCTGCTCGAGCAGGTCGGCGACCAGCCGGGCCAGCGAGTTGCCCGGCTCGTGCTCGCGGCAGCGGTCGATCGCGCACCAGGCGAGCGCGCCGTCGCCGGCCAGCCAGGCGGCATAGGCCAGCACCGCCGCCGCCCCCGCGCGCAGCTCGGCCGGCGCACGGCGTACGGCGTCGACCCACAGCCGGACGTGCCCGGGCGACTCGGGCCGGCGCATCGAGCCCCACGCGGCGTCGCGCACCTTCGGGTCCCGCAGGCCGAGCAGGACCGAGGCGAGCACCGGGTCGGACCAGTGCCCGGCCCCGACCGCGGCGGCCACCGCGACGGCGACCGTGTCGTGGTCGGCCGCGCGCGCTCGCCGCACCGCAGCGGCGAGCCGGTCGACGGCTGCCGGATCCGGGCGCAGCGTGTCGGCCACCGCGCTGCGCGAGGCGAGCACGGCACGCCCCTCGAAGACCGCCTGGGCGCTGATCGGGTGCGTCGTGACGTCGTAGCGCACGCCGCGTCCAGCGGCCCGGTCGCGCCCGGGCAGCAGCGCGAACCAGCACTCGCCGTCCGCGCGGATGGCGTCGACCACCCGGATGCCGGCCCGCTCGAAGGCGCTCACCAGGGCGCGCGAGGACCACCGCGCGACGGCCGCCGTGCGCTCCCCGGCGTACAGCACGAAGGCGACGGCCTGCGCCTCCTCGCGCACCGACGGCGCCAGCAGGGCCTCGACCGTGGCCGCGATCTCCGCCGGGGTCCGGGGAAGGTCGATGCGGGCGTGGAACTGGCGCCGGGCGCCGAAGGTCAGCAGCACCACCGACTCGGTGGGGTGGAACCCCAGCACGACCGGAACGACGGCGAGCAGGTCCTCGGGGCGGCGCGCGGTGATGCGCATGGGCGTCCCGGCCGCGGGCGGCGGGCCGGGAGGCGTGGGCGAGGGAACGGGTGGCGGGGCGGGGGGCGTGGTCATGCACCGACGCTGCCCGTCCGGACCGGGCCTGCGCCGCACCTCCTCCTCGCCCTGGGGACGAGCGGGCCCGCAGCACCGCCTGTGTGGCGCAAACGGCTCGCGGGCACCGCCCGCGGCAGGCGGCGCCCGGCGCCGTCGGTGCCGGGAGATACCGTGCCGCGGTGCGCGTCCACGCCTCCGTGCTCCACCTCGACCTCGATGCGTTCTTCGCCTCGGTCGAGCAGCGCGACAAGCCCTCGCTGCGCGGCAAGCCGGTGGTCGTGGGCGGGGTCGGCGGCCGCGGCGTCGTCTCCACCGCCTCCTACGAGGCCCGGCGCTACGGCGTGCGCTCGGCGATGTCGACGCGCGAGGCGCGGGCCCGCTGCCCGCACGCGGCGTTCCTGGGCGGGCGCTTCCACGCCTACCGCGAGAGCAGCGCGATCGTGATGCGGCTGCTGCGCGAGGTCAGCCCGCTGGTCGAGCCGCTCTCCTTCGACGAGGCCTTCGTGGACCTCGAGCAGGCCGACCTGCCCGACCTCGAGGTCGCCACCGTGCGCGACTTCGCCGAGCGGCTGCGCGCCCGCGTCACCGAGGCCACCGGCGGGCTGACCGCGTCGGTCGGGATCGGGACCTCCAAGTTCATCGCCAAGGTGGCCAGCGACCTCGACAAGCCCGACGGGCTGGTGATCGTCGAGCCGGGCACCGAGCGCGAGCTGCTGCGCCCCATGCACGTCAGCGTCATCCCCGGCGTCGGGCCGGCCACCGTCGAGCGGCTGCGCCGCGGCGGCGTCCACACGGTCGCCGACCTCGAGTCCGTCGACCTCGACGAGCTGGTCCAGCTGGTCGGCCGCTCCCAGGGCCATGGCCTGCACCAGCTGGCCCGGGCGATCGACGAGCGGCCGGTCGTCCCCGAGCGCGAGGCCAAGTCGGTGAGCGTCGAGGGCACCTACGAGACCGACCTGACCGAGCGCCGGCTGCTGGAGGGTCTGCTCACCCGGCAGGCCGGCGAGGTCGCCGCGCGGCTGCGCAAGGCCGGGATGTCCGGGCGCACGGTCACCATCAAGGTGCGCCTGCACGACTTCACCACCGTCAACCGCTCCACCACCCTCGCCTCCCCCACCGACCAGGCCTCGATGATCGGGCGGATGGCCCGCGCGCTGCTCGGCGAGCTGATCGCCACCACCGACCTCTCCGGCGGCGTGCGGCTGCTCGGCGTCGGGGTGTCCGGGCTGGCCGACTGGGTGCAGGAGGACCTGTTCGGCGAGACCGGCGAGGACGGCGACGCCGAGGAGGCCGAGCTGGCGGCGCTCGCCGACGTCGAGGTCCCCCGGCACTCCCGCGGCACCTGGTCGCCCGGGATGGACGTCGTGCATGCCGAGATGGGCCGCGGCTGGGTCTGGGGCTCGGGACGCGGCGTGGTGACGGTGCGCTTCGAGACCGCCGAGACCACCCCGGGACCGGTGCGCTCCTACGCCGTCGACGACCCCGCGCTCAGCGCGTGGACCCCACCGCCTGCGCCGGAGGAGGCCCCGCCCGACGACCCCGACGACGACACCGACACCGACACCGGCGAGGACGGCCGGCCAGCCGAGGTCGACCCGGACGTCACCCCGGCGTGACCGCGAACCGCACCCGCTCGCCGGGACGCAGCTGCGCGCACTGCCACAGGTCCTCGGTCGCCACGACCCCGACCACCGGGTAGCCGCCCGTGGGCGGGTGGTCGGCGAGGAACACCACCGGTCGGCCGTCCGGCGGCACCTGCACCGCACCGAGCACCATGCCCTCGCTCGGCAGCTCGTCGTGGCGGACGCGCGGGAGCGGCGGCCCGTCGAGGCGCAGCCCGACCCGGTTGGACGCGGGCAGGACGGCGTACGACGTGGCGGCCAGGTGGGCCAGCGCCTCGGCGGCGAACCAGTCGTGACGCGGCCCGGGACGCAGCCGCAGCGGGCCGGGGACCGGCGGGCGCGGGGTGTCGTGCGGCATCGGCGGTCCCGCCGGTACGCCGAGCGGCAGCACCGTGCCGTCGCGGACCGGCGGCGGACCGACCCCCGCCAAGACGTCGGTGGAGCGTGAGCCCAGCACCGGGGCGGGCGCGAGCCCACCGCCGATCGCGAGGTAGGAGCGCACGCCGGAGGCCGGGTGGCCCAGGCGCAGCCGGGCTCCGGGCGCCAGCCAGGCGGCCCGCGCCAGGTCCCGGGCGACGCCGTCGACGCGCAGCGGTGCGGGCGCGCCGGTGACGGCGACCCAGCGCCCGACGCCGGCGACCACCTCCAGGCCACCGAGGGTCACCTCCAGCACCGCGGCCTCCGGCGGGTTGCCGACGAGCCGGTTGGCCAGGGCCGCGGCGGGTGCGTCCAGCGCACCGGCCCGCGGGACGCCGAGGTGCGCAAGCCCCGGCCGGCCGCGGTCCTGCACGGTGGTGAGCGTCCCCGCGGCCACGACGTGCAGCACGCCCGCGCTCACGCGCTCACGAACCGCACCCGGGTGCCGGGCGCGAGCAGCGCCGGCTCCGCCCGGTCGACGTCCCACAGCGGCGCGTCGGTGTGTCCGAGCAGCCGCCAGCCGCCCGGGGAGGCGGAGGGGTAGACGCCGCACCACGCGTCGGCGAGCGCGACCGACCCGGCCGGTACCCGCGGCCGCGGCGTCGCGAGCCGGGGTACGGCGAGGTCCGCGGGCAGGCCGGCGAGGTAGGCGAAGCCCGGCGCGAAGCCGCAGAACGCCGACACCAGCTCGAGTCCGCCCAGCCGAGCGGCCACCCCCGCGGGATCGGTCCCCCACCGCTCCGCGACCCACTCCAGGTCGGGCCCGTCCCACGTGACGGCCACCTCGACCAGCCCCCCGGGCGCGGACTCGCCCGGGCCGGGCCAGGCGGCGAGCCGGTCGGCCAGGTCCGGCGCGACGCCGTCGAAGAGCACGGTGCCGGCGCCCGGCACCACGTCGGTCGCCTCGATGCCGGCGCCCCGGGCCCAGGCGGCCAGGGCCAGGGCGCTGCCGGCGTCCTCGACCTCGACCAGCAGCGCGTGCTCGCCGACCGCCCGGAATCGCATGGGCCCAGTCTGGCAGCGCGCGCCGGCCGCGCGCGAGCGCACTACAGCCCGTAGCGGGCGAGCACGTCCTGCTTGGGCGACATGAACTTGCGCATCATCCGGGCGTTGGTCAGCCAGGCGATCTCCTCGCCGGTGCGGGTGCTGGCGAGCATCCTCTCGACGAGGTGGGGCGCGACCTCGTCGACGTGGTCGCACAGGATGTTGAGGATCTTGCGCTGGCTGGCGACCTGCTCGGGCGCGACCGCCGCCTCGCGCAGCCAGCCCTCGGTGATCAGCATCCCGGGACGCACCTGGCCGATCCGGACCCCGCTGTCCTTGGTCTCCTTGACCAGGGCGCGGGTGAACATGTCGAGGCCGCGCTTGGTGGCGGCGTAGACGCCCATGTTCGGGCGGATCCTGCCGTCGCTGCCGCCGCCGAGGACGTTGAACAGCTGCCCGCCGCCCTGGGCGAGCATGCCGCGCACCGCGACCTGGGAGCCGAAGATCGTGCCGAGCATGTTGGTGCTGACCATCGCGCGGACGTCGGCGGGCGTGGTGTCGACGATCGCGGCCGTGGTGTGCGCGACACCGGCGTTGTTGACCCACAGGTCGACGCCGCCCAGCTCGTCCACGGCGTGGTCCCACAGGCCCTGCACGTCGTCGATGTCGGTGACGTCGGTGGCCCGTCCGAGCACGCGGGCGCCGCCGGCCGCCTCCGGGGCCAGCTTGCCGACGACCTCGTCGACGGCCGCCTTGCCACGGCCGGTCACGACGACCGAGTGGCCGCGGCGGAGGAACTCGCGGGCGAGGGCGTTGCCGACTCCCTTGGTGCTGCCGGTGACGACGATGTGGGACATCGAGAACTCCTCAGGTGGACGAGACGCAGATCATATATCTTCTCGCGCCCACCGGGCCGGTTCTCAGTCGAGAGCGTCCGCCTCGCCGCGCCACCACGGCCCCAGCACGTGGCCGGACTCCTCCAGCGCGCGTCGTACGGCGTGGGCGTGCGCGACCGCGCCGGGGCTGTCGCCGTGCACGCAGACCGAGTCCACCCGCCCCGCGAGCCGCACCGCCTGGGCGGCGATCTCGGCGACGTCCTCCAGCAGCGCGCCCGGCAGCCCCCGAGGGAGCAGCCGGCCGTCCGCGCCGTACCCGCGGTCGGGGAAGCCCTCGTGCAGCACCCGGCGCCCGGCGGCGCGCGCGCCGTCGAGGAGGTGGCCCGGCATCCCCAGCACCGGCAGGTCGCCGGAGCCATCGAGCACCGCGCCGGCCTGCGCGGCATCGACGATCACCCGGTGGTACAGCGCGCCGTGCGGCTTGACGTAGCGCACCGTCGTGCCGGCGGCCGCGGCGATCTGCGCGAGCGTGCCGACCTGGTCGGCGACCTGCTCGCGCAGCACGCGGGACGCGACGTCGCGCGCCACCCGCCCGAAGTTCTCCCGGTCGTCGTAGGAGACCTGGGCCCCGATGCTCACGCCGCGGGTGGCCGCCTCCTCGCACACCGCGCGCATGATCGCGGCGTTGCCGGCGTGGTAGCCGCAGGCGACGTTCGCGCTGGTGACCACGCCCAGCAGCGCGGTGTCGTCGGTGACCTCCTCGCCGAGGTCGGCGTTGAGGTCCACGGTCGGTCGTGTCATGGGGCGACGCTATCGTCGCCGACATGTCCGACAGTCCCGCCTCCGCCGCCGCGGAGCCGCTCACGCAGCCGCCCCTCGCCCCCCGCCGCCCGACCACCCGCGAGATCCACGGGCACACCCGGGTCGACGACTACGAGTGGCTGCGCGACAAGGACTCCCCCGAGGTGATCGCCCACCTCGAGGCCGAGAACGCCTGGACCGAGCAGCGCACCGCCCACCTCGCGGGCCTGCGCTCCTCGATCTTCGAGGAGATCCGCTCGCGCACCCTCGAGACCGACCTCTCGGTGCCGACCCGCAACCGCGGCTACTGGTACTACGGCCGCTCCTTCGAGGGCAAGGAGTACGGCGCGAGCTGCCGCGTGCCGGTGCTCGACGCGGACGACTGGACCCCGCCGCGTCCCGCCGAGGACTGCGCTCCCGACCAGCCGGCGCTCCCCGGCGAGGAGGTGCTGCTCGACCTCAACGCGCTCGCCGAGGGCCACGAGTTCTTCTCCCTGGGCGGCTCGGCCATCAGCCTCGACGACCGGCTGCTGGCCTGGTCGGTCGACACCGCCGGCGACGAGCGCTACACCGTGCGCTTCAAGGACCTCACCACCGGCGAGCTGCTCCCCGACGAGCTCACCGGGGTGCTCGGCAACGTCACCTGGCACCCCAACGGCGTGGACGCCTACTACTCCACGGTCGATGAGAGCTGGCGCCCCGACAAGGTCTGGCGCCACCGCCTCGGCACCCCGCAGTCCGAGGACGAGCTGGTGCTGCACGAGCCGGACGGCCGGTTCTGGACCGGCATCGGACGCAGCCGCGACGCGCGGTTCCTGATGATCGCGCTGGGCTCGAAGACCACCAGCGAGTACCACTACCTCGACACCGCCGAACCCGCCGCCACCTGGCAGGTCTTCTCCGAGCGCCGCGAGGACCTGGAGTACTCCCTGGAGCCGGCCCGGATCGGCGGCGAGGAGGTCTTCCTGGTCCACCACAACGGCACCGGTCCCGACTTCGAGGTCGCGCTCGCGCCGGTCGCCCCGACCCCGCCGGAGCAGTGGCGCCCGCTGATCCCCCACGACCCCGCCGTACGCCTCGAGGGCGTCGACGCCTTCGCCGGCCACCTGGTCGTCCACCAGCGCAGCGGCGGGCTGACCCAGCTGCGCATCATCGAGCTCTCCGACGCCGCTGGTGACGGGCTGGGTGACGGGCTGGGTCACGGATTGGGCGAGGACTACCTGGTCGGCTTCGACCACGCGGTCTACACCGTCGGCGCCGGGTCCAACCCCGCCTTCGACCAGCCGGTGGTCCGCCTCGGCTACACCACGATGGCGGTGCCGCCGTCGGTCTACGACTACGACGTGCGCACCCGCGAGCTGCACCTGCTGCGCCGCACCCCGGTCCTCGGCGGCTACGACCCGGCCGACTACGAGGAGCACCGGCTGTGGGCCACCGCCGAGGACGGCGAGCGGATCCCGATCTCGATCGTGTGCCGCATCGGCGCACGCGAGGGCGTCGGCGGCGGGGCCGGCCCGGTGCCGACGCTGCTCTACGGCTACGGCGCCTACGAGGCCTCGATGGACCCCTACTTCTCGATCGGGCGGCTCTCGCTGCTCGACCGCGGCGCGGCGTTCGCGATCGCCCACGTGCGCGGCGGCGGGGAGATGGGACGCCGCTGGTACGACGAGGGCAAGCTCGCCCACAAGCAGAACAGCTTCTCCGACTTCATCGCCTGCGCACGCCACCTCATCGACACCGGCTGGTCGACGCCGAAGACCCTCATCGCCGAGGGCGGCAGCGCCGGCGGCCTGCTGATGGGCGCCGTGGCCAACCAGGCCCCCGAGCTGTTCGGCGGGATCGTCGCCCAGGTGCCGTTCGTGGACAACCTCACCACCATGCTCGACGCCACCTTGCCGCTGACCGTGACCGAGTACGACGAGTGGGGCAACCCCGAGGCCGACCCCGAGGCCTACGAGTGGATCGCGGCGTACGCGCCGTACGACAACGTCAGCGCGCAGGACTACCCGCCGATCCTGGCGGAGACCTCCCTCAACGACACCCGGGTGCTCTACGTCGAGCCCGCCAAGTGGGTCGCCCGGCTGCGCGAGCGCACCTCGAACCCCGACATCCTGCTGCGCACCGAGATGAGCGCCGGGCACGGCGGGGTCTCGGGGCGCTACAAGGCCTGGCACGACCGGGCCTTCTCGCTGGCCTGGATCCTGGACCGCATGGGCCTGGCCAGCACCTCGCCCGCCTCCTCGCACGGCACTTCCTCGACCCGCTGAGAAATCCGCGCCGCCCGCGGCGCCGAACTCCTCGCAAGGGCCCCGTCACCTGCCCGGGAGGCGGGGCCCTGAGAAGTCCCTGAGAGTTCGGCCGCGACGCAACTCGGTGCCCGTCTCGGACGTCGTTCAGGGGTGAAGGCTCCGACGTTTGCCCGGGGAATCCTCGGGACACAGGGAGCGTTGTTCACGAAGTGGCACTGCACCGCGCGGCGGCCACGGAATCGAGGAGGGTCCCCCATGGCTACACGAACCGCGACGGCAGGGACACGCGAGATCGAGGGCCGCGACAGCGTCGGCCTCTACCTCGACGAGATCGCGCGGAACCCCTTGCTCGATGCGGCCGCCGAGGTCGAGCTCTCCAAGACGATCGAGGCCGGCCTGATGGCCGAGCAGCTGCTGCGCGAGGGCCGCGTGGGTCGCCGCAAGGGCGGCGCCCCGATGTCCGCCACCCGCGAGGAGCTGGAGTGGCTGGCCGAGGAGGGCCGACGCGCCGTCGACACCTTCATCACCGCCAACCTGCGCCTGGTGGTCTCCATCGCCCGCAAGTATGGCCGCGCCCAGATGCCGATGCTCGACCTGATCCAGGAGGGCAACACCGGCCTGATCCGGGCGGTCGAGAAGTTCGACTACACCAAGGGCTACAAGTTCTCCACCTACGCGACCTGGTGGGTGCGCCAGGCGATCACCCGCGGCATCGCCCAGCAGGCCCGCGTCGTACGACTGCCCGTGCACGTGGTCGAGGAGCTCAACCAGGTCGGCGGCGCCCGCCGCACCTTGGAGCGCCAGCTCGGCCGCGACCCCGAGCCGGCTGAGATCGCCCAGGAGCTGGGCATGGACGTCGAGCGGGTGCTGGACCTGATGGCCTGGGGCCGCGAGCACGTCAGCCTCGACTCCCCCGTCGATGAGGACGGCGACACCTCGCTGGGCGACCTGATGGCCCAGGAGACCTCGCCGGGCCCGGACCTCACGGTCCTCGACGTCGAGTCGCGCGAGCGGCTCAACAGCCTGGTCGGCCACCTCGACGACCGCGCCGCCGACATCATCCGCTCGCGCTACGGTCTGGTCGACGGACGCCAGCACAAGCTCGCCGACATCGGCACCAAGCACGGCATCTCCGCCGAGCGGGTCCGCCAGCTCGAGCGGGAGGCGCTGCAGAAGCTGCGCCGCATCGCCGACCCCGACCTGGCGGCCTGACCCCGCCCGCGTCACCTCTCGCACCCGAGCCCTCGCCGTCCCGCACGGCGGGGGCTCTCGTGCATCTCGCGCGAGTCGGCCCTCACGGATGCGCTGAGTCGGCGCTTGTGGTGCGGCGACAACCCCGCGTTACAGCCGGTCCGCCGCGCCGCGGAGCTCCGCGACCACCTCGTGCACCCGGTCGCGCAGCTGCTCGCGGGTGCCGGTGTTCTCCAGCACGTGGGTGGCGATGGCGAGGCGCTGCTCGCGGGTGGCCTGGGCGGCGATGCGGGCCGCGGCGTCCGCGCGTTCCATGCCCCGGTCGCGGACCAGCCGCTCGACCTGGGTCTCGACCGGCACGTCCACGACGAGTACGGCGTCGAAGGTGTCCGCCCGCCCGGACTCGGCCAGCAGCGGGATGTCGTGCACCACCAGGGC
The DNA here is from genome assembly GCF_011420305.2 of Nocardioides ochotonae. Taxonomy (NCBI): domain Bacteria; kingdom Bacillati; phylum Actinomycetota; class Actinomycetes; order Propionibacteriales; family Nocardioidaceae; genus Nocardioides; species Nocardioides ochotonae. The sequence goes on along the minus strand of NZ_CP061769.1, from coordinate 1,535,411 downwards.
GCCCTCGGGGGCGGAGGCCTCGAGAGCGGCGTACCGCTCGAAGACCAGCGGGTGCACGATCCCCTCGAGGACCCGGCGCTTCGCCTCGTCGCCGAAGACCACCTTGCCGAGCGCGGGCCGGTCCAGGTCGCCCTCGGGGGTCAACAGCTCCTCGCCGAAGGCCTCGACGACCGCCGCCAGACCGGGCGTGCCGCGCTCGACCACCTCGCGGGCCAGCTTGTCGCCGTCGATGATGACCGCGCCGAGCTCCTCCAGCATCGCCGCGACAGTGCTCTTGCCCGAGGCGATCCCGCCGGTGAGTCCCACACGCATGGCGTCACCGTAGCGGGCGGCCGGCAGCCCCCGAGCAACCGTCACCCCGCAGCCGGGAACGCCATCACGTCGTCCGGAGCGACGCGCACCCGCACCCGGGCGCCGGGAGCGAACGCGACCGGGTCGAGTCCGCGCGGCACCCGCGCGACCACCGTGACCCCGTCGAGCTCGACGACGTAGCGCATCCCCTCCCCGAGGAAGACCGCGTCCGTCACGACGCCGGTCCAGCCGTCGTGGCCGTCCCCACCCCGGCCCCCCGTCCCGTCGGCGGTCTCGAGCCGCACGTTCTCCACCCGGAACGCCACGTCGACGTCCCCGTCGGCCAGGCCGGCGATGCGCGTCGAGCGCAGGGACCGGCTGCCGTCGGACAGCACGCTGTCCCGCAGGGTCATCGACAAGCGGTTGACCTCACCCAGGAACTGCGCGGCGAACAGGGTCGCGGACTCGTCGTAGATCTCCCGCGGCGTGCCCTCCTGGACGATCTGGCCGGCGTCGAGGAGCACCACCCGGTCCGACATCGTGAGTGCCTCGGAGCGGTCGTGGGTGACGCAGACCGTCGCCATGCCGGTGAGCTCGTGGACCCGGCGAAGCTCCAGCTGCATCTCCTCGCGCAGCAGCCGGTCCAGCGCCGACAGCGGCTCGTCCAGCAGCAGCACGCTCGGCTCGAAGACGATGGCCCGGGCGAGCGCCACCCGCTGCTGCTGCCCGCCGCTGAGCTGGTCGGGACGGCGCTCCTCGAAGCCGGTCAGGCGCACCAGGGCGAGCGCCTCGCGCATGGCGCGCACCGCCCGCTCCTTCGACCAGCCGCGAGTGCGCAGCGGGTAGAGGACGTTCGAGGCCACGTCGAGGTGCGGGAAGAGCGCGTAGCTCTGGAACACCATCCCGATGTTCCGCTTGTGCATCGGCACCCGGCGCACGTCGCGGCCCGCGATCCGCACCGTGCCGGCGTCCGGGCGGGTGATGCCGGCCATGATCTGCAGGCACGTCGTCTTCCCGCTGCCACTGGGCCCGAGCAGGGTCACGAACTCGCCGTCGCCCACCGACAGCGAGACGCTGTCGAGGGCGGCCGTCGCGCCGTACCGCTTGGTCGCGCGGTCCAGGCCGACGGCCTCGGCGGCGCGCCCGGTGGCGTCGCGTGCAGGCGTGGTGGAGGTGGTCACCGTCATGTCTGTCACTTCCTGCTCGCCACGTCGGCGAGGTCGATACGGGCGGGGGCGCGCGACATCACGGCGACCGCGACGGCGGTCGCCACCAGGAGCAGCGCGATGAGCAGGGAGGCCACGACCGCGATCGTGGAGCTGAGGGTGTCCTGCATCTGGGAGAACATCCGCACCGGCACGGTGGTGTTGAGCCCGGCCACGAACAGCGGCAGGACCAGGTTGTCGAAGGCGTTGAGGAAGGCGTAGAGCCCGCCCACGAGGAGCCCGGGCAGCGCCAGCGGCACCACCACCCGCCGCAGGGTCTGCAGCCGCGAGGCGCCGCTCATCCGGGAGGCGTGCTCGAGGTCCAGGTCGATGTTGCGCACCACGGCGGCGATGATCACGACCGCCAGGCTGATCGCGGTGACCGCCTGCCCGATCACCACGCCCGACGGCGTCCCCGACAGCCCGAAGCGGTTGGCGAAGACGTAGAAGCTCAGCGCCGGCACGATCTCGGGCAGTGCGAGCGGGAAGACCAGCAGTCCGAGCCCGAACGTCAGCACCCGTCCCCCTGCCCTCACCAGGCCGTACGCCGCGAGCCCGCCGAGCACCAGCGCCAGCACCCCGTCGGCCGCGGCGAACGCGAACGAGCGCGACATCGGCGTGGTCCACAACGGGTCGGCGAAGAAGGCGCGGTACCCGTCGAGCGTCAGCGAGTCCGGTGGCAGCGAGAGCTGGTTGGTGGGGCCGACCGAGAACACCACCACGACGAGCTCGGGGATCACCAGGAAGGCCAGCACCAGCACGGCCAGGACCCGGGCGAGCACCCGCCACACCGGCGCGGGGACCAGCTCGAGCGCCGGCAGCACGAGCCGCGAGGCGATCCTCTGGCGGGCCGGGTAGGGGTCGCGGCGCCAGCGCAGCACCCACCGGGCCAGCCGCACCACCACCAGCGGGGCGAGGCCGGCCAGCAGCATCGCCACGGTCATCGCGCCGGCCAGAGGCCAGTTCAGCGCGACGGTCGCCTGATCGGCCACGACCTGGGCGAACAGCAGGCCGTTGGTCGCGCCCAGCGCGACGGGGATCACGTAGGCGCCCAGGGCGAGCACGTAGACCAGGAGTGCGCCGGCGACGACCCCCTGTCGCGACAGCGGCCAGTACACGCTCGTGAAGACCCGCACCGGGGAGGCGCCCAGCGCACCCGCGGTGACCTCGTGCCCGGGCGCGATGCGGGACATCGTCGCCCACATGGTCAGGACCGCGATCGGCATCAGCACGTGGACCAACCCGATGACCGCACCGGTCAGGCTGTGCCCGAGCTGCTGGGGCTCATCGAAGACCCCGAGGGCCACCAGCGCCCGGTTCACCGGGCCGCGCAGGCCCAGCAGCGCCGACCACGCGAAGACACGTACCAGCACCGAGGTGAGGTAGGGCAGCACCACCAGGGCGGCCAGCAGGATCTTGGTGCGCCCGCGGGCGCGGTGCAGCAGCACCGCGAGCGGGTAGCCGAGCACCACGCAGCACGCGGTCACCCCCATGCTGGTGAGGACCGTGCGCACCAGGACGTCGCCGAAGTAGCTGCTCTCCACGATCTGGCGGTAGTGGGCGAGGGTGAAGGAGCCATCGACGCGGATGCTGCGCCACGCGAAGTCGGCCAGCGGGAACACGGCGAAGACCACGACGAACGCGACGGCAGGGAGGGCGAGCAGGGCGGGGCTGGCGAGCGAGGGCACCCGCCGTGCCCGCCGTACCCGCCCTTCCTGCCGGGCAGGCGGCGCGAGGACGGTCACGAAGCGCGCCACTCGTTCCAGCGGTTGAGGACCTCGTCGAGGTTGCTGACGCCGGCGTCGTTGGTCTCGGTGTAGTACTCGTAGTCGAGCAGCGAGCCCTGCTCCTGGCCCTCCACGAACGGCGCGTAGGCCAGGTCCTTGCGGTCCAGGCGCTCATAGACGGCCGTCGAGGGCAGCACGATGCCGAAGTTGGTCAGCTCGGCGTACTTCGCCTGCACCTCGGGCTTGCTCCACCAGTCGAGGAACTGCTGCCCGGCCTCCGGACCGTTCGGGCCCTTCTCCAGCAGCGCCGCATAGCCGCGCACGATCGGCGCGTCCTCGAAGAGGGTGACGCCCACGTCCGCGCCGTCCTTGACCGCACCCAGGGCGGCCGGCGAATAGGTGAAGGTCATGGTCGTGTTCCCGTCGAGCACGTCCTGGAGCGACTTCGGAGCCGCGTCCCACAACGTGATGTCGTCCTTGATCGTGTCGAGCTTGGCGAAGGCACGGTCCAGGTCGAGCGGGTAGAGGTCGGCGGGAGCGACACCGTCGGCGAGCAGCGCGATCTCGATGTTGATCGGGACGCCGAAGCCGCCGGACTGCAGGCCTCGGTAGCCGGGGTACTTCTCGAGGTCGAAGAAGTCCGCCCAGGTCTTCGGCGGGTTGTCCGCGAACTCGTTGCTGTACACCGTCAGCGGAGTGATGTCCTGGTTGCCCAGGTGGTTGTCCTCGACCAGCCCGGCCTCCTCGAGCGCCGCGAGGCCCTCGGGGTCGAAGCCCGCGGTGTCGAGCGGCGCGTAGACACCGTCGGTGTCGGTGAGGGGGAAGATGTCGCCGGGGATCGCGATCGCGAGGTCGAAGTCGGAGCGCCCGGTCTGCTGGATCAGCCGCATCTTGGGCCCGTAGTCGGTGTCGCTGAGCTCGACGGTGTCGACCTCCACCCCGGTCTCCTCCTCGAACTCGCCGACGAGCGTCTCGATCGCCGCGCCGTTGACGCCGGCGCCGCGTGCGATCACGATCTCCGCGTCGCCGCCGTCGGCGCTGGCGCCGTCGGAGCCGCACGAGGCGATGGCCGCCACCGCCGGCAGGACCGCCGCCGCGGCGAGGAAACGGGTGAGGGATGACTTCACGGCGTCCAACTTTCTCTGATTCATTAACTCCATCGGTATTGTGCACATTAGACACCGACCGCTGCGGCGTCCACCACCGCGGCGCGCCGTACGGACCACCGAGCACCCGAGACCGCCGAGCAGAGAAGAGCCCCCATGCCGAAGCCGCCCGCCCGCCGCCCCCATGTCGTGATCGTCCTCGTGGACGACATGGGCTTCTCCGACATCGGGTGCTACGGAGGCGAGATCCGCACGCCCCACATCGACGCGTTGGCGGAGTCGGGGGTGCGGCTGACGCAGTTCTACAACACCGCGCGCTGCAGCCCCTCGCGCGCGTCGCTGATGACCGGGCTGCACCCGCATCAGACCGGGATCGGCATCCTCAACTACGACGACTCCCCCGAGGGCTACCCGGGCACGCTCAACGACCGCAACGTCACCCTCGCCGAGGCGCTCGGCACCGCGGGATACCGCAGCTACATCTCGGGCAAGTGGCATCTCTCCGGCGACATCCACACCCCGACCGAGAGCTGGCCCACCCGGCGCGGCTTCGACGCGTTCTACGGCACCCTCGAGGGCGCCGGCAGCTTCTTCCGCCCGCGCACGCTCACGCGCGACGAGACCAACGTCGACGACGAGGCGCTCGCGGACCCCGACTTCTACTACACCGACGCGATCACCGACCACGCCGTGGGGTTCCTGCGCCAGCACCAGGCCGAGCACGCCGACGCCCCGTTCTTCCTCTACGCCGCCTACACCGCGCCGCACTGGCCCCTGCACGCGCGCCCCGACGACATCGCGTCGTACGCCGGGCGCTTCGACGCCGGGTGGGACGCGCTGCGCGAGGAGCGTCTGGAGCGGCTGGTGAAGTCCGGGATCATCGCCCCCGACTGGCCACTGAGCGACCGCGACCCGCGGGTGCCCGCCTGGAGCGAGGTCGAGGACAAGGAGTGGGAGGCCCTGCGGATGGCGGTGTACGCCGCGCAGGTGGACCGGGTGGACCAGGGCGTGGGTCGCATCGTGGCCGAGCTGCGCGAGCAGGACGCACTGGACGACACCCTCTTCCTGTTCCTCTCCGACAACGGCGGGTGCGCCGAGGAGATGCCCCTGGAGAGCGCCCAGGAGTTCGTGACCACCTACGTCAGCTTCGACGACACGACCCGCGCCGGCGAGCCGGTGCGTCCAGGCAACGATCCGAGCATCCGTCCCGGCGGCGAGGACAGCTACGCGACGTACGGCCGCCCCTGGGCGAACCTGTCGAACACGCCGTTCCGCGAGTACAAGCACTGGATCCACGAGGGCGGGATCGCCACCCCGCTCGTCGTGCACTGGCCGGCAGGACTGGGCACCGAGGCGCGGCTGCGTCACCAGCCTCATCAGCTCACCGACATCATGGCGACGCTGCTCGAGGTCAGCGGCGCCGACTACGACCGGGCCGCGGTTGGGCGCGAGGTGCACCCGCCCGAGGGCACCAGCCTGCTGCCGACTCTGATCGACGACGCCACCGACGACCAGCGGCTGCTGGCCTGGGAGCACGAGGGCAATTCGGGCGCGCGTCGCGGGCGATGGAAGCTGGTGCGCAAGCACGCCCAGGACTGGGAGCTCTACGACATGGTCACCGACCGCACCGAGCTCACCGACCTCGCCGGCGAGCACCCTGGACTCGTCGCCGAGCTCGCCGCCGCGTACGAGGAGTGGGCCGAGCGCTGTGGCGTGATCGACCGCCAGGTCGTGCTCGACCTCTACGCACGCCGCGGTGCCGGGCTGCCCGCGGAGTGACCTCCCCCGGGGCCGCCGCTCAGGTGCGCGGCGGCAGCCGGTGCAGCGTGACCTCCCGCAGGGCACCGCCGTCCGCGAGCGCGGTCATGTAGGTGCAGTACGGCTGGCGGCGCCGGTCCGTGGGCGACCCGGGGTTCAGCAGCCGCAGGCCCGTGGCGGTGGTGGTGTCCCACGGGATGTGGGAGTGCCCGAACACCAGCACGTCGAGGTCGCCGTACGCCGCGGCGCAGCGCTCCTCGCGCCCGCGCGACGCGCCCGTCTCGTGCACCACGCCGAGCCGCACCCCGTCGATCTCCGCCCGGGCCACCTCCGGCAGCCGCTCGCGCAGGGCGCCGTGGTCGTTGTTGCCGTGGACCCCGACCAGGCGGCGCGCACGGGCCTCGAGCTCGTCGAGGAGCGACACGTCGACCCAGTCCCCCGCGTGGACCACGACGTCGGCACACTCCACGTCCGCCCACACCTGCTCGGGCAGGGCGCGCGCCCGTCGGGGCAGGTGGGTGTCGGCCAGGAGCAGCAACCGGGTCGTCATGGACAGATCATGCTCGCCCGAGCAACCGCCGACGCCCGCCGGGGTCGGTGGCGTCAGCGGGCGCGGGGGGCCCGAAACTGCGGGTCCTGCGCGCGCGAGGACGGCGGCGGGAGCGTGCCCCGGGGGTCGCGCGCGACCACCCGGAGCCCACCGACCACGAGCACCACCGCGAGCACGAGGAGCAGCATCAAGAAGGTCATGGCAGCAAGTCTTCGCTCCGCCGGATCCGGCCACGAGTGGCTGCCCTGTCATGGTCCCTCGATTTCCTGCCACCCCCGTGGCATGCTGGACCGATGCTCACCGATGTGGCCGTGATCACCTACGACGGCGTCACGGCGTTCGAGCTCGGGGTCGCGTGCGAGGCCTTCGGCAGCGACCGCAGCGACGACGGGTTGCCGGTGCTGGACTTCGCCCTGTGCGCGGCGGTCCCGGGCCCCGTCCGCACCGGCGCCGGGTTCACGATCGGCGTGGACCACGACCTCACCCGGACGGCCCAGGCAGATCTGGTGGTCGTCCTGCCGACCGAGGGGCTCGCCGAGAACGTCCCGCCGCCCGTCCTCGAGTCGATCCGGGCCGCCCACGACCGTGGCGCCCGGTTGATGTCGATGTGCACGGGCGCCTTCGTGCTCGGCGAGGCCGGGCTCCTCGACGGCCGCGAGTGCACGACCCACTGGCGCTACACCGCCGCCCTCGCCCGCCGCTTCCCGCGCGCGAAGGTGGTGCCCGAGGTCCTCCACGTCGACTCGGGGCAGGTGGTCACCAGCGCCGGCACCGCCGCCAGCATCGATGCCTCCCTGCACGTGTGGCGTCAGGAGCACGGGGCAGCGGTGGCCTCGAGCATCGCGCGACGCATGGTGGTGCCGCCGCAGCGCGAGGGCGGTCAGGCCCAGTTCATCGAGCGGCCGGTGCCCGAGCTGCGCGTGGAGAGCTTCGGGAAGCTCCAGCAGTGGATCCTGGACAATCTGCACCGCGAGCTCGACGTCGCCACGCTCGCACACCGCGCCCTGATGTCCCCGCGCACCTTCGCGCGCCGGTTCCGTGCCGAGGTCGGCGCGACGCCGCACGCCTGGATCACCGCCCAGCGACTGCTGCGCGCCGAGCAGCTGCTCGAGCGCACCGACCACACCATCGACCGGATCGCCGCCGACGTCGGCTTCGGCAACGCCGCCAACATGCGCCTGCACTTCACCCGCGCGCGCGGCCTGAGCCCGCAGCAGTACCGCCGCCGCTTCGCCTGCTGAGGCACCGCGCACGTCGGTCGCCGGCCGCAGACGCACCGAGGCCCGGTCACCTCGCGGTGACCGGGCCTCGGTGGTTCAGCTGGTGAAGCGGTGGTTCAGCGGATCAGTTGCTGCCGCCGGTGAGCTTCTCGCGAAGCGCCTGCAGCGCCTCGTCCGAGGCGAGCGAACCGCCGCCGGTCTCCTCGCTGGTCTCGACCTCGGCCGAGGAGGAGTACGAGGTGGCCTCGCCGGCCTCGGCCTCGGCCTTGCGGGCCTCGGCCTGCTGCTTGACGTGGGCCTCCCAGCGGGCGTGCGCCTTGGCGTACTGGTCCTCCCAGACCGCGCGCTGGTCCTCGAAGCCCTCGAGCCACTCGCCGGTCTCGGGGTCGAAGCCCTCGGGGTAGACGTAGTTGCCCTGCTCGTCGTAGGTCGCCGGCATGCCGTACAGCGTCGGGTCGAACTCGTCGACGTCGGTCGCCACAGCGGTCTCGTTGGCCTGCTTCAGCGACAGCGAGATCCGACGACGCTCGAGGTCGATGTCGATGATCTTGACCATGACGTCGTCGTTGACCTGGACGACCTGCTCCGGGATCTCCACGTGGCGCTCGGCCAGCTCGGAGATGTGGACCAGGCCCTCGATGCCCTCCTCGACACGGACGAACGAGCCGAAGGGCACCAGCTTGGTGACCTTGCCCGGCACGATCTGGCCGATCTGGTGGGTCCGGGCGAAGTGCTGCCACGGGTCCTCCTGCGTCGCCTTGAGCGACAGGGAGACCCGCTCGCGCTCCATGTCCACGTCGAGAACCTCGACGGTGACCTCGTCGCCCACGGCGACGACCTCGGAGGGGTGGTCGATGTGCTTCCACGACAGCTCGGAGACGTGCACGAGGCCGTCGACGCCGCCGAGGTCCACGAACGCACCGAAGTTGACGATCGAGGAGACGACGCCCTTGCGGATCTGACCCTTCTGGAGCTGGGTCAGGAAGCCGTGGCGAACCTCGGACTGGGTCTGCTCGAGCCAGGCACGGCGCGACAGGACCACGTTGTTGCGGTTCTTGTCGAGCTCGATGATCTTGGCCTCGAGGGTCTGACCCACGTAGGGCTGCAGGTCGCGGACGCGACGCATCTCCACCAGCGAGGCGGGCAGGAAGCCGCGCAGGCCGATGTCGAGGATGAGGCCGCCCTTGACGACCTCGATGACGGTGCCCTCGACGACGCCGTCCTCCTCCTTGACCTGCTCGATGGTGCCCCAGGCACGCTCGTACTGAGCGCGCTTCTTGGACAGGATCAGGCGGCCTTCCTTGTCCTCCTTCTGGAGGACCAGGGCCTCGACCTCGTCACCGACCGAGACGACCTCGGACGGGTCGACGTCGTGCTTGATCGACAGCTCGCGCGAGGGGATGACGCCCTCGGTCTTGTAGCCGATGTCAAGCAGGACCTCGTCGCGGTCGACCTTGACGATCGTGCCGGAGACGATGTCGCCGTCATTGAAGTACTTGATCGTCGCGTCGATGGCGGCGAGGAAGTCCTCTTCGGACCCGATGTCGTTGATCGCGACCTGAGGCGCGTCGTAGTCCGGAAGAGCGGAGATGGTGCTCGTCATAAGGGAAGTATTTCCTTGGTGGGCAGAAAGTCGTGCGGGCACGCGCGAAGGCCGGTTTCACTACCGATCGAGAAGCGCTCCCGAGGGGACGCGGTGATAGCGAGCGAGAGTCCACTCCGTCCGGGACGCAGGCAGACCTCTGGCGCAACCGCCAGCGTACGCCGCCCGCGGCGCTGCCGTCCAACCCGGGCGCCACGGCTGCCCGCGGCACGTATTACCTTCGTGTCGTGAGCAGTCCTGCGGGCAACCCCGCCGCACCCGACTCCCGTCATCATCCTCCGCTCCCGCCGGTGCGCGTCGAGCGCCGGGCCGTCAGCGAGTCGGAGTCCCGGCACGCCAACGGTCCGGACTGGGATCGCTACGCCGACGAGTACCAGGCGACCCACGGCGAGTTCCTCGGCGACACCGGCTTCGTCTGGGGCCCTGAGGGCCTCACCGAGTCCACCGCCTGTGTGCTGGGACCGGTCGCCGGCCGCGATGTGCTCGAGGTGGGCTCCGGGGCCGGCCAGTGCTCGCGGTGGATCCGCACCCAGGGCGGTCGCGCCTACGGCATCGACCTGTCGCTGCGCCAGCTCCAGCACTCGCGCCGCATCGACGCCGAGTCCGGGGTCGCGGTGCCGTCGGTGCTGGGCACCGCGACGGACCTGCCGTTCGCGGACGGCTCCTTCGACATCGTCTTCTCCTCGTTCGGCGCCCTGCAGTTCGTGCGCGACATCGACGTCGCGGTCGCCGAGGCCGCGCGGGTGCTGCGCCCGGGCGGTCGCTTCGCCTTCTCGATCACCCACCCCACGCGGTGGATGTTCCCCGATGACCCCGGCGAGGCGGGCCTGGTCGCCAGCCAGCCCTACTGGGACCGCACGCCGTACGTCGAGGTCGACGACGCCACCGGGCAGGTCTCCTACGTGGAGCACCACCGCACCCTGGGCGACTGGGTGACGCTGCTGGCCGGCGCCGGGTTCCGGATCACCACGCTGCTGGAGCCCGAGTGGCCGGCCGGGCACGACCGGGTGTGGGGCGGGTGGTCGGCGACCCGCGGGCGGTTCACCCCGGGCACCGCGATCTTCGGGGCCGACCTGCCCGCCTAGCCACCACGGGGCGGCGCGGGCGAGCGCTGCCCCACCGACCGCCACCGGACACAGAACGGGGCGAGGCCTCCTGGCCCCGCCCCGTTCCTGGTGTGCTGTGGATCAGACCTTGGTGGTCTCGCGGTGCGTGCCGTCGTCCTTCGTCGCGCCGGTCCGAGCCGGGGCGGCCGCGGCGTCACGGCGCCCGAGCACGAGGCCGAGGGCGATCAGGATCAGTCCGAGGACCAGGCCGAGGATCGGGAACAGGCCGTTGACCATGGAGAGCAGCGAGGCCTTGCTCTCGTACTCGTCGACGTTCTTGGCGACCTGCTCGTCGGTGAAGCTGAGGTCGGCCTCGGTGGTGGTCGCCCGCTCCTCACCGTCGATGGCCAGGATGGAGCGCTGCTCCTCGGTGCGGTCGATCACCGCACCGGTGACCGGCTCCACGAAGAAGGTCCGCTTGTTGGCGTACACGACGTCGGCCTCGATGCTGTCCGAGCCGCGCTCGCCCACCACGGAGGCCGGGACCTCGCGGGTGCCCACGACCGTGGGCTCCAGCTCGGCCTCGAACTTGTAGACGTCGAGGCCGTCGACGTCGGTCTCCTCGACGAACTCGGCCGGGACGGTGGTGCCGGCGGTGCCGTCCCACCAGTCGTAGGTCTCCTTCTCGGTGCCGAAGGGGAACTTGTAGACGAGCCCCTCGCGCACGACGGAGGTGCGCTCGTCCTCGGTGGTCTCACTGAAGGAGCCGCAGCAGTCGACCGCCTCGCCCGTGAAGGCGTCGAAGGCGGCACGGCCCCGGCTCTTCGAGCGGACCACGCCGTCGTCGGAGGTGATCGTCTGGGTGTCGGCCCAGACACGGATGTCCTCGCCCCTGTCGTCGCTGGCCTCGCGGCTGGCGTCGACGTCACCGCGCGTGGTGGAGACGGCCGTGAGGTCGACCACGACCTCGGTCAGCATCGCGGGGTCGGTGTCGAAGATGACCGCGTCCTCGGCCGTCAGCGTCGTCTCGCTGTTCTGGTCGATCGGGGCGACCGCGAGCTTGGGGTAGGCGTAGAACTTCAGGAGCGCTGCCGCCACGAGGAGGAACACCCCCAGTCCCACGAGGACGGCTGGAACAACTCGACGCATGAAAGCTCCCCTTCTCTCCCGCCGGGTGACAGACGTCACGCGGCCCGGCGGAACAGTAGCAGGGATGTTACTCACGCGTCATGTACTCGCCGGTTCGGTTTTGACGCGTGTCATCCGGCCTCCATCCGGGCCGGCGACCAGTAGTGTTCCGCAGCGTGGACGCGCAGGAGATCCGCAAGTCGGCGGCCTTGGAGAAGAAGCACTGGTGGTACGCCGAGCGGCGGGCACTGGTGCGGCGCTTGGTGCGCCCGTTGTCGCCGGGCCGTGCGCTCGACGTGGGCTGCGGGGGCGGTGGCAACACCGGCGTTCTGCAGGACCTCGGCTGGGACGTGACCGGGATCGAGTACTCCCCCGTCGCGGCGGGCATCGCCCGCGGCCGCGGTCTGAAGGTGGTGCGCGGCGACGCGCAGCTCCTGCCGGTGGCCGACGCCTCGATGGACCTGGTGATGTCGACCGACGCCTGGGAGCACATCGAGGACGACAAGGCCGTGGCCCGCGAGACCGCGCGGGTGCTGCGCCCCGGCGGCCGGGCACTGGTCGCAGTGCCCTGCAGCATGGCGCTGTGGAGCGGCCACGACGTCGCCCTGGGCCACCTGCGTCGCTATGAGCGCGCCGACCTCGCTGCGCTCCTCGAGGGCGCAGGCCTCGAGGTCGTCGACATCGCCTCGTGGAACGTCCTGCTGCGCCCCGTCGCCCGGATGCGGCGCAAGAACAACGACAGTGAGAGCGAGATGGAGGAGGTGCATCCGGTGCTCAACGCCGGCCTGCGCGTCGCCGTCGCCGCCGAACGCGTGCTGCCCGTCCAGCGACTGCCCGGCATCAGCCTCGTCGCCCGCGCGGTCAAGCGCTGATCCCCCGGCGATGAGCGACTGGGTCGCCGACCCCCGGATCCGCTGGCGGATCCTGCTCACCGCACGCCTCGCCGCCGCTCCGGGCCCCGACGAGGCCCGCCTGCTCGGACAACGGCTGCAGCGGCTGGCAGCGGACCACGACTGGCCCGACGCCCGACCCGCAGGACAGCGGGCGGTGGAGCGCGCGGACGACCTGGGCGCGCTGCGCGCCCGGCTCGCGGAGGAGGACCGCACACCGGTCGTCCTCGGACTGGCCGGCCCGTGCCTCGTCGTCTCGGCGCACCACGCCTGGGTCGACGGTCTCGGACTCCTCGACGTCCTGGCTGCGGTCACCGACACCGCTGTGTCCTCCGGCGCTCGCGGGGTCACCGGACGCCCGCAGGCCGGCGGGTTCCTGGGCTCCGCCGTACGACGCCTCGGCGAGGTCGCGTTCGCGCCACCGGCCCGTGCCGCACTGCCCGGCGTCGTGCCCGCGCCGGGCGACGCCTTCGCCGTCGCCAGCGTGCCCGGCCACCACGGCACCTCGCGGCTCGTGCACGCCGCAGCCCAGGGGCTCGTGCACCACAACCGGGGTGCGGGCCGGCGTACCCGGCACGTCGCGGTGGCCATCGGGGCCGCACGCCGCGAGGAGACGCCTGCCGGCGCGGCCCCGCGCATCGCGGACCGCAGCGAGCTGCTGCGGCTGCGCGACGTCGAGGACCTCGACCTCGGGGCCGTCGAACGCCTGGTCCGCGAGGCACCCACCCAGCCGCCCGTCGGGACCGGCGGCGCGGCCGGCGGCCGCGTGGTGGAGACGGCGCTGCGGGTGCTGGCCCCCCGCCTCGGCTCCAGCATGCTGGTCTCCCACCTGGGCCGGGTGACGGCGCCCGGGGTCGCCGATCTGGCCTTCCACCCGGTCACCGCGGGCGGGACCGGGCTGTCGCTGGGCGCGGTCGGGATCGAGGATCGGACCGTGCTGGGCCTGCGCGCCCGGCGCAGCCAGTGGGACGACGCGTCGCTGGCGGCGCTCCTCGATGCCCTGGCCGCCTCGCTGACCGACCCGGCCTGAGCTCTCAGCGACCGACCCGGCGCAGCTCCTGCTCGACCACGGCGAGCGCCTCGCGGTGCATGCGCGTCCAGCTGAAGCGCGCCGCCCACTCCTGGCAGGCGCCGACCACGACGGCCCGCTCCTCGGGTGCCTCCAGCACCTTCAGGGCCTCCCGCACCCGGTCGGCCAGCCGACCCGCCACCAGGTCGGGGTCCGGATCGTCGGGCACCAGCCAGCCGGTGTCGCCGTCGCGGATGGAGTCGCGCAGGCCGGGCACGTCACGGGCGACGGTGGGCACGCCCCAGCCGGCCGCCTCGATGACCACCTGGCCCCACCCCTCGATGTCCGAGGCGCACACGTGCAGCGCGGCGCGGCGCAGCACCGCGTGCTTGGTCTCCTCGGGGACGAAGCCGTGGAAGTGCACCCGGTCGGCGATGCCGAGCTCGCCGGCCAGGAGCACCAGCCGGTCCAGGTCGGGGCCCTTGCCGCACACGTCGAGGTGCAGCCCGGGGCGCTCGGTCGCCAGCTCGCGGACGACGCGCAGCACCAGGTCCACCCGCTTGTGCGGGACCAGGCGCCCGAGCACCACCAGCCGGTCGGGGTCCTTGTCCTCCGCGCTCACCAGGGTCGGGTCGGGCACCTCGGCGCCGTTGGCGAGGAGGTCGACCTCGCCGCGCCAGCCGAGCTGACGCACCATCTCGGTGCGGGTCGACTCCGAGACCGCCAACGTGCGCCGCGTGCGGTAGACCCGCCGCATCGCGACCCGCTCGAGCCACTGGCCCACCGCGGCGAGCGGCGCGGGGAAGTAGGTGGCGAACTGCTCCTGGTGCACGTGGTGCACCGGCATCACGACCACCGTGTCGCGGCGTACGAACAGCGGGGAGAAGGCCGGGATCCCGCACTCCGGGTCGATCACGACCGAGAGGCTGCGACGCCGGCGCAGCAACGCCAGGCCGGCATGGACGTAGAAGGTGAAGGGGCCGCCACCGCGCTGGATCCGGATGCCGTCGCGCACCTCGTGGCGGGCCTGGCCGCGCTCGCGGGCGGTCACGAACTCGACGCGCGCTCCGGCCTCGGCGAGCGCGCGGGCGTACTCCCACGCGTAGCGCTCGGACCCTCCGGCGAGCGAGTGGGAGAGGTCGCGCCAGTTCACCACGACAGCGTGGTGGCCCTGCAGGCGTCCCGGGGGTACGGCGGGCGGGGAGGCGGCAGCCGCCATCCGCTAGAACTCGCCGCCGGCCGCGGCGGGCGGTACGACGGCGGACCCGGCGACCGGCGCGAGCGCGGGCACCGTTCTCGGCGCGGTGCGCGAGCCACGCAGCTGCCAGGCGATCCGGCCGAGGTCGAGGAACGCCCCGGCGCCGTGGCGCACGGGATCGAAGGTGGAGCCCGGGACGTCGGCCCAGACCACGGGGAACTCGTGGATCACGGCACCCGCGTGGCGCGCCCGGGCCAGAAGCTCGACGTCGAAGGAGAAGCCGGGGGTCCGCAGGCCCGCGAACACCTCGCGTGCCAGGTCGCCGCGCAGCAGCTTGAACCCGCACTGGGTGTCGGCCACACCGGGGACCAGGCGAGCGGTGCACGAACGGTAGGCGCGGGCGCCCCGCTCGCGCAGCCAGCTGTGGCGTACGGCGGTGTCGCTGCCCTCGACGGCACGCGACCCGATGGCGATGTCGGCCCCCAGGAGCATGCGCCGCCAGCCCTCGTCGAGCGCGTCGAGGCGGGTCGCGCCGTCGGCGTCCATGAACCCCACGATGTCCGCGGTGGTCACGGCCATGCCGGCGCGCACCGCGGCGCCCTTGCCGGGCTCGGCGCAGTGCACGATCCGGACCGGCAGCGCCGCGCAGTCGGCGTCGCGTGCGACGCTGGCGGTCGCGTCGGTGCTCGCGTTGTCGACCACGACGACCTCGATGCGGCCGAGGGTCGCCCGGTTCGCGGTGGCGTAGCGGGTCAACTCGCGCAGGGTGCGCGGGAGCCGGGCCGCCTCGTTGAATGCGGGTATCACCAGCTGGAGCATGCGGCCCTCCCCCGGGCAGATGTTTCAGGGTCGCCGAACCGACGCTGCGGACAGCGTGGGCACGGGGCGTCGGTGGGGTGCAGCACGAGCCTCACCCCACCGACGTCACTCGTCGGAGTAGGAGTAGAGCTGCTCCTCCGAGAGCGGCTCGGGGTCACCGCCGGAGTAGGCCTGCACCCCTCCGATCAGCACCACGGAGGACAGGACGGCGCCTACGACGCCGGAGATCAAGAAGTTCATGTGCTGGGTTCCCTCCCAAGAACTCACAGCGGCAGGCCGCCTTGGTGACGACCATTACACCCGACGTCGCAGTATGGCCGCAGCATTTCCGGAAAGCAACAGCAGCGTGGCGAGGTCAGCGAGCACGACCAGCACCGTGTCGAGAGGCTCGACCGGCTCCCCGGACGCCGCCGCGGGCCCGAGATCGACGAGGGAGAGCGCCTCGCCGTCGTGGCGGACCGTGCCGGAGGGGATCTCCCCGAGCCCGCCCATCCCCCGCTCGACGAGGACCCAGCGCACCCCGGCCTCGCGCAGCGCGGCCGCCGGGTCGGGCGACGAGAGCGCCGCGTCGACCGCGACCACCCGGGGATCCTCGGAGGGCACCACCTCGCCGTCGACGAACGTGCGGTCGTCGATGAGCACCTCGCCGGGCAGGAACCGCGGCGCCGGGTCGAGCACGGCGCGGCGCGCGTTCCAGTCGTAGCCGCGGTAGCTGCCGCGCCACGGCAGCACGACGGTCGTCGCCGGGCCCTCGGCCTCCAGGATCCCGGCCACCGTCCGCCACTCCCCCGGGAACGTCGACCGGGTCAGCGTCCCGGCGGCACCCCAGGCGAGGCTCGGCAGCAGCACGACCGGCGCCACGACCACCACGGCGACCACCGCCCACAGGGCCTCACGGCCGGGCCGCACGCGGGCGCGTACCCCGGACACCACCGCCGCGATTCCGGGCAGCAGCACCAGCACCGCCGGGGCCAGGAACCGCTGGGAGTCGCGCAGCACCGCGGTGGCGGGGACCACCGTGCCCAGGGCCTCCAGCAGCGCCGTGCCGCCGGGCAGCACCGGCAGGGCGGCGAGCAGCAGCGAGACCCCCGCCAGCACCAGCAGCCGCCGCTCGTCGGAGCCGCGCGGCGCGCGTCGTACGCCGAGCAGGGCGGCGACGGTGAGCGCGCAGGCCAGCAGCACCACCAGCGGCTCGGTGCGCTCGGGCGGGACGACCGAGGACTTCCAGGTGCCGCCCAGGGACAGCAGGCTCGCCCAGACCCCCGCGCCCGACTCGGCCCGCGGCGCGAACACGTCGAAGACACCCGCGACGGTGACCTCGCTGGCGCGCCCGGCCAGCAGCGTCGGCACCAGCCACGGCAGGTTCGCCACGACGCCGGTGCCGAGCACCACCGGGACGTGGAAACGGGTACGCCGTGCCGCGAGCACCAGCGCGACGAGGACCGCCATCAGCCCGCTGGAGGGACTGCACACGGCGCTCAGGACGAGCGCGACCGCCAGCGGCGGTGCGCCGTCGCGCAGGTCGCGGCGGGCGCGCAGCGCCGCGTGGGCCACCCACGGCAGCAGCAGGTAGCCCGCCAGGATCGCCCACTGCCCCATGAGCAGGCGCTCGTGGACCCACGGGTTCCAGACGAAGAGCGTGATCGCCGCGGCCCGGGCGTACCACGGGTGCCGGTCGACGAGCCGGCCGGCGCCGACGGCTCCCGCCAGGAAGGCCGCCAGCAGGACCGCCTTCTGGACCAGATCGCCCGGCACGACAGCGGTCAGCAGCGACATCAGCGCGTCCATCGGGACCGCCCGCGGCAGCTGGCCGTCCAGGCCGAGCCAGGCGCTCTTCCACGGCTGCTCCGGGACGAAGACCATGTCGCCGAAGATCCAGAACCCCCGACCGAGCAGCAGCGGTCCGAGGACCAGGAGGCTCAGCGCGAGCCCGACGGCCAGGTCCTGCGCCCGGCGGCGCCGCGGCTCCGCGGCGACCGTGCTCACCGGATCTCCGGTCGTCCTGCCGCCGCCCGGGTGACGCAGACCGTGGCGCCCCCGTCGGCACGCAGCCGCAGGGCCCCGATCTCCTCCTCGAGGTCCGGGACCGGCACCCAGATCTCGTTGGGGCCGGGCCTCGCCAGGAACGACGTGGACCAGTCGCCCGCGCTGACGGTGACCGTCGACTCGCCGTTGGAGAAATACCCCATGCTGACCAGGAGTCGGCCGCTGACCGGCAGCACGAACGGCAGCCGGACGGTGGCGTCGGTGACGGCGTACCCGCAGTCGGGCGCCGGGCCCTCCGGCACCGGGATCGAGCCGTCGAGCTCGACCGGGTGCAGCCGGCCCTCCTCGTCGACCAGGCGCAGGCGCGCCGACGGCTCGTCGAAGACCGGGCTCTCGGGCAGCGGGGCGAAGACCGCCGAGAGGCGGGCGTCCTCGCCGACCAGCGGCAGCACCAGCTCCGCTGGCACCAGGGCGTCCCACACCACCTGGTTGGGGTCGCGTGCGAGCTCGGCGCGGAAGGTGGTGACGAAGTCGCGGTCCCCGACGTTCTGGAAGTGCGGGACGAGCGCCGCCGTGCCGAACGCCGAGCCGACGAGGTAGACGCCGGTGAGGACCCCGATGCTGAGCACCCGCCGCCGGTGGGTCTGCAGCGCCGCGAGGCCGAGGCCGAGTCCCGGACGGGCCTGGCGCAGCATGAGCGCGACCGCGGGGACGACGATGTGCGGCACGTCGGAGCTGTAGCGCGGGTCCAGGCCGATGAGGTGCCCGAACCCGCCGCGACCGGCGAGGACGAGCGCGAGGTCGGACCCGACGTAGCCGACCACGAGCAGGAGCGCCCACCAGCGCGCCGGTCCCCCGCGGCGCAGCAGCACCGCGAGGATGAGGGCCGCGAGCACCAGCGACACCGCTGTCACCCAGTGTGCGGGCACCACCGCGCCGCCCTGCAGCTCGGCCTGCCAGGGGCCGGAAAGCATGCCGGGGACGATGTTGCGGGCGATGAACTCCCAGGTGATGTGCAACGACTCGGTCAGCGACCCGGTGCCGCCCTCCACGGTGGTGATCCGGGTGTGGACGACCAGGTAGGTCACGAGGCTGGCGGCGAGTGCGACCCACAGCCAGGCGAACCGGCGCAGGGTCGCCGGCACGCGCCGCCACCCGGCCGCGTCGTCGGCGAGGGCGAGTGCGAGCGCGAGGAGCACCGGCGCGATCAGGACCGCGCGCTCGTGCCAGGCCAGACCGGCCCACAGGCACAGCACGCAGCCGAGCTGGTTGAGCCAGGAGCGGCCGGCTCCCTGCACGGCGCGGGTCAGGAGCAGCATCGCAAGGATGGAGAAGATCAGGTGCGGCCACAGCCCGATCGCCGCCGCCCACCACAGCGTGGTGACGAGGGTGAGCGGCGTCCACGCGAAGACCGCCAGCAGGAGCACGCGCACCCACCTGCCGGGCAGCAGCCGGGTCAGCAGGTGCCACATGAGGACGGTGGCGATGAGCTGGAGCACCACGGCCTCGGCGGCCACGACTCCCCACCGGAACGGCGCGAGGTTGCCGACCATCCAGAAGTTCAGCATCTGCGCCGGGATCACGTGCCCGGCGATGGGCTCGAACAGGTAGGCCCAGGTGAGCTCCTCATGGGTCGCGCGTGCGGTGATGAAGAAGTCGTCCTGGTTGAAGTAGGAGTCACGCATCAGCAGCGCGCGCCACACCAGCATCACCGCGATCACGACCACGGCGGCCCACGCCTGGCGCCCGCGCCAGACGCCGGCGCTCCTGTCCGCGTGGTTCACACGTTCCTCCCGGTGCGTGGGGCGAGAAGGGGTGCGGACCGTCGGGCCAGCAGGAGGCCGGCCGCGAGCCCGATCGCGACGGCGGCCAGCACGTCCGCGCCCCGTGACAGCCAGGGCAGGCCGGCCACGTCGAGCAGGGCGGACGCCACGACCAGCACCGCGGCCACCAGCGCCGGGGCGGCGTCGCGCCACCACCCGAGCGCACCCGTGACGGCGGCGAGGGCCCCGGAGCCGCTCACCGCGACCACGCGGCCGGCGACGAGCGCGAGGACCAGGCCGACGGTCGCCACCGGGCCGAGGAAGGCGAAGACGGCGACCGCGCTGAGGCCGACCACCGCTGGGCTGGACGCCCGGGGCGACAGTGTCGCCCAGCTCTCCGGGATGCCCGGCGCGGTCCCGCGGCGGCGGCGCCACCACAGTCCGATGCCGGCGCCGATCCCGGCGAGCAGCACCAGGCCGCTCACGCCCAGGCCGAGAGGCAGGAGCACCGTGTAGACGCGCTGCGGGGCATAGCTCAGCTCGACGGTGACCTCGCCGCTCGCCGGCAGCACCCAGGCCTGTTGCCAGCCGTCCACGCGTACGCGGCGCAGCTCCTCGCCATCCACCCGGGCCTCCCAGCCCGGGTTGGCGTTCTCCGGCAGGTGCAGCAGCGCCTCCGGGCCGGCGGCCACGACCGCCGTACGGTCGCTGGCCTCCCACCGGGTGAGGGTCACCTCGCGGTCGGCGCCGCGCCCGGTGCCGGGCCGTCCGGCCTCGTTGCGTCGTTCCCGGACGGGCTCGGCGAGGAGGCGGGTGACGGCGAACTCGGCGCTGTTGCGGGCCTGGACGCGGTGCACGCCGGGCCCGAGGCGCACGAGTCCGTCGGAGGGCTGGCCCGCGGCGGTCGCCGAGCCGTCGCCGGCGGCGCAGCTCTCCCAGCGCATCGGTGAGCCGTTGACGATGTCGGCGACGCTGCCCCACACCTCGGTGGGCACCACCTGTCCGTCGACCACGATGTTCGGGCCGAAGCCGCACGGCCGGCCGACCCGGCCGCCCTCGAGCCCGTCGTCCAGCGGCCGGGTGACGTCGGCGCCGGCCAGTCGGATCTCGGGGACGACGACCCGGTCGGAGCCGTAGCGCTTGAGGAAGGTCACCTCGAGGCGCGTGGTGCGCAGCGGCTTCCAGGCCGCGATCTCGGTGCCGGTCACCGATGCCTCCACGACCCGGGACCGGGTGCGCAGGAGGGCCCGCCGCGGGATGTCCTCGGACTCACCGCCGACGACGGCGACACCGGAGATCGTGCGCGGGCGGTCCCACTCGAAGACGAGCGTCGGGTTCTGGTCGTTGTCGGCCGACATCCACACCGTGGAGTCCAGGCCGTCGTGGGCGAAGCGCTGGGCGACCTTGGGGTCGCCGCCGTACACCGAGCTCGCGCCCACCCGCTGGCCCGCGTCGAGCGGGTCGAGGAGCAGGGAGGTCTCGCGGGTCGCCCGGGCCACGGCCCAGCCGCTCAGCCGGTGCGTGGTCCGGGCGGAGGTGGTGAAGGTGCGGTCCAGGCCGCTGCGCTCCTCGGGTGCGCGGATCCGCCCGACGTCGCAGTCCGGGATGCCGACCGTGATCCGGCAGGCGCGACGCTCGGCGTCGGCGCCGAAGACCAGCCGAGCGTCGGGGCCGACCATGCCCGGGACCACGAGGCTGCGGCCCGAGCTGCGCTCGTCGATGGTGATCTCGCGCAGGCCCACCCGGCCCCGGTTCTCCGGGGTCGCCGCCCGCACCACCCGCACCTCGACGACGTCGGCCGGGCGGCCGTCGAACCGGGCGATCGAGGGAGCGCCCGAGGGGTGGGCGCGCACCCGGCGCACCTGGTCGCCGGCGCGGACCTCGAGCTCGCGGATCGGCACGACGAAGTCGTCCTCGACGACCGGGAGCACCGATACCTCGCGGATCCGGCGGGGCTCGTCCAGCTCCATGCGGATCCACTGCTCGGTGGGGTCGGTGGCGTAGGAGGAGACCCAACGGGTCTGACGGTCGCCGTCCACCGCGGCGTACGGCGCGCTCTGGGGCAGGACCGGCCCGAAGTTGTCGGCGTACCCCTGGGCCGAGGAGGCGGTGAGCCGGCGCAGGCCGTCGTAGCGGGCCACCACCTGCGCGGTCCCCGACACGGCCGGGAAGTCGTGCGCCGCGCGGGAGAGGCGCCACGGCTCGTCGGCGGTCAGCACGGCGGAGACCGACTCGTCGTTGACGCCGAACGCCCGCTCGCGGCGCTGGTTGCCGTCGGTCACGACGTCGGCCTCGCGCTCCCAGCCGTCCTCGCCCTCCAGGACCGTCGCGGTCCCGGGACTCACCAGGCCGGTCTCCTGGACCGCGAGCACGCTCTCGGGGGCGCCGCGCACGGTGAGGACGCGCTCGGTCAGCGTCGTGCGCAGCACCGGCAGCTCCTCCTCGACCGCGAGCACCTCGACCGCGGGGCCGCCCTCACCCTCGCCGAACTGCGCCACGCTGCGCAGGCCGCCGTTGGCCAGCGAGACCGCGGCGCCGCCGGGGTGCGGCGAGCCGGTGAGGTCGCGGCGCAGGTCGCGGCGCAGCACGACGTGCCCGATCCCGGCGCGGGCGAGCTGTGCGCCGAGCCGAGGGGTGGCGCGCCCGGTGGTCGCGAGCTGGTCGAGGGCGTGCAGGAACCGGATCGTCTGGCCGGGCACGAGCGGCACCTGGCTGCGCACCACCCGGTTGACCCCGCCGAGCAGGAGCAGCGGCTCGTCGATCGTCCAGCCCCAGTCCTGCTGTGCGAAGCCGGAGCCGGGCAGGATCAGCGTCGCCGTCTCGCCCTGGTGCTCGATGAGGTAGCGCTGCGCCTCCTGCCACGGCTCGGAGACCTCGGTCCAGCCCGGGGTCCGGGAGTCGTTGAAGAGGTAGGGCTGGCCCAGCGACATCACCAGGGCGGCCATGACCAGCGCCACGAGGGCCCGCGGGTCGTGGCGGGGCCACCGGGCGGCGACCCAGCGGGTGATGAGCACCACCGCGTGCCCGAACCCGATCGCCAGCGGGAGGCGCACGGTCGGGTCGATCTTGTGCACGTTGCGGAAGATCTGCAGCGCGCCGTCGAGCAGCACCCGGAACTCCCCAGCCAGCAGGCTGCCGCCCCAGCCGCCGTGCGCGACGGTGAGCGCGGCCAGGCCGACCAGCATCGAGAGCACCAGCGGCCCCCGGATCGCGTGCTGCAGACGCAGCAGCCCGTACAGGCCGATCGCGGAGATGACGGCGGCCAGCACGATCAGGTCCCGCTCGGAGACCAGGGCGTGCGCCGCGGGCCACCAGGACTGGTCGCCGCTGATCAGGTAGGCCACCCAGTGCGAGTCGCCGCGGATCGCCTCCGAGGGGCCGATGAGCACCGTGGTGTTCGCGGCGCTCTCGACGTACTCGTAGAACGGCGGGGCGTAGCCGGCCAGCAGCAGCAGCGGGAGCGTCCACCAGAACGACGCGGCGAGCAGCACCGCCGCCCACCCGGCCACGAAGCGACGCGACAGCAGTCCGCGGCGCAGGCCCCAGACCACCACGATGATCGCCACCGGGAGCGCGCCCGCGTTCTCGACGGCGTTGACCCCGCCCATGCACACGACCGCGGCGCCGCTGAGCAGGAGCGCGCTGCGCCGCCCGATCCGGCCCTGCATGGCCAGCACGACCGGCAGCACCACCCACGGCAGCATCGCGCCGGGCAGGGACTCGCCGGTGATGACGCTGACGGTGCCGAGCAGACGGGGGGTGAACCCGAAGGCCAGGCCGGCCAGGAGCGCGGCGGCGCCGGGGAGCCCGAGGGCCGCCGCCAGGCGACGGGCGCCCTCGATGGCCACGATCAGCACCAGCGCCGACCAGATCCGCTGGCTCACCCAGTCCGCGACGCCCAGCCAGTCGGTGAGCAGGAACCACATGCCCTGCGGGAAGAGGTAGCCGT
This sequence comes from Nocardioides ochotonae, assembly GCF_011420305.2. Taxonomy (NCBI): domain Bacteria; kingdom Bacillati; phylum Actinomycetota; class Actinomycetes; order Propionibacteriales; family Nocardioidaceae; genus Nocardioides; species Nocardioides ochotonae. Next base: position 1,512,163 of record NZ_CP061769.1, on the reverse strand, counting down.
AGGCCTGGTTCTGGAACTCCCCGAAGCTGGACTCCGGGTGCCACAGCGTGAAGACCTCGCCGAGGAACGACCGGGGCCGCTCGGTGAGCTCGGCGCGGGTGTCGTAGGTCGCGCGGCCCGGCTGCTGCAGCAGCGAGACGATCGCGATGAGCGCGTAGACGACGAGCGCGGCCGCGCCGGCGGGGCCCAGACGGGCAGGCCGGTCCCGGTGCGGGTCCTCGGCGCGCGCGGACGCGGTCGACCCGGTCGACTCAGGACCCACCTTGCTCCGCACCTCCCCACGGCCCCGGCCGCTGCCGAGCGACGGCAAGGGTAGCCGTCGCGGTCGGAGCCCGCGCACCGAACCGCACGGACTCGATGGGTTCCCCGCCGCTGTCCTAGGCTCGGCGGGTGACGGTCACCGAGGGCAGGAGCACATCGCGCCACGCCGGCGGGTGGCGTGCGCTGCTGCGCGGCAGTGCCGGCATCGCCGTCGCGATCGTCGTCATGAACGTCTCGACCTACGCCTTCCAGATGATCGCGGCGCGTCTGCTCGGCCCCGAGCAGTACGGCGGGGTGGCCAGCCTGATGGCCGTGCTCCTGGTGGTCGCGGTGCTCCAGCTCGGGCTCCAGGCCACCGCGGCACGCCGGATCTCCGCGACGCCGGACCACGTGGGCCAGATCGAGCGCGTCGTGCTGGCGGTGACCTACCGCGCGGCGCTCGCGCTCGGCGTGCTGATGCTGGTGCTCTCGCCGGTCATCTGGCAGGTGCTGCGCCTGGACACCATCACCCCGGCGATCCTGCTCGCGGTCGCGGCGGTGCCGCTGACCGTCCAGGGCGGGCAGGCGGGCATCTTGCAAGGTGAGCGGCGCTGGGGCGCGCTGGGCGCCGTGTACCTCGCGATGGGGCTGAGCCGCGTCACCATCGGGACGCTGTGCATGGTGCTTCGCCCCACCGAGGCCGGCGCGATGCTCGGCGTCGCGCTCGCGCTGTTCGCCCCGGTGATCGTGGGCCACCTCGCCCTGCGCCGCCCGCGCGACCCCGGCGAGCACTCCGCCGCCAACAGCCTGCGTCCCGTGCTGGCCGAGGCCGCGCGCAGCTCGATGGCGCTGCTGGCCTTCTACGTGCTGTCCAACACCGACATCGTGGTCGCCCGCAACGTCCTGGACTCCCACGACGCCGGCCTCTACGCCAGCGGCCTGATCCTGGCCAAGGTCGTGCTCTTCCTGCCGCAGTTCGTGGTCGTGCTGGCGTTCCCGTCGATGTCGACGGCCGGGCAGCGGCGCCTCGCCCTGCTGCGCAGCCTCGGCCTGATGATCGTGCTCGGGGTCTGCTCGGTGCTCGGCGCCGTGCTGCTCTCCGGCGTGGCGATGGTGTTCGTCGGCGGGGAGAAGTACGCCGACGTGGAGGGCCACCTCTGGGCGTTCGCGGTGCTGGGCTCGCTGATGGCGATGCTCCAGCTGCTGGTCTACTCCGTGCTCGCGCGCCAGGGCACCCGGTCGGCGTACCTGATCTGGCTGGCCGTCGCGGTGCTGGTCGTGCTCTCCCTGCGCGCGGACAGCCTCGTCAGCCTCATCGCGACGGTGATCACGGTCGACGCGGTGCTGCTGGTGGCGCTGCTGTCGCTGAGCCTGTGGCGGATGAGCCGCCTCGAGGACGAGGACGCCGCCGAGGACGAGCGCGCCCCCGAGGCGCCGGCCGCCTAGCCCGGGACTAGTGCGCGGCCTCGTGCCAGCTGCGACCGGTGCCGACCGACACGTCCAGCGGCACGCTCAGGTCGGCCGCGGCGCCCATGTGGCGGCGTACGAGTGCCTCGAGCTCCTCGCACTCCCCCGGCGCGACCTCGAGCACGAGCTCGTCGTGGACCTGCAGCAGCAGCCGCGAGCGCAGGCCGGCCTCGGTGATCGCGGCGTCGACCTCGAGCATCGCGATCTTGATCAGGTCGGCCGCGGAGCCCTGGATCGGGGCGTTGAGCGCCATCCGCTCGGCCATCTCGCGGCGCTGGCGGTTGTCGCTGGTCAGGTCGGGCAGGTAGCGCCGGCGGCCCTTGATGGTCTCGGTGAAGCCGGTGCGCCGGGCCTCCTCGACCACGCCGCCGAGGTAGTCGCGGATGCCGCCGAAGGTGAGGAAGTACTCCTCCATCAGCCCGCGCGCCTCGGCCGGCTCGATCCCCAGCTGCTGGCTGAGCCCGAACGCGGACAGGCCGTAGGCCAGGCCGTAGTTCATCGCCTTGATCTTGGCGCGCTGCTCGGGGCTGACCGCGTCGGCCGGGACGCCGAAGACCCGGGCCGCGGTGATCGAGTGGAAGTCCTGCCCGGAGCGGAACGCCTCGATGAGGAGCTCATCGCCGGAGAGGTGGGCCATGATCCGCATCTCGATCTGGCTGTAGTCGGCCGTCATCAGCGACTCGTAGCCCTCGCCGACCACGAAACCCTCGCGGATGCGCCGGCCCTCCTCGGTGCGCACCGGGATGTTCTGCAGGTTGGGCTCGGTGCTGGAGAGCCGGCCGGTGGCGGCGATCGTCTGGTTGAACGTGGTGTGGATGCGCCCGTCGGGGGCGACGGTCTTGAGCAGCCCCTCGATGGTCTGGCGCAGCCGGATGACGTCGCGGTGGCGCAGCAGGTGGAGCAGGAACGGGTGCTCGGTCTTGACGTAGAGCGACTGGAGCGCGTCGGCGTCGGTGGTGTAGCCGGTCTTGGTGCGCTTGGTCTTGGGCATCCCGAGCTCGTCGAAGAGCACCACCTGCAGCTGCTTGGGCGAGCCGAGGTTGATCTCCTTGCCGATGACGGCGTACGCCTCGTCCGCGGCGCGGCGCACCTCCTCGCCGAAGTGCTCCTGGAGCGCCTCGAGGTGGTCGGAGTCCACGGCGATGCCGGTGCGCTCCATGGCGCCGAGCAGGTGGACCAGCGGCAGCTCGATGTCCTCGAGCAGCCGGGTGCCGCCGCGCTCCTCGAGGTCCTCGTCGAGGGCGGCGGCGAGGTCGAGGACCGCGCTGGCGCGCAGCATCTCCAGCTCGCCCGCCGAGCCGTCGTCGAGGCCGTCGAGGCTGAGCTGGCCGTCGTCGGCGCCGCCCTGGCGCAGCTCGCGCTTGAGGTAGCGCACGGTCAGGTCGGCCAGGTCGTAGGAGCGCTGGTCGGGCCGGGCGAGGTACGCCGAGATCGCGGTGTCGCGGGCCAGGCCGGCCAGCGGCATCCCGAACGCGGCGAGCGCCTGCATCGGCCCCTTCGCGTCGTGCAGGACCTTGGGCTGCGCGGGGTCGGCCAGCCAGCCGGCGAGCGCCGAGGTGTCGGCCGTGTCGAGGTCGGCCACGGAGAACCAGGCGGCGCCGTCGGGGGTGGCCAGCGCGATCGAGCCGACGTCGCCGGTGCCCGCTCCCCAGCGGCCCTGGACCTCGACACCGACGCGCGCGCCGGAGGAGGCGTGCTCGGCCAGCCACGCGCCGACCTCGCCGGCGCCCGGGCGGCTCATCACGACCTCGAAGCCGGCCTCGTCGATCTCCTCCTCGGAGCTGAGGGTCTCGAAGAGCCGGTCGCGCAGCACCCGGAACTCCAGGCCGTCGAAGAGCGTGTGCACCTCGTGGCGGTCCCACGGGCGCAGCGCCAGGTCGGCGGGACCGAGCTCGAGCTCGAGGTCGCGGACCAGGGCGTTGAGGTGGCGGTTGCGGATCACGTCGCCGAGGTGGGCACGCAGCGCCTCGCCCTTCTTGCCGGTGATCTTGTCGGCGTGGGTGATGACGTTGTCGAGGCCGTCGTAGGTGTTGATCCACTTCGCCGCGAACCCCTGCCCGACGCCGGGGACGCCCGGGAGGTTGTCGGAGGCCTCCCCGACGATCGCGGCCAGCTCGGGGTAGCGCTGCGGGGGTACGCCGTACTTCGCCTCGACCGCCGCCGGGGTCATCCGGGCCAGGTCGGAGACGCCGCGCATCGGGTAGAGCACCGTCGAGCGGTCGGTGACCAGCTGCAGGGCGTCGCGGTCACCGGTGAGGATCAGCACCTCCATGCCCTCGGCCAGCGCCTGGGTGGTGAGGGTCGCGATGATGTCGTCGGCCTCGTAGCCGTCCTTCTTCAGGAACGGGATCCGCAGCGCGGCGAGGACCTCCTCGATCAGCGGCAGCTGGCTGCCGAACTCCGAGGGCGTCTTGGCGCGCTTCGCCTTGTACTCGGCGTACTCCTCGAGGCGGAAGGTCTGGCGCGAGACGTCGAAGGCGACACCGACGTGGGTGGGCTGCTCGTCACGCAGGACGTTGATGAGCATCGAGGTGAAGCCGTAGACCGCGTTGGTGTGCTGTCCGGTGGTCGTGGAGAAGTTCTCCACGGGCAGCGCGAAGAACGCGCGGTAGGCCAGCGAGTGGCCGTCGAGGAGGAGCAGGCGCGGGGTGTTCGACTCGGGCACCCGCCTGACTCTATCCGGGGGCGCCGACGCTCCGGTCGTCGGCAACAATGCAGCGCATGAGCGCCGAGAGCCACCAGAGCACCGTCCCGAGCGTCGAGGACTACATCGCGAGCATGCCCCACGGCATGGGCGCCCTGAACGAGAAGATGGGCATCGAGCTCCTCGAGCTCTCCGCAGAGCGCGTCGTGGCGACGATGCCGGTCGAGGGCAACACCCAGCCCTACGGCCTGCTGCACGGCGGCGCCTCGGTGGTGCTCGCCGAGAGCCTCGGCTCCATCGGGGCCGGCCTGCACGGCTACCCCGACCGGGCGCCGGTCGGCGTGGACATCAACGCCACCCACCACCGCTCGGCGACCAGCGGCCTGATCACCGGCACCGCGACCGCGATCCACCTCGGACGCACCTCGGCGTCCTACGACGTGGTGCTCACCGACGAGCGCGGCAAGCGGGTCTGCACCTCGCGGATCACCTGCGCGCTGGTGCCCCTGGACCGGGTGGGCCTGGGCACGGCGCCGGTCGTAGCGGGGTCGTAGCGGGGTCCTAGCCGTCCTGCGGGACCGGCGGGACCTGCGGGTTCGCGCGGCGCATCGAGCGTCTCGCGGCCAGGACCGTGCCGAGCTGGCGCCCCGGACGCTGGGCGGCCGGCCGCTGGGCGGTGAGCTTGGCCCTGACCACCTGGGTGGGGGCGATGCGCAGGACGGCCTGCGGTCCCAGGGCCAGGCGGGCCATGAACCGGTTGCCGTCGCGCGAGCCCGAGGCCGCGGCCGTCATCAGGTGCGCGATGCCGAGCTCCTCGGCGTACGACACGGCGGCCTCCATCAGCTGGCGGCCCACGCCGTGGCGGCGGAACTCGGGCAGCACGTGCGGGGACTGGGCCTGCACGGCTGGCTCGAGGTTGATCATCGACTTGGTGGTGACCCGCAGGCAGACGGCGCCCGCCGGGCGCCCGTCGTACTCGGCGAGCAGGACCCGCAGGCTCGGCGACTCCGCGGCCCGGGCGATGACCGACTCGACGTCGGCGACCTGGTCGGCGTGGTCGCCGCGACGCAGCGAGTCGCGCCAGAGGGTGGCGAGGAACGGCGCATCGCCATGGGTGGCGGCGCGCAGGGACACGAGGGTACGGCTCAACGTTCCTTGGCCTTCCGGACTCGGGGTGTCGGGAGGCCAAGGTCCCCGTACAGGCCTCCTCCGAGGGGTGAGACTACGCTCAGCGCGCTCTCGCCGTCACCATCCGACTCACGGGTCACATCGACCCCGCGGCGCGGGGCCGGGCCGACGAGAGGGGCGGAGCGTGATCCCAGGGACAGGGACGGCTGTCAACGTCGTCGCCGTGCTCGTCGGCTCGCTGCTGGGCGTCCTGCTCGGCAACCGGCTCCCGCAGCGCACCCGCGACGCGGTCACCGACGGCCTCGGACTGGTCACGCTGATGATCGCCGCCACGACCGCCGCCGATGTGCTCTCCCCCGCACTGGCCGAGGAGGTCGGTGACAGCGCGCCGCTCCTGATCGTCCTGGGCGCGGTCCTGCTGGGCGGGATCGTCGGCAGCCTGCTGCGCCTCGAGCAGCGGGTCGAGGCCCTGGGCGGCTTCCTCCAGCGACGACTCTCCGGCGAGACCGGGAGCGCCGAGCGACAGCGCTTCGTCCAGGGCTTCGTCGCCGCATCCCTGCTGTTCTGCACCGGCCCGCTCACCATCCTCGGCTCCCTCAACGACGGCCTCGGCGCCGGCGCCGACCAGCTCGTCTTGAAGTCCGCACTGGACGGCTTCGCGGCGATCGCGTTCGCCGCGTCGTTCGGCTGGGGCGTCGCCGCCAGCGCCCTCACGATCGTCGTGGTGCAGGGCTCGCTCACCCTGGTGGGTCTCGGCCTGGGCGACGTGCTCCCCGCGGCGCACCTGGCCGCCGTGGGCGCCGTCGGGGGGCTGCTGCTCATCGGCATCGCGCTGCGCCTGCTGCGCATCCGCGAGGTCCCGGTCGCCGACCTCCTGCCGGCGCTGGTCATCGCGCCGCTGCTCGTGAGCCTGGTCACCAGTCTCAACTGACCGAGCCCGCCGGTCCCCGGGCGGTGGCGGATTGGTAACGGAACGGCCACAAAAGTTCCAGGAACGTGGTCCGGGTCACGAAACCTGCCGCCGCGCACTAGGTTTTCACCTGTCCAAGACTCCGCCTTGGAGCTTTGTGAGACCGGAGGACAGATGAAGCGCAATTCGACGACTCTTCGCCTCGCCGCTGTTGCTGCTGCAAGCGCGCTCGTGCTTTCGGCATGTGGCAGTGACGACTCGGGCGACGACGACAACACCGACGAGAGCGATGCACCGGCAGCGGTCACCCAGGGTGACGGCACTTTCACCGTCGGCTCGCTGCTCCCCGCCACTGGCAGCCTCGCGTTCCTCGGCCCGCCCGAGTTCGCCGGTGTCGACCTGGCGATCAAGGACATCAACGCGGCCGGCGGTGTCCTCGGCAAGGACGCCGTGCACGTGCGCGGTGACTCCGGCGACGCCGACAACGGCATCGCGCCCGCCGAGACCGACAAGCTTCTCGCGGCCAACTCCGACGTGATCGTCGGTGCCGCCTCCTCGGGTGTCTCGCTGACCGTGATCGACAAGATCATGTCGGCCGGCGCCGTCATGTTCTCCCCGGCGAACACCTCGACGGCGTTCGACGAGGGCGACTACGCCGAGGCGGACAACTACTTCCGCACGGCACCCTCCGACATCCTGCAGGGTGCCGTCATGGCCAACCTGCTCCTCCAGGACGGGCGCAACGACGTCGCGATCATGGCTCGCCAGGACGCGTACGGCGAGACGCTGGCCTCCGAGGTCCAGAAGAACCTGGAGAACGCCGGCAGCTCGGTCACCGCCACCGTCTTCTACGGCGAGAAGGCGCAGTCCTACGACTCGCAGGTCGCCGAGATCGCCGGTTCCGGTGCGGACGCGCTCGTGCTGATCGGCTTCGAGGAGACGACCACGATCATTCCGCAGCTGATCCAGGCCGGCGCCGGGCCGCAGGACATCCCGACGTACCTGGTGGACGGCAACACCGCCGACTACAGCGAGGACGGCACCACCACGCTGCCCCCGGGCACGCTCAAGGGCACCAAGGGCACCCTCCCCGGTGCCGACGCGGGCGACGACTTCCGGTCGCGTCTGAAGAAGGTCGACCCCAGCCTCACCGACTACTCCTACTCCGCGGAGTCCTACGACGCCGTGGTGGTCTCGGCCCTGGCTGCGATCGCGGCCGGCAGCGACGCCGGCGACGAGATCGCCAAGGAGATCCCGGGCGTGACCAAGGACGGCACCGAGTGCACCACCTTCAAGGAGTGCGCCGACCTGCTGGCCGACGGCGAGGACATCGACTACAACGGCGTCTCCGGGCCGATCGAGCTCGGTGAGACCGGCAGCCCGACCGCCGCGTCCATCGGCATCTACGAGTACGACGCCAAGAACAAGATCACCGCTGTCGACTTCATCGCCGGCGACATCTGATCCTGCACCACACGCGAACGTGCCCCCGGTCCTCGACCGGGGGCACGTTCGTTTTGGTCGTGCTCCTCAGCGCAGCAGTGATGGGGCCGCGGGGGCCAGGCCCGGTCGGGACCGCCTGCGGACGCGCGCGTCCGTCGGACACCGCTCCCGAGCAACAACACCGCCGTCGACCTCATCGCGGCCGACATCTGATCCTGCACCACAGAACGGACGTGCCCCCGGTCCTCGACCGGGGGCACGTTCGGTGTGTGTCGTGCTCGTCAGCGCAGCGGTGATGAGACCGCTACGACGGGCGGCTCAGCCGGCCTTGCCCAAGGTGCCGAGGTAGAGCTCGATCACCTTGGGGTCGTCAGCCAGCGACTTGCCGGTGCCGGTGTAGGCGTTGCGACCCGCGTCCAGGACGTAGCCCCGGTCGCAGATCTGCAGGCAGCGTCGGGCGTTCTGCTCGACCATGACGATCGAGACCCCGGCCCGATTGATCTTGCGGGTCTGGACGAACACCTCGTCCTGCATGACCGGAGACAGTCCGGCCGACGGCTCGTCGAGGAGCAGCACGTCGGGGTTCATCATCAGCGCGCGCCCCATGGCGACCATCTGCCGCTCGCCGCCGGACAGCGATCCGGCTCGCTGCTTGCGGCGCGAGCCCAGGGTCGGGAACAGGTCCGCGACGAAGTCGAACCGCTCGCCGAACGACTTGGGCCGCTGGTAGCAGCCCATCTCGAGGTTCTCCTCGATGGTCAGGCTCGGGAAGACGTTGTTGCTCTGCGGCACGAACCCGATCCCCTGGGCGACCAGCTGGTCAGCGCGCTGGTTGGTGATGTCGGCACCGTTGAGCAGCACCGTGCCGGTGTGCACCTTGACCAGCCCGAACATCGCCTTGAGCAGCGTGGACTTGCCGGCGCCGTTGGGTCCGATGATGCCGACCAGCTCACCGGGCTGGCAGTACAGGTCAGCACCGTTGAGGATGTTCACCCCGGGCAGGTAGCCCGCGATCAGGTTGTCGGCGCGCAGGACCGCGCCGTCGGCGCCCGCCAGGTGCACCTCGCGCTCGGGCGTCATGCCGGACGTGTCGGGCTGCTCGCTCATGCCTGCTCCTCCTCGATCTCGGCCAGGGCCTCGCGCTCGATCTCAGCCTCGTCGACCTCGGTGAGATCGGTGTCGTGGTGCGCACCGAGATAGGCGTCGATCACCCGCTGGTCGGCCATCACCGACTCCGGACGGCCCTCGGCCACGATCTTGCCTTGGGCCATCACGATCACCCAGTCCGAGATGTGCCGGACCATGTCCATGTCGTGCTCGACGAACAGCACGGTGCGGCCCTCGTCTCGCAGCGACTGGACGTGACCGAGCAGCGACTGCTTCAGCGCCGGGTTCACACCCGCCATCGGCTCGTCGAGCATGATCAGCGCGGGGTCGACCATCAAGGCGCGGGCCATCTCCAAGAGCTTGCGCTGGCCGCCCGAGAGCGACCCGGCGAAGTCCTCGCGCTTGGCGTCGAGCTTGAACCTGGTGAGGAGGCTGTCGGCGCGATCGGTGATCTCGTCCTCCTGGTCGGCCCAGAGCCACCTGAACGGCGCCGCCCAGAACCTCTCGCCGCGCTGGCCGGTCGCCCCCATCCGCATGTTCTCGATCACGGTGAGCTTGGCGAGGACCTTGGTCAGCTGGAAGGTGCGGACCATGCCCATCCGGGCGACCTTGTAGGCCGGCACCTTCTGCAGCGGGCGGCCGTCGAAGCTCCACTCCCCGCTGTCCGGGGTGTCGAAGCCGGTCAACAGGTTGAACAGGGTGGTCTTGCCGGCGCCGTTCGGCCCGATCAGCGCGGTGATGACGCCCCGCTGGATCTCGATGTGCTCGACGTCGACGGCTTTCAGTCCACCGAACGTGCGGGTGATGTTGCGCCCGACGATCAGCGGGTCGGGCTTGGCGGCTCCGGGCTCGGTGGGTACGTCGTCGAGTCCCGCCTGTGCCGCGCTCAGGTCAGCGCCCATCGATGGCCAGCTCCCTTCGGTCGCCGAAGATCCCCTGGGGTCGGAAGATCATCAGCAGCATCAGCGCCAGACCGGTCACGATGAAGCGAACCAGGCTGGCCTGGGTCTCGGTCATCGCCCAGGTCGGCAGCAACGGGTCGGCCCCGCTCGTGGCCTGGGCGAAGAACGCACCCAGGGCCGAGAGCAGGAACCAGTAGATGATCGCACCGGCGACCGGGCCGAGGACGCGTGCGGCGCCTCCGACCAGGAGCGCGGTGTAGGCCAGGAAGGTCAGCTGGGTGTTGTACTGGCTGGGCACCACCGAGGCCTGCTTCAGCGCGAAGAACAGGCCGGCCATACCTCCGAACATGCCACCCAGGATCAACGCCTGCATCTTGTAGGCGAAGACGTTCTTGCCCAGCGACCGCACCGCGTCCTCGTCCTCGCGGATCGCCCGCAGGATCCGGCCCCACGGGCTGCGCATCAGCGCCCACACGATCAGGCAGCTGATCGCGACCAGCGACCAGCCGACGGTGATGTTCCACAGGTCGCCACGGCTGAAGCTGATCAGGCCGAGGTCGATGCCCTCGGAGTAGGGGTTCAGGTCCTTGTAGACCTGCGAGTAGCCGGTCAGACCGTTGGAGCCGCCGAACTGGTCCTTCATCTCCACCGATCCGAAGACCAGCCGGAGGATCTCGGCGGTGGCGATCGTCGCGATCGCCAGGTAGTCCGCGCGCAGTCGCAGCGTGGGGAAGCCCAGGACCAGCGCCAAGACCAGTGCGGCCAGGAACGACATGACCACGCCGACCCAGAACGGCCAGCCGACGACCACCACCGTGACCGCCAGGCCGTACGCGCCGACCGCCATGAACCCGGCCTGACCGAAGTTCAGCAGGCCGGTGTAGCCGAAGTGGATGTTGAGACCGATCGCCGCGAGCGCGAACACGATCGCGTCCGGACCGAGCGCCTGGTTGAGCGCCGTCGAGAGGATGTCACCGAAGTCCACGTCTACCCCTTAACCGATCCGCTCTCGACGACCGAGGATGCCCTGCGGCCGGATCAGCAGGATGAGAATCAAGATCACCAGCGCGCCGACCTCCTTGATCGAGGACGGGACGCCGAACAGCGGTCCCACCTCCACCACGAGGCCGATCACCATTGCTCCGACCAGCGCGCCCCAGATGGTGCCGAAGCCGCCGAGCGTGACGGCCGCGAAGACCAGCAGCAGCAGCTTGAAGCCCATCTGGAAGTTGACCTGGCCGTCGACGGCGTACAGCACGCCGGCGAGGCCGGTCAGCGCGGTGCCGAGGACCCATGCCGCGTTGATCACGCTGTCGACCCGCATGCCGGAGGATGCCGAGAGCGCCGGGTTGTCGGAGACGGCACGCATCGCCTTGCCCAGCCGGCTGCGCATCATCGCCACACAGGTCACGGCGATGACGACGATGGCGATCGAGATGATCGCGATCTCCTTGTCGGAGAGCGAGACGAGCCCGTAGTCCTTGCGGGCCTGGGTCGTGTACTGCGACAGCGACCTGGTCGACCCGCCGAACGTGTACTGGTAGGTGCTGCGCAGGAACAACCCGAAGCCGATCGAGACGATCATCATCGCGATGATGCCGGTTCCGCGATGCCGCAGCGGGCGCCACAGCAGCCGATCCTGGCCGTAGCCGAAGACTCCGGCGAGCACGGTGGCGATGACCCCGGCGAAGATCACCGAGAGCCCCAGCCCCTGGTTGAAGACGTAGGTCAGGATCCCGCCCAGCGTGATCAGCTCGCCGTGGGAGAAGTTGCTGAGCCCGGTGGCGCCGAAGATCAGCGACAACCCGAGCGCCGCGAGCGCGATGATCAGGCCGAACTTCACTCCCGAGGTGAGGCTGGTGCTGAGCCTGTCCGCGAACGACGCCGTGTCGCCCGCGACCACCCCGATCGGGAAGACGCCGAAGTTGTTGGGTCCGTCGAGCCGGACCGCGATCGTGACCTCCGTGCGGGCGTCCTCGTCGAGCTGGACACCGTCGGGCAGCGTGGACTCGTCGAGGGTGACCGTGTAGGTCCCCTTCGCAGGTACGGCGATGATCGCGCGCCCCTCGGCATCGGTGACGCCCTCGCCGACCGCGGCGTCGCTCTCGTCGCTGACCCGCAGTGTCACGCCGGGCACCGGGGTCGGGTCGCCCTCCTCGTCGAGGTTGGACTCATCGCGCAGCACCACGTTGACCGCGGTCGCGTCGGGGTCGACCGGCGCCGAGGACGGCGAGCCCCCGGGGCTCGGTGACCCGCTCGGTGAGGGACTGCCACCGGGTGTCTCAGACACGCCTTCGGAGGCGTAGGCGGTCAGCGGCAGCGCGAGCGCCACCAGTGCCACCACAACGGACGCTAGGAGCGCCACCAGTCGCGAACCCACACACACCCCTCGCTGTCGCCCGACCCGGGTCGGGGCCGACCCTGGGCGGGCCGGTCTGCAAAGCACGGGAAGTCTAGGGGCACGTTGCGCAGATCACGTCCGACCACGCGGACCGAAACCAAACGGTTACCAGCGAGCGGTCAGGGAACTCAGCCGGCGATGCTCGGACCGTGCTCGTTGACGCCGTCGGCGACCTGGCGCATCGACAGGCGCAGGTCCATCGCGGTCTTCTGGATCCAGCGGAAGGCGTCGGGCTCGGAGAGCTTCAGCTGGGCCTGGAGCACGCCCTTGGCCCGCTCGACGGCCTTGCGGGTCTCGAGGCGGTCGGAGAGGTCGGCGACCTGCGACTCCAGCATGGTGAGCTCGGCGAACCGGCTCACCGCCATCTCGATCGCGGGGACCAGGTCGCTCTGGGAGAAGGGCTTGACCAGGTAGGCCATCGCGCCGGCGTCACGGGCCCGCTCGACCAGCTCACGCTGGGAGAAGGCGGTCAGCATCACGACCGGTGCGATCCGGCGGCTGGCGATGTGCTCGGCGGCGGCGATGCCGTCGAGAACCGGCATCTTGACGTCGAGGATGACCAGGTCGGGCCGCAGCTCCTCGGCGAGCTCGATGGCGCGCTGGCCGTCGCCCGCCTGACCGACGACCGTGTACCCCTCCTCGGTGAGCATCTCAGCGAGGTCCATGCGGATGAGGACCTCGTCCTCGGCGATGACGACGGTGCGGGTGTCCGCCGCGGCGGACGGGGAGGGGGCTGGCTGGCTCACGGACCACAGGCTATCCGGCCCGACTGATCCGGTAACGTGTGGGCGCTGGGCCGGGTTGGTGGAATGGCAGACACGGCGCTCTCAAAAAGCGCTGCCCTCTGGGCGTGCGGGTTCGACTCCCGCACTCGGCACCCCGCGTTCCTGCGCGGAGCACCGCACAGGAAACGACGACGGGGCCGCGCGATCGCGCGGCCCCGTCGTCGTACGGCTCTGGCAGGCCCGAAGGCTCGGTCTCAGGCCAGCCCGCTGGGCGGGTTGCGGTAGGCCCAGGCCACGCCGTTGCGGGCGTCGCCCATGCGGTGGATGCGCACCGCGTTGGTGGAGCCGGGGACGCCGGGCGGGGCGCCGGCGATGATCACCACGAACTCCCCCTCCTCGACGCGGCCGAGCTCGAGGAGCGTGCGGTCGATGAGCGGCGCCATCTCGTCGGTGTGGTTGACCGGGTGGGTCATGAAGGTCTCGACGCCCCAGGTGAGGGCGAGCTGGGAGCGCACCCGCGACTCGGGGGTGAAGGCGAGCAACGGGATGTCGGGCCGCATGCGCGAGAGGCGGCGCGCCGAGTCACCGGTCTGGGTGAACGCGACGAGGTACTTGGCCCCGATCCGCTCGGCGACCTCCACGGCCGCCTTGGCGATGACGCCGCCCTTGGTGTGGGGGTCCCACGGGATCTTGCGGATCACGCCGGTCGTGTCGTCGGCCATCGCGTACTGCTCGGTCGCGGTGATGATCCGCGACATGGTCTCGACCGTGTGGACGGGGTACTCCCCCACGCTGGTCTCACCGGAGAGCATCACGGCGTCCGCGCCGTCGAGCACGGCGTTCGCGACGTCCGAGGCCTCCGCGCGGGTCGGCGCAGGGTTGCTGATCATCGAGTCGAGCATCTGGGTGGCGACGATCACCGGCTTGGCGTTCAGCCGCGCCTTCTCGATGACCTGCTTCTGCAGGAACGGCACGTCCTCCAGCGGACACTCCACGCCGAGGTCGCCGCGCGCGACCATGAAGCCGTCGAAGGCCTTCATGATCTCGTCGAGGTTCTCGATGGCCTGCGGCTTCTCGATCTTGGCGATCACCGGGACCCGGATGTCCATCTCGTCCATGACCGCACGGACGTCCTCGACGTCCTTGGCGTCACGCACGAAGCTCAGGGCGATGAAGTCGACCCCGAGCTCGAGGGCGAAGCGCAGGTCCTCGAGGTCCTTCTCCGAGACGGCCGGCACCGAGACGGCGACACCCGGCAGGTTGATGCCCTTGTGGTTGCTCACCCGCCCGCCGACCAGCACCTCGGTGTGCACATCGGTGTCCTCGACCGCGACGACGCGCAGGCGCACCCGCCCGTCGTCGATGAGGATCGGGTCGCCGACCGCGACGTCGCCGGGCAGGCCCTTGTACGTCGTGCCGCAGACCTTCGCATCGCCCGGCACGTCACGGGTGGTGATGGTCCAGGCCTGGCCGCGGCGCAGGTCGACGGGGCCGTCGGCGAACGTCTCCAGGCGGATCTTGGGGCCCTGGAGGTCGGCGAAGATGCCGACCCCGTGGCCGCTCGCGTCGGCCGCCTCGCGGACCATCCGATAGGACTCGGCGTGGTCGGCATGGCTGCCGTGGCTCATGTTCAACCGCGCGACGTCCATCCCCGCGTAGACGAGCTCGCGGATACGACGTGGCGACGCGGTCGCGGGGCCCAGGGTGCAGACGATCTTGGCTCTACGCACGCCCCCGAGCCTACCGGTCCACCGGGCGGGCGGGCATTCGGCGCAGCGGCTCTGGACGCACCGGAGGCCAGGTCCCTGCCGCGGCAGGGACCTGGCCTCCAGGACCTCTGGTGGACCTCAGACGACGAGCGGACGCTCGGTCGGCTTGATGGGTGCGGGCAGGTTCGTGGACCCGGTCAGGAAGGTGTCCACGGCCGCGGCGGCCGCACGGCCCTCCGCGATCGCCCAGACGATGAGCGACTGGCCACGGCCCGCGTCGCCGGCGACGAAGACGCCCGGCACCGAGGACATGTAGGACAGGTCGCGCACGACGTTGCCGCGCTCGTCGAGGTCGACGCCGAGCTGCTCGACCAGGCCCGGCTTCTCCGGACCGAGGAAGCCCATCGCGAACAGCACCAGCTGGGCCGGGATCTCCCGCTCGGTGCCCTCGATCTCGACGAGCTTGCCCGCCTCGAAGCGGACCTCGACCAGGCGCAGCGCGCGGACGTTGCCGTCCTCGTCGCCGAGGAACTCCTGGGTGGACACGGAGTAGACCCGCTCGCCGCCCTCCTCGTGGGCCGAGGAGACGCGGTACAGCATCGGGTACGTCGGCCACGGCTGGCCCGCGGGACGCTCCTCGGTCGGCTGGGGCATGATCTCCAGCTGCGTGACCGAGCGCGCGCCCTGGCGGATCGAGGTGCCGAGGCAGTCCGCACCGGTGTCGCCGCCACCGATGATCACGACGTCCTTGTCGGTGGCCACGATCTGGCCCTCGACGCTCTCGCCGACCGCCGTGCGGTTGGCCTGCGGCAGGAACTCCATCGCCTGGTGGATGCCGCCGAGCTCGCGCCCGGGGACCGCCAGGTCGCGCGGCACGGTCGCGCCGATGGCGAGCACGACCGCGTCGTAGCGCGCACGGAGCTCCTCACCGGTGAGGGTGCCGCCGACGTCGACGCCGGCCCGGAAGACGGTGCCCTCGCGGCGCATCTGGTCGATGCGGCGGTCGAGGTGCTGCTTCTCCATCTTGAACTCGGGGATGCCGTAGCGCATCAGCCCGCCGACCTTGTCGGCACGCTCGTAGACGGCCACGGTGTGCCCGGCCCGGGTGAGCTGCTGCGCGGCGGCCAGGCCCGCGGGGCCCGAGCCGATGACCGCGACGGTGCGGCCCGAGAGCCACTCCGGCGGCTGCGGGCGCACGTAGCCGGCCTCCCACGCCTTGTCGGCGATGCTGACCTCGACGTTCTTGATCGTCACCGCCGGCTGGTTGATGCCGAGCACGCACGCGGTCTCGCACGGCGCCGGGCAGAGGCGACCGGTGAACTCCGGGAAGTTGTTGGTCGCGTGCAGCCGCTCGCTGGCAGCCTCCCAGTCGTCGCGCCACACCAGGTCGTTCCACTCGGGGATGATGTTCCCCAGCGGGCAGCCGTTGTGGCAGAACGGGATGCCGCAGTCCATGCAGCGCCCGGCCTGCTCGGTGATGATCGGCAGGAGGGCTCGCCCGGCGCTTCCCGGGTAGACCTCCTTGTAGTCGTGCACCCGCTCCTCGACGGGGCGGCGCGCGGCCACCTCGCGCGGGGTCTTGAGGAACCCCTTCGGGTCAGCCATGGAGGGCCTCCATCATCGCGTTCGCGGTCTCGTTCTCGTCGAGGCCTGCGGCCTCGGCCTTCGCCTTGGCCTCCAAGACGATGCGGTAGTCACGCGGCATGACCTCGGTGAACCGGGTCAGCGCCGTGTCCCAGTCCGCCAGCAGCGCCTCGGCGACGGCGGAGCCGGTCTCCTCGGCGTGGCGGCGCACGAGCTCCTCGAGCTCGGCGGCCGCGGGTCCGGTGACCGGGCCGAGCTCGACGAGCTCGCCGTTCACGCGGCGCTCGTCGAGGTCGAGCACCCAGGCGACACCGCCGGACATGCCGGCCGCGACGTTGCGGCCGGTCGGACCGAGGACCACCACACGGCCGCCGGTCATGTACTCGCAGGCGTGGTCGCCGACGCCCTCGGTGACCAGGCGGGCACCGGAGTTGCGGACGGCGAAGCGCTCGCCGGCGCCGCCGCGGACGAAGATCTCACCCGAGGTCGCGCCGTAGGCGAGCGTGTTGCCCGCGATGATCTGCTCCTCGGCGCGGAACGACGCGGCGCGGTCCGGGCGGATCACGATCCGCCCACCGGAGAGGCCCTTGCCGACGTAGTCGTTGGCGTCGCCCTCCAGGCGCAGCGTGATCCCCTTCGGCACGAACGCGCCGAAGGACTGACCGGCCGAGCCGAGGAAGGTGAT
Organism: Nocardioides ochotonae; assembly: GCF_011420305.2. Classification (NCBI taxonomy): domain Bacteria; kingdom Bacillati; phylum Actinomycetota; class Actinomycetes; order Propionibacteriales; family Nocardioidaceae; genus Nocardioides; species Nocardioides ochotonae. Next base: position 1,495,218 of record NZ_CP061769.1, on the reverse strand, counting down.
GTCGATCGTGCCGTCGGGCAGGCCCTCGCCGCGGTAGCGCTTGGTCACCTCGTGGCCGAGGATCGTGCCGACCGTGCGATTGACGTTGCGGATCTGCACCTGGGCGCGGACCGGCTCCCCGCTCTCGAGCGCCGGCTGGGCCAGCGGCACCAGCTCGGTGAGGTCGAGGGACTTCTCCAGCCCGTGGTCCTGGGTGGTGGTGTTGCGCAGCGCGGCCCCCTCCGGGAGCTCGGGCAGGTGCAGCACCGGCGTCAGGTCCAGGCCCTGCGCCTTCCAGTGGGTCACGGCCTGCTCGACGTCCAGCGCCCCGACGCGGCCGACGGCCTCGTCCAGGGTGCGGAACCCGAGCTGGGCGAGGATCTCGCGGACCTCCTCGGCGATGTACTCGAAGAAGTTCACGACGTACTCGGCCTTGCCGGAGTAGCGCTCGCGCAGCACCGGGTTCTGCGTCGCGACGCCCACCGGGCAGGTGTCGAGGTGGCAGACCCGCATCATCACGCAGCCGGAGACGACCAGCGGCGCGGTGGCGAAGCCGAACTCCTCGGCGCCCAGCAGGGCGGCGATGACGACGTCGCGACCGGTCTTGAGCTGGCCGTCGGCCTGCACGACGATCCGGTCGCGCAGGCCGTTGAGCAGCAGCGTCTGCTGGGTCTCGGCCAGGCCGAGCTCCCAGGGACCGCCCGCGTGCTTGAGCGAGGTGAGCGGCGAGGCGCCGGTGCCGCCGTCGTGGCCGGAGATCAGCACCACGTCGGCGTGCGCCTTGGAGACGCCGGTCGCGACCGTGCCGACGCCGACCTCGGAGACCAGCTTCACGTGGACGCGGGCCTGCGGGTTGGCGTTCTTGAGGTCGTGGATCAGCTGCGCCAGGTCCTCGATCGAGTAGATGTCGTGGTGCGGCGGCGGGCTGATCAGGCCCACACCGGGCGTGGAGTGCCGGGTCTTGGCCACCCACGGGTAGACCTTGTGGCCGGGCAGCTGGCCGCCCTCGCCGGGCTTCGCGCCCTGCGCCATCTTGATCTGGATGTCGTCGGCGTTGGTGAGGTACTCCGAGGTGACGCCGAAGCGGCCCGAGGCGACCTGCTTGATCGCGCTGCGGCGCTCGGGGTCGTAGAGGCGCTCGGGGTCCTCGCCGCCCTCACCGGTGTTGGACTTCGCGCCCAGCCGGTTCATGGCGATCGCGAGGGTCTCGTGCGCCTCCTGGGAGATGGAGCCGTACGACATCGCGCCGGTGGAGAAGCGCTTGACGATCTCGGAGACCGGCTCGACCTCCTCGATCGGGATCGGCTGGCGACCGGTCTCGGCGGCGTCCTTGAACCGGAACAGGCCGCGCAGCGTCATCAGCCGCTCGGACTGCTCGTCCACCCGGGAGGTGTACTGCTTGAACACGTCGTAGCGACCCGAGCGGGTGGCGTGCTGCAGGCGGAAGACGGTCTCGGGGTCGAACAGGTGCGGCTCGCCCTCGCGGCGCCACTGGTACTCCCCGCCGATCGCGAGCTCGCGGTGCGCGGGCGCGATGCCGTTCTTCGGGTACGCCGCGGCGTGGCGGCGCGCCACCTCCTCGGCGATCGTGTCCAGCTCGATGCCGCCGAGCTTGGAGACGGTGCCGGTGAAGTACTTGTCGACGACCGACTGGGCGAGCCCGACCGCCTCGAAGATCTGCGCGCCGGTGTAGGAGGCCACCGTGGAGACGCCCATCTTGGACATCACCTTGGTGACGCCCTTGCCGAGCGCGTTGATCAGGTTCTTGACCGCGACCTCGGGGTCGGTCTTGACGTAGTAGCCCTCGCGGGCCAGGTCCTCGACGGACTCCATGGCGAGGTAGGGGTTCACCGCGGCCGCGCCGTAGCCGACCAGCAGGGCCACGTGGTGGACCTCGCGCACGTCGCCGGCCTCGACGAGCAGGCCGACCTGGGTGCGGGTCTTCTCGCGGACCAGGTGGTGGTGGATCGCGCCGGTGAGCAGCAGCGACGGGATCGGCGCCTTCTCCGCGGTGGAGTGGCGATCCGAGAGCACGATGATGCGGGCGCCGTCGGCGATCGCCGCGGACACCTCCGCGCAGATCTCGTCGATCCGCGCGGCCATCGCCGCGCCGCCGCCCTCGACGTCGTACAGGCCACGGGAGACGTGGGTGATGAAGCCCGGCATGTCGCCGTCGCGGTTGACGTGGCGGATCTTGGCCAGGTCGTCGTTGGAGATGACCGGGAACGGCAGCACGACCTGGCGGCACGACGCGGGGGTCGGCTCGAGCAGGTTGGACTCCGGGCCGATGGAGCCGTTCAGCGAGGTGACGAGCTCCTCGCGGATGGCGTCCAGCGGCGGGTTCGTGACCTGGGCGAAGAGCTGGCTGAAGTAGTCGAACAGCAGCCGCGGCTTCTCGCTCAGCGCCGCGATGGGCGTGTCGGTGCCCATCGAGCCGATCGGCTCGGCACCGGTGTTGGCCATCGGGGTGAGCAGGATCCGCAGCTCCTCCTCGGTGTAGCCGAAGACCTGCTGGCGGCGGGTGACCGAGGCGTGGGTGTGCACGACGTGCTCGCGCGCGGGGATGTCGTCGAGGTGGATCAGGCCGGCGTGCAGCCACTCGTCGTAGGGGTGCTCCGAGGCGAGCTCGGACTTGATCTCCTCGTCCTCGACGATCCGGTGCTCCTCGGTGTCGACGAGGAACATCTTGCCCGGCTGGAGGCGGCCCTTGCGCACGACCTTCGCGGGGTCGATGTCCAAGACGCCGACCTCGGAGGCCAGCACGACCAGGCCGTCGTCGGTGACCCAGTAGCGCGAGGGGCGCAGGCCGTTGCGGTCCAGCACGGCGCCGATCTGCGAGCCGTCGGTGAACACGACGCAGGCGGGGCCGTCCCACGGCTCCATGACCGTGGAGTGGAACTCATAGAACGCCCGGCGACGGGCATCCATCTCGGTGTGCTTCTCCCACGCCTCGGGGATCATCATCAGCACCGAGTGCGGCAGCGAGCGGCCACCGAGGTGGAGCAGCTCGAGCACCTCGTCGAACGACGCGGAGTCCGAGGCGCCCGGGGTGCAGATCGGGTAGAGCCGCTCCAGGTCGCCGGGGATCAGGTCGGAGGCGAGGAGCGCCTCGCGGGCCCGCATCCAGTTGCGGTTGCCCATCACGGTGTTGATCTCGCCGTTGTGGGCGATGAACCGGAACGGGTGCGACAGCGGCCAGCTCGGGAACGTGTTGGTCGAGAAGCGGGAGTGGACCACGGCGATCGCCGAGGCCATCCGCTCGTCGCGCAGGTCGGGGAAGACCTCGTCCAGCTGGACCGGGGTCAGCATGCCCTTGTAGACCAGCGTGCGCGAGGACAGCGACGGGAAGTAGACGTCGGTCTCCCGCTCGGCGCGCTTGCGCAGGCAGAACGCCAGGCGCTCCAGGGCCAGGCCGCTCAGGCGCGCGCCGCGGGCGGCGACGAAGAGCTGGGAGAACGTCGGCATGACCGCGCGGGCGGTGGAGCCCAGCGAGCTCGGGTCGACGGGGACCTCGCGCCAGCCGAGGACGTCGAGACCCTCCTCGGCCGCGATCGCCTCGACCTGGAGGCGGGTCTTCGCGACCTGCTCGGCGTCGCCGGGCAGGAACGCGGTGCCCACGGCGTACTGGCCGGCGCCGGGCAGCTCGATGCCGAGCTCGGCGGTGACCGCGCGCAGGAATGCGTCGGGGACCTGGATCAGGATGCCCGCACCGTCGCCCGAGTTGGGCTCGGCACCGGCGGCGCCGCGGTGGTCGAGGTTGAGCAGTGCGGTGACGCCCTGCTGCACGATCTTGTGGCTGGCCACCCCGGTGAGGGTCGCCACGAATGCCACACCACATGCGTCGTGCTCGTTGGTGGGGTCGTACAGCCCTTGGGGCGGCGGGAACGCGTGCTGATACGGCACGGGATCCTCCCGTCGTCGTCGGTGCCTGCATGACGACCGGCAGGGCCGGGAGCGCGCACGACAGGCAGATCGGCAGAAGCATGAAGAGCTTGGGACAGCACTGGCCCACGCGCGAAGGGAAAGATTACCAGCAAGTCACGGGCACGAGTCGACCGTGTTCAGTGGCTCGTGTCACGAGCCCGCACCGGCGGGCCCGCTCGAGGGTGCGGAGGGATCAGGACGAGGGCGCGTCGTCCGCCGAGGCGTCGTCGGTGGAGGCGTCGTCGGCGGGCACGGGCTCGCGGGTGCGGACCTGCTCCTCGCGACCGGGGTGGCGGCGTGCGCTGATCACGAAGTAGATCGCCGCGGCGAGGAACAGCACGATCGAGGTCCACACGTTGAAGCGCAGGCCGAGGACGTCGTCGAGCTCGACGGAGTCGATGCGCAGCATCTCGATCCAGGCGCGCCCGGCGGTGTAGGCCATCACGTAGAGGGCCAGCACCCGGCCGTGGCCCAGGCGCAGGCGCCGGTCCAGCCAGATGACGAGGGCGAACGCGGCGAGGTTCCACAGGCTCTCGTAGAGGAACGTCGGGTGGAACGTCGTGCCGGGCGGGTAGCCGGCGTTGACCGCGGTGGTGTCGCTGACCGAGAGCGCCCAGGGCAGGTCGGTGGGCTTGCCGAACAGCTCCTGGTTGAACCAGTTGCCCCAGCGCCCGATCGCCTGCGCGACCAGGACCCCGGGGGCGAGGGCGTCGAGCAGCGGCAGCAGCCGGATGCCCATCGTCCGGGCGCCGATCGCGAGGCCGAGGATGCCGCCCGCGATGCCGCCCCAGACGCCGAGCCCGCCCTGCCACACGTAGAGCGCGGACCAGGGGTTCTCCCCCGACCCGAAGTACAGGCTGTGGTCGGTGGCCACGTGGTAGAGCCGGGCGCCGACGAGACCGAACGGCACCGCCCAGATCGCGAGGTCCTGGACCTCGCCGGGGCGACCGCCGCGGGCGACCCAGCGGCGCTCGCCGATCCAGATGGCGGCGACGATGCCGAGGATGATGGCCAGCGCGTAGCCGCGGATCGGCACCGGGCCGAGGTGCCACACCCCGTTGTCGGGGCTCGGGATGGCCAGCACGGACAGGGCAGGGGCGCTCACGCTCGGGGCGAGGCTCGCCAGGTGCTCGATCACAGGTCTCCCACCAGCAGCTCGATGTCGTGGGCGTACTCCGCCGACGAGGTGTCCTGGCCCCAGTACATCGGAGCCTGGCCGTCCTGGTCCACCGCGATCACCTGCGCGCCGTGGCTGCCGAGGTCGTAGCCGCCGGAGGCGAGCTCCTCGGCACCGGCGACGAAGACGCCGACGGACTCGGCGAGCTCGCCGATCTCCGCGAGCTCGCCGGTGACGCCGACGAAGTCCTCGTCGAAGCGGTCGAGGTAGCGGCGCAGGGTGGCCGCGTCGTCGCGGGAGGGGTCGGTGGTCACGAAGACCACCTGCACCTGCTCGCGGGTCTCCTCATCCAGGCGGGTCAGCGCGGAGGTGATCGTGGACATCACCGCGGGACAGACGTCCGGGCAGCGGGTGTAGCCGAAGAAGACCAGCGTGAGCGGGTCCGTGGTGTCCTCGGCGAGCGCGAACGGCTCGCCCTCGGTGTCGCGCAGCGTGGTCGCGGCAACGTCGAACGGCGGCTCCACGGCGGTGCCGCTCGGCTCGCCCGCCGGGGTGGCCTCGCTGCCGCAGGAGCTCAGCACCAGGAGCGCGGCGGCTGCCGCGGCCGCGGAGCGCCCCAGCGCCCGCAGGGACCTACGCACGCCGGCGTACTCCCTCCGCGAGCTCCTCGACCAGCGCGCCCAGGGCCCGCAGGCCGGCCGCGCGGTCGTCGGGGTGGTCGAGCAGGGCGCGCACGAACGCCGAGCCGACGATGACGCCGTCGGCGTAGGAACCGACCTCGGCGGCCTGGTCGCCGGTGCTGACGCCGAGACCGACGCCGACCGGCAGGCCGGTGCCCTGGGCCTCGATGGCCGCCTTGGTGCGGGCGACCAGCGGCCCGGCGAGGTCGCTGGTGGTGCTGCGGGCGCCGGTCACCCCCATCACGGCGGTGGCGTAGACGAACCCGCGGCAGGCGGCGGTGGTCATCGCGACCCGGTCCTCGGTGGAGGACGGCGCGACCAGGAAGACCTTGTCGAGGTCGTGGGCGTCGGCGGCGGCGATCCACTCCGGCGCGAAGTCGGGGGTCAGGTCGGGGGTGATCAGCCCCGCTCCCCCGGCGGCGGCGAGGTCGGTGGCGAACCGCTCGACGCCGTACGCCTCGACGGGGTTCCAGTAGGTCATCACCAGCGTCGGGGTGCCGGTGGCGGCGACCGCCTCGACGGTGCGCAGCACGTCGGCGGTGCGGCAGCCGTTGTCCAGCGCCTGGAGCGCGGCGGCCTGGATGGTGGGGCCGTCCATCACCGGGTCGGTGTAGGGCAGGCCGATCTCGATGACGTCGCAACCGGAGTCGACCATCACCTTGATGGCGTCGATGCCGCCGGGCACGTCGGGGAAGCCGGCGGGCAGGTAGCCCACCAGGGCCGCGCGGCCCTCGCCGCGGGCCTTGTCGAAGACGGGACGGGTGCTCACTTGGCCGGGTCCTCCGTGACCTCGTCGGGGTCGCCGAGTCCGAACCACTCGACGACGGTGCCCATGTCCTTGTCGCCGCGGCCGCTGAGGTTGATCAGCATGGTCGCGTCGGGGCCCTTCTCCTCGGCCAGCTCGGCGGCCACGCGCAGCGCGCCGGCGATCGCGTGGGAGGACTCGATGGCCGGGATGATGCCCTCGGTGCGGCTGAGCAGCTGCAGCGCGTCCATCGCCTCGGCGTCGGTCACCGGCAGGTACGTCGCGCGCCCGGTCGCGGACAGGTGGGCGTGCTGAGGGCCGACGCCGGGGTAGTCCAGGCCGGCGGAGATCGAGTGGGACTCGATGGTCTGGCCGTCGTCGTCCTGGAGCACGAAGGTGCGCGCGCCGTGCAGCACGCCCCGGGCGCCGGAGTGCAGGGTGGCGGCGTGGCGCGGGGTGTCCACGCCGTCGCCGGCCGCCTCGAAGCCGTAGATCGCGACCTCGGGGTCGTCGAGGAACGCCGCGAACAGGCCGATGGCGTTGGAGCCGCCGCCGACGCAGGCCGCGATCGCGTCCGGCAGCACGCCGTACCGCTCGAGGCACTGGGCGCGGGCCTCGTCGCCGATGCCGCGGGTGAAGTCGCGGACCATGCTGGGGAACGGGTGCGGGCCTGCGGCGGTGCCGAAGAGGTACGCCGTGTGGTCGACACTGCTGACCCAGTCGCGCAGCGCCTCGTTGATGGCGTCCTTGAGCGTGGCGGAGCCGGCCTCGACCGGGACCACCTTGGCGCCGAGCAGGTGCATGCGGGCCACGTTGAGCGCTTGGCGACGGGTGTCGACCGCGCCCATGTAGACGGTGCAGTCGAGCCCGAAGTACGCCGCGGCGGTCGCGCTGGCGACCCCGTGCTGGCCGGCACCGGTCTCGGCGATGACCCGGGTCTTGCCCATCCGCTTGGTCAGCAGCGCCTGGCCGAGCACGTTGCGGATCTTGTGGGCGCCGGTGTGGTTGAGGTCCTCGCGCTTGAGCAGGATCCGGCAGCCGACCTTCTCGGAGAGCCGCTCGGCGTAATAGAGCGGGCTGGGCAGGCCGCCGTACTCGCGCAGGATCGTGTCGAACTCCTCGACGAACGACGGGTCGGCCATCGCCTCGTGCCAGGCCACGGTGAGCTCGTCGAGGGCGGCGATGAGCGCCTCGGGCATGAACCGTCCGCCCCAGCCGGTCTCCGGGCCGCCGAACCAGCCGCGCGCGTCGGCGTCGAAGGACGTGGTGTGCTCGGGGTGGGTGGTCACCGGTTGCCTCCCGGGGCAGTGATGTGGTCGCCGGCCCGCAGGCCGGTCATGGCGGCGACGGCCGCGCGCGGGTCGCCGTCCTTGACGAGCGCCTCGCCCACCAGGACGGCGCGAGCGCCGGCGTCGACGAACTGCTGCACGTCGGCGACGCCGAAGACCCCGGACTCGGCGACCTTGACCCGGTCGTCGGGAATCAGCGGCGCGAGCCGGGTGAAGGTCGCGTTGTCGACCTCGAGGGTCTTGAGGTTGCGGTTGTTGACGCCGACGAGCTCGGCACCCAGGGCGACCGCGCGCTCGGTCTCGGCCTCGTCGTGGACCTCCACCAGCGGGGTGAGCCCCAGCTCGCGGGCCTCGTCGTGGAGGCGGCGCAGGGTGTCGTCGTCGAGCGCGCCGACGATCAGCAGCGCGAGGTCGGCGCCCGCGGCGCGGGCCTCGACGAGCTGGTAGCTGGTGACGATGAAGTCCTTGCGCAGCACCGGTACGTCGACCGCGGCGCGCACCGCGACCAGATCGGCCAGGCTGCCGGAGAAGCGGCGCTGCTCGGTCAGCACGCTGATCGCGGCGGCCCCGCCGGCGGCGTACTCGCGGGCCAGCGAGGCGGGGTCGGCGATCTCCGCGAGGTGGCCCTTGCTGGGGCTGCTGCGCTTGACCTCGGCGATGACCGAGCTCTCCGCGGCACGCAGGCGAGGCATCGGGTCCAGGGGCGCGTCGACGTCGCTCAGCGCGGCCCGGACGTCGGCGAGCGGACGGGCCGCCTCGCGCGCGGCGAGGTCCTCGCGCACGCCGGCGATGATCTGCTCGAGCACCGTCACGGAGCCTCCAACGCGGTCATGGTTTCGCACCGTGCGATCCTCTCACCCGATTCGCAACGAGGTTTGATCGGCCCGAGAGGCGGTACGTTCACCGGAGTCGGCCGGGAGCGTCCCGGCCACTGCAGAGGAGAACGAACCCCGTGAGCTACAACGAGCCGCCGCCGCCCTCCTACGGAGCCCCGGAGTACGGCTACGGAGGCATGCCCACCGAGCACCCGCGCGGCACCACCATTCTCGTCCTCGGCATCCTCAGCATCGTGTGCTGCGGCATCTTCACCGGCATCCCCGCCATCGTGATGGGCAAGAACGCGCTGCGCGAGATCGACGCCCAGCCTCCGGGTGCGTTCTCCAACCGCGGCACGGTCAACACCGGCTACATCTGCGGCATCGTCGGCACCGTGCTCTTCGTGGTCGGCCTCGTGCTCAACATCGGCCTGATCGCCACCGGCAACTTCAACGTCGGCGCCTGAGGCTCCGAGCCCTGGGATCCGGCTGGCCGGTCCCAGGGCTCGCCCCGTCAGGGGGCGAGCCAGCTGCCGGCCGGGAGGTTGCGCAGCACCGTGAAGACGGCCAGCAGCACCGCCGCCGAGTAGCCGGCCGCCCGCAGCCGGGGCCCCGGCAGGCCCGGGGCGGGGGCGCCGCGCCAGCGACGCAGCGTCCACCAGCCGAGCCCGGCGAGCAGGAACGGCAGCGCCACGACGAAGGCCAGGTTGCTCGAGGCGGCCGCGGCCACGTCGAGGTGGGTCAGGTCGTTGACGGCGCGCAGGCCGCCGCACCCGGGGCAGGCGAAGCCCAGCGCCGCGGTGGGGCAGAAGCCCCAGCTGCCGGAGACGTGCGGGTCACGCAGGTGCAGGGCCGCCGTGGCCGCCGCGAGCGCGGCGATGGTGAGCACCGGCGTCCGCATCCGGGCGGCGCGGGAGGTCGTGGCGCTCCCCGGCGAAGCCGGTTCGACGACGCTCACGCGACCTCCCGGTCGTCTCGGTGGCCACCGGCGGCGTCATGCGCCGCGCGGTGGCCGCTCGCTCAGTCCTCGTGCAGGCCCATCTTGTCCATGACGATGAAGACGACCAGGCCGAGGAACGTGACGACGAGGCCGATCCAGAACACCGGCATCTTGACCGGGTCGAAGAGCAGGCCGACGCAGCCGATCAGGATGCCGGCCATGGCGACGGTGACGCCCGTCCAGGCTGCGGGGGTGTTGCCGTGGCTGGCGGACATGCATGCTCCTCGGTGCTCGCGCTCGGTGGTCTTCGGTGGTGCGGGCTCAGTGTATTGACCCCGCCCGGGCCTCACGCGGTCGGGTCGTGCCCCTCGTCCATGGCCTTCCACAGGTCGAGGTTGCTCTGCTCCTCCGCCGGCCTGGCGGCGTCCGCGACCGGCCCGCCGGTGGGGGCGTCGTAACGCCGGCCCATCTCCGGCCACGCCGACGCGAGGCGTACGCCGGCCACGCCCGCCGCCAGTGCCACGAGGGCGCCCGCGAGGGCGGCGGCCCACCACCACGTGTGGGAGACCGAGCCGCCGAGGCCGACCGCGTCGAGGGCGTCGCGCAGCGGAGCCGCGGTCTGGCTCCAGCCGACCGCGACGGTCACGACGGTGGCCGCGGCGGCGAGCACCGACAGCGCCAGCACGGCGCGGCGCACGATGCCCCGGGTCACGAGCACGACCCCCCAGCAGGCGAGCACGACCAGGGCGAGCGACGCCGCGAGCGGCGACTCCCCCGCGCTGTCGGACATCGGGGCGAACGCCGCCCCGGTCGAGCCCTCGTCGATACGGGCCCACGGCTTGGTACCGGCGAACGCGGCGAGGCCGGCGCCGGCCAGCCCGGCCAGGACGACCGGCCCGAAACTACGACGCGCGCGGGGGCGGGCGTCGCTCACGGCGTCCCCAGCAGCAGGTCGGCGTCGAAGCAGGTGGCGTCGCCGGTGTGGCACGCGGCGCCGACCTGGTCGACCTGGAGCAGCAGGGTGTCGCCGTCGCAGTCGAGGCGGACCTCCTTGACGTGCTGCACATGCCCGGAGGTGTCGCCCTTGACCCAGTACTCCTGGCGCGAGCGCGACCAGTACGTCGCCCGGCCGGTGCTCAGCGTGCGGGCGAGCGCCTCGTCGTCCATCCAGCCGAGCATGAGCACCGCACCGGTGTCGTACTGCTGGACGACTGCGGGGACCAGCCCGTCGGGAGAGCGCTTGAGACGGGCGGCGACGGCGGGGTCGAGGGGCATGTCCCCATCATCCCACCGTCATCCCACGCCGTGCTGGGCCACCCACGAGGCGTGCAGGCCGGCGTACACCGAGCCGGGCTCGGCGGCCAGGACGGCGTGCGGCCCGCGCTGCACGACCCGGCCCTTGTCGACCACGATCACCTCGTCGGCGCTCTCCGCGGTCGAGAGTCGGTGGGCGATCGTCACCGAGGTGCGACCCGACATCAGCCGCTCCAACGCCCGCCCGATGCGCATCTCCAGGGCCGGGTCCACCGCGCTGGTGGCCTCGTCGAGCACGAGCAGGTCGGGGTCGGCGAGGTGGGCGCGCAGCAGCGCCACGAGCTGGCGCTCGCCGGCCGAGATGGACTCGCCACGCTGCCCGACCCGGGTCTGCAGGCCTTGCGGGAGGGCGTCGAGCCAGTCGGTGAGCCCGAGCTCGGCGGCACTGGCCCGGATCTCCTCCTCGGTCGCCTCGAGGCGCCCGTAGCGGACGTTGGCGGCCAGGGTGTCGTCGAAGAGGAAGCCCTCCTGGGGCACGAGCACCACGCCGCGCCGCAGCGAGGAGCCGGCGATCGTGCGCACGTCGACGCCGTCGAGCAGCACCGCGCCCTCGGAGGGGTCCATCAGGCGGGTGAGGAGCTTGGCGAACGTGGACTTGCCCGAGCCGGTCTCCCCCACGATCGCGACCCGGGTGCCGGCGGCGATCGCGAGGTCGATGTCGCGCAGCACCGGCGGACCGCCGGGATAGGCGAAGGTGACGTGGTCGAAGCGCACGTCGATCGGGCCCGCGGGCAGGGTGTGGCCGTCCGGGCCTGGGTCCACGAGGTCGGCCGGGGTGTCCAGGATGCCGACCACGCGGCGCCAGCCCGCGATCGCGTTCTGGGCGTCGGTGATGATCTGGGTGCCGGTCTGCACGGGCCCGACGAACAAGGTGACCAGGAAGGCGAAGGCGAGCACCTCGCCCGCGGTGATGTCGTCGGCGAAGCCGAGCAGGATGCCGATCACCAGCACCCCGGCGTTGGCCAGGCCCGCGGAGATGCCGCCGAGGGAGAACGAGAACGCGGTGATGCCCTGGGCGCGGGTGCTCGCCGCCTGGTGCGCGGCGATCGCCTCGTCGATGCGGCGCTGGGTGCGCCCCTCCACGGCGTACGAGCGCACGACGGCGGCGCCGACGACCGGCTCGGCGATCGCGGAGAGCGTGATGCCGACCTGGCGGCGCACGGTGCCGTAGGCGTCGGAGAGCTTGCGCTGGAAGTAGCGCAGGCTGAGGAACAGCGGGGCGAAGCAGATCCACACGACCAGCGCGAGCTGCCAGCTGTAGACCAGCATCACGACCGTGGCCAGGACCACCTGCCCGACGCTGACGACCAGCAGCAGACCACCGTAGGTGAGGAACTGGCTGACCTGGTCGACGTCGCTGGTCACCCGCGAGACCAGGGCGCCGCGGCTCTCGGTGCTCTGGGTGAGCATCGGCAGGTCGTGGACGTGGCGGAAGGCGCGGGTGCGCAGCACGGCCAGGCCGCGCTCGGAGGTGCGGAAGAGCCGCGAGGTCATGGCGTACGACGCCACGCTGGTCACCACGAGCGCCAGCGCGGCGGCGAGGGCCATCAGCACGACGAAGGAGGTGTCGGGCCCGTCGGGGCCGTTGAGGCCCCGGTCGATGGTCTGCTGCACCGCGATCGGCACGACCACCTGACCGACCGAGGCGACCACGGCGAGGGCGAGCGTGCCGCGGATGCCCTCGAGCAGCTGCGGGGAGTAGCGGATGCCGCGGCGCACGGTCTCGAACGCGCCGATGTCCTCGCCGGTGTTCATCGTGGTGCCGCTGATGTTGCGCGTCTCGCTCATGACCGCTCCCCCGCGGGCTGGGCCTCGGGGTCGGCCTCGTAGGCGTTGACCAGCTCGGCGTAGGCGGCGCTGCGGGCCAGCAGCTCGGTGTGGGTGCCGCGGTCGACGATGCGACCGCCGGACAGATGGACGACCTCGTCGGCCAGCGCGATCGTCGCCTTGCGGTAGGCGACCACCAGCAGGCTGGCCCCGCCGCTCTCGCGGCGCAGCGCGGCGAGGATGCGGGCCTCGACCTCCGGGTCGACCGCGGAGGTGGCGTCGTCGAGCACCAGCAGCCGCGGCCGGCGTACCAGGGCACGCGCCAGCGAGATGCGCTGGCGCTGGCCGCCGGAGAGCGACGCGCCGCGCTCGCCCAGCTGGGTGTCGAGGCCGTGCGGCAGCGCGGCGACGAAGCCGTCGGCCTGGGCCGCGCGCAGCGCCGCCCACACCTCCTCGTCGGAGACCTCCAGCCCGAGGGTGACGTTGCCGCGCACGGTGTCGTCGAAGAGGAACGCGCTCTGCGGCACCACCGCGACCGAGCGCGCGAGCTCGCCGCGGTCCAGGTCGCGCACGTCGGTGCCGTCGATGAGGATCCGGCCGGTGTCGGGGTCGATGAGCCGGGCGACCAGGGTCGTCAGCGTGCTCTTGCCCGACGCGGTGGCGCCGACCAGCGCGACGGTGCGCCCCGGCTCCACCCGCAGCGTCACCTCGCGCAGCAGCGGCTGGGCGGGGTCGTAGGAGAAGCCCACGCCCTCGAGGTCGAGGCGGGCCCCGCCGTCGGCGGCGAGCCGCTGGTCGCCGTACTCCATGCTGCCGGTGGCGGCGAGCACCGAGCTCACCCGCTCGAAGCCGACCACGCTGCGCGGGAACTCCCCGAGCAGCCAGCCGATCGAGCGGATCGGGAAGGACACGATGGTCAGCAGGTAGGCCACCGTGACCACGGCGCCGGGGTCGCTCGCGCCGCTCACCACGCGCGCGACGCCGAGGGCGAGCACGACGAGGACGCCGAGGTTGGGCAGCGCCGCGAGGGTCGGGTCGAACGCCGCGCGGATCCGGCCCGCGCGCGTGTTGACCTCGCGCAGCTCCTCCGCGACCGCCGCGAACCGGGTGGTCTCCTCGCTCTCGCGGCCCAGCGTCTTGACCACCAGGGCACCGTCGAAGGACTCGTGGGCGATCTCGCTGAGCTCGGCGCGCAGCTGCTGGGCGCGGGTCATCAGCGGGGAGGCGAGGCGCTGGTAGACGAGGTTGGCGAGCACGACGGCCGGGAAGACCAGCAGGCCCACGAGGGCCAGCACCAGGTCGGCGAAGAGCATCTGGGCGACCGCGATCACCATCATCGCCAGCGTGCCGACCGCCATCGGCAGCGGCGCGATGGGCGCCCAGGCGGCCTCGACGTCGGAGTTGGCGTTGGAGAGCAGCTGGCCGGTCGGGTGGCGCTGGTGCCACTCCATCGGCAGGGCGAGGTACTGGCGGGTGACGGCGCGGCGGGTGTGCGCCTGCATGCGGTACTGCATGATGCCGGCGCCCAGGCGGCGCGCGACGATGCCGACGGCGCGCAGCAGGGCGACCCCGAGGAACAGCGCGACGACCGCGACCAGGACGCCGGGGCCGATCTCGCCGGTCTCGAATGCCGGCAGCACCGCGTGGTCGGTGGCCCAGCCGAGCACCCAGGCGTCGGCGACCGTGAGCGCACCGAAGAGCACGCTGCCCAATGTGGAGAGCGTGAAGACGAAGGGTTCGCGGCGGATCGCCACCCCCAGCACGCGGAACCCCGCCCAGGTCGTGCCGCGTCGCGTGCCGTGCTCCTTGCTCACCCTGCTCCTGTCCGTGGGACCGCTGCCTGCGCCTCGGGGCAACCCGGGTCCTCACCACCGTATTCCGGCGCCCCGACGACCCCGGCGGCGCCGGTGGCCGGTGACCGTCCACGTCGCGTGCTGGTTAAGGTCGATCCCCACCCGTCAGCCCTGCCGAGGAGCAGCCTTGATCTTCATCACCGCGAAGTTCCGCATCAAGCCCGAGCACGCCGAGAACTGGCCGGAGATCTCCCGGTCCTTCACCGAGGCCACCCGCGCCGAGGACGGCTGTCTGTGGTTCGACTGGTCGCGCAGCCTGGACGACCCGAACGAGTACGTCCTCACCGAGGCGTTCGCGGACGGCGAGGCCGGCGGCGTGCACGTCTCCTCGGAGCACTTCAAGGCCGCCCAGCGCGAGCTGCCGCCGTACCTGGTCGAGACGCCGCGCATCGTCAGCACCGAGGTCCCCGGCACCGGCTGGTCCGAGCTCGGCGAGCTCGCCGTCAAGTGACGCCCGACGCCGCGGTGGGCCGGTGAGCGGCGGGTCGCCGTTCGCCGTCCTCGGCCCGGACCTGTACGTCGAGGACCCGGACGTCGTCGCGGCGCACGCCGGCGACGCCTCCGAGGGAGGCGGTGTCGGCGGCCCGGCGGGCCTGCTGCGCCCCCGCACCACCTCCGACGTCGCCGCCGCGCTCGCACTGGCCCACGAGCACCGGGTGCCGGTGGTTCCCCGCGGCGCCGGCAGCGGTCTCAGCGGTGGGGCGCAGGCGCCGGCCGGCAGCGTGGTGCTCAGCACCGCGCGGATGGACCGGGTCCTCGAGCTCGACCCGGTCGAGCGGGTGGCGGTGGTGCAGCCGGGCGTGGTCACCGCCGACCTGCGCGCCGCGGCCCGCGCCGCCGGGCTGTTCTACCCGCCCGACCCGGGCAGCGTGGCCTTCTCGACCATCGGCGGCAACGTCGCCACCAACGCCGGCGGCATGTGCTGCCTGAAGTATGGCGTGACGGGCGACTTCGTGCTCGGCGTGGAGGTCGTGCTGGCCGACGGGACCGTCGCCCGGCCGGGGCGGCGTACCGCGAAGGGCGTGGCCGGCTACGACCTCACCCGCTTGCTGGTCGGCTCGGAGGGCACGCTCGGGGTGATCACCGAGATCACCGTGCGGCTGCTCGCAGCGCCCGCGCCGGCCCGCACGGTGGTGGCGACGTTCGCCTCGCTCGAGGCGGCCGGAGCGGCGGTGCACGCGCTCACGGCCTCGGCGACGCCGCTGTCGATGCTGGAGCTGATGGACCGCACGACGCTGCGCGCCGTCGACGAGCTCACCGGCATGGGCCTCGGCGACCCCGCGGCGATGCTGCTGCTCCAGGCCGACGACCCGGCCGCCGCAGCGACCGTGGCCGCCGCCGGGCGCACGTGCACCGCGCACGGCGCCCTCGACGTCGCGGTGGCCGAGGACGACGCCGAGTCCGAGGCACTGCTGGAGGCCCGCCGCCAGGCCCTGCCGGCACTGGAGCGGCTCGGCAGCTGGCTGCTGGACGACGTCTGCGTGCCGCGTTCGCGGGTGGTCGAGCTGGTGCGCCGCATCGAGCAGGTCGCCGCCCGGGAGCGGGTCACGATCGGGGTCTTCGGGCATGCCGGTGACGGCAACATGCACCCGACGCTGGTCCACGACGGCTCCCCGGAGGGAGCCTTCGCCACCCGCCGGGCCTTCGACGCGATCACCGAGGCGACGCTCGAGCTCGGCGGGACGATCACCGGCGAGCACGGCGTCGGGCGGCTCAAGCGCGACTGGCTGCACCGCGAGCTGGACCCGGGCACGCTGGCGATGTCGCGCGCCGTGAAGGACGCGCTCGACCCGCGCGGCATCCTCAACCCCGGCTGCGTGCTCGGGGTCGAGTGAGCGCGGCGCGGGTCGTCGCTCGGGTCAGACCGGGGCCGGCTCGGTGTCCGGGCCGGGTGCCGGGGGCACGCCCGGGTCCTCGCCGGGCTCCGGCGCAGGCACCGGGGTCGGTACGACGTCGGGCTCGGGGCTGGAGGGCACGACGTCGGGTTCGGGGGCAGGAGGGGTCGTCGTCATCATCCTTGCCCGGTACCCGGGGGCCGTGAGGTCATGGGTCTCCCCGGCCACGGGTCGTGACCGCTCGGTGCCGCCGTACGGGATTCGCCGTGGGCTCGAGGCCATTCCCGGACGCCTCCCCCGGGGGTACGGTGCAGAGGCAGCAACCACCGGGCCCGATCGGGCCACGGCGCACCGGACGAGCGAGGCCGGCAGCGACGCTCACGAGAGACCGTCGCGGCTCTGCCCGCGGGCAGGGGCAAGACATGTGCACCAGCATCAGATTCTCCGACGCAAGCAGCAATCTCTATCTCGCACGCAACCTCGACTGGACGTTCGGCTACGGCGAGCGGGTGGTGCTGACACCCACCGGGTTCGAGACGAGCTCACCGTTCGGCGCGGTGCCACGCATCCAGCACGCCGTGATCGGCATGGGGATCGTGGAGGAGGACACGCCGCTGTACTTCGACTGCGGCAACGACGCCGGCCTGGCCGTGGCGGGCCTCAACTTCCCCGGCTACGCGCACTACGCCCCGGAGCCGGTCGAGGGTGCCACGAACGTCGCCGCGTTCGAGTTCCCGCTCTGGGTGGCCTCCCAGTTCGCCAGCGTCGATGAGGTCGAGGCCGCGCTCGCCGACGTCGTCATCGTCGACCGGCCCATCAACGACAAGTACCCGAGCTCGCTGCTGCACTGGATCATCGGCGACGCGACGCGCGCCATCGTGGTCGAGCACACCAGCGAGGGGCTGCAGGTCTTCGACGACGACGTCGACGTCCTCGCCAACCAGCCGGGCTTCTCCTGGCACCACGAGAACCTGCGCAACTACCTCAACGCCTCCCCCGACTTCCCCGAGGAGCTCGTGCTCGGGCGTGCGCACCTGGCCCCGTTCGGCTCGGGGTCGCACATGCGAGGGATCCCCGGGGACTACTACTCCCCGTCCCGGTTCGTGCGCGCGGCCTACGTCAACGCGCACTACCCGGAGAAGTCGACCGAGGAGGAGAACGTCAGCAGGGCGTTCCACACGCTCCAGCAGGTCGCGATGGTCGACGGCAGCGCAGCCATGGGCGACGGCGCGTTCGAGAAGACCATCTACACCGGGCTCTACTCGGCACGGACCAGGACCTACTACTGGAACACCTACGACGACCCCGCGATCCAGCGCGTGGCGATGGCCGACCACGCGGCGGACGGAAGCAAGCTCGTCGTCGTCTGAGCGAGCCCGACCACTGACGGGGGTGTCCTTCGTCCCCGCGCACCCCGGGGCCGTAGCCTGCGAGCCACGTCCACGTCCCCGGAGGAGACCCATGCGCAGCGACCTGTTCGGCACCAACCTCGAGTCGACGACCCATGACCGCTTCGCGTTGCAGAACTCCAAGATGCTCCGGGTGACCCTGGACGGGGACGTCATGGCGCGCCAGGGCGCGATGGTCGCCTACCAGGGCGAGGTCGACTTCGCCTACCAGGGAGCGGGCGGCATGGGGCGATTCCTGAAGAAGACCCTCACCGGCGAGGGCATGCCGCTGATGAGGGTGTCCGGGCGCGGTGACGTCTTCCTCGCCGACGACGCGATGGAGATCCACCTCGTGCAGCTCGAGGGCGACTCCCTCACGGTCAACGGCAGCAACGTCCTCGCCTTCGACTCGGCGCTCACGTGGGACATCAAGCGGGTGGAGGGCGCGTCGGTGATGGCCGGCGGCGTCTTCAACACCACGTTCACCGGCACCGGGACCGTCGCGGTCACCGCCCACGGCACGCCGGTCGTGCTGAACGTCGACGCGCCGACGTACGCCGACATCCAGTCGGCGGTCGCGTGGTCGGCCTCGCTGAGCACGTCGGTCCGGCGTACCGCGGGAGCCGGCGCGCTCATCGGTCGAGGATCCGGGGAGGCCTTCCAGCTCGCCTTCAGCGGCCAGGGGTTCGTGCTCGTCCAGGCCAGCGAGGGCCGGGTCGTGCCCTCGCACACCCACTGACGGCGCGCGGTTCGTCCGCGCGGGCAGCGGGCCTCCTCAGCGCACCGGGTGGCCGGCGGCGCTGAGCGCGTCCTTGACCTCGCGGACCCGGACCTTGCCGAAGTGGAAGACGGTCGCGGCGAGCACGGCGTCGGCGCCGGCGTCGATGGCCGGCGCGAAGTGCTCGGCGCGGCCGGCGCCGCCGGAGGCGATGACCGGGATCGAGACCTCGCGACGCACGGCGCGGATCAGGTCGAGGTCGAAGCCGTCCTCGGTGCCGTCGGCGTCCATCGCGTTGAGCAGGATCTCCCCCGCACCGAGCTCGGCGGCGCGCGCCGCCCACTCCAGCGCGTCGAGGCCGGCGGACGTGCGACCGCCGTGGGTCGTGACCTCGAAGCCCGAGTCCATCCCCTCGGCACGGCGGGCGTCCACGGAGAGCACCAGCACCTGGTTGCCGAAGCGGTCCGCGATCTCCGCGACCAGCTCGGGACGGCGGATCGCCGCGGTGTTGACCGCGACCTTGTCGGCGCCGGCGCGCAGCAGCCGGTCCACGTCGGCGACCGAGGAGACGCCGCCACCGACGGTGAGCGGGATGAAGACCTCCTCGGCGGTGCGCGAGACGATGTCCATCGTCGTGGCGCGTCCCTCGTGGGAGGCGGAGATGTCGAGGAAGGTCAGCTCGTCGGCGCCCTCCGCGTCATAGGTGCGGGCCAGCTCGACCGGGTCGCCGGCGTCGCGCAGCTCGCGGAAGTTGATGCCCTTGACCACCCGGCCGGCGTCGACGTCGAGGCACGGGATGACCCGGACCGCGAGGCTCATCGGGTACGCCGCGAGGCCGGGAGCGTGAGCGCGAGCGCCTCCTCGAGGGTGAAGCGGCCCTCGTAGAGCGCGGTGCCGGCGATCGCGCCCTCGACGCCGAGCGGGACCAGCTCCATGAGCGCCTCGATGTCGGAGAGCTCGGTGACGCCACCGGAGGCGATCACCGGGGCGTCGGTGGCGGCGCACACGTCGCGCAGCAGCTGCAGGTTCGGGCCCTGCAGCATGCCGTCCTTGTTGACGTCGGTGACGACGTAGCGCGCGCACCCCTCGGAGTCCAGGCGGGCGAGGGTCTCATAGAGGTCGCCGCCGTCCTTGGTCCAGCCGCGCGCCGCGAGGGTCGTGCCGCGCACGTCGAGGCCGATCGCGATCCGGTCGCCGTGCTCGGCGATGATCTTGGCGCACCACTCGGGCTTCTCCAGCGCGGCGGTGCCGATGTTGACCCGGCGGCAGCCGGTGGCCAGCGCGGCCTCCAGCGACTCGTCGTCGCGGATGCCGCCGCTCATCTCCACGTCGATGTCGAGGGCGCCGACGATCTGCGCCTGGAGCTCGCGGTTGCTGCCGCGCCCGAAGGCGGCGTCGAGGTCCACCAGGTGCAGCCACTCGCTCCCGGCCTCCTGCCAGCGCAGCGCGGCGGCGATCGGGTCGCCGTACGCGCGCTCGGAGCCGGCGACACCCTGCGCGAGCTGGACGGCCTGCCCCTCGGTGATGTCGACGGCGGGCAGCAGCTGGAGGTAGTCGCTCATGGTTCCTTCTTCGGGCTTTTGACGGTCGGGACGGGGCGCCCGGCGGGGGCCGGGGCGGTCGCTCAGAGCGACTGCACCCAGTTGCGCAGCAGCGCGGCGCCGGCGTCCCCGGACTTCTCGGGGTGGAACTGGGTGGCGGAGAGCGGACCGTTCTCGACGGCCGCGACGAACCGGTCGCCGCCGTGCTCGGACCAGGTCACCCGCGGCGCCTCGGTGCGGTCGTTGGTCTCCAGGGTCCACTCGCGCACCGCGTAGGAGTGCACGAAGTAGAACCGCTCGTCCTCCAAGCCGGCGAAGAGCCGCGAGCCCTCGGGGACCTCGACGGTGTTCCAGCCCATGTGGGGTACGACGGGGGCCTGGAGCCGCTCGACGACGCCGGGCCACTCGTCGCAGCCCTCGGTCTCGACGCCGTGCTCCACGCCGCGGGCGAACAGGACCTGCATGCCCACGCAGATGCCGAGCACCGGCCGGC
This sequence comes from Nocardioides ochotonae, assembly GCF_011420305.2. Lineage (NCBI taxonomy): Bacteria > Bacillati > Actinomycetota > Actinomycetes > Propionibacteriales > Nocardioidaceae > Nocardioides > Nocardioides ochotonae. Next base: position 1,474,820 of record NZ_CP061769.1, on the reverse strand, counting down.
CGCCGGCGAGGCGGCGCCCGATCAGCTCGGGTCCGCGCACCGCGCGCAGCCCCTCCATGCACGCGGCGAACGCGCCCACGCCGGGCACCAGCAGGCCGTCGGCGTCCTGGGCGAGCTTGCGGTCAGCGGTGAGGGTGACCTCCGCGCCGGCCCGCTCGACGGCACGGACGGCCGAGCGCAGGTTGCCCGAGCCGTAGTCGAGGACGACGACCCGCTTCCGGGCGCTCAGAGCGCACCCTTGGTGCTCGGGACGCCCGTCTCACGGGGGTCCAGCGCCACGGCGTCGCGGAAGGCGCGCGCGAAGGCCTTGAACTGGGTCTCCACGATGTGGTGCGGCTCCCGGCCGGCGAGCACCCGCACGTGCAGCGCGAGGTGGCCGTGGAAGGCGATGGTCTCGAAGACGTGCTGGGTCAGCGAGCCGAGGTACGCCGGGGTGCTGCCACCGAGCTGGACGTACTGCTGGCCCTCGGGCTCACCGGTGTGCACGCAGTAGGGGCGGCCCGACACGTCGACGACCGCCTGCACGAGCGCCTCGTCGAGCGGCACCGTGGCGTCGCCGAAGCGACGGATCCCCCGCTTGTCCCCCAGCGCCTGGCGCAGCGCCTGGCCCAGGGCGATCGCGGTGTCCTCGGTCGTGTGGTGGGCGTCGATCCAGTGGTCACCCTCGGACTGCACGATCAGGTCGACCAGCGAGTGCCGCGCGAACGCGGTCAGCATGTGGTCGTAGAACCCGATGCCGGTCGAGATGTCGTGCTTGCCGGTGCCGTCGAGGTTCACCTCGACGAGGACCTTCGACTCGCTCGTCTGCCGCTCGATGCGGGCGGTCCTGCTCATGGTGCCTCCAGGGTGTGCGGGTCGTGAGGATCGGGTGCGGGCGCGGCGGCGAGGACCTCGGTGAGCGCCGTCCGGAACGCCGCCATCTCGTCCGGGGTGCCGATCGAGACGCGGAGCCAGCCCACCGGGCCGGTCTCACGCACCAGCACCCCGTGCTCGAGCAGACCCTGCCAGACCGCGTGGCGGTCCGCGAAGGTGCCGAAGAGCACGAAGTTGGCGTCGCTGTCGGCGACGCTCAGGCCCTGCCCGCGCAGCCAGGTCACGCAGGCGTCCCGCTCGGCACGCAGGTCGTCGACCTTGCCGAGCAGCTCGGGGGCGTGGCGCAGCGCGGCGAGCGCGACCGCCTGGGTCACCGCGGAGAGGTGGTAGGGCAGGCGGACCAGCCGCACCGCGTCGAGGATCGCCGGGTCCGCGGCCAGGTAGCCCAGACGGGCCCCGGCCAGCGCGAACGCCTTGCTCATGGTGCGGCTGACCACCAGGTTGCGATGGGTGCCGAGCAGCTCCAGGGCGCTGGGGGTGCCGGCGCGACGGAACTCGCCGTACGCCTCGTCGACGACGACCAGGCCCTGCGGCTCGTAGGACGCCGCGGCCTCGCACAGCACGCTGACCGCCTCGGGCGGCAGCGCGGTGCCGGTGGGGTTGTTCGGCGAGGGCAGCAGCACGACCCCGGGCCGCTCGGCCTCGATCAGGGCGCGCGCGGCGTCCAGGTCGAGGGAGAAGTCCTCCTCGCGGCGGCCCTGCACCCAGTGGGTGTGGGTGTCGCGGGCGTACTCGGGATACATCGAGTACGTCGGGGCGAAGCTCAGCGCGGCTCGCCCCGGGCCGCCGAAGGCCTGGAGCAGCTGGAGCATGACCTCGTTGGAGCCGTTGGCGGCCCACACCATGTCGGGGGTGATCCGCTCCGGCCCGGTCCCGGACAGGTCCCGGGAGAGGTACGCCGCGAGCTCGGTGCGCAGCTCGGTGAACTCACGGTCGGGGTAGCGGTTCAGCGTGGCCGCCGCCTGCGCCACCGCGGTCGCGATGTCGGCGATGCACTCCGGCGAGGGGCCGTAGGGGTTCTCGTTGGTGTTGAGCTGCACCGGCACGTCGAGCTGCGGGGCGCCGTACGGCTCGAGGCCGCGCAGCTCCTCGCGCAGGGGCGGCCAGGCAGACCTCTCCCCCGTGGGGTTCGTCTGGGTCACGGTCGCCTCAGCTCTCGAAGCGCACGCGCACCGCGGCGCCGTGACCGGGCAGGTCCTCGGCCTCGGCGAGGGTCACCACGTGGTCGGCGACCTCGGCGAGCGCGTCACGCGAGTAGTCGATGACGTGCACCGACTTGGTGAAGGCGCGCACCGAGAGACCCGAGGAGTGGCAGGCGCAGCCGCCGGTGGGCAGCACGTGGTTGGAGCCGGCGCAGTAGTCGCCGAGGGAGACCGGGGCGTGGGGGCCGACGAAGATGGCGCCGGCGTTGGTGACCCGCGCCGCCCAGGCGGACGCGTCCTCGGTCTGGATCTCCAGGTGCTCGGCGCCGTAGGCGTCCACGACGGCCAGGCCCTGCTCGAGGTCGTCGACGAGCACGATGCCCGACTGCGAGCCGCCGAGCGCGGTGCGGATCCGCTCGACGTGCTTGGTGGCGCCGACCTGCTTGTCCAGCTCGACCAGCACCTCCTCGGCGAGCCGCTCGGAGGGCGTGACCAGCACGGACGCGGCGAGCGGGTCGTGCTCGGCCTGGCTGATCAGGTCGGCGGCGACGTGCGCGGCCACGGCGGTGTCGTCGGCGAGGACGGCGATCTCGGTGGGGCCGGCCTCGGAGTCGATGCCGATCTCACCCTTGAGCAGCCGCTTGGCGGTGACGACGTAGATGTTGCCCGGGCCGGTGACGAGGTCGACCTTCGCGCACTCGCCGACGCCGTAGGCGAACATCGCGATCGCCTGGGCGCCACCGACGGCGTAGACCTCCTCGATGCCCAGCAGCGCGCACGCGGCCAGGATGTTGGGGTGCGGCAGGCCGCCGAACTCGGCCTGCGGCGGACTCGCCAGCGCGATCGAGCCGACGCCCGCGACCTGGGCCGGGACGGCGTTCATCAGCACGCTGGAGACCAGCGGGGCCAGCCCGCCCGGCACGTAGAGGCCGACCCGGTTGACCGGCACCATCCGGTGCGTCACCCGGGCGCCCGGCGCGAGGTCGGTCACGACGTCGGTCTCGAGCTCGGCGGAGCAGGTGGCCCTGAGCCGGCGTACCGACTCCTCCAGCGCGGCGCGCACGGCGGGGTCGAGGTTGGCCAGGGCCTCGGTCATCACCGCGACCGGGACCCGCAGGTCGTCGACGGCCACGCCGTCGAAGCGCTGGGACAGCTCACGGATCGCCTCGACGCCGCGGGTGCGGACGTCCTCGAGGATCGGGCGCACGGCATGGGTGGCGGCCTCGACGTCGAACTCGGCGCGCGGCACGGCGGCGCGATAGTCGACGGGGCTCGCGGCCCCCCGCAGGTCGATCCGGCGAATCATGTGCCGATTCTACGAGCCCCGCCACCGTGGAGCCGAACCCGCGACGCCTGCTGGGACGTCGGCTCGGCTACTGTCCCGGAGGTGACACCCACGCTGCCGATGTTCCCGCTCAACGCGGTCCTGTTCCCGGGCGTGAGCGTCCCGCTCCGGGTCTTCGAGGACCGCTACCGCGCGCTGGTCGCCCACCTGCTGGAGATCGACGACCCCGTCGACCGGGTCTTCGGGACCGTGGGCATCCGCGAGGGCTACGAGGTCGGCGACCACGGCGCCCAGTCGCTGTTCCGGGTCGGGGTGCGGGTCCGGGTCAGCGAGATCGAGGCCCGCCCCGACGGCTCCTACGACATCGTCGTCGTCGCCCTGGACCGGCTCGGCCTGGACCGGCTCGACACCTCCGGCGACTTCCCGGTCGGGGAGGTCCACGAGCTGCCGGAGGCCACCGACGGGGTGTCCGAGGAGGTCCTCGAGCAGGCCCGGGCCACCTTCACCGCCTACCGCGCGATGCTGGCCGACCTCGGGCTCGACCCCCAGGTCGGGCCGCTGCCGCGCGACGCGACGTACCTCTCCTGGACGCTGGCCGCCGCCGCGCCGCTGCCGATGTCGGCGCGCCAGGAGCTGCTCGAGGCCGCCGACGCCGGCGAGCGGCTGGTGCTGGTGACCGACCTGCTGCGTGAGGAGCTGCGGGCGATGAACGTGATCGCCTCGCTGCCGGCGACCGAGGTCGCGCGCACGCGGTGGTCGCCGAACTGACCGCGTCTCTGCCACCATCCGAAGCGTGGCGAGGAAGAGCGCCGGCGCGACGCCGGCCACGACGGCCCTGACCCGGGCGGGGGTCTCCTTCACGCTGCACCCCTACGAGCACGACCCGCGCGCGGAGTCCTACGGCCTGGAGGCCGCCGACGCCCTGGGGCTGGACCCGGCGCAGGTCTTCAAGACCCTGATGGCCGACGTCGACGGCCAGCTGGCCGTGGCGGTGGTCCCGGTCTCCGGGCAGCTCGACCTCAAGGCGCTGGCGCGTGCGCTCGGGGGCTCGCGGGCCACGATGGCCGACAAGGCCGCGGCCGAGCGGGCCACGGGGTACGTCGTCGGCGGCATCTCGCCGATCGGCCAGCGGCGTCGCCACCGGACCGTGGTGGACGAGAGCGCGCTGGCACACCCGGTGGTCTACGTCTCCGCGGGACGACGGGGACTGGACCTGGGCCTCTCCCCCGCCGACCTGGTCGCGGTCACGGACGCGGTGACGGCCCCGATCGGTCGTCGCTGACGGTGTCGTCGCCCGGGCGGGCGCGTTCCTCGTCGTAGCGCCCGTGGCCGGCGGTGAGGAAGAAGACCACCATCAGCGCGAGCAGGGCTCCGAACGGCAGCGCGACGTACGGACTCAGGCCGGTGACCTCGAGGTTGCCGAGCAGCAGGTCACCGTCCTCGGCGCGCTTGGCGAGGCCGGAGGGGTCCTCCGGCCCGAGCGCGGCACCGACGCGCGCCATCACCACGCTGCCGATCCCCGACCCGACGACGACCGCAGCCAGCGTGAGCAGCTCGGCCCCTCGGGTGAGCAGCGCGATCAGGGTGCCGGCGATCAGGCCGGCCGCGAGAGCGACGAACACGTAGATCGCGGTGCCGCTGAACTGCGCGCGCAGCCCGGTCTCGGCCGGGATCGGGAACCAGCGCCCGTCCTCGACGCCGCCGACCGGTGCGTCCCAGACGGCCTCCCACACCCAGCCCGCGACGACGCCGGTGCCCACGAGGAACACGACGACGGCGACGAAGCGGATCAGCTGGTGAGGCATCCGGGCCCCAGGAGCGCCTTGAGATCGGCGAACAGCGCGGAGCTCGGAGTGACCCGGTGCTCCAGGGACATCACCAGGGTCTTGTCACGGTTCATCAGTCGCAGCCGCACCTCGGTCACGCCGCGGTGGGTGCCCAGCACGTCCTTGAGCTGCGCGACGACCGGCGGGGTGCACCGGGTCTGCGGCAGGCTGATCACCACCGGCCCGCTCGGGCCGTCGGACAGGTCCGGCGCCGTGACCTCCTGGCCCATGATCTCGGGCTGGTCCTTGCTGCGCGAGAGCCGGCCCTTGACGGTCAGGATCGCGTCCTCGACCAGGTAGCTCGCCGCGAGCTGGTAGGAGCTGGGGAACAGCAGCACCTCGATGGCGCCGTCGAGGTCCTCCAGGGTGATCATCGCCCAGGCGTCACCGCGCTTGGTGATCTTGCGCTGGACCTGGGTGACCAGTCCGGTGATCGTGATCGGCGAGCCGTCGGGCCGGTCCTCGTCGAGCATCAGCTGGCCGATGCTGCAGTCCGAGCCGTTGGCCAGGACGTGCTCGAGGCCGAGCAGCGGGTGGTCGGAGACGTAGAGGCCGAGCATGTCGCGCTCGTGGCCGAGCAGCGTGGTCTTGTCCCACTCGTCGATCTCGGGGATGTTCACGGTGATGCCGAAGCCGCCGCCGGCGTCCTCGTCCATGCCCCCGAACAGCGAGTCCTGCCCGATCGCCTCGTTGCGCTTGATGTCGACGTACTGGTCGACGGCGTTCTCGTGGATGGCGACCAGCGCGCGGCGCTTGTGGTTGAGCTCGTCGAAGGCGCCGGCCTTGATCAGCGACTCCAGCACCCGCTTGTTGCACACGTGCACGGGGACCTTCGACATGAAGTCGTTGAAGTCGGTGTAGCGGCCCTTCTCCTCGCGCGCCGACACGATGCCGTCGACGACGTTGGTGCCGACGTTGCGCACCGCGCCGAGGCCGAAGCGGATGTCGGTGCCCACCGGGGTGAAGTTGTTGGCCGACTGGTTCACGTCGGGCGGGAGCACCTGGATCTTCATCCGCCGGCACTCGTTGAGGTAGATGGCCGACTTGTCCTTGTCGTCCTTCACCGAGGTCAGCAGGGCGGCCATGTACTCGGCCGGGTAGTTGGCCTTGAGGTAGGCGGTCCAGTACGACACCAGGCCGTACGCCGCGGAGTGCGCCTTGTTGAAGGCGTAGTCGGAGAACGGGAGCAGGATGTCCCACAGCGTCTGGACCGCGGCCATCGAGAAGCCGCGCTCCTTCATGCCCGCGGAGAACAGCTCGAACTGCTTGTCCAGCTCGGACTTCTTCTTCTTGCCCATCGCGCGGCGCAGCAGGTCGGCCTGACCCAGCGTGTAGCCCGCGAGCTTCTGGGCGATCGCCATGACCTGCTCCTGATAGACGATCAGGCCGTAGGTCTCGCCCAGGATGTCCTCGAGGGCCTCGGCGAGCTCGGGGTGGATCGGCTCCACCGGCTCGCGCCCGGTCTTGCGTCGGGCGTACTTGTTGTGCGAGTCCGCGCCCATCGGGCCCGGACGGTAGAGCGCGCCCACCGCGGAGATGTCCTCGAAGGCGTCGGGTCGCATCGAGCGCAGCAGCGCGCGCATCGGGCCGCCGTCGAGCTGGAAGACGCCGAGGGTGTCGCCGCGCTGGAGCAGCTCGTAGGTCTTGGGGTCGGTCAGCTCGAGGTCCTCGAGCACGATCTCCTCGCCGCGGTTGGCCAGGATGTTCTTCACCGCGTCGTCGAGCACGGTGAGGTTGCGCAGGCCCAGGAAGTCCATCTTGATCAGGCCGAGGCCCTCACAGGTGGGGTAGTCGAACTGGGTGATCATCGCGCCGTCGGCGGGCCGCTTGAGGAGCGGGATCACCTCGACGAGCGGGGTGTTGGACATGATCACGCCGGCCGCGTGCACGCCCCACTGGCGCTTCAGGCCCTCGATGCCGATGGCGGTGTCCACGACCCGGCGTACGTCGGCCTCGGCGTCATAGAGCGCGCGGAACTCGCCGCCCTCGGAGTAGCGCTTGTGCTGGGGGTCGAAGATCTCCTGGAGCGGGACGTCCTTGCCCATCACCGCGGCAGGCATCGCCTTGGTGATCTTGTCGCCCATCGCGAACGGGTAGCCGAGGATGCGACTGGAGTCCTTGACGGCCTGCTTCGCCTTGATGGTGCCGTAGGTGATGATGTAGCTCACCCGGTCGTCGCCGTACTTGTCAGTGACGTAGCGGATCACCTCGCCGCGTCGGCGCTCGTCGAAGTCGATGTCGAAGTCGGGCATCGAGACGCGGTCGGGGTTGAGGAACCGCTCGAAGATCAGGCCGTGCTCGAGCGGGTCGAGGTCGGTGATCCGCATCGCGTAGGCGACCATCGAACCGGCACCGGAGCCACGGCCGGGGCCGACGCGGATGCCGTTCTCCTTGGCCCAGTTGATGAAGTCGGCGACGACGAGGAAGTAGCCCGAGAAGCCCATCTGGGTGATGACGCCGATCTCGAAGTCGGCCTGCTGGCGCGACTTCTCCGGGACCCCGCCGGGGTAGCGGCGCGCGAGGCCCGTGTGGACCTCCTTGACCAGCCAGGAGTCCTCGGTCTCGCCGTCGGGCACCGGGAACTCCGGCATGTAGGTGCCGATGCCCTCGGTGAACTCGACCTCACAGCGCTCGGCGATCAGCAGGGTGTTGTCGCAGGCCTCGCGCAGGTCGTACTTGCCGACCCACAGCTCGCGCATCTCGGCCGGGCTCTTGATGTAGTAGCCGTCGCCGGAGAACGCGAAGCGCTGGCCCGGCCCGTCACCGGCAGGGATGTCCATCGTCGAGCCGGAGTTGATGCAGAGCAGGTGCTCCTGGGCCTTGGCGTCCTCGCGCATGACGTAGTGCGAGTCGTTGGTCGCGATCATCGGGATGCCGACGTCGCGGCCCAGGCGCAGCAGGTCGGCACGGACCCGGTTCTCGATGTCGAGGCCGTGGTCCATCAGCTCGAGGAAGTAGTTCTCCTTGCCGAGGATGTCCTGGAAGTCGCCGGCGACCTGGCGGGCGGCGTCGTAGTTGCCGTGACGCAGGTGCACCTGAATCTCGCCCGACGGGCAACCGGTGGTGCCGATGATGCCCTCGCTGTGCTCGGCCAGCAGCGCGCGGTCCATGCGCGGCTGCTTGAAGTAGCCGTCGCGCCACGCACCGGTGGTCAGCTTGAACAGGTTGTGCATGCCCTTGGTGGACTCCGAGAGCAGCGTCATGTGCGTGTAGGCACCGCGCGCCGAGACGTCGTCGGGGCCGCCGCCGTAGAAGCTGACGCCCTTCTTCTCCTGGCGCGGGACGTTGGGCGCGAAGTAGGCCTCGATGCCGATGATCGGCTTGACGCCGGCCGCCTTGCACTTGCGGTAGAACTCGTAGGCGCCGAACACGTTGCCGTGGTCGGTCATGGCGATCGCCGGCATCCCCAGCTCCGCGGTGCGCTCGGCGAGCGCCCCGAGACGGGCGGCACCATCGAGCATCGAGTACTCGGTGTGCACGTGCAGGTGGACGAAGGAATCACCGGAGCCGGCGCTCATGCTGCGGCACTCTCCCTGGATCGAGCTCTGAAGGACGACAACCGACGACGCGCCACTCCTGGTCGCCTCGGGAAGGGCACCACCTTACGGTGCCGTGGCCCTCCAGCCTGACAGGCATCACCGACACTTCGGCGTGGTGTGAGATGCACGTCGGGCATCGACCGACGGCGGCTGGGCCCGGGTCGAGGACAGTGCCGAGCGCGAGCACGCCTGCCACTCCGGGAGTCTTTACCTTCGATCACCATTCCAGTCCTTTCTGTCGAACGCGCGTTCGAGTAGAATGAGGCATGGCCGACCACGAGCTCCCCGACTGCGACACCCCAGCCGCCGTGCTGGCGTTCGCGCAGGAGCAGCGGGCCGTGGTCCAGCGGGGCGAGGTGCTGATCCTGGAGGCCGCCCTGGTGTGGGCGGCGATGCACCCGGAGGAGACGGTCGCCGACACGACGCCGACGCCCGGACTGGTGTTCGGTGAGCTCGCGGTCCCGCTGGCCGGTGAGGGCACTCCGCTTGTCGCGGAGTTCGCCCCCATGGAGTTCGGCGCCGCGCTCGGCATGTCCACCGACGCCGCCCGAGGCCTCGTCGGCGATGCCCTCGAGCTGGCGCACCGGCTGCCGCGGATCTGGAAGCGCATCCGCGCCGGCGAGGTGCCCGCCTGGAAGGGCCGCCGGATCGCGCAGCTGACCACCACCCTCCCCCTCGACGGCGCCGAGTTCGTCGACCGCCAGCTCGCCGCGACCGTCGACAAGATCGGGTGGGCAGCGATCGGGCGGCTCGTCGACCGAGCGCGGGTGATGTTCGACCCCGAGGGCGCCGAGAAGGATCGCCGCGAGGCCGCCGACGGCCGACGCTTCGACATCCACGCTCGCGAAGCGACCCACGACGGCACCGTTCACGTGGAGGGTGTCCTCGACCTCGCCGACGCCCTCGACCTGGATACCGCGATCCGCCACGGCGCAGAGGAACTGGCCGCACTTGGGTCCCCCGAGTCCTTGGACGTGCGCCGCTCGATGGCGGCCGGTGAGCTCGCTCGACGACAGTTGACCTTCGACCTGCGCGCCGAGGCGGGCGGGGACGCCGCCTCGGTCGTCAAGCCACGCCAGGTCGTCATCCACGTCCACCTGTCCGCCGCCGCGATCAGCCGCGACGAAGCCGGCATCGCCCACGTCGAGGAGACCCGCTCCATCGTCTCCACCGAGCAGGTCCGCGGCTGGTGCCGTGGCGACGCCCACGTGACCATCAAGCCGGTCATCGACCTCGAGGCCCACCACCACACCGACGCCTACGCCGTCCCCGACAAGCTCACCGAGCAGACCCGCCTCACCCAGCCGGTGTGCGCCTTCCCGTGGTGTGAGCGGCGGGCCCGCCGCTGCGACACCGACCACGTCACCGCCCACGGCGACGGCGGCCCGACGTGCAGTTGCAACCTGGCGCCGCTCTGTCGCCGACACCACCGCGCCAAGACCCACACGGCTTGGACATACGACGCCACCGACGCCGCGACGTACCTCTGGCGATCACCCCACGGGCTGCACCTGATCAAGGCCCGCGGCGAGACCCGACTCGTCACCGCCCATCCCCCGGACGAGTAGATCCACCGCCCCGGCCCCCGCCAGCACCAGTTGGCGGGGCCAGACCTGTGTGCGAAGGCACTTTCGGGGCATGTCCTCCTGGCTATGCGTTGGCGGACCCTTCGGTCACGAGGACCTGGACTTCCCACCGAACGGCTGGTCTTGTGCCCGCGTCGTCTTCTCCACCGACGAACCGCGCGAGCGCTTCGTGTGCAGCGACCGGCGCCTCGTCAACCCGCAGGCAATCACCAAGAGGCTGGTCGGCTACCACTGCGACGTCATCGACCGGATGCTGTGGCCGACCGGCACGCTGCCGACGGACCGCGGGAGTCTCGGGAAGAAACCGGTCAGAGGCTCAGATGCCGCACCGGCGCTCATGGACTAAGCCGGGACTGAGCCGCGCAGGTCAAGCAGCTCCCACCCCTTCACAGACAACCGGTAGGCGAGGAAGTACCCGTTCAGGCTGGCGTCGAGGCTCCCACCCGACCGAAAGTCCGCCATGCCGTCATCATCGACGGCGCTGGTCTGCTGCGTGCCCACCCGACCGAGCATCGGCCACGAGAGACCATGCGCGGCCCCGGAGAGCGCACGCCACACCGTCCTCGCCTCGGTCGCCGTCGCCGGGCCAAACGCGGCGGCAGCCGCCCGCTCGATGATGTTGGTGCTGTCGAACTTCCTCGCCTGTCCGATGGCCTCGCGCTTTGCCTGCAGTTCTCCCTCGCGCTTGAACACGTGCGCGTACACCTTTTCGGTGCCTTCATGGGGCTCAGCCGGAATCTTCCTCAGGTCGGACAACCACTCACGGTGCCGCCTGTGCATTTCAGCCGCGGCGCACCGACTGAAGTCGAGCCGGGTGGCTTGATCCTCAGGGGCGAGCAACCAGACAGCCTGCGCCGCCCCCAGCAGCGCCCCGCGCAGAAGTGTGTCCGTGGCCAAGGGGAACAGCCGTCGCGCTTCGATGTGGACCCGAATCGCTTCGAGGTGGTCGTGCGAAGCCGCCAACCCACCGAATGCCAGTTGCGACAGCCGCCACGGCTTCCAGTCCTCATCGTCAAGCGCGAGAGGACTACCCGGTTCAGGAACGAACCCGGCCGTGGTTCGGGCATCCCAGAGGTCGAGGTCTCCGAATGTGCCTTCAATCTGTTGCAGTGCGTCAGGTGTGCTCACGCCCGCCAGTCTCTCCCCGCACGTACTGGTGGCGGTCGTTAGTAACGCCCTCGATGTGCGCGCAGCGAGCAGGTGCCTGTGTCCGTCGATGGCCCCGGTCTTCATGACGAGGCTGCCGAAGGCTCCAACGTGGCGTGCGGGCCACGGACGGGAGACCGAACGGGACCCATGCGGCATCAGGCCGGCGACCACTCCATGCGCAGGTCGGGCTCGCGCTCCTCGTTGTCCGAGCCGTCGGTGTGCTCGACCTCGACCAGGCCGTGGCGCGCGTAGAAGCGCCGGGCGGGGGTGTTGACCTCGAAGACCCACAGGCCGAGGCCGTGGGGGCAGCGCTGCTTGGCCAGGTCCAGCAGGAGGCTGCCGATCCCTTGGCGCGCGTGGGAGGGCGCGACGTACAGGTCGTCGATCCAGTCCGCGACCAGGCGCAGGTAGCCGACGACCACGCCGTCGGCCTCCGCCACCCAGGTCTCGTCGGTGGCCAGCCGTCCGGTGAGCCAGGTACGCACCTCGGCCTCCGAGTGGGCGGCGGGAGGCATCGTGCCGGCCGCCACCGCCGCACCGCGCGACGCGAGGTGCACCGCGACGATCGCCTCGGCGTCCTCGGGTCCGGCGGGCCTCAGGAGCAGGTCAGCTGGCGTCACGGATGACGTCGAGGGCGTGCGCGAGGTCGTCGGGGTAGGACGACTCGTACTCCACGAACTCCCCGCTGTCGGGGTGCTCGAACCCCAGGCGTACGGCGTGCAGCCACTGCCGCTCCAGCCCGACCCGCTTGGCGAGCACCGGGTCGGCGCCGTAGGTCAGGTCTGCCACGCAGGGGTGCTTGAGCGCCGCCATGTGCACGCGGATCTGGTGGGTGCGCCCGGTCTCGAGGTGGATCTCCAGCAGGCTGGCGAACCGGTGCGCCTCGAGCGTCTGGTAGTGCGTGACGCTGGGCCGTCCGTCGGCCATCACCGCGAACTTGTAGTCGGCCTTCGGGTGGCGACCGATCGGTGCGTCCACGGTGCCCTGGAGCGGGTCGGGGTGACCCTGCACGAGCGCGTGGTAGGTCTTGGAGACCGTGCGGTGCCGGAAGGCGTTCTTGAGCAGCGAGTAGGCGTGCTCGGACTTGCAGATCACCATGACGCCGGAGGTCCCGACATCGAGGCGCTGCACGATGCCCTGGCGCTCGGAGGCGCCGCTGGTGGCGATCCGGAAGCCGGCTCCGGCGAGGTGGCCGACGACCGTCGGCCCGCTCCAACCCGGAGAGGGATGCACAGCGACGCCGACGGGCTTGTCGATCACCACGATCGAGTCGTCGTCGTGGATGATCTTGATGCCCTCCACGATCTCCGGGACGATCTCGAGCGGGTCGACCATGGTCGGGATGGTGACGTCGAGGACGGCGCCGGGCAGCACCCGGTCGCTCTTGGCGACCTCGGCCCCGTCGAGGCGGACATGGCCAGCGGCGACCAGGTCGGCGGCCCGGCTGCGGGAGACGCCGAACAGTCGCGCCATCGCGGCGTCGACGCGCTCGCCGGCCATGCTGTCGGGCACCAGCAGGGTGCGGTGGTCGTGGTGGTTCATGACTCGATTCTCGTACCGTCCAGGCGCAGTCCCCGGAAGGACTGCACGATGATCAGACCCGCAGCGCCCACGACGCACATGTCGGCCACGTTGAAGACCGGCCAGTTCGGGATCTGCAGGAAGTCGATGACATGCCCGCGCAGCGGGCCGGGCTCGCGCAGCAGCCGGTCGGTCAGGTTGCCGGCGACGCCTGCGAGCAGCAGGCCCATGCCGATCGCCCACCAGATCTCGCCGATGCGCCGGCTGAGCCACAGGATGACGAAGACCGCCACGATCGCGATGCAGCTGAGCACCATCGTGTACTCCGTGCCGACGCTGAACGCGGCACCGGGGTTGCGCACCAGGTGCAGCACCAAGATGTCCCCGATGACCGAGACGTCACGGTCCTGGAGCTCGGCGACGGCGACGATCTTGGTGACGATGTCGAGGACGTAGGCGCCCAGCGCGATCGCGGCGAACACGAACAGATAGCGCCGGCTGGCGGCTCTCCGTCTGGTCGCGGGCCCGTCCTGGGCACTCAGCGACGCTCCTCGCGCTGCTTGCATGTCATGCACAGTGTGGCACGCGGGAACGCCATCAGCCGCATCTTGCCGATCGGTTCCCCGCATGCCTCGCACACCCCGTAGGTGCCGTCGTCGATCCGTCCCAGGGCGTGCTCGATCTGGGCCAGCTTGTCGCGCTCGTTGCGCAGCACCGTGAACTCGTGGTCGCGCTCGAAGCTCGCCGCGCCCACGTCGGCCTGGTCGTGCCCGGCGCCGTCCCCGGAGTCGCGCAGCAGCGCGGTGAGCTCGACCTCCTGGTCGTGCACCATCTCCTCGAGGTGGGTGCGCTGGTCGCGGAGCTCCTCGACGACCTCCTTGAGCTCGGTGCGGGTCCACGCCGCCTCCCCCGCCTTCACCACCAGCGCCGCGGGCGCCTGCCGCACCGGCCGTCGTACGGCGGCGCGCCGGGCCGGGGTCGTGGCCGCCTTCCTGGCCGCGGGCTTGGCGCCTGCGGACGTGGCGGCCGGCGCCTTCTTGGCCGCGGTCTTCTTCGCCGGCGCCTTCTTGGCCGCAGCCTTCTTGGCGGGCGCCTTCTTCGCCGGGGCGCTCACCTCCGCGGACCCGGGAGCCTCCGCGGCCGCCGCCTTCTTGGTGGCGCCACGGACCCGCGCCTTCGTGGTCGAGGCCGTCGTCACGGCCGGCGACGCCCCCTTGGCGGCGAGTGTCCGTCCCCCGCTCCGCCTCGCCGGCGGCCTCGTGACCTCGACCGGGGCCTCGGTCTCCGCGGGCCGCGGCGTACGTCGTCCCATCGCCTGACGGGCGGCGGTGGCCGCCTGGCTGGCCAGGGACTTCGGGGTCGAACGGGCCATGGTGGGCCTCCTCGAGAGCCTGCTCACGTGGTCTCTACCACGGATCGGTCCCGCGGACACTAGTCTTTCCGCGTCCGCTTCCCAACCCGCCACCCCGCACGATTTTTCGGGACGAATGGCCCTTCCCAGCGGTGACGAACGACGCCGCGGCCGGTCCCTGTCGGGTTCCGGCCGCGGCGTCGAGATGCTGCGTGGTGCGGGCTCGATCAGCCCTCGTCGTCGCCCAGGATCGAGCGCAGACGCTTGGGCGCCGGCTGCTCGTCGGAGGGAGCAGCGGTCTCCGAGGAGCCGTTGAGCGCCTCCAGCTGCTGGCTGAAGTAGCTCTTGAGACGCGAGCGGTACTCACGCTCGAAGGAGCGCAGCGTCTCGACCTCACCGGTGAGGCGGTCGCGCTCGCGCTCGAGCTCGCCGAAGAGCTGCTGGCGACGCTCGGCGGTCTCGGAGTCGAGCATCTGCGCGCGGGTGCGAGCGTCGGCCTCGAGGCGGTCGGCCTTCGACTTCGACTCCGACTCCAGGCGCTCGGCCTTGGTGCGGGCGGCACCGACGATCTTGTCGGCCTCGTTCTTGGCCTCGTCCACGAGCTCGTCCGCGTTGCGCGTGGCGATCTCGAGCAGGCGGGCCGCAGCGTTGGAGGCCTGCGGAACCGTCTCGACGCGGATGGTCTCGACCGGGGCCGCCGCTGCGGGCGCGGGCGCGGGGGCCGGCGTCGGGGTCGGCGCGGGAGCCGGCTCCGGCTCCTTGACCTTCGCAGGCTCGGGCTTCGGCTCGGCCACGGCGGCCCGTGCCGGCGCGCCGGACTGGACCGAGGCGAGCTTGGCGCGAAGGTCGTCGTTCTCCTTGGTGAGGCGTGCCAGCTCGGCCTCCACCTCATCGAGGAACTGGTCGACCTCTCCCATGTCGTAGCCCTCACGAAGCCGGACGGGAGTAAAGCGCTTGTTGCTCACGTCCTCAGGCGTCAGCGGCATGACCTCACCCATTCATTTCGGTAGTGATGTGACGTGCGAACAATAGCGCCTGAGCGGGTTCTGACGTGATCCGCAGCCCCGCCAGACGCGTCAGGACAGAAGAGTCCCTCGGATGACCTGGAGCAGCACGTAGGTGCAGATCATCACGATCAGAAAGCTCAGGTCGAGCGCGATGCTGCCCAGTCGCAGCGGCGGGATCACCCGCCGCAGCGCCTTGATGGGCGGATCCGTGACGGTGTAGACCGCCTCGAGCACGAGCAGCAGCAGGCCGGTCGGCTGCCAGGAGCGGGCGAACACCTGCACCCAGTCGACGACGAAGCGCACCCACAGCATCCCGAAGAAGATCAGGACCGGGACGTAGACGACGTAGCCGATCAACTCCACTGCGGGTGTGCTCCTGGTGCTCGGGGTGCGGGACGACGGGGTGCTGCGGTGCGGCTCCGCGGCCCTGACGGGACGCGGCTCAGCTCTGGTTGAAGAAGCCGCCCTCGGCGATGCGCTGCTTGTCCTCGGCCGCGACCGTCACGTTGGCCGGGGACAGCAGGAAGACCTTGGCGGTGACGCGCTCGATGGTGCCACGGGTGGCGAAGACGAGGCCCGCCGCGAAGTCGACGAGGCGCTTGGCGTCGGCGTCGTCCATCTCGGAGAGGTTCATGATCACCGGGGTGCCCTCGCGGAAGTTCTCCCCGACGGTGCGCGCCTCGTTGTAGGTGCGCGGGTGCAGGGTCAGGATCCGTGACAGCTCGGCCACCTCGTTCTGGGGCACGGCCGTCGGCCGGCGGCGCTCGGAGATGTCGGCCACCGGCGCAGGGCGCGGCTCGCGACTGCGGGGCTGGCGCGGGGCCGGCACCGCCTGGGTCTCGGCAGTGTGGGCGTCGTCGTACTCGTCGTCGTACCGACCGGTGTCCTCTACGAGGCCGAGGTACTCGCCGATCTTGCGCATCGCGCCGCTCATGACTGCTGCCCTTCGGATGTGGCCCCCCACGTGGGGAGGGCACTTGACGGTGTCTTGGACATTACTGGAACCGGGGCCTCGAACCGAGGACCGCCGACCCGATGCGCACGTGTGTCGCACCGGCGGCAACGGCCTGCTCGAGGTCGTTGCTCATGCCGGCCGAGAGCCAGGTGGCCCCGGGATGCTGACTGAGAAAGGTACGTCGGATCTCCGCGAGCCTGGCGAACGCCTGCGCGGGGTCCTCCCCCAGCGGCGCCACGGCCATCAGGCCGCGCAGCCGCAGGTGCTCGGCGGCCTCGACGGTGTCGGCGAGCGCGGCGAGGGTCTCCGGGTCGGCACCTGCTCGACCGGAGGCGCCGGGCGGGTCGAGGCTGACCTGGAGGAGCACGTCGACCTCGCGGTCCGCGGCGCCGCGGTCCAGCGGGGCCACGAGCTTGGCCCGGTCGACGGAGTGCACGGCGTCGGCGTAGCCGGCGACGGCCGCCGCCTTGTTGGACTGCAGCCCGCCGATGAAGTGCCAGCGCAGCCCGAGGTCGGCGCACTCGCGCGACTTCTCGGCCGCCTCCTGGTGGCGGTTCTCGCCCACGTCGGTGACGCCGAGCCCGGCCAGCAGGCGGACGTCGGAGGCCGGGAAGAACTTGGTCACCACGACGAGCGTCACCTCGGCCGGGTCGCGACCGGCGTCGTCGCAGGCGCGGGCGATCCGTCCGCGGACCGCCTCGAGACCTGCCGCCAGCTCCTCGCGGCGGACATCGGGGCTCATCCGCGCCTCCGCACCAGGCCGGCGAGGCGACCCGCGCCCGCACCGTCACGGCGGTGCGAGAACAGGTCGGGCGACTCCAGGGTGCAGCGGGAGACGTCGTGGACGGCAACGCCCGCGCGCTCCAGCTGGCGGCGCACGCCCGCACCGAGGTCGAGCGCCGGCGTGCCCTGCCGCGTCGTGGCGCGGGTGGCGGGCTCCGCCTCGACGACCTCGGCCTGCAGGGACGCCGGCACCTCGTAGCAGGACCCGCACACGTGGGGCCCGATCCAGGCGCTCAGCGCACCGGCGCCGCGCTGCCGCATCGCCTCGACCGTCGCCTCGACCACCCCGGACGCCACGCCCGCGCGCCCGGCGTGGGCTGCCGCGATGACGCCGCCGGCGTCGTCGGCCAGCAGCACCGGGACGCAGTCGGCGACCCGGACCGCGAGCACGACGTCGGGACGGGTGCTGACCAGGGCGTCGCCCTCGGGCAGTTCCTCGCCGGTGCCGGCGTCGATGTCGGCGTCGACGACCACGCGACCGTGCACCTGCACCATCTCGGCGACCCGCGCCCCAGGGGCGAAGTCGTCGAGCACGAGGCGCAGGTTGGCCGCCCGCGACTCGGGGCGGTCACCGCCCGAGATCGCCAGGTTCAGCGAGTCGTACGGCGCATCGCTGACCCCACCGAGGCGATCGGTGAAGGCCAGGTCGACGGGGCCGTGGCTGGCGCGGTAGGCGTACATCCGGTCCGTAGCTGTCGTGGGTGAGCGGGGGGGTCGGCGGGGTCGAGGCCGCCGGGACTACTTCAGGAAGTCCGGGACGTCGAGGTCGTCGTCGTCGAACTGCACCTGCGGCGGGGCCTGCCGCGGAGCCGGCGGCTGGGTCGGCTGCTGGGTCGGCTGCTGGGTCGGCTGGCCGCCGCGCTGGACCTCCGGCGCGGGCCGGCCCTGAGGGGCCTGGTCGGAGGGGACCTGAGGAGCCGGACGCAGCGGCGAGCCCTGGGCGGGGTGCGCGTGCGCGTTGGCCGCGGCGCGGGTCTCCTCCTGGGTCTGCTGCGGACGGGCCTCGCGCCGCAGGACGGTGCCCTCGTCGCGCCGCTTCGGGGTGCCGCCGTCGAAGCCGGCCGCGATCACGGTCACGCGCACCTCGTCGCCGAGGGCGTCGTCGATGGTCGCACCGAAGATGATGTTGGCCTCGGGGTGCACGGCCTGGGCCACCAGTGCGGCGGCCTCGTTGATCTCGAAGAGGCCGAGGTCGGAGCCGCCGGCGATCGAGAGCAGCACGCCGTGCGCGCCGTCGATCGAGGCCTCGAGCAGCGGGCTGGAGACGGCCATCTCGGCGGCGGCGACGGAGCGGTCCTCGCCGCGGGCCGAGCCGATGCCCATCAGCGCGGAGCCGGCGTTGGCCATGACCGACTTGACGTCGGCGAAGTCGAGGTTGATCAGGCCCGGGGTGGTGATCAGGTCGGTGATGCCGGAGACACCCTGGAGCAGCACCTGGTCGGCCTGCTTGAAGGCGTCGAGGACCGAGACGTTGCGGTCGCTGATCGAGAGCAGCCGGTCGTTCGGGATCACGATGAGGGTGTCGACCTCCTCGCGCAGGGCCGCGATGCCCTCCTCGGCGGAGTTGGCGCGACGCCGGCCCTCGAAGGCGAACGGGCGGGTGACCACACCGATCGTCAGGGCACCGAGCGAACGCGCGATCCGCGCGACGACGGGCGCGCCGCCGGTGCCGGTGCCGCCGCCCTCGCCTGCGGTCACGAACACCATGTCGGCGCCCTTGATGACCTCTTCGATCTCCTCGGAGTGGTCATCGGCCGCCTGCGCACCCACGTCGGGGTTGGCGCCGGCACCGAGACCGCGGGTGAGCTCGCGACCGATGTCGAGCTTGACGTCGGCGTCACTCATCAACAGCGCCTGGGCGTCGGTGTTGATGGCAATGAACTCGACCCCCTTGAGGCCGACATCGATCATCCGGTTGACGGCGTTGACGCCGCCACCACCGATGCCCACGACCTTGATGATGGCCAGGTAGTTCTGCGCTGCTGCCACGACGGCTTGCCTCTCGCTGATCGGGTCCGGTCGCCCGGGGGCTCCGGATGACGGTGGGGGTGCGGTGCTGCTGGGTGTTGCTGGTGCTGATGTCTGGGGTGGGGGGAACTGTCCTGCTCGACTCGGGAGCGCCGCTGGTCCGGCGCAAACCCTGACCCTCAGGCTGAGGGTTATAGTTATGTCAACCTCGTCGTGGTGACCACGGTAGGCGGAATTCGCGCGCGCTGCCGCATCGACACGCCCCGACGCGGGGAAGATCACGCGGGATCGGTCGGCGTGCCTCCGTGCGTGGCGGTCAGTGGGCGCTCAGTGGGCGCGCGCAGAGCCTGTTCATGGCCCGCGCGGAGGGCCGGTTCAGGGCCGGACGGTCGGGCGCGCGGGGACGCTGATGTCGAACACGCTGCCCTCCTGGCGCAGCAGCGCGGGCAGCACCTGAGCCTTGAGCTCGGTCTCCTCCGCGCTCCCCCACAGCACCTCGCGCTCGTCGCGCAGGACGAATGAGATGCGGTCGATGCTCTCGACCTCGACGTGGTCGACGGTGGCGGCGAGGTCGTCGGGCAGCGCCGCGACCACCGCCGCGCTCTCGCGCAGCGCCTCGGAGTCGATCCCGCTGGCGGCCAGCACGCGCGGAAGATCCCCGGGGACCTTGGGGTAGTCGCGGAACAGCACGCCGTCGGCGTCCATGCCGCGCACCCGGCCCGCGAGCTCGACGACCGCGATCGCGGTGCGCTCCTCGACCTCGACCAGCACCCGGTCGGGCCACTGGCGGGTCACCTGGGCGTCCAGCACCGGCGCGAGCGCCTCGACCCGCGCCTCGACGCCGGCCAGGTCGACCGAGACCAGCGCCTGCCCGTCGGGCACCTGCGCCGCCTCGGTGACCTCCGCAGCGTCGAGCACCGAGGTCCCGCGGACCTCGACGCCCTCGACCGAGAGCCAGGAGGAGAACCACAGGGCCCAGACCGTCGCACCGGCCGCGAGGACCACGAGGAAGGCTCCGACGACGTACTTCCACGTCAGCCAGCGCCGCCGCCACTGGCGACGGGCGAAGCGGCGACGCGAGACCTCCGCGTCGGGGAGGACCTTCCTAGCCACCGGAGCCCAGCAGGTCCAGGACCAGCGGTCCGATCTCGGTCACGCTCCCGGCACCGAGGGTCAGCACCAGGTCGCCGGGCCGCGCCCGGGACGCCAGCTCGCGCGCCGCGGCGGGCAGGTCGGCTGCCTGGGCCACCCGCTCGGCCGGCAGCGGTACGGCGTCCGCCACCAGCGCCGCGGTGACGGCAGGGTCGGCCTCCTCGCGGGCGAGGTGGATCGGGAGCACCACGACCTCGTCGGCGGCGCCGAGCGCCTCGCCCATCGCGGCGCCGAAGATGCGGGTGCGGGAGACCAGGTGGGGCTGGAAGGCGACCACGACGCGACCGGTGCCGGCCACGGCGCGCGCCGCCTGCAGGTCGCCCGCGATCTCGACCGGGTGGTGGGCGTAGCTGTCGTAGACCCGCACTCCCCCGACCTCGCCCTTGCGCTCCATGCGCCGCCGAGTGCCGGCGAAGCCCTCCAGGCCGGCGCGCAGCCGGTCGAAGTCCAGCCCGAGGCGCAGCCCGACGGCGAGCGCGGCCAGTGCGTCGAGCACGTAGTGGCGGCCCGGGATCTGCAGGGTGACCCGACCCAGCTCGGTGCCGCTGTCGAGGACGGTGAAGGCGGAGGTGATGCCCTCGAAGACCAGGTCGACCGCACGGACCTCGGCACCCGCCGACTCCCCCACGGTCACCACCCGGCGCCCGGCGCCCCGAGCGCGCTCGGCCAGCGCCGCTGCGCCCTCGTCGTCGACCACGCAGACCAGGAAGCCGTCGGGGTCCACGCGGTCGGCGAACCGGTCGAACGCCGCGCGGTAGGCCTCCTCGGTCCCCCAGTTGTCGAGGTGGTCGGCCTCGACGTTGGTGACGATCGCGGCGTAGGGCTCATAGACCAGGAACGCGCCGTCGGACTCGTCGGCCTCGGCGACGAACAGGTCGCTGCTGCCCTCCTCGGCGTTGGTGCCGGTCTGGGCCAGCTCCCCGCCCACGGCGTACGTCGGGTCGGCGCCGGCGGCCTGGAGGGCGACGGTGAGCAGCGAGGTGGTGGTGGTCTTGCCGTGCGTGCCGGCGACCGCGAGCACGCGGCGCCCGGCCATCACGGCGCTCAGTGCGGCGGAGCGAGGCACTACCCGCAGGCCCTGGGCGACGGCCTCGAGGTACTCGGGGTTGTCCTCGCGCACCGCGGTGGACACGACGAGGGTGTCGACAGCGTGGTCGGGGCCGCGCAGGTGCGCGGCGTCGTGACCCACGTGCACGCGCGCGCCGAGGTCGCGCAGCCGCTGCAGGGTCGGGCTGTCGACGCCGTCGCTGCCGCTGACCGCGACGCCGCGCGCCAGCATCAGCCGGGCGATCGCGGACAGCCCGGCGCCGCCGATGCCGACGAAGTGGACGCGACCGAGGCGCTCGGCGGGCAGCAGCTCGTCGGGGACGGGGACCTTCATCGCGCACCCCGTCCGGCGGCCTCGAGCACGATGCGGGCCAGCTTGTCGTCGGCGTCGCGCGGGATCAGCCCGGTGGCCGCGGCGCTCATCGCCGCCAGCCGCTCGGGGTCCGTGGCCAGGCTCGGCACCTGCTCGGTCACCCACTCGGTGGTGAACTCGCCGTCGGAGACCAGCAGCGCTCCCCCGGCCTCGACGACCGGGCGGGCGTTGTGCTCCTGCTCGCCGTTGCCGTGCGGCAGCGGCACGAAGATCGCCGGCACCCCCACGGCAGCGGCCTCGGTGACGCTCGAGGCGCCCGAGCGGCAGACCATCAGGTCGGCGGCGGCGAGGGCGTAGTCCATGCGGTCCACGAACGGCACGACGACGTACGGCGCGCCGCCCTCGACCGTCTCGGGGGCGGCCTCGCCCTTGGGGCCGACGACGTGCAGCACCTGCACACCGGCGGCGGCGAGCGCAGGAGCGGCGCCGGAGACCGACTGGTTGAGCCGGCGCGCTCCCTGCGAGCCGCCGGTGACGACGAGGGTCGGACGGTCCGGGTCGAGGCCGAAGAACTCCCGCGCCTCGGCGCGCAGCGCGGCCCGGTCCAGGGTCGAGATCATCCGGCGGATCGGCAGGCCGACGTACTCCGCGCGGGGCAGTGGCGTGTCGGGGAAGCTGACCGCGACGCGCCCGGCGACCCGGGCACCGACCTTGTTGGCCAGGCCGGGGACGGCGTTCTGCTCGTGCACCACCAGCGGTACGCCGCGGCGCCGCGCGGCCAGGTAGGCCGGCATCGACACGTAGCCGCCGTAGCCGACCACGACATCGGGCTGCACCCGGTCGAAGACGTCGTGGGCGGCGCGGACCGCGGCACGCAGCCGGCCCGGCACGCGCAGCAGGTCCATGCCGGGCTTGCGCGGCAGCGGGACCGGCGGCACCAGCTCGAGCGGGTAGCCGGCGGCCGGGACCACGGTGTTCTCCAGCCCGCGGGGTGTGCCGAGGCAGGTGATCTCCGTGGCGGGGTCGAGACGCCGCAGGGCGTCGGCGGTGGCGATCAGGGGCGAGGTGTGGCCGGCGGTGCCTCCGCCGGCGAGTAGGACGCGCATCGGGGCCAACTCTAGGAAGTCATCGGTGCGTAGGTGCGGACAGACCCGCCGGACGGCCGCGCTTGCGCTGCGAGAGAATGCGCGCCGCCGTCGGCTCGCGCCGCGCGAACCCGATCAGCAGACCGAGCGCGACCAGCGACGGGACCAGCGCCGAGCCGCCGTAGGAGACCAGCGGCAGCGGGATGCCGATGACCGGCAGCAGCGCCAGCACCATGCCGACGTTGATCATCATCTGCCCGAGCAGCCAGACCACGATGCCGAAGCTGGCGTAGCGCACGAACGGGTCGCGGGTCTCGCGGGCCACCCGCACCGCGGCGTAGGCGATGGTGAGGAACAGCCCCACCACCAGCAGGGTGCCGACCAGGCCGAGCTCCTCACCGAGCACCGCGAAGATGAAGTCGGTGTGCGCCTCGGGCAGGTCGCCCCACTTCTGGCGGCTGTAGCCGATTCCCTGGCCCAGCCAGCCGCCGGAGGAGAGCGCGTAGAGCCCGTGCGCGGGCTGCCAGCCCGCGTCGTGGAAGTCCTTGAACGGGTCGGCGAAGTTGAGGATGCGCCCGACCCGCTCGGCGTCGGTGGTCGCGAGCGCGAGCACGATCGCGCCGAGCCCGAGGATGCAGATCGTGAAGAAGCGCCGCGGCGCGCCCGCGACGAACAGCAGCCCGACGGCGATCGACATGAAGACCAGCGCGGTGCCCAGGTCGCGGCCGGCGACCACCAGGATCGTCGCCAGCGCCAGGCCGGGCACCACCGGCACGATGATGTGGCGCAGCTGGCCGAGGCGACGCTCCTTGTTGGCGTAGACGTTGGCGGCCCACAGCACCAGCGCCAGCTTGGCGATCTCGGAGGGCTGGATGACCAGCGGGCCCAGGGCCAGCCAGTTCTTGTTGCCGTTGATCACGATGCCGAACAGCATGGTCGCGAACAGCAGCGCCAGCGAGAGGAGGTACGCCGGGACGGTGAGCGCCCGGATCAGCCGCAGCGGCACCCGACTGGCCAGCCAGGCGAGCGGCAGGGCGATCAGCACCCACATCAGCTGGCGCTTGACCACCGCGTAGGAGTCGCCGTCATGGGTCTTGTAGCTGTAGACGCTGGAGGCGCTGAGCACCATGATCAGGCCGATGGTCAGCAGCAGCGCCGAGGCGCCCAGGAGCAGGTAGTACGGCGCCAGCGGGCTGCGCAGCGCCTCGCGTGCCGAGGTCAGCCAGCCCAGCCGTCCGGCGCTGCCGTCACCGGCCGGCGGATTCGCGGTGGTCACGCAGGCCCCTTCCGGTCGGCTCGAACGACGTGCACGGACAAGTCTCGTCGGCGCCGGTCCCGATCGGCGGCAACCCGGCGCGCGTGTCGCCGGCCCGCGGACGGGTCACACGGGCCCGTCGGTCAGGTCGGTCGCTCAGGTCAGTCGCACTGGTCAGTCGATCTGGGCGGCGCGCACGCCGTCGCGCACGGCGGCCCGGGGCACCCCCGCGGCGCGCGCGAGGGCCGCGGCCGCGAGCACATTGCGCACCGTCTCCGGCTCGGCCGCCGGGTCCTCGACCGGCAGGTCGGCGAGCGTGCAGAGCTCGGCGGCGCTGGTCGCGCGCTCCTCGATGAACGCCCGGTCCGCCACGAGGTCCTCGACGAGGCCGAGCATGCCGACGCCGGGCATGCCCAGGGTGACCCCGATCGCCCGCGCGCCCTCGCGGACGTCGGCCTCGAGCACCAGCTCCTCGGTGCCGGGATCGGCGACCGCGTAGACGCACGCCACCCGCACCTGGTCATAGATCCGGCCCATCGCGAGCCGGTCGACGGCGCCGAGGGGCTCCTCGAGCGGGTCGGGCACGCCGAGCACCGCGGCGGAGTCGGCCTGCAGACCGCCGGCCCCGCGGAGCTGGGCCGGGGTCAGCCCGACCGCGAGCACGTCGTAGGTCTCGGGGTCCATGACCGCCTCGACGACGGGCAGCCCGCCCTCGCCGACGGCAAGCGAGCGCAGCCCGGCGGCGCGCAGCATCGCGTCGAGCAGGCGCACGGTCTGCGCGGTGCCGGTGACGCCGGTGACGCACAGCCACGGCGTCGTGGAGCCGGGGGCGCGCAGCCGCCAGGCGAGGTCGACCTCGCCCCACACCGGTACGCCGCGCTCGCGGGCGGCGGTGACCAGCGGGGTCGGTGCCGTCGGGTCCCCCTGGACGACGAGGACGTCGACGTCGTCGGGCAGCACGTCCGTGCTGCCGGCGCCCAGTCGGACGCGGGCACCGAGGACCTCGAGCAGCTCCGCGCGCTCGGTGCGCTCGGTGTCGCCGGGGTCCTCGTCGAGGGCCAGCACGTCCGCGCCGAGGTGGAGCAGGTTGTCCGCCGCCGCGAAGCCGCCGGGGCCGAATCCCGCGACGACCGCGCGCACGCCGGCCCAGGAGTCGCGCTGCCCGAGGCGCTCGAGGTCCGGGGTGGCCATCAGCTGCCCGCCACCCATTCGGCGTAGAAGATGCCGAGGCCCGCCGCCACGCAGAGGCCGGTGATGATCCAGAACCGGATGACCACGGTGACCTGCTCCCACCCGAGCATCTCGAAGTGGTGGTGGATGGGTGCCATGCGGAAGATCCGTTTGCCCTTGGTGGCCTTGAAGTAGCCGACCTGGAGCATGACCGACAGGGTCTCGGCGACGAAGATGCCGCCGAGCACGACCAGCAGCAGCTCGGTGCGGGTCAGGATCGCCAGGCCGGCGAGGGCGCTGCCGAGCGCCAACGAGCCGGTGTCGCCCATGAAGATCTGGGCCGGGGAGGCGTTCCACCACAAGAACCCGAAGCAGGCGCCGGTGATCGCTGCGGCGATCACCGCGAGGTCGAGCGGATCGCGGACCTCGTAGCACTTCGGTCCCGGCGCGGCGCCGCAGAACTGGTTGAACTGCCAGATGTTCACCAGCGTGTAGGCCGCGAACACCATCGCGCAGGCGCCGGCGGCGAGCCCGTCGAGGCCGTCGGTGAGGTTGACGGCGTTGCTGAAGCCGGCAACGAAGAGCCAGATCAGCACCAGGACCACGATCGCGGGCAGCGCGAACTGGTCGATGTCGCGCAGGAAGGAGAGGTGCCGCGAGGCAGGGGTCTCGCCCCGGGAGTCCTCCAGCCACGGCGAGATCGCCAAGGCGCCGAAGACGATCGCGATGATCGTCTGCCCGATCATCTTGGCCTTGCTGCGCAGGCCGAGGCTGCGCTGCTTGTAGATCTTGATGAAGTCGTCGAGGAAGCCGACCAGGCCCATGCCGACGAACAGGAACAGCAGGAGCATCCCGGAGGCCGACGGGACCTCGCCGGTCACCAGCTTGGCGGCGAAGTAGCCGAAGACGGCGGCGAGGATGATCACCACGCCGCCCATCGTGGGCGTGCCGCGCTTGGTGTGGTGGCTGGTGGGGCCGTCGTCGCGGATCTCCTGGCCGTACCCGAGCTTGGTGAACTGCCTGATGGCCACCCGGGTGCCGAGCAGCGAGATCAGCAGGGCAACCGCCCCGCCGATCAGGATCGCTCTCATCGCTGCCTCTCGCTTGCTGTGTCTGCTGTCTGTGCGTGTGCTGGGTCGTGCCTGTCGGCCGGAGATTCTTCCGCATCGACAGGCGTCCGGCGGGGCTGCCCCGCCGAGGCCGTGCTGGACGCGTGGGTGGCGCTGCTCATGCCGGGCCTGCGCCGGCCAGCAGCTCGCGGACCACGTCGCGGTCGTCGAAGGGGTGGACCACCCCGTGGATCTCCTGGCCGGTCTCGTGGCCCTTGCCGGCCACCAGCACGATGTCGCCGCGGGCGGCCAGGCGCAGCGCCGTCGCGATCGCCTCGCGCCGGTCGCCGACCTCGAGGACCTCCGCGCGCACCGGGCCGTGGGCGCCGGTCGTGCCCGCGCGCATCTGGGCGCGGATCTCCGCAGGGTCCTCGGTGCGCGGGTTGTCGTCGGTGATCACGAGCACGTCGGCGAGCTCCGCGGCGATGCCCGCCATGATCGGCCGCTTGCCGGCGTCGCGGTCGCCGCCGGCGCCGAGCACCACGATCACGCGCCCGTCCGTCAGCGGGCGCAGGGTGGCGATCGCGGCGGCGACGGCGTCGGGCTTGTGCGCGTAGTCCACGACGACCTCGAAGTCCTGGCCGGCGTCGACCCGCTCCAGGCGTCCGGGCACGCCCGCGCCGGCCGCGAGGGCGGCGGCCACCGGGGCCGGGTCGAACCCGGCCTCGGCGCAGGCCGCGATCGCGGCGAGCGCGTTCGCGACGTTGAAGTCACCGGGCAGCGGTACCCCTGCCTCGATCCGGACGCCCCCGGGCCCCAGCACCGTGAAGCGCGAGCCCGCGGCGTCGAGCTCGACGTCGACCGCGCGCCAGTCGGCGTCGGCGCCGCCCGCCGAGAAGGTGCGGACCGGGATCGTGGCCTCGTCGAGCAGCCGTCGGCCGTGCTCGTCGTCGAGGTTGACCAGGCCGAGGCGGGCGCGCTGCGGGGTGAACAACGACGCCTTGGCGGCGAAGTACTCCGCCACCGTGCCGTGGAAGTCGAGGTGGTCGCGGCCGAGGTTCAAGAAGACCGCGACGTCGAAGACGACGCCGTCGACGCGGCCCATCACCAGCGCGTGGCTGGAGACCTCCATCGCGCAGGCCGCCACCTCGCGCTCGCGCATCAGCGCGAACAGCCCGTGCAGGTCCGGCGCCTCGGGGGTGGTCAGCGTGGTGGGCACGTCCTGACCCGCGATCCGGGTGCCGACGGTGCCGACCACCGCGGCCCGGGTGCCGGACCCCTCCAGGCCGCTCTCGGCCAGACGGGTCGTGGTGGTCTTGCCCTGGGTGCCGGTGACGCCGATCATCCGCAGGTCGCGCGCCGGCTCGCCGTAGACGTACGCCGCGAGCGCGCCGAGGAGTCCGCGCGGGTGGGCGACCATGAGCACCGGCAGCCCCGCGGGGGCGCGGGCGGCGCCGGCGGGGTCGGTCAGCACGGCGACGGCGCCCGCCGCGACCGCGTCGGCGGCGAAGTCGATGCCGTGGGCGCGGGCGCCGGGCAGGGCGGCGTACAGGTCACCGGGACGGACCCGCTGGCTGCTGAGGGACACTCCGGTCACCGAGACGCCCTCGACCCGTCCCCGCGTGGTGGCGGTGGGGTCGTGCGCAGCGCTCCAGCGGACCAGGTCCGCGAGCTCGACGGGGGCGAGGTGGCGCGGACGGGGGGTGGTCGTCGGGTCGCTCACCGGTCGAGGCTACCGCCGACCGCACGGGTCCTCCGAGACGGGACCCTCACCACTCGACCGGCAGCTTCGAGGGCTCCGCGCCCGTGGGCGGGACGCCGTAGCGGCGCAGCGTGAAGGTCATCAGCTTGGCGAACGCGGGGCCCGCGACCGAGCCGCCGCCCCCGCCGTTGCTGGGGTTCTTGATGACCACGTAGACGGTGAAGCGCGGGTCGTCGGCGGGCGCGAACCCGGCGAAGGAGACGTCGAAGGTGCCGTCGTAGCAGCCGCACTCGGCGCCGACGGCCTGCGCGGTGCCGGTCTTGCCGGCGACCCGGTAGCCCGGGATCGCCGCGCCCGGGGCGACACCGGCCTCGGGGTCCACCACGCGCTCCATCATCGAGGTGGTCCGGCGTGCGGCCCGCTCGCTGAGCACGCGGCGGGTGCCGGCCTCCTCGGTGCCGACGAGGGTGCCGTCGTTCATCCGCGCCGAGCCTTCGATGAGGCTGGGGTCGACGCGCACGCCGCCGTTGGCGATGGTGTTGACCGCGGCGGCCATCTGCACGGCGTTGACCGAGAGCGACTGGCCGAAGGCGATGCGGTCCTCGGTCTGGCTGGTCCACAGCGAGCCCGAGGGCAGGATGCCCGGTGTCTCCCCCAGCACGCCGATGCCGGTGCGCTGGCCGAGGCCGAAGCGGGTGAGGTAGTCGCGCAGCTCGCCCTCGGCGAACTCGTCGGCCGCCAGCACGGTGCCGATGTTGGAGGACTTGGCGAGCACGCCGGCCAGGGTCAGCCGGATCGTGCCGTGGTCGAACCAGTCGCCGATCGGCCGGTCCTGGCGCTCCAGCACCGGCGGCACCGTGATCCGGGTGCGCGGGGTGACCTTGCCGGCGTCCACCAGGGCGCCGAGGGTCAGCACCTTCTGCACCGAGCCGGGCTCGAAGACGTCGGTCATCGCGCGCGAGATTCGGTCGCCCTTGGGCGACTCCGCCGGCTTGTTGGCGTCGAACGTCGGGTGGTCGGCGACCGCGAGCAGGTCGCCGGTGCGCGAGTCCAGGACGACCGCGAAACCGGACTTCGCGCCGGAGTCCTCGACGGTCTGGCGCAGCACCCGCTGGGCGTACCACTGCACGTCGCGGTCGATGGTCGTGGTGACGTCGTCGCCGTCGACGGCGTCGATGGTGGTGCTGTCGGCCAGCGGCAGCCGGTTGCCGGCGCCGACCTGGTAGCGCGCGGAGCCGTCGGTGCCGGAGAGCACCTGATCGAAGGCGAGCTCGAGACCGGCGAGCGGCTGGTCGCCCTCCTCCGGGTCCGGGGTGCCGAGGAAGCCGACCAGGTTGGCGGCCACGTCGCCGGCCGGGTAGGTGCGCACCGGGTCCCGGCTGGTGCTCAGCCCGTCGAAGCCACGCTTGCGCGCCGCGTCGACCGCGGACTCGGCCTTGGCAGCGGGCACCTGCCGCGCGACGTACTCGTAGCGGCTGCCCTCGGCCCGGAGCCGCTCGAGCACCGTGAAGTAGTCGACGCCCAGGCGGTTGGCCAGGAACTTGGCCAGCTCGGGAGCGTGCTCGGTGGTCAGGGCCGGGTCGGCGATGATCATCGAGCCCTCGACCGAGGTCGCCAGCGGCTCGCCGTTGCGGTCCAGGATGTCGCCACGCTCGGCGGGGAGCACCACCTCGCGCAGCCCCTCGGCCATGGCCATCGGGGCGTAGGAGTTGGGGTCCAGGCCCTGCAGCTGCACGAGCCGGGCGCCGAAGAGCGACAGCACCATCGCGATCAGCACGAAGCCGATGCGCAGACGCAGGTGGGGCGAGCCGCGCTCACTCCCACGGGAGCGGCGCTGCGGGGTACGACGCACGGGGATCTCCGGTCTCGGTCAGCGGCGGTTCTGGTCGTTCCTGGTCTTCCTATCGTCTCGGCGCTCCCGTTCGCGGTTGCCCGCTCCCGTGTCGCCGGAGACGCTGTCGGCCCTGTCGGCCTCCCCTGCCTGGTCGGCCGGCTCGGCCGGCGGTGGCGGGGGCGGCGCGAGGACCGCCGGCAGCGGCGGCGCCTTGGCCTCGATCCGCTCGCCGTCCTCGGCGGGCGTCGGCACGGCCTCACCGCGCACGGTGCCGTCGGGCATCAGGAAGACCGGCGCGCCGGGGGTCCGCATGCCCTGGGACCGGGCAGCGCTCGCGAGCCGCTGGGGGTTGCGCAGCTCCTCGAGCTCCGCGGTCAGCGCCTGCTCACGAGCCAGCAGCGTGGTCGCCCGGCCCTCCAGCGTGCTGGCCGTGAACGACGTCTGCTGCATGGAGGTGTTGAACATCAGCAGCCCGATCACCCCGCCGAGCATGATCGCGCTGATCAGCACCACGAAGGGCAGACGGGCCGCACGCACCGCCTGGGCGCGCGGGACGACGGTCAGCCGGGCACGTTCGACCGCGGCCTCGGCTATCCGGGGGACGCGGGAGCGGACCGCTCCGGGCGGCCGGGGGTCTGCTGCGGGACTGCTCATGCTCTCACTCCGGGGGAAGACGGGTGGACACGTTCGACGGCGCGCAGGCGCACGGAGGCGGCGCGGGGGTTCTCGGCGGTCTCCTGTGCGTCGGCCTTCTCGGCGCCGCGGGTGACCTGGCGGAACGGCGGCTCGCTGCCGGCCGGCACGAACGGCAGGTCCGGCGGCACCTCGCTGCGGGTGACCGCGGTGAAGGCCTGCTTGACCAGCCGGTCCTCCAGCGAGTGGTAGGACTCCACGACCACGCGGCCGCCGACACCGACGACGCCGAGCGCGGCGGGCATCGCCCGGCGCAGCACGGCCAGCTCGTCGTTGACCTCCATGCGCAGGGCCTGGAAGGTGCGCTTCGCCGGGTGCCCCCCGGTACGCCGCGCGGGCGCCGGGATCTCGGCGTACAGCAGCTCGACGAGGCGTCCGGACCGGGTGAACGGCTCCTTCTCGCGCTCGCGGACGACCGCCGCGGCGATCTTCTTGGCGAACTTCTCCTCGCCGTAGTCGCGCAGCACGCGGGTCAGCTCGCCGTGGGTGTAGGTGTTGAGCACGTCGGCGGCGGTCGGACCGGTGGTGCCGTCCATCCGCATGTCGAGGGGCGCGTCCTCGGCGTAGGCGAAGCCGCGCTCGCGCACGTCGAGCTGCATCGAGGAGACGCCGAGGTCGAACAGCACGGCGTCGACGTGGTCGAGGCCGACCTCCTCGACGACCTCGGCGATCTCGTCGTACACCGCGTGCACGCCGACGAACCGGTCGCCGTACGGCGCGAGCCGGGCGCGGGCCAGGTCGAGGGCGGCGGGGTCGCGGTCGATGCCGACGACCCGCACCGAGTCGAGCCGCTCGAGGACGGCCTCGGTGTGCCCACCGAGGCCGAGGGTGCAGTCGACCATGACGGTACGGCCGTCAGGCGCGGCGCCGTCCGCGCGCTCGAGCGCGGGGGCGAGGAGGGAGACGACCCGGTCCAGGAGGACGGGGACGTGGCGGGGGCTGCTCATCTCGCCCTCAGCCGAGCCGGGACAGGATCAGGATGAGGAGGGCCGCGCCGACCGAGACCGACGCGGAGAAGGCCATCACGGCCACGACGTCACGGGCCTGCTCACGGACCCGCCGCGGCGGCCCGTCAGCCCCGTGCGCGGACCGGAGGTCCGCGTGGGTGAAGGGTGTGCTGCTCATCGGTTCGACCCCGCTCGAGTGCGCCTGCTGGTGGGTGCTGGGTGGGTGGTGCTGGTGGATGGTGCTGTGGGTGGTGCTGTGGGTGATGCTGGTGGTGGGACGCGTGCCCGGGAACGGCTACGCAGGACCAGGTCCCTGCCCGCTCCCCTCCTGGGGAAGGCGCTCCGTCTGGAACCGGGGAAGTGATCCCAGAAGGGGCTGCGGGGAGCGGGCACGAGACCTCGTCCTGCGTTGTCCGTTGTGAAGTTGTCGCGCGTGGGGCCGGTCAGTCGGAGGGCTGCTCGTCGAGCTCGGCGAACTTCTGCTGGGCGCCCGTGGAGTACTCCGTCCAGCGGGCGGGGTCCCAGATCTCGATGCGGTCCATGACGCCGATGACGACGACCTCCTTGTCGAGGCCGGCGTACTCCCGCAGGTTCGCGGGGATGCCGATGCGGCCCTGCTTGTCCAGGGCCCCCTCGTCCGCGCCGGCGAAGAGGATGCGCGCGTACTCACGTGCGCTCTTCACCGTCAGCGGGGTCGACCGGGCTCGCTGGGCCTCCTCCATGAAGACGTCCGTCGGCCACACGACGAGGCAGTTCTCCTGTCCCTGTGTGACCACGAGCCCCTCCGCGAGTCGGTCCCTGAACTTCGCTGGGAGGAAGAGCCGGCCCTTGTCGTCGAGCTTCGGCGTGTAGGTGCCCATGAAGAACATCGGGCACCTCCCAGGTCGACCACTCCTCCACTTCGCTCCACTTTACTCCACAATCCCCCACCGTCAACCGGAACGGATCGGGCCGGGCCACGTTTGCGCAGGTCGGAAGGGGGTTGGCGGCGCGGCGGCAGCATGAACGGCGGGCGCGGCGGATCGCCGGTCCGTCGGCCCGACGCGCCCCGCCGGCATCTCCCAGAAACACGTTCGCGCAGGTCAGAGGGGTCCTGTATGCCTCCCGCGGCCGCTCCCCACGCGCCGGTGGGGGGCGAGGGTGGGGCGTGGTGGGGAGCCGGCGCCCCCGGGTGGGGCGTGGTGGGGAGCGGCGGCGGCCCGGGGGCGACCGGACTGATCCAGACCTCCCATCCGGGCCCGCAGGTTGTCGCAACGGCCTACGGTGGTGACACCGCGGAGTGCGGCTGATCACAGCAGGGAGAGAGCGCACGTGAGCGACCCGACTCCGGCAGGAGCCGACCTCGAGACACTGGCGCGCGTGGTCGCCCGGGTCCGGGGCAACATCGAACGCGTCATCGAGGGCAAGCCCGACGTCGTCACCGCCGCGATCGTGGTCCTGCTCGCCGAGGGGCACCTGCTGATCGAGGACGTGCCCGGCGTCGGCAAGACCATGCTGAGCAAGGCGCTCGCGCGCAGCATCGACTCCACCGTGCGCCGCATCCAGTTCACCCCGGACCTGCTGCCCTCCGACGTCACGGGGGTGTCGATCTTCAACCAGGACACCCGGAGCTTCGAGTTCCGCCCCGGCGGGGTCTTCGCCAACATCGTGGTCGGCGACGAGATCAACCGGGCCTCGCCGAAGACCCAGTCGGCGCTGCTGGAGTGCATGGAGGAGCGCCAGGTCACCGTCGACACCACGACGTACCACCTCGAGGCGCCGTTCATGGTGATCGCGACCCAGAACCCGGTCGAGATGGAGGGCACCTACGCCCTGCCCGAGGCCCAGCGCGACCGGTTCATGGCCCGCGTCGCCGTCGGCTACCCGGTCGAGGCCGCGGAGATCGCGATGATCGCCAGCCACACCGGTCCCAGCCCGCTGGACGACCTCGAGCCGGTGACCGACGCCGCGGAGGTGCGCAAGCTGACCGGCATCGTCGGCCAGGTCCACGTCTCCCCCGCGGTCCAGCGCTACACCGTCGGGCTGGTGACCGCGACCCGGCGCAGCGGCGACCTCGCGCTGGGGGCGTCCCCGCGCGCGACGCTGCACCTGGTGCGTGCGGCCAAGGCGTACGCCGCGATCAACGGTCGCGACTACGTGCTGCCCGACGACGTGCGCGTGCTGGCCCAGCCGGTGCTGGCCCACCGGCTGCTGCCCGGCGTCGAGGCGGCGATGAGCGGGCGGACCACCGCCACGATCCTGGACGGCCTGGTCGCCTCCGTGCCCGTCCCCGACGGCAGCCCGGGCTGACGAGGCCGTGCTCGAGGCACTTGCCGGCCTGACCACCCGCGGGCGCGCGTTCGTCGCCGCGGGGGTGACGGCCATCGTGTGCGCATCCATCCTCGACCAGACCACCCTGGTCCGGGTGGGCGTGCTCGTGCTGGTGCTCCCGCTCATCACGGCGTACGTCGTGGGCCGCTCGCGCTACCAGCTGTCACTGGTCCGCACCGTGACCCCGCAGCTGGTCTCCGCGGGGCAGCCCGCGCGGGTCGACCTCGCCCTGGCCAACGAGGGACGCGCCCCCAAGGGCGTGCTGATGCTCGAGGACCAGCTGCCCTACGTGCTCGGCTCCCGGCCGCGCTTCGTGCTCGAGGGCGTGGGCCACGGGTGGCGGCGCCGGGTGAGCTACCAGGTCCGCTCCGACGTCCGCGGCCGCTTCGAGATCGGACCGATGCGGGTCCGGGTGGGCGACCCCTTCGGACTGGTCGAGGTCGAGCGCGCCTTCCAGACCGCGGTGCCACTGACCGTCACCCCGCGCACGGTCCCGCTCCCGACCATCCCGCTCGGCGGCGCCTGGACCGGCTCCGGGGACAACCGGCCCCGCGCCTTCGCCACGGGCTCGGCCGAGGACGTCACGGTGCGCGAGTACCGCCGCGGCGACGACCTGCGCCGGGTGCACTGGCGCAGCTCGGCACGGATGGGCGAGCTGATGGTGCGCCGAGAGGAGCAGCCGTGGCAGTCGCGCGCCACGCTCTTCCTGGACAACCGCGCCGTCGCGCACCGGGGCCAGGGCGTGGCGTCCTCGCTGGAGGCCGCCGTCTCCGCGGCGGCGTCCATCGCCGTCCACCTGGGCCATCGCGGTTTCACCGTGCGGCTGGTGACGGCCACGGGCGAGGAGTCCGGCGGCAGCTGGCACGCGCGCGACGCCGAGCTGATCAGCCGCGCACTGCTCGAGGCGCTGGCGGTGGTGGAGGCCGTGCCGGCCCCGCGCGTCGACTCGGGCTGGCTCACCGAGCACGGCACCGGCGGCCTCACGGTGGCCGTCCTCGGCGCCGTCGCCCCCACCGACCTGCCGGTCCTGCGCCGCATGCAGCACCACGCCGGAGCCGCCCTCGCGGTCGCCCTCGACGTGGACGCCTGGGGCACCGCCGGGTCGGGTGCAGGCCCCCGGCAGAGCGCCGCCCCGCTGCTCGCCCAGCACGGCTGGCGCGCGGTCCCGCTGCGCCCGCACGACCGCCTCGACGCCGCCTGGCAGGAGCTGGCCCGGGCCGGCGTCGGCGGCGCCGGGCGGGCGACGTACTCCGGGGTCGGGCGATGACCGGCCGCCGCCGCCCGCCGGGTGCCCCCCTGCGGGTCGCCGCCGTGGCGGCCGGAACCGCGTGGATCTCGATGCTGTCGTGGTCGGGGCTGGCCGTCGACGAGGGCGCCTACCTCGGCCCCCTGCTCCTGATGGCCGTGGCGATCGTGGTGACCGGTGCCCTCGTGCGCCGCCTTCGCGCTCCCGCGCTCGTGGTGCTCGGCGCCCAGCTGCTCGTGGCCGGGGCCGCCCTCAGCCTGAACGTCACCGGATCGCCGATCCCCCTCGGCGCGGTCTGGTCGGAGCTGGTCGCGGCGTTCACCGCTGCCGGCGACACCGCCCGGATGTACGCCGCCCCGGTCCCGACGACCGTCCCGCCGATCGACCCGCTGCTGCTCGCCGCCGGCGCCGCCTGCTTCGTCGTGGTGGACCTGCTCGCCTGCACGTTGCGGCGCGTCGCGCTCGCCGGCCTGCCGCTGCTCGCCGTGCAGAGCGTGCCGACCAGCCTGCTCGCGACCGGACCACGGTGGTGGGTCTTCCTGCTCAGCGCGGCCGGGTTCCTCGTGCTCCTCTTCCTCGACCAGGACGAGCGGGTGGTCCGCTGGGGCCGTCGCGTCGACGACGCGACCGGCGCCGCCCGCGAGCAGGGCAACCTGGCGCGCCCCGGCGTGCTCCGCGCGAGTGCCGGCGCGGTCGGCGCCCTCTCGATCGGGGTGGCACTGGCGCTTCCGCTGGTCATCCCGAGCGCCGACCTGGACCTGCTCGGATCCGGGGCCGGCGGGTCCGGTGGCGACCAGATCGAGCTGGACAACCCGATGATCGACCTCCAGCGCGACCTCGTCCGCGGCCAGGACCTGCCGCTGGTGCGGGTGCGGACCACCGACCGCGATCCGTCGTACCTGCGCATCGCGGTGCTCAACCGCTTCTCCGCCGACGAGTGGAGCTCCGGGGACCGCGAGGTGCCCGTCGACCAGCTGCCCCGTGGGGAGCTGCCCGGCCTGGAGGGCGTGGACACCGGGGTCGAGCGGGTCGAGCATGACTACGACGTGGAGGTCACCGACGAGTTCCAGTCGACCTGGCTGCCGACCCAGGCGCCGGTCTCTGCGGTGTCGGCCCCGGGCGACTGGCGCTACGACGTCGCCACGATGGACTTCATCGCCGGTGACGACGACCTGACCACCGCCGGCCTGCGCTATGAGATGACCGCGGTGGACCTGACGCGGGTGCCCGAGGACATGGTGGCGGCGCCGTCGGGTGCCGGGCTCGTGGGCGAGGAGTTCCTGGAGCTCCCGCTCGACCTCTCCCCCGTCGTCGACCAGCTGGCCACGAGCGTGACCGCCGGCGCGGCCTCGCCGTACGAGAAGGCGGTGGCGCTGCAGGACTGGTTCCGCGCCGACGGCAACTTCACCTACTCCGTCGAGGTCGAGCCCGGCAACGGCACCGACGACCTGCAGAAGTTCCTCGTCGAGGACCGTCGCGGGTACTGCGAGCAGTTCGCGGCCGCGATGGCGGTGATGGCGCGCAGCATCGGCATCCCGGCGCGGGTGGCCGTGGGGTTCCTGCGACCGCAGCGGATCGGCGCCGGGACATGGGAGTACAGCACCTGGGACCTGCACGCCTGGCCCGAGCTCTTCGTGCCCGGCTCGGGATGGGTGGCCTTCGAGCCGACGCCTCCGGACCGCGCCGCCGAGGTGCCGCCCTACACCCGCATCGACGTGGGCACCGGCATCGAGCCGGCGCTGCCGACGGAGGCCGCGCGACCGAACGAGAACGACCTGCCGCGAGGTGCGGACACCGCCCCCGCGCCGACGCCCACCGAGGACGCCCCGGTGGCGGCCGTGGCCGACGAGGGGTTCCCCTGGCGCACGGTCGCCGGCGCGATCCTGGGCACCGTGCTCCTCGCAGGCCTGCTGCTGCTGCCCGGCGCCGTACGACGGGGGCGGCGCGAGCGCCGGCTGCGGGGCGGACCCGAGGAGATCTGGGCCGAGCTGCGCGACACCGCCCGTGACCTGGCGATCCCGTGGCCCGACGGCCGTTCACCGCGTCAGTTGCGGGTGGTGCTGCTCGAGCGTCTCGGCAGCCCGGCGGGAACCGACGCCGACGGGCGCCCGGCCCACGGGCCGCAGGTCGCACCCGAGGCAGCCGCCGCGCTGGACCGGCTGGTCAAGGCGCTGGAGCACCGCCGCTACGCCCGGCCGGGGACCGCGGTGCCGCAGGTGCGCGCGGACGGCGAGACCTGCCTGGCCGCCCTCGAGGCCGGCGCGCCGCGTCGTGCCCGGCGCCGCGCCGCGTGGTGGCCGCGCACGGTCTTCGCGCGACGCACGAGCACCGCGCCGCACCCGGGGGCAGGGGAGGCGGAGCAGACCCGCTCCGAGCTGGTGGACCGCGTCGGCTGACCCGGGCGGCGCCACCATGGGCGCCGACTCAGCGCACCATCAGCGCCGAATCGGCGCCCCATGGGGGCCGACACGGCGGACGGCAGGGTCAGAAGCCGCCGTTCTCCTCACGGCGGCGGCGCCAGCGCTCCTCGGCGCGCTCCATGAAGGAGCCGCTGGTGTGCCGCTGGCGGCGGGTGCGACCACGCTTGCCGCCCTCGATCACCGTGAAGCCACGGGAGGGGTGACCGGCGGTGCGGGCGTCGGCGGCCGCAGCGGCCTGCTGGCCGCGGATCGCATTGAGGCCGAGGGTCGCCGAGGCGAGCATCACCACGAAGCCGACCACACCGATCGCCCACTGCTGGGCCACGGCGCCGGTCATCAGCACCGCGATGCCGACGACGAACACACAGCCGGCGATGATCGCGCGACGTCGCGCGGAGCGACGCATCGAGGTACCGCGCAGGGTCGAGGCGAACTTGGGGTCCTCCGCGACGAGGGCACGTTCCATCTGCTCGAGTAGCCGCAGCTCCTCTTCAGAGAGTGGCACCGGATCCTCCCACTGTCGTGATGACCAGCCGATCCTGATGGATGGCCCCTGTGGCAAGTCTAGGCAGGTGAATCCGATCGCGGTACCCGCGGCGGTCAAATCTCATCGCAGCCCACCGACGACCCCGCGATCTGCGGCGCATTCAGCGCGCCAGGACGTGCAGCTGGGTGGCCAGCGGGATGAACTCCGGGCGCCCCGCGACGGCGTGCTCGAGCTCGACCAGCGCGGCGCTGGCGCCGGGCTCGGAGTCGACCAGCGACCCGGGGACCAGGTCGGCGAACACGCGGACGCCGTGCACCTGGGCGACCTCGAAGCCGGCGTCGACGAGCAGCGCCTCGAGCTCCTCGCGGGTGACCCGGCGTCCAGCGCGCCCGGTGGGCGCGGTGTCGTCGAGGGCGGCGAGGGCCTGGCCGAAGTGGCCGGCCATCGCGCGGGCGACCACGGCGGCGTAGCGCTGGGCGACCAGCAGGCTGAGGGTGCCGCCGGGGCGCAGCACCTCACGGATCGTGGCCAGCGCGGCGGCCGGGTCATCGACGACCTCGAGCACGCCGTGGCACAGCACCACGTCGGCCCCGGCACGGCCGGGCACGTCGAGCAGGGTGCTCACGTCGCCCTGGTGGCCGGCGACCTGCACGCCGACCTCGCGGGCACGGCGGTCCAACGAGGCCAGCGCGTCGGGGCTGGGGTCCACGACGGTCACGCGGTGGCCGAGCTCGGCGGCCCGCACCGCGGAGACGCCGGTGCCGCCGCCGAGGTCGAGCACGTCGCACGGGCCGGCGTCCAGGACGGGTCGCAACGCCCCCCACACCACGGAGGTCCGAGCGGCCGCCCGGCGCTCGCTGGGCTTGTCCGCGAACGGGTCACTGCTAGGCATGCACCCACCCTAGGGCGTCGCCCGCCGGCGGCGCCGGGAGCCGCGCGGAGGCACGCGGATCGGGCGGATCGGACAGAGGTCGGTCTGGGTCTCAGCCGGCGCGCGCGACGTGCTCGGCCGCCGGGGCATGCGGCATCAGGCCGAGCGAGTGCTCGACGACGGCGAGGAACCGGTCGGCGTCGCGGACCAGGTCGTCGGCCTCGCGCTCGGTGACCGCACGCGTCGAGCCGGCCTCGCAGGCCGCCCGCTTGGCGGCGCCGGCCGCGAAGAACCGGGCCCACTCCCCCAGCTCGGGGGCGACCCCGGCGAGCAGTACCCAGGCGTTGCGCTGGGGCCGGCGTCGAGCCGGCTCGGGGCGCGCCCGGGCCGCGAGCAGCGCAGCCGCGGCCCGCAGCGCGGCGACGTGGGCGGTGGCATAGCGGGTCGGCGCGTCCGGCGCCGCCATCGCCTCGCTCAGCGACTCCGCGGAGCGGGCGAGATAGGCGTGGGTGGTCGCCGGGAGTGCATAGGGATGAGGGGCGTCGTACGGCACGGGATTGTCCTCTCGCTCACCGACCCTGGATGGCCTCGGATGGCCTTCGGCGGGGAGGGGACCCCACCGACATCTCGAACGCGCGTTCGAGATGTCGGCAAGCTACCCGCGCCCACCGACAACCCGGTGGGACAGCGCCGCGACTCAGCGCTGGACGGTGTCGCGGTCCTCGGCGGACCAGCCGTGCAGGTAGGCGGTGGTGTCCTTGTGCAGGAGCAGCACCAGGAGGGCGAGGGTCAGCATCAGACCGATGACCGAGAGCGCCAGGAACAGCGACGGCGGGCCGGTGATCAAGATGGCGACCACCCCGACCACGAGGGTCAGCAGGGTGACCACCAGGCAGATCCGCGCCCACTCGAAGCCGGCGGCGAACAGCGGTGCGAGCACCGCGAGCAGGCCGCCCATGACCAGGTAGATCACGGCGGTCACCGGCACGAACGCCGGCGGCTTGATCTCGCCGTCCTTGACCGCCTCGATCCCGCCGGACGCGAGCACGTCGCGCACCGACCGGTGCCCCTCCGCCCAGGAGCGGATCAGGTCGTCCTCGAAGATCCAGGTCAGCAGGACGGCGACCGCGCCGAAGGCGACCAGCGCCCAGAGCACCTGCAGCGCGCGGCGCACCGAGTCGGGCCTGGTGTTCTCCTGCTGGGCAGCCATGCATCCTCCATAGGTCGTCCGCGACTCCGGTCCGCGCGCGGCTAGGGTTTCCGGCATGGACGTGGAGCATCCCTCGGTCACGAGGTTCCGGGCGGAGCACAGCCGCCGCGGCGGAATCGGTCAAGTGGTCATTCTGCCGGATTCCGTCCATACCGCCGCACTGGCCGCCGAGGCACTCGGCTGCGAGGTCGGCGCGATCGCCAACAGCCTGCTCTTCGACGCCGACGGCGCACCGGTCCTGCTGCTGACCTCGGGCGCGCACCGCGTCGACACCGCCGCCGTGGCGCGGCGCCTCGGCGTCGACCGGCTGCGCCGCGCGAGCCCGGAGATGGTCCGCGAGCACACCGGGCAGGTCATCGGCGGCGTCTCGCCCCTCGGGCACCCGGCACCGGTCCCGACCTACCTCGACCCGTGGCTGCGGCGCCACGAGGTGGTCTGGGC
Organism: Nocardioides ochotonae; assembly: GCF_011420305.2. NCBI lineage: Bacteria > Bacillati > Actinomycetota > Actinomycetes > Propionibacteriales > Nocardioidaceae > Nocardioides > Nocardioides ochotonae. Next base: position 1,434,603 of record NZ_CP061769.1, on the reverse strand, counting down.
CGCCGCCGGCCACCCGTCCGCGGTGTTCTCCACGACGTACGACGAGCTGCGCGAGCTGACCGGCGCCCGCGAGCTGGACATGGAGTGAGGATGGAGATCTGGATCAACCCTGCCTGCTCGAAGTGCCGCACCGCGCAGCGCGCGCTGGAGGAGGCGGGTGTCGCCCACACGGTGCGCCGCTACCTCGACGACCCGCCGACCGCCGAGGAGCTCGGGGCGGTGGTCGAGAGGCTCGGGCTCGAGCCGTGGGACGTCGCGCGCGCCAAGGAGGCCCGCGAGGCCGGCATCGACCTGCCCCGCACCGCGGCGGCCCGCAGCGAGTGGCTGACCGCGCTCGCCGCGAACCCGCGCGCGATCCAGCGCCCGATCGTGACGGCCGACGACGGCACCACGCTCGTGGCCCGCGACGAGCAGACCCTGGCCCGCGTGGTCGCCCTGGGGCGTCCGGGGTCCGCACCGGTGTCCTAGTCTTCGCGCCATGGCGCGCGTGGTGGTGGTCGGCGGCGGTCTCGGCGGCTCGGCGACCGCGGCCAGGGTCGCCAAGCTCGGCCACGACGTGACGCTGCTCGAGCGCAGCGACCGCCTCGGCGGCGCGCTGGTGGCGGCGACCGGGGACGGGCCGTCGGACTTCACGTGGGACGCCGGGCCCTCCACCACGCTGCTGCCGGCCGTGCTGCGCGACCTGTTCCGCAAGAGCGGGCGGCCCCTGGAGCGCGAGCTCGAGCTGGTCGCGACCGACCTGCTGCGCGAGCACCGCTTCGAGGACGGCAGCGTCCTGCGGCTCCCCTCCTCCCGCGCCGGGCAGCTGCACGCCGTCGAGGAGCTCGGACCCGGTCTGGGCCAGGCCTGGGTCGACCACGTCGCGTCGTACGCCGAGGAGTGGGAGGTGTTGCGCCGTCACTACCTGGAGGTCCCGTGGGACCCCGCAGCGCTCCCCCGCGAGCTGGCCTCGATCCTCGACCGGCGCGAGAGCCTGCGCCGCCGGCTGGCCCGCTCCCTGCGCGACCCGCGGCTGCGCCTGGTCGCCGCACACCCGTTCGTCGCGGACGGCCACGACCCGCGCGACGTGCCGTCCTGGGCGGGCGTGCGGTCCTACGTCGAGCAGCGCTTCGGCGCCTGGTCCTTCACCGGCGGCGCCGACGCCCTCGCCCGCGCGCTCACCGCCCGGCTGGCGACCCGCCGGGTGGACGTGCGCACCGGGGTCACCGCCACCGACGTCGTGGTGCGCGGCGGACGCGCGGTGGCGGTCGCGACCAGTGCCGGGGAGATCGACGCCGACGTCGTCGTCTGCGCGATCGACCCGCGCGGGCTGCCGGCGCTGGCCTCGTACGTCGCCCGCACGACGCCCGCGATCCCGCCGGTCGTGTGCCACGTCGGCGTGGACGGCGAGGCCGCCGCGGCCGCCGGTGTACCGGCCGGCTCCCACGACCTGGTCGTGCACGGCGACCCGATGCTGGTGGTCCGCCCGGGCGGCACCGCCCCCGACGGCGCGCGTGCGGTGACCGTCCACGGGCGCGGACGCCTCGCCGAGGACATCCTGCTGGCCCTGGCCCGCCAGGGCGTCGACCTGCGCCCCGGGCTGATCACCCGCGTGGACCGCAGCCCCCGCGACCTGGTCGCGCAGTGGGGCGGCTCCCCGCTCGGGGTGCAGTGGCAGGGCCGGCGCACGGTACGCCGCCGCCTGGGCCCGCACACGCCGGTGCCGGGCGTGCTCGCCGCCGGCGCGCACGCGACACCGGGCAGCGGGATCCCGTTCGTCGGGCTCTCGGCGGCCCTGGTCGCCCAGGTCGTCGGGCCGGCCTGAGACCGACCGCGCGACCCGCTCAGACGGGCATGCGGCTCAGACGGACATGTTGAGCGCGGCGAAGATCTCCAGCGTCGCCTTGGAGCGGTTCAGCGTGTAGAAGTGCAGACCGGGCGCACCGCCGGCGAGCAGCTCCTCGCACAGCTCGGCGGCCAGCGCGATGCCCTCGGCGCGCACCGCGGCCGGGTCGCCGTCGTGGGCGGAGATGCGGGCCACGATGTCGGCCGGGACGTCGCAGCCGATCAGCTCGCCCTGGCGGCGGATCGCGTTGAGGTTGAGGATCGGCATGATGCCGGGCAGCACCGGGATGTCGATGCCGCGCGCCCGCACGCGGTCGACCAGTGCGAAGTAGTCCGAGGCACGGAAGAACATCTGGGTGACCGCGAACTCCGCGCCGGCGCGGGCCTTGGCGGCGAGCACGTCGGCGTCGTGGTCGAGGGACTCGGCGGTCGGGTGGCCCTCGGGGAAGGCCGCCACGCCGACGGTGAAGTCACCGCGAGCACGTGCCAGCTCGACCAGCTCGGTGGCGTAGGTCAGCCCGCCCGGGGTCGCCTCCCACGGCGCGCGGGGGCCGTCGGCGGGGTCGCCGCGCAGGGCCATCACGTTGTGGATGCCGGCCTCGGCGTAGCTGTCGAGGATCCCCTCGAGCTCCGCGCGGGTGTGACCCACGCAGGTCAGGTGCGCCATCGGCGTCATGGTCGTCTCGCGCGCGATCCGGCTGGTCACCCGCACGGTGGTGTCGCGGCTGGAGCCGCCGGCGCCGTACGTCACGGAGACGAACGTCGGCCGATAGGGCTCCAGGGCGCTGATCGCGCGCCACAGCTGCTCCTCGCCGGCCTCGTCCTTCGGGGGGAAGAACTCGAAGGAGAACGAGCGTCCGCCGTCGCGCACGAGCTGGGCGATGCTCGCGATCCGGTCCTCTGCCATGCCCGAAGTCTAAGTTCCGTGCCGGGCGAGCCCCGCGCCCGTCCATCCGCGGGTCGGCCGCTAGCCTCCTGTCCGTGACAGCCAGCGGATGGGACGGCCCCGGATTCCGCGACCGCGTGCAGGCCACGCTGGACGCGTTCATCGACGAGCAGGCCGAGCGGCTGGCTCCCTTGGGGCCGGACGCGGCGCTGCTGATCGAGGAGGCCCGTCGTTCCGTGGCCGGCGGCAAGCGGCTGCGCGCGTCGTTCTGCTACTGGGGCTACCGGGCCATCGCCGCGCCGGCCGACGAGGCGGAGGAGACCGCCCTCCTGCGGGCCTGCGCCGCGCTGGAGATCCTGCACGCGAGCGCGCTGGTCCACGACGACCTGATGGACGCCTCCGACACCCGGCGTGGGCGTCCGGCGACGCACCGCGCCTTCGAGGCCTCGCACCGCGAGCAGGCCTGGCGCGGCGACCCCGAGCAGTACGGCGCCGCGGCGGCGATCCTCCTGGGCGACCTGTTGCTCACCTGGTCCGATGAGCTCATCCGCCGCTGCGGGCTGCCGCTCGAGCGGGTGATCCCGGCCCTCGAGGTCTTCGACCTGTGCCGCTCCGAGGTGGTCGCCGGACAGTTCCTCGACGTCTCCGTGCAGGCGCGCGGCCGCGCCGACGTGGACACCGCGATGACCGTGCTGCGCTACAAGTCGGCCAAGTACTCCATCGAGCGCCCGCTGCACATCGGCGCCGCGCTGGCCGGCGGCGACCAGGCGGCGCTGCGGGCTCTCACCGCCTTCGGGCTGCCGCTCGGCGAGGCCTTCCAGCTGCGCGACGACGTGCTCGGCGTCTTCGGCGACCCCGCGGTCACCGGCAAGCCGGCCGGCGACGACCTGGTGGAGGGCAAGCGCACGGTGCTGGTCGCCCTCGCGCTGGACGCCGCGCCCGACGGGGACGCCGGGGTGCTTGACCGGGCGCTCGGCACCCACCTCTCCCCCGAGCAGGTCGCCGAGCTGCAGCGGATCATGGCCGACTCCGGCGCCCCCGCCCAGCTCGAGCAGGTCATCGAGGCGCTCTGCGAGCGCGCCGTCGACGCGCTGCGCGGCGCGCGCCTGGACCCGGACGCGACCCTCGTGCTCGAGGAGCTGGCCGCGGCGGCCACCCAGCGCACGGTCTGAGCGGCCGCCGGGGGAACCGGTCGGTCAGTCGACCACCGAGCGGACGATCTCCGCGATGCGCTTCTCGGTGGTGGGGTCCACCGTCTCGAAGTACCACGCCGCCGGCATCAGCTCCCCGTCCGCGCCGCCTGCCGCGCGGAAGGCGGCCTTCTCGGTGATCGCGAGGTTCAGCCGTTCGTCGTTGCGCAGCGTGAGCAGCGCCGGCGTGCCGGCCGAGGTCGCATAGGCGGGCATGCCGTACCAGATGCGCGGCTTGAGGGTCGGGGCCGCCGCCATGATGACGTCGTGCACCCGCTGCACCGTCGAGCGCCTCGGCTCGTCCATCGTCGCGATCTTGTCGATCACCTGCGTGAGGTTCTTCTCGTCCTTCGACGCCATGTCATGTCCTCTCCTCTGCCGGCGCCGGGGCACCGGGGAACGAAGTCGGCGCAGGAGCGCCGCACCCCATCCGGACATGTCCTGACCTGCTCAGGCCTCTCCGCGATGATTCACGTGGTCCGCCACGTGGAAGCGCAGTCGGTGATGTACCCGACCATCGACCACGCTAGCCGATCGAGCGCGCCGGCGCGATCGATGCGACCTCTGTGTGTCCCTGTTGGTCGGGCGAGGTACGTAGGCCCCCTGCGGCGCCTCGAATGGCGGGTTCACGTTCCACGACCGGGGTGACATCGACGGCCACACCAGGGGCGCCAAGCGTGTCGTGGCTGTCGATGTCACCGGCCAGTGGGCCGTGAGAGTGTGGCCGGGTGAGCGGCGGGGGCGTGTTCATCTCCGGGTCGTTCCTGCGCTATTGGCGCGCCACGGCGGTCTCCGGGCTGGGCACCTACGTCACTGTGTTCGCGCTGCAGGCGCTCGTGGTGCTGACCCTGGACGGGACGGCCGCGGACGTCGGGTGGCTCAACGCTGCTCGCTGGCTGCCCTACCTGACCTTCGGGCTCGTCGTGGGGGCGCTCGTCGACGGCAGGCGCCGACTTCCTCTGATGGTGCGCACGGACCTCGCCCAGGCGGTGCTGCTGCTGGTGATACCGGTGCTGTGGTGGGCCGACGCGCTGTCGCTCCCCGTGCTCCTGGCCGTCGTCTTCGGCTATGGCACCGCAGCCGTGGTCAACATGGCGGCGACCATGTCGCTCCTCCCGCGACTGGTGGAGCGCCACCAGCTGCAGCCCGCACATGCCCGCGTGGACGGAGCCGACGCGGTGTCGTCGGCAGCGGGTCCCGCTCTCGGTGGCCTGCTGGTCAGCGCCGTCGGTGCACCGCTCACGGTCCTCCTGGACGCAGCGACCCATCTCTACTCCGCACTCACGCTGCGCAGGATCGAGCTGGACGAGCCGCCACCACGCACCGGCGTCACCGTGCGCGGGCTGCTCGGCGAGATCCTCGAGGGTGTGCGCTGGGCCTACGGCGCCTCGGGGCTGAGGACACTGGCGATCGCCACCCACGGGTGGTTCGTCGGCAACGCGATCGTCGGGGTCGTGCTGGCGCCGTACGCGTTCCTCGTGCTGGACCTCAGCGCTGCGGAGCTCGGCCTCGTCGGCGCTGCCGGGGGCGTCGGCGCCGTACTCGGCGCCGCCATCACGACCGCGGTCGGCCTACGCCTCGGAACCGGCCGGACGATCATCCTGTGCCACCTGCTCACCACCAGCGCCGTCGTCACCATGACGCTGGCCGGCCAGTCCTCGTACGCCGCAGGCGTGCTCGGGCTGGGCCAAGGCATCTACGGGCTGGCGGTGGGCATGAGCAACTCGCACGAGATGAGCTACCGACAGCTCGTGACCCCCGACGCGCTCCAGGCGCGCACCAACACGACGCTGCGGTCGCTCAACCGGGCCGTCGTGGTCGTGGTCGCGCCCCTGGCGGGTTTGCTGGCAGACGCGGTTGGCATGCAGACCATGCTGGTCGTTGCCGCGGTGGCCTTCGCCGTCGTGGCCCTCGGCCTGGCCGCCACGCCGTTCAGGACCGTGCGAGCCCCCACCTGAGGGTCCTCGTCATCATCCCGACACGGCGGTTCGCCCCATCGGCAGGATCCGGCAACTGGCGTCGCCGATATGGGGACACCCAGTCAGAGCGACATCGCCTGGGCGCGCCGCTTGGCCTCCGAGCCGCGGTTCTCGCGCAGCGCGTCGATCGGGCGACCCGGAAGGTCCTCCTGCTCGGTGAAGAGCCAGGCGATGCACTCGCGGTCGTCGTAGCGGCCGTCGTGCAGCACGGTCAGCAGGCCGCCGAGACCCTTGACCGGGAACCCGTCCTGGATGAAGTCGGCAGGGATCTGCTGGCCGGCGCCGGGGCTCGGCACGGCCGCCGCGAGCTCGTGGTCGCGGATCATCGTGCGAACCTTGGCCACCGTGACCCCGAGGCGACGGGCGGCCTCGGCCCAGTCGATCCAGTCGGGGACGAGCGCGGCGAGGTCGGCGTCGGCGAGGCGCGGTTCGGTCATGTCCCCATCGTCCCATCCTCCGCGCGAGCAGGAAAACCGCCCACGAAAACCACGCTGCGCCACGCCGGAGGGTGACGCGCGCGACGCCGGGGGTGGTGGATCCGTACGATGGGCCGGACCGGAACCTTCCCCGTCCGGTCGCAGGAGGGTCGCTGTGCAGACGGATCGGCACGCCCAGTCGGGCACCGCCGCGTCCGCGGCGTCCCCTCCCGACCCCTTGACCGGGCGCCTCCTCGACGGTCGCTACCGCGTCGGGCGCCGGATCGCCCGCGGCGGGATGGCCAGTGTCTACGAGGCCACCGACACCCGACTGGACCGCACCGTCGCGGTGAAGGTCATGCACCCCGGGCTCGGCGACGACGAGGAGTTCGCGGCCCGGTTCGTGCGCGAGGCGCACGCGGCCGCGCGGCTGAGCCACCCGCACGTGGTCGCGGTCTTCGACCAGGGCAACGACGACGGCGTGGTGTTCCTGGCCATGGAGATGGTCGTCGGCCACACCCTGCGCGACACCATCTCGCGAGAGAGCCCGATGCCGCCCGCGCGCGCCCTGGCGCTGCTCGAGCCGATCCTCGCCGCGCTCGCCGCCGCCCACCGCGCCGGGCTGGTGCACCGCGACGTCAAGCCCGAGAACGTGCTGATCTCCGAGGACGGCCGGATCAAGGTCGCCGACTTCGGGCTGGCCAAGGCGGTCAGCGCCGACACCCAGCACACCGCCACGGGCGGCGTGCTGATCGGCACGCTGTCCTACCTGGCCCCCGAGCTGGTCGTGGAGGGCCGCGCCGACGAGCGCGCCGACGTCTACGCCGCCGGGGTGGTGCTCTTCGAGCTGCTCACCGGACGCAAGCCGCACGAGGGCGAGAGCCCGATCCAGGTGGCCTGGAAGCACGTCCACGAGGACGTCCCCGCCCCCTCGACGCTGGTGCCCGGCATCCCGGCGTACGTCGACGCGCTGGTCGCCCGCGCGACCGCCCGCGACCGCGCCCAGCGGCCCGCCGACGCCGGCGTGCTGCTGCACCACGTGCGTCGGGTCGCGCTGGCACTCGCCGACGGCCTCGACGAGGACGCCGACCTCACCGACGACCTCCGCCCGCGACCGGTCCCCGAGGCCGACCGGACCCGCGCGGTCCCGCTGCTGTCGGGCGACACCGGCGAGCTCACCGCGCCCTTCGCGGTGCTGGCGGCCTCCGACCTGCGGGGTGCGCCCGGGTCCGACCAGACCACTCGAGTCCCGCTGCTCGACGGGCGGGCCGGGCCCGCGGACCACACCGCGCACGACCCCGACGACGAGCCGCGGCAGGACACGCCGGCCGGCTCCTCCCCGCGACCGCGGCGCACCCGCCGCGGCCCGCTGGTGCTGGTGCTCGCGCTGGTGCTGGCCGTCGCGGTCGGCGGTGGCGCCTACTGGTTCGGCTGGGCGCGCTACACCCACGTCCCGGCGGTCATCAGCCTGTCCGAGTCAGCGGCGACCGACCGCCTCGAGGCCGCCGGTCTCGGCGTGGAGCCCGGCGACCCGGCGTACTCCGAGACGGTCCCGAAGGGCGAGGTGATCAGCACCGACCCCGGGGCCGGCGAGCGCATCCTCGACGGGGACCCGGTGAGGCTCACGGTCTCGCTCGGCCCGGAGCGCTACGAGCTGCCCCGGCTCACCGGCAAGCCGCTCGCCCAGGCCGAGGAAGCGCTCGCCGAGATCAAGGCGAGCGTCGGGCGCACCACCGAGCGCTGGTCGGAGAAGGTCGCCGCCGGCGCGGTCATCCGCACCGTTCCCGCGGCCGGCAAGATCCTGGCCCCGGGCGCCAACGTCGAGATCGTCGTCAGCAAGGGCCGCCGCCCGATCCCCGTGGGCGACTGGGTGGAGAAGGAGCTCGACGCCGCCGAGGCCGCGCTCGAGAAGCGCGGTCTGGTCGCCGCGGTCGAGGAGGAGTTCTCCGACGACGTCCCCGAGGGCGTCGTGATCTCGCAGTCCCCACGCGAGGGCACCCTGTTCCGCGGCGACACGGTCTCCTTCGTGGTCTCCAAGGGCCCCGAGCTGGTCGCCATCCCGGGCGGGCTGCGCGGCTCCGGCGTCGACGAGGCCGTGGCCAAGCTGGAGGCGGCGGGCTTCAAGGTCAAGCTCGAGGAGAGCGCGCTGTACGTCGGGCTGCGCTACGTCGTCAGCATCAGCCCCGGCTCGGGCAAGCTCGCGCCCAAGGGCAGCACCGTCACGCTCTCGCTGGTCTGAGGCGTCCCCCCGCGGCCCCCGGGTGCTCCCCGGGTGCTGCCCGGGTCGTCCCGCCGGTCGCCGGGGCGGCGCGCGTAGCTGCGCAATTGCTGGTTTGGCACCTTCCGCGGGCCGAAACCGGTGCTTTTCCGCGCAGTTGCGCAGGTACGCGCACCCGAGACCCGCCCCGGCTTGCCCCGCCGATCGGCCGCCCCCGGCAACCCCCACCCGCGCTACCGTTTCGCACGTGTCCTTCCCCGTGCTGTCCCTGCGCCGCTACTCGGTCAAGTCGATGGGTGGCGAGGAGCTCGACACCGCGGTCTTCGACGCGCGGGGCCTCGCGGGCGACCGCCTCTACGCCGTGGTGGACGCGGAGGGCCGCCTCGCCTCGGGCAAGAACAGCCACCGCTTCCGCCGCCGCGACGCGGTGTTCTCCTACACCGCCCTCGCCGGGAACCGCCCGGGCGAGGTCGTCGTCGTCGGGCCTGGCGGCCGGTGGCGGGTCGGCGACCCGCCACTCGACGCGGAGCTGAGCCGCGCGATGGGCGACGCCGTACACGTGCTGCCGGAGGCGGAGACGCCTCACCAGGACGGCGGGGCGGTGTCGTTGGTCGGCACCGCGACGCTGGCGTGGTGCGCTGAGCACTGGGAGGTGCGTCCCGACCCTCGGCGGCTGCGGGTGAACGTCGTGGTCGCCACCGAGGAGCCGTTCGTGGAGGAGTCCTGGATCGGGCGCACCCTCGCCTGCGGCGACGTGCGGCTACGGGTGGTCGAGCGCATCCCGCGGTGCCGCATGGTCGACATCGACCAGGACGGCGCCGTCGCCGAGGGCCGACTGCTGCCACGCCTCGCCGCCGAGCGCGACCTGTCCCTCGCCGTGTACGCCGACGTGGCCACGCCCGGCACCATCCGGGCCGGCGACACGATCTCTGTGCTCTGAGTCTCTGACGCCCGGCGCTTCTCCGACCTCGGTGCCCGGCGGGCCACGCCGCTCCCCTAGCGTGCGGGGGTGACCACCCCCGCACCGCTCACCCCGTCCCTGCGCAATCCGGTCGGCACCCACGTGCAGGTCGGCAAGGGCCTCGTCGCCGGCGCCCTGGCCAGCGCCGAGGAGCTGGAGTGCGAGACCTTCCAGGTCTTCGTGGGCAACCCGCGCGGCTGGGCGCTCTCCCCCGGCAAGCCCGCCGACGACGCGGTGTTCCGCGAGACCATCGCCGCGCGGGGGCTGCGGGTCTTCATCCACGCGCCGTACCTGGTCAACCTCGGCAGCCCGACCCCGGCGACGTATGAGAAGTCGGTGGCGGTGGTCGCGCACAACCTGCGCCGGGCCGCCGCGATCGGCGCCGAGGGCGTCGTGGTGCACACGGGCTCCTTCGTGGACCCCGAGCCCGGCGCGAGCGAGGCGCGGTACGCCGCGGCGATGGCCCAGGTCCGCGACGGGCTGCTCCCCGTGCTCGAGGAGCTGGGCGACGACCCGGACGCGCCGTCGCTGCTGCTGGAGCCCACCGCGGGCCAGGGTCGCTCCCTGTGCGCCGGCGTGGAGGACCTCGCGCCGTACCTCGGCGCGCTCGACCACCACCCGAAGGCGGGCATCTGCCTGGACACCTGCCACGTCTTCGCCGCGGGGGCTCCTCTGGACGAGCCCGGCGGCACCACCGCCACGGTGGACCGCATCGTCGAGATCGGCGGCCCCGGGCGGCTGAGGCTGATCCACGCCAACGACTCGATGGACGTGCGGGGCGCGTTCAAGGACCGCCACCAGCGGATCGGCGAGGGCCACATCGGCACCGAGGCGTTCAGCGAGCTGTTCGCGCACCCGGCGACCGCGGGCGTCCCGTTCGTGCTGGAGACGCCCGGCTCGCGCGACCTGGGCAACCCCGACATCGCGCTGCTGAAGAAGCTGCGCGACGCCGCGTTCCGCGGCTGAGGCACGCGTCACCTCCCGCCCGGTCCCATGATCCGGGAAATGGGTCGCGGCCACGGGCGCGCTGGCTAGCGTCTTCCCGGTCGAGCACGTCCCCTCGGGCGATGCCGGCCGGCGGCGGGTCCACGCCGCCCGCACCCGCGCCGGGTCAGGGAGAGGAAGCACCATGGTCGTCGTCATGTCCGCGGACGCCACCGAGCGGGACGTCGCCCGCGTCGTCAGCCGCGTGGAGAACGTCGGTGGGGCGGCCTTCGTCAGCAAGGGCGTGACCCGCACGATCATCGGCCTGGTCGGGGACGTCACCTCCTTCCACCACCTCAACCTGCGCACCCTGCCCGGGGTCGCCGACGTGCACCGGATCTCCGACCCCTACAAGCTGGTCAGCCGCCAGCATCACGCGGGCCGGTCGACGGTGTGGGTCGGGCAGCCGGGCCAGCAGGTGCCGATCGGGCCGGACACGTTCACGTTCCTGGCCGGCCCGTGCGCGGTGGAGACGCCCGAGCAGACCCTCGAGGCCGCGCAGATGGCCAAGTCCGCCGGCGCCACGATCCTGCGCGGCGGCGCCTACAAGCCGCGCACCTCGCCGTACGCCTTCCAAGGGCTGGGGCGGGCGGGGCTGGAGATCCTCGCCGACGTGCGCGCGCTGACCGGGCTGCCGGTCGTCACCGAGGTCGTCGACGCCCGCGACGTGGAGATCGTCGCCCAGCACGCCGACATGCTCCAGATCGGCACCCGCAACATGGCCAACTTCGGCCTGCTCCAGGCCGTCGGGGACGCCGGCAAGCCGGTGCTGCTCAAGCGCGGCATGACCGCGACCATCGAGGAGTGGCTGATGGCCGCGGAGTACATCGCCCAGCGCGGCAACCTCGAGATCGTGCTGTGCGAGCGCGGCATCCGCACCTTCGAGCCCGCCACCCGCAACACCTTGGACATCTCCGCCATCCCGGTCGTGCAGGCCAGCAGCCACCTGCCGGTGATCGTGGACCCCTCGCACGCCGCGGGCCGCAAGGACCTCGTCGTCCCCCTCGCGCGGGCGGCGATCGCGGTCGGCGCCGACGGCGTCATCGTCGACGTCCACCCCTCGCCGGAGACCGCGCTGTGCGACGGACCCCAGGCGTTGCTCGGCACCGAGCTGCGCGAGCTTGCCCAGGCGGTACGCCGGCTGCCCCCGGTCGTCGGGCGCCTCGACGCCGGCGAGGTCGCCCGCTCCGCCCGCTGACTCCTTCCCCGGCTCGGGGGAAGGCGAGGGTCAGAGGGCGGCGAGGATGCGGGCGGCGCGGTCGACGGCGGAGCGGTCCACGTCGAGGTGGGTGACCAGGCGCAGTGCGGTGGGGCCGACGGTGCTGAGCAGGACCCCCTCCTCCCGCGCTCGTACGACGACCTGCGCGGCGTCCGCGCGGTCCACGACCACGATGTTGGTCGCCACCGAGTCCGGGTCGGCGCCCAGCGCCTCGGCGAGGATCCTCGCGTGCTCGTGGTCCTCGGCCAGCCGCTCGACGTGGTGGTCCAGCGCGTGGAGCCCCGCGGCGGCGAGGATGCCCACCTGACGCATGCCACCGCCCATCCGCTTGCGGCGCACGCGGGCCTCGGCGACGGCGTCCGCCGAGCCGACCATCAGCGAGCCGACGGGGGCGCCGAGCCCCTTGGACAGGCAGACCGCGAGCACGTCGGCCACCGCGCCGTACTCACGCAGCGGCGTGCCGGTGGCGACGTGGGCGTTCCAGATCCGGGCGCCGTCCAGGTGCACGCCGGTGCCGACCTCGGTGGCGAACTCGCGCAGGTCGCGCAGGTCGTCGAGCGGCAGCACCGCACCGCCGGCGAAGTTGTGGGTGTTCTCCACCGAGATCGCCGCGGTGGGGACGAAGAACGGCCCCATGTCGGGGGCGAAGAGGCGGCGGATCACCGGCAGGTCGATCTGGCCGCCCTCGTCGACCCAGGTGCGCATCGTGACCCCGCCGATGCTGGCGTGGGCGCCCAGCTCGGCGCGCGCGATGTGGGCGCGCGACTCGCACAGCACCTCCTGGCCGGGCGAGACCAGGCTGGCGACCGCCAGCACGTTGGCCATCGAGCCGGTCGGCGTGAACAGCGCGGCCTCGTGGCCGAACAGGTCGGCCACCCGCTCCTCCAGGGCGAGGACCGTGGGGTCCTCGCCGTACACGTCGTCGCCCACCTCGGCGCGCACCATCGCGGTGCGCATCGCCTCGGTGGGACGGGTGACGGTGTCGGAGCGCAGGTCGATCATGTCGCCATGATGCCGGGCGTCAGGCCTTGCGCAGCATCTCCGCCACGAGGAAGGCCAGCTCGAGGGACTGCACCCGGTTCAGGCGCGGGTCGCACACCGACTCGTAGCGGTTGTGCAGGTCCATCTCCAGCAGGTCCTCGCCGCCGCCGACGCACTCGGTGACGTCGTCACCGGTGAGCTCGACGTGCAGGCCGCCGGGCCAGGTGCCGAGCGAGCGGTGCACGTCGAAGAAGCCCTGGACCTCCTCCACGACGTCCTCGAGGCGACGGGTCTTGTAGCCCGAGGAGGCCTCGAAGGTGTTGCCGTGCATCGGGTCGCAGACCCAGGCCACCTGGACGCCCTCGGCGGTGACCTTCTCCACGATCTGCGGCAGGCCGTCGCGGATCTTGCCGGCGCCGAAGCGGGTGATGAACGTGAGCCGGCCCGGGGTGTTGTCGGGGTTCAGCTTGGCCGCGAGCGCCAGCGCGTCGTCCGCGGTGGTGGTCGGGCCGAGCTTGACGCCGATGGGGTTGCGGATGCGGCTCAGCAGCTCGACGTGCGCGCCGTCGAGCTGGCGGGTGCGCTCACCGATCCACACGAAGTGGCCCGACACGTCGTAGGGCTGCTCGGTGCGCGAGTCGATGCGCGTCATCGCGTGCTCGTACTCCAGCACCAGCGCCTCGTGGCTGGAGTGGAAGTCGACGCGGTGGAACTCCTCCGGGTCCGCGCCGATCGCGCGGATGAACTCCAGGGCGCGCTCGATCTCGTTGGCGACCGCCTCGTAGCGCTGCCCGGCCGGGGAGCTGCGCACGAAGTCGGTGTTCCAGGTGTGCACCTGGCGCAGGTCGGCGTACCCGCCGGTCGTGAACGCGCGGACCAGGTTGAGCGTCGCGGCCGAGGCGTTGTAGACGTCGACGAGACGCTGCGGGTCCGGCGTGCGGGACTCGGGGGTGAAGTCGAAGCCGTTGACCGCGTCGCCGCGGTACGCCGGCAGGGTGACGCTCTGCCCGTCGGGCATGGTGCGCGTCTCGGTGTCCTTGGAGCGCGGCTTGGCGTACTGCCCGGCGAGCCGGCCCACCTTGACCACGGGGACCGAGGCGGCGTACGTCAGCACCACCGACATCTGCAGGAGCACCCGCAGCTTGTTGCGGACGTTGTCGGCGGTGACGCCGGCCAGGGTCTCGGCGCAGTCGCCGCCCTGGAGCAGGAACGCCTCGCCGCGGGTCACGGCCGCGAGCTTGTCGGTCAGGTCGTCGCACTCCCCCGCGAACACCAGCGGCGGCATCGTGCGCAGCCGGTCGACGGCAGCCCCGAGGGCGGCACGGTCGGGGTACGTCGGCTGCTGGGCCGCGCCCATGGCGTGCAGGGACTCGAGGGACGGGATGCTGCTCACCCCCACAGGGTACGCGGCGGGCGACCGGTGGCCGACTCGCCGTCCACCCGGCGACCGGTCCCGACGCCTCGGCTGGCGACCTGTCCCGGCGGCCGGGCTAGCCGTCGAGGTGATCGATGTCGCGGAAGCCGGTCTTCTTGGCCCGCACCCCGCGGTTGGTCAGCCAGGCCCCGAGCCACAGCACCACGCCGAGCGCCAGCAGCAGACCCGCGATGCGGTACTGCACCATGTCCTCCTCCAGCCGCGCCCACGGACCGAGCAGGTAGGCGCACGCGATCGCCCCGATGACCGGCACCGCGGTGGGCGCGCGGAACTCCGTCCGGTCCGGGCGCCGGCGGGCCACCAGGCAGGAGATGTTGACCAGCGTGAACACCGCGAGCAGCAGCAGCGAGGTGGTGCCGGAGAGCGCCGCGACCATCGTGGTCTCCGACTGGGTGCGGACCAGGACGATCAGCGCGAGCGCCAGGATCGTGGTGAACACGATCGCGGTCCACGGCGTCTGGCGGCGGTGCGAGACCCGGCCCAGGCTGCGGGGCAGGACGTCCTGGCGGGCCATGCCGTAGATCAGCCGGCTGGCCATCAGCATGTTGATCAAGGCGGTGTTGGCGACCGCGAAGACGGTGAGGAACGGGAAGATCTTGTCGATCGGGAGGTCCGGGGCGCCGATCCGCACGACGTCGAGCAGCACCCCGGCCTCGGGGTTCTGCGGGGCGGCGATCTGACCGGCCGGGATCACCGCCACCACGGAGATCGCGACCAGCACGTAGACCAGCGCCGCGATGCCGAGGCCGGTGAACATCATCTTGGGGAAGATCCGCAGCGGGTCCTTGGTCTCCTCCACCATGTTCACGGAGTCCTCGAAGCCCACCATCGAGAAGAACGCGATGGCGGTGGCGACCGTGACCGCCATGAAGAGGTTCTTCTCGTCGGGGCTCTCGAAGACCGTGACGCGCGACAGATCGCCGTCGCCGCGACCGACCACCCACATGCCGATGCCGATGACGATCGCCAGCGCGAGCATCTCGATGATCGTGAGCACGACGTTGAACTTCACGCTCTCGCTCACCCCGCGCAGGTTGATCGCCGCGATCACGCCCATGAACACCAGCGCGGTCACCAGCGACGCGGTCTCCCCGGTCGGCATCCCGGGCAGGAGCTCGTGGATGCCGATGAGGAGGTTCTCGGCCAGCAGGCCCGAGGACGTCGAGGCGCTGGTGATGCCCGAGCACACGACGGTGAAGGCGACCAGGAAGGTCACGAAGTGGATGCCGAAGGCCTTGTGGGCGTACAGCGCCGCGCCCGCGGCCTGCGGGTACTTCGTCACCAGCTCGAGGTAGGAGAACGCCGTGAGCGTGGCCACCCCGAACGCGACCAGGAACGGCAGCCAGGCCACGCCGCCCACCTCGCCCGCGAGCCGGCCGGTGACGGCGTAGACGCCCGCACCGAGGATGTCGCCGACGATGAACAGCAGCAGCAGGCCGGGGCCGATGGTCCGCTTCAGCTGCGGGCCCTTCTCGCTGCTGTCCGGCTGCGCCGCCGCGGAGATGCTCATGGGACCACCATTGCCCCCGGATCCCTCCGGCGTAACCCCCATTGCCCCACCCGACCCAGACCAGTACGGGCCCCGACCCGCCGCCTGTGGGCAGCGTCGCGCGGTGCGTGTGCCCGCGAGCGGGTGCCCGCTCCTATGATCGGGAGGTGTCCCGCCTGCTCGACGTCCCCCGTCCAGAGCTCGTCCTGACCCACGAGGAGCCCGTCGTCAGCGACGACGGTGCCCGGGTGGAGCTGCGCTGGAGCATCGCCGGAGGCGGTGCGCAGCAGCGCTTCACCGAGGTCGTCGAGCTGCCCGACGTCGCCGGCCCGCGCCCGGTCGACGACGACTTCGTCCTCGTGGTCCGGCTGCTCTCGCTGGCCGCCGGCCTGAGCTACTACAAGGCCCTGGTCCCGGCGACCATCGACACCACGCCGCTCGGCGCCGGCCCGCGTGAGCAGGAGTTCCTCGCCACCGTGGCCCGCAACGGCCTGGGCGAGTTCGCCTACCGCAACGACCTCCCCGAGGCGCTGCGCCCCACGATCCGCGGGACCGGCACGGACGCCGACGCCGCCGGCTCCCCCGCCGTACCCAGGGCCACCCGCCCGGGCGCCCGGGTGCTCGCCGCGGTCGGCGGCGGCAAGGACTCCATCGTCACCCTCGAGGCGCTGCGCGCGGCGGGCTTCGACGTGGCACTGTTCTCGGTCAACACCTACGCCCCGATCACCCGGACCGCCGAGGTCGCCGGGCTGCCGCTGCTCACCGCGCGCCGCACCATCGACCCGGGCCTGAAGGCGCTCAACGAGGCCGGTGCCCACAACGGGCACGTCCCGGTCACCGCGATCAACTCGCTCATCGGCTGCCTGGTCGCGCTGCGCTCGGGCTTCGAGAGCGTGGTGTTCAGCAACGAGCGCAGCTCGTCGTACGGCAACCTCACCTGGGCCGGCGTCGAGGTCAACCACCAGTGGTCCAAGGGCCTGGAGTTCGAGCGGCTGCTGCGCGACCGGCTCGCCGGCGTCGCGGTCGACTACGTGTCGTTCCTGCGCCCGCTCTCGGAGCTGGCGATCATGCGCCGCTTCGCCACCCACACCGGCTACCACCGCGCGTTCACCAGCTGCAACCGCTCCTTCCACCTCGACCCGGCGAAGCGCACCGAGTGGTGCGGGCACTGCGACAAGTGCCGCTTCGTGTTCCTCTGCCTCGCGCCGTTCCTGCCGCGCGCGGAGCTGCTCGCGATCTACGGCGGGCGCGACCTGTTCGCCGACGCGCTGGGCGACGCCGCGCAGCGCGACGGCTTCCTCGACCTGCTCGGCACCGGCCCGACCCACAAGCCGTTCGAGTGCGTGGGCGAGCCCGAGGAGTGCCAGGTCGCGGTCGAGCTGCTGCGCCGGCACCCGGAGTGGAAGGACCACCCGTTCCTCGCGCTGCCGGGCGTCGCCGAGGTCACCGTCACCCCCGAGCAGGAGGAGGCGGCGTTCAGCTTCGCCCCCCAGCACGCCCTGTCCCCCGCGCTGGAGCAGGCTGCCCGTGCGGTTCTCTGAGCTGCCCCCGACCGGCACCGTCGTCTGGGGCTACGGGCGCGAGGGCGCGGCCGTCGCCGCGGAGCTCGCGCGCCGCGGTCTGGACGCCACCATCGCGCTGCCCGACGCCACCGACGCCGGGGCGGCCCCCGCCGACGCCCCGCTGCCGGTGCTCACCGGTGCGGCGGCCGTCGAGGCGCTGCGGGCGGCACGCGTCGTGGTCGCCTCCCCCGGAGTCCCCGCCACCGCGCCCCTCCAGGTCGAGCTGGCCGCCGCCGGCACCCCGGTGACCGGGCTGACCGACCTGTGGCTGGGCGAGCACGCCGGGGTCACCATCGGTGTCACCGGCACCAAGGGCAAGTCCACCACCGCCTCGCTGATCGCGCACGTGGCCCGCGCGGTCGGCCTGCGCAGCGCGGTGGTCGGCAACGTCGGCACCCCGGTCCTCTCGGTGGACGCCGACCGGCTCGACGTGGTCGCGTTGGAGGTCTCGAGCTACCAGGCCCGCACCGTGACCACCTCGCCGCGGGTGGTGGTGCTGACCTCGCTGTACGCCGAGCACCTGCCCTGGCACGGCGGCTACGCGGAGTACGTCCACGACAAGCTCAACCTGCTCGCCCACGGCCCCGAGCACGTGGTCGCCGCGCCGGGCGCGGCCTACGACGAGGCAGCGGCGCGCCTGGAGGCACCCACCACGCTGCACCGCCCCGACGCCGACCACGTGCACGCCGACGACGCCGGCGCCCTGGTCTGGCCGGGTGTCGGGGGGCTCGGCGCCGACGAGCTCCCACTGCCCGGGCGCCACAACGCCGCCAACTGCGCGCTCGCGCTGCGCGCCCTCGAGGTCGCCGGGCTGCTGGGCGACGAGGACGCCCGGCGCACCGCGCTGGCCTCGCTGCGCGACTTCGCGCCGCTGGCCCACCGACTCGAGCCGGTGGCCTCCCCCGACGGCCGTGCCTGGTACGACGACAGCCTGGCCACCGCCCCCGAGGCGGTCGTCGCGGCGCTCGAGGTCTGGCCCGACGAGCGGGTGCTGCTGCTGTTCGGCGGTGCCGACCGCGGGCTCGAGCTGGATCCCCTGGTCGCCTACCTGGCCGGGCGCACCGCCCCGGTCGGCGTGCACGCCTTCGGCGCGGCCGGGGCGCGGCTGGCGGCCGCGCTGCCCAGCGACGGCCCGCACCCGGTGCACCTGAGCCCCGGCTTCGCCGACGCGGTGCGTGCGGTGCTCGCCTCCGAGGACCCCGCCCGGCGGGTGCTGTTCTCCCCCGGCGCGCCGAGCTTCGACGAGTACGCCGACTACCGCGACCGCGCCGCCGCGCTGCACACCCTCCTCGGCTGCTGAGCGCGACCGTGCCCGCCCGGACCTGGTACGACGGGGAGCCCGTCGACCTCGACGAGCGCGGCTGGTCCCGGCTGGTGCCGACGTTCCTCGGTGTCGGCTTCCGCCTCGCGGCGCCCTGCCCCGAGGCGCTGCCGCGCGCCGAGGCCGGAGCGCGGGCGGTCGCAGCGCTGGCCGGCGCCGACCTCGACCCGCTCCCCTGGGCCCGGCTGCGCGCGGCATGGGAGGGCCCGGTCGATGTGCTGGGCGGCTGGGAGCGGCACCTGGTGCGCGGCCTGGGCCGCCCCTGGACCCGGGTCGTTCCGGTCGAGGCACCGGAGGAGCCCCGGGTCCTGGAGGAGCGGGTCTCCCCGTGGCCCTGGCCGACCGGCTCCGCGACCGCCGGGCTGCCTATGCTCTCCCGCCTGGAGGCGGCGGTCGTCCACGAGGAGGGCGTGCTGCTGCTGCGCACCGATGCGAGCGGCGCGCTGCGCACCTCCGCGGCCGGCACGCCGTACCTGCTGCTGGACGGGCGCTGGGTGCGCCCGGCCGGCGGACCGTGGACCGGGTGGGCCATCGAGCAGGAGGACGCCCGCACCGGCGCCGAGGTCGTCGAGATCGGTCCCGACGAGCTCGGCGCCGCGACGGCGCTGCACGCCGTGGACGAGCACGGCGTGCGAAGCGTCAGCCGAAGAAGACCTCCGCCTCGGCGTACTCCTCCGGGCTGACGACCTTGAGCTCGCCGGTCGCCTCGATCAGCGGGATGCGGACCATGTCGGTGCCGCGCAGGGCGACCATCACGCCGAACTCGCCGTCGGCGACCGCGTCGATGGCGTGCAGGCCGCAGCGGGTGGCCAGCCAACGGTCGAAGGCCGACGGGGTGCCGCCGCGCTGGACGTGGCCGAGCACGACCGCGCGGGCCTCCTTGCCGGTGCGCTGCTCGATCTCCTGGGCGATCCGGTCGCCGATGCCGCCCAGGCGCACGTGCCCGAAGGCGTCGACCTCGCCGGACTGCACGGTCATGTCGCCGCCCGCGACCGGGACCGCGCCCTCGGAGACCACGATGATCGGGGCGTACTCGGAGACGAACCGGGTCTCGACGTGGGCGCAGACCTTCTCGATGTCGAAGGGCTGCTCGGGGATCAGCACCACGCTGGCGCCGCCGGCGATGCCGGCGTGCAGGGCGATCCAGCCGGCGTGGCGGCCCATCACCTCGACGACCAGGGCGCGGTGGTGGGACTCCGCGGTGGTGTGCAGCCGGTCGATCGCCTCGACGGCGATGTTGACCGCGGTGTCGAAGCCGAAGGTGAAGTCGGTGCCGGAGAGGTCGTTGTCGATCGTCTTCGGCACGCCGACGACGTTGACGCCGAGGTCGGAGAGCTTGGTGGCGACGCCGAGGGTGTCCTCGCCGCCGATCGCGACCAGCGCGTCGACGCCGTGCGCGGCCAGGTTGTCCTTGATCCGCTCGACGCCGCCCTCGATGGCGAACGGGTTGGTGCGCGAGGACCCGAGGATGGTGCCGCCGCGGGGCAGGATGCCGCGGCACTGCTCGATGCCGAGCTCCATGGTCAGCCCCTCCAGGGGGCCCTTCCAGCCGTCGCGGTAGCCGACGAACTCGAAGCCGTGCTCGCGCACGCCCTTGCGGACGACAGCGCGGATCACCGCGTTCAGGCCCGGGCAGTCCCCGCCTCCGGTCAGCACTCCGACGCGCATGGGTCCTCCTGGTTCGTCCGTGGATGTTCCACCAGCGACCCTAGCGACGACAGCCGAGCCGCGGCCAGCGCGGTCGCTCAGGTGAGCAGCGCGAACACGGGCACGCCTGCCACCAACGCACCGGCCAGGCCACACGCCACCAGCTTCCCCCAGCCTCCGGCGGTGCTGCCGTTGGTCGGCAGCCGGTCGGCCCAGCGCGGGTCGTGGGCGGCGGCCTCGAGGTCGGCGACGCCGACCCGGTCGTCGAGGACGCCCACCTCCGGGCGCTCCGGGTGCAGGGCCACCACGAGCGGCGCGTCCCGGTGCTGGAGCGCGGGCAGGACCGGCGCGAGGAGGGCGACGCGCCGCGGCGGGCCGTCGCCGACGACCGTGACGGGCAGCAGCAGTCCCTCCCCCGCCTGCCGGCCGCCGAGGATCGAGAAGTGCGGTCGGCCGCGCGAGATCCGGTGCGTCAGCACACGGCCCGGTACGGAGACCGTCGAGACGGTGCCGGCGACGATCTCCTGGGACCCGACGACCACCTGTTCCCAGAAGCGGAAGGTGTCGAGGTACAGCGACGCGAACATCACGTTGCTCGCCAGGACCATGACGACGATCGCGGCGACAGGGAAGGCGATCACGGAGCCGATGCCGACGTCGAGGGGCCGGGCGATGGTCGCCACCAAGGGGCCGAAGACCAGGCCGACGCTCAGCCCCATGACGAAGGTGTACAGGCGGGTTCGGCGCGAGACGTCGTTGAGCACGGCTCACCGTAACGGCGGCGGCACGCCGATCGCCGGGGAACGCGCGGGCCTGTCTAACCTTCAGCCATGACGTTCTCGATCGTGGCCCGGTCCGCCGACGGAGAGTCCTGGGGCGTCGCCGTCGCCTCGAAGTTCCTCGCGGTGGGCTCCGCCGTGCCGGCCGCCGTCGCGCAGGTGGGCGCGATCGCGACCCAGGCCGACGCCAACGTCGCCTACAAGGGGCTGGCGCTGTCCCACCTCGACGAGGGCGCGACCGCCGAGATCGCGCTGGAGCGGCTGCTCGAGGAGGACGAGGGCCGCGAGCACCGCCAGGTCGGCATCGTCGACTCCGACGGCGGCGCCGCCAGCCACACCGGGCGCGGCTGCGTCACCTACGCGGGTCACACCACCGGTGACGGCTACGCCATCCAGGGCAACTGCCTGGCCGGCCCCGAGGTCATCGAGGCGATGGAGCGCACCTGGCTCGAGAGCGCCGAGGAGCCCTTCGAGCGCCGGTTGCTCGCCGCGCTGGCCGCCGGTGACGCCGCCGGAGGCGACTGGCGCGGGCGGCAGTCCGCCGCGCTGCTCGTCGTACGCGACGAGGCGGGGTACGGCGGCAACGACGACATCGCCGTCGACCTGCGCGTCGACGACCACGCCGCGCCGATCCCCGAGCTGGAGCGGCTGCTGGGCCTCAACGACCTCTACCTCACCGCCTCGAGCGAGGAGGACAAGGTGGTCCTCACCCCCGAGCTCGAGCAGACCCTCGAGGAGCACGCCCGCGCCGCCGGGCAGCCGGACTTCCGCACCTGGGTGGGCGTGGAGAACCTCGAGATGCGCGTCGCGCCGGACCTGTCCTGGGTGGACCGTCGGGTGCTGGAGATCGTCCGCGCCGGCTGAGCCCCCGCGCCATGCGGCCCCTCGCTAGGGTGCCGCCCATGAGCGTTCTGGCCATCGACGCCGGCACCACCGGCGTGACCGCAGTCGTCGTCACCCCCGAGGGGAGCGTCGAGGCCAGCGCGTCGCAGGAGTTCCGGCAGCACTTCCCGCGGCCCGGCTGGGTCGAGCACGCGCCCGAGGAGATCTGGCAGGCCACCCTGGAGGCGGTCCGCGAGGTGCTCACCCTGGTGGACCGCTCCGCCCTGACCGCCGTCGGGATCACCAACCAGCGCGAGACGGTGCTGCTGTGGGACCGCGACACCCTCGGCTCCCCGCGCCGCGCGATCGTGTGGCAGGACCGGCGTACGGCGGACGTGTGCGTGCGGCTGCGCGAGGCCGGGCACGAGGACCGGGTCCGCGAGCTGACCGGGCTGCGGCTGGACCCGTACTTCTCCGCGACCAAGCTGGCCTGGCTGGCCGAGCACGAGCCGCACACCTGGGCGCTGGTGGAGTCGGGGCGCTACGCGATCGGCACCGTCGACTCCTACCTGATCGCCCGGATGACCCGCGGCCTGCACCACGTCACCGACATCTCCAACGCCAGCCGCACCCTGCTGCTCGACCTCGAGGCCGGTACCTGGAGCAAGGAGCTGTGCGAGCTGTTCGGGGTGCCGGACGACGCGCTGCCCGAGCTGGTGCCCAACTGGGGCGAGGTCGCGGTGACCGACCCGCGCACGTTCCTCGACCTCTCGCTGCCGATCGCCGGCATCGCCGGGGACCAGCAGTCGGCGCTGTTCGGGCAGACCTGCTTCGACGTCGGCGACTCCAAGTGCACCTACGGCACCGGGTCCTTCATCCTCACCAACACCGGCACCACCCTGGAGCGCTCGGACGCCGGGCTGCTCTCCACGGCCGCCTGGCGCTCCCCCGAGGGCGAGCTGACCTATGCCCTCGAGGGGTCCATCTTCGTGACCGGCGCGGCGGTTCAGTGGCTGCGCGACGGGCTGCAGCTGGTCGGCTCCGCGGCCGAGACCGCGGCGATCGCGGCCACCGTGTCGTCCTCGGACGGCGTGGTCTTCGTGCCCGCGCTCACCGGCCTCGGCGCCCCGCACTGGGACCCGCACGCGCGCGGGCTGATCGTCGGCATCACCCGCGGCACCACCCGCGCCCACCTGGTGCGGGCCACCCTCGAGGCGATCGCCTTCGAGGTCCGCGACGTGCTGGAGACGATGCCCGGCGAGCCGTCCGCGCTGCGCGTCGACGGTGGGGCCGCGGCCAACGACCTGCTCTGCCAGATCCAGGCCGACCAGGTCGGCGTACCGGTCGAGCGGCCGCGGATGATCGAGACCACCGCCCTGGGTGCGGCGTTCCTGGCCGGTCTCGGCACCGGGGTGTGGTCCTCCACCGACGAGCTGCGCGAGACCTGGACCCTGGACCGCTCCTTCACCCCCTCCCGCGCCCGCGAGGACGCCGACGCCGACCACCGCCGCTGGCTGGCCGCCGTCGAGCGCGCGAAGGGGTGGGCGGAGATCTGAGCGGACGGGGCGTGCTGACCACAATCCTCTGAGCGCCGATCCGCCCCGGGTGGAAGGGTGGGTGCCGTGGACGAGAGCACGCAGGCCGAGGCAGCGCGGTTCGAGGCAGCGCGGTTCGAGGCAGAGCGGCCGCGCCTGGTCGCGATCGCGGCCCGGGTGCTGGGCGACCACGCCGAGGCCGAGGACATCGTGCAGCAGACGTGGCTGCGCCTGCACCGCAACGACACCGAGATCGAGAGCCTGCCGGCCTGGCTGACGACCGTCACCACCCGGCTGTGCCTGGACCGGCTGCGCGCCCGCACCCCGGAGCCGGTCGCCGACGTCGAGCCCGCCGACGCTGCAGCCGCCGGCGACCCGGCCGACGACGTGGTGCTCGCGGACTCGGTCGGCCTGGCGCTGCACGTGGTGCTCGACCGGCTCTCGCCTCGCGAGCGGGTCGCCTTCGTGCTGCACGACAGCTTCGGGTTCGAGTTCCCGACCATCGCGGCAGTGCTGGACACCACGCCGACCGCGGCACGCAAGCTCGCCTCGCGGGCACGCGCCAAGGTCGCGCAGCCGCGCGCCGAGGACCGGCTCGCGGACTGGCAGGTCGTGGACGCGTTCATGGCCGCGGCGAAGGCCGGCGACTTCGAGGGGCTGCTGCGCCTGCTGGCGCCCGACGCGACCGTGGGCGCCGACGAGGCCGCGGTGCTGGCCGGCACCCCGCAACGGATCGCCGGGCGCGAGGAGGTGGCGACGTTCTTCGACGGCAGCGCCACCGCGGTGCTCCCGGTCCTCGTGGACGGGCGTCCGGGCACGGCGTGGTTCCACCTCGGCGCCGCGAAGGTCGTCTTCGACTTCGCCGTCGAGGACGGGGTGGTGCGTGCCATCACCTTCCGCGCGGCGCCCGAGGTGCTGGCGCAGGTCGTACGCCGCGACGGCGACCGACCACGGGATCGGACCTGAGCTCGCGGTCCGGTCACACCTGGTCGCCGCGGTTCGTCATCAGCACAGGAAGCCCACCGCACCCATCGGGAGACGACATGAAGACGATGACCTGCCGGGACCTCGGCGGACCCTGCGACCTCGCCCACCGCGGCGAGAGCGCCGACGACGTGATCAACGCCCAGGACCGCCACCTCAAGGAGGCCGAGAAGGCCGGCGACGCCACCCACCAGGAGGCGCGCGACGCGATGAAGGGCCGCTGGCGGCACCCGAAGAAGTCGCTCGGCTGGTACCGCGACACCCAGCGCGCGTTCGCCGCGCTGCCGGAGAGCTGAGCGACCCGCTCCCCCGCGCCGCCGGATCAGACGGGGCGGACCAGGACGCCCAGCATCTGCTCCCAGTGCCGCCACGGCAGCAGGTGCCCCTCGCCCGGGTGGCGCACGAGCTCGGCGTGCGGAAGGTGGCGGGCCAGCCACTCGCCGTGCGCCGGCGCGACCATCGCGTCACGGTCGCCGTACCAGAGGTGGACCGGGCAGGTGATGTCCTCCAGCCGGATCCCCCACGGCCCGACGAAGGCGACGTTGTCCCAGGCGATGCCCATCGGCCCCTGGCGCAGCGCCTCGCGGAAGGAGGCGAACAGCGCCTGCCGCGCACCCGCGTCGGCGACCACCTCCGGGTCGCTCGCACCCCACTGCCAGTCGATCCACGGGGCCGAGGCGTCGTCGCGCACCGACATCATGGCGTCGAGCAGCTCGGCATTCCCGGCACGGAACTGCTCCGCCGCGCGGCCGGGCTCATCGGGGAGGTAGGACAGCGCTCGCAGGTCGTTGGCGTCGAGCGCGTCCCGCGCCCCCGGCACGTCCGCCACCCGCCCGGGTCCGCCCGACACCCCGACCCGTGTGACCCGGTCACCCAGCACCGCCGCGGTCGCCAGGGCGAAGGGTCCCCCGCCCGACCAGCCCAGCGCCGCGAACCGCTCCACCTCGAGCCGGTCGGCGATCGCCTCGACGTCCCGCGCCACGAGCCGCAGGCTGGTCGGCGCGGCGTCGGACCCGCCGTACCCGGGCCTGTCGAAGCCGATCACCCGCACGCCGATGCGACGACCGATCTCGCCCGCCCGCTCCGCCTCCAGCCGCGAGCCCGGCGTGCCGTGGAAGTGCACGACCGGGACGCCGCGCGGGTCGCCGCCGTCGCGGACCGAGAGCACCCGGTCGCCGACGTGCACCTCGAGGTCCGTCATGGCGGGAGGGTACGACGAGGCGGCGGCGTGGCGGGTCTCGGTCGCCCACGGCCGCCTCGGACGCTCGCGCCGCCTGGCGAAGTCGTTCGAGAACACCACCTCCTCGGCGCCCAGGCGGGCTCGCCGCCTGACCGTCACCCGCCCTCCACGCGGCAGATGAGGGCGTTGACGTTCCGTCGCGTAGGACGACACGCGTGAGGCTGACCTACTGCCCGACTCGTCCGTCGATGCACTCGCGCAGCAGGTCGGCATGCCCGCAGTGCCGGGCGTACTCCTCGATCCGGTGGACCCACAACTCACGCACCGCGATACCACGATCGCCGATCCGCTCAGCCAGATCCGGATGCTTGGCCAACGCCAGGTCAGTAACAGCCTGCTCCCGGGCAAGGTCGCCGAGTGCGCCGTGGACCGTCGGCTGATCGCCGACCGCTTGCTCAAAATCGGCATCGCCCTCGCCGTACAACTTCGGCGCGGGCTCCCCCGGGACGAACCAGTTGCGCCAGTCCCGTTCCGCCTCGGCCAGGTGACGCACGAGTCCAAGTAGCGACATGGTCGACGGCGGCACCGAGCGGCGCGCCAACTGCTCGGGGCCCAGCCCCTCGCACTTCATCAGCAGGGTCAATCGGTAACTGCTCAGGTAGTCCTGCAGCGTCGCCAACTCACCATCCGGGCTGACTCCGTCACTGTTGCGAGGATCGGCCGCCGGATCTGCCCACATGTCGGGGTAGACGCTCGCCTGACTCCAGCGTTCGGGCACGTCATTCATCCCGCCATGGTGTTGACGAAGAGCACGCGCCGCAAGCGATCCAACCATCCGGTCATTCGCACGAGCGGGCGCGCTGATCGCGGCCAATCCGGACCGTCATCGGTCGCGATGCAAGGTCGACCTGACGCTGACAGTGCGCCCACCCATACTGATCGCATGTCACGTCGCAAGCACGCGCCCGGGGACCTTCGCTGGGATGGGAAGGCTTGGCGTCGTTGGAACGGCGCACGCTGGGTCCGCGCCGCCTACTCGCTCCACCCCGAGCGGCTGACCCGCCCACAGAGCTTCGATCAAGAAGCCCGACTCGACATTCCTTCTCGGAATCGCGCTCTCGCCCTCGCGGTCGAAGACCAGGTGACGACCAACAGCGCGACGATGGTGCACCAAGGGCCCAGTGGTGTCGTGCTTGGCTACCGTCGCCGCGTGTCCCACCTCTTCCACGCACTCCTCACGCTGTTCACCGCCGGACTCTGGGCGCTGGTCTGGCTGGCAATGGCGGTTGGGCGGCGCGAGGACCGCGTACTGCTTGAAGTGGACGACTGGGGCAACGTGTGGGCGCAGAGCGTGCACAGCGCGTAGCGCCCAGCGTCTGGAGGGCGGGTCCCGGGCCGACAGTGGCAAACCCGAACGCGCTACGACGCGGTGGCCAGGATCTCGACCCGGAGTGACGACGGCGGCGGCAACGAGACGCCGGTGAGCGGGGACCGCTTGACCAAGATGCCCGCTGCCAGCGCTCCGAACACAACGAGAAAGCAGACCAGTTCCCACCCGAGCGGCCTCGTTCTCATGGCCGGATCGCGCGCACGGGGTCACCCAGGTCCGCAGAGTTTTCCACAGATTCACTCTTTACCTTCCGACCCATTTCGAACACTTTCGAACAGCGGTAGAATCGGCCCTACGGAACCGAATCTTCTACCACCTCATCTCGGGAGGCGACGATGGCCGACACGGCTCATCCCTACCTCGCCGACGTGGGGTGCGCGGAGGCTTTTCTCGACAAGATCGCCGACCGTGATCCGACCTTTCTGTCGATCTCGGAGAAGCGTCAGGCGTTGCGGATGACGGCCCATCTCGCCTCCCGTGCGCAGGCGATGCACGCGCGGGTGATCGCGTGCGCCGACGACGTGGCCGACACGGACGGGTGTCGCGACGTGGCCGCCTGGGTCGCGCACCGCACCCACACCTCCGGCCCGTCCGCCCGACGGCTCCAGCGACTCGGGACCGCGTGCGAGCTGCGTTGGCACCGCGTCGGTACGGCGCTGGCGGGCGGGCACGTGAGCCTCGACCAGGGCCACGTGATGGTCGCCGCGCTCGACGACCTGACCGATGCGTTCTCGCTGGTCGAGGCCGGCGCGGAGGAGTGGGCCGACATGCTGGCCCGCGCCGAGACCTATCTGGTCGAGCAGGCGGCCGACTTCGGGCCGCGGGAGCTGGGCCGCCTGGCCGAGCGGCTGCTCGAGGTCGTCGCGCCAGAGTGGGCCGAGAAGGTCGAGGAGGAGCAGCTGCGCGCCGCGGAGCGCCGCGCCCGTCGGCGTACGACGTTGGGCGTGCGGCACCTCGGCGACGGGAGCGCGATCATCCGGGCCCAGGTCCCGGAGTCGGTGGCGCTGCGACTGACCACGATGCTCGAGTCGTTCACCAACCCCCGCCGGGCGACGGATGAGCCGGCTGCGGACGGGCGGCGCGTGCCCTACGAGCGGCGACTCGGCGAGGCATTCTGTTCGCTGCTCGAGGCGATCGACCCCACCCGGCTGCCGCTGCACGGCGGCGACGCCACGACGCTGGTGATCACGATGGACCTCCAGGCGCTCGTCGAGGGGCTGGGTTCCGCGACGCTGGCGGACGGCTCCCGGATCACTGCCGGCGAGGCCCGTCGCCTGGCCTGCGCGGCCAATCTCGTGCCCGCGGTGCTCGGCACCCGGTCGGTTCCGCTCGACCTAGGCCGCACGAACCGGCTCTTCAGCCCCGGCCAGCGAAAGGCATTGGCCATTCGCGACAAGGAATGTCGCGCCGACGGCTGCACCATTGCCTCGACCTGGTGCGAGGCACATCATCTGGATCCGTGGTCAGCGGGCGGAAAGACCGATCTCGACAAGGGCATTCTTCTGTGCAGCCATCACCATCATCTGATCCACGATGACCGTTATCTGCACCAACGGATGCCGAACGGCGATATCCGATTCAGTCGGCGGACGTAGGGATCAGATTCCGCAGCGCCACCCGGGCCGCCTCGGCGACCAGGGCGTCGTCGTACTCGGCAGCCGGCGTGCCGCGGTCGGAGAAGACCGCCATCACGACCGGGTCACGCCCGGGCACCTCGATGACGGCGATGTCGTTGCGGGTGCCGTACGCCGCGGCGCCGGACTTGTCCGCGACCCGCCAGCCGTCGGGAACACCGGCGCGCACCAGGGTGTCCCCGGTGGCGTTGCCGCGCATCCAGCTCAGCAGGGTGCGCCGCGCGGGCGGACGCAGCGCGTCGCCCACGGCGTAGAGCTGGAGGACCTGTGCAAGGGCGCGCGGGGTGCTGGTGTCGCGCCGGTCGCCGGGGGCGGTGTCGTTGAGCGCGGTCTCCCGGCGCGCCGCGACCGTGACGTCGTCACCCAGCTCACGCAGCGCCTGCTGGAACCCGGCCGGGCCGCCGAGCTCGTCGAGCAGCAGGTTGCCGGCGGTGTTGTCGCTCTCCCGGACCGCCGCCTCGGCGATGCGCTGCAGGGACAGCCCGGTCCCCACGTGCTGCTCGGTGACGGGCGAGTAGGTGACCAGGTCGTCGGCGTCGTAGGCGACGACCTCCTCCCAGCGCCGCTCCCCCGTGCGAGCGAGCAGCGCCGCCGCGGCCAGCGCCTTGTACGTCGAGGCGTAGGCGAAGCGCTCGTCGGCGCGGTGCTCGACGGTCTCGCCGGTGTGGGTGTCGATCGCGAAGATCCCCAGCCGGGCGTCGTAGCGCTCCTCGAGGGCCACGAAGACGCCGCGGGGGTCCGCGGGGGCGGCGTCCGCCGTACCGCTCGGCGACGGGAGCGGCGAGGTGCTCCCCGCCCGTCCCTGCTCGGACGTGGCGCACGCCGCGGTGGCCGCGACGAGCAACACGGCGGCGGCGAGGTGAGATGGCAGGGACAGGCGGGAGGGAGGCACCGGCGCATCATCGCCGACGGTGCGGCCTCACCAGGTGTCGGCGACCTTGATGGTGTCGTAGGTCGTGTCGGGGTCGAAGGACCCGCACTCCATCGCCGAGGACTCCCCCGGCTGCATCTCGTTGGAGTAGCAGTCGGCCTCCGCGGCGACCCGCTTGCCGTCGTAGAAGCGGAAGCTGAACCGAGCGGTGCGTCCGTCGGTGTCCTCGTCCTCGTTGAGCGCGACCTCCAGACCCGTGATGGTCAGGTCGCCGAAGTCAGCCGGCGCCACCTTCCACCCCTTCTCCACCTCGAAGCCGTCACGCTGGAACGCCTTGCCCTCGGCGACGACCACCGGCTCGTCCTTGGACAGCCCCTCGTCGATGCTCTCGCCGACCTCCTTGAAGAGGAAACCGACCGTGACCGCGCAGCCGCCGATGAACAGGACGGCGACCGCGCAGAGGATCAGCAGCACGTTGCGCAGCACGTTGCTCTTCTGCGGCGGCACGTAGTAGTTCGGCGGTGGTTGCTGCGCGTACGCCGGCTGCGGATAGGGCTGCTGCGGGTACGGCGTCTGCGGCTGCGGGTAGGGCTGCTGCGGGTCGGACTGCTGCGGTGGCTGCTGCTCGGACACGAACTCTCGTTTCATCGGTGGCGCCGGGCGGCTCGGGGCCCGGCTCTTCTCGCAGCGGGTCTACCCACGCCTGCGGCACCTCTACCCCTCGTGCCCGACACGTGGACGCCCGCCTGCGCGGCCCCGACGTCCAGCTCGGTCCCGGCCACTGCGGGGACGGGATCGGGGCACATCGGCTCGAACGACCTCGCGTTGTCGATCCCGATCGCGCCGACGTCGGCGCCCTCCAGGTCGACGGTGCAGACGAAGAACTCGAAGCTGGCACCGGTGTTCTCGAGCACGCGCGGCGAGACGGCCTCGATGGTGACCCGCTCACCGTCCCCGGGGCAACGCCCCTCCTCGAGGGTCTCGAGACGCAGCCGGCCGAGGGCGGGTGAGGGACCGATCTTGGCTGCTTCAACCGGCTGTCGGACGGGACGGCACCGGACCCGCACAGACAGCGGAAGGCACCTGCCCGGCCTGGGCAGGTGCCTTCCGTGGGGCAACCACGCTCCCCGGGGGCGGAGGGCGACGCCGGCCGACCCGCTACTACGGGTGCGCGGGTACTGCGGCTGCCCGGCGCCCAGCACCCCGTTCGGCGTGACTGCTGCCCGTCAGAGGATCTCGCAGCCCTTCATCTCGATGCCGAGGTCGCCGCCGTCCTCGAACTCGCCACGGACGGTGATCGTCGAGCCACGCGTGATCTGGGCAGCGACGTCAGCGCTCTGGTCGTCGCAGTTGACGGTCCACATCACCCAGTCGCCGCCCTCAGCGATCTGGACGACGTACTCCTCGTCGTTCCAGAACTCGGTGTCGACCTTCTCGACCACACCGGTGACCTCGATGGTCTTCCCGCTGTACTTCGCGTCGGCCATCGCCTCGTTGCCCTCGAAGTCCGCGAGGATCTGCTTGGCCGTGACGACCACCGCTGACGGCTCGGGCTCCGGCTCGGGCTCGGGGGACGCGGCCTTCTCCTTCTTCTGCGCGGCACCGCCCTCCTTCGCACCGGTCCGCGGCTCGGTCTGCGCCCCCGACTCGTTCTTCGAGCTGCCGTCCTTGGCGGTGTCGTCCCCGGTCTCCTCCGCACCACCGGCCGCAGCGCCGACCGCCACCATCGCGACGAGGGCGGCGGGGATGATCACGCGCTTCTTCTTGTAGAACGGGCGCTGCGCCTTCGCGTACGCCTTGGCGGCAGCGGCCTCGGCGCGGGGGTCCCTCTGGGTGTTCAGGTTCTCGTCCACGGTGGTGCTCCTTCTTCTGGTGAGTGCCGGACGACTCGGGCAGGACCCGCGTGTCCACCGGTTGGTGGACGCGCGAGCGCTCCCCGTCGAGTCCGAGGGGCGGACGGACCTCTTCTCGAGGTCCATCCATCCCGCCCAACGAGCACGTGCCGCTCGAGCGACGGGCTGGTCTGCGACAGGTGCTGATCAGGCAGGCGGATCCCCCGGGTATCTGGTCCAGATGGCATCGCTACGACTACCCAGCCGACCCATGTTGTAAAAACCGTTTACAACCGGAGTCTCACGTGAAACGGCCGGGCCCCGCGAGCTGCCGGCCGAGGCGTGGGGCTACGCCGGCTCTACCGGCTGCCGCAGGATCGTGCGCAGCCGGGCGGGGGCGACCCGGCGCGGGTCGCTGAGATAGATCTCGTGGTGCTTGCCGCGGGGTCGCAGGCCGGCGGCCGGGAGAAAGCGCTCGTGCAGGTCGGCGAGGACGGCGGCCTCGGCGTCGTACGGGCCGACGTGCAGGGTCTGGACGCAGCGACCCTCCTCGAGGGTCTCGAGACGCAGCCGGCCGAGGGCGGGTGAGGGACCGGCCTTCGCGGCGGCCGTGGCGACGGCGGCCGCGACGTGGTCGGCGCCCAACCAGTCCGGCGTCAGGATCATCGCCGTCCAGTCCCACCGCGACTTGTCCCGGGCCGAGGTGAAGACGGCGTGGTCCGCGGCCCACCACAGCGCCTCCAGCGGCGGGACGACGTAGTCGCGGTCCAGCTCGCGGCGGCTGAGGGACTTCAGGGCGTAGGCGACCGGGTAGAGCGCGGTTATCGCCTCGACGTACTCGAGCGCGGTGTTCGGGTCGCCGTGCCCGTCGACCATGAGGTACTGCAGCGGCGGCACCTCGAGGACGCGGAGCTCGCCGACCCGGGCGCGGTAGGAGTCCAGGGTCTTCTTGACGTCGGTCTTCACGGCGCCTCCTCGGGTCGGCCCGATGCGGTTCAGTCTGGCAGCCGCTCCATGGCGGCCGCGGCCTCGTCGCGGGTACGCCGGGCGACGGTGAGGCTGGCCTCGGTCTCGTCGCGCACCTGCTCGGCGTCGCTGAGCTCGTCGTCGACCTCCTCCACGGCGGCCTCGAGCTCGGCGAGGCGCCGGCGCAGCTCATCGATCTCGGCCTGCAACTGCAGGGCACGGGCCTCGAGATCGCTGACCTCGGTGGCGGCGGCGTCCCGGTCGCGCTCGGCGTCCTGGACCTCCTGCTCGGCGGCGGCGAGCGCGTCCTCGGCGGCGGCGCGTGCCTTGGCGTCCGCCTCCGGGTCCGGTACGACGTGCAACGCCGGGCGGGCCTCGGGCGCGGCGTCCGCGGGGCGAGCGGTCGCGGCGAAGCCCAGCGCGCCGGGGAGCGCGACCGCGTCCGCGAGGTCGACCGGGTCCACGCCGGTGGCCGCGAGCGGGGCGACCAGCAGGCCGCTGCGCACGGCGCGGGCGCACGCGGGGTCCAGCATCGCGGCGGTCAGGGTGGCCTCGACCTGCCCGGCGACCGCCTCGGTCACCTTCATCCCGCGCTCGCGGGCGACCGCACGCGCCCGGGTGGTCACGGCAGCGGTGAGCTGGCGGCGCTGCTTGGTCAGGGCGCGCAGCTCCTCGCCGTCCATCGACTCCTGGGCCTCGCGCAGCGCGGCGCCGAGGGAGAGCACCTGCTCGACCTGCTCGGCCTCGCCACGCACCAGCTGGTTGACCACCCAGGCCGCGGTGGACGGCTTGCGCAGCTTGCGCACCGGGGCGGCCTCGTCGGTGCCGCGCAGCTGCTTGGCCCGGGCGTCTCGTGCGGGCGTGAACTCCGCGAGCGCCAAGGCATAGAGCTCGTCGGCGATCTCCAGCAGCCGCGCGTCGTCAGTCACCGTCGAGGCCCCGCTCGATCGCCCACCGGGTGAGCTCGACGCGGTTGTGCATCTGCAGCTTGCGCAGCGTGTTCTGCACGTGGTTCTGCACGGTGCGGTGGGAGAGCACGAGCCGCTCCGCGATCTGCTTGTAGCTCATCCCCTTGGCCACCATCTTGAGCACCTCGGTCTCGCGCTCGGTGAGCTCGGGGTGCCCCGGGTCGTCGGCGCTCGGGTCGGCGATGCGCCGGTACTCCCCCAGCACCAGCCCGGCGAGCCCCGCGGTGAAGACGGTGTCGCCCGCGGCCACGCGGCGTACCGCGTCGATGAGCTCCTCGCGCGACGCGGACTTCACCAGGTAGCCGGTGGCGCCGGCCTTGACCGCCTCGAGGACGTCGCCCTGCTCGCCGGAGGCGGAGAGGATCAGCACGCGTGCGGACGGGTCGTGGCGCAGCACCTCCGCGGTGACCGCCACGCCGTTGGGCTCGGGGATCTGCAGGTCGAGCACCAGGACCTGGGGCCGGCAGGCGGGGAACCGCGCCAGTGCCTGGCGCCCGTCGGCGGCCACCCCGACCACGTCGAAGCCGGCCGCGGCCAGGTCGCGCTCGACGGCGTCGCGCCACATCGGGTGGTCGTCGACCACCATCACGCGCACCGGAGCGGGAACCTCAGGCATCGGCCACCGCCCGGTGGTAGCGACCGCGGCGGTGCGCCAGCGGCTCGCGGTCCTCGCCCACGACGAGCTCCTCGACCACGCAGGTCAGCAGGTCCGACCAGCCCAGCGAGGTCACCGACTCCAGTCGTACGCCGGCCCAGGTGGTCGTGCTCGCCAGCCGCGGCCCCCACGGGGTCTGCTCGAACTCGGCCTGGCGGAACACCCCGCCGGGCGCCGGCGCGGTGCCCGCGAACATGTCGGCGAGACCGCGGTCGGGCCAGGAGAGCAGCTGGACGACGCAGCGCGCCCCGTCCCCCGCCGAGTCGCCGTCCCCCGAGGCGTCCGCCAGCGCGTCAGCGAGGTCGGAGTCGGGGTCGATCAGCCCGAGCAGGCGTGCGGGCTCGCCGGCGGCGACCATCAGCGAGGTGACGGTCAGGCCGGCGCGATCGGCGCCGGTGCCCGTGGTCCACAGCGACACCGCGCCGCCGAGGCGTCCCCGCAGCCGCCGCACCCGGTCCTCACCCGTGGGGAAGGGATGCGTGGAGTGGATCGTCATGCGCCGACCCTAGGGCCCCGCGGTACGACGATCTCCCACTCGGTGCCGAACCGGCCGGTGCTGAGCCCGGCGCTGCCGCCGAGATCGGCGACCCGGCCGCAGATGGACTGGCTGACCCCGAGCCGGCCCTGGGCCACGGCCTCGTCGAGCCGGCCCTGGGGGATGCCGGGGCCCTCGTCGCGCACCGAGATCTCGATCTTGTCCCCCACGGCCTCGAGCAGCACCCACGCGGGCGCCTCCGGGCCGACGTGGACCCGCACGTTGTCCAGACAGGCGCGCACGACCGCCACCAGCTCCGCCACCGCGTGCGCCGCGAGCTCCACCGGCGTGCCCGGTGTCGCCACCGTCACCCGGGCGGAGCCCAGCGCGGCCAGCGCGGCGGCCAGGTCGGCGCTCCCGGCCGTGCCGCCGGGACCCTCCGGGTCGACCGCGTCCTGGGCGAGGATCAGGCGCCGCAGCGCGGCCTCCTGCTCCCCGGCGAGGCGGCCCAGGTCGGCGCCCTCACCCCCCAGCTCGGCGCCGCGGCGCTGCACCAGCGCGAGCACCTGGAGCACCCCGTCGTGGACGGCGCGCCCGAGGCGCACCCGCTCCGCCTCGGCGGCGGCCGCACGCTGGGCGCGGTCGCGCTCGGCGGCCATCCGGCGCAGCGAGGAGGCCATGTAGCCCACCACCGGGCCGCCGATCAGCAGCAGGAAGACGTTGCCGTAGTTGGCCTGCCCGATCTCCTCGCGCACCAGCAGGTCGACACTGGCCAGGACCGCGCCCGCGAGCAGCCCGCCGCGCACGCCGTACTGCACCGCGCAGGCCAGCAGGGCCCCCGCGACCCAGAAGCCCGGCACGGTGGCCTGGAAGCCCTCGCCCTTCAGCACCGGCGAGGAGACCAGCGCCGCGACCGCGACCGCGAGGTCGAGCCCGAGGAGCAGCGGGGTCCGGCGGGCGGCGTCGGCGCAGGCGTGGAGGACGTAGGCCGTCCACGCGCCGAGCAGCGCCACGACCAGCACCCCGGTGAGCGGGCGCTGGAAGTTCTCGGCGTTCCACAGGTTGATCGCGACCGCGTTGACCCAGAAGACCACGCGCAGGACCGCGAGCGCGCGGAACAGCCGGTCCTCGACGGTGGGCGCCGGGCGTCGCCACCCGAGCGGGTCGATCAGGACGCCTTCTTGTGCGCGGCGTCCTCGCGACGTGCGGCGCGAGCCTGCTCCTTCGCCTGCTCCTTGGAGAGCTCCTTGGCCTGGGCGGCGTACATGTCGACGTACTCCTGGCCGGAGAGCCGCATGATCTCGTACATGATCTCGTCGGTGATCGAGCGCAGGATGTAGCGGTCGTTCTCCATGCCCTCGTAGCGCGAGAAGTCCAGGGGCTCGCCGAACTTCACCACCGGGCGGGTGAACTTGCCGAACTTCTTGCCGGGCGGGGCGACGACGTCGGTGCCGATCACCGCGACCGGGATCACCGGGGCACGGGACTCGAGCGCGAGGCGCGCGACGCCGGTCTTGCCGCGGTAGAGGCGGCCGTCGTGGGAGCGGGTGCCCTCGGGGTAGATGCCGAACAGGTGGCCCTCGTCGAGGATCCGCTTCGCCGCGCTCAGTGCGCCCTCGGCGGCGCTGCCGCTGGCCCGGTCGATCGGCACCTGGCCCGAGCCGCCGAAGAAGGCCCGCTGCAGGGCGCCCTTGATGCCGGTGCCGTTGAAGTACTCGGCCTTGGCCACGAAGGTGACCCGGCGCGGCAGCCGCAGCGGCATGAACAGCCAGTCGGCGTAGGAGAGGTGGTTGCTGGCCAGGATGGCCGGGCCCTCGGCGGGGACGTTGTCGACCCCGTGCAGCTCAGGGCGGAAGACGACCTTGAGCAGGGGGCCGAGCGCGACCCACTTGAGGAACCAATACAACACGCGATGCACCTTCCGCACACGACCCGGACAGCCGCACTCTAGACCTAGGATCCGCCCATGACGATCCACCCGCTCGCCGCGCCGCTCTCGGCCCCTGCCCGACCCGAGCTGACGGGCGGTCGTCGGGTCGGCATCCTGCTCAGCCACGGCTTCACCGGCCAGCCCGCCTCGGTCAAGCCCTGGGGCGAGCACCTCGCCTCACTGGGGTACGCCGTGGAGGTCCCCCGGCTGCCCGGCCACGGCACCACCTGGCAGGAGATGAACGCCACCCGCTGGGAGGACTGGTACGGCGAGCTGGCCCGCGTCTTCGACGGGCTGTGCCTCGAGAACGACGTGGTCGTGGTGGGCGGCCTGTCGATGGGCGGAGCGCTCGCGCTGCGCCTCGCGGCCGACCACCCGGACCGGGTCTCCGGCGTGGTCGTGGTGAACCCGGCCGTCGCGACCCGGCGCCTCGACGTCAAGCTGCTGCCGGTGCTCCAGCACGTGCTGCCCTCGATGCCGGGCATCGTCGACGACATCGCCAAGCCGGGCGTCACCGAGCACGGCTACCCCCGCACGCCGCTGCGCGCCGCGCGCTCGATGTTCCGCGCCTGGCCCGAGCTGGTCGCCACGCTGCCCCGGGTCACCGCGCCCCTGCTCTACCTGCGCTCGAGCGTCGACCACGTCGTCGACGACCTCTCCGAGCCGCTGATCACCGAGCGGGTCTCCTCCACCGACGTGCGCGTGGTGCGGCTCGAGGACAGCTACCACGTGGCGACCCTCGACCACGACGCCCCGCGCATCTTCGAGGAGAGCGCCGACTTCCTCGCCCGCGTGAGCACCCGATAGCGCCCCCACCCCCACGGAACTACGCTGGACGGGTGCAGCGTGGAAACGACGACGAGGTGTGGCGCAGCATCGTCGAGAACTACGGCGAGCGGCCGCAGCTCGACGACGCGCCCACCCCCGTGGAGCCGGTGGAGCCGGATCCCGAGCCGTACGCCGCGTACGTCGACGACCCCGACCCGGTCCCGGAGCCCGAGGACGGGTTCGTGCCGCCGCCGCCCCCACCGCTGCCCCGACCGACCCGGGACCGGATGATCGCCTGGATCGGGGTCTTCGGCTCCCCCGCCATCCTGCTGCTCTGCCTGCTGCTGGGCGTCTCGCTGCCCGGGATCGTGTCCTACCTGCTGGTCTCGGGCTTCGTCGGCGGCTTCGTCTACCTGGTCTGGCGGATGCCGCGCGAGCCGCGCGACCCCTCGGACGACGGCGCCCGGGTCTAGACCGGCCCCCGGACCAGGCCGGTCAAGTCAGGCCAGGCCGGGTCAAACCCGGTCGCGCAGGGTCGCCTTCGCGGCCAGCCGCGCCGCACCGATGACGCCGGCCTCCGGACCGAACCTCGCCCGCACCAGCGGCGGCACCACGCGGTGCCCGGCGCCGACCAGACTGCGGCCCAGCGCGGCACGTGCCGGCTCCAGCAGCAGCTCGCCGGCCGCCGACACCCCACCGCCGACCACCACGACCTCCGGGTCGAGCGCCGCGACCAGGTTGGCCACGCCCACCCCGAGCCAGTCACCGACCGTGGCGAAGGCCCCACGGGCGACCGCGTCGCCCGCCTCGGCGGCGGCCGTCACCATCGGGCCGACCAGCCGGTCGGGGTCGCCGCCGCACGCCTGCTCCA
The DNA here is from genome assembly GCF_011420305.2 of Nocardioides ochotonae. Lineage (NCBI taxonomy): Bacteria > Bacillati > Actinomycetota > Actinomycetes > Propionibacteriales > Nocardioidaceae > Nocardioides > Nocardioides ochotonae. Next base: position 1,396,831 of record NZ_CP061769.1, on the reverse strand, counting down.
GCACCGTCGGCTCCTGGCCGATCCGGGCGCGGGCGTGACGCACCAGCGCGTTGCCGCTGCAGTACTGCTCCCAGCACCCGCTGCCCCCGCACTCGCACGGCAGGCCGTCCGGCACCAGCTGCTGGTGACCGAACTCCCCGGCCATGCCGTTGCGCCCGCGCACCAGTCGACGCCCCAGCACCACCGCGCCGCCGATCCCGGTGCCGAGGGTCAGCACGAGGGCGTCGGAGAACTCGCGTGCGCCACCGTGCTCGACCTCGGCGCGGGCGGCGCAGTTGGCGTCGTTGTCGAGCACGACGGTCGTGTCCCAGCGCCGGGCCAGGCGCCCGCGGACCGGGTCATCACGCCAGGGCAGGTGCGGGGCGAACATCACCCGCTCCCCGGCCGCGTCCACGAAGCCGGCCGCGGCCAGCCCGACGCCGTCGATGCGACGCCCGTCGGCCACCTCCAGCACGGCCTCGGTCAGCGCGTCCTCGAGCACGGCGACCTCCACGCGGCGTCCCGGCGTCGTACGCCGTGCGGTGCGGTGGACCGTCGCGTCGGCGTCGACCTCGGCCGCGAGGACCTTGGTGCCGCCCACGTCGACCCCGATGTGGAGCGCCATCCCCGCCGCCGTCCTAGCGCCGGGCGAGGTCGGCGGCGCCGATGACGCCGGCCCGGTTGCCGAGCTCGGCGTGCCGGATGGTCAGGCTGGGGCGGAAGCCACGGCCGGGGAGCTGGGCGTCGAAGGCCTCGCGCGCCGGGTCCAGCAGCAGGTCGCCAGCCTCGCTGACCCCGCCGCCGATCACCACCACCGCAGGGTCGAGGACCGCGGCGAGCGAGGCGATGCCCTCCCCGATCCAGCGGCCCACCTCGGCGAGCCGGGCGCGGGCGAGCTCGTCCCCGGCCTGCGCGGCGCGGGTGACGAGCGGGCCGTCGATGCGCTCGACGTCGCCGCCGGCGAGGTCGAGCAGCGCACCGGCACGTGCCGGGTCGCGGCGCACCGCGGCGCGGGTCTCGCGCACCAGGGCCGAGCCGCTGGCGTACTGCTCCAGGCAGCCGCGGTTGCCGCAGCCGCAGGGCAGCCCGTCGGGCACCACGCGGAGGTGGCCGATCTCGGCGCCGACGCCGAACCCGCCGCGGTACAGCGAGCCGTCGAGCACCAGGCCGCCACCGACCCCGGTGCCGATGGTCAGCAGCAGCAGGTCGTCGGTGTCGTGCCCGGCGCCGAAGCGGAACTCGCCCCACGCAGCGGCGTTGGCGTCGTTCTCGATCACGCACGGCAGGTCGAGACGCTCCTCGAGCTCGGCGCGCAGGTGGACGTCACGCCAGGCGATGTTGGGCGCGAAGTAGATCTTCGCCCGGTCCCGGTCGATGTAGCCCGCCGCGCCGACGCCGACCGCGGTCAGGTCGTGCCGCGAGCCCAGCTCCTTGACCAGCGCGGTCACGGCCTCCTCGATGGCCGCCACGTCGGTCGCGGGCGACTCGACGCGCAGCTCCTCGATCACGGTGCCGTGCTCGTCGACGACGCCGCCGGCGATCTTGGTGCCGCCGATGTCGATGCCGCAGGTCAGGCTCACCGCTGTCCTCCGTCGTGGCTCTCGTCCGGGTCCTCGTCCGGGTCCTCGTCCGGGTCCTCGTCCAGGTCGATGTGGTCGACCCCGGGTCGCGGGGCGCGCGCCTCGTCGGGCACGGCGGTCGCGAGCAGCCCGGCCGCCGCCCGCGCGAGCGAGGTCACGGCGCTGGCGAGGTGGGCGCGTACCTCCGGGCTCGTCTGCCGCACCAGGTGCACGGTGCGGCACACCGGGCACCAGGTGCACTCGGCCCGGTGCTCGTCGCACCGGTGCTCGTCCGCCGGGTTCTGGTCGGCCACCTGCTCGGCATGGTCGGCGAGGCCGGACAGGCCGGCCCCCAGGTCGGGGGCGTGCTCACGGGCCAGCCCGGCGAGGGCGCCGAAGAGCTTGGCGGCCTCCTCGGCGACGCTGCCCACGTCGTGGGCGCTGTCGGGTCCGTCGGTGGGGTGCTGCTCGCCGGGTGGGTCGTGGGGGCCGCTCACGCCAGGTCCTCCGTGTGCTGGTCGGGGTGGTGCGGGACGGTGTCGCGCTCGCTCTCGGCGAACCGCACCCGCAGGGCGCCGTCAGCGACGCGCGCGCCGGCGACCCGCATCCGGGCGAGGCCCGAGGGCAGGGTCAGCAGCCGACGATACGACCCGACCGTCACCACCAGCTCCTCGCCGTTGCGCGCGAGGTCGACGTCACCGCGCTCGACCAGCGGCAGGGCCAGGCGCAGCACGGCCCCGCCCGCGGTGCGGGTGATCGCGAACGGCCCCTCCCCGGCAGGTACGGCGAGCGGGTCGGCCCCGTCGTACACCTCGCGGGCGAGGGCGGCGAGCGCCTCGACGCCCACCGGCTCGGCGGCCCGGTAGACCGAGCGCCACACCGGCAGGCCGACGAAGGAGTCCTCGACCTCGGCGAGCACCCGCTCCTGGGCGTCCACCCACCCGGCGCGCCAGTCGTCGGCGCCGGCCGCCGGGAAGACCCGGTTGGCCAGCACCCCGTCGACGGTGTAGCCGAAGAGCGAGAGGTGGGTCCAGGTACGCCGCGACTCGGCGAGCACCATCGCCTCCGGCGTCAGCACCAGGCGCACGCTCGCGCCCGGACCGGTCAGCAGCGCGTGCACCTCGGCGAGCTCGGCGTGCAGCCGCTCGATGGCGTCGAAGACGTCCCCGCCGGGCATCGGCACGCCGACGGTGCGCTGGAGCACCGGGCGCAGCGTCCGCACGAGGCGGCGCTCGGCGGGCAGCACCCGCTGCATGTACCAGCCCAGCGCCTCGGGCAGCGCCAGCAGCCGCAGCGTCTCGGCGGTGGGCCCGCAGTCGACGACGATGGCGTCCCACTCCCCCGAGCGGGCGCGCAGCCGCAGCTCGAGCAGCGCCAGCACCTCCTCGGCGCCGGGCAGCACCGTGAGCTCCTCGGCGGCGACCCGGTCGACACCGACCGCGTCGAGCACCTGCAGCAGGTAGCGCTGCACGTCGGCCCAGGACTGCTCGAAGCGGAGCTGGGCGTCGACCTGCTGCACGAAGAGCCGCGGCGCCACCTCGGTGGGCTCCGCACCCACCGCGACGCCGTAGGCATCGGCGAGCGAGTGCGCGGCGTCGGTGGAGAGCACGAGCGTGCGGGCGCCGTCCGCCGCGGCCAGGGCGGCGGTGCCGGCGGCGAGCGTGGACTTGCCGACGCCGCCCTTGCCGGTCAGGAGGAGGATGCGCACGGCGGTCGCGGGAGGCGGAGTCGGCGCGCTCAGCGCGACGACTCGACGCGCTTCTTCAGGCCCTTGAGCGCGGTGTCGATGAGGATCTTCTCGCCCTTGCGCTTCAGCATCCCGATCAGGGGGACCGAGACGTCCAGCGCCAGTCGGTAGGTCACCTCGGTGCGCCCGCCGCCGAGGTCGCGCAGCGTGTAGGCGCCGTCGAGCGCCTTGAGCATGTTGCCCTCGACCAGGTTCCAGGTGACCTCGTCGTAGCCGTCCCAGTCGTAGGCGAGGGTGTACTCGTCCTTGATCGGCGCCACGTCGAGCACGAAGTGGACCCGCTTGGCCCAGCCGTCCTCGCCCGGCTCCACGACCCGGACCTCCTGCATGCCCTTGGCCCACTCGGGATAGGCCTCGAAGTCGCCGATGACCTCCATGACCTCGCCCGGAGCGGCCTCGATCACGATCGAGGAGCTGGTCTGCTCGGCCATCGGTTCCCCTTGCGGTCGGGTCGGGTGCGGGCGCTCGGCAGCGTACCGGATGCGGCGGCGACGCAACCCGACGGTAACGTGCGCAACATTGACCACCTACGGTCCGACCAGGAGGAAACACGTGCGGGAGTTCTCCACGCCCATGACGGTCGAGGTCCCCAGCACGGGAAACCTCACCGACGACGTCGTGCGCAACGCCACGGAGGCACCGCAGGCGGTCCTCTTCAGCCGCCAGAACCCGGAGGGCTGGACCGATGTCAGCGCCGCCGAGTTCCTCGCGGAGGTGCAGGCCACCGCGAAGGGCCTGGTCGCGGCCGGGATCGAGCCGGGCGACCGCATCGCCCTGCTGTCGAAGACCCGCTATGAGTGGACGCTGCTGGACTACGCGATCTGGTTCGCCGGCGCGGTGTCGGTGCCGATCTACGAGACCTCCTCGGCCTCCCAGATCCAGTGGATCCTCCAGGACTCCGGCGCGAAGGCCATCGTGGCCGAGAACGCCGACCACCTCGCCCGGATCGCGGAGATCCGCGGCGAGCTGAGCGAGCTCAACCACGTCTGGTCCATCGGTGACGGCGCGATCGAGGTGCTCACCAGCCTGGGCGGCGACATTCGCGACGAGGACCTGGAGAAGCGGCGCACCGCCGCGACCCCGTTGGACCTGGCCACGCTGATCTACACCTCGGGCACCACCGGGCGGCCCAAGGGCTGCATGGTCACGCACGGCAACTTCATGTTCGAGCTGGGCGTGGCCGTCGACGAGCTGCACGAGCTGTTCTCCGGCAAGGACGCCTCCACGCTGATCTTCCTGCCGCTGGCCCACGTCTTCGCGCGCATCCTCCAGATCGGCGCCATCAAGGCCGGCGCCCGCATCGGGCACACCCCGGACACCACGAACCTGATGGCCGACCTCCAGTCGTTCCGTCCGACGTTCCTGCTGGCCGTGCCCCGCGTGTTCGAGAAGGTGTTCAACACCGCCTCGCAGAACGCCGCCGCCGACGGCAAGGGCCGGATCTTCGACCGGGCCGCCGACGTCGCGATCGCCTACTCCCGCGGCATCGACGCGGGCCGGATCCCCCTCGGCGTGCGCCTCCAGCACGCGGTGTTCGCCAAGCTGGTCTACGCCAAGCTGCTGACCGCGCTCGGCGGCAAGTGCGGCTACGCGATCTCCGGCGGCGCCGCGCTCGGCGAGCGCCTGGGCCACTTCTTCCGCGGCGTCGGCATCACCGTCCTCGAGGGCTACGGCCTCACCGAGACCACCGCCGCGCTCTCGGCGAACATGCCGACCGCCACCAAGATGGGCAGCGTCGGTCGCCCGTTCCCCGGCACCACCGTCCGCGTCGCCGAGGACGGCGAGCTGCTGTTCCGCGGCGGCCAGGTCTTCGCCGGCTACTGGAACGACGAGGCGGCCACCGCGGAGGCCCTGGAGCCGGACGGCTGGTTCCACACCGGCGACATCGGCGAGGTCGACGACGAGGGCTTCATCCGGATCACCGGGCGCAAGAAGGAGATCATCGTGACCGCGGGCGGCAAGAACGTCGCGCCCGCCGTGCTCGAGGACCGTCTGCGCTCGCACTACCTCATCAGCCAGTGCATCGTCGTCGGCGACGGCCAGCCCTTCATCGCCGCCCTCGTCACCCTCGACCCCGAGACCTGGCCGCGCTGGGCCGAGCTCAACGGCAAGACCGGTCCGCTCACCGACCACCTGGACGACCCGGACCTGCTCGCCGAGATCCAGGGCGCCATCGACGAGGCCAACCTCGCGGTCTCCAAGGCCGAGTCGATCCGCAAGTTCCGGATCCTCTCGATCGACTGGACCGAGGAGGACGGCATGCTCACCCCGAGCCTCAAGCTCAAGCGCCGCGAGGTCGTCCGCGAGCACCGCGCGGACATCGACGCGCTCTACGCCTGAGCCGGACGCCGGGCCGGCTGCTCCACGGCTGGCGCGCGGCTACTCCTCTTGGGCCAACCGCTGCGCCAGCGCGATCCGCGTCCACCCCGTGGGGTGGGAGCCGAACCACAGCTGGGACGGCGCCCACGGCGTCGGGTCGGCCAAGGAACGGGTCATCAGCTGCACCTGCATGTCGACGAACGTCTCGGGATCGTCGGTGGCGCGCAGCGCGTCGACGTCGGCGCGCAGCTCGATGTGGCGGCTGATCGTGTTCTGCACCGGGCTGGACAGGAAGGTCGCGAGCGCGACCAGCGCCAGCACGACCGGCACGCACGCGGGGTCCCCGAGCCGGGTGGCCCGGCGCCGGCCACCGAGCACCAGCCCGAGCAGGCCGACGCCGAACGCCGCACCGCTCGCGCCGAGCACCGACCCCACCAGCACGTCGTCGTGGCGCGCGTGGGCCAGCTCGTGCGCGACCACCGTCAGCGCCTGGTCCTGCGGCAGCTCCTCGACGAGGGTGTCGTAGAGGACCACGCGCCGGGTCCCACCGAACCCCGAGACGTAGGCGTTGAGGGTCGTGGTGCGCTGGGAGGCGTCGTTGACCAGCACCTCGTCGACGTCGACCCCCTCCTCCTCGGCGAGGGCGAGGACACCGTCGCGCAGCGCACCGTCCGGCAGCGTGGTGAAGGAGCTGAACAGCGGCTCCACCACGATCGGGTAGACGAAGGACCCCAGCATCACCAGCGTCGCCGCGACGCCCGCGGCGATCACCGGCCAGGCCCGGCGCCAGCGGCGCGCGCAGGCCATGACCGCGAGCAGCGCCAGCGAGGTCACGACGATGTCGAGCAGCTCGCCCGTGACCAGGTCGGCGGCGTACCCGTCCCACGACTGCACCGAGAGCCCGTACTCGCGCAGGTGCAGGCGCTGCCGGATGCCGAAGGGAAGGGTGACCAGCCGACCGACGAGGTCGAGGAAGGCGACCGCGAGGACCACCTGCAGCCACCACGGCCCGCGCTGCACGCGCGCGACCACCGCCCGGCCGCGCCGGGTGAAGCCGAACCAGCAGGCCACCAGGAGCGAGACCGCCAACGAGCTCCAGCTCCACACCCGTGACCAGGTGGTGAAGGTCTCGGCGCGCGCGAGGTGCTCGGCGCCGAAGTACGCCGCGGGATCGGCCGGGGTCAGGTCGCCGCCCGGGACCGGGTCCCACGGCACCAGCCACGCCGCGAGGGCGACGAAGAGCAGGCCGGCCACGATGCTGACGCCGAGCGCTGCCGGCCGGTGCTCTGGGGTCACGCCGCCAAGTCTCGCAGCCGCTCGCGCCAGGCGGTGGTCAGCGCGTCCACGTCCCACCCCGCGATCCTGTCGAGCACGGCGTCGAGGTCCTCCCCGTCGCGCACGCTCTCGTAGACCTCGACCAGCCCGGCCTCCCCCGCCCGCTCGGCGAGCACCACGGCCGCCAGCCACGCGCTCTCATAGACCGCACCGAGCCCGCCGTTGGCGACGTCGAAGGCGCGCACGTCCGGCAGCGCCCGGGGGGCGCCGCGCTCGCGCACCTGACGCACGATCTGGGCGCCGGTCGTCGAGACCGGCAGGTCCACGTCGCGCAGCGCCACGTAGTCGGCGAAGCCCTCCAGCAGCCACAGCGGCATCGAGCTGGTCGCGACGCCGGTGGCGACGTGCACCGCCTCGTGGCTCATCACCACCTGCGCCCCCGAGCGGCGCAGCCGGTCGTACTCCTCGGGGTTCACCAGCACGTGGGTCGGCGCGCCACGGTCGCGGGAGCCGTCGACGGTGGCGGTGACCGCGGCGATCCCCGCATAGGTCCCCGGCTCGGCGCCGAGCGCCCGGTCCAGGTCGCGCGAGGACGCCGGCACCTCCACCACCAGGCGCGGGCGCCACGACGGCAGCACCCGGCGTACGACGGGGACCGCCGCGCGCGCCAGCGCGGCGTAGCGGGGCGCGTCGTCGGCGCTCGCGGCGACCAGCACGAGGGTCTCCGGGGTGCGGCGGACCTGCACCGCCGTCGCCAGCCACAGCGGCGCGCGCCCGGCGCCGCCGACGGACTCGATCACCACGCCGTCCCTGAAGGAGGGACCGGAGGGAGAGGAGGGAGCGGAGCGCAGCGCCACCTCCAGCTCGGCGCGGGCGACCTCCGTGTCGAAGCCCGCGAAGCGCCAGGTCGCCTCGACGGCGGCGCGCCAGCGGCCCTCGTCGTCGGCCGGGGCGGTGGCATCGATGTAGCGCAGACTGAAGTCGGTGACCCGCAGCCGGCGGGCGTTGGCCACGATGTGCGCGACGTCCTCGGGGCCGGCCCCGGGGTCCTGCCGCTCGCCGACCGCCCGCTCCAGCGCCGCCAGTGCCCGGACGGCCCCGGCGGGGTCGACCGCGCCGGGCGTGACCCCGTCCTCGCGCTCGGGGGCGACATGGGGGCCGGAGGTGAGCACGAGCGCGACGCCTGCGAGGAGCGCCAGCAGCAGGAACAGCGAAAGGCCGGCCACCCACCGACGTGGGTGACCGGCCTTCGCGGACGGCTCGTGTGCCAGGGCGATCAGCCCGGGCGGACGGCGCCGACGTAGGGCATGGAGTGCAGCGGCGCGGTGGTCACACCGCTGCCCGGGTTGGCCGCGTGGACGATCTGGCCGTTGCCGATGTACATGCCGACGTGGCTGATCGGGCTGTAGTAGAAGACCAGGTCGCCGGGCTGGAGGTCACCCTCGGAGATCCGCGGACCCGAGGAGAACTGCGCGCTCGAGGAGTGCGGCAGCGCGACGCCGGCCTGGGCCCACGCCATCATGGTCAGCCCGGAGCAGTCGAAGGCGCTGGGGCCCGCGGCACCGTAGACGTAGGCGTCGCCGACCTGGGCCATGGCGTACTGGATCGCCGCGCCGGCGCGACCCGAGGCGGGGACGCTGGCGGGAGCCGGGGCGTCCTCGCGGGAAGCGCTGCGCGAGACGAGCGCCTCGCGCTCCTCGGCCTCGAGGCGGTCGAGCAGAGCCTGGGCCTCGTCGAACTTCTCCTCGATGGCCTCCTTCTGCTCGGCCATCTCCTCCTTGGTCTCCGCGACCTTGGCGATCCGGCTCTCGGTGGCCTCGCGGCGCAGCTCGAGGGCCTTGACCTCGGTGGTGTAGCTGCCGAGCAGCTCGCCCTGGAGATCGTTGAAGGCCGCCATCGTGGTGAGCGAGGCGAGGAAGGCACCGGGGTCGTCGGAGACGAAGACCTCACCGGCGGCCGAGAGGCCCTGGCCGGTGTACTGGGTCACGATCGAGTCGGCGACCTGGTCGCGCACGCCGGACAGGCGCTGGTCCTGCCGCTTCTCGTCGGCGCGCAGCGAGGTGAGGTCGCCCTGGAGGTCGGCCAGCTCGAGCTTGGCGTCGTTGTAGCGCTCCGAGGCCTGCTCGGCCTCGTGGTAGAGCCGATCCACCCGCTCCTTGACATCGTCGATGTCGGGCTCGGCGTTGGCCGGGGTCGAGGGGCTGAGCGCGATGGCCCCGATGAGTCCGGTGCCGGCGAGGGCACTGATGAATCGCTTGCGACCGTGCTGCACGAGCGGGCGGTCTCCCTTGCATGTCGTACGCCTACCGGGTGAGCTGTCGGGTTCGGGCACGACTTGCCCTACCCCCGCTCCTCGGAGTGCTTGCGCACTCCGCCTTGCGAGGGATTCACCCCAGGTGATGGTGGTTCCCCGGTTCCTGGGCCGTTCGAGAACGGCCCGGGACTCAGCGCGGTGCCCGCGCGGATCGAGTGATCCACTCCCACGGGCACCTGATGACGACACGTTAACCCCACCCATCCGGCGCAGCCAATCCGCCTCCCTGCAAGCGGACGGGAATTTACCGACGGGTCACATGCGGACCCCGGCGCCGGCGACGCGGTTCACGCCGACTCGGTGTAGGGCGAGTCGACCGCACTCACCAGTCGCAACGGGGGCACCAGCCCGCCCTCGGCCAGGATGTCGAGCGCTCGGCGCTCGTCGTCGTCGAAGGTGAGCTCCGGCGGCGGGCCCAGGAGCACCGTCACCACGCAGTCGTGGCAGGCCAGGGCGCGCACCACGCAGGTGTCGCAGTCGATCCTCGTCGTCATGCTGCGCACGTTGACAGCGACCACCGACAGTCAGCCCACCGCGGGCCGGTACGGCGTGTCGGGCGGGTACGTCGGCCGGCCCGTCGGTGTGATCAGGCCGTGCGGTCGAGCAGCGCACGCAGCACGTCGGAGGGGACCACCCGGGCACCGGCGCGGGCCACGTCGGCCCCGAGCGCCCCGTCGCTGGTGACCACCAGCACGACGCGGCCCACCGGCTCCGCCGTGACGAGGTCGCGGATCACGTCGTCGGCGATCACGCCCTCGGGACTGAACAGCACCTTCACCCCGCGCGGGGCGCCGACCACCGGGCGGTGGCTCGAGGCGGCGGCGTCGAAGACCACCGTCGTCTCCGCGCCGGTGCGCGCCACGACGGGTGCCAGCGCCTTGAGCAGCCGGATCCGCTGGGCCTCCAGCGAGGACTGGGGCCAGGCGGTCTTGCTGACGTTGTAGCCGTCGACGACCAGCCGCGCCCGCGGCATGGCGAGGTACTGCTCGAGCAGGGCCGGCGTCACCGAGGGCCGGACCGGACCACCGCCCGGGCCGCGCTCCCCCGCGCCGGCCACCTCGGCCTCCACGCGGTCAGCCGGGTTGCCCGAGACCGGTGGCAGCGCGAGCTCGCGCTGCAGCCCACCGGCCGCGTCGAGCAGCGTCTCCAGCAGCACCCGGGCCCGCACCGTCCCCTCGTCCTTCGCCGCGCGCGTCGTACGACGGCCCGCGGCGAGCTCCTCCTCGAGCCCGCTCACCTGGGCGCGCAGCCGGCGGACCTCCTTGAGGTGGGCGGCCGCCTGGGCCTGCGCCTCCTCGCGCGCGGCGACGGCCTCGCGCAGCTCGTTCTCCTCCCCGGACCGGGCAGCGCGCTCGGCCGCCCGGCTCTCGCCGAGGCGGCGGCGCAGCGTGCTGATCTCGGACTTGTACTCATCGACCTGCACCCGGTGGCTGGCGCGCAGCTCGCGGTGCGCCTGCTCGGCCTGCTCCAGGCGCGCCCGCAGCCGCTCCACCTCCGCCTCGCGCGCCCCGGTGCCGGTCTGCTCCTCCAGGCGGCGTACCCCGTCGGCGAGCACCGCGGTCCAGCCCTCCGGGCGCAGCAGCCACGCGAGCGCCAGCGCGTCGACGGGGTCCGCGGCCGCCGGTCCGCGCGCCGTCAGCTGCACCGCCACCCGCTCCCGCAGGTCGTCGTCGGCCAGCGCCGCGGTGATCGCGCCGGCGCCGAGCCGGCCGCGGCGGGCCGGCGCGAACGCCGCGACCCGGCGCAGGCTCGGCGGCAGCCGCGGGACCTCGGGCAGCACCTCGGCGGCGCGGGCGACGACGCGGGCGCGCACCGGCGCCGGAAGCGTCTCCAGCCCCGGCTCCGTGGTGGTGCTCACGACGTCGTCCATCGTGACCAGCCTATGCCGCGCGGCGTCGCGGGGTTGTCGGTGCCGCGCCCTACGGTCGTGCCCATGAGCAGTGCCGGCAGTGCAGTACGTGACGGGGTTCGGGAGTCGGCATCGCCGCAGGGACGAGCAGCAGGGCCGGCGCCCTCGCGCTGGGAGTCCCAGCGCTCCTTCGACGAGCTCGGTCGACCGTTGCGCGACATCACCTTCTGCGTGGTCGACCTCGAGACCACGGGCGGCTCGGCGGCGGCCGGGTCGATGATCACCGAGATCGGCGCGGTCAAGGTCCGCGGCGGGGAGGTGCTCGGCGAGTTCCAGACGCTGGTCAACCCGCACACCGACATCCCCGCCTTCATCGCGGTCCTCACCGGCATCACCAACTCGATGGTCGCCGACGCGCCGGGCATCGAGACCGCGCTGCCCGCCTTCCTGGAGTTCGCCGCCGGCTGCGTGCTGGTGGCCCACAACGCGCCCTTCGACGTCGGCTTCCTCCAACACTTCGCCGCCCGCCAGGAGCGCGCCTGGCCCGCGTTCGAGGTCGTGGACACCGTGAAGCTGGCGCGCCGGGTGATCACCCGTGACGACGCGCCCAACTGCAAGCTCTCGACGCTCGCCGCGCTGTTCGGCGCGGGTACCACCCCCAACCACCGCGCACTGGCCGACGCGCGCGCCACCGTCGACGTCCTGCACGGGCTGATGGAGCGCCTGGGCTCCCTCGGCGTGCACACCCTGGAGGAGCTGCAGACGTTCTCCTCCCGCGTCAGCACCGCCCAGCGCCAGAAGCGCCACCTGGCCGAGGGGCTCCCCCGCACCGCCGGGGTCTACCTCTTCCGCGACGCCGAGGAGCGGGTCCTCTACATCGGCACCTCGCGCGACCTGCGCACCCGCGTGCGCTCCTACTTCACCGCCTCCGAGACCCGCTCGCGGATGGGCGAGATGATCGGCCTGGCCACCAGCGTGACCGGCATCGAGTGCGCCACACCGCTGGAGGCCGAGGTCCGCGAGCTGCGGCTGATCGCCGAGCACAAGCCGCGCTACAACCGCCGCTCCCGGTTCCCCGAGAAGGTCCACTTCCTCAAGCTCACGCGGGAGCCGTGGCCGCGACTGTCCCTGGTGCGCAAGGTGCTGGACGACGACGCCGACTACGTCGGCCCGTTCGGCTCGCGCAAGGTCGCCGAGAAGTGCCTGGCCGCGCTGCACGACACCTTCCCCGTGCGCCAGTGCTCCGACCGCTTCGGCCGGGTCGCCTCCCGGGTCCCCTGCGTGCTGGCCGAGATGCGCCGCTGCCTCTCGCCCTGCGACGGGAGCGTCGACGAGGCCGCCTACGGCGTGGTGGTGAGCCGGCTGCGCGACGCGCTCGTCCGGCGCCCCGACGAGGTCGTCGAGGCGATCAACGCCAAGATGGCCGTGCTGGCCGCCGACGAGCGCTTCGAGGAGGCCGGCGTGCACCGCGACCGGCTCGCGGCGTTCGTCAGGGCCGCGTCACGGACCCAGCGGCTCTCCGCCCTGACCCGGTGCCCCGAGGTGGTCGCGGGGCGCCGCGACGACGACGGCCGCTGGAGCGTGCACGTGGTGCGCCACGGGCGCCTCGCCGCGGCCGGCGTGATCCCATCCGGCGCCGACGCGCACGCCTACGTCGAGCAGCTGCGCGCCAGCGCCGAGACCGTGCGCACCGCGCCGGGCCCGGTGCCCGCCGCGACCGCCGAGGAGACCGAGAAGGTGCTGCGCTGGCTGGAGTCGCCGGGCATCCGGCTCATCGACGTCGAGGGCGAGTGGACCTGCCCGGTCGCCGGCGCCACCCGCCACCTCGCCCTGCACGACGCGGTCGCCGAGTCGCGCCGCACCCTGGTGCCGTTCGGCGAGCGCACCGACGTGACGCCGGTGCACCGTCCGGCGCGATAGCGTCGGACCATGATCACCGCCATCGTCTTCGTCAAGGCCGACGTCGCCCGGATCCCGGAGGTCGCCGAGGCGATCGCCGCTCTCGACGGCATCAGCGAGGTCTACTCCGTCACCGGCCAGATCGATCTGGTCGCCCTGGTGCGGGTGCGCCGCCACGAGGACGTCGCGGCCGTCGTCGCGGACCGCGTCAACAAGGTGCCCGGCATCATCTCGACCGAGACCCACATCGCGTTCCGCACCTACTCCCGCCACGACCTCGAGGCCGCGTTCTCCCTCGGCCTGGACTGACTCGGCCGGCCGGGACCGACCGGCCGGCCGGTCCCGGTCACCCCTCAGACGGCCGAGGCCGCCACCCAGCGGGCGAGCACGTCGCGTGCGGCGCCGGAGTCGAGCGACTCCCGTGCCTTCTCGATCCCCGCCGCGAGCGCCACGGGCACGTCGGCGCCCGGGTCGTCGTAGACGGCGAGCGCGGCGCCGGTGTTGAGCAGCACGGCGTCGCGCACCGCACCGGTCTCCCCGGCGAGCAGGCGGCGTACGACCTCGGCGTTGTACGCCGTGTCCCCGCCGCGCAGGCTCTCGATGGGCGCCAGGGCGATCCCGAAGTCACGCGGATCGATGGTGAGGGTGGTGACCTCGCCGTCGCGCACCCGCCACAGCGTCGAGGTGGTGGTGATGGTCAGCTCGTCGAGCCCGTCGTCACCGCGCATCACCCACGCGTCGACGCCGCGGCCGGCGAACACCCCGGCCATCACCGGCGCCATCGTGCGGTCCGCGCAGCCGATCGCCTGGGCCGCGGGACGCGCCGGGTTGGTGAGCGGACCGAGGATGTTGAAGGTCGTGCCGATGCCGAGCTCGCGCCGCGGTGCGGCCGCGTGCCGCATCGCGGGGTGGAAGGCGGCGGCGAAGCAGAAGGTGATGCCCGCCTGCTCGAGCACCGCGGGCACCCGGTCGGTCGGCAGGTCCAGGCGGATGCCCAGCTCCTCGAGCACGTCGGCCGAGCCGGACTTCGACGACGCCGAGCGCGAGCCGTGCTTCACCACGCGCGCACCCGCGCCGGCCGCGACGATCGCCGACATCGTGGAGATGTTGACCGACATCGAGCGGTCCCCGCCGGTGCCGACGATGTCGAGCACCCGTCCGGGCACCGACAGCGGCGTGGAGGCGTCGTACATCGCCTCGACCAGGCCGGAGACCTCCTCGATGGTCTCGCCCTTGGCGCGCAGGGCGACCGCGAAGGCCGCGACCTGCGCGTGGGTCGCCGCGCCGCTGAGGATCTCCCCCATCGCCCAGGCGGTCTGGTCGGTGCTCAGGTCGGCGCCCGCGACGAGCGCGGACAGGACCTCGGGCCAGCTCGACACCTCAGGCGACGACGCGCGGGCCGAGCAGCCCGACGACGGTCTCGGCGAGCTGGATCGGGTCGATCGGGTGCGGGACCGCTGCCTCCGCGCGCGACCAGGTGGCCAGCCACGCGTCCTGGGGCCGTCCGGTGAGCACGACCACCGGCGGGCAGTGGGTGAGCTCGTCCTTGAGCTGCTTGGCGATGCCCATCCCCCCGGCCGGCACGGCCTCACCGTCGAGGATCACCAGCGCGATCCCCCCGGCGTCGAGGTTGGAGATGACGACCGGCTCGGTGGCCACCTCGACGTACTCCACCTCCGGCAGGTCCGGGTGGGGACGCCGGCCAAGGGCCAGGATCACCTGCTGACGCGTGTTCACGTCATCGCTGTAGATGAGCACCTTCAACGGGGCGGTCGTCCTCGAGTCGGTCACGAGCGCGATCGTACGACGCGCGGCCGCTCCCCGCCCGCCGACCGTCCGAGGCGACCCGACCGGGGCAGGACCATGAGAGAACCCCGTGCAGTGGGCAGGAGTATTTTCAGAGCTGCACAAGAGCCTCCTGAGAGCCTCCTGAGAGTCCTGTGAGCGGGGCGACGCGTCCGATCCAGGGGGTCGTGGTGCCGTGCACATAGCGTCGGGACATAATGGCCCGGTGGCGACAGCAGCAGCTTCCATTCCGGCATCCCGGCTTCACGGGCATCACGACCGCCCGAGCATGGTCAGCGTCGGGACAATCATCTGGCTCTCCAGCGAGTTGATGTTCTTCGCGGCCCTGTTTGCGGCGTACTTCACGATCCGATCGGTCTCCCCCGACCTGTGGTCGCAGAACACCGAGCTGCTGAACGTTCCGTTCGCCTCGGTGAACACGACGATCCTCGTGTTGTCGTCCCTCACCTGCCAGCTCGGCGTGTTCGCCGCCGAGCGCGGCCAGGCGGGACGCACCGGATCGCTCCTCAACGTCAAGGGCTGGGGACTGCGCGAGTGGTTCATCCTGACCTACCTGATGGGCGCGGTCTTCGTCGCCGGTCAGGCCGTCGAGTACGCGATCCTCGTGCAGGAGGACGTCACCATCCAGTCCTCCGCCTACGGCTCGGTCTTCTACCTGACCACCGGCTTCCACGGCATCCACGTGGTGGGCGGTCTCCTCGCCTTCCTCTTCGTCCTCGGACGCACCTACATGGCGCGGCGCTTCACCCACGAACAAGCGGTGAGCGCGATCGTCGTGTCCTACTACTGGCACTTCGTCGACGTGGTGTGGATCGCTCTCTTCGCCACCATCTACCTCGTCCAGTAATCCGCCCCGTCCCTGCAGCCATCGAACAGGACTGAATCCGTGCGTCTTCTGAACCGCTCCGCCGGACGACTCTCCCGCCACCGTCGCGGGAAGGTCGCCGGGCTGGTGCTGCTGCTCCTCGGTCTGGTATTGACCGGAAGCCTGTACGCCGCACTCTCGCCGGCCACCGCGGAGAACACCGACACCACCGCCGCCGAGGTGGAGAAGGGCCGCGAGCTGTTCCTCGTCGGCTGCGCCTTCTGCCACGGCGAGAACGGTGAGGGTGTCAGCACCCTGAACGGCAACCAGCTCGGCCCGTCGCTCGTCGGCGTCGGTGCCGCTGCCGTCGACTTCCAGGTCGGCACCGGCCGGATGCCCATGTCCCAGCCGGGTGCCCAGGCCCCGCGCAAGGACGTCGTCTACAACCAGGACGAGATCGACCAGCTCGCGGCCTTCGTCGCGTCGCTGGGTCCCGGCCCGGCCATCCCGACCGAGGCGGACTACAGCACCGCTGACCTCACCGAGGAGGAGCGCCAGGAGGCGATCGTCCGCGGCGGCCAGATCTTCCTCACCAACTGCACCGCGTGCCACAACTTCGACGGGTCGGGCGGCGCCATGCCGCGCGGCGGCTACGCGCCCACCATCCGTGGTGTCGATGCCAAGCACATCTACGAGGCCATGCTGACCGGACCTCAGCAGATGCCGAACTTCGCCAACGGCAACATCACGCCCGAGATGAAGCGCGACGTCATCGCCTACCTCGAGGCGACCGAGGAGCAGCCCAGCTACGGCGGCTTCGGTCTCGGTTCCCTCGGCCCCGTGAGCGAGGGCATGTTCGCCTGGCTCCTCGGCATCGGCGGCCTCGTGGGCTTCGCGATCTGGATCGCGGCCCACACCACGCGCTCGAAGAAGGAGAAGGTGGAAGCGTGAGCGCCCACGACCCCAACCTGCCCGCCCAGTCGGCGGAGCAGGAACCGATCGGCGACCCGGGGCTCGAGCCCCACCAGTGGCGCCCGACCGACGTCGACCCCAAGGCGGAGAAGCGCGCCGAGCGTCAGGTGGCGGCCTTCTTCGGCCTCTCCGCGCTGAGCGCCATCGCCTTCGTCGTCGCGTACTTCACCGTGAAGGGCGGCACCGAGGACCCGACTCGACTGGGCTACCTCGGCGCCTCCAACGTCCTTCTCGGCGTGTTCCTCGGCCTCGCCCTGCTGTTCATCGGCATCGGCATCATCCAGTGGGCCCGCAAGCTCATGGGTGACCAGGAGATCGTCGAGATGCGGCACCCCGCCAAGTCCTCGGAGGAGGACCGCGAGGCCACCCTCGCGGCGCTCTCCCAGGGCCTGGAGGAGGCCGGCATCGCCCGTCGTCCCCTGGTGCGCAACTCGATGCTCGGCGCGATCGGCATGCTCGCGCTGCCCAGCGTCGTGCTGCTGCGCGACCTCGGCAAGATCGACATCCCCGCGCTGGCCCGCACCATCTGGGCCCCGGGCATGCGTCTGGTCCGCGACGTCGTCGGCACCCCGATCAAGGCCTCCGACCTCGAGGTCGGCGACCTGGTCAACGGTCTCCCCGAGGCGCTGTTCCCGACTCCGGAGAACGGCTACCCGGCGGAGGAGGCCCACGGCGTCCACCTGCAGGTGAACAAGTCGAAGACCGCGATCGTCATCGTCCGCATGGAGCCCGACGAGATCATCCCCGGCCCCGGCCGTGAGGACTGGAGCGTCGACGGCATCGTCTGCTACTCCAAGATCTGCACCCACGTGGGCTGCCCGATCTCGCTGTACGAGCGCACGACGCACCACCTGCTCTGCCCCTGCCACCAGTCGACCTTCGACCTGGGCGACTCCGCCCGCGTGGTGTTCGGCCCGGCCGCCCGTCCCCTCCCCCAGCTCCCGCTGGCGGTCGACGACGAGGGCTACCTGATCGCGCAGAGCGACTTCACCGAGCCCGTCGGGCCGAGTTACTGGGAGCGTGGCTGATGAGCACCGACACCAGCAAGGTGGCGTCGAGCAACGGCAAGACCGCTGCCACGCCCACCAAGCCGAGCAAGGCCGGCGTCGTCGCCAACTGGGCCGACGAGCGCCTGGGCATCGCCGGCATGATGAAGAAGAACCTGCGCAAGGTCTTCCCGGACCACTGGTCCTTCATGCTGGGCGAGATCGCCCTGTGGAGCTTCGTCGTCCTGCTGATCAGCGGCGTCTTCCTGACGCTGTGGTTCAAGCCGACGATGGCGGAGATCGTCTACAACGGCTCCTACGACCAGTTCCGTGGCATGTACGTCACGGAGGCGTTCGCCTCGAGCCTGGACATCTCCTTCGACATCCGTGGCGGTCTGCTCATGCGGCAGATGCACCACTGGGCGGCGATGCTCTTCATCGCCTCGATGATGATCCACCTGCTGCGCGTGTACTTCACGGGCGCATTCCGCAAGCCGCGTGAGCTCAACTGGGTGATCGGCTGCCTGCTGCTCATCCTCGGCACGCTCGAGGGCTTCACCGGCTACTCGCTGCCCGACGACCTGCTCTCGGGCACCGGCGTCCGGGCCGCGGACGGCTTCATGAAGGCCATCCCCGTGGTCGGCAGCTACCTGTCGTTCCTCATCTTCGGCGGCGAGTTCCCCGGCGACGACATCATCACCCGCTTCTACATCGCCCACGTGCTGCTGCTGCCGGGCCTGCTGCTCGCGCTCATCGCCGCGCACATGCTGCTGCTCGTGTACCACAAGCACACCCAGTGGGCCGGTCCCGGCCGCACCGAGGGCAACGTCGTGGGCTTCCCGATGCTCCCCGTGTACGCCGCCAAGGCCGGTGGCTTCTTCTTCATCGTCTTCGGCGTCAGCGCCCTCATGGGTGGCCTGATGACGATCAACCCGGTGTGGAAGTTCGGTCCGTACGACCCGACCAAGGTCACCGCGGGCTCGCAGCCTGACTGGTACATGGGCTGGCCGGACGGCGCGCTGCGCATCATGCCGGGCTGGGAGTCGGAGTTCTGGGGTCACACCCTGTCCTGGAACGTCTTCCTGCCGATCATCGTCCTGCCGGGCCTGATGTTCACGATCCTGCTCCTCCTGCCGTTCCTGGAGGCCTGGATCACCGGTGACAAGCGCGAGCACCACCTGCTCGAGCGCCCGCGCAACGCCCCGACGCGCACCGCGCTGATGGTCTCGCTGATGACCTTCTACGGTCTGATGTGGGCCGCCGGCGGCAACGACATCATCGCGATCAAGCTGCACCTGAGCATCAACCAGATCACCTACGCCATGCGCGTCCTGGTGTTCGTGGGTCCGGCCATCGCGTTCTTCATCACCCGTCGTTGGTGCATCTCGCTGCAGCGTCACGACAACGACGTGCTGCTGCACGGCTACGAGACCGGCATCATCATGCGCTCGCCGGAGGGCGCCTACGCCGAGAAGCACCTGCCGATCGGTGAGGACGAGGCCTACGCCCTCACCGCCCGCGACCGCGACCCGGACCTGGCCTCCATCGAGACCGAGGGCGACCCGTCGAACGACGGCCGCGCCGCGAAGCTGCGTCGCAAGCTGCGGGCGCTCTGGTACGCCGACAACGTCCAGAAGCCGACCGTGGCCGAGCTCGAGGAGGCGCACCACCACGACGAGCCCGAGCACGAGCTCGCCGGTGCGCTCGACGGTCACTCGGTCGACGGCCACCAGTTCGACGGCATGCACCCCGTCGAGGACGAGCCGCTGCGCGACAAGCACTGATCGACCCGCACCACCCGAAGGCCCCGGATCCGTCCGGGGCCTTCGGCCATTTCCGGAGTCCGGAGTACTGCGGCCGCGGCCCGGAATCAATCACCCCGCGGGGTGGTTGAGCGATCAACCACTCAGAAGGAGTTCCGATGACCCACCCGCTCCAGCTCGGCCTCGACACCTTCGGCGACGTCACCGTGGGCGAGGACGGACAGCCCCTCCCCCACGCCCAGGTCGTGCGCGACGTCGTCGAGCAGGGCGTCCTGGCCGACCGCGTCGGCCTCGACGTGTTCAACGTCGGCGAGCACCACCGCGACGACTACGCGATCTCGGCCCCCGACGTGGTGCTGGCCGCGATCGCGGCCCGCACCGAGCGCATCACCCTCGGCACCGCCGTCACCGTGCTCAGCTCGGAGGACCCGGTGCGGGTGCACGAGCGCTTCGCCACGATCGACGCGATCTCCGGCGGCCGCGCCGAGGTGACGCTCGGCCGCGGCTCGTTCACCGAGTCCTTCCCGCTCTTCGGGTTCGACCTCGCCGACTACGAGGTGCTGTTCGAGGAGAAGCTCGACCTGTTCGTCGCGCTGCAGGGCGAGGGCCCGGTCAGCTGGAGCGGCACCACCCGCCGTCCGCTCGTCGACGCGCGGCTGTACCCCCGGCCCGAGGCCGGCCCGCTGCCGGCCTGGGTCGCCGTGGGTGGGTCGCCTGAGTCCGTCGTACGAGCGGCGCGCCACGGGCTGCCGCTGATGCTGGCGATCATCGGCGGCGAGGCGGCGCGGTTCGCGCCGTTCACCGACCTCTACCGCCGCGCCCTGGCCCAGCTCGGCCGACCCGAGCTGCCGGTCGGCGTGCACTCCCCCGGCTTCGTCGCCGACAGCGACGACGAGGCCCGCGAGGTGCTGTTCCCGCACTTCAAGGCCAACCGGGACCGGATCGGTCGCGAGCGCGGCTGGCCGCCGGCGAGCCGCGCGGAGTTCGAGCGCGAGGCTGACCACGGCGCGCTGGTCGTCGGCTCCCCCGAGACCGTCGCCGCCAAGATCGCAGCGACCGTCCGCACGCTCGGGCTGAGCCGGTTCGACCTGAAGTACAGCAACGGCCCGCTCCCGCACGCCCGGCTGATGCGCTGCATCGAGCTCTACGGCACCGAGGTCGCACCCCGGGTGCGGGAGCTGCTCGCGGAGGACCCGGTGCCGGCGCGCTGACCTGACCCGCTCCCCCGCACTGAGCCTTCCGCGGGGCCCGGCGGGCCCTCCCGCCGGGCTCAGCCGAGGGCGCTGCCGGTGCGGTACTCGCGGAACGGCGCGTTCCAGTCGCCCCAGCCGTTCTCGAGGGTCATCGGGCGGTCGGTGCCGACGTACTCCACCACGTCGCCGCGCTGGGACTGGGCGTAGAGCCAGGCAGCGTCCGCGGTGCTCATGCCGGTGCACCCGTGGCTCACGTTGGCGACGCCCTGGGAGCCCACCGACCACGGCGCCGCGTGGATGAACTCCCCCGAGGTGGTCAGGCGCATCGCCCACTGCACGTTGTCGATGTCGTAGGAGTCCGCGCTGCCCGCCGCGATGCCCACCGTCTCCGAGCTCATCCGGCGGCTCTCGGACTTCTCCATGATCACCTTGATCCCCGAGCGGGTGGTGAACCCCTCCTTGCCGGTGGTGATCGGGAAGGAGTTGACCAGGTCGCCATTGTTGAAGACCTGCATCCGGTGGGCGGCGGCGTCGACGCGGTAGATGTGGGCGTCGCCGACCTCGAAGCCGAGGCGGCGGCTCTCCTGGCCGTAGATGCCCGCACCGGCCGGGAGGCTGTTGAGGTCCAGGTCCACCTTCACCCGGGTGCCGGGACGCCAGTACTCCCGCGGGCGCCAGCGCGCCTCCGTCGAGGAGATCCAGTGCCACGACCCTGCCTGCCGGGGCGTCGAGGTCACGTGCATGTGGCGTTCGAACGTCGCCCGGTCCTGCACCGCGATGTCGAAGGTGACGACGACGGGCATGCCGACACCGACGGTCTCGCCGGCCAGCGGCGCCACCGAGGCGAAGGTCTGCTCGTCGAGGCTGAGCGCGCGGGTGCGGAACGACCGGGTCTGCACCGTCCGCTCGCCGGCGGCGTCCGTGCCCACCACCCGCAGGGTGTACGTCGTCGCGGGCTCGAGGCGCTCCGCGGCGCGCCAGGTGGCGCCGTCCCCGCTGAGCTCGCCGAGGAGGGCACGCTCCCCCGTGCCCAGCCGGACCGACCGCAGCCGGCCGTGCTCGGCTGCGACCTCGACGATGCGGTCCACCGGCACCTCGCGGGCGCCGCGGCGCACGTTGGCGCTCAGTGACAGCGCGGCGACCTCGGCGGCGGACGCGCTGCCCCCGGGCGGGACGGACGCGGGGGCCTCGTCGTCCTCCGCGGCGTCGCAGGCGACGAGGGAGAGACCGAGGACGGCGGCGAGCAGCGCGGCAGCGGTACGGCCGCGCGGGGAGGAGAGCGAGAGGGTCATGCGGTGCTCCGAGCAGCTCGGGGGGTGGTGGACAGGGGAGAACGGGAGAACAGGCATCCAGAGTGACACCGGCTCGGAATGCTTCCGGCCGGAAACGCCCGAAGGCCCCCCTGCGTCTGGGACGCAGGGGGGCCTTCGAAGGTTGCGGTGGGCCCCAGATCAGTGGGCGTGGTCCCCGCGGTAGTACTCGAACACCAGGCCGCACAGGGCCAGGGCACCGAGCGTGAACCCGATGATCACCAGCCACCAGGCGAGGAACGCGATGCCGACGGCGATCACGGCGATGGCGCTCGCGCACCACAGCGGCCACCAGGAGTACGGCGGGAAGAAGCCGAGCTCGCCGGCGCCCTCCACGATCTCCGCCTCCTTGCGGTCCTCCGGGCGGGGGTCCATGCGCTTGGCGTGGAATCCCAGGTAGAGAGCCACCATGATGGCGAGGAAGGTCGACATCGCCAGAGCCGACGTACCGGTCCAGTCAGCACCGGTGTCGCTGGCGTCGGTGATGAGCCAGTAGGCCGGCGTGACCAGGGTGAAGAAGATCGCGCACGTGGCGAAGATCCAGGCTTCGGCCTTCATCAGGACTTGTCCTCCGGGGTCTCGTGGGTGCGCTGGTCGATGACCTGCTCGCGACCCTCCATGTCAGGGGCGTCCGCGAAGCCGCCGTCACGGGCCGCCTCGTTCTCCTCCAGCTCGAGCGCCGCCACCTCGGGGTGGTGCAGGTCGAACGCGGGCGACTCCGAGCGGATCCGCGGCAGGCTCGTGAAGTTGTGCCGCGGCGGCGGGCAGCTGGTGGCCCACTCCAGGGAGCGACCCCAGCCCCACGGGTCGTCGACCTCGATCTTCGGGTTACGACGCGAGACGTAGACGTTGTAGAAGAACGGCAGCATCGAGAAGCTGAGCAGGAACGCGCCCACCGTGGAGACCTGGTTGAGGGCGGTGAAGCCGTCCTCGGGCAGGTAGTCGGCGTAGCGGCGCGGCATGCCCTCGACACCCAGCCAGTGCTGGACCAGGAAGGTCAGGTGGAAGCCGATGAACAGCAGCCAGAAGTGGACCTTGCCCAGGCGCTCGTCGAGCATCCGTCCGGTGAACTTGGGCCACCAGAAGTAGAAGCCGGCGAACATCGCGAACACCACGGTGCCGAACACGACGTAGTGGAAGTGCGCGACCACGAAGTAGGAGTCCGAGACGTGGAAGTCCAGCGGCGGGCTGGCGAGGATGACACCGGTCAGACCACCGAAGAGGAAGGTGGTGAGGAAGCCGATGGTCCACAGCATCGGGGTCTCGAAGGACACCGATCCGCCCCACATCGTGCCGATCCAGTTGAAGAACTTCACTCCGGTTGGCACCGCGATCAAGAACGTCATGCCGGAGAAGAACGGCAGGTCGACCGCGCCGGTGACGAACATGTGGTGCGCCCACACCGCGACCGAGAGGATCGCGATGCCGAGGGTCGCGCCGACCAGGCCGACGTAGCCGAAGATCGGCTTGCGGCTGAACACCGGCAGGATCTCCGTCGCGATGCCGAAGAACGGCAGCGCGATGATGTAGACCTCCGGGTGGCCGAAGAACCAGAACAGGTGCTGCCACAGGATCGGCCCGCCGTGGGCGGTGTCGAAGATGTGCGCCCCGAGCAGGCGGTCGGCCTCCAGGGAGAGCAGAGCGCCACCGAGGATCGGGAAGGCGAGCAGCACCAGCAGGCTGGTGATCAGGGTGTTCCAGGTGAACAGCGGCATCCGGAACATGGTCATGCCGGGGGCACGCATGCAGATGATCGTGGTGATGAAGTTGACCGCACCGAGGATCGTGCCGATACCGGCGATGTAGAGACCCATGATCCACAGGTCACCGCCCACACCCGGCGAGCGGACCGCGTCCGACAGCGGCGTGTAGGCGAACCAGCCGAAGTCGGCCGCACCCTGCGGGGTGAGGAAGCCGGAGGCGGCGATGAGGCCGCCGAACAGGAACAGCCAGTAGCTGAGCATGTTCAGACGGGGGAACGCCACATCGGGTGCGCCGATCTGGATCGGCATCATCACGTTGGCGAAGCCGAAGAACAGCGGCGTCGCGAACAGCAGCAGCATGATCGTGCCGTGCATCGTGAACAGCTGGTTGTACAGCTCGTCGTTCACGACCTGCTGGCCCGGGAAGGTCAGCTCGGAGCGGATCAGCAGCGCCATCAGGCCGCCGACGCAGAACCACACGAACGAGGTGATCAGGTACATCTTGCCGATCAGCTTGTGATCGGTGGTCGTCATGATGCGGACGAGCTCACGACCGAGCGGCTTGCGGGCCGGCTCGACGTCGATGGCCCGTGCAACGGTCGCGGTCACTCCGTGTCTCCCTCAGACTCGTCTTCGCCCGCAAGGCCAGCCTGCGTGCGAGCGTCCTCCTGGCCCCGCAGGGGGCCAGGGCTCGTCTTGTCCGCGGCCAGGTCGGCCACGTACTCGTCGTACTGCTCGGGGCTGACGACCTCGACGTTGAAGAGCATCCGCGAGTGGTACACGCCGCAGAGCTCGTAGCACTTGCCGACGTACGTGCCCTCGGTCTTCGGGGTGACCTCGAAGTGGTTCACCCGGCCGGGGATGACGTCCATCTTCATCAGGAAGCCGGGGATGCCGAAGCTGTGGATGACGTCGGGCGAGTGCAGGTTGAACCGCGTGGTCTCGCCGACCGGCAGGACGAGGGTCGGGATGTAGGAACCCGTGCCCAGCTCCCAGACGTACTCGTCGTAGGCCCACTCGTCGTCGTTGGAGTCCTCCTCCGCGGCGTAGTCGGGCTCGCCGACACCGTGGTTGAAGGTCCAGGACCACTGCTGAGCGGTGACCTCGACGATGTTGTCGGGGGTGGGGCTCTCCTCGAGGACCGCGTTCTGCGTGCGGACGGTGTGCGCGAAGAACACAACCACCATCATGATCGGCGCGATCGTGTAGAAGATCTCCAGCGGCAGGTTGTAGCGCGTCTGGATCGGGACCTCATCTGCGTGGCGTCGGCGGTAGCGCCAGATCACGTAGAAGATCAGGCCCCACACGAGCACGCCCGTGGCGAGCGCGGCGATCCAAGCGCCCTGCCACAGGTCGAGGGTGTGCTCACCCTGGGTGGTGGCGGGGTCGGGCATGGCGATCCGCTTGATGGCGCCCTCGTCGACAGAGCAGCCGGCGAGAGCGAGCGTGCTGGCAGCCAGGGCAGCTGGCAGGAGGACCCGGCGAGCGCCGGATCCGGCCCTGCGCCTGGGGAGTTGCAGACTCAACGTCTGAGCCTTCCTCTCGGGTGGTCGTGAATACGTCGCACACTATCGCGACCGGACCGGCTGGTCGGGGGCGGGTCGCCCGGTAGGTTCCCGGTGTGACAAACGACGCTGGGAGGCCCCCCTCCCCGCCCCAGCCCCCGGCCCGGTACTTCGACGCCGTGTCCTCCGAACCCCTGCACCCGGCGGCGCGTGAGGTGCTCCTCGCCGCGCTCGACCAGGGGTACGCCGACCCGCGGCGCCTGCACGCCCCCGCCCGCGGGGCGCGCCTGATGCTCGACAACGCCCGCGAGGTCGTCGCGGGGTGCCTGGGCGTCCGCCCCGACGAGGTCTCCTTCACCGGCTCCGGCACCGAGGCCGTGCACCGCGGCCTGCTCGGGCTGCTGCGGGGGCGCCGGCGGGTGGGCGAGCGGCTCGTCCACAGCGCCGTCGAGCACTCCACCGTGCTGCACGCGGCCGCCTGGGCCGGCGGCGACCACCTCGCGGTCCCGGTCGACCGGGACGGGCGGGTCTCGGTGGAGGACTTCGCGGCGGCCTGCGCGGAGCCGGGTGTCGCCGTCGCCGCGCTGCAATCGGCGAACCACGAGGTCGGAACCTGCCAGCCGGTCGCCGAGGTCGCCGCCCGGATCGGCGAGGTGCCGCTGCTGGTCGACGCCTGCGCCTCCGCCGGGCGCCTCCCCCTGCCGGAGGGCTGGTCCGCGGCGGCCGCCTCGGCGCACAAGTGGGGCGGACCGGCCGGCGTCGGCCTGCTGCTGGTGCGCAAGGGCGCGCGGTGGCGCAACCCCTTCCCCTGCGACGACCGGGTCGACGAGCGCACCGCCGGGTTCGAGAACGTCCCCGCGGCGCTGGCCGCCGCCGCCGCGCTGCGCGCGGTGGTCGAGGAGCGCGCCGAGGTCGGGGAGCGCCAGCGCGCGCTGGTCGACCGGGTCCGCCACGGCGTCCGGGCCGTGCCCGACGTCGAGGTGGTGGGCCACCCCGACGACCGGCTCCCGCACGTGGTGACCTTCAGCTGCCTCTACGTGGACGGCGAGGCGCTCGTCCACGCCCTGGCGCGGCACGGCTTCGCGGTCGCGAGCGGCTCGGCGTGCACGTCCTCGAGCCTCGAGCCCAGCCACGTGCTGGCCGCGATGGGCGCGCTCACCCACGGCAACGTGCGGCTCTCGCTCACCCGGGACGCCGACGAGACCGACGTCGAGCGGTTCCTCGCCGTGCTGCCCGGCGTCGTCGCCGACATCCGGGCCGAGGCGGGGCTGTGAGCGCACCCGAGGGACTCGGCCCGGTGGACCTCGAGCTGGACTGCCGCGGGCAGCTGTGCCCGCTGCCGGTGATCGCCCTGGGTCGGCGGTTCGGCGAGGTCGAGGTGGGCGCGCTCGTGGCGGTCCTCGCCGACGACGTCGCCGCACGCCACGACGTACCGGCCTGGTGCCGCATGCGCGGGCAGGAGTACGTCGGGGAGGACGTCGCGCCGGACGGCGTACCGCGCTACGTCGTACGCCGCCTCAGCTGAGCCGCGCTCCCCCGCTCCTCCCCAGACGAAGAGGTTCAGACAGCGAGGTGCGGGGCGACCTCGGCGGCCGCGTCCGGGCCGTAGGAGTCCTCGAAGCGGGCCAGGAACTCCGGCCGGGTGAACGTGTACTCCTGGGTGCCGACGGTCTCGACCACGTAGGCGGCCAGGACGCAGCCGACCTGGGCGGCCCGCTCGAGGCCGAGGCCCCACTCGGAGGCGGCCAGGAAGCCGGCCCGGAAGCCGTCGCCGACGCCGGTCGGCTCGACGGCGGTGACGTTGCGGGCCGCGGGGACCACGATCGGCTCCTCGCCCTTGCGCAGCACGCGCACGCCGTCCTTGCCGAGGGTGGTGACCTGGATGCCGACTCGGGCCAGCACGTCGTCGGCCGACCAGCCGGTCTTCTGCTCGATCAGGTGCGACTCGTACTCGTTGGTGAGCAGGATCGCGGCGCCGTCGACGAGCTGGCGGATCAGGTCGCCCTCGCCGAAGGCCAGCTGCTGGCTGGGGTCGGCGATGAACGGGTAGCCGCGCTGGCGGCACTCCTCGGTGTGGCGCAGCATGCCGTCGGGGTCGTCGGCACCGATCAGCACGTAGGTCGGGGTGCCGACACGCTCCACGATCGGCTCGAGCTCGATCAGCCGGGCCTCGCTCATCGCGCCCGGGTAGAAGGAGGCGAACTGCGCCATCGTGGTGTCGGTGGTGCACACGAAGCGGGCGGTGTGCTTGCTCTCGGAGATGCGGACGTGCGAGCAGTCCACGCCGTGGCGCTCCAGCCAGGAGCGGTAGTCCGCGAAGTCCTCGCCGGCCGCGCCGACGAGCACCGGGCGCAGCCCGAGACCCGCCAGACCGAAGCAGATGTTGGGCGCCACACCGCCGCGGCGGATCTCGAGGTCGTCGACGAGGAAGGACACGGACAGCTTGCTCAGCTGCTCCACGACGAGGGAGTCCTCGAAGCGCCCTCCGAACGACATCAGGTGGTCGGTGGCGATCGATCCGGCGATCAGCAGAGACATGGCACCGGAGACTACCGGTCGGTACCGCTGTGCCTACCCCGCGGTAGCCCCTAGCGTCGAGCACATGACCGCCCTCCCGCCTGCCGCGCGCCCTGTCTACGACGAGCTGAGCACCCTCCAGGAGATGCACGCCGACTGCCGCGCCGCCTCCGCGAACCTCCCTGCAGGCGCCCGCGGCCGCGACCTGGAGCGTGCCGCCCGCGCGGCCGTCCGCCCCGCACCGAGCATCCTGTTCGCCGACTACCCCGGCGAGCAGCCCAAGCGCACCATCGAGGTCTCCGCCGCCGCGCAGCGCCTCGCCAACGCGCTGCACCTGCACCTCGACTGAGGACGTCTTCCGGTCCGCACGCACGCCGAGCGGCCCGGATGAGCGAGAGCCCCTACACCCGGCTCTCGCGTCGGTGGCACCTCCCCCCTCCCGTCGCCGCCGACGACAACAGCCCCCGCCGTACGGCGGGGGCTGTTGCCGCATCACGGCCGGGTTGCGGTCCGGTGGTCGAGCTCTGTCGAGACTGTGAGCCTTCCTTTGCAGCCCGCAGTGGGGTGCTGGAGGAACTCACCGTCGCCGCCGATGGCGCCGGGTATGCCGAGCTGGTCGAGGTCGCTGATCGCCACACCCCGTTGCGGGCCTGGGCGATCGAGGGCACCGGCAGCCACGGCGCGAAGTCGACCCCCTCGACGCGGTCCGTGCCGGACCTGTGACAAGACCGACGCCGCGACGTACCTCTGGCGATGTCCCCACGGCCTGCACCTGATCAAGGACCACGGCACCACCCGGCTCGTGGACGTTCCCGGGCCGCAGCTCAGCGCGCGCGACCGGCGCCCGGCCGACGAGCGGAACTCTCGACATACGACGACAGCCCCCGCCGAACGGCGGGGGCTGTCGAAGGTGTCCGGGTCGAGCGGCCCGTCGTGCGGGCCGGTCGATCCAGCGTCAGTGGCGACTCAGTGGAAGGAGTCGCCGCAGGCGCAGGAGCCGGTCGCGTTGGGGTTGTCGATGGTGAAGCCCTGCTTCTCGATGCTGTCGACGAAGTCGATCATCGCGCCGTTGAGGTAGGGAACGCTCATCCGGTCGACGACGACGGCCACACCGTCGAAGTCGGTGACGACGTCACCGTCGAGGGTGCGCTCGTCGAAGAAGAGCTGGTAGCGCAGGCCCGAGCAGCCACCGGGCTGCACGGAGATCCGCAGCTGGAGGTCCTCGCGGCCCTCCTGGGCCAGGAGGCTCTTCACCTTGGCCGCCGCCACCGGGCTCAGGTTGATCTGGTCGGTACGACGCTCAGTGGTCGTGTCCACCTGCTCGGTCATGTGTGCAGCTCCCAGATAGAAAGACAAAGGGTTGGTACTTGCTCAATCGTCGCACACCCCCGGATATTCCGCGGGTCAGCGCGATCAGCGCGACCAGGTGCGGGCGACCCGGGCGGCGAGCTGCTCGAGAGCGGCGACCGGCTCGGCCATCGCCCGCTGCTCGCCGACCAGGTCGACCAGCGCGTACGCCGACTCGACGCCGAGGGCGCGCATCTCCCGGGCACCGACCTGCACCTTGCCCGCGACGACCACGCACGGGCGCAGCGCCTCGGCGGCGATCTCGCCCACGCCGTACGGCACCTTCCCCGCGCGGCTGCTGACGTCGAAGGCGCCCTCGCCGGTGATCACCAGGTCGGCGGCGCGGGCGCGCGCGGGCAGCCCGACAGCCGCGGAGACCAGGGCGAGGCCGGGCTCACGGGTGCCGCCGAGGAGCATCAGCGCGAAGCCGAGGCCACCGGCCGCCCCGGCTCCCTTGGCCAGCGACAGCCGCCGGTCGGTGGCCTCGGCGAAGCCCTCCAGCCAGGCGTCGACCCCGACCAGGCGGTCCTCGGGCACCCCCTTCTGGGGCCCGAAGATCTTGGCCGCGCCGAACAGGCCGGTGAGCGGGTTGTCGACGTCGCTGGCCGCGACGAGCTCGATGCCGTCGAGGCGCGCCACGGCCGCGGACAGGTCGGCCCGGGTGATGCCGGCGAGCCCGGCGGGGCCGCGGTCGAGGTCGGCGTCCGCGCTGGCGCCGAGCGCGTGCAGCAGGCCGGCGCCGCCGTCGGTGGTCCCGGAGCCGCCGAGCCCGACGACGATCCGCCGCGCGCCGCTGTCGAGCGCCGCCGCGATCAGGTCGCCGACGCCCAGCGTCGACGCGCTCTCCCAGGCACCGTCGGTCAGGTGGATCCCGCAGGCCTGCGCGGACTCGACGTACGCCGTGTCGCCGACGCGCAGCACCGTGGCGGGGACCGGGTCGGCGTGCGGGCCGCGGACGGTGACCGCGAGCAGCTCACCGCCGAGCGCGGCGTGCAGCACGTCCACGAACCCGGGGCCGCCGTCGGACATCGGCGCGAGGTCGAGCTCGTCATCGGGGGCCTGGCGACGCCAGCCCGTGGCCACCGCCTCGGCGGCCTGGACGGCCGTGAGGGTGCCGGCGAACTTGTCGGGCGCCACGAGGATCCGCATGCGCTCACCCTAGGGTTCCAGGCATGGTGGAGCAGGGCGATCCCGTCATCGTGCGGCCGATGACGCCGGCGGACGTGCCGGACGCCGAACGGCTGAGCGCCGAGGCCTTCCTCGAGGTCGAGCGGCGCCATCTCCCCCGTTCCCTCCCCGAGCCGCAGGCCCGCCCCGCCGATCGCGGCGAGGCGTGGGCGCGCCGCACCCTCCACCTGCTCCGCACCGACCCGGGCGGCTGCTGGGTCGCCGAGGAGGGCGACGCCCTGATCGGGTTCGCCGCGTCGTTCGTGCGCGAGACGACCTGGTTCCTCGCGACGTACGCCGTGGCGCCGGGGCGGCAGGGCCGGGGCACCGGGCTCCAGCTGCTCGCGGCCGCGATGCACCACGGCCGCGCCTGCCTGCACGGCATGGTGAGCGCGATGGCCGACCCGCAGGCCGCCCGGCGCTACCGGCTGGCCGGGTTCACCCTGCACCCGCAGATGCACCTGACCGGCACCGTCGACCGGGCCGCGATCCCGGTGATCGAGAAGGTGCGCGACGGCTCGGGCGGCGACATCGACCTGATGGACTCCGTCGACCGCGCCACCCGGGGTGCCGGCCACGGCCCCGACCACGAGCTGCTGCTGGGCGAGCAGCGGCTGCTGGTCTCCGACACCACCACCGGCTCCGGCTACGTCTATGTCGAGCCGAACGGGTGGGTCAGCCTGCTGGCCGCGACCAACCGGCGCACCGCCGCGCGCCTGCTGTGGGCGGCGCTCGCGGAGAGCCAAGGTCCGATCCGGCTGGGCCACGTCACCGCCGCGAACGCCTGGGCCCTCGACGTCGGCCTGGCCGCGCGCCTCGAGCTCGGGCAGGGCGGCTACCTGGCGCTGCGCGGGATGCGCCCGCCGGCGCCGTACCTCCACCACGGCGCCCTGCTGTGAGCGTCGGCACCGTGGGACGAAACGGTCCCGGGTTCACCGGGCCCGAATAGGATGCGCCCATGACGACCGTCGACCTCCCGCTGCTCCCCCTCGGCCGGGGCACCGACCCGGCTGCCGAGCGCGGGGTCGAGTGCCCCGGAGACCTGCCGTCGCCGTCCGACCCCGACCTCGTGGCGCGCGCCCGCGCGGCGAAGGAGGCGCTCGGTGACCGGGTCTTCGTGCTCGGCCACCACTACCAGCGCGACGAGGTCATCGCCTTCGCCGACGTCACCGGCGACTCCTTCAAGCTGGCCCGCGACGCCGCGGCGCGTCCGGATGCTGCGTACATCGTCTTCTGCGGCGTGCACTTCATGGCCGAGTCCGCCGACATCCTGACCACCTCCGCCCAGCAGGTGATCCTCCCCGACCTCGCCGCGGGCTGCTCGATGGCCGACATGGCCCGCCTGGCCCAGGTCGAGGACGCCTGGGACGCGCTGGCCGACGCCGGCGTGGTCGACCAGGTCGTCCCGGTCACCTACATGAACTCCAGCGCCGACATCAAGGCGTTCTGCGGGCGCAACGGCGGCGTCGTGTGCACCTCCAGCAACGCCGAGGTCGCCCTCGACTGGGCCTTCGCCCAGAAGGACGACGCCAAGATCCTGTTCCTCCCCGACCAGCACCTCGGGCGCAACACGGCCGTCCTCGAGCTCGGGCTGTCCCTCGAGGACTGCGTGGTGTGGAACCCGTT
The DNA here is from genome assembly GCF_011420305.2 of Nocardioides ochotonae. Lineage (NCBI taxonomy): Bacteria > Bacillati > Actinomycetota > Actinomycetes > Propionibacteriales > Nocardioidaceae > Nocardioides > Nocardioides ochotonae. The sequence goes on along the minus strand of NZ_CP061769.1, from coordinate 1,365,190 downwards.
CAAGCCGAACGGCGGCCTCACCGCCGAGGAGCTGCGCAACGCCCGGATGATCCTGTGGAAGGGCCACTGCTCGGTGCACGGCCGCTTCTCCCCCGCCGTCGTCGACGAGCTGCGCGCCACCATCCCCGACGTACAGATCCTCGTGCACCCCGAGTGCCAGCACGACGTCGTCACGCGCGCCGACCTCGTCGGCTCCACCGAATTCATCATCCGCACCATCGAGGCCGCCCCGGCCGGCTCGAAGTGGGCGATCGGCACCGAGCTCAACCTGGTCAAGCGGCTGGCCCAGGCGCACCCCGACAAGTCCATCTCGTTCCTGGACAAGACGGTCTGCTACTGCTCGACGATGAACCGCATCGACCTCCCGCACCTCGTGTGGGCGCTGGAGTCGCTGGTCGACGGCACGGTCGTCAACCAGATCACCGTCGACCCCGAGACCGAGCGGTGGGCCCTGGTCGCCCTCGAGCGGATGCTCGCGCTGCCCGGCCGCACCGCACCGAAGGCCTGATCACGATGTCGGGCGAGCTTCCCCCCTGCCCCGAGTGCGCCTCGGTGTACACCTACGAGTCCGGCGCCCTCCTGGTCTGCCCCGAGTGCGCCCACGAGTGGTCGCCCGAGGAGACCGCGGACGCTGCGAACGCTGCGAACGCTGCGAACCCCAGGGCCGGCGAGGGTGAGCGCGAGATCCGCGACGCCGTCGGCAACGTGCTCCACGACGGCGACACCGTGACCGTGGTCAAGGACCTCAAGGTCAAGGGCTCCTCCACGCCGATCAAGGTCGGCACCCGCGTGAAGAACATCCGCCTGGTGCAGGGCGTGGGCGACCACGACATCGACTGCAAGGTCGACGGCTTCGGCCCGATGCAGCTCAAGTCCAGCGTGGTCAAGCGCTCCTAGCGCCGCCTCGGGTCAGAGGCCGGGGGCGCCCCAGACCGCGAGCCAGCGGGAGAGGTCCTGCTCGATCGGCAGCTCGCCGGCCAGCGCGTCGCGGACCTGCAGCTCGAGCAGGTTGTCGCGCTGCTCGCCCCCGCCGGTCGCCGGGGCGAACGGGTAGAACGTGCCCTGCTTGTAGAGGTAGACCAGCCCGACCCGGCGTCCGTCGCCGTCCTCGAAGCCGATCAGGGTGCACAGCAGCCCCGGGCCGAAGCCCTGGCCCTCGAGGCTGGTGTTGACCGCGTGCAGCGCGGTGCACAGGCCCTCGACCTCGGCGCCGGGCTCGCGGTCCACCTCGACCCAGGTGAAGCCGTAGCCGTCCTGGACGACCTGCACGTCGGGAGCCTCCCCGGTGCTGCGCACCAGGTCGAGGATCTCCTGCTGGACCTGGGAGAAGGCCAGCCCGCTCGCGGCCCGGTAGCACACCGAGCCGTCGCCGGTCGGCCGCAGGCCGAGGGTCGTCTCGAGCGTGATCGCCGCGCCGGGCACGAGGAACAGCGAGTCGAGGTTGGCCTGCTTGGGCTTGGTGCGGCCCAGGATGGCGTCGAGGAATCCCACGTGTGCAGCCTCTCTCAGTTCGTCTGGCGGCCGAGGTCGGCCTGGATCCGGGCGAGCTGCTCGAGGCGCTGCTCGAGGGTCGGGTGGGTGGAGGTGAGGGTCTTCAGCGAGGCGCCGCGGATCGCCGGGGCGATGAAGAAGGCGTTCATCGTCTGCGCCGAGCGCAGGTCCTTCTGCGGGATGCTGTTCATCTCACCGGTGATCTTCTGCAGCGCCGAGGCAAGCGCCTGCGGGTTCATCGTCAGGTAGGCGCCCGAGCGGTCGGCGGAGAGCTCGCGGTAGCGCGAGAGCAGCTTGATCAGCACGAAGCTCACGGCGTAGGTCACCACGCTGACCAGCAGCACCAGCAGCCAGATCGGCAGGCCGTTGTTGTTGTCGCGGCGGTTGCCGCCGAACATCGCGCCGTACTGCGAGCCCTGGGCGAGCATGCCCGCGACGATGCCCGCGGACGACGCCGCGGTCATGACCAGGACATCGCGGTGGGCGACGTGGGAGAGCTCGTGGGCGAGCACGCCCTCCAGCTCCTCGGTGGTGAGCGTCTTCAGGATGCCCGTGGTGACGACCACTGCGGAGCGCTGCGGCGAGCGGCCGGTGGCGAACGCGTTGGGGATCGAGCTGTCAGAGATGCCGACCCGCGGCTTGGGCATGTCGGCCATCGCGCAGAGGCGGTCGATCATGCCGTGCAGCTCGGGGGCCTGCTGCGGGGTGACCTCACGCGCACGCATCGCCTTCATCGCGACCGTGTCGGAGGAGTACCACTGGTACCAGACCACGCCGAGACCGGCGAGGCCGATCAGCAGGCCGATCCCGGGGCTGCCGGCCTGGGCGAAGACGCCCATCACCACGGCCACGAAGGCGACGAAGAGGAGACCCAGGAGGAAGAGCACCAGGGTCATGCGGGCGGTGAGCCCACGGTCGGGGAGGAAGCGGCTGTGTGCCATGCGCACATTGTCCCTGTCAGACCCAAGAAATGGCTGAGGGGCGCGCCCGCTGGACGCGCCCCTCGGCAGCTGCTGGTCGTGGACCGCCGTTGCGGTCCGGTGTGCTCAGCCGGGCAGCAGCCCCTCGTCACCGAGCATCGCGCGGACCTCGTCGATGGTGGCGTCCGACGGCGGCAGGATCAGGTCGGAGGGGTCCAGCGTGCCCGGGTCGTGCATCGCACCGTGGGCGCGTACGGCGTCCAGCAGCGCGGCGAGCGCGGGCTCGAACGCCGCCTGGTCGCCGGCCTCGACCGCAGCCTCGACGGCGGAGTCGAGGGTGTTGAGGTGGTCGATGTCGGCGTCGGTGAGGTCGAACTGACCCTCACCGAGGATCCGGACGATCATGCCTGGCCCTCGCGCGGCTCGGCCTGCTTCTGCTGCTCGGGGGAGAGCACGTCGCCGCTCTCGATGGCCTCGGGCGCGCTGGGCGCGCTGAGCCCCTTGAGCCGGGCCAGCTCGGCCTCGACGTCGGACTGCGAGCTCATCGCCTCCAGCTCACGGCTGATGTCGTCGCCGCGGCTCAGCGAGCTCGCGTCGTCGAGGGCACCCGAGGCGATCAGCTCGTCGATCGCACCGGCCCGTGCCTGCATGTTCGCGGTCTTGTCCTCGGCACGCTGGATCGCCAGGCCGACGTCGCCCATCTCCTCGCTGATGCCGGAGACCGCCTCGCCGATCTTGGTCTGCGCCTCGGCCGCGGTGTAGGTGGCCTTGATGGTCTCCTTGCGGGTGCGGAACGCCTCGACCTTCGCCTGGAGGCGCTGCTGGGCGAGGGTGAGCTTCTCCTCCTCGGCCATCAGGTTGGCGTGCTGGCCCTGGAGGTCACTGATCTGCCCGGCGAGGGCGGACTTGCGGGTGAGGGCCTCGCGGGCGAGGTCCTCACGACCCATCTGGATCGCCTTCTCGGCCTGGCTGGTCAGCTTCGCGGCCTGCTGGTCGAGCTGGTTGACCTGGAGCTCCACGCGCTTGCGGCTGGTCGCCACATCGGCGACGCCGCGGCGCACCTTGGCGAGCAGGTCCAGCTGGCGCTGGTAGCTGTAGTCGAGGGTCTCGCGCGGGTCCTCGGCCCGGTCGAGGGCCTTGTTGGCCTTTGACCGGAAGATCAGGCTCATGCGCTTCATGATGCTCATGTGGTGCGGTCCCTCTCGGACGAAACGTTCTGTGCTGCAGGTCTCGTCTCACTCTAGGGCACCGTGACCAACCGTGCGGGTCTCACCACCGGGCCGCCGGTACAGTGGCTGCGTTCCGCACACCCGCTTGTCCGCAGCAGGACACCCTCAGCGAGAAGGCCCGCGTTGTTCCGTCGTACCAAGACCGTCACCGTCACCCCGGAGCCCGTCGCCACCAAGCCCGGGGGCAAGGGTCGTCCGACGCCGTCGCGCAAGGAGGCCGAGGCCGCCGCGCGTGCGCGCGCCAAGGCCGCGCCGCGCACTCGCAAGGAGCAGGCCCGCGCCCAGCGCGAGGCCCGGGCGAGCTCCAGCCAGAAGGTCCGCCAGGCCATGAAGACCGGCGACGAGCGCTACTTCATGCCGCGTGACAAGGGCCCGGAGCGCCGCTTCGTGCGCGACTTCGTCGACAGCCGCTTCTCCTTCATCGAGCTGATGATCCCGCTGCTGATCATCTCGATGATCCTCGGCTACTCCGGCAACCCCGCCATGGCCAACCTGAGCAGCCTGGTGCTGATGGCCACGATCGTGCTGATCGTGCTCGACATGGTCTTCCTGCGCCTGCGGCTGCGTCGCGAGCTCGACGCCCGGTTCCCGAACGAGACCCACAAGGGCACGACGTACTACGCGATCACCCGCGCGCTGCAGATGAAGTTCATGCGCCTGCCCAAGTCGCAGGTCAAGATCGGCCAGCGCCTCCCCGACACCTACCGCTGACCGCAGCGACCCGATGAGCACCGACCAGGTCCTCGGCCTGGCGGCCGGCCTGGGCAGTGCCGTGGTCTTCGGCCTGGCCGCGGTCGCGCAGGCCCACGCCGTACGCCGCAGCGGCTTCCGGCTGGACACGCTGGTGGAGTTCGTGCGCCACGCGGTTCGCGACGCCTGGATCTGGGTGGTGCTGGTCTGCTACCTCGTGGGCTTCGTGCTGCACGCGGTGGCGATCTGGCTGCTCCCGCTCTACCTCGCCCAGGCGACCGTGGCGATGTCGCTGCCGGTGACGGCGCTGGCCTCGCGCCGCGTCGCCGAGCGTCTCGACGCGCAGCAGTGGGGCTCGGTCGGCCTGGTCAGCGCGGGACTGGTGCTGCTCGCGGCCGGCTCCGGCAGCGCCGGCGAGGCGGTCTCCAGCTGGTGGCTCGCCGCCGCGTTGTGGGCCGGTCTCGTGGTGCTCGCCGGTCTCGCCTTCACGACCGTGTCGCGGGAGCGGCGCCGGCTCGCCGGCGGGCCGCCCCACGGCGCGGGGAGCCTGGGCGGGCTCGGGCTGGGCGCGCTGGCCGGGCTGGGATATGCCGGGTCCGCGCTCGCCGTCCGCGGGGTGCGGCTCCCCCTCGACGGGCCGGCGGTGCTGTGCGCGCTGGCCGTCCCGTCGCTGAGCCTGCTGGCGTTCTGGGTCTACTCCCGCGCGATGAGCAGCGGCGCGGTCGCCGCCGCCTCGGCGCCGATGGTCGTGGGCCAGACCTTCATCCCGGCCGCGGTCGGGATGCTCACGCTCGGCGACGGCGTGCGTGCCGGCTGGGGCTGGGCGGTGCTGGCCGGCCTGCTGGTCTCGACGTACGGCGCCGTACGCCTGGCGCGGGCGCAGGCCCGCACCGTGGCGACCTCGTCCGGCCCGGGCGTGACCCCGGCCGGACGGGCCACCTCCACCGGCTAGCGGAAGGCCGTCAGAAGGATCGCGACGCGGGCGACTGGGTGCGCGCCGGGTCCCGCTCGACCACGCCGACCAGCACCTCGTCGATGGAGCGCATCAGGTCGGCGTCCAGGCGCACGCCGGCGGCCAAGACGTTGTCGCTGACCTGCTCGGGACGACTGGCGCCGATGATCGCGCTGGAGACGTGCGGGTTCTGCAGCACCCAGGCGACCGCGAGCTGGGCCATCGTGAGCCCGGCGTCCTCGGCGATCGGGCGCAGCAGCTGCACCCGCTCGAGCACGTCGTCGCGCATCCAGCGGCTGATCATGTCCGCGCCGCCCTTGTCGTCGGTGGCGCGCGACCCGGACGGCGGCTGCTCGCCGGGGAGGTACTTGCCGGTCAGCACGCCCTGGGCGATCGGGGACCACACGATCTGGCCCATCCCGGCCTCGACGCTGGCCGGCACGACCTCCTCCTCGATGACGCGCCACAGCATGCTGTACTGCGGCTGGTTCGAGACCAGCGGCACCCGCAGCTCGCGCGCCAGCTCGGCGGCGGCCCGGATCTCCTCCGCGCGCCACTCCGAGACCCCGATGTAGAGCGCCTTGCCCGCACGCACGATGTCGGCGAAGGCGAGCATCGTCTCCTCCAGCGGCGTCTCGTGGTCGTAGCGGTGCGCCTGGTAGAGGTCGACGTGGTCGGTACCGAGGCGGCGCAGCGAGCCGTCGATGGCCTCCGAGATGTGCTTGCGCGACAGCCCGTGGTCGTTCGGCCCGCCCGGCCCGGTGGGCCAGTAGACCTTGGTGCAGACCACCAGGCTCTCGCGCCGCTCGCCGGCGAGCGCCTTGCCGAGCACGCTCTCGGCCGCGGTGTTGGCGTAGACGTCGGCGGTGTCGAACGTCGTGATGCCCTCGTCGAGGGCACGGCGCACGCAGGCGAGCGCGGCGTCCTCCTCGACCTGGGAGCCGTGGGTGAGCCAGTTGCCGTACGAGATGGCCGAGACCTTCAGACCGCTCGCGCCGAGGTTGCGAAACTCCATGGGCCGACCATAGCCAGCCGGCGGCTGCAAGGATGCGCACATGAGCTCCCCCACCGCCGACGTCTCCGTCCGCGTCGCCTGGGCCGAGGACGCCCCGGCCGTCGCGCGGCTGCAGCTGCGCACCTGGCCGCAGGCCTACGCCGGCCTGGTGCCGCCGGAGGCGTTCCCCAGTGGTCCCGAGGCCGAGGCGGCCGCGACCCAGGCCTGGGAGGCCGCCTTCGCCAAGCCGGGCGACGCCCGCCACCGGGTGCTCGTCGCCCTGGAGCGGGCCCGGGTCGTGGGCTTCGCGGTCACCGGACCGGCGAGCGACCCCGACTGCGACCCGGTGGCGGACGCCGAGCTCGCCGAGTTGATCGTGGACCCCGAGCGCCGCGGCGCCGGGCACGGCTCGCGACTGCTCCAGGCGGCCGTCGACACCATGCGTGCGGACCGCTTCACCCGGTCGGTGCTCTGGGCGGTGTCGGTGGACGACACCCTGCGCGCCTTCCTCACCTCGGCCGGCTGGGCACCGGACGGCGCGCACCGTGAGCTCGACCTCGAGGGGGACGGCGTCACCCGGGTGCGCCAGGTGCGTCTGCACACCGCCCTGAGCTGAGCCCGGCACCGCCCACCGGGCCTCCCCGGCCGGCGGACTCCCTCCCCGTGGTCCGGCCCGATTCGGCGACTTCACCCGTTTAGGCCTTGTCCGGGGGGTGACATGCGTCACCATGGAGGTCGCGCGCCCGCACGCGCACCGGAGAGAGGACCTCGCATGCTCGGCCCGTTGCCCCGTCTGCACCAGCTCGTCGTGGCGACCGTGGCGATCCTCGCGCTGACGACCGTCGGCGCCTGGAGCGCCCTGGCGACACCGTTGCCCACCTCGCTGGGTGCCGCGATCGGCGCCCTGACCGGTCTCGGCGTGGCCCACCGGCTCCTGCACGACCCGCACGAGCCGCGCCGTCCGCGCCACGCCCGCACCCGCCGCCACTAGCGGCCCCGCGCGTGCCGGGACGTCCGTTCCACGGTCCTGGACCGACCCGTGAAGGTCAAGGCGGTTAGGGTCCCGGCGTGTCCCCGTCCGACCCTGCGCTGCCCGCCTCGGAGCGCTCGGCGATCGTGCGCGACAGCCTCGGCGTCGGCATCGCCACCGGCGCGTACGGCGTGTCGTTCGGCGCCGTCTCCGTGGCGGCCGGCCTCGACGTCTGGCAGACCTGCGCACTGTCGCTGCTGGTGTTCACCGGTGCCTCGCAGTTCGCGCTCGTGGGCGTCGTCGCCGCTGGCGGCGCCCCGCTGGCCGGCACCGCCGCCGCGCTGCTCCTCGGCACCCGCAACACCCTCTACGGGCTCAAGGTGGGTCCGCTGCTGCGCTGGCGGGGCTGGCGGCGCGCGCTGGGCGCCCACCTGCTGATCGACGAGTCCACGGCGATGAGCGTCGGCCGCGACTCGGTGCCGGCCGCGCGCCTGGGATTCCTGACCACCGGCGCCTCGATCTTCGTGCTGTGGAACCTGTTCACCCTGCTCGGTGCCGTCGCCGGCACCGCGATCGGCGACCCGGCGACCTACGGGCTCGACGCGGCGGTGGGCGCGGCCTTCCTCGCGCTGCTGTGGCCGCGCCTGGGCAGCTGGCACCACCGGCTCGTCGCCGTCCTCGCCGCGGCCGTCGCCCTCGGCGCGGTGCCGCTCACGCCCGCCGGCGTACCGGTGCTGGCCGCGGGCGCCGTGGCGGTGGTCGCCGGGCTGCTGCGCCGTCCCGGGCGCCCCGGGGAGGCATCGTGACGTGGCTCGCGGTGCTCCTCGCCGCCGCGGGGTGCTACCTGCTCAAGCTGGCCGGCCTCAGCGTCCCGCCACGGGTGCTGGAGCACCCGCTGGTACGCCGGGTGGCCGACCTGATCCCGGTGGCCCTCCTGGCCGCCCTGATCGCCGTCCAGGTGGCCGCCAGCGGCAGCGAGCTGGTGCTCGACGCGCGGCTGGCGGCGCTCGCCGCGGCCGCGGTGCTGCTGGTGCTGCGTGCGCCGTTCCTGGTCGTGGTGTTCGGCTCGGCGCTGGTCGCTGCGGTGCTCCGCGCGCTGACCTGACCGCGCTGGCCTGACCGCGCTGGCCCCTACGCGCCTCGACGCGCTGGACCTCAGTCCAGGTCGAGGAAGTGCTCGAGCCCGACGGTGAGGCCGGGGCGGTCGGTGATCGTGCGCAGGCCGGTCAGCACGCCTGGCGTGAACGACGCCCGGTCCATGGAGTCGTGGCGGATCGTGAGGGTCTCCCCCACCCCGCCGAGCACGACCTCCTGGTGGGCGACCATGCCGCGGATGCGCAGCCCGTGGACGCGGATGCCGTCCACGTCGGCGCCGCGCGCGCCGTCCAGCGCGGTAGAGGTGGCGTCGGGGACCGGGTCGCAGCCGGCCTCGCGCCGGGCGGCGGCGATGAGCTGCGCCGTACGACGCGCGGTGCCGCTGGGGGCGTCGGCCTTGTCGGGGTGGTGCAGCTCGACGACCTCGACCGACTCGTAGAACGGGGCGGCAGCGGCGGCGAAGCGCATCATCAGGATCGCGCCGATGGAGAAGTTGGGGGCGATCAGGACCCCGGTGCCGGGCGAGTTCTCGAGCCACTCGCCGAGGCGCGCCAGCCGCTCGTCGTCGAAGCCGGTGGTGCCGACGACCGCGTGGATGCCGTGCTCGACGCAGAAGCGCAGGTTGTCCATCACCACGTCGGGGTGGGTGAAGTCGACGACCGCCTCGGCGCCGGCGGAGACCAGCGTCTCCAGCGGGTCGCCCGCATCGACGGCTGCCACCAGCTCCAGGTCGGCAGCGGCGTCCACCGCACGGCAGACCTCCGAGCCGACCTTGCCCCGCGCACCCAGGACACCGACCTTCAACACCCTCGTCTCCGCCACGTCGCAAGCCTAGGACGTCGCGGCCGCGGAACCCCGACGGGACGGGCCCGGCGAGACCGCTCGGCGTGAGATGCAGCGCACGTAGGGGACCGGGTGGCACCACGCGGTCGCAGGGTCTGGCAGTCTTGACCCCATGGTGGTGCAGACGATCCCTGCGCGGATTCGCTGGGCAGTTGACTTCATGGACGTCCAGCCGGCCGACCACGTCCTGGAGATCGGCTGTGGTCCCGGTGCTGGAGCGGAGGCGATCTGCTCCCGGTTGACGACCGGCAAGCTCTTCGCCATCGACCGGTCGGAGTCCGGCGTGGACCGCACGAAGCGCCGCTGTGCGCGCTTCGTGGAGGCCGGCCGGCTGACGGTGCGCCAGATCGACCTCGCGACGCTGCGTGTGCCGGTCAAGCGGCTCAACAAGGTCTACGCCTTCAACGTCAACCTGTTCTGGGTGCGTGACTGCGCCGACGAGATCGCCCTGCTGCACGAGCGCGTGCTGCCCGGTGGCGCGGTCTTCTTGTTCTTCGAGGTGAAGTTCCCCGACCAGATGCCCACCGTCGTGTCGAAGGCGTCGGCGGCGCTCGCCCAAGGCGGCTTCCGAGTCTCGGTCGTCGAGCAGAAGAACCCGGCGGTCGTCGGGATCATCGGCCGTCGATAAGGGTTTTCCCTTATCCCTCCTTGACATTAGGAAATTTCCTAATGCATGCTCGGCACTGAACCGACGCTTTCCGGAGGTGCCGATGACCGTGATCGTGCTCACCGTCGACCAGCGCTCCAGCCGGTCGCGAGCCGATCTGGTCCCCCGCGCCCTGGAGGTCACGGCCGAGGTGCCGCTCCTGCGTCCCCTGGAGCGCACCGTCGGGGATGAGGTGCAGGGCGTGCTGGACCGCCCCGAGCACCTCGCCCTCGTGCTCGAGCCGCTGCTGCGCGACGACGCCTGGCACATCGGCCTGGGCGCCGGCGCCGTCGAGGAGCCGCTGCCCGCCCACGCGCGCGCCGGGCGCGGCCCGGCGTACCTCCACGCCCGCGAGTCGGTCGAGCGCGCCAAGAACAGCCCCTGGCACCTGCGCGTCCAGGGCGACACCGCCGACGCCCGTCAGCTGGAGTCGGCGCTGTGGCTGTGGGCCGCCGTCCTCGCGCGTCGTACGCCGCGGGGCTGGGAGGTCGTGGACCTCGCCGACCAGGGCCTCACGCACGAGGAGATCGGGCGCCGCCTGGGCATCAGCCAGTCGGCGGTCAGCCAGCGTGCCCAGGCCGCCGGCCTCGCCGAGGGACGGCGCGCCCGCGAGCTCGTCACCCACCTCGCCACTCCCCTGCTGAGGGTGGCCGATGCTGGGACGAGCCGTGCTGGGATGGGCACATGAGTCCGGAGAACTGGGGACAGCTCGTCACCGCACTGCTCGCCGCCACCACCGTGGCGGCGGCGCTGTCGTGGACCCGCACCGGGCGCGACGTGTGGACCCCTGCGGCGCTGCTGCTGCTCGCCGCCGCCGGGGGCGTCGCGGCGACCCCCACCGACGTCGACACCGGCGCGCGCGCCGCCACGGCGCTGCTGGTGGTCCTCGGTGCCGCGAGCGCGGTGCTGGGCGGTGGGCCCGTGACCGCGCGCCTGTTCGCGCTGGTGGACCGCCCCCGCGCCGACGGGAGCACGACCACGACCCAGGGGGCCGGGTCGGTGCTGCGCGGTGGGACCTGGATCGGGGTCCTCGAGCGGGCAGCCGTCTTCGCCTCGCTCGTGGCCGGGTGGCCCGAGGGGATCGCGGTGGTGCTCGCCGTCAAGGCCTTCGGGCGCTACCCCGAGCTGCGGGCGGCGGAGGACGGCGTACGCACCGGTGCCGCCGAGCGGTTCATCATCGGCACCTTCGCGAGCGTGCTGTGGGCCGGGGCCTGCGCCGCCGTCGTCGTGCTGGCGCGCTGACCCCGGCCCACGGGCTCGTCAGGCGGGTGTCTCGTCCGAGGTGGCCTCGCCGCCCTCGGGACCGACCACGGCGAGGATCTCCGGGCCGCCGAACACGGTGGCCGCGACCTCGCGCACGTCATCGAGGGTGACCGCGTCGATGCGGGCGAGCACCTCGTCGATGCTCAGCAGCTCGTCGTGCACCAGCTCGCCCTTGCCCAGCCGCGACATCCGGGACCCGGAGTCCTCGAGACCGAGGACCAGGCCGCCGCGCAGCTGGCCCTTGCCGCGGGCGAGCTCCTCGGCGGTGATGCCGTCGGCCGCCACCTTGGCCAGCTCGTCACGGACCACGGCCAGGACGTCGTCGAGCTTGGCCGGCAGGCAGCCGACCGACACCCCGACCAGTCCGGCGTCGGCGTGGTGGCTGCCGAAGGAGTAGACCGAGTACGCCAGACCGCGGCGCTCGCGCACCTCCTGGAACAGTCGGCTCGACGTGCCGCCGCCGAGCGCGGTGTTGAGCACCCCGAGCGCGTAGCGGCGCTCGTCGTCGCGCCGGATCCCCGCCATGCCGAGCACGACGTTGACCTGCTCGAAGGGCCGGGTGGTGCTGGCCGCGCCGGAGTGCACCGGCACCGGGCCGGTCGCCCCGCGCGGCGGGACCGGACGCTCGTCGCCGGAGAGGAAGTCGTTGCGCCCGAAGGCGACGCGGACCTGCTCGACCAGCGCGTCGTGGTCGACGTTGCCGGCCACCGACACGACCATCGTCGCCGCGCGGTAGTGCGCGCGGTAGAAGTCGTGGATCTGCTCACGGCTGAGCGCCGCGATCGACTCCATCGTGCCGGCGATCCCGCGGCCCAGCGGCGTGTCCGCGCCGAAGGCCTGCTCGGCGAAGAGGTTGTGCACCACGTCGTCGGGGTCGTCGTCGTGCATCGCGATCTCGTCGAGGATCACGTCGCGTTCGGCCTCGACGTCCTCCGGCGTGATCAGCGAGTCGGTGATCATGTCGCCGAGCACGTCGACGGCCAGCGGCAGGTCCTCGTCAAGGACCCGGGCGTGGAAGCAGGTGTACTCCTTGGCGGTGAAGGCGTTGAACTCCCCGCCCACTGCGTCGAGCTCGATGGAGATGTCGAACGCGGAGCGGCTGCCGGTGCCCTTGAAGAGCAGGTGCTCGAGGAAGTGCGAGCAGCCGTGGAGGGTGGCGGTCTCGTCGCGCGAGCCCACCCCGACCCACACGCCGACGCTGGCGGAGCGCACCCCGGCGAGGCGCTCGCTGATCACCCGCAGCCCGCCCGGAAGGACGGTACGGCGGATCTCGGAGGTCACCTGGCCGGAGGCGTCGGTGACCGTCTGGACAGTGATCGTGGTGCCCGGCTCCTGCTCGGCGCCGGACACGATCGTGGGCGAAATGCCCCGGGAACCGGACGACCGGCCCGCAGTCGCCTGCGGGCCGGTCGTCGTGTTGGCGTCAGCCACGTGGAGGTCAGGCCTCCTCGGTCGCCTCGGCGGCCGGCTCCGCGGTCTCGCCCTCACCGGCGGTCTCCTCGACCACGGGGATGAGGGAGAGCTTGCCGCGGTCGTCGATCTCGCCGATCTGGACCTGGATCTTCTGACCGACGGAGACGACGTCCTCGACGGCCTCGACGCGCTTGCCACCCGCGAGCGGGCGCAGCTTGCTGATGTGCAGCAGGCCGTCCCGGCCCGGCATGAGCGAGACGAACGCACCGAAGTTCGTCGTCTTCACGACGGTGCCGAGGTAGCGCTCGCCGACCTCGGGCATCGTCGGGTTGGCGATCGCGTTGATCGCCGCGCGGGCCGCGTCGGCCGCGTCACCGTTGGTGGCACCGATGTAGATGGTGCCGTCGTCCTCGATGGAGATGGAGGCGCCGGTGTCGTCCTGGATCTGGTTGATCACCTTGCCCTTCGGGCCGATGACCTCGCCGATCTTGTCCACGGGGATCTTGACGCTGATGATCCGCGGCGCGGTGGAGGACATCTCCTCCGGCTCGTCGATGGCCTCGGCCATGACGTCGAGGATCGCGTGGCGGGCGTCGCGCGCCTGGGTCAGCGCGGCGGCCAGGACCTCGGCGGGGATGCCGTCGAGCTTGGTGTCGAGCTGGAGCGCGGTGACGAACTCGCGGGTGCCGGCGACCTTGAAGTCCATGTCGCCGAACGCGTCCTCGGCGCCGAGGATGTCGGTCAGCGCGACGTACTGCGTCTGGCCGTCGATCTCACCGGAGACCAGGCCCATCGCGATGCCCGCGACGGAGGCCTTCAGCGGCACACCGGCCTGGAGCAGCGACAGGGTCGAGGCGCAGACCGAGCCCATCGAGGTCGAGCCGTTGGAGCCCATCGCCTCGGAGAGCTGACGGATCGCGTAGGGGAAGACCTCGCGGTCCGGGAGCACCGGCAGGAGCGCGCGGCGCGCCAGGGCGCCGTGGCCGACCTCGCGACGCTTCGGGGAGCCGACCCGGCCGGTCTCGCCGGTCGAGAACGGCGGGAAGACGTACTTGTGCATGTAGCGGCGCGACTTCTCCGGGGAGAGGGTGTCGAGCTGCTGCTCCATCTTGAGCATGTCGAGGGTGGTGACGCCCAGGATCTGGGTCTCGCCACGCTCGAACAGCGCGGAGCCGTGCACGCGCGGGATCACGCCGACCTCGGCGTGCAGCGGACGGATGTCGGCGAGGCCGCGGCCGTCGATGCGGATCTTGTCGCGCAGGATGCTCTCGCGGACCAGCTGCTTGTTCAGCGAGCGGAACGCCGCGCCGATCTCCTTCTCGCGGCCCTCGAACTGGCCGGCGAGGCGCTCGATGAGCGAGGCCTTGATCTCGTCGGTGCGCTCCTCGCGCTCGCCCTTGTCGGCGATCTTCATCGCGGCGGCGAGGTCCTCGCGCGCGGCGGACTCGACGGCAGCGAAGACGTCGTCCTCGTAGTCGAGGAAGATCGGGAAGTCCTGGACCGGCTTCGCGGCCACGTTCGCCAGCTCGCTCTGCGCCTCGCAGAGCTGCTTGATGAAGGGCTTCGCGGCGTCGAGGCCCGAGGCCACGACCTCCTCGGTGGGCGCCTGGGCGCCGTTCTGGACCTTGTCGAAGGTGGTCTCGGTGGCCTCCGCCTCGACCATCATGATCGCGACGTCGCCGGTGTCGGTGACGCGGCCGGCCACGACCATGTCGAAGACCGCGTCCTCGACCTGGCTGTGGGTCGGGAACGCGACCCACTGGCCCTCGATGAGCGCGACGCGCACGCCGCCGACCGGGCCGGAGAACGGCAGGCCGGAGAGCTGGGTCGAGAGCGACGCGGCGTTGATCGCGAGCACGTCGTACGGCGCGTCGGGGTTGAGCGCCATGACCGTGATGACGACCTGGACCTCGTTGCGCAGACCCTTCTTGAAGGTCGGGCGCAGCGGGCGGTCGATCAGGCGGCAGGTGAGGATCGCGTCCTCGCCCGGACGACCCTCGGAGCGGAAGAACGAGCCGGGGATCTTGCCCGCGGCGTACATCCGCTCCTCGACGTCGATCGTCAGGGGGAAGAAGTCGAAGTGGTCCTTCGGGTGCTTGCCGGCGGTGGTCGCCGAGAGCAGCATCGTGTCGTCGTCGAGGTAGGCGGTCACCGAACCGGCGGCCTGGCGGGCGAGGAGCCCGGTCTCGAACTTGATGGTGCGGGTGCCGTACTTGCCGTTGTCGAGAACGGTCTCGACGGCGCTGATGACGGGTTCAGTCAAGGGGTTGTCCTTGTTCTGTGCGTGGAGCTCCGCGTCGTCCCGGTGGGGGGTGCGGGGATCTCGATATCGAGGTCGCCCGCCGAGGCCTCGCCTTGATGCGAGGGGCCGGTCTTCGATCGAGGCCCGCAGATCCTGAGAGGTTCTGAAGGCCACTACCGAGGACCGGGCCGAAACGATGCGGTCGCTCCTGGATGTGGATGCTATGAAGTTGTGCTTGCGAGCCTAGCGAATGCCGGGCCTAGAAATGGAACGGGGCGGCCGCTCCCGAGGAGCGGCCGCCCCGCCCGCGAGGACCAAGCGTCAGCGACGCAGTCCGAGGCGCTCGACGATCGACCGGTAGCGGCCGATCTCGGTCTTCTGCAGGTAGTTCAGCAGGCGACGGCGCTGGCCGACGAGAAGCAGCAGACCACGACGGCTGTGGTGGTCGTGCTTGTGCTCCTTGAGGTGCTCCGTGAGGTGCGCGATCCGGTGGCTCAGCAGCGCGATCTGCACCTCGGGCGAACCGGTGTCGCCCTCAGCCAGGGCGTACTCGGCGATGATCTTCTTCTTGGTCTCCGCGTCGGTACCGATCGACATGCGGGCTCCCCTCCGCCCCTTCCAGGGCACTCTCGCTGCGCGGCGCGCCGGGGCCTGTTCTCCCGGGCACTCTGGATCCGCGGCCGTTGCACGGCAGATGACTCAGCAATGGATTGGTGTCGCCGGTGCGCGAGGCCCCGGACAACCGCATCAGACTAGCGCGCGGCCCGACAGCCGCCCAAAATGCGGCAGCCGAGGGTGCGGGCTCTGGGTCCGGGCCGGTCCTCACCGGTGGCTCAGCGCGTACGCCGGGTCCGGCTCGGCGACCGGCTCGCCAGCCGCCGGCCGCGGGTGGCGCGGCCACCAGGCCCGCTCCCCCAGCAGCACCAGCGCGGCGGGCAGCAGCACCAGGCGCACCAGCGTCGCGTCGAGCAGGATGGCCGCCGCCAGGCCCACGCCCATCATCTTCATCTCCAGCATGCTCAGCGTGGCGAAGATCGAGAACACCGAGACCATGACCGCGGCCGCGCTGGTGACCACGCCGGCGGTGTCGGCGATGCCGCGCTCGACGGCCAGGCGGGTGGGCAGCCCGCGGGCGACGTGCTCGCGGATCCGACTCACCACGAAGACGTGGTAGTCCATCGAGAGCCCGACCAGCACCACGAGCACGAACAGCGGGATCCAGTGGATCACGAAGCCGGGTGCGGCGATGCCCAGGGCGTCGCTGCCCCAGCCGTGCTGGAAGACCAGGGCGAGCACCCCGAACGCGACCCCGACCGAGGCCAGGTTGAGCACGGTGGAGAGCAGCGCGATCGGCACGCTGCGGAAGGCGCCGTACATCATCAGCATCGTGAGCAGCAGCACCGTGCCGATCACCAACGGCAGGGCGAGGCGCTGGTCCTGGTCGTAGTCCAGCGCTTCCGCGACACCGCCGCCCACGGCGTGCTCGCCCTCGATCCCCTCGAGGGCGGCCGGGGCCAGGTCCGCGCGCAGGGTCCGCACCGCCTCCGCGGCCCGCGGGTCGGTCTCGGACCAGTCCATCCCGAGCTCGAGGGTCGAGGTGCGACCGTCCGCCGACGTGCTGATCTCGCTGGCGCCGGTGAAGTCGCCGGTGGCCAGGGCCGCGTCGCCGAGCCGGTCGAGGGCGCGCTCCGCGCCCGCCTCGTCCCCGGTGGACCTGACGACCACCCGCGCCGACGCCCCCTCGGTGGGGAACTCCGCCGAGATCGCCTTCATCGTCGTCACCGCCGGGAGGTCGGTCGGCAGGGTGTCGAGGTCGGCGTGCGCGGTCTTCATCCCCAGCGCCGGCACCGCCAGCGCGACGACGGCCAGGCTCGAGGCGAGCAGGGCGGCCAGCGGGTGGCGCATCACCGGGCCCAGCAGCCGGCTGCTGATGCCGCCGCGGCCGATGCGCGCGTTGAGGCGCCACAGCAGCGGAACGCGGGGCCGGTCCACCCACCGGCCGAGCGTGGCCAGCAGCGCCGGGAGCACGGTGATCGAGCCGAGCACCGCGACCGCGACCACGACGATCGCCCCGGTGGCCAGCGAGCTGAAGGTCGGGTCCCCCATCATGTAGAGCGCCGCCAGGGAGGCGATGACGGCGCCTCCGGACACCAGGATCGAGTGCCCCGAGGTCTGGGCGGCGATCTCGATGGCGTCGGGGGTGCTGCGTCCCGCGGCCCGCTCCTCGCGCTCGCGCTTGAGGTAGAACAGCGAGTAGTCGACGCCCACGGCCATGCCGATCAGCACGACCATGCTGCCGACCGTGGGCTCGGTCGGCAGCAGGTGCGACAGCGGGGCCATCAGTCCGATGGTGACCGCGACGCTGGTGCCGGCCAGCAGCACCGGCAGCCCGGCCGCGATCAGGGCCCCGAAGGCGAGCAGCATCAGCACCAGGGTGATCGGCACGCTCGTCACCTCGGCCGAGGCGAGGTCGTCGGCGACCCTGTCGCCGATCGCCTCGTCGAGGCTGAGGTCGCCGGACTGGCGCAGCTCGAGGCCGGCGTGGTCGCGCTGCACCGACTCGGTCGCCGAAGCGAGCGGCGCGATGTCGTCGTGACCGTCCTCGAGCTCGATCGTGACCAGGGCCGCCGTCCCGGACCCGCTCCACTGCGGCGGCGAGATGCTCGCGACCCCGGAGGTCGCGCCGAGCCGCTCCTGCAGCGCCGTCGCGGCGGCCCCCGCCGCGGTGCGGTCGAGGGCGCCACCCCCGGCGGCGGTGATCAGCACGTGCTCCGCGTCCGGGTCGGCGAGGTCGGCCTCCTCGATCAGGGCGTCGGCCCGGCCGGACTCCCCGACCCGGTAGTCCGCCGCGGTCGTCTCCTGGGTGGGGACCGTCGCGGCGAGGCCGATGGCGACGGCGACCAGCGCGAGCCAGCCGAGGATGGCGCGCCAGGGGTGGGTCGCACTCCAGCGGGCGGCCCGCAGGGGCAGGGCGGTGAGGGCGTGGGACATCGGGGGCTCCTGGTGCGTCGCGGTCGGCGGGTCCGGTCCCCGTCAGCCTCGCCGGAGGAGGGGGTCGCGGTCAGGGACGCAGGCACCCGACCCCGGGGGTGGTGCCAGCACCACTGCCGCCGGCGAGCCGATCGGCGAGAATGCAGCGGTGAGCACCCTGCCCGGCACCGCGCCGCGCCAGGCCGCGCCGCCCGGCCGCCTGGCGCTCACGGGGTACGCCGCGGCGCAGCTGCTCGCGTTCGTGCCGGCCCTGCTGCTCCTCGTCCTCTCGATCCTCGGGGGCGTGCTGGCGCTGCTGTGGATCGGCATCCCGCTGCTGCTGGTGACGGTCCCGGCCACCCGCTGGCTGACCGACCGGCACCGCCGGATCGCGCAGCGCGTGCTGGGAGCAGTCATCCCCGAGCAATACCGGCCACGCGAGCGCGGGCCGGTGCGGCGGGTGCTGGGCTGGGCCCGCGACCCGATGACCTGGCGCGACCTGGGCTGGCTGCTGTGGACGGCGACCTTCGGCTTCGTGCTCTCCCTCGTCGTCGTGCTGTTCCTGGTGCTGGTGGTCACCGGCGCGCTCTGGTACTTCGGCGTGGAGCCGCTGATGCGGGCCCGGTGCGCCGTGGACCGGTGGTTCCTCAGCGTCGGGCACACCGAACGCCTGGAGCAGCGGGTCCAGGTCCTCACCGAGACGCGCGCGGACGCCGTCGACCACTCCACCGCGGAGCTGCGACGCATCGAGCGCGACCTGCACGACGGCACCCAGGCCCGCCTGGTCGCACTGTCGATGAACCTCGGGATGGCGGAGTCGACCTTCGAGCAGGACCCCGACGCGGCCCGCCGGCTGCTCGCCGACGCCCGCGCGAGCACGGTCGCGGCGATCGGCGACCTGCGCGCGGTGCTGCGCGGCATCCATCCCCCGGTGCTCGCCGACCGCGGCCTGGGCGGGGCGATCGCCGCGCTGGCCCTCGACCTGGCCGTGCCCGTCCGTGTCGAGGCGGCGCTCACCGGACGCCCGCCCGCACCGGTCGAGTCCGCGGTCTACTTCGCGCTCGCCGAGTGCCTGGCCAACGTGGTCAAGCACGCCGACGCCGAGCACGCGTGGGTGCGTCTGGGGCATGCCGACGGGGTGCTGCGCGGCGAGGTCGGCGACGACGGCGTGGGCGGGGCTGACCCGGGGCGCGGCACGGGGATGCTGGGCGTCATGCGCCGCCTGGCCGCCTTCGACGGGACAATGGCGGTCACGAGCCCGATCGGCGGGCCGACAGTCCTGACCGTGGAGGTCCCGTGCGCCTTGTCCTCGCCGAGGACCACGCCCTCCTCCGGGCCGGTCTGACCCAGCTGCTCCAGGCGCACGACTGCACCGTCACCGCCGCGGTCGACAACGAGGAGGACCTGCGCGTCGCGCTGCGCGACCCCGACGTCGACGCCGCCGTGCTCGACGTCCGGATGCCGCCGACGCACACCGACGAGGGCCTGCGCGCCGCGATCGAGGCGCGCGCCGCCCGGCCCGGCTTCCCCGTGCTCGTGCTCAGCCAGTACGTCGAGCACCTCTACGCCCGCGAGCTGCTCGCCAGCGGCGAGGGGGCGGTGGGCTACCTGCTCAAGGACCGGGTCGCCGACGTCGCGGAGTTCCTCGACGCCCTGCGCCGGGTGGTCGCCGGCGCGACGGTGCTCGACCCCGAGGTGATCGCCTCGGTGATGAGTCGACGCGGGCCCGAGCCGGTCGACCGGCTCACCCCCCGCGAGCAGGAGGTCCTGACGCTGATGGCGGAGGGGCGCTCCAACGCCGCGATCGCCGCGCGGCTGGTGGTCACCGACAAGGCCGTCGCCAAGCACATCAACAGCATCTTCACCAAGCTCGACCTGCCGCCCGCACCCGACGACCACCGGCGGGTCCGGGCCGTGCTGGCCTGGTTGCGGCTGTGACCCTTCAGACCACCGTCACCGGGTGCCGGACCACGGCGTCGAAGAGGTAGCCCCCGTCGTTGTACGCCGCGACGAGCGGCTGGGTGCGCCCGGCGGCGTCGCGCGCCCGGGCGAGCAGCTCGTGCGCCCCGACCGCCGGCCGGCGCCACTGGTAGGACCAGCGCGTCCAGGACAGGTCGCGGGTGCGCCCGTGACCAGCCCCGTGACCAGCCCCGTGACCAGCCCCGCGGCGAGGCTTGTCGCGCAGGTCGGCGGCACGCCAGGTCGCTCCCCCGTCGATGCTCACCTCGACGCGCACGATCGGGGCCGCGCCGCTCCAGGACCGGCCGGTCAGCGTGATCGTGCGTGCCGCCGGGAGCACGGCGTCCCAGTCGAGCTCGAAGGCCGAGCGCACCGGGTTGAGGGTCAACGGCGGCGCGTCGGCCGGGTGGTCACCGCCGGTCATCCGGTACCACTTGGTGTTCCAGGGCGAGGTCTGCTCGGTGGTGGAGACCTCGAGGGAGCCGAGCCACTTGATGCTCGCGATGCCCACCCAGCCGGGCAGCACCAGCCGCAGCGGGAAGCCGTGGTCGGGCAGCAGCGGCTCGCCGTTGGCGCCCCAGGCGAGCAGCGCGTCGTCGAGCGCCTTCTCGATGTCGAAGGGCCGCCGGACCCGGCCGTAGTCGACCCCGCCGCTCACGAACGGGTCGTCGAGGCCGGTCGCCATCACCGAGACCGCGTCGCGCCGGATCCCCACCCGGGCGAGCAGATCGCGCAGCAGCACGCCCTCCCACCGCACCGCGCCGACCGCGCCGAGCCCCCACGGCGTACCGGACGCCGGGGTGCCCTGCTGCACCTCGAAGAACCGCCGCCCGTTGCCGGTGCACTCGTGGGTGGCGGTGATCGTGGTGCGCGGCAGCCGCTTCAGGTCGGCCAGCCGGAAGCTCAGCGCCTCCCCCTCGCCGCGCGGGCGGGCCAGCCCGTCACCGTGCACGCGCAGCGCGTACGTCGTCGCCTCGATCACCGGGGTGCGGGTGTGGTTGCGCACGAACAGGTCGGCCTGGGAGGTCAGCGCCTCGCGGGCGCGCACGGAGCCCCACCGCATCTCGGCGTTCGTGCCGTGCACGACGAACTCCTCCAGCGGCAGCGGCTTGAGGATCGGGCCGGCCGGCACCGGGGCCCCTGCGCGCGGCGCCAACGGCGAGCGGACTCCCCCGGCCAGCGCCGGTCCGGCGCTGAGCACGGGCGCGACCGCGGCGGAGGCGAGCGAGATCTTCAGGACGCTGCGGCGGCTCAGTGGCCGCGCGGGGGTCATGGTCATGGACCATTTACTACATTAGATTTGTTGACTTAGGAAGAGGTGGTGCGGGTGGTACGGGTCAGTCAGGCCACGACGTCGGCGCCGCGGTCGCGCACGGCGAGGTAGACCGCGCGGACCCCCACCGCCCGCTCCATCTCGCGCATGACGCTGCCGAAGAACTGCACCCGGTAGGTCTCGTCGGTGACGGTGGAGACGGTCAGGTAGAGCGCGGAGAAGGACGCCAGGAATACCGAGACCTGCAGGAGCGGCTCGGTCAACTGCGACAGCAGCGGCAGCGCCCGGATGTCGTCCTCGCCCGTCCACGACGACTGCACGTCGACGTCCATCACCAGGCCGCCGAAGGCGAGGAAGAACACGAAGACGCCGACGCTCAGCAGCAGCACCTGGACCGCCTGGATCACGACCAGCACGAGCACCAGGTTCCAGCGCTCGAAGCCGCGCACCTCGGCGTACGCCACGAGGGCGGGGTGGTCCTCGTCGCGACTGAGCAGCTCCTGCGCCGCGGCGCCCACCGGCGTGCCGGCGGTGGTGCGCCGCAGGAAGTCGGCGTCCACCTCGTCGTCGACCTTGTCCACCTCCTCGGGCAGCCGGACCAGCAGGAAGCCGGTCGCCAGCAGCACGAAGAGCAGGGCGGTCAGCCACAGGGTGCCGGTCGGGAGGTCCGCGGCGACCTGCCAGACCTCGGCGTTGATGAACAGGAAGGTGACGAAGAGCAGCAGCAGCGGCAGCGCCCGGCTCATCATCGGCAGCAGCGTGCGCAGGCTGCCGAACGTGCGCCCCAGCGCCCAGCGCACGATCGGCGCGGCGCGCAGCGCGGTCAGCGCGTAGAGGAGCACCGCGACCATCGCGGCGGAGATCATCAGGGCCGGCGCGACGCTCGGCTGTCCGGTCACCCAGGCCAGGCCGGCTCCGGTGGCCGCGGCGAGGACGCCGATCAGCACCGCCAGCGGCAGGGTGCGGCGGCCGCGCAGCGCGGCGTGCGCCGCGGCCCGCTCCTCGGGGACGAAGTAGGCCAGCCCGTGGGTGAGGAACCAGGCATCGGTCGCCTGCACGAGTCCGGGCTCCGGCACTGCCCCGCGCGTCACGGGACGAGCAGCTCGCGGGCCCGGCGCACGTCGTCCTCCATCTGGACGATCAGCGCGTCGACGGAGTCGAAGGCCTCCATGCCCCGCAGCCGCTCGACGAAGGAGACCTCGACCTCCACGCCGTACAGCTCCAGGTCGGTGCGGTCGAGCACGTAGCTCTCCACGCGGCGCGCGCGGACCCCGTCGAAGGTCGGGTTGGTGCCGACCGAGATCGCGGCGGGGAAGCGCTCACCGGAGTCGAGGCGGCGCAGCCACCCGGCGTACACGCCGTCGGCGGGCGCCGCGGTCATGCCGTCGGTGGGAACGTTGGCGGTGGGGTAGCCCAGCTCGCGCCCGCGCTTGTCGCCCGGGACGACCGCGCCGCGCACGGCGTAGGGACGGCCCAGCGCCTCGGCGGCGCCGGCGACGTCGCCGGCGGCCAGGCAGGTACGCACGTAGGTGGAGGACCACACCATCGGGCCGCCGTCGAGCGGGATGCCCTCGGCGGTGAAGCCGTAGCGCGCCCCTGCCTCGCGCAGCGTCGCGACGTCGCCGCTCGCGCGGCTCCCGAAGCGGAAGTTGGCGCCGACGACGACCGCCGCCGCGCCCAGCGCGTCGACCAGGATCCGGCGCACGAACTCCTCCGGGGACCAGGCGGCCACGTCGCGGTCGAAGGGCACCGCGAGGACGGCGTCCGCACCGGCCTCGCCGAGCAGCTCGGCACGGGCCTCCATCGTGGTCAGCGTGGTCGGGGCGTGCTCGGGGCGCAGGACGGCCATCGGGTGCGGGTCGAAGGTCACCGCGACGAGCGTGAGGCCCTGGGCGTCGGCGATCGCGCGGGCCCGGGCCAGGACCTGGCGGTGGCCCACGTGCACGCCGTCGAAGTTGCCGATGACGACCGAGGTGCGGCCCAGGTCGGCCGGTACGTCGTCGAGCGAACGCCAGATCTCCACACGCAGAACCCTACTGGCGCGATCTCCGCTGCCCCGCGCCGGCCCGGCGCCTCCGGGTGCGTCGTGGCTCACACGAACACCGCGACCGCGCGAGCCTGTCCCTCGCGCGGCTCGTAGAGCGCGAGGAACTCACCGTCGGGGGCGAAGACCGCCGAGAGGGTGTCCAGCGCCAGGTCCAGGCGCCGACCGACGCGCACGTCGTCGGCCGCGGCCTCGTCGAGCTCGACCGCCGGGAAGGCCGCACGCGCGGCCGCGGCGATCGGCAGGGTCGTGAACGACGCCTCCAGCTCCGCCAGGGTGTGCGCCACGGCGAGGTCGTAGGGGCCGACCGCCGTACGCCGCAGCGCGGTGAGGTGCCCGCCCACGCCCAGCGCGGCGCCGACGTCACGGGCGATCGCACGGACGTAGGTGCCGCTGGAGCAGCGCAGGGAGATGTCGACGTCGACGTGCTCACCGGCCGTGCGCACGTCGGAGACCACGAGGTCGTGGACGGTCACCGGACGGGCCTTGAGCTCGACCTGCTCGCCGTCGCGGACCCGCTGGTAGGCGCGCTTGCCGTCGACCTTGATCGCCGAGACCGCCGTCGGGACCTGGAGCAGGTCGCCGACCTGGGTGGCGAGCGCCGCCCGGACCGCCGACTCCTCGAGGTGGGCGGCCGGCGTGCTCGCCAGCACCTCGCCCTCGGCGTCGTCGGTGCTGGTGGCGACCCCGAGGCGCACCGTCGCGTCGTAGCGCTTCTCGGTGAGCATCAGGTGCCCCAGCAGCCGGGTGGCGCGGTTGATCCCGAGGACCAGCACCCCGGTCGCCATCGGGTCGAGGGTGCCGGCGTGGCCGACCTTGCGGGTGCCGGCCAGGCGGCGGACCCGCGCGACGACGTCGTGCGAGGTCATGCCGCCCGGCTTGTCGACCACGACAAGAGCAGACTCGACCGGCCCAGAAGCGGCGGTCACTCCTCGTCGGCGCGGTCGGGCTCCACGACGTCCTCGCCCTCGACGGGCTCCTCGTCGTCGCCCTCGACGCGCGGCTTCTTGTACGGGTCCTCGCCGGCGGCGTACGTCGCGCCCTCGCGGGCGGCGGCCACCTGCTCGTCGGACTGGCGCGCGCGGGCGAGCACCTCGTCGAGCTGGCGGGCGGTCTCCGGAAGCGCGTCGTGCACGAACGTCAGGGTCGGCGCGGTGCGCATCTGGAGCTGCTTGGCGACCTCGGAGCGCAGCAGCCCCTTGGCCGACTCCAGCGCGGCGGCGGTGCCGACCATCGCCTCCTCGTCGCCGAGGACGGTGTAGAAGACCGTCGCCTGCTGGGAGTCGCCGGTCACCCGGACGTCGGTGACGGTGACGAACCCGAGCCGCGGGTCCTTGATCCGACGCTCGAGCATCTCGGCCACGATGACCTGGATCCGATCGGCGATCTTGCGCACACGGGGGTTGCTCATGGTGTCTTTCCTACTCCTCCGCGCCTCGTGGCGCAGTACCGACGGACCCGAAACTGCCGAGTCGGCGCCACCCCCGTGGGAGTGGCGCCGACTCGATGACAGGGATCAGCTGCGGGGAATCTCCCGCATCTCGAACGCCTCGATGACGTCGCCCTCCTTGATGTCCTGGAAGTTCTTCAGGACCAGACCACACTCGAAGCCCTCGCGGACCTCGGATGCGTCGTCGCGCTCACGCTTGAGCGAGGCGAGGTCGAGGTTGTCCGCGATGACGTTGCCGTCGCGGATGACCCGGACCTTCGCGTTGCGGCGCAGCAGGCCACTGGTGACCATGCAGCCCGCGATGTTGCCGATCTTCGAGGAGCGGAAGATCGCGCGGATCTCGGCCTGGCCGAGGGTCTTCTCCTCGTACTCCGGCTTGAGCATGCCCTTGAGGGCCGCCTCGATCTCCTCGATCGCCTGGTAGATGACCGAGTAGTAGCGGATCTCGACGCCTTCCTTGTCCGCCATCTCGGTCGCCTTGCCCTGGGGCCGGACGTTGAAGCCGATGATGATGGCGTCGGAGGCAGCGGCCAGGTCGACGTTGGTCTCGGTGATCGCACCGACACCGCGGTCGATGACGCGCAGGGTGACCTCGTCGCCGACGTCGATCTGCGACAGCGAGTCCTCGAGGGCCTCGACCGAACCGGACACGTCGCCCTTGAGGATGAGGTTGAGCTCCTGGCTCTCGCCCTTCTCCATGGAGGCCATGAAGTCCTCGAGGGTGCGGCGGACGCGACGCTTGGCCTGCATGGCCGCACGCTCACGCGCCTCACGCTTCTCAGCGATCTGGCGCGCCATCCGGTCGTCCTCGACGACGAGGAAGTTCTGACCCGCGCCGGGCACCGAGGACAGACCCAGCACCATCGCGGGACGCGACGGGTCGGCCTGGCTGAGCTCGTTGCCGAACTCGTCGAGCATCGCACGCACACGGCCGTGGGCCGGGCCGGCGACGATCGAGTCGCCGACACGCAGCGTGCCGCGCTGGACCAGCACCGTGGCGACCGGACCGCGACCGCGGTCCAGGTGCGCCTCGACCACGAGACCCTGGGCGTCCTGGGTCGGGTTGGCCCGCAGGTCCAGGGACGCGTCGGCCGTGAGGATGACGGCCTCGAGCAGCTTGTCGAGGTTGAGCTCCGACTTCGCCGACACGTCGACGAACATCGCGTCGCCGCCGTACTCCTCGGGGACCAGGCCGTACTCGGTCAGCTGACCGCGGACCTTGGTCGGGTCGGCGTCCGGCTTGTCGATCTTGTTGACCGCGACCACGATCGGGACACCCGCGGCCTTGGCGTGGTTGAGCGCCTCGACCGTCTGCGGCATGACACCGTCGTCGGCCGCGACCACGAGGATCGCGATGTCGGTGGCCTGCGCACCACGGGCACGCATGGCGGTGAACGCCTCGTGACCGGGGGTGTCGATGAAGGTGATGCGGCGCTCCTGGCCGTCCACCTCCGTCTGCACCTGGTAGGCACCGATGTGCTGCGTGATGCCACCGGCCTCCTTGTCGACGACGTTGGCGTTGCGCAGCGCGTCGAGGAGCTTGGTCTTGCCGTGGTCGACGTGACCCATGACGGTGACGACCGGCGGACGGACGACCAGGTCGGCCTCGTCGCCCTCGTCCTCGCCGAACTCGATGTCGAAGGACTCGAGCAGCTCGCGGTCCTCGTCCTCCGGGGACACGACCTGGACGACGTAGTTGAGCTCCTCACCGAGCAGCTCGAGCGTCGCGTCGTTGACCGACTCGGTCGCGGTCACCATCTCGCCGAGGCCGAACAGCATCTGCACCAGCTGAGCGGCGTCGACGTTGATCTTCTCGGCGAAGTCGGTGAGCGAGGCGCCCCGGGCCAGGCGAACGGTCTCGCCGTTGCCCTTGCGGACGCGCATGCCGCCGATCGTCGGGGCCTCCATGGCCTCGAACTCCTGGCGACGTGCCCGCTTCGACTTGCGACCACGGCGCGAGGGGCCACCGGGGCGACCGAAGGCACCCTGGGTCTGGCCACGCTGACCGGGACGGCCACCGCCGGGACGACCGCCGCCGGAGGGGCCGAAGCCACCGCCGGGACGACCGGGAGCGCCACCGGGGCCACCGCGGCCCGGAGCACCGGGACGACCGGGGGCGCCACCGCGGCCGGGAGCACCGGGACGACCCGGAGCGGCACGGCCACCGGCGAAGGCGGCAGGGGACTTCGGCATCATCGCCGGGTTCGGGCGCGGCATGCCGGGACGACCCGGAGCACCGCCGTCACGCGCGGCCGGGGGCCGCGGCGGACGCTGCTGGTCGCCACCACCGGCGGCGGGGGCGCTGGGAGCGCCACCGTCACGCGGAGCGGAGGGCCGACGGCCCATGCCCTGGCTGGGCGCGAACGGGTTGTTGCCCGGGCGCGGGGCGCCGGGACGGCCCACCGGGCGCGGGGCGGGACCCTTCGGGCCACCGGGCGCCTTCGGGGAGGGCTTCGGAGCGGCCGGCGCCGGGGCGGCGGCAGCAGGAGCCTGGGGCTCCGCGGGGGCGGGCTTCGGCGCGGGCTTGGGGCCCGGCTTCGGACCGGGGCGCGGGGCCTTGGTCGCGGGCTCCGCAGCAGCGGGAGCCTGGGCGGCGGGCGCCTCGGCGGCGGGCGCCTGGGGCGCCGGTGCCTCCGGGGCAGCGGCGGGGGTCTCGACCGGCGCGGGGGCCTGCTCGGCCACCGGCGCGGGGGCCGGGGTCTGAGCCGGCTTCGGGCCCGGCTTCGGGGCCTTCGGGCCGGGCTTCGGGGCCGACGGCGCGGGGGCGTTGCCACCCTGACCGGCCTGGCCACCCTGGCCACCCTGGGGAGCCTTCAGCTTGTCGCCGTACTCCTTGCGGAAGCGCATCTCGGCGGGCAGCTCGACAGTGGAGCTCGCCGACTTGACGAACTCCCCCATCTCCTTGAACTTCTCGAGAACGAACTTGCTCTCGACACCGAACTCTTTGGCGAGTTCGTGAACTCGGGTCTTGGCCACGTTTCTCCTTCGTGCCCCTCGACCCGGTTCCGGGTGTTGCTCGAGAGGCGTTAGTGGTGGGGCGAACTCATCGGGAAGTACTCATCGAGTGCTCATGAGCTGCTGCTCCAGTTTCTGGTCGGGTGCTTCATGCCTGGTGGTCACGCTGGCCGAGGTACTCGCCCAGCAGTGCGGTGGACACCCCCGTGCCTGCGGGGATCCGCAGAGCGCGAGGAAAGGCCTTCCGCCGCACCGCGAGCTCGTAACACTCGGACGTGGGGTGCAGATGCGCTCCACGGCCGGGCGAGGTGGCCGTTGGATCGGGCACGACGGCCGGTCGGCCGTCTGTGCTCGAGCCGGCGGTCACCCGCAACAACTCGCGCTTCGCAACTCGTGCGCGGCAGCCCACGCAGGTCCGGACCGGTCCGGTGAGGGACGGGAGGTCCGGGCGTGCGGGAGCATTGCGTAGTCGAGCCACTGAACGAGAAGACTACCCTCAACGGCGGCGGTTTCCGAACCGGGACGCCTCCGCGGGTCCGGGCCCGGCGCCGAACGGGGGTGATTGTGCCTCCCCCGTCGGCCCCGGCGCCCCGGAGGGCCGCGCGTCAGGAGGCCGGGGTCTCCTCGTCGGAGCGGATGTCGATGCGCCAGCCGGTGAGGCGCGCGGCCAGCCGGGCGTTCTGGCCCTCCTTGCCGATGGCGAGGGAGAGCTGGAAGTCCGGCACGATCACGCGCGCCGAGCGGGCGGCGGCGTCGATGATCTCGACCGAGCTGACCCGGGCCGGCGACAGCGCGCTGGCCACCAGGACGGCCGGGTCGGCGGACCAGTCGACGATGTCGATCTTCTCGCCGTTGAGCTCGGCCATCACGTTGCGCACCCGCTGACCGAGGGGGCCGATGCAGGCGCCCTTCGCGTTGACGCCGGGGACGGTGGAGTGGACGGCGATCTTGCTGCGGTGGCCGGCCTCGCGCGCGATCGCCGCGATCTCGACGGTGCCGTCGGCGATCTCGGGGACCTCGAGGGCGAAGAGCTTCTTGACCAGGTTCGGGTGCGAGCGCGACAGCGTGATCTGCGGTCCGCGCATGCCCTTGCGCACCGAGATCACCAGGCACTTGATGCGGGTGCCGTGGACGTAGCTCTCCCCCGGCACGCGCTCGCTGACGGGCAGCAGCGCCTCGAGCTTGCCGAGGTCCACCATCACGTCGTCGGGGTTGCGACCCTGCTGGATCACGCCCGAGACGATGTCGCCCTCCTTGCCGGCGAACTCCCCGAAGCGGATGTCGTCCTCGGCGTCGCGCAGGCGCTGCAGCATGATCTGCTTCGCGGTCGTCGCGGCGATCCGGCCGAAGCCCTGCGGGGTGTCGTCGTACTCCGCGCCGACGAGGTTGCCCTCGTCGTCGGTCTCCCGCACCAGCACGCTGACGTGGCCACTGCGACGGTCCAGCACGACGCGTGCGTGCTGCTGCGCGCCCGGGGTCTTGTGGTAGGCGGTGAGCATGGCCTGCTCGATCGCCTCGACGAGGACGTCGAAGGAGATCTCCTTCTCGCGCTCCAGCATCCGCAGGATGCTCAGGTCGATGTCCATCAGGACTCCTCGTTCTTCCGGTTGAACTCGATCTGCACGAGCGCCTTGGTGACGTCGGCGTAGGCCACCTGCTGCGCGGTGCCGTCGACGTCGAGGGTGACCGACGCGTCGTCGGACTCCCCGATGCGTCCGGTGACCGTGGAGCCGTCGGCGAGGGTCACCTTCACGAGCCGGTCCGCGTTGCGGCGCCAGTGGCGCGGCAGCGTCAGCGGCCGGTCGACCCCGCGCGAGGTCACCTCGAGGGTGTAGGGCTGCTCGCCGAGCACGTCGGAGTCGTCGAGCACGCGGTTGATGGCCCCGGTGGCGTCCGCGACGTCGTCCAGGGTCACCCCGCCGTCCTTGTCGACGGCGATGCGCAGGACGCGACGCTTCCCGGCGGGAGTGAGCTCCACCGCCTCGACGTCGAGCCCGAGGGCTGCGAGCGGCTCCGCGAGCTCTGTCTCGATCCTGGCCCGGACCTCGTCCTGCCTGGCTGTGCTCACGGTTCTCGGCCTCCCTCTTCTGTTGTGCGCACCGGCGTGCGCCATGTCTAGGCACACGATAACTGCTGACGGCCTCCGGATCATCACGGCGGCGGGCCCGGGGATAGGGTCGCGGCGTGCCTGCCCGCCCCGTCGCCACCCGGCGTGCGACCCTCGTCGCCCTGAGCGCCGGCGTGCTGGTCACCACCGGCTGCGATCTCGACGCCCTCGACCCCCGTCCGGTGCCGTCCCCGGCCGGCACCACCACGACGACCGAGCCCGGCGACGGCGACGAGGCCCTGGTGGACACGGCGGTCGCGAGCATCGTCGCGACCCTCGCCGTCGTCGAGTCGGCGCGCGGTGACGCCGAGCTGCGCCGGGCCGTGACGGACCTGGACCGCCTGCACCGTGCGCACCTCGAGGAGCTCGACCCCGAGGGCGTGCGGGTCTGCGGACCCGACGCGGACGACTGTCCGGAGACCCTCGGCGCTCCCGACGGCGTGGGACGCCCCGGCCGCCAGGCCCTCCTCGCCCAGGAGCAGGCCCACCGCACCACCCTCGCCGACCTCGCCGGACAGGCCGCGAGCGGCGCCCTGGCGAGCGTGCTGGCCTCGATGTCCGCCGCGGTCGCCCAGCGGCTCGCGACGCTCCCCGCGGCGCGCCGGGGCGGTGCGGCATGAGCGAGCTCGAGGCGCTCCAGGTCGCCCTCGCCGCGGAGCACGCCGCCGTCCACGTGTACGGCGTGCTGGGCGCGCAGACCTCCCGCACCGCCCAGCCGGCGCTGTCGGCCTCGCTGCAGGACGCCTACGCCCAGCACCGTGCACGGCGCGACCGGGTGATCGCGGCCGTGCACGACCTCGGCGGCACCCCGGTCGGGCCCGAGGCCGCCTACGACCTTCCCGAGCGGCTCGACGACCCGGTCGCCGTCTCCCGGCGCGCACGTGAGCTCGAGCAGGCCGCGGCCGAGACCTACGTCTTCGTCGTCGCGAGCACGACCGGCGTACGCCGGGCCCGCGCGATCGTGGACCTCACCGACGCCGCGGTGCGCGCACTGGCCTTCGGGGCCTCGCCCGAGACCCTGCCCGGGATCGGCTGAGGGGTCGGAGGCCGGACGCGCCGAAGCGGTCCGCGTGACCTCCGCCAGGGAGATCCCCGAGATGTCTCCCGGCGCCTGACCACGCGGACCGCCGCTGGGCCGTGACGGCCCAGGAGGGCACCGGCCGAAAGGGGGACCGTCGGCGCGACCTCAGGAAGGAGCCTGCCAGCCGCGGGGCACCAGGACGACACGGATCCGTCCTCAGGATCGTGCAGTGCACGAAGTCGCAGCACCCGGCCCCTCAGCGGTCGACGGGCGGACGGCTGCTGCTCAGGACCAGGCGCGCACGATGTCCGGGATCTCGGAGAGCCGGGAGACCACCGCGTCGGGGGTGCCCTCGGTGTGGCCGACCTGGGTCGCCGGGATCGTGCTGTGCGGGACGTGGATCGCCCGCATGCCGGCGTTCTGGGCGCCCCACACGTCGTCGAAGAGCCGATCGCCGACGTACACGCAGCGGGCGGGGTCCGTGGCGCCGACGGCGTCCATCGCCGCCGCGAAGGCGCGCGGGGACGGCTTGGTCCACGGGATCTCGCTGGTGTACACGTCGCCGTCGATGAGGTGGCGCACCCCGTCGCGCTCGAAGTAGCCCTCGTGCCAGGCGCGGGGCCAGATCGTGTTCGACAGCACCCCGACCCGCATGCCCGCCGCGCGCAGCGCCGTCCACATCGGCCCGACCTCGGGATCGGTCTCGGTGTGCGGCTCCCAGAACGCGTAGTAGGCGCTCAACAGCTCGGGGTCGTGGTCGAGGCCGGCCTCGGTGAACAGGTCGGCGATCGAGGAGCTCTGCTGGTGGTCGCGGCTGCGCCCCCAGATCACGTCGCCGGCGCGGTGCAGGCGCGCGGCGTGGGCGTGGTGGTCGTCGTCCGGGGTGGGCGTCGCGATGACCGCCTGGGCCAAGGCCACCGACTCGGCGTGGAAGTCCACGTCGTGCCAGCGGGTGAGGGTGCCGCCCCAGTCGAAGATGACCGCCTCGATGCTGTGCTGACCACCGGGCCCACTCACCCGTGGCTCACATCTTCCCCGTCTCGAGGTAGCGCGAGTGCCAGGAGAGCGCCTCGTCGAGCAGGTGCGGCGTGTGCTGGGCGGTCGGGCGCGCGGCGCGGGCGCGCTCGACGTAGTCGGTGAGCGCGTCGCGGTAGTTCGGGTGCGCACAGTTCGCGATCACGCGGTCCGCGCGGGCGCTGGGCGAGAGCCCGCGCAGGTCGGCGAGGCCCTGCTCGGTCACCAGCACGTGCACGTCGTGCTCGGTGTGGTCGACGTGGCTGGCCATCGGCACGATCGCGGAGATCGCGCCGTTCTTGGCCGTCGACGGGGACACGAAGAAGTTGAGGAACGCGTTGCGTGCGAAGTCGCCGCTGCCCCCGATGCCGTTCATGATCCCGGAGCCCATGAGGTGGGTGGAGTTCACGTTGCCGTAGATGTCGGCCTCGATCATCCCGTTGATCGCGACCACGCCGAGGCGGCGCACCAGCTCGGGGTGGTTGGAGATCTCCTCGCTGCGCAGCAGCACCCGGCCCTTGTAGGCGCCCATGTTGTCGAGGAAGCGCTGCTGACCGGTCGGCGAGAGGCCGAAGGAGGTCGCCGACACCGAGCGCAGCTTGCCGCAGTCGAGCAGGTCGAGCATGCCGTCCTGGATGACCTCGGTGAAGGAGGTGAGGTTCTCGAACTCGCTGTCGACCAGGCCCTCGAGGACCGCGTTGGCGACGTTGCCGACCCCGCTCTGCAGCGGCAGCAGGTCCTTCGGCATCCGGCCGTGGGCGACCTCGTGGCGCAGGAAGTCGACCAGCAGCTCGGCCATCGCGCGGGAGTCCGCGTCGGGCGACTTGAACGGCGTGTTGCGGTCGGGGGCGTCGGTTTCCACGATCGCGACGACCTTCGCCGGGTCCACGCGCAGGTAGGGGTCACCGATGCGCTGGAAGGAGTGCGTCATCTGCAGCGGGAAGCGGTTCGGCGGGAGGGCAGTGCCGTAGTAGATGTCGTGGAAGCCCTCGTACTCACGGGGGTGCCAGTGGTTGACCTCGAGGATCACCTTGTCGGCCTGGTCGAGCCAGGTCTTGTTGTTGCCGACCGAGCTGCCCGGGATGAGCAGGCCGTTGGGCAGGATCGCGGCCACCTCGACCACGGCGACGTCGAGGTTGCCGTAGAAGCCGAACCACATGTGCTGCGCGGAGTGGCTCAGGTGGGAGTCGACGTAGTCGACCTCACCGGAGTTGATCAGCCCGCGCAGGGTCGGGTCGGAGTTGTAGGGCACCCGCATGTGCAGGCCGTGGGCCTCGGCGAGCACCCCGTCGACCTCCGGGGCGGTCGAGGCGCCGGTCCACAGACCGATCGTGAACTCCTCGCCGCGGGCGTGGGCCGCCTCGATGCGGCGCGCCAGGGCCGTCGGGACCGCCTTGGGGTAGCCGGCGCCGGTGAAGCCGCTGATGCCGACCGAGTCGCCGGGACTGATGTGCTCGGCGGCGGCCTCGGCGGTGGTGACCTTGGTGGCCAGGTAGCTGTCGGAGATCCTGCTCATCGTTCTGGTTTCTGTCCTTCTTCAGGCCCGCACGCGGCGGACGACCTGGACGATGTGGTCGACGACGTGGTCGGCGGGCACGGCCTCCACCTCCCCGGTACGGCGGTCGCGGATCTCCACGGTGCCGTCCTGGGCCAGGTTCTTGCCGACCACCACGATCGTCGGGACGCCGATCAGCTCGGCGTCCTTGAACTTCACCCCGGGGCTGATCTTGCCCGCACGGTCGTCGTAGAGCACCTCGATGCCGTCGGCGGAGAGCTCGTGGGCGATGCGCTCGGCCGCGGCGAAGACCGCCTCGTCCTTGCCCGCCGCCACCACGTGCACGTCGGCGGGAGCGACATTACGCGGCCAGCTGAGGCCCTTCTCGTCGAGGGTGCCCTCGGCGATCGCGGCGACCGCACGCGTGCAGCCGATGCCGTAGGAGCCCATGGTCACGGTGACCCGCTTGCCGTTCTCGTCGAGCACCTCGAGGCCGAGCGCCTCGGCGTACTTGCGGCCGAGCTGGAAGATGTGGCCCATCTCGATGCCGCGCGCGGTCTCGAGCACGCCCTCGGCGCAGGCCGGGCACTCGTCGCCGTCGCGGACGTCGGCGGCCTCGATGGTGCCGTCGGGGGTGAAGTCGCGCCCGGCCACCAGGTCCAGGACGTGCTTGCCGTCCTGGTCGGCGCCGGTGACCCAGCGGGTGCCCTCGACGACGCGGGGGTCGACCAGGTACCGGATGCCGGAGGCGTTCTCCTCGCCCAGCACGCCGGGGCCGATGTAGCCCTTGACCAGGCTCGGGTGCTTGGCGAAGTCGGTCTCGTCGAAGACCTCGACCTCGATCGGCTCGAGCTGACCCTCGAGGCGCTTCGCGTCGACCTCGCGGTCGCCGGGCAGGCCGATCGCGACGGGCTCGCGGGTGCCGTCGGGGTGGCGCAGGACCACGAGCACGTTCTTCAGGGTGTCCGCGGCGCTCCAGGGGCGGTCCTCCCGGGGGAACGCGGCGTTGAGGTGGTCCACCAGCGACTCGATGGTCGGCGTACCCGGGGTGTCCTCGACGTGGGCGGCGGGCGCGCCGTCGACGGCCACGGGCACACCCGGGCGCACCTGCACGGCCTCGACGTTCGCGGCGTAGTCGCAGGTCGTGCAGCGCACGTAGGTGTCCTCACCGACGGCGGCCTTGGCCAGGAACTCCTCCGAGCGCGAGCCGCCCATCGCACCGGCGGTGGCCTTGACGATCGCGTAGTCGAACCCGAGGCGGTCGAAGATCCGCACGTAGGCGTCGCGGTGGTTCTGGTAGCTCTGCTCCAGGCCGGCGTCGTCGACGTCGAAGGAGTAGGAGTCCTTCATCGTGAACTCGCGGCCGCGCAGCAGGCCGGCGCGCGGACGCGCCTCGTCGCGGTACTTCTGCTGGATCTGGTAGATCGACAGCGGAAGGTCCTTGTAGGAGGAGTACAGGTCCTTGACCAGGAGGGTGAACATCTCCTCGTGGGTGGGGCCGAGGAGGAAGTCGTTGCCCCTGCGGTCCTTCAGGCGGAAGAGATTGTCGCCGTACTCGGTCCAGCGGTTGGTGGCCTCGTAGGGCTCCCGGGGCAGCAGCGCGGGGAAGGAGACCTCCTGGGCGCCCATGGCGTCCATCTCCTCGCGCACGATGCCCTCGATCTTGCGCAGCACCCGCAGGCCGAGCGGCAGCCAGCTGTAGATGCCCGGCGCCGTACGCCGGATGTAGCCCGCCCGGACCAGGAGCCGGTGGCTGGGGACCTCCGCATCGGCGGGGTCCTCCCGAAGGGTCCGCACGAAGAGGCTCGACATCCGCAAGATCATGGCTTCAGGGTAGGGCCGCGCCCTTCGGTCCCTCGAACCAGTTCCCCTGTGACGACAACCTCGTCGCCTATCCATGCGTCTGGGGAGTGGTCCGGAACCGTTCCGGACCGACATCCATCCTGGAGGTCCCCATGCGCAAGCCACACCTGTCCCCCCGGCGCCCTCGTCGCATCGGCACCGGGGCCCGGACGCTGCCGGCGGCGATCCTCGCCGTCGCGGCGCTGGTCCTCGGCGTCGTCCCGGCCGACGCCGCACACACCGCTCCCCCGCCCGGCACCGACCTGCGGCCCGCGACCCTGCCCGCCGGTGACGGCCCACGGGTCCCCTGGCTGGTCGGCGGCGACACCATCGCCGACGGCCAGGTGCGGGTGCGGCTGCCGGGCTCGGGGAAGATCCTGCTCGGTGCCTCCGGCGACGCCTACGTCGCGGGGCTCACCGCCCGTGACGGCACCGCCCGCCTCCTGCGCGTCGCACCCGACGGCACCCGCCGGCGCCTCGGCGACGGCATCGATCCCTATGCCTCGGTGCTCTCCGCCGACGGGACCCGCGTGGTGGAGACCCGCTGGGACCGCCGCGAGCGCACGCGGGTCCGGGTCTTCGACGCGACCTCCGGCGCGCTGCTCGCCCAGCGTCGGTTCGACCGCCCCGGTCGGGTGCTCGACGCGGGGGCCGACCGGGTGCTGCTCGGCTTCTCGGATCCGGGTCGCACGCTCTGGTGGGATCCCGGCACGGGACGCATCACCCGCGTCGCCACGCAGGCCGGCTACCACGCGTCGATCCGCGCCGACCGACTCGCGACCTTCACCCGCGACCCCTACGACGGCGGGTGCACGGTCGTGCGGCGGCTCTCCGCTCCGCGGACGGTGCTGTGGCGCTCGTGCGACGACGCGGTCGCCGCCTTCTCCCCCACCGGACGCCGGGTCGCGACCGTCCCGATCCTCACGGACGGGCTCGGGGCGCGCAGCCTGCTGGTGCGCACCGTGCGCGGCGGCGAGATCCTGGCCGGCTACCGGGTCGGCGGCTGGTTCGGGGCGATCGGGTGGGAGTCCGCGCGGACCCTGCTGCTCGACGCCCACGGCACCCGGCGCACCGCGACCGTGCGCTGTGCGCCCACGCGCTGCGAGCGTGCCTCCCGGGCGGTGCCGACGACGGCGCCGCGCGCCGTCGCTGAGCGCTAGAACATGATCGTGGAGAACCGTGCGGTCTCCACGAACCCCGCCGCCGCGTAGCTGTGTCGCGCCGAGTGGTTCCACTCGTTGACGTAGAGCGAGGCCACCGGCGCGATCTCGCGGCGCACGATCTCGGCGACCGCCGCCATGCCGCGGGTGGCCAGGCCCTCGCCGCGGCGGTGCGGCGGCACCCAGACCCCCTGGATCTGGGCGGCGTACGGCGAGGCGCAGGCGACCTCGGCCTTGAACACCAGCCGGCCGCGGTCGTCGAAGCGCGCGAAGGACCAGCCGCGGCCGACCAGCTGCTGCACGCGGGCCCGGTAGAGACCGGCGCCGCCGCCCTCCTCGGGCGAGACCCCGACCTCCTCGGTGTACATCGCCACGCAGGCCGGGTAGAGCTCGTCGAGGTCGGATCGCGTCGTGCGCCGCACCTCGGGGTCGGGGGCGACCCGCGGGGGGCCGGCCAGCTCGAGGTGCGGCTGCTCCCAGCGCGTCTCGCGCGGCTCCTCCCAGACGTCCGCGACGACCTCCCAGAACGCCGCCACCGCGTCGTGCGGCCCGACGATGGTCGAGACCGTGCGACCGCGCTCCAGGGCGCGCTCGGCGAAGAGCTGGACGTCCTCGACGCCGCCGCCGACCGGGACCAGGTTGGCGCCCACGTGGCAGGCGGCGACCAGGCGGCCGTCGACGAAGCGGCCCCACATCTCCCCGCCGAGCCAGCGCGGCTCCAGGTGGGTGGTGCGGGCGCGGTGGTCGGCGAAGACGTTGACGACCGGGTCCAGCGCAGCGAGGGCCAGGAAGGCGTCCAGGTCGGGCGGGCCCAGCGGACGGATCCCCTGCTGCGTGGTCAGCACGGGGGCAGCCTACGACCGAAACACGACCCGGCGCCCCCGCGGTCCCGCTGGCGGCTCAGGAGACGGTGACCTCGGCGGCGGCGCCGTCGACGGCCTCCATGCCCTCCGCGATGCGCATGGCCTCCTCGATGAGGGTCTCGACGATCTTCGACTCGGGCACGGTCTTGATCACCTCGCCCTTGACGAAGATCTGGCCCTTGCCGTTGCCGGAGGCGACACCGAGGTCGGCCTCGCGGGCCTCCCCCGGGCCGTTGACGACGCAGCCCATCACGGCCACGCGCAGCGGGACCTCGAGGCCGTCGAGGCCCGCGGTCACCTGCTCGGCGAGGGTGTAGACGTCGACCTGGGCGCGGCCGCAGGACGGGCAGGAGACGATCTCGAGCTTGCGCGGTCGCAGGTTGAGCGACTGGAGGATCTGGATGCCGACCTTGACCTCCTCGACCGGCGGGGCCGAGAGGGAGACCCGGATCGTGTCGCCGATGCCCTTGCTGAGCAGGGCGCCGAACGCCGTGGCCGACTTGATCGTGCCCTGGAACGCCGGCCCGGCCTCGGTGACACCGAGGTGCAGCGGCCAGTCGCCCGCCTCGGCGAGCAGCTCGTAGGCGCGCACCATGATGACGGGATCGTTGTGCTTGACCGAGATCTTGAAGTCGCGGAAGCCGTGCTCCTCGAACAGGCTCGCCTCCCAGATCGCGGACTCGACGAGCGCCTCCGGGGTGGCCTTGCCGTACTTCTCCAGCAGCCGCTTGTCCAGGCTGCCGGCGTTGACGCCGATCCGGATCGAGGTGCCGTGGTCGTTGGCGGCCTGGGCGATCTCCTTGATCTGGTCGTCGAACTTCTTGATGTTGCCGGGGTTCACGCGCACCGCGGCGCAGCCGGCCTCGATCGCGGCGAAGACGTACTTCGGCTGGAAGTGGATGTCGGCGATGACCGGGATCTGCGACTTGCGCGCGATCGCCGGGAGCGCCTCCGCGTCGTCGGCGCTGGGGCAGGCGACCCGGACGATGTCGCAGCCGGCCGCGGTCAGCTCGGCGATCTGCTGCAGGGTGCTGTTCACGTCGCTGGTGAGCGTCGTGGTCATCGACTGCACCGAGACGGGGTGCTCGCTGCCGACCCCGACCGTGCCGACCTGGATCTGGCGGGTGGTCCGTCGCGGCGCGAGCACCGGCGGAGGGGCGGCGGGCATGCCGAGGCTGATGGTGCTCATGGGCGCAAGGCTACCGGCGTGTCCTCGGCTCAGGCGCCCAGGTGCAGCGGGACCACCAGGTCACCGATGATCAGCACCACACCCATGACCAGCATGGCCAGCCCCACGACGTACGCGACGGGCAGCAGCTTGGCGGCGTCGACGTACCCCGGGTCGGGCCGGCGGCGCAGGCGGGCGAACCCGCGGCGCAGCCACTCATACAGCGCGCTGGCGATGTGGCCGCCGTCCAGGGGCAGCAGCGGGACGAAGTTGAACATGCCGATGAAGAAGTTGAAGCCCGCGATCAGGCTCAGCAGGAACACCGTCTTCTCGACGACCGGGAACTCCGCGTGCGACACGGTCTCGCCGGCCAGCCGGCCGCCGCCGACGATGCTGACCGGGCTGTCGATCGCCCGCTCCTCGAGGCCGAAGATCGCCTGGCCGACGTCCCAGACCTTGACCGGCAGGGTCGCGAGCGCCTCGACGGTGCGCACGGTCATGTCGCCCATCTGGTCCAGGGTGTAGAGCGGTCCGCCGGTCGTGACCTTGATGTGGGAGGTCGGGGTGACGCCGAGGAAGCCGACCTCGCGGACGGTCTCGCCGGTGTCGTCGACGGGGCGCGCCTCCACCGTGGTGCTGGTGGTGCCGCTGAGCTCCTTGCCGTCGCGCAGGTAGGTGATCTCCGCGCGTCCGGCGTCGTTGTCGCGGATCAGCTCGCGCAGCTGCGACCAGTCGGTGACCGGGGTGCCGTTGAACGACACGATCTCGTCGCCGGGGCGCAGGCCGGCCTCGTACGCCGGGCTCGGCGGGTCGCCCGGCTCGCAGGTGGTGCGCTCGTCGGCGTACGGGATGACGCACTGCGAGACGGTCTCGAGGACCGGGCGGCCCTCGTCGGGCGCGACCTCGCGGGTGCCGTAGGTGGCGAAGATGGTCCAGAACAGGAAGAAGGCGATCAGGAGGTTGACGGTCGGGCCGCCGGCCATCACGACGATCTTCTTCCACGACGGCAGCTGGTAGAACAGCCGGTCGCGGTCCTCGGGGCCGACCAGCTCCCACTCGGCCGCGCGGGCGTCGGAGATCAGCTGGGTGAACATGCCGGTGTTGGACTTGCGCACCACCGTGACCTGCTCGCCGTTCTCGTCGTGGTGCACCGACTCGGCGAGCTCGGCGGCCCCCGGCGGCAGCATCCCGACGATCTTGACGTAGCCGCCGAGCGGGATCGCCTTGACGCCGTACTCGGTCTCGCCGATCTGCTTGCTCCAGACCGTCGGCCCGAAGCCGATGAAGTACTGGGTGACCTTCGCGCCGAACCGCTTCGCCGGGATCATGTGACCCAGCTCGTGCAGTCCGATCGAGACCAGGATCGCGACGGCGAAGATCAGCACGCCGGCGGTGTAGAGCAGAACGGTCATGCGGTTCCCTCGGCAATGGTGCGGGTGGCTTCGGCGCGCGCCCAGGCATCGGCGGCGAGCACGTCGTCGACTGTCAACGACATGGTCGAGGGTACGTCGTGGGCCGCCAGCACGGAGGCGATCGTGGGCACGATGTCGACGAAGCGCATGCCTCCGGAGTGGAAGGCCGCGACGCACACCTCGTTGGCGGCGTTGTAGACCGCCGGCGCGGTGCCGCCGCGCTCGCCGGCCTCGCGCGCCAGGCGTACGGCGGGGAACGCGACGTCGTCGAGCGGCTCGAAGCGCCAGTCGGCGGCCTTGGTCCAGTCCACCGCCGCCTCGGCGTCGGGGACCCGGTCGGGCCAGGCCATGCCCATCGCGATCGGCACCATCATCGTGGGCAGCCCGATCTGGGCGACCACGGCGCCGTCGACGAACTCGACCATCGAGTGGATCAGCTGCTGGGGGTGGACCACGACGTCGATGCGGTCGAAGGGCACGTCGAAGAGCAGGTGCGCCTCGATGACCTCCAGGCCCTTGTTGACCAGGGTCGCGGAGTTGGTGGTGACGACCGTGCCCATCGAGAAGTTCGGGTGCGCCAGGGCCTGCTCGGGGGTCACCTCGAGCAGCTCCTCGCGGGTGCGGCCGCGGAACGGTCCCCCGCTGGCGGTCAGCACCAGGCGGCGTACCTCCTCGGCGCGCCCGGCGCGCAGGCTCTGCGCGATCGCACTGTGCTCGCTGTCGACGGGGACGATCTGCCCGGGCCTCGCGCGCTCGCGCACCAGCGGGCCGCCGATGATCAGCGACTCCTTGTTGGCCAGCGCGAGGGTGTTGCCGGCGTCGAGCGCGGCCAGGGTGGGGCGCAGGCCGACGGCGCCGGTGATGCCGTTGAGCACCACGTCGCAGGCCATGCCGGCGGCCTCGACCGAGGCCTGCTCCCCCAGCCCGGAGAACGCCGGGGCGAACTCGGCGACCTGGGACTCGAACAGCGCGGGGTTCGAGCCGCCCGCGGTCAGGGCGACCACCCGGAACCGGTCGGGGTTGGCGCGCACCAGCTCCAGCGCCTGGGTGCCGATGGAACCGGTCGAACCGAGGATCACGACGTCTCTCACGCACCCCATGCTTCCAGCCGTCGCTGAAGGGCCGCTGAGGGGGCGCTGAGCCGCCCGTCGCGCACGAATGCTTGACGTGTGTCAGGAACCGGGTTCGAATGCGGTGTGACGTACGACACCATCATCCGCGACGCCCGCTGGTTCGACGGGACGGGCGGCCCCTCGGCCGTGCGCCACCTCGGCATCCGCGACGGCCGCCTCGCCACCGTGTCCGCCGAC
This sequence comes from Nocardioides ochotonae, assembly GCF_011420305.2. Taxonomy (NCBI): domain Bacteria; kingdom Bacillati; phylum Actinomycetota; class Actinomycetes; order Propionibacteriales; family Nocardioidaceae; genus Nocardioides; species Nocardioides ochotonae. The sequence goes on along the minus strand of NZ_CP061769.1, from coordinate 1,324,399 downwards.
CCCCTCGACGAGACCGGGTGTGCCGACGTCGTCGACGCCGCCGGCAAGTGGGTGATCCCGGGCATGCTCGACATCCACACGCACTACGACATCGAGGTGCTCGAGGAGCCCGACCTGCGCGAGTCGCTGCGCCACGGGGTCACGACGATCCTGATCGGCTCGTGCTCGCTGTCCACCGTGCACGTGGGGCCGGTCGACGCCGGAGACCTGTTCGGCCGGGTCGAGGCGATCCCGCGCCAGCACGTCATCGACAACCTCGAGCGGCGACAGACCTGGAGCTCGGCGCAGGAGTACGTCGCGGGGCTGGAGTCGCTGCCGCTGGGCCCCAACCTCGCGGCGTTCCTCGGACACTCCGACATCCGCACCGCCGCGATGGGCCTGGACCGCGCGACGCGCGACGACGTACGACCCACGCGCGCCGAGCAGGCCTGGATGGAGCAGCGTCTCAGCGAGGCGCTGGACGCCGGGTTCGTCGGCATGTCGGCCCAGCAGCTGCTCTTCGACAAGCTCGACGGCGACCTGTGCCGCTCGCGCACCCTGCCCTCGACGTATGCGAAGTGGCGCGAGATGCGCGGGCTGCGCTCGATCCTGCGCCGCCGCGAGCGGGTGCTCCAGGCCGGACCCGATGCCTCGCACCCGCACACGATCGTGACCCAGGCGCTCGGCTCGATCGGCCTGCGCGGCAAGCCGTTGCGCACCAGCCTGCTCTCCGCCGCCGACATCAAGGCGATCCCGTTCATCATCCACCTGATGCGCCTGCTCGCCGGGACCGTGAACCGCCTCGGCGCCGACTTCCGCTGGCAGCACCTCCCGGTGCCGTTCGAGGTGTACGCCGACGGCATCGACCTGGTGATCTTCGAGGAGTTCGGCTCCGGCGCAGCGGCCCTGCACCTGCAGGAGAAGCTCGCCCGCGACGAGCTCATGCGCGACCCGGCGTACCGGGCCCGCTTCCGCAAGGACTACGAGTCCAAGTACGGCCCCCGCGTCTGGCACCGCGACTTCTTCGACGCCGAGATCGTGGCCTGCCCCGATGCCTCGGTCATCGGGAAGTCCTTCGGCCAGGTCGGGGTGGAGCGCGGCGGCCAGCACCCGGTCGATGCGTTCCTGGACCTCGTCCTCGAGCACGGCACCGCGGTGCGCTGGCGCACCACGATCTCCAACCACCGCCCCGACGTGCTGCGCAAGCTCGCCCAGACCCCGAGCGTGCAGATGGGCTTCTCCGACGCCGGCGCGCACCTGCGCAACATGTCCTTCTACAACTTCGGGCTGCGGCTGCTCAAGCACGCCCGCGACGCCGAGCAAGCCGGGCGGCCGTTCCTGACCATGGAGCAGGCCGTGCACCGGCTCACCGGAGAGCTCGCCGACTGGTACGCCCTCGACGCCGGCCACCTGCGCGAGGGCGACCGTGCCGACCTGGTGCTCATCGACCCGACCCGCCTCGACGCCTCCCTCGAGGAGTACGTCGAGGCCCCGGTCGAGCAGTACGGCGGACTCTCCCGGATGGTGAACCGCAACGACGCCACGGTCCCGCTGGTGATGGTGGGCGGCCGCGCGGTCTGGCGCGACGGCGCCCCGACCGACGCCCTCCGCAGCGAGCGCACCGGCCGCTTCCTGCGCGCCGGCGAGGAGTCGCGCGAGCCGCTCGCCGCCACCCGTCGTACCGCCGAGGACGTCGCGTCGTGACCCGCACGCCCGAGGAGGCCGTGCGCGGCCTGTGGCGCACGCTGTCGGCGCGCGACTACGACGGCCTCGCCGAGTGGGTCACCGAGGACTGCGTCTACATGGACATGCCCCTCGGCCCGACGCTGTCCGCCCGCGGCCCCGACGACATCGCCAAGCGGCTCAAGGTCGGGTGGGGCGAGCTCGCGGCCTATGAGAACCACGACGGACTGCTCGTCGCCGACGCCGCCGGCAACGTGATGTACGAGCACTCCGAGACCTGGACCTTCGCCACCGGCGAGGTCCTCACCCTCCCCTTCGCCACCGTCCACCGCGTCCGCGACGGCCGGGTGTGCCTGTGGAAGGACTACTGGGACTACGCCGCGATCATGAACCACGCCCCCGCGTCGTGGGTCGAGTCGCTCGCTTCCGCTGATACGAGTTGGGTGTACGACGCGTCGGCGGTGGTCTGAACCGGGGCTGACGCAGGCGAACCCAGCGAACGAGTTCGTAGCGTGGTGTGCCGTGGCATGCCCGCGGCCAGTGCCCGCCGTGCCAACGCCTTACGGTGACGCACCGGAGCTGCGAAGACCATGCGACCGCCGTTCGTCCTGGGTCCCGTCGCTGGCGGGGTGAGCGAAACCGCGTACGCCCACCTACGTCCTCAGGCACGATCATTCCCATGGGGATCGTGCTTGGCGTACTGCTTGTTCTCGTCGTGATTTGGGCGGTCTTGCGCAGCAGGCGCAATCACACTCAGTCGCAGCACCTTCCAGAGACAGCGCGGCGAACCTCGCCTGCCGCTAATAGACTGAGCCCTCCGGATCGCGACTCCCATTCTCGCGCTGAGATCGACCGCTCTGTCCAGCGGGATTTCGGTCGTACACATGACACTCCAGAACTCCGTCGAGTCAGACGGAAGACGACCACGGACCACATTCCTCGCCCGCCGACCGGCCGCGGGCAGAAGGCGTGGTCCCCTCGCACACAGCAACTTGAAGTGGCCGGCGAGTGGTATCGAGCCGAGAATCTCCGCGCTCTGTTCGCCCGCCACGCGACGCTGTCGGAGGAGGGCACCGAGATCCGCCTGCCGGCCGTCCTGGTTCCAGATGCGGGCAATCCCCACGACGACAAGGCTGTCGCCGTGTTCGTCGATGGACTTCACGTCGGCTACATGGAGGGTCCCGACGCCAGGACGTACCACCAGCACATCGCCGACCTTCCTGGCGGCGAGCTCGTAGTGACGTCGCGGCAATGGCTCCGCGCAGCGAGGGGGGACACGTGGGCCCGCGTCACCATCTCCTTGCCAGCACCGGAGCAGCTTCAATGCCCCAACCCGTTCGGGCCGGACTGCGTCAGCCTTCCGCCGGGGTCGACTATCCAGGTCACCAAGGAAGAGCAGCACATGGACCACCTGGTCGACCTTCTTGACCGCTACGGGAGCGAAACGGTGGTTGCAGCGTCGCTTCGATCCACTATCGAGCAGCGCCCGCGCTCGTCCGTAGAGGTTGTTGCCGTCGACATTGATGGGCAGCAGGTAGGCGTGCTTTCGCCAACGCAGACCGCGAATCTCATGCCTCTTGTCAGCAGAGCCGAAGCAGAAGGCAAGCAGGTCTTCTGCCGAGCCTCCCTACGCGGCAACTCGCTCAAGGCCGACGTGGCGCTTCATGCGCGAAAGGCGCAGGATCTGGACGAGACCGAGTTGCGGGAGCTCTTCGCCTCCAGCTCAAGCTGACCTGGACGCAACGGGTGTCGGTGGGGTTCCCGCCATGCCGCCTACCCCCGCCTGTCGGGCGTGATCCGCACGCCGGAGGACGCCGTACGCGACCCGTGGCGATGGATCGAGACGAAACCCGCGAAACGCTGCTGCCTCCACGTCCCGTGGGAGGCGACCGTCCAGGCGATCCGCCGCGCGCCGGGTCCGAGGAAGGCTCTGACATCGCCGTCTCCACGCGACGCCCGATCCTGGCTAGACACGCCGACCCGTGCCCCGCAGAGCAGTACGACCGGGCACACGGCCATCACGACGCCCAAGTCCTCACGCGTACGTCACCGGCGTTTTAACGAGTTTGAGGACAAAGCATCCTAGTCGCTCCATTTACGCGATACTGCACGCATGCCTGATACCTCCAGAGTAGTTCGCGTCAACAGCAAGCCCATGCTCTGCGGGCTCGGCGTAGGCGCTTCGGTCAGCATTCTCTGGCATCTACTTCGTCCGGAGACGCTCGCATTTGTCGTCGATTTCACGACTGCGCTTGTGAGTACTTTCGCAGTCATCTCGATCGCCATCGTTCCTTTCACTGATCGCGATCGCGGAGCCGAACTGATCCAACGATGGCACAGTCAACTCGCTCGGCTCAGTAGGATGCGCGGGAGCGCAACCGACAACTTGATGCGCATGGGACCGTTCGCAGGAGCCTTTGGCGGATTCACCCTCATGAATCTCGCAATTGCCTTCGCATGGCCCACAGAGGACACCAGCCGACTTGCAGGGGGGCTCGGACTATTAAGCGGCTTCTTCTTGGCACTTGCGCTTGCGAGCGTCGGGAGCGACCGATCGCCCGCGTCCCCATCGGCCGATGCGGAGGCGTCCGAGTCTCCAGCCCCGTAAAGAAGTCGCGGTACGTCCCGCCGCCGACAGATATCACGAGCACATCGCCGCCGACCTAAATGGTCGGCGATCTCGTAGTGACGTTGCGGCAACCAGTTCGAGCGTCGACGGATGACACATGCACCCGCGGCGCCATGTCCTTGCCGGCACCGGGCCAGTTCCAGTACCCCAATCCATTCCCTGGTTGCAGCGGGGGGGCTCGGGCAGCGCCCCGGGAGGGCGTGCATTGAGCGATGAACCGCCTCTCTCTTCCCCCGCGGTCGACTCCGCACTGATCTCTTTCACCGTCGTCGACGGGTAGACCACGAGTGTTCACGTCGCGTTTTCGCCCGATCCCCGACTGTTCGCCGGTGGTCTGGAGAACCTCTCCCCCTAGACCCGAGAGTGGAGCCGCCGACCGGAGACGGGAGGCTCCCCTTTCACGGGCTAGTCGGGCGGACTGTCCCCCTCGGCACCATGAAGAGCCAAACCACGCTTGCCGGGACCTTCGTGCGTCCTGGTTTACGACGACTTCGCGATGAACAGGTCGGCGCACGGGTCCCAGATCTCTGCCACCTTCTCGGGGAAGGTGTTGGCCCACGTGCTGATGAACGCCCGCTGGACAAGCGATTCGGAGAGGAAGTCCAGGTCCTCCCCGATCTGGGCAAATATGACATGGATGTCGCGGTTGGTACGACGACGATCCTCGATCGAGGCTCGGACACGTGACTGCATCGGCGTGTCGAGCTGAAGGGCGATGGTGAGCTTGCCCAGCAGGTTGCCAATTGTGTCGAGACTGTCGTGGATGTCCTCGAACACCGCGGCTTCCGGGTGGCCGTCGGCGGGAGCGTAGGCAATGTCCGACCGACCGGTAGCGGAGGTCTCGTCGGTGTCGGCCGTGTCGGTGATCTGTTCGGCGGCGTAGCCGTCCTCGGCGCGCTTGTCGCCGTCGAGGAGCGCTACTGCTCGGAATTTGCGGACCGGGTTCTTGTTGTGGAACCGCGTGTGGTCCCGTGCAGGGGAAGCGCCGCCCAAGCTATGAATCTCGATGCCGGCCAACTCGTAGTTCTTGGCCTGGCAGTACGAACGCAGCGTGACCTCCGCCAACATGGCCGCGAAGTCGTCTTCGGTAAACACGGCCATCTGCGCCTCGACCTGTCCCGTCAGCGTGCGGAGTGCGGCGACATCAAGCTTTCCCTGGGTCACCCGGCCGCGGTATGCCGACCACACAGCCTCGGTCGGCAGCGGAGCGAGGGCGTCGTTGGAGTGGGTAGTAAAGATGACTTGGCACGACTTCCGCCGGGCGACGTCGATCAGGTACTCCACAAGGCGGCGCGTCGCAACGGGGTGTAGCCCGTTCTCGATCTCCTCGATGAGCAACAGCGAGTTGTCTGGCGCGCCCTCGATGCGGGTCACGATGCGAATAATGCTGGCTTCGCCTGCACCGAAGTGAAACTCACTGTAGCTATCCTCCTCGTCGGTGCTACCGCGCACGGCGTAGATCGAATTCTTGCCCGCGGTGTCGGCGTCGACCTGAAGATAGTTGGCGGCCGCCTTGCCAAGGATGTTTTCCACGGCGTCCACGACATCCTGCGAGAAGGTAACCTCGCGCGCGCCGGTGAAGTCGCCCTTGATGAACCGGTACAGGTCCTTCCGTTCGCTCGCGGGCAGCGTCCGACTGATACCCGAGATGACCACCACGCGCTCGACCGCGTCGCGATTCCACTTGGCCTGAAGGTAGCTCGCGGTCCGGTTGAACGAAGGTGACCCCTGCCGATCGCGGTCGATCAGCTCGTACTCGATCTTCCAACCACGCATGGACCCGTCGTAAGCACCGCTCTTCGCGAAGAACCGTCGGGGCAGGACGGAGTCGTAGATAAGACCGGCCGCGCCGAGAATGGTCGTCTTTCCCGCGCCGTTTGGGCCGATGAGCGCCGTTACCGGGAAGTCGAACCGCACCTCGACATCCGCAAACCCACGGAGCTTCACGAGGCGCATGCCGGAGAGGTACTTCGCATATCCCCGCTTGCGCACACGCTCCGACAGGGCCGTGATCGTGCTATCACGGATCTCTGACTTCAAGTCAACCTCCTACAGGGTCCCCCGGGTGCGGCGACCGTTCGCGGGAACCCTCTCACGCTGGACGGACGGTTGGGCGCGGATTCCCCGACGAGTCAGCCCTGCGTGGGGGATTGGGCGCTGGTGGGACTGGCGGATCTATGCGGCTAGCGCCGGCCACTCATCACCATCGAATCCGAGCTGATCATGACACCGGAAGCGACCCAGTCGGGCTAACCCCGCCTGTCACCTGTTCGTGAAGCAGATCCGGCTCTAGCGCCTCATGCTCGAACCGGCCCGCGCCCTTCACTTACGACATTCCGAGTGCGTCCTGTTACTGCTGAGCACCGCCCCCGCCGACCTACGTCCGCCGATGGAACCTGACTCCCCCATCGGCCAACCGATCGGCTGCGAACCGCGGGTCGTGTGCCCGGTGATGATGGTGGGAGCAGAGGAGCAGCCCGTCGGCGAGGTCGGTGCGGCCGCCGGCCGCCCAGGGATCGCCGGCGTGGTGGGCTTCGCACCACGGTGCCGGAATGTGGCAGCCCTCGGCGCGGCACTCGCCGTCGCGGAGGGCCATGGCGCGGCGCTGGGCGCGGGTGAAGAGGCGTTGGGAGCGGCCGAGGTCGAGGACCTCGCCCTTGCCGCCGAGCACCGCGGGGACGATCTGGGCGGTGCAGGCGAGGCGGCGGGCCTCCTCGGCGGTGATCCGGTCGTGGGAGTCGCCCGGGGCGGGGTTGCCCAGCGTCGCGGTGGCGAGCTCGGCGCGCAGCGAGGCCAACGACATGGTCACCATCAGCGTGGTGGCGTCGCCGCCGTGGATCGGCAGGCGGGTCGGGTCGAGGGTCTCCAGCAGCTGGCAGAACGCCTGAGCGGCGCGACGGCCGTACGGCTCGCGCGGCGCCTGCGTGGCCTCCGGGGACGGGGAGGCGGCGTCGTCGCGGCGGGGGTTGGTGAAGGCGTGCAGGTAGGTCGCGAGCCGGGCAGCGTGCTCGTCGGGGATCAACCCGCTGATCCGGGTCGTGCCGTCACCGAGGGCGCGGAACCGCAGGCGCATGCGCCGACGGGCGGACGCCTCGAGGTCGGCCAGGCGGCGGGCCTCGGCGGCCTCCGCGATCTCGGGCGCGATCACGTCGAGGATCCGGCGGCCCAGGCGGCTCAGCTCGGTGGGGTCGAAGCGGTCGGCGTACTCCACCAGCACGGCCTCGGCCTGGTCGACCATCTCCGCGGACACCTCGCTCGGCAGCTTGGCCAGAGCGGCGGCGATGACGTGCGCCTGGTCGAGGTTGGCCCGTCCGTCGCGCAGCGCACCCGCCAGCACCGGCCGGTCCTCGAGCGCCAGGGCGAGCCGGAGCTCGGCGGCGCAGTCGCCGCGGCGCCGGTGCGTGGCGACCGCGGCCCACGCCCCTGCGTCCCGCGCGCCCGACTCGTCGGCGACGTCGCCGGCGTCGGCGGTGACCCGCAGCCGCAGCTCCGCCACCCGGGCCTCCACCGCGGCGAGCTCCACCAGCGCGGCCGCCTTGTCAGGGGTGGTCATGAAGGCCGGGTTGACGTCGGCGACGGACTTCAGCGCAACCTCGATCTCGCGGGCGGCGAGGCGGATCGGGTGAGCCATGCGAGCCTCCGAGAGCTGCGGGATGACACTGTCAAGTCTAGTCGAACGTGCGTTCGAGGTCGAGGGGTTTACCCCATCTGTGCACTGCCGACGTGGTTGCCGCTCTGGGGCCCGAAGTGCGCCCGTTCCACCGTGGCTGCCCCAGACTGGGCGCATGTCGAAGGTCAGAGCGGCAACGACAGCGGACCCGGCCCGATGGCTGCGTCGCTCCGACGTCGGTTGGTGGGACCTCGTTCGCTACGGCCCACCCGGCTTCGACGTCTACGTGCGGATCGCCTTCGCTGACGACGCCGACCAGGACGGCGAAGAGCCTGCCGTGCGCACAGCACTCGCGACCTTGGCGGGTCACACGACGACGCCCCAGAGCGGCTACGCCGCGATCTGGGAGGGCTGGACGAGTCGGGGGCGGATCCCCGAGGCCCCGCGCGTGGCGATCCCGCATCGACGGATGCTGCTCTTCACCGGTCCCGTCAGCGAGCTCAGGGACGCGCCGGCGCTGGCGTGGTACGGCTCCGCTCAGGACCAGCTTGCAGCACCTCACCTCGTCTGGCCCGAGGACCAGGCGTGGTGCCTGGCCTGCGAGGTCGACGAGGAGATCGAGTTCACCGTGGGCTGCTCGGTCGAGGCCGCCCGCGCCCTGGCACGGGCGCTACCCGGGGCGGTCCGAAAGGTGCGCTACGGCGAGGACGTGCCGCTGTACCGCGACTAGGCCAGGCCTAACCCGCAGTGACGCCAAGCAGCGCCTCGCCGTACTTCTCGAGCTTGGCGGCACCCAGCCCGGAGATCCCGGCGAGCTGCTCACGGACCGTGGGACGCACGGCCGCGATCTGGCGCAGCGTGGCGTCGTGGAACACGACGTACGCCGGGAGGCCGGCCTCCTTGGCGGTCGCGGCGCGCCAGGCGCGGAGCTGCTCGAAGAGCTGCTCCCCCGCCGCGTCGAGTGGTACGTCGTCGGGCTTGGCCTTCCGCGAGGACGACCGCGAGCGGTGGGTCGAGGACGGCGCGACCTCGTGGCGCAGGCGCACCTCGCGCTCGCCACGCAGCACGGCGGAGGAGTCCTCGGTGAGCTCGAGCGTCCCGTAGCCGTCGTCGCCCACGGTCAGCAGCCGCTGCGCGAGGAGCTGTCGTACGACGCCGCGCCACTGCCTCTCGTCGAGCTCGGTGCCGATGCCGTAGACGCTCAGCGAGGTGTGGTCGAGGTTGACGATCCGCTCGTTGGTCTTGCCGAGCAGGATGTCGATGACGTGGCCGGCGCCGTAGCGCTGGCGGCGCTGGGCGAGGCGGACGATCGCGGAGAGGAACTTCTGGGCGGCGACGGTGCCGTCCCAGGTCTCCGGCGGCGCCGTGCACGTGTCGCAGTTGCCGCAGGCCGAGCCGCCGGGCTGGCCGAAGTAGGCCAGCAGCTGCCCGCGGCGGCACTCCACGGTCTCGCAGAGGGCGAGCATCGCGTCGAGGTTGGCCCCGAGGCGGCGCTTGTGGGCGGCGTCGCCGTCGGAGGTCTGCACCATCTTGCGCTGCTGCACGACGTCGGCGAGCCCGTAGGCCAGCCAGGCCGTGGCCGGGTTGCCGTCGCGCCCCGCGCGGCCGGTCTCCTGGTAGTAGCCCTCGACCGACTTCGGCAGGTCGAGGTGCGCGACGAACCGCACGTCGGGCTTGTCGATGCCCATCCCGAAGGCGATGGTCGCGCAGATGACCAGCCCGGGCTCGCGCAGGAAGCGGGACTGGTGCTCCGCGCGCTGCCGGGCGTCCATGCCGGCGTGGTAGGGCAGCGCCGGGATCCCGTTGCGGGAGAGGAACTGCGCGGCCTCCTCCACCGAGCGCCGCGACAGGCAGTAGACGATGCCCGAGTCCCCGGCGTGCTCGGTGCGCAGCAGCTCCAGCAGCTGCTGGCGTGGGTTGTCCTTGGCCACGATGCGGTACTCGATGTTGGGCCGGTCGAACGACGACACGAACACCCGCGCCCCGCCGAGGCCGAGCCGGGCCACGATGTCGGCCCGGGTCGCCTCGGTGGCGGTCGCGGTCAGCGCGATCCGGGGCACCTCGGGCCACCGCTCCCCCAGCATCGCGAGCGCCAGGTAGTCGGGCCGGAAGTCGTGGCCCCACGACGACACGCAGTGCGCCTCGTCGATCGCGAACAGCGAGATCGTGCCGCGCTCCAGCAGCGCCACGGTCGAGGGCACCGAGAGCCGCTCGGGGGCCAGGTAGAGCAGGTCGAGCTCCCCCGCGACGTACGCCGCCTCGACCGACCGGCGCTCCTCGGCCGACTGCGTGGAGTTCAGGAACGACGCGCGGACGCCGAGCGCCTCCAGCGCGTCGACCTGGTCCTGCATCAGCGCGATGAGCGGGGAGATGACGATCCCCGTGCCGGGCCGCACCAGCGCCGGGATCTGGTAGCACAGCGACTTGCCGCCACCGGTGGGCATCAGCACCAGCGCGTCCCCGCCCGCGACGACGGTGTCGATGATCTGGGCCTGGTCTCCCCGGAAGGCGTCGTAGCCGAAGACCCGGGAGAGGACCTCGGCCGGCGTGTGCGTCGTCATCGGGGCCCATCGTGCCGCCTGGCTCCGACGGTACGGCGGGGACCCTCCCGGATCAGCGACCTGGATCCCACTCCCGCCCGTCTGCCGGCTCGGGCTCAGAAGCCGTTGGCGGCCGTCTTCGCCGGCGGGCGCGGGGCGCGCAGCCAGGCCTCGAAGAAGGCGTCGAGGTCCTCGCCACTGACGTCCTCGGCGAGCGCGATGAACTCCTCGGTGGTGCCGTGGCCGTCCTCGCGGTCCTGCACCCAGGTGCGCAGGAGGTCGCGGAAGTCGTCGTCACCGATGCGGTGCCGCAGCGCCTGGAGGGCCATCCCCCCGCGCAGGTAGACGGGCGTGGAGAAGATCCGCTTCGGGCCCGGGTCGTCGACCTGCACCTGCCAGAAGCTCGGCTCGCCCACCAGGGCGTCACGCTGCTCGACCAGCCAGTCCTGCCCGTCGCGACCACCGTGCTTCTCGGTCCACAGCTTCTCCATGAACGTCGCCGCACCCTCGTTGAGCCAGATGTCGCGCCACCGGGCGAGCGCCACGGAGTCCCCGAACCACTGGTGGGCGATCTCGTGGACCACCGTCACCACCCGCTCGGTCTGCAGGACCGGGTACGTCGGGCGGGTCTGGTTCTCCAGCGCGAAGCCCGGGCGCAGCGAGGTCGTGAGCCCGCCGGTGCTCTCGAACGGGTAGTCGCCGAGCACCGTCTCGGTCCACTCGGTGATCGCCGGGGTCCGCTTCATCAGCCGCATCGCGCGCCGGGCGACCGGCCGGGGCAGCTCCTTCGACACCGCGACGTACCACGGCAGACCGTCGTGTACGCCGCGTGCCACGGCGTACCGCCCGGCCGCGAAGAACGCGAGGTAGGGCGCCATCGGGTCCGCCGAGCGCCAGTGCGTCGTCGCGCGCGCCCCGTGGACCCGCCGGTCGACGAGCGTCCCGTTGGAGACGACCTGCTTGTGGCGCGGCACCGTCACCCGCACGTCCATCGTGGCCTTGTCGAGCGGGTGGTCGTTGGCGGGGAACCACCACGGCGCCATGTGCGGCTGGTTCATCGTGACCACCTCCTCGGCGTCGGCGAGCCAGTTGCTCTCACCGGCGTAGGACACCGGCCCCGGGCGACCCGCGTAGCGGACCTCCACGGTCACCACCCGCCCCTCGGCGAGCGGGCGGCGCGGGGTGATCTTCAGCTCGTGGGGCCGCGGGCGCTCGACGCGCGCCGGGCGTCCGTCGATCCGCACCGAGCGCACCGGCACCAGCAGGTCGAGGTGGAAGCTGGACAGCGACCGGGTGGCCTCCAGGCGCACGTCGGTGTGCCCCCGCAGCATCCCGCTGTCGAAGTCGTAGGCGACGCGCACGTCGTAGTGACGCACGTCGATCCCGCCGTTGCCGTCCAGCGGGAAGTAGGGGTCGCCGATGCCCGCCGCACCCGGCACCGGGTCCGCGACCAGCGCCACGGACGGGCCGGCGAGCAGCGGCGGGATCAGCAGGGCCGGGGCCACCAGCGCGGCGAGCCGGCGAAGCACGGGAGTGGGCATCTCCTCAACGTACTCCCGCGGACCGCTGGTCGCGACGGGTCGGAGCGTGTATAACAAGACTAAGTCAGTGGACTTTATCTAGCACCGCTCATCCAGCACCGTGGGAGGGACCATGAGCCTCGAAGACCGCCGCGATGCCGCCCCCGCCCGCCGGGTCACCGCCGACGACGTGACCGATGCCGTGCTGTGCGGCTCCTGGGTCATCGACCTGCGGGATCGACAGCGGTACGCCGAGGCGCACGTGCCCGGCACCGTGAACGTCGAGTGGTCGGCCGACTTCGCGACGTACGTCGGCTGGCTGGTGCCCTGGCACGACGACATCGTGCTGCTCAGCGACTCCCCCGACCTCCTCGAGCCGGCCCTGCGCGACCTGGCCCGGATCGGGATCGAGGGCGTCGGCACCCACGTGCTGTCGCCCGAGCCGCCCCCGGCCAGCTATCGCCGCGTCGAGTGGGCCGACTACCTGGCCGCAGACCCCACGCATCGCCGGGTGCTGGTCGACGTGCGCGAGGCCGACGAGCACGAGCGGGCGCACCTGCCCGGCGCGGTGCACGTCCCACTCCACGACGTCGAGCGGATCGGTCCCACCCTGCCCTCCGGCGAGATCTGGGTGCACTGCCGCTCCGGGCGCACCGCCGCGATCGCGGCCAGCCTGTTCCAGCGCCTCGGGCGCGCGGTCGTGCACATCGACGACAGCTGGGACCGGGTGGCCGACCGCGCGGTGGCCTCGGGCACCCGGGCCGCCTGAGGCGGCGCAAAACCGGTTGCCCGCGCCGGCCCGCGCCGACCATGCTGGCGGCGAGCGGGCCCACGAGGGGCTCACCGCGAGAGGAGCGTGACATGACCACGACTGTCACCGGCGCACCCACCGCCGTCCCGGCCACCGGCCTCCCCTCGAGCACACGGAGCACCCCTCGTCATGCCCCAGGACTTCGCACCTGACCCGTCCACCCCCGTTCCCCCCGCCCTCGACCCGTCCTTCGTCTGCGACTTCCAGGCGTACGACGACCCGACGGGCCCCGGCCGCCGCTGGTCCACCTGGTACGCCGTGGAGGCGCTCGCCCGCGGGCCCGAGCCGCGCCCCGGCTGGGTGGTGACCTCCCAGGGCGCCGTCGACACCGACCTCGGCATCCTCAAGACCGGCAAGGAGGCGGACGTCTTCCTGCTCGAGCGGGCCGACCCGCGCGAGCCCGACGTCGGGGTGGTGATGGCCGCGAAGCGCTACCGCGCGCCCGAGCACCGCACCTTCCACCGCGCCGCGACGTACACCGAGGGACGCACGACCCGCCGCTCCCGCGACCGCCGCGCGATCGCGCGCAAGAGCACCTTCGGTCGCCAGGTCGCCGCCGGCGAGTGGGCCGCCTCGGAGTGGGAGGCGCTGCGGCGGCTGTGGACCCTCGGCCTGCCGGTCCCCTACCCCGTGCAGGTCGACGGCACCGAGATCCTGATGGAGTGGATCACCGTCGACGACGGCGACGGACCCCGCAGCGCCCCGCGCCTGGCCCAGACCCGCCCGTGCGTGGAGCAGGCCGCGGACTGGTTCGAGCAGCTGCGCGTCGCGCTGGTCACCATGACCGCCCACGGGATCGTGCACGGCGACCTGTCCGCCTACAACGTGCTGGCCGCCGGCGAGCGCGTCGTGATCATCGACGTGCCGCAGACCGTGGACCTGGTCGGCAACCTCCAGGGCCCGGACTTCCTGCTGCGCGACTGCACCAACATCTGCACCTGGTTCCGCGCCCGCGGGCTGGAGGTCGACGAGCAGGCGCTGTTCGCCGAGCTGATGGCCCACGCGTACTGAGCGTCCGGGAGCGCTGTCCCGGCGCTCACGGCTCGATCGGGTCCCGGATGATCGGGCAGGTCATGCAGTGCCCGCCACCGCGACCGCGGCCGAGCTCGGCCCCCACGATCGTGAGCACCTCGATCCCGGCCGCACGCAGCAACGCGTTGGTCTGGGTGTTGCGGTCATAGGTGAAGACCACCCCCGGCTCGAGCGCGACCGCGTTGTTGCCGGAGTCCCACTGCTGGCGCTCGGACGCGTACACGTCGCCGCCGGTCTCGATCACCCGTAGCGCGGGCAGACCCATCGCCCGCGCCACGACGTCGACGAACCGGGCCTCCCCCTCGTCGACGACCTCCACACCCGGCGCCCGGTCCGAGGGCCGGAGCGAGAAGGTGTGGATGGCGTCCACGATCGCCGGGTAGAGCGTCACCACGTCGCGATCGACGAAGGTGAACACGGTGTCCAGGTGCATCGCCGCGCGCAGCTTCGGCATCCCGGCGACCACCACCTGCCGCGCCGCACCCGACGCGAACAGCGCCGCAGCGACCTGCGTGATCGCCTGGCGCGAGGTCCGCTCACTCATGCCCATCAGCACCACGCCGTCACCGACCGGCATGACGTCGCCGCCCTCGAACGTCGCCTGTCCCCAGTCCCGGTCCGCATCGCCCCACCAGACGGTGGAGCCCACGAAGTCCGGATGGAAGCCGTAGATCGCCTGGTAGAGCAGCGTCTCGTCGTGCCGCGCCGGCCAGTAGAGCGGGTTCAGGGTCACCCCGCCGTAGAGCCAGCACGTCGTGTCACGGGTGTAGAGGGTGTTGGGGAGCGGCGGCATCAGGTAGTCGCGCGCCCCGATCGCCTCCCGCGCCAACGCGACGTACCCGGAGCGGAAGTCCTCGGGCAGGTCACTGGTCGCCAGACCGCCGATGAGCAGCTCGGCCAGCCGAGCCGTGTCGAGCTGATCGAGGAACCCGCGGGTGCCGTCCACCAGGCCCAGCCCGACCTGGTTCGCGGTCACCTTGCGGTCCAGGACCCAGTCCCGGGCCCCGGGAACCGCCAGTGTCTGGGCGAGTACGTCGTGCAGCTCGACGACCTCGACGCCGCGGGTGGTCAGGTCGGCGACGAACGCGGCGTGGTCCCGCTGGGCGTTCTCGACCCACAGCACGTCGTCGAAGAGCAGGTCGTCGGAGTTCGTCGGGGTCAGGCGCCGGTGGGCCAGCCCCGGACGGCACACCATGACCTTGCGCAGGCGCCCGACCTCGGAGTGCACGCCGTAGGACGCCGCCCCGGTGGTGAGCGTCGGGTCGCCGGCGGGGGCGGATGTCGTCGTGGGATTCACGGTGGGCCCTTTCATCAGAGGAGCTCGGGGTGGTTCACAGCTCGATCCAGCCCGTCACCAGCCCCGCGACACCGACGCCGGCGCCGAGGATCGAGAGCGCGAAGATCACCAGCTCCCCGGATGAGAACAGCCGGCGGCCCTGCTCGCGCCGCGTCATCACGAACAGGACCGTGGCGCAGGCGTAGATGATGAAGGACAGCAGCAACAGGTCCAGCCCGGCCGCCCACAGCAGGAAGGTGAGGTAGAGCGTCGCGAGCGCCGCGACGACGTACTCGCGCGTGTGGCCCTCGGGCCGATCCGCGTAGGTCTCCCGGGTGACCGCGAGCTTGAGTGCGTACGCCGCCGCGAGCAGCAGCGGGATGAGGGAGAGGGCCGCGGTCAGGTCGAGCGCGAAGTTGAAGGCGTCCTCGGAGAACATCGTGACCACCAGCACCACCTGCACGAGCACCGTGGTCATCAACAGCGCCGGGCCCGGCACGTCCGCGGCGTTGGTCCGACCGAGGAACCGCGGCATGTCGTGGTCGGCGGCGGCGACGTAGAGGACCTCCGCCGCCATCAGCGTCCAGGCCAGGTAGGCGCCCAGGACCGAGACGAGCAGGCCCACGCTGATGAAGACCTTGCCCCACTCCCCGACCGCCTCCTCCAGCACCCCGGCCATCGACGGCTGGCGCAGCTCGGCGATCTCCGCCGCCGGCATGACGCCGTAGGACACGATCGTGACCGAGGCGAAGATCGACAGCACCATCACGAACCCCAGCACGGTCGCGCGCCCGACGTCCTCGCGTCGGCGCGCGTGACGGGAGTAGACGCTGGCGCCCTCGACGCCGAGGAAGACGAAGACGGTGGCCAGCATGGTCCCGCGCACCTGGTCCGGCAGCGAGCCCAGGTCGCCGTGGCCGGACCAGTTGTCGGCGAAGACCGCCGGGTCCAGGACGAACAGCGCCAGCACCATGAAGACCAGGATCGGGACCACCTTGGCCACGGTCACGACCCGGTTGATGGCCGCCGCCTCGCGAACCCCACGCCGGATCAGCAGGTAGAACACCCAGACGCCGACCGAGCTGATGGCCGCGGCGAGCAGGGTGTCGCCGTCGCCGAGGCCCGGCACGACCGCCCCGATCGTCGACATGATCAGCACCCAGTAGGTCACGTTGCCCACGCAGGAGCTGGCCCAGTAGCCGAACGCGGAGAAGAAGCCCAGGTACTCCCCGAAGCCGGCCTTCGCGTAGGCGTACACCCCCGCGTCGAGCTGTGGCTTGCGCACCGCCAGGTTCTGGAACACCAGCGCCAGCATGAGCATCCCGGACCCGGCGATGACCCAGGCGATCAACGCGCCGGCCACGCCGGTCTCGGCCGCGAAGCGACGGGGAAGCGAGAACACCCCCGCACCGACCATCGAGCCCACGACCAGCGCGGTCAACGTCAGCATCGACAGCTTGTGCGCATGCGCCACGGTCGCCTCGGTCGTGGTCATGGCACCCCCGGGTGCGCTGCGATGGTGGGGAGACCGTTGTACTCCCGCTCGGCTCCGGTGTACAGCGATGTCTGGCCCGCTAGGTTCGCAGGGTGAAGCAGCACCGCGGCCGCGTCGTCGACGTCGATTCCCTCGCCGACCTCGACCGGCGCCTGGCGGCGGGGGCGCGCTCGCTGTCGGGGTGGCGGGTCCGCGGCCTCGACCTGACCGGTCGCACCGAGGAGCTGCGCACGCGCAAGCTCGCCGGGGCGACGTTCCTGGGCTGCACCTGGCCCCCGGGCGAGGCCGAGCGGGCACGCGCGGCCGGGGCGCTCGTGCTCCCCGCACCGCCCACCTCGACGCCGGACCGCGCCCTGGACCTCGACCGCACCTCGCTGTACAGCGTCGAGGACCTCTACGACGCCCCGACCTGGGCGGCCTCCTTCGACGGGCGCGCCTACGCCTGGTCGCGGCGCCCCGCCACGGCGGACTCCGCGCTGCGCAAGGCGCTGCACGACCACGCGATCGACCAGGCGCTCCAGGCGTGGGCGGCCCGGCGGCAGGTCGTGGGGGTCATGGGCGGGCACGCCGCCCGGCGCGGCGACCCGACCTACCGCGACGCCGCCCGCCTGGCCCAGGTGCTCGGCAGCAGCCTCGCGGTGGCCACCGGCGGTGGGCCCGGCGCGATGGAGGCGGCCAACCTCGGCACCTGGTACGCCGCGGCCGGCCCGACGGGCCTCGACGAGGCGGTGGAGCGGCTGTCCGCGGTGCCGGCGTACCGGCCCTCGATCGACGCGTGGGTCGCCAGCGCCCGGGCCGTGCGCGCGGAGGTGGCCCCGGGCGGCGACTCGCTGGGCATCCCGACCTGGCACTACGGCCACGAGCCGCCCAACCTGTTCGCGACGGCGGTCGCGAAGTACTTCCGCAACGCCACCCGCGAGGCGATCCTGCTGGAGGTCTGCGACGCCGGGATCGTGTTCCTGCCCGGCGCCGGGGGCACGGTGCAGGAGGTCTTCCAGGACGCCTGCGAGAACTACTACGCCGACGAGTCCTCGCTGGCGCCGATGGTGCTGCTCGGGCGGGAGTACTGGACCACGACGCTGCCGGCGTGGCCGCTGCTGCGGGCGCTCGCGCGCGGCCGGGCGATGGAGGACCACGTCCACCTCGTCGACACCGTCGAGGAGGCGACCGCGATCCTGCGCGCGGGCGCCTGAGGAACCCTCAGTCCTCGGTGGCGGCCAGCTGCCCGCAGGCGCCGTCGATCTCCCGGCCGCGGGTGTCGCGGACCGTCGTGGGGATGCCCTTGGCCTCCAGGCGGCGTACGAACTCGCGCTCGTCGGCGGGGTCCGACGCGGTCCACTTCGAGCCCGGCGTCGGGTTCAGCGGGATCAGGTTGACGTGCACCCAGCCCCAGTCGCCGTAGGACCGCAGCACGTCGCCGAGCAGGTCGGCGCGGTGTCCCTGGTCGTTGATGCCGCGCATCATGGCGTACTCGATCGAGACCCGGCGCTTGGTCGTGCGCGCGTAGTTCCACGCCGCCTCGACCGTCTCGGCGACCGAGAAGCGGGTGTTGATCGGCACCAGCTCGTTGCGCAGCTCGTCGTCGGGCGCGTGCAGGCTCAGCGCGAGGGTGACCGGGATCCCCTCGTCGGCGAGCTGGTAGATCCGCGGGACCAGGCCCACGGTGGAGACGGTGATACCGCGCGCGGACATGCCCAGGCCGTCGGGCGAGGGGTCGGTGAGGCGCCGGATGGTGCCGATGACCGCCTTGTAGTTGGCGAGCGGCTCCCCCATGCCCATGAAGACCACGTTGGAGACCCGGCCCGGGCCGCCCGGGACCTCGCCGCGGGCCAGCGCCCGGGCACCGGCGACGACCTGCTCGACGATCTCGGCGGTGGACATGTTGCGCTGGAGGCCGCCCTGGCCGGTGGCGCAGAACGGGCAGGCCATGCCGCAGCCGGCCTGGCTGGAGACGCACATCGTGGCCCGGTCGGGGTATCGCATCAGCACGGACTCGACGAGCGCGCCGTCGAACAGCTTCCACAGCGTCTTGCGGGTGGTGCCCTTGTCGGCCTCGAGGGTGCGCAGCGGCGTCATCAGGTCGGGCAGCAGCGCCGCGACCAGGTCCGCGCGCTGGGCGGCGGGGAGGTCGGTCATCTGCTCCGGGTCGTCGACGAGCCGGGCGAAGTAGTGGGTCGAGAGCTGCTTGGCCCGGAAGCCGGGCAGGCCGTGCTCCTCCAGCAGCGCCTTGCGACCGGCGGGGTCGAGGTCGGCGAGGTGGCGCGGCGGCTTCTTGCGGCCGCGGGGCTCCTCGAAGACCAGCGGGAGCGTGGTGGCTCCGGAGGGGGCGGCGGCGGGGGGCGTCTCAGACATCGGGGCCGATTCTCCCACCGCGGTGGTGAGGGACGAAACCCAGAGCGTGCTGGCGCTCAGGCCTCGACGCGGTAGAGGATCCAGAGCACCAGCGCCGCCGATCCCAGCACCACCACCGCGGTGCTGAGCATCCCGAGCAGCAGGTAGCGCCCGAAGCGCTTGGTCCGCGGCACGAACGCCAGCGTCACCGGGACCGCCAGCGCGAGGAGCACCAGCGGGAACAGCTCCTCGGCGGTCTCCTGGTCGGTCACCAGCCGCAGCAGGGCGGCGTACGTGCCCGGGACGACGACGACCAGCACGAGGCCGGTGAAGAACCCTGCCAGTGCGGTGAACGTCGGGTGGTCGCGGTGCCACCAGCCGGTCTTGCCGGCCGGCGGGGCTGGCTCGGCGGGCGCCGCGGGCTCGGCCGGCGCGACAGGCTCGGTGGGCCCGGTCGCCGCTGGCTCCGGCTGCAGGGGTGCCTGTTCGTCGGTGCTCACTGGAGCGAGCGTAGCGGCTCGGGCAGGGTGATCACGTCGGGCATGCCGAGGCGCGCCCAGCGGTCGAGATCGGGTGCGGAGCCGGTCAGCTCGGCCGCGAGCAGGGTCCACGCGGTGCCGTGCCCGACGAGCACGACGTCGGTGCCGGCGTGGGCGTGCCGGATCGGTCGTACGGCGGCCAGCAGCCGCTCCCGGGTCGCGGCGAGCGGCTCCCAGCCCGGGTGGGCCGGGGCGTCGGGGTCGGCGAACGCCCGCCGCACCGTCGCCTCGAGGTCCTCGACCCACACGGCGCCGCGCTCCTGCTCGCGCAGCCCGTCGAGGATGCCGACGTCGCCTTCGGTGAGCAGCTGGCAGGTCGCGACCGCCTTGGGCTCCGGGGAGGTGAACCACTCGGCGTCGTCCTGCGGGAGCCGCTCACGCAGCGCCCAGACGTCGTCGAAGCCGGCCGGGTCGAGCTCCCAGGACGCCGCGGGCGTGGCCGGGTCGATCAGCGGCCGTCCGTGCCGGACCAGGAAGAAGGTCATCGCGGGATCAGAAGACCGCGTAGTGCAGGAGCAGCCAGATCGGCGCGATCGTGGCCAGCAGGGAGTCGAGGCGGTCCATCAGGCCGCCGTGGCCCGGGATCACCTGGCTCATGTCCTTGATGCCGAGGTCGCGCTTGATCACCGACTCGCACAGGTCGCCCAGGGTCGCCATCACCACCGCGATCAGGCCGAGCGCGATGCCCACCCACCAGTCGCCCTCGAGGAGGTAGGTGACCAGCGCCCAGCCCGCCACGACGGTGAAGACGATGGAGCCGGCGAAGCCCTCCCAGGACTTCTTCGGGGAGATGACCGGGGCCATCGGGTGCTTGCCGAAGAGCACGCCCGCGGCGTACCCGCCGGTGTCCGAGGCGATCGTGACCAGCACGAAGACGAGGATGCCCTTGACGCCGTCGTTGTCGAACCCGCCGCCGGTGGTGCCGCCCTCGGCGAGCATCAGTGCCACGAACGAGCCGAGGAACGGCACGTAGATGACGGTGAAGACCGCGGCCGTGGCGTTCTTGACGTAGCCGTCGATCCCGCGGCGCAGCAGCCACAGCATGATCGCCAGCGCGGTCACGGCGGTGGCCGTGACCAGCGCCGGGGCACCCCAGAAGTACGCCACCACCACCATCACGAGGCCGCCGACCATCATCGGCTGCTCGGGCAGGTCGATGTCCTTGGCGAGGAAGCCCTTGCGCAGCTCCCAGATCGCGACCACGACGGCGATCGCGACGATCACCATGAACAGGGTCTTCTCGACCATGAGGGAGGCGACGACGGCGCCGAGCAGGACGAACGCGGAGCCGAAGGCGGCGCGCAGGTCACGCCCGGCGCGGCCGTGGTCCTTGGGCTGCGCTGAGGTGGGTGGCATGAAGTTCAGACGAGTGCCGAGGTCTCAGACCTCGATCAGCTCGGCCTCCTTGTTCTTGAGCATCTCGTCGATCGCGTCGGTGTGCTTCTTGGTCAGGCCGTCGAGGCGCTTCTCGGCACCGGTGACGTCGTCCTTGCCGACCTCGCCGTCCTTCTCCAGGCGCTCGAGCTGCTGCTTGGCGTTGCGGCGCAGGTTGCGCACCGCCACGCGGCCGTCCTCGGCCTTGCCGCGGGCGACCTTGATGTACTCCTTGCGGCGCTCCTCGGTGAGCTCGGGGAACACGCAGCGGATCACCTTGCCGTCGTCGGCGGGGTTGACGCCGAGGTCGGAGTCGCGGATCGCCTTCTCGATGTTCTTCATCGCGCCCTGGTCGAACGGCGCGACCAGGATGGTGCGCGCCTCGGGGGCGGTGAAGGAGGCGAGCTGCTGGATCGGGGTCGGCGAGCCGTAGTAGTCGACCACGATCTTGCTGAACATGTTCGGGTGAGCACGCCCCGCGCGGATCGCGGCGAACTCCTCGCGGGTGGACTCCACCGACTTGCCCATCTTGGCGTCGGCCTCGTTGAGGATGTCGTTGATCACGGGGTGCTCCTGTGTGTTCGCTGCTGCTCGGTGGGGGTGAGGTGCGGCCGTGCGCGGGAGGAGGGGCGCGTCAGCCGCGCGAGACCGTCGTACCGATCTTCTCACCCGAGACCGCGCGGGCGATCGTGCCGGGCGTGGAGAGGTTGAAGAAGACCATGTCGACGTTGTTGTCGCGGGCCAGGCTGACGGCCGTCGCGTCGGCGACCTTGAGGTCGCGCGCCATGAACTCGTCGTAGGTGAGGGTGTCGAACTTGACCGCGCCGGGATTGGTCTTGGGGTCGGAGTCGTAGACGCCGTCCACGCCCTGCTTGCCCATCAGGATGACCTCGCAGCGGGTCTCCAGCGCTCGCTGGGCCGCGACCGTGTCGGTGGAGAAGAACGGCATGCCGGCCCCGGCGCCGAAGATCACGACACGGCCCTTCTCGAGGTGGCGGATCGAGCGGCGCGGGATGTAGGGCTCCGCGACCTGACCCATCGTGATGGCGGTCTGGACGCGGGTCTCGACGCCGTTCTTCTCGATGAAGTCCTGGAGCGCCAGGCAGTTCATGACCGTGCCGAGCATGCCCATGTAGTCCGCGCGGGCGCGCTCCATGCCGCGCTGCTGGAGCTCGGCGCCCCGGAAGAAGTTGCCGCCGCCGACCACGATCGCCACCTGGGTGCCGGAGCGGGCGACGTCGGCGATCTCGGCGGCGATGCCGTTGATGACATCGAGGTCGAGGCCGACCTGTCCGCCACCGAAGACCTCTCCGGACAGCTTGAGGAGGACACGGCGGTAACCAGTCACAGCAGGGGTTCCCTTCATCGGGGTAGTGCGGGAGAGATGCAAGAAGGCCGGTCCGCTGATCCTCGTGTGTGGGGGATCAAGCGGGACCGGCCTCCTCGTGACGTCTGGGGTGAAACCTAGTGGATCAGGCCCCGACCTCGAAACGGGCGAAGCGGGTCAGCTCGGTGCCGGAGTCCGCCAGCACCGCCTGGACCGACTTCTTGCTCTCCACGACGGAGGGCTGCTCCAGCAGGACGACGTCCTTGAAGAAGCCGTTGAGGCGACCCTCGGTGATCTTGGCGATCGCCTGCTCGGGCTTGCCCTCCTCGCGCGAGGTGGCCTCGGCGATCTCGCGCTCCTTGGCGACGACGTCCGCGGGGACCTCGTCACGGGTGAGGTACTTCGGGCGCATCGCGGCGACCTGCATCGCGGCGGCGCGCGCGGCGGCCTCGTCACCGGTGTACTCGACGATGACACCGACGGCCGGCGGCAGGTCCGCGGCACGACGGTGCATGTAGGTGACGACGTTGCCGTCGAAGTACGTCACGCGACCGAGCTCGATCTTCTCGCCGATGGAGACGGCCAGGTCGTTGACGACCTCGCCGACGGTCTTGCCGTTGAGCTCGACGGCCTTGAGGGCCTCGGCGTCGCCGATCTTGTTCTCGTTCGCGACGGCGGCGATCTGGTCGGCGGCGGCGATGAACGCGTCGTTCTTGGCGACGAAGTCGGTCTCGCAGTTGAGCTCGACGAGAGCACCACCGGCGGTGGCGACCAGGCCGGCGGAGGCCTCGCGCTCGGCGGCGCGCTCGGCCATCTTCTTGCCGCCCTTGATGCGCAGGATCTCGACGGCCTTCTCGAAGTCGCCCTCGGCCTCGGTGAGCGCCTTCTTGCAGTCCATCATGCCGGCGCCGGAGAGCTCACGGAGCTTCTTGACGTCGGCCGCGGAGATGTTAGCCATGGTGAGTCTTCCCTCTGTGTCGTCTGGTGGGGAGTCGGTACGGCTCGGCGACCGGACGGGCCTCGCGAGCCGGGCCACACGCGCAGCGGACCGCGGGCCGTCGGCCCGCGGTCGCTGCGTCGTACGGCTTGATCAGGCCTTCGCCTCGTCGGCGACCTCGGTCGCCTCCGCACCCTCGGTGGCGGGGGCAGCGGTCTCGGCGACCTCGGCGGCCTCCGCACCCTCGGAGGCGGCACCGGTGGCCTCCGACGCGGCAGCGTCGGTGGCGTCGGTGGCGGTCTCGGCGGCCTTCTCGGCGTCACCGGTCAGGAGCTCGCGCTCCCACTCGGCGAGCGGCTCGGCCGGCGTGGCGGTCTCGCCCTCGGCCTTGCCACCGGAGCGGGCGATGAGGCCCTCGGCGACGGCGTCGGCGACGACGCGGGTCAGCAGGCCGACGGCGCGGATCGCGTCGTCGTTGCCCGGGATCGGGAAGTCGACCTCGTCGGGGTCGCAGTTGGTGTCCAGGATGCCGATGATCGGGATCCGGAGCTTGCGAGCCTCCTCGACGGCGAGGTGCTCCTTCTTGGTGTCGACGATCCAGACGGCGGACGGGACGCGGCCCATCTCGCGGATGCCGCCCAGGGTCTTGTCGAGCTTGTCGCGCTCCCGCTTCATCTGCAGGAGCTCCTTCTTCGTGCGGCCCGAGCCGGCGACGTTGTCGAAGTCGACGTCGTCAAGCTCCTTGAGGCGGTTGATCCGCTGGTGCACGGTCTGGAAGTTGGTGAGCATGCCGCCCAGCCAGCGCTGGTTGACGTAGGGCATGCCAACGCGGGTCGCCTGCTCGGCGATCGCCTCCTGGGCCTGCTTCTTGGTGCCGACGAACATGATCGTCCCGCCCTTGGCCACGGTCTCCTTGATGAAGGCGTAGCTGCGGTCGATGTAGGCCAGCGACTGCTGCAGGTCGATGATGTAGATGCCGTTGCGCTCGGTCATGATGAAGCGCTTCATCTTCGGGTTCCAGCGACGGGTCTGGTGTCCGAAGTGGACGCCGCTCTCGAGGAGCTGGCGCATGGTCACGACTGCCATGGTGATTCTCTCTCCTGTGTGGGCCCACCGCCGTCGTGTGCGCCCTTCACCTGTTCGCGCAGGAGGGCCCACCGGCGAGGAGTCCGGTCGTTTTCAGTTCGTGCGATCCGGCGGGTGCCGTTCGCCCTGACGCCGGCGCGAGGTCCGACCCGGTTGCCCGGGACCGAGGACCGACGCCCACGGGTGGTCGGGCCCTGGAGCAGGGCCCGTCGTGGTCTGCCGACGTGCGAAGTCAATCCGTGCGTAGTCACACCGATTGCGCCGCCCAGCCTACGTGAGGACCCCGGCCCCCGACCAATCCGAGCCGCCGGACGCCCACAGCCCGTCGTCCGTGCCCGCTCCTCCCCCGCGCGCCCGCCGCCGGATCGTGCCGGGACCCGACGCGGCCGAGCCTTGCGGACATGGTGCACGCGGACGTCTCCCCCACGATCCCCTGCCGGCTGCGGACCGCCGTCGGCGGTCTCGCGCTGGCCTGCGTGCTGCTCCTCGGGGCGGCTCCTGCGAGCGCTGCCGACGACCCGGTGGGGGTGTGGCCGCTGGCCCCGGTGCCCGAGGTCGTCGCTCGCTTCGACCCGCCGGCGCAGCCGTGGGGGCCGGGGCACCGCGGGGTGGACCTGCTGGGGTCCCCCGGGGCGCCGGTGCGGGCGGCGCTGCCCGGCACCGTGTCGTTCGCCGGGCAGCTGGCCGGGCGGGGCGTGGTCGTCGTCGACCATGGCGCGACGCGCACGACGTACGAGCCGGTGACGGCGGGCCCGGACGTCGGTGCCGCCGTGCCGGCCGGAGGCGTGCTGGGGACCCTGGAGACCGCGGGCTCGCACTGCGCCCCGCGAGCGTGCCTGCACTGGGGCTGGATCGAGGGCGCGGAGACCTACCTGGACCCGCTGCGGCTCGTCGGCGGCGGACCGGTGCGGCTGCTGCCGCTGGCAGCTCCGCCCGAGGTCGTGCGTGCGGGGCCGCCCCCGCTGGGTGCGGCGCCGGCGGACCGGGGCGGTGCCGAGCCCGGGTGGCGCCCGCTCGCGGAGCGGGCCGTCGCGGCTCAGGCGCGGGGGTGCGCCTGCCGGTAGGCACTGCGCAGCCGTTCGCTGCTCACGTGGGTGTAGAGCTGGGTGGTCGCCAGCGAGGCGTGGCCGAGCAGCTCCTGCACCGAGCGCAGGTCGGCGCCGCCCTCGATGAGGTGGGTCGCGGCGCTGTGGCGCAGCCCGTGGGGGCCGATGTCGGGTGCGCCCGGCACCGCGCTGATGCGGCGGTGCACCAGGGTGCGGACCGCGCGCTGGTCGATGCGTCCGCCGCGGACGCCGAGGAACAGCGCCGGCCCGGAGTGGTCCTGGGCGAGCAGCGGGCGGCCCTGGTGCAGCCAGAACCGCAGGGCCCGGGCGGCCGGACGCCCGAACGGCACGGAGCGCTCCTTGCGTCCCTTGCCCAGCACCCGCACCAGCTGCCGGTCGTGGTCGAGGTCGTCGACGTCGAGGCCGACGAGCTCGCCGACCCGGATGCCGGTGGCGTAGAGCAGCTCCAGCATCGCCACGTCGCGCAGGCCGACCGGGCCGTCGTCGGCGAGGTCGGTGGCCGCGGCGATCAGGTCGCTGGCCTCGTCGGTGCGCAGCACCGCCGGCAGGGTCCGGTGCGCCTTCGGCGAGCCCAGGCTGGACCCGACGTCGGTGGGGATGCGCCCGGTGCGGGCCAGCCAGGCGGTGAAGACCCGGGCGGCCGTGGCCCGGCGCCCGATGGTGGTGCGGGAGCGACCGAGGGTCTGCTGCTTGGCCAGCCAGCTGCGCAGGGTGCGCAGGTCGAGCTCGGTGACCTCGGTGTGGCCCAGGCGCGAGGCGTGCTCGAGCATCCCGGCGACGTCGCCGAGGTAGGCACGGACGGTGTGCGGGGCGAGGTCGCGCTCGGAGACGAGGTGGCGCTCGTAGTCGCCGAGGATCCGGGCCATCGGCTCGGGCAGCGCGTCGTCCTCGGCGGCGGGTGCCCCGGCGCCGTCCTCGTCGGTCATGGGCTGAGTCTAGGAACGTGGGCGGGCCTCAGTCGTGAGCGCGCGCCGCGAGCCGCCATCCGTCCTCCCCTCGCTCGACGTAGCCGGTGCGCTCCAGCGCCACGAGCGCGGTCTGCACCTCCAGCAGGGCGACCCCCGCCGCACGCGCGACCGAGTCGACTGCCGCGCCCTGGAAGAGCGGCACGGCGTCGAGCACCTGCTGCTGGCGTCGGGTCAGCCGGTCCCGGGAGCGCTCGCGGCCGCGTGGGGTCTCGGCCAGGTGCTCCCCGGCCGCGCCGAGCACCTCCAGCACGTCTGCCCCGGAGGTGACCAGCGTGGCGGCGCCGCCGCGCACCAGCTCGTGCACGCCCTGGGAGGAGGCGCTGGTGACCGGACCGGGCACCCCCATCAGGTGCCGGTTGAGGCGCGAGGTCCAGGTGGCGGTGTTGAGGGCGCCGCTGCGCACCGCCGCCTCGACGACGACGGTCCCCTCGGCCAGGGCGGCGATCAGCCGGTTGCGGGCCAGGAACCGGATCCGGGTCGGCGCACAGCCCGGGGGCGCCTCGGAGACGACCGCGCCCTCGGCGGCGAGGAACTCCAGCATCGCCCGGTGCGCGACCGGGTAGGCGCGGTCGACGCCGCACGCCAGCACCGCGACGCTCGGCCCGTCGGCGGACACCGCGCCCCGGTGGGCCGCGTGGTCGATGCCGTACGCCGCACCGGACACCACCGCGTAGCCCTCCCGCCCCGCGATCGCGGAGATCTCGGCGGCGACGGCGGTCCCGTAGGTGGTGGCGGAGCGGGAGCCGACGACCGCGACCGGGTGGTGCAGCGCGTCGAGGCGCAGCGGGCCGCGGACCCACAGGCCGACCGGTACGCCGCCACGACGGTGCAGCGGCTCGACGCCGGCGAGGTCGTCGAGCTGGGCGGGCCACTCCTCGTCGCCGGGGACGACGAAGCGCAGCCCGAGGCGCTCGGCGCGCTCGAGCTCGGCGACCGGGTCGCACGCGGCGAGCCGGGTCGCCACGTCGTCCTGGAGCCCGTCGCTGCCGCGGCCCTCGAGCAGCCGGTCGCGCAGCACGACCGGCCCGAGCTCGGCGAGGAGGCCGCTCAGCCGCGGCTCCCCCGGCTCGGTCAGGCGCGACAGCGCGGCGCGGGCGAGGCGCTCCTGCTCCGGCGCGCTCATCCGGCGCGCACCTCGATCACGTCGAGCGCCAGCGGCTCGCCCAGTCGCAGCTGGAGGGCGGCCGCGACGTCCTCGGCGCCCGGGCCGGGGCCGGGGCGCACCGCGCCGCTGCGCACCGCGGCGAGGTCCATGACGCTCAGCGCCAGCCGGTGCACCCGGACCGCGCCACGCGCGGTGAGCCGCCCGGCGTAGATCCGGTCGTCCACCAGCCGTTGGGCGGCCGCGTCCAGCGGCCACTCCTCGCGCAGCACGGCCCCGGGGACGTGGGCGTTGAGCCGCCACGCGAGTCCGGCGTACCGCTCGGCCTGGCGGCGCCGTGCGGCATGCACCCGACGCCGGATCACCGCGGAGGACTCCCGGACCGCGAAGCGGTGGTCGTCGTGCGGGGTGAACGCCGGCACGTGGCGCACGATGTCGACGCGGTCCGCGACCGGGCCGGTGACCTTGGCCCGGTAGTCGCGGCGCCGCACCTCCGGGCACTGGCAGCGGTTGGTGCGCGCGCTGACGGTGTACTCCCCGCACGGGCACGGGTTGCACGCCAGCACCACGATGCCGCGCGCGGGGAGCCGGACCTGCTCGTCGGTGCGGGCGATCACGATGTCGCCGCTCTCCAGGGGCTGGCGCAGCGCCTCGATGACGTCGCTGCGGAAGAGCGGGAACTCGTCGAGGAACAGCACCCCGCCGTGGGCCAGGCTCACCGCGCCGGGGCGCACCTGCCCCGACCCACCGCCCACGATGCTGGTCTTGCTGGCGTCGTGGTGCGGTGCGGAGAACGGCGGGCGCACGAGCATCCCCTGGTCGGGGTCGAGGGTGCCGGCCAGCGAGTGCAGCGCGGTGAGCTCGAGGGACTCCTCGGGCTCGAGGTCGGGCAGCACCGAGGGCAGCCGCTCGGCGATGCTGGTCTTGCCCGCGCCCTTGGGCCCGGACAGCATCAGGTGGTGCCCGCCGGCGGCCGCGACCTCGAGGGCGTAGCGGGTGTCCTCCAGCCCCATCAGGTCGGCCATGTCGACCTCCTCCATCCGGGTCTCCCCGCGCCAGGTCAGCAGCCGGGAGCCCGAGGACGTCACCACCGGCGGCGCCTCGGGCACCACCTCGCCGCGCAGCTCGGCCACCACCTGGGCCAGCGAGCGCATGCCGAGCACCGAGGTGCCGGGCACCATCGCCGCCTCCTGGGCCTGGGGCTCGGGCACGAACACCCGGCGCAGCCCGCGCGCGGAGCCGGCGAGCACCATCGGCAGCACCCCCTGCACCGGGCGCAGGGCCCCGTCCAGGGACAGCTCGCCGATGAACAGCGCGTCCTCCAGCGACTGCGGCGGCACGCACCCGGCGGCGGCCAGCAGGGAGACCGCGATCGCGAGGTCGAAGTGGGTGCCGGACTTGTGGAGGTCGGCGGGTGACAGCAGGATCGTGATCCGCTTCGTCGCCGGCCAGGGCAGCGAGGAGTTGATGATCGCCATCCGCACCCGGTCACGGGACTCGTTGAGCGAGACGTCGGGCCGCCCCACCATCGTGGTGCCCACCTGGCCGGGCGAGACGTCGCTC
Source organism: Nocardioides ochotonae (assembly GCF_011420305.2). NCBI lineage: Bacteria > Bacillati > Actinomycetota > Actinomycetes > Propionibacteriales > Nocardioidaceae > Nocardioides > Nocardioides ochotonae. The sequence continues at coordinate 1,295,530 of NZ_CP061769.1, read as the reverse complement.
TGCACGTCGATCACGTGCCCCAGGGCGCCGCGCAGCGACACCGTGCGCGCGGTGGCGAACGGCATCAGCCGATCCCGGCGACGTGCTCGACCACCGAGGCACCCTTGCGCGGGCGCAGCACGGCGACCAGGTCGACGCGGATGTCCACCGGTCCGATGCCGCGCGCCTGGCGCCAGCGCTCCCCCAGCCTCTGCAGGCGGGCGAGCTTGACCTCGTCGACCGCCTCGTGGGGCGTGCCGCGCTCGGTGCTGGAGCGGGTCTTGACCTCGCACACCACCAGCACCGGGCCGTCGCGGAGCACCAGGTCGATCTCGCCGGCGTCGCAGCGCCAGTTGCGGTCGAGCAGGACCATGCCCCGCTGGGTGAGGTGGCGCACCGCGAGGGTCTCGCCGTAGTGCCCGAGGGCAAGGTTGCGGGCTGCTGTCGTCGTCATGGGCTGACCTCCTGCCGTCAGCCTCCGTGCCTCCGGGCCCCGTGCCGCGATCCCGCGGCCGCGCCTGTGGAGACAGCGCGCGGGCGGAGCGCCTGTGGACGCTCAGCGGCCCGGCGGCCGCCACCGGGTCAGGGCTTGGGCGGGTCGATCTCGGAGGGGCTGAGCTCCTCGACGTTGACGTCCTTGAAGGTCAGCACCTTGACGTTCTTGGCGAAGCGGGCGGGGCGGTACATGTCCCACACCCAGGCGTCGGTCATCGAGACCTCGAAGAACACCTCGCCGGCCTCGGTGCGCGCCTTCACGTCGACCTGGTTGCACAGGTAGAAGCGGCGGTCGGTCTCCACGACGTACTTGAAGATGCCGACGACGTCGCGGTACTCGCGATAGAGGGTGAGCTCCATCTCGGCCTCGTAGCGCTCGAGGTCCTCGGTGCTCATCGCGTCTCCTCCAGGCTCGGCCCCGCCGCGACCGACAGGATCTCGCCATTGTGCCCCGGCTCCTCGACCACGAGGCCCGCGGCCCGCCGGACGTTGACGAACCGCATCCGGTGGATCGGACAGGGGCCGTGCTCGCGCAGCGCGGCGGTGTGGGTGCGGGTGATGTAGCCCTTGTGGGTCTTGAAGTCGTACGCCGGGTACTCCGCGTCCAGCCCGGTCATCAGCCGGTCGCGGGTCACCTTGGCGATCACCGAGGCGGCCGCGACACAGGCCGCGACCCGGTCGCCCTTCCAGATGGCGAGGTTGGGCACGCCGAGCCCGTCGACGGGGAACCCGTCGCTGAGCACGTACGCCGGGCGCACGTCGAGCAGCGCGACCGCGCGGCGCAGCGCCTCGACGTTGGCGACGTGCATGCCCAGCCGGTCGCACTCCTCGTGCGAGACCGCGACCACCGACCAGGACAGCGCCCGGGCCACCACCTCCTCGTAGCAGCGCTCGCGGGCCCGCTCGGTGAGCAGCTTGGAGTCCGCGAGCCCCGGCACCACGCCGCTGCGCCCCGGCCGCAGCACGACGGCGCCGGCGACCAGAGGCCCGGCGCAGGCACCGCGGCCGGCCTCGTCGACGCCGGCGACCGGGTCGAGGCCGTGACGGGCCAGCGCGCGCTCGTAGCCGTACATCCCGGCGTCGCGCCGCACGGTGACCCCGCGTGGCAGGCGGCTCACGGCGCGGGCACCTCGAGGAACACGTCGGTGCCGCCGCCGAGGTCGAGGCGGTCCAGCGGCCACACCACCGCGGCCAGCTTGCCGACCACCAGGTCGACGTCGACGTACGGGTCGGACTCACAGCCCACGGCCCCGGGCGGGCAGAGCCGATAGGAGGAGTCGGCCGAGTGCGCCCGGTTGTCGCCCATCACGAAGAGCTGTCCCTCGGGCACCGGGCCCGCGCTCCACGTGCAGTCCGGCGGCATCGGCCCGAAGCAGCCGTCGGCGTCGGGGCGGGCGTAGGGCTCGACGATGATCTCCCCGTTGACCTCGAGGCGGCCCTCCCCGTCGCAGCACACGATCGTGTCCCCCGCCGTGCCGATGACCCGCTTGACCAGGTGCCCGCCGGTCGGCTGGAGCCCCAGCCGGGTCAGCGCACCGCTCAGCACGCCGCCGTCCCCGCCGGTGTCCCCCAGCCAGCCGCCCGGGTCGGCGAACACGACCACGTCGCCGCGCTGCGGCGAGCCGAACCAGTACGACGCCTTCTCGACCAGGATCCGGTCGTCCTCGACCAGGCCGGGCTCCATCGACTCCGAGGGGATGTAGAACGGCTGGATCAGGAAGGTCTTGATCAGTGCGGCCGCCACCAGCGCGACGACGCCCACGACGAGGACCTCGTGCCACCAGCGCAGCCGGCGCCGCCGAGACGACGAGGACCGCGAGTCCCCGGGACCGACATCGTCGGCGGGAGGGGTCTCGCGGTCCTCGGTGGTCACGCGTCGATCCTAGGAACCGGCCCTGAGGGCAGGCCCCGACGGGATCAGAACTCGCGGCGCTCCTTGATCTTGGCGGCCTTGCCGCGCAGGTTGCGCAGGTAGTACAGCTTCGCGCGACGCACGTCACCGCGGGACACGACCTCGATCTGCTCGAAGATCGGGGAGTGCAGCGGGAAGGTGCGCTCCACACCGACGCCGAAGGAGACCTTGCGGACGGTGAAGGTGCGGCCGATGCCGGCACCGTGGATGCGGATCACGACGCCCTGGAAGATCTGGACACGCGAGCGGCTGCCCTCGATGACCTTCACGTGGACCTTGACGGTGTCGCCGGCGCGGAAGGCCGGGACGTCGTCGCGCTTGGCGGCGTTGCCGAGCTCGGCAAGGATGTTCGTCATTGTGTCTCCTCGCGTGTGCCACAGGTCAGACGCGGTTCGGTGGTGCTGGTGGGTTCGCGGCTCAGCTGCACCGGCGGGCGGTGCGGTGGTCGGTGGCGCCGGTCCCCCTGTGGCAGGATCCCGCGCGGGCCCTCCGTGTGTGCCTCGGAGCTGCCCTTCGACCGACTGGCCGACGAGCCAGTCTGCCACACGGTGCTCAGCGCCCGGAAATCCGCCTGCGGACCGGCTTGGTCATCACCACGGCGCCCTCGGGGGCCTCCACGTCGCCGCGCACCCGGAAGCCGGCCTTGCGGTACATCCGCTGGTTCTCCGCGCTGTGCACGCCGGTGAACAGCACGTAGGTCGTGGCGTCGGGGTGGGCGACCGCCTGGGCGTGCTCGAGCAGCATGCGACCCAGCCCGCGGCCCTGCAGGTCGGGGGCGACCATCAGCCGCCCGATGTCCCAGTCGGTGCCGCTCAGCCGGCCGCGGACGCCTCCGACGAGGCGTCCGCCCGCGCGCACGACGTAGGTGTCCCAGGTGGCCAGGTCCGCGCGCACGTCATCGAGCGACTCGTGCAGCGGCGGGATCGCCAGGGAGTCGTTGGCCAGCGCCTCCTGCACCCAGCAGGCGCGCTGGAGGACCAGGATCTCGGCGGCGTCCCCGAGGGCCGCCGGGACGATCTCCCACTCCCCCGTCGCCGCGCTCGCGTGCAGCAGGTCCGGGCGGCGTTCGGCGGTACGCCGCAGCGCCTGCTCGTGGCGCCAGGTGGCGATCCGGCCGTGGTCGCCGGAGAGCAGCACCGGGGGCACCTCGTGCCCGCGCCAGGCGGCCGGCTTGGTGTAGACGGGGTACTCCAGCAGCCCGTCCTCGTGGGACTCCTCCACCAGGGAGGCGGCGTTGCCCATGAAGCCGGGCAGCAGGCGCACGACCGCCTCGGTCACCGCGAGCGCGGCCACCTCGCCGCCGTTGAGCACGTAGTCGCCGATCGAGATCTCGCGGACCTCGGTCAGCGTGCGGGCATGGTCGAGCACCCGCTGGTCGATGCCCTCGTAGCGCCCGCAGGCGAAGACCAGTCGCTCACGGGTGGCCAGCTCGCGCGCCGTGGCCTGGCTGAACGGCTCCCCCGACGGCGTCGGGACCACCAGGGTCGCGCCGGCGAGGTCGAGCTCGTCGAACGCCTCTCCCCACGGCTCGGGCTTCATCACCATCCCCGCACCCCCGCCGTACGGCGTGTCGTCGACGGTGCGGTGCCGGTCGTGGGCCCACGAGCGCAGGTCGTGCACGTGGATCTCGAGCAGGCCCGAGGCGACCGCCTTGCCCGGCAGCGAGAGCTGCAGCGGGGCGAGGTAGTCGGGGAAGATCGTCAGGTAGTCCAGGCGCACGCCGGCTCAGCCCCGCCCGTCGCCGTGCTTCCCGGGCTCGCCCGGCTCGTCGTCGGGCAGCGGCGTCACCAGGCCCGGGCGGTCCGCGACGACGACCCGGCGCGCAGCCAGGTCGACCTCGGGCACCAGAGCCTTGACGAACGGCACCAGCGTGTCGCGACCGTCGGGGGTGCGCACCATCAGCAGGTCCTGGGCGCCGTGGGTCAGACCGGTCACCTCGCCGAGGTGGGTGCCGTCGAGGTCGCAGACCGCGAGCCCGATCAGCTGGTGGTCGTAGAACTCGTCGGGGTCCTCGGGGGTGGCGTCGACCGGGATGTCGGCGTGCAGCACGCTGCCCCGGGCCGCCTCGGCGGCGTTGCGGTCGCCGAGCTCGGCGAAGGTCACCAGCAGCACCTGCTGGTGCCAGCGGAACCGCTCGACCCGCAGCGCGCGCAGGCGTGACTCCGAGCCCCTCGGGGGCTCCGCCCGCAGCACGGTCCCGGGGGCGAAGCGGCGCTCCGGCTCGTCGGTGCGGACATCGACGGTGACCTCACCGCGGATGCCGTGCGGCTTGCCGATACGGCCGACCACGACCTCGATGGTCTCCAAGGCGTTCTCTCTTCCAGACATCGTCAGGGGTGGCCGGTGTCGGCCGGGGGTCCGGCCGCGAACGGCCGGAAAATGCAGCACGGGTGCCGCGCCTCGCGGCGCGGCACCCGTGTCGGTGCTCCGTCGGCCTCCGCTCAGCGGCGGCGGTCGACGTCGACGAAGTCGATCCGGGCGCCACCCTTGCCGGCGAGCGCCGCGATGACGGTCCGGAACGCCGAGGCGGTGCGCCCGCCTCGACCGATCACCTTGCCGAGGTCGTCGGGGTGGACCCGGACCTCGAGGATCGATCCGCGACGCATCTGCTTGTCACGGACGGAGACGTCATCGGGGTGCTCGACGACCCCGCGCACGAGGTGCTCGAGAGCGTCGGCGAGCATGGCGCTCAGGCCTCGCCCTTGGTCTCGGCGGTCTCCGCCTCGACGGTGGCGTCCTCAGGGCTCTGCCCGGCCTTGACGTCGGCAGCCGGAGCGTCCTCGGTCTTCGCCTCAGCCTTGGGCTCGTCCTTCTTGGGCTCGTCCTTCTTGGCCTTCTTGGTGACGGCCTCGGCCGCCGCGGCGCCGTGCGCCTCCTTGAGGGCCTCGTTGAAGATCTCGAGCTTGTCGCGCTTGGCCTCGGCCACGCGCAGGGTGCCCTCGGTGCCCGGCAGGCCCTTGTGCTTCTGCCAGTCGCCGGTGATCTTGAGGATGGCCTCGACGGCCTCGGTCGGCTGCGCGCCGACACCCAGCCAGTACTGCGCCCGGTCGGAGACGACGTCGATGAACGACGGCTCCTCCTTGGGGTGGTACTTGCCGATCTCCTCGATCACACGACCGTCGCGCTTCTTGCGGGAGTCGACGACGACGATGCGGTACTGCGGAACCCGGATCTTGCCGAGGCGCTTCAGACGGATCTTGACGGCCACGTTTGTGGTGTCTCCTTGGAATCGTGAATGGGTGACGGCCTCGTCTCCAGGTGGGGACCGGGCCTTGGCCGCCGATGGCACTGCATCGCCCGGGGTGAGAGGGTCCCGGGCGCACAGGACTCAGCAGAACATGATGCCAGACACCACGTCACCACCGAAATCCGGCCGCGTGCGCGATCTGTCCATCTCGACGCCGCCGCTGCCACCGTACGCCGCCGGGCAGGTGTCCCCCCAAGTTCGGGCCCCGGCTCGTTCCCCAGATCGGCGCTGCGAGTCAGGCGGTCTCGACCACCCGGCCCCGCAGCACCACGCACGCCGGTCGGTAGAGCACCGACAGGTCGGCGAGCGGGTCCGCGTCGTACACGACGAAGTCGGCGGGGGCGCCCTCCTCCAGGCCACTGTTCCAGCCCAGCCACTCCCGGGCCCGCCACGAGGCGGCACCCAGCACGTAGTCGGCCGGCAGCCCCATCTCCACCATCGCCAGCACCTCGCCGGGCAGGTGCCCGTGGCGTGCCGGCCCGCCGCCGTCGCTGCCGACGTACATCGCCACACCGGCCTCGTGGGCGCTCATCAGGACCTCGCGCCGGCGCGCGTAGAGCTCATCCATCGTCGCTGCGTACGCCGGGAACCGGGCGCGGCCGTCGCGGGCGAACTCCGGGAACTTCGCGGTCTGCATGACCGTCGGCACCAGCGCCACCCCGCGCGCGGCCATCTGCTCGACCTGGTCGAGCGCCAGGCCGGTGCCGTGCTCGATGCAGTCGATGCCCGCGTCGAGCAGGGCGGGGAGCACGTCGCGCCCGAAGCAGTGGGCGGTGACCTTGGCACCGTGCTCGTGGGCGGCGGCGATCGCGGCGGCGAAGGCCTCATCGGGGAAGGACGGCTTGAGGTCGCCCGCCTCGCGGTCGATCCAGTCCCCGACCAGCTTGACCCAGCCGTCCCCGGCCTGCGCCTCGCGCGCGGTGCAGGCGACGAGGTCCTCAGGCTCCACCTCGTGGCCGTAGTCGCGCAGGTAGCGGCGGGTGCGGGCGATGTGGCGACCGGCGCGCACCAGGCGCGGCAGGTCCTCGCGCTCGTGCACCCAGCGGGTGTCGGCCGGCGAGCCGCAGTCGCGCAGCAGCAGGGCGCCCACCGCGCGGTCGGCGAGCGCCTGGCGCTCGGTCTCCTCGTCGCTGACCGCGCCGGTGTCCTCGAGACCGAGGTGGTTGTGGGCGTCGACCAGGCCCGGGACGATCCAGCCGCGGGCGGCGGTCTCGGCGCCGGGTTGGCGCTCGAAGGTGATCCGCCCGTCCACGACGTAGACGTCGCGCGTGTCGCCGTCGGGCAGGACCGGTCCGCTGAACCTGAGTGCCGTCATGGCCCGGACGCTATCGCGCGTCCGGGCCACGACGGGACCATGACTGGCTGGTGCTCAGTCGGTCCTCACTGGGGGTTCAGCGGTGTCCCCCGCCGTGACCGTGGTGGCTGCGGGTGCGGAGCCCCCAGCCGTAGCGGTACAGCGGGTCCTGGCCGTCACCGACGTTGATCGGCTCCTGGTCCAGCGAGCGCGGCCAGCTCACCGAGAGCCTGCCGGTGAACGGGCGACGTCCGAACAGCACGTCGGCCACCCCGGCGCCCTCGCTGCCCGGCAGCCAGGAGGCGACCAGCGCGTCGATGTCGGCCAGCAGCGCCGGGTCGATGACCATCGGACGGCCCGAGACGACCACGACGGTGCAGGTGCGGGCCGCGGCGCACACCGTCTCCACCGCCGCCTGGTCGGCGTCGTTGAGCTCCATGGTCTGCGGCGGGCGCAGCACCCCGTTGTCACCGGGGTCGAAGCCCCACTGGGGACCGCCGACGTCGCCGAAGCCCTCGGCGTACGGCGTCTCCCCCACGACCACGACGCCGTGGGCGCCGCGCGGGACCGGGGTCGAGGCCGTCTCGCTGAAGGTGACCGGCCCGCGGGCCGCCTCGCGGATCCCGTCGAGGATCGTGTCGCCGGGGATCACGTTGGTCGACCCGCCCTGCCAGGTGAGGGTCCAGCCGCCGGCCTGGTTGCCGATGTTGTCGGCGTTGCTGCCGGCGACGTACACGGCGCCGCCGCGGGTGGCGCCGCGCTTGCTCGCCTTGCCCGACCCGCGGGTGGCGGCCGGGAGCGGGAGGGTGCGCTGGCGGTTGCGGAGCAGGACCTGCGACTTCGCCACGGCCTCGCGGGCCACGGCGCGGTGCTGCCGGCTGCCGATCTCGTCGAGGTTGCGGCGGTCGGTGAAGGGCCGCTCGAAGAGCCCGAGGTCGAACTTGGCGGTCAGGATGCGGCCGACCGCGTCGTCGATCCGCTCGGTCGAGACGGTGCCGTCCTCGACCAGCGCGACCAGGGTCGGCACGAAGTCGCGCCACGCCGTCTCGGTGCCGGTGGCGGGCTCCATGAACATGTCGACGCCGGCGTTGACCGAGGTCGCGACCTGGGTCGGGTAGTCGCCGGGGATCTGGTGGATGCCGCGCCAGTCGGAGATCACGAACCCGTCGAAGCCGAGCCTGCCCTTGAGCACGCCGGTGATCAGCTCCTCGTGGGCGTGCATCTTCAGCGGGTTGCCGAGGCCGTCGTCTGTCCAGTCGACGCTGGAGAAGGACGGCATGACCGAGCCGACGTCGTGGCGACGCACGGCCGGGACGTACGGCGTGAGCGCGAGGCGGGCGAACTCCGCCCGGGAGACCTCGGTGATCCCCTGGTCGATGGTGTAGTCGCCCTCGCCGGTGCCGAAGGTCGTCAGGCCGTCGCCGGCGAAGTGCTTGGCGGTCGCCAGCACCCGGTCGGAGCGGCGCAGGTCCCGGTCACCCCGGCCCTGGAGGCCGTCGATCGCGGCGCCACCGAGCACCGCCGCGAGGCGCGGGTCCTCGCCGAAGGACTCATACGTGCGACCCCAGCGGTCGTCGCGCGCCACGCAGACGCACGGGGAGAAGTTCCACTGCGGCCCGCTCGCCCGGGTCTCCTCCGCCGTCACCTGGTTGATGCGCTCCACCAGCCGGGCGTCACGGGTGGCGCCGAGGCCGATGTTGTGCGGGAAGACCGTCGCGCCCTGGAGGTTGCCGTGGCCGTGCACGGCGTCCACGCCGTACAGCAGCGGGATGCCGAGCCGGGTGTCCAGCGCGGCCCGCTGGAACTCATCGACCATGTCGGCCCAGCCGGCCGGGGTGTTGTCGGCCGGCACCGACCCACCGCCGGACAGCACGCTGCCCAGGCCGTAGGTGGTGATCAGGCTCGGGTCGGCTGCCACGTCGGCCCGCTCGGCCTGCGCCATCTGGCCGACCTTCTCCTCGATGGTCATCCGCCTGAGCAGGTCGGCGACCCGCTTGCGGGTCGGCAGCGACGGGTTGCGGTACGCCGGGCGGCCCTTGCCCGGCGCCTCGGCGGCGCTCGACGTGGCGGTGCCGGCGGCCTGCGCCGACGCGCCCGTGGACGTGACCGCGAGGCCGCCGGTGGCCAGCAGCGCCAGTGACAGCGCGGCCGCGGCCAGCGGTCGGCGCCGTCGTGGCGCCCGGGTGCGCGGCGGTGGGACCGGTGTGGTGTGCAGCGTCATGAGGGGCCTCCTTGCCCGATCAAGAACGACGGGCGTGGGTCCCGCCCGTCGACGCGCCCTGGCACGTGCCTCACCTTCCGGCGGCGATTCCGCCGGGGTCAATGCGGAACTCGGCGTCTCACCCGACTTGTTAGTTCACGCCCCGCACGAATCGGCCTACAGTGCCGAGGTGGCCCGCCCCGCTCCCGGGGACCGCCTCCGGGCGGCCAACCGGCGTGCCGTCGTCGCGCTCCTCGCCGCCGAGGGGCCGATGAGCCGCGCCGACATCGGCCGGCGCACCGGCCTGGCGCGCTCCACGGTCTCGGTGGTCGTGGCCGACCTGATGCGCGCCGGCGAGGCCGTGGAGTCCACCGCCCGCGGGGTGCCGCACAAGGGCGGCAGCGGGCGCCCGCCGGTGCTGCTGGAGATCGGCACCCCGCCGGGCACGGTGGCGGGCGTCGACATCGGCCACCGGCACGTGCGGGTGCTGCTCGCCGACCGCGGGGGGACGCTGCTCGCGGAGGACCACGCCGAGGTGGACGTCGACCCGGCCGGTGCTCGCTCCCTCGACCTCGCCGCCGCGATGGTGCGCGGGCTCGCCGCCCAGGACCGCGACGCCGGGACCCTGCTCGGCGCGGGGCTGTGTGTGCCCGCCCCGGTCGATGCCGCGACAGGACGGATCCGCTCGGGCATCCTGCGCGGGTGGCGGGGGCTGGCCCCGGCGGCCGAGCTGCGCGATCGGCTCGCGGTCCCGGTGCGCGCCGACAACGACGCCAACCTCGGCGCCCTCGCCGAGCTCCACCACGGCGCCGGGCGCGGCACCGCGGACCTGGTCTACGTCACGATCGGCAGCGGGCTGGGCGCCGGTGTCGTGCTCGGCGGGCGCCTCCAGCGCGGCGCCAGCGGCATCGCCGGGGAGATCGGCCACGTGCGCGTGGTCGACGACGGCGCGCTGTGCCGCTGCGGCAACCACGGCTGCCTGGAGACCCGGGTCTCCGCGCCCCGGCTGCTCGAGCGGCTCCAACCGGCGTACGACGAACGGCTGACCGCCGCCCGGGTGCGCGAGCTGGACCTGCTCGGCGACCCCGGCGTCGCGCGCGTGCTCGCCGACGCGGGCCGGGCCGTGGGCAGGGTGGTCGCCGACCTGTGCAACGTCCTCAACCCCGGCGCGGTGGTGCTCGGCGGGGTGCTGGGGGCGACCGCCTCCACCGTCTCGGGCACCCGCGAGGCGATCGACCGCTTCGCCCAGCCGGGGGCGGCCAGCGCCGTCCGCGTGGTGGCCGGCGAGCTGGGTGACCGCGCGGAGGCGCTGGGCGCCGTGGCGCTCGCCAACGCCTGCCTGTCCGCCCATCCCTGACCCGCCCCCGGGTCGCAGGAGGGTCAGATATGAGAGAGCAGCCAAGAGGGGCTGAGGACCTGGGCGACGGCGGAGGCGGTGGCGCCGAGGGCGCGGTCCGCGGTGACGACGGTGACCCGGCGGCCCCGCTCGGCCGCGGCACGCGCCTCGGCCAGGATCGTCGCGTCGCCGTCGCGCGGGGCGTGCACGGTGCGGACGTGGGCGTCGCGGCCGGGGCGCACCCCGCCCTTGGCCTGCCCCTCCAGCACCAGCACGACCTCGTCGTACGCCGTGTCGCCGACCAGCAGCCGTTCGTGCAGGCGCTTGGCGGCGCCCGCGCGGTCCTTCCACCAGCCGTCCGGGTTGGCCCCGACGACGTTGGCGGCGTCGACGACCAGCACCGTGCTCACCGCACGCTCACTTCAAGAACTTGGAGAAGTCCTTCGGCAGGTTCAGCGCGGCAGCCGCCTGCTCGTAGTCCAGGTCCTCGCCCGCGGGCTTGCCGAAGGGGTTCGCGGCGGCGGCCGGGCGCTCGGCCTGGGCGGCCTTCTCCTGCGCCGCCTTGGCCGGGTTGCCCGACACGCGCTTCTTGCCCTTCTTCGCCTGCTTGGCCTGCTTCGCCTTCTTGCCCGGGCCGGGCATGCCCGGGATCCCCGGCATGCCGGGCATCCCCGGGATCCCGCCGCCACGCGCCATCTGCATCATCATCTTGCGCGCCTCGAAGAAGCGGTCGACGAGGTTGTTGACGTCGGAGACCTGGCGGCCCGAGCCCTTCGCGATGCGCGCGCGGCGCGAGCCGTCGATCATCTTCGGGTTGGCCCGCTCGGCGGGGGTCATCGACTGGATGATCGCCTGGATCCGGTCGATCTCGCGCTCGTCGAAGTTCTCGAGCTGGTCGCGGAACTGACCCATCCCGGGCAGCATGCCCATGATCTTCGACATCGAGCCGAGCTTGCGGACCTGCTGCATCTGCTGCAGGAAGTCGTCGAGGGTGAAGTCGCCCTTGCCCGAGAGCTTCTCGGCCGCCTTCATCGCCTGATCGGCGTCGAAGGTCTTCTCGGCCTGCTCGATCAGGGTCATGACGTCGCCCATGTCGAGGATGCGCGAGGCCATGCGGTCGGGGTGGAAGAGGTCGAAGTCGGTCATCTTCTCGCCGTTGGAGGCGAACATGACCGGCTTGCCGGTGAGCGAGCGGATCGAGAGCGCCGCGCCACCGCGGGCGTCACCGTCGAGCTTGGTGAGCACGACGCCGTCGTAGCCCACGCCGTCGAGGAACGCCTGGGCCGTGGTGACGGCGTCCTGGCCGATCATCGCGTCGACGACGAAGAGGACCTCGTCGGGGTTGACCGCGTCGCGGATGTCGGCGGCCTGCCGCATCAGCTCCGCGTCGACGCCGAGGCGGCCCGCGGTGTCGATGATGAGCACGTCGTGGAGCTTGCGCTTGGCCTCGTCGAGGGCCTCGCGGGCCACGGTGACCGGGTCGCCGACGCCGTTGCCCGGCTGCGGCGCGAACACCGGTACGCCGACCCGCTCGCCGTTGACCTGGAGCTGGTTGACCGCGTTGGGCCGCTGGAGGTCGCAGGCGGCCAGCATCGGCGTGCGGCCCTGCTCCTTGAGCCACAGCGCGAGCTTGGCGGCCAGCGTCGTCTTGCCGGCACCCTGGAGGCCGGCGAGCATGATGACGGTCGGACCGGTCTTGGCGAAGCGCAGGCGCCGGGTCTCACCACCGAGGATCTCGACGAGCTCCTCGTTGACGATCTTGACGATCTGCTGGGCGGGGTTCAGCGCCTGGCTGACCTCCTCGCCGCGGGCACGATCCTTGACCGCGCCGACGAACTCCTTGACGACCGGGAGGGCGACGTCCGCCTCGAGCAGCGCGATGCGGATCTCGCGCGCGGTGGCGTCGATGTCGGCCTCGGAGAGCCGGCCCTTCCCCCGGAGGTTCTTGAAGGTGTCGGCGAGGCGGTCGGAAAGAGTGGCGAACACGAAAGGTGGTCCTCGGTCCTGTGGGTGGGTGATCAGCGCAAATCCTAACGGGCGCACGCGGATCCGCCGCCCCGGCGCGACGAACCGACCTGCGGGGCCGCGCGGGATACCCGTCCCGCAATGCGACGTAGGTCACAATGACGTCGTCGAAACGGCACCTGGAGGACGCATGGAGACCACGACACCCACCCCGCACGCCGACCGGCCGCGCTCCCCCGCTCCCCGCGGGCGTCCGAGGCCGCTCTCGATCCTCGTCTGGGTGCTCGTCGCCGTCGTCGGCGCGGCGTGCTGGACGGTGCTCGCCCTCACCCGCGGCGAGGAGGTGTCGGCGCTGTGGATCCTGTTCGCCGCCTTGGCGTCGTACGCGATCGCCTATCGCTTCTACTCCCGCTTCATCGCCCGCCGGGTGCTGGAGGTCGACGACACCCGGGCCACCCCGGCGGAGCGGCTCGACGACGGCGTCGACTTCGAGGTCACCGACCGCCGGGTGCTGTTCGGCCACCACTTCGCCGCCATCGCCGGCGCCGGACCGCTGGTCGGACCGGTCCTGGCCGCGCAGATGGGCTACCTGCCCGGCACCATCTGGATCGTCGTCGGCGTGATCCTGGCCGGTGCCGTGCAGGACATGATCGTGCTGTTCTTCTCGATGCGCCGCGACGGCAAGAGCCTCGGGCAGATGGTGCGCGACGAGATTGGCGTGGTGGGCGGCACCGCCGCCCTGATCGCGGTGTTCGCGATCATGATCATCATCCTGGCGGTCCTCGCGCTGGTCGTGGTCAACGCCCTGGCCGAGTCGCCGTGGGGCGTGTTCTCGATCGGCCTGACCATCCCGATCGCGCTGTTCATGGGTGTCTACCTGCGCTTCCTGCGCCCCGGGCGGGTGCTCGAGGTGACCGCGATCGGCGTGGTGCTGCTGCTGCTGGCGATCATCGGCGGCGGCTACGTCGACGGCACCTCCCTCGGTGACGCGCTGACCCTGTCCCCCGAGACCCTCACCCTGTGCCTGGTCGTCTACGGCTTCATCGCCTCGGTGCTGCCCGTGTGGACCCTGCTCACCCCGCGCGACTACCTCTCGACGTTCATGAAGGTCGGCGTGATCGTGCTGCTGGCGATCGGGTTCGTCCTGGCCCGCCCGGTGATCCAGGCCGACGCGGTGACCAGCTTCGCCCGCGACGGCAACGGCCCGGTCTTCGCCGGAGAGCTGTTCCCGTTCGTCTTCATCACCATCGCCTGCGGCGCCCTGTCCGGCTTCCACGCCCTGATCTCCTCGGGCACCACGCCCAAGATGATCGCCAAGGAGAGCCAGGTCCGGATGATCGGCTACGGCGGGATGCTGATGGAGTCCTTCGTCGCCATCAGCGCCCTGATCGCCGCGGTCGTGATCGACCAGGGCATGTACTACGCGATGAACAGCCCGGCCGGGGCCACCGGCGGCGACTTCGCCTCCGCCGCCGAGTTCGTCACCGGGCTCGGCTTCACGATCACCCCCGAGCAGCTCCAGGCGGCCGCCGCGGCCGTCGAGGAGCAGACGCTCGTCTCGCGCACCGGCGGGGCGCCGACGCTGGCGTTCGGCATCTCGCAGATCTTCGAGGACGCCTTCGGCGGCGGGCTGGCGGCGTTCTGGTACCACTTCGCGATCATGTTCGAGGCGCTGTTCATCCTCACCGCCGTCGACGCCGGCACCCGGGTCGGCCGGTTCATGCTGCAGGACACCATCGGCAACGTGTGGACGCGCTTCGGCGACACCTCCTGGAAGCCCGCGGCGTGGGGCGCCAGCGCGGTCGTCGTGGCGGCGTGGGGCTCGATGCTCTACATCGGCGTGAGCGACCCGCTCGGCGGCATCAACCAGCTCTTCCCGCTCTTCGGCATCGCCAACCAGCTGCTCGCGGCGATCGCGCTCACGCTGTGCGTCACCCTGCTGATCAAGCACGGCAAGCTGCGCTGGGCCTGGGTGCCGGGCATCCCGCTCGTGTGGGACCTGGTGGTCACGATGACGGCGAGCTGGCAGAAGGTGTTCTCCGACGACCCGGCGATCGGCTACTTCGCCCAGGCCGACCGCTACCGCACGGCCCGTGACGCCGGCGAGGTCCTGGCGCCGGCCGCCGACGCCTCCCAGATGGACCAGGTGGTCTTCAACTCCACGCTCAACGGCGTGCTCCAGGCGACCTTCGCGGTCCTGGTCATCATCGTGGTCGCCAACGCCGCGCTGATCTGCGTGCGCGCCGCCCGTGCCGGAGGGCTGCCGACCACCGAGGTGCCCTACACGCCCTCGCACATCGTGGCCCCCAGCGACTTCTTCGCCACCGCGGAGGAGAAGGCGGCCGTGCGCGAGTGGGAGCAGTCGCGCCGTGAGGACCCGACCCGCCTCGCCGGTGACCCGCGATGAGCGCCCCGCGGACGACGACCGGCCGCGGCCCGCTGCGCCGGGCCGCGGCCGGGCTGCGGTGGTACCTGCGCGAGGTCAGCGGCGAGTCCCGCTGGGACGACTACCTCGAGCGGTGCGCCGCCGACGGCCGCACCCCGATGTCGCGCCGGGAGTTCGAGCGCCACCGGGCCGACCTGCGCGAGCACCAGCAGACCGGCCGCTGCTGCTGACCCCACCTCCGCGCGTCGACGCCATGGGCGCCGACGCGCGGAGGTGCGGGGGGCTAGTGCGAGGGAGGGGGATCCCCACCGAGCGCGGCGCGTACGGCGTGCGCGGCCTGGGCGGCCCGGGAGTCCGACAGCACGCCGGCGCCGGCCTCCTGGAGGTAGAACACGTCGACCGCCTGCGGCCCGAGGGTGTCCACGTGGGCCGAGCGCACCGCCACGTCGAGGCGGGCCAGCGCAGCGCAGACGAGGTAGACCACGCCGGGTCGGTCGTCGGCACGCACCTCCAGCACGGTCGCCTGCGCCGATGCCTCGGGTCGTACGGCGACGTTCGGGGCCAGCGTCTGGCGGGCGGACTGGCGCGAGAGCCGCGGCTGCGGGTCGAGGCGGCCCTCGAGGATCGCCTCGTAGCGCTCCCGCAGCAGCGCCGGGTCCAGGCCCTCCCCGTCCAGCTGCCACACGCTGACGCCGTAGTGGTCCTGGGCCCACGCGCGCGCCGCCCGCACCGGCAGCCGCTGGAGCGCGAAGGTCGCCGCGACGTCGGCGAGCAGGCCGACCCGGTCCGGGGCGATGACGGTGACCCGGGAGCCGTCGCGCACCGGCTCGATGTCGAGCACCAGCCGGCCGCGAGCGGCCTCGCGGGGCAGCACGATCTCCTCGCCGACCACCCGCGCCGGGGAGGGCTCCCCCTGCAGCACCCCGCGCACCCGCCGGGTCAGGTCGCGCACCAGCCCGGCGCGCCAGGTGGTCCAGGCCTGCGGCGCGGTGGCCCGGGCGTCGGCCTGGGTCAGCGCGGCCAGCAGGTCGAGCGCCTCGGCGTCGCGCAGCCGGTCGGCGACCAGGGCGACCGTCGCCGGGTCGTCGGGGTCGCGGGTGGTCGCGGTCTCCGCGAGCAGCAGGTGCCAGCGCACCAGGCGGGCCACCAGGTCGACGGCGTCGTCGTCGAAGCCCATGCGGGCCGCGATCGTCCGCGCGATCGGCTCCCCCGCGACGCTGTGCTCGGTCAGGCGGCCCTTGCCGATGTCGTGCAGCAGCGCGGCGACCATCAGCACGTCGGGACGGTTGACCTCGCGGATCAGCGCCGAGGCCTCGATGCACGTCTCGACCACGTGCCGGTCGACGGTGAAGCGGTGGATCACCGAGGCGTGCGGCAGCAGCCGGATCGCCTCCCACTCGGGCAGCAGCGAGCCGAGCGCCCCGGTCTCCTCCAGGGTCTCCCAGACCGGGAGCAGCCCGGGGCCGGCAGCCAGCAGGCGCACCATCAGGTGCCGGGCCTCCTCGGGCCACGGGGCGGGCAGCGGCGCGCACTCGCGCGCCAGCCGGGCGGCGGTGAGCGGTGCCAGCACCAGGTCGCGCTCGGCGGCCACCGTCGCGGCCCGCAGGAGCAGCAGCGGGTCCTGGTCGGGGCGCGCCGCCTTGGTCAGCACGACCTCGGCCCGCGACACCGCGACCCCGGGCGCCACCGGCACCAGCGCGGGGCGTCGTACGCCGACCGCGGTGGGCTGGGCGATCCGGGCGTCGACGCGCCGCCAGGAGAGCCGCGAGAGGTGGGTGATGCGGCGGCCCAGCTCGCGCACGTGCACCTGCGCGGCCCGGGCGTCGGCCAGCCCCAGGCCCTCGGCCAGGTCGGTCCACATCTCCGGGGCGATCCGGTCGGAGGCGCGCCCGGCGAGGCCCTGCACGAGGTCGCGGACGTCGAGCAGGGCGCGGCGACTCTGCTCGAGCTCGACGTGGGGCACGTCGACCAGCCAGGTGGCCAGCAGCGCCTTGAGCACCCCGGCGTCGCGCAGGCCGCCACCGGCCTCCTTGACCTCGGGGACCGAGAGGTGCGCGAGCTCGCCGACGCGACGGTGCCGGTCGCCCACCATGCGCTGGAGCTCGGGAAGGCGGCGCAGCGCGCCGCGGCGCCACTGGGCCAGCACGTGGGTGCGCAGGCGCAGCGTCAGGTTCGGGTCGCCGGCGAGGTGGCGCACGTCGAGCAGGCCGAGCGCCACGCGCAGGTCGTCCTCGGCGGCGGCCTGCACCTCCGGCAGGGTGCGCACCGCGTGGTCGACGCGGGCGCCGGAGTCCCACAGCGGGTACCACACCTGCTCGGCCAGCTCCCCCGGCTCGACGCCCTCGTCGCAGACCAGGACCACGTCGAGGTCGGAGTGCGGCGCCAGTTCGCCGCGGCCGTACCCGCCCACCGCGACCAGCGCGACGCCCGTGTCGGGCCCCCCGCAGGCGGCGTACGCCCGGGCGCACAGGGCGTCGGCCTCGGCCGTACGACGGGCCCGCTCGGCTGCGGTCACGAGAGCGGTCCCGGGGTTCCTGCGGGGCGTGCGCTGCCGGGGTTCATCAGGGGTGGTCTCCTCGGAGGGGTCGGAGGGAGGGTCGGAGGGCGGAGCCGCTGCTGCCCGCCCCGGGCACCCAGTGCCCGATGGCGGGGCAGGACGCACCACGGCCCGACCCCCAAGGGGAGCCGGGCCGTGGTGGTTCAGCGGTGTCGGGTCACAGCACTCGACTTACAGGGCCGCTTCGTCGCGGTCGCCGGTGCGGACCCGGACGACGGTCTCGACCGGGCTGACCCAGACCTTGCCGTCCCCGATCCGCCCGGTCTGGGCGGTCTTGACGATGATCCCGACGACGTCGTCGGTGTCCTCGTCCTCGGTGACGATCTCGATGCGGATCTTGGGCACCAGCGCGATGTCGTACTCCGCGCCCCGGTAGACCTCGGTGTGGCCCTTCTGGCGGCCGTAGCCGCTGACCTCGCTGACGGTCATGCCCGTCACCCCGAAGGTCTCCAGGGCCTCACGGACGTCTTCCCACTTGTGCGGCTTGATGACCGCGGTCACGAGCTTCATGCGTTGGCTCCTTCGCTGGGGGTGGTGGACGCCGGGGCGGAGCCACCGGCGAGGACCGACGCACGGCGGGTGGCGCCGCTGCCGGAGAAGTCGTAGGCGGCCTCGCCGTGGTCGGCGAAGTCGATGCCCGTGACCTCGTCCTCCTCGGGGAGACGCAGGCCGATGACCGCCTTGACGATGAGCGCGACGATCACGGTGGCCACGGCGGACCAGAGGATCGCGAACAGGGCGACGACGAACTGGACCACGAGGAGCTTGAGGCCGTCACCGTAGAACAGGCCGCCCGCGGTGGCGACGAAGCCGACGCCGACGGTGCCCACGATGCCACCGACGAGGTGGACGCCGACGACGTCGAGGGAGTCGTCGTAGCCGAGCTTGTACTTCAGGCCGACGGCCAGGGCGCACAGGGCGCCGGCGACCAGGCCGAGGATGATCGCGCCGATCGGCGAGACGGCCCCACAGGCCGGGGTGATCGCGACCAGACCGGCGACGACGCCCGAGGCGGCACCCAGCGAGGTGGCCTTGCCGTCGCGGATCTTCTCGATGACCAGCCAGCCGAGGATCGCGGCGGCCGCGGCGACGGTGGTGTTCAGCCAGACCAGGCTGGTCTCGCTCAGGAACTGCGCAGCGTCGCCCTCGGCGCTGTCGCCGGCGAAGACGATCGAGCCGACGTTGAAGCCGAACCAGCCGAACCAGAGCAGACCGGCGCCGAGCATGGTGAGCGGCAGGTTGTGCGGCTTCATCGGCTCCTTGCCGAAGCCGAGGCGCTTGCCGAGCATGAGGGCCAGGATCAGGCCGGCGACACCGGCGTTGATGTGGACGACCGTGCCGCCGGCGTAGTCGATCGGCGCCACCTCGGCGCCGTCAGGACCGGAGAAGAGCAGGTCGGCCAGGCCGTTGGTCGAGTGGCTGAGGAAGCCGCCGCCCCAGACCATGTGGGCCAGCGGGAAGTACGACAGCGTCACCCACAGCGGGAGGAACAGCAGCCAGGCGGAGAACTTCATCCGGTCGGCGATCGCGCCGCTGATCAGCGCGGCGGTGAGCACCGCGAAGGTCAGCTGGAAGCCGACGAAGATGTAGTCCTGGCCCGCGACGCCGTCGAGCCCGAAGAGCTCGAAGGGGTTCGCGAAGAGCATCGCGATGTCGGTGTCGCCGTAGGACATGCTCCAGCCCCACAGGACGTAGATGACACCGACGACTCCCATGGAGGAGAACGACATCATCATCATGTTGAGCACGGACTTGGACCGGCTCATGCCGCCGTAGAACAGCGCGAGGGCGGGCGTCATCATCAGGACGAGTGACGCCGCGATCAGCATCAAGGCGTGGTAGCCGTAGTCCATCGAACCTCCAGGGTTAGCGATCTGTGGACGACGGGGACCCCTGACGGCGTTGTCTCCTCGGGCCGGCTCCGTGTCCGTTCTCCTAGACCCTCGGTCCCGGAGGTTTCGCCATGGACCGCTGTTTGTTGCTGGCAGGAAACGAGTCCGAGGTGTTTGTTACATCTGGATGTCGCCCGGAGTCCGGCCGTTTGCCCGTCGTGGCGCCTGGGAACGCCGCGACCCCGGCCGCGCGGACGCGGACCGGGGTCGAGGCAGGGTGCGGGACGAAGCTCAGCCGAGCAGGGCGTCCACGAACGCGCCCGGGTCGAACGGCGCGAGGTCGTCAGCGCCCTCGCCGAGCCCCACCAGCTTGACCGGTACGCCGAGCTCGCGCTGGACGGCCACCACGATGCCGCCCTTGGCCGAGCCGTCGAGCTTGGTGAGCACGATGCCGGTGACGTCGACGACCTCGCTGAACACCCGTGCCTGGATCATGCCGTTCTGACCGGTGGTGGCGTCCAGGACGAGCAGCACCTCGGTGACGGGCGCCTGCTTCTCGATGACGCGCTTGACCTTGCCGAGCTCGTCCATGAGGCCGGCCTTGTTCTGCAGCCGGCCGGCGGTGTCGACGATGACGGTGTCCACCCCGCGGTCGACGCCCTCCTTGACCGCGTCGAAGGCGACGCTGGCCGGGTCGGTGCCCTCCTGTCCGCGGACCACCTCGACACCGACGCGCTCGCCCCAGGTCGCGAGCTGCTCCACGGCGGCGGCACGGAAGGTGTCGGCCGCGCCCAGCACGACGCTGCGGTCCTCGGCGACCAGGATGCGCGAGATCTTGCCGACGGTGGTGGTCTTGCCGGCGCCGTTCACGCCGACGACCAGGACGACGCCCGGCTTGCCGTCCTCGCCACTGACCTTCAGGCGGCGGTCAAGGTCGGGGCCGACCAGGGTGAGCAGCTCCTCGCGCAGGATCGTGCGGGTCTCCTCCGGCGTGGAGCCCTCGACGCGCACCCGGGTGCGCAGCCGGTCGACCAGCTCCTGGGTGGGCGCGACACCGACGTCGGCGGTGAGCAGGGTGTCCTCGATGGACTCCCACGTGTCCTCGTCGATGCGGTCCCGGCTGAGCAGAGCGAGCAGACCGCGGCCCAGGCCGCCCTGCGAACCGGCGAGGCGCTGGCGCAGGCGCACCAGGCGCGAGGCGGTGCCCTCGGGCCGCTCGAGGGCCGGCGCCTGCGGCTCCTCGAAGATGACCGCCGGCTCCGCCTCGACCTCCGGCTCGAGGGTCGCCGGTGGAGAGCTGAGCTCCACCGGCGGGGCGTCGGGATCGACCGGCGGCGTCGCGATGACGTCGGTGTGGGTGCGCGGCAGCGGCTTGGGCTTGCGCCGGCCGCTCACCAGCAGGCCGGCGACGGTGGCGACCAGCGCGACGCCGACGACGGCGACGAGCAGGATCACGAGGGCGAGAGGTTCCATGGGCCCAATCCAACCAGAGAGGCGACAGGGCCAGGCCGGGTGGCGAGCGACCGCCGGCGGTGCCGCTCAGCCGGTGGGACCGCCGGGGGCGAACCCGACCACCCGGTCTGCGACCCGGTCGAGCAGCGGGGCGTCGTGCGAGATCGCCACCACTCCCAGGCCCGCTGCGCGCGCAGCGGCGACCAGGTCGTGCCAGACCACTGCCTGGTTGACCGCATCCAGGCTCGCGGATATCTCGTCCGCCACCAGGTAGGCGGGCCTGGCTCGCAGGGCACGGGCGAGGTTGACCCGCTGGAGCTGGCCACCGCTGAGCTCGTGGGGGAAGCGGTCGTGCCACGCGGGGTCGACGAGGCCGGCGTCCGTGCCGTCGCCCGCGGGGTCCGGGCCCGCCTCCGCGAGGACGTCGACGACGCGCCAGCGCGGGTTCATCGCCGCCTGCGCGTCCTGGGCCAGGTACTGCACCTCCCGGCGGGGGCGCACGATCCGGCCGGACGGGGTGCTGACCTCGCCCTCGGCGGGTCGCAGCAGCCCGGCCAGGACCCGGCCCAGCGTGGACTTCCCGATCCCCGACGGTCCTCGCAGCCCGACGACCTCGCCGGGATGCACGTGCAGGCTCGCCCCGCCCAGCACCCACGGGTCGCCGGCGCGGTGGCGGAACCAGACCTCGTCCGCACGCAGGGTCATGCCGAGGCCCCCGCCACGGCCCGCGCGGGCCCGGAGCGCGCGTCAGAGAGCGCGTGCGGTGCCAGGACGTCCGCCACCGGGCGGTGGAAGCCGTTGACCGGCATCGCCCGCCACAGGGCGCGGCTGTAGGGGTGCGCGAGCCCGGCGCCGTCGCCCGCGAACTGCGACGGCAGCGCGGTCTCGAGGGTGGTGCCGTGGTCGGTGACCACGATCCGGTCCGCGATGCCCAGGACGCCGACCAGGTCGTGGCTGATCAGCACCACGGCCGCGCCGGCGTCCGCGAGCGAGCGGAGCTCGGCCAGCGTGCGCTCCGCGGAGGCGGGGTCGAGCCCGGGGGTCGGCTCGTCGGCGATGAGCAGGCGCCGCGGGGTGGACAGCACCATCGCCAGCAGCACCCGGCGGGCCATGCCCCCGGAGAGCTCGTGGGGGTAGCGGGTGAGCACCTCGAGGCCGAGCCCGCGTGCGGCGAGGACCTGCTCCGCGTCGGCCGCCGGGCGCCCACCGAGCTCCAGCGCCCGCCCGACCTGGGCGTGCACCGTGGCCGTCGGGTCGAGGTGGCTCATCGACTGGGGCAGCATCGCGAGCTCGCCGCCCACCAGCGCCGCGCGGCGTGCAGCGGTGAGCGGCTCCCCGTCGTACCGGATCTCGCCGCTGGTGGAGGCGTGGGACGGGAGCAGGCCGAGCACCGCGAGCCCGAGCAGCGTCTTGCCGGAGCCGGACGCGCCGACCAGCGCGGTGACCTCTCCCGGGCGGGCCTGCAGCGTCATGCCGCGGACCGGGGTGAGGTGGCGCCGGCGCAGGCCGCGCGCGTACTGGGTGAAGGTCACCGCGAGGTCGCGTACGTCGAGCAGCGGGGCGTCGCGGCGGTCGTCGGGCGTCATCGGTGGTGGCTCCTGGGGTCGGTGAGGGCGCGCAGGTTGTCGCCGATCGTGTCGATGAGCAGCACGAGCACGAGCAGGCACAGGCCGGGCAGCACCGCCAGCCACCACTGCCCGGTCGACAAGAACCGCATCGAGTCGCGCAGCAGGACGCCGACCGCGGGCTGGGAGGCGTCCACGCCGAGGCCGAGGAACGACAGCGCGGCCTCGTGCATGATCGCGTGCGGGAAGAGCAGCACGCCGCCGACGAGCGCGTGCGGCACGAGGTGCGGCATCACGTGGCGGCGGGCCACGTGCCACCGTCCGTGCCCGAAGCTGCGGGCGAGCGCCGCGTAGTCGGACCGGGCGACCACCCGACCCTGGGCGATGAGGACCCGGGTGAGGCTCGGCCAGTGCGTGACGGCGACGGCGATCACGACGGCCTGGGTCCCGCCGCCGAGCGCGAAGGTGACGAGGATCAGCAGCACCAGGTGCGGCACCGCGAGGAACAGGTTGACCAACCAGGTCACGGCCGCCTCCGCGCGTCGCCCGGCGGTGGTGGCGAGGGCGGCGAGCAGCAGCGCGATCAGCGCCGATCCGGCCGCGGCCACGAGGCCGACGACGAGGCTGAGCCGCAGTCCCACCAGCACCCGGGAGAGCAGGTCCCGGCCCAGCCAGTCGGTGCCGAACGGGTGCGCGAGAGCCGGGCCGAGGAGCTTGTCGGTGAGGTCGGTGGCCGCTGCACGGGACTCGAGGGCGAAGGCAGCGACGACGACCGCGGCGACGATCGCGAGGGCCACGAGGGTGACGCCCAGCGTCCGGCGGCGGGTGTTGCGCGTGGGAGCGGGCAGGCTCACGGTGCTCATGCGCTCACCTGCTCGACGGGGGCGTCCCGGTCGGGGCGCGGCACGGAGCGGCCCGGGACCTCCGGGGCGGCGCGGGGGTCCAGGCGGCGGTGCACGAGGTCGCCCAGCGTGTTGCCGACGAAGACGAGCGCCGCGGTGACGAGCGCGATGGCCAGCAGCAGCGGCACGTCCTGGCGCAGCGCGGCCTGCGTGGTCGCCTGCCCCAGTCCCGGGTAGGAGAAGACCTGCTCGGCGAGCACGGAGCCCCCGAACAGCTCCCCGATGCTCGCGAACTGCAGCATCACCGCCGGGGCGGCGGCGTTGCGCAGCACGCGGCGCACGAGGACTCCGCGCGGCGTCTCGCCGAGCGCCCGCGCGAAGGTGACATGGTCCTGGGAGAGGACCTCGGCCACCGCCTGGCGGGTGTGCAGCGTGATCGGGCCGATGCCGACGACGCTGAGGGCGAGCATCGGCAGCAGCATGTGGTGCAGGCGCTGCCACAGCGTCACGTCCTCGCTGAGCACCCCGATCGGGCCGGCGCAGCAGACCGGTGTCCACTGCAGCCAGACCGAGAAGACGTAGAGCAGGATCAGACCCACCCAGAAGGTCGGTGCCGAGGAGAGCGTGTAGGCCCACCAGGTGATGCCCCGGTCCACGAGCGTGCCGCGCCGCGAGCCCGCCAGCACCCCGAGGGCGAAGCCGAACAGCCCCGAGAGCAGCCAGGCTCCGGCCATCAGCCCGAGGCTGGCGACCAGGCGCGAGCCGATCACCTCGGTGACCGGCTGGCCGTAGATGTGCGACTCCCCCGCGTTGCCGCGCAGCAGCTCACCGGCCCACGCCACGAAGCGCTCCGGCGCGGAGTCGTCCAGGGCCCAGCGCTGCTCGATGAGCTCGCGCTGCTCGGGCCCGACGGCGCTGAGCTCGGCACCGATGTAGGCGTCCACCGGGTCGACCGGCGAGGCCGACATCAGCGCGAAGGACGCCACGGCGACCGCGGCGAGCAGCAGCGCCAGCTGGGCGGCCCTGGTGCCGACGCCGCGCAGCAGCCTCAGCACGACCACCGCCAGTCGGCGATGCCCGCGGTCAGGGGCCACCCGTGGCCGTGCGGCTCGACGACCGGGTCACCGAGGTCGAGGCAGGACCGGGCGTAGTAGGTGTGGTCGAGGTTGACCAGCCACGCCCACGGGGCGTCGGCGGCCGGACCCGACGGCACCTGGGCGGCCTGCCAGTGCCGGGAGGCGGTCTCGGGGTCGGTGGCCGCCAGCGCGGCCTCGAGGTGCCGGTCGACCTCGTCGTCGGCGTACATCCCGGGGTTGTTGTACTCGACCCCGGCCTGGGATGAGGCGAGGTGGTTGTACATCTCCATCGGGTCGTGGCTGCCCCAGCCGAAGAGGACCGGATCGGCGTGCAGGTGCTGCTCGATCTCCTCCCAGCTGCCGGCCCGCGGCGTGATCGCGATCCCCGCGTCGTCGACCATGTCGACGACGGCGAGCGCGAGGTTCTGGCGCAGGGAGTCGCCGGCCGGGTAGTACAGGGTCAGCTCCGCAGCGATGCCATCCTTCTCGCGCACCCCGTCGCCGTCCTCGTCGGTCCAGCCGGCCTCCTCCAGGAGCGCGGCCGCCGCGTCGGGGTCGGCGTCCTCGATCGCTGTCGAGGGCTCGAACCACGGCGCCTCGTCGACCGGGCCGTACGCCGGGGAGCCGTGGCCGTCGAGCACGCCGGCGACGAGCGCCTCGCGGTCGACGGCGAGGTTGATCGCGCGCCGGACGGCGACGTCGGCGCTCACGTCGTTGCCGATCGGGCGCCCGTCCTCGGTCGTGCGGCCCTCGTCGGGCAGCGTCGGGAAGGACAGCGCGCGGTTGTCGAGGCTGGGCACCGTGACGAGCGACATGTCCGCGACGTCCTCGGAGGCCATCGACGAGGGGACGCCGGCCAGGTCGACCTCGCCCGCCCGGAGCGCCGCGAGGGTCGCGTCCTCGTCGGTGAACAGGAACACCAGGCGCTCGAACTCGGGCTGCTCGCCGTAGTAGTCGTCGTTGCGCTCGACCACGAGCTGCTGGCCGGGCTCCCAGGAGACGAAGCTGTAGGGCCCGGAGCCGATCGGCTGCCGGGCGTAGCCGGGTCCGTGGGCGTCCTCGGGGACGATGCCGAGGCTGACGAGGCGGTTGACGAAGGTGCTCTGCGCTCGCCGCAGCCGCAGCTCGACGGTGGTGGGGCCGGTGGCCTCGGCACGCTCGAGGACCGTCACGTCGGTGAGCCCGCCCGAGCGTGCGGCCTGGTTGAAGGTGTAGGCGACGTCCTCGGCCCGCACCGGGGTGCCGTCGGTGAACCGGGCGTCGTCGCGGATCTCCACCGTCCAGACCCGGCCGTCGCGACTCACCTCCCACTCGGTGGCGAGGTCGCCGGTGACGTCGAGGTCGGCGGTGCGCTGCAGCAGCGTGGACTGGAAGAGGGGCGATCCGTAGCGCCCCCACCCCAGGGTCGGGTCGAACCCGTCGTCGGGCTCGCCGCCCAGGGCCACGGTGAGCTGGGCCGGGCGTCCGCCGTCGCCGACCGGGGCCGGGTCGGAGGCGCAGCCGGCCGTCAGGGCGCTCGCCAGCAGGGCGGCCGCGGCCAGCGCGGTGGATCGGGCGGGACGACGCACGGGAACCCTCTCAGTCGCTATTGCGAGTTGTTCGCAATAGCAGACCCTAAGGCATGCCGCTCCCGTCGTCGGGCCGTTCCTCTCTGCGAGACGGCGTTTCGTTCGTCTGTGGCGGCGAGGTCAGCGCGAGCGCGATCGCCGCTTGCGGCCGTCGCTCAGCGAGGCGGCGAGGTGGGCGTCGTGGTCGTGGGTGCCGTCGGGCTCGACGACCGTCACGGCGTCCTTCGCCCTCCGCATGGCGCCACCGAGCCAGGGGATCACCGGGATCTCGCGGTCGCGGTGCGGGTAGGCGGCGTACACGACGACCACTGCCGCCACGGCGACGATGACGATCATGGAAAGCACGACGTAGGTCATGAGGTGATCTCCCGGGTGAGGCGGAGGACGGTCGGCGGGGGTCGACCGGTCACGAGGACACCTCCAGCGTCCCACCGGCACCCCACCCACCGGCCACGCCCCGGGGGCCCCTCCGGCCGCGCGGGGGTGCTACGGGCGCAGTCGCTAGGGGCGCAGCAGCGGCTCCACCGCGGCCCGGACCACGTCGGGCATCGGCGCCACGGGGCGGTCCCCCGCGCCGGCGGCGTTGTCGACGTACACGTGCACGAAGCGGCCCTCGGCCGCGGCCTCGTCGGAGTCGCCCTGGAACAGCCCGATCCGGTAGACGATCGAGGAGGTGCCGACCTTGTCGACGACCATCCCGGTCTCGATCGGCTCGGGGAAGCCGATCTCGCGGAAGTACCGGCACGAGGTCTCCGCCACCACCCCGATCTGCGGCAGGTGGCGCACGTTGGTGCCGGTCGCCTCGAACAGGTGCGCGTTGACGGCGGTGTCGAACAGCTCGTAGTACGTCGCGTTGTTGAGGTGGCCGTAGGCGTCGTCGTCGCGCCAGCGGGTGGTCACCGTGCGCCAGGCGACGTAGTCCGCGCGGGTGGGGCGCGCCGGGCGGGTGCGCTCCTCGCTCACGCGGGCTCCACCTCCCGCAGCCGCTGGCTGATGACGGCCGAGACGCCGTCCCCTCGCATCGTGACTCCGTACAAGGCGTCCCCGACCTCCATGGTCCGTTTCTGGTGGGTGATGACGAGCAGCTGCGAGCTCTCCCGCAGCTCCTCGTAGATCTCGAGCAGCCGACCCAGGTTGGTGTCGTCCAGGGCCGCCTCGACCTCGTCGAGGATGTAGAACGGCGAGGGGCGGGCCTTGAACAGCGCCACCAGGAACGCGACCGCGACCAGCGAGCGCTCGCCGCCGGAGAGCAGCGAGAGCCGCTTGACCTTCTTGCCGGCCGGGCGGGCCTCGACCTCGATGCCGGTGGTGAGCATGTCGGAGGGGTCGGTCAGGACCAGGCGTCCCTCACCCCCGGGGAAGAGCCGGGAGAAGGTCGCGTCGAAGGCGCGCTCGACGTCGACGTAGGCCTCGGTGAAGACCTGCTCCACGCGGGCGTCGACCTCGCGGACGATGTCGAGGAGGTCCTTGCGGGTGCGACGCAGGTCCTCCAACTGCTCGGTGAGGAACTTGTGCCGCTCCTCCATCGCCGAGAACTCCTCGAGCGCCAGCGGGTTGACCTTGCCCAGCTGGGCCAGGGCCCGCTCGGCGGCGCGCAGCCGCTTCTGCTGCTCCTCTCGGACGTACGCCGTGGGCTCGGGCAGCTCGCCGTCCGGACCGGGCTCGGTGGCGGGCACCGGCTGGTCGGGGCCGTAGTCGGCGACGAGCGCGTCGGGCGCGGTGCCGAGCTCCTCGACCGCCCGCTCCTCCAGCTGCTCGATGCGCATGCGCTGCTGGGCACGGGCCAGCTCGTCGCGGTGCGCGGCGTTGAGGAGCTCGTCGTGGGCACGGGCCAGGTCGCGCAGGGTCGCGCGGACGCTCATCAGGTCCTGCTCGCGCGCGCGGCGGGACTCCTCCACCTGCGCGCGGTGCTCGGCGGCCCGGGCCACGGAGTCCTCGAGGCGGCGCAGCACGTGCGCCACCGCGGTGCCGACGGCCTCGGCCGCGCGGCCCTCCCGGCGGGCGCGCTCGCGGCGCTCGGCCGCCCGGGCGCGGGCCTCGCGCTCGGTGCGGGCCGCGCGCAGCAGCGAGTCGGCGCGCCCGCTCATGGCGCGGGCCCGCTCCTCGCTGGTGCGCAGCGCCAGCCGGGCGTCGGTCTCCTCCTGGCGGGCGCCCCGGGCGGCCTCGGCCAGCTGCTCACGGGTGCCGGTGTCGGGCTCCTCCTCGGGGGTCTCCTCGGCGGCGGCGAGCCGGGCCTCGAGCTCGGCCAATCCGGCGACCGCCTGCTCCCGGGCCTGCTGGGCGGCCTCGATGGCCTGCGCGAGCCGTTCGGCCTCGCCGCGGGCGGCGCGCGCCAGCGAGCCGTGCTGGCCCAGCTCCTCGGCGACCGCGGCGAGGGTGGCGTCCGACTCGTGCAGCCGGGCCAGCGCGACGTCGACGCGCTGCTGGGCGGCGAGCCGCTCCGCCTCGAGCCGGCTGACCTCGAAGCCCAGCCGCTCGACGGTCGCGGTGACCTCGGCGAGCTGCTCGCCCGCCTCCTCGACGGCCGCCTGGACCTCGATCAGGCTCGGCTGGCTCGAGGAGCCGCCGTCGGCGAAGTGGGCGCCGATCAGGTCGCCCTCGCGGGTCACGGCGGTGAGGTCGGGCAGGTCGCGCACCAGGGCGCGGGCGGCGTCCAGGTCGGCGACGACCGCCACCTTGCGGACCAGCCGGGACAGGGCCGCGCGCAGCTCGTCGGGGCACTCCACGACGTCGCGCACGTACGTCGCGTGGTCCGGCAGCGCCGGCCAGTCGTCCTCCTCGCCCGCTCCCCCGCCCAGCAGCAGCGCGGCGCGGCCGAGGTCCTCGGTGCGCAGGTGGGTGATCGCCGCGACCGCGGTGTCGGCGTCGGCGACGGCCACGGCGTCCGCGGCCCGGCCGAGCGCGCCCGCGACCGCGGTCTCGAAGCCCGGGCGGACCGTGAGCAGCGCGGCCACCGAGCCCAGCAGCCCCGAGACCGCGTCGCTCGCGGCGAGCAGGGCGCCGGCGCCGTCCTTGCGGTGCAGGCCGATCTCGAGGGCGTCCTTGCGCGCGGCGAGCGAGGAGCGGTCGCGTTCGGCCTGCTGCACCTCCTCGCGGATCTTGACCAGATGTGCCTCGATGTCGTCGAGCGCGGCCACGGCCGCCTCGTGCTCGGCGTCCAGGCCCTCCTCACCGGCGTCGAGGCCGGCGACCTGGGTCTCCAGGGCGGTGAAGTCGCGCTGGGCGCGCTCGGCGCGGGCCAGGGCGTCCTCCCGGTTGGTGGTGAGGCGCCCGACCTCCTCGTCGGCGGCGACGGCGCGCGAGCGCATGGCGTTGACCTGGCCGTGCAGGCGCGCCAGTCCCTCGCGGCGGTCCGCGGCGGCGCGCTGGAGGGCGGCGACGCGGCGCTCCTCCTCGGCGGCGGCGTCCTCGGCGGCCCGCCGGGCGGTGACGGCCTGCTCGAGCGCGACGCGGCGGTCCTCGACCTCGGCGGCGATCTGCTGCTCCTGGGCGCGCGCCTGCTCGGCCTGCGCCTCGAGCTCCTCGGGGTCGCGGCCGCTGCGGTGGTCGGTCTCCGCGGCGGCGGTGGCGTTGCGCAGCCGCTCGGCGGCCAGCGACTGGGTGCCGCGCAACCGCTCGCGCAGGCCGGAGAGCGCGAACCAGGTGTCCTGGGCGCGGGACAGGGCAGGGAGATCCTCGCGGAGCGCGGCCTCGAGCTCGCCCTCCTGGGCGCGGGCGGTGGCGGTCTGCTGCTCCAGCTCCTCGCGCCGCTGCGCCAGCGCGGACTCGTCGGCCATCTCCCGCTCCAACGCGGTGCGGGCGGTGACCAGGTCGTCGGCGAGCAGGCGAGCGCGGGCGTCGCGGACGTCGGCCTGCACGCCGGCGGCGCGGCGGGCCACCTCCGCCTGGCGGCCCAGCGGCTTGAGCTGGCGCCGGATCTCGGTGATCAGGTCGTTGAGGCGGTGCAGGTTGGCGTCGGTGGAGTCCAGCTTGCGCAGCGCCTTCTCCTTGCGCTTGCGGTGCTTGAGGACCCCCGCGGCCTCCTCGATGAACCCGCGCCGGTCCTCCGGCGTCGCGTGCAGGATCTGGTCGAGCTGGCCCTGGCCGACGATCACGTGCATCTCGCGGCCGATGCCGGAGTCGGAGAGCAGCTCCTGCACGTCGAGCAGGCGGCAGGTGGTGCCGTTGATGGCGTACTCGGAGCCGCCGCTGCGGAACATCGTGCGGCTGATCGTCACCTCGGTGTACTCGATCGGCAGCGCGCCGTCGGAGTTGTCGATGGTGAGCACCACCTCGGCGCGACCCAGCGGCGGGCGCCCCGACGTACCGGCGAAGATGACGTCCTCCATCTTGCCGCCGCGCAGCGACTTGACCCCCTGCTCGCCCATCACCCAGGCCAGGGCGTCGACGACGTTGGACTTGCCGGAGCCGTTGGGCCCGACGATGCAGGTGATCCCGGGCTCGAGCTGGAGCGTGGTCGCGGAGGCGAAGGACTTGAACCCCTTGAGGGTCAGGCTCTTCAGATACACCCGGTGCTCCCATCACGCTGGACTTCAGGGACGTCGAGGCGATGCTGCATCGGCACAGCACCGCAGGCGGGGAAGCGCGGTGCGTGTCACCCTACCGATGCGGTCCGGGGGTTCGGCGTTCCCACGCGGGTGGGTGTGTGGGGGGTGCGGGCGGGGTGCGGGTGGCGTGCGGCCGCCCCGGCTGCGGGACCTCATCAGACTCAGCGGCCACATCCCGTCGACGTTTGGCCGCGCTCGACCGCGGCCCAGCGACTTCCAGCAGGAGATCGTCAGGCGGGCTGCATGTCCTCGACGGAGGCGGCGTTGTCGAGGTCGAGCAGGTCGGTGCGGTGCGCCGCGCTGAGGCGGTCGTTCTCCTCCGCGAGCCGGATCACGAGTGCCTCCAGCTCGCCCACGCGGGCGCGCAGCCGGGAGTTCTCGACCATCAGGTGGCTGGGGGTCCGCAGGTCCCTGCTCAGGTGGCCGATGAGTGCCTTGGCCATGGTGAGCCTTCCGGAATCTGGTGGTGTGGCCGGGCGGCGGCGATCACGACCGCCTCCGGTGGTCCGCTCGCCGCGAACCGTCTTCAAGAATCCCACCCGCATGCCGATCGGGTCAATCCGGGAGAGGGGTGCCCGCGTCCGGGCCGGCACCCGGCCCCGGGACCGCCTCCGGCCCCAGCCCGGGCGTGCGGACGACGCCGCGCCCGGGGGTCGGCGTCCGGCGCCGACGCGGGGGCGGCTGGCAGGTCGGGCAGAAGTACGACGAGCGGTTCATGAACGCCACGCGGCGCATCGGCGTACCGCAGCGCTCGCAGGGCTCGTCCTCGCGGCCGTAGGCGCGCAGCGAGCGGTCGAAGTAGCCCGACTGGCCGTTGACGTTGACGTAGAGGGCGTCGAAGGAGGTGCCGCCCTGGGCGAGGGCCTCCCCCATCACGTCGCGGGCGTGGCCGAGCAGCTCGCGCACCTGCGCGGCGCTGAGCCGGTCGCCGGGGCGCTCGCCGTGCAGCCGGGCACGCCACAGCGACTCGTCGGCGTAGATGTTGCCGACCCCGGAGACCAGCCCCTGGTCGAGCAGCTGGCGCTTGATGCCGGAGGCCCGCCTGCGGACCCGGCGGACGAACTCGTCGTCGTCGAACTCCGGGTCCAGGGGGTCGCGGGCGATGTGGGCGATCTCGGGCGGCAGCTCGGCGCCGCCCGCGGAGACTGTCAGCCCGCCGAACATCCGCTGGTCGACGAAGCGCAGCTGGCGGGCGTCGTCGAGCACGAGGCGCACCCGCAGGTGCTTCTCGTCGGGCGCCGTGGCGGGCTGCACGAGCATCTGCCCGCTCATGCCGAGGTGGGCCAGCAGCGCGTCGCCGTTGTCGAGCGGCAGCCAGAGGTACTTGCCGCGTCGGCGCGCGCCGACGACGCGGCGCCCGGTGAGGGCCTCGACGAAGCCGGCGGGGCCGCGCAGGTCGCGGCGCACCGGCCGCTCGTGCAGCACCTCGACGCCGAGGATCGTGCGACCGACGACGTGGCGCTCCAGGCCGGCCCGGACGACCTCGACCTCGGGGAGCTCGGGCACGGCTCAGCCGGCGTCGGAGGTGGCCGAGCTCGCGGACAGGCCGAGCTGCGCGACGATCTCGCCGTACGCCGTCTCCGCGGCGGCCTGCTCGGCCTCCTTCTTGGAGCGGCCGACGCCGTTGCCGTAGAGCCGGTCGGCGACCCGCACCTGCGCGGTGAAGGTCTTCATGTGGTCGGGGCCGTCGGCGGTGATGACGTACTCCGGCACGCCGAGGGAGTGCTCGGCGGCGATCTCCTGCAGGGAGGTCTTCCAGTCCAGCCCGGCGCCGAGCGCCGAGGCGGCCTCGATCAGCGGGTCGAAGAGCAGGTGCACGACCTGCGCGGAGACCTCCATGCCGCCGGAGAGGTGCACCGCCCCGATCACGGCCTCGACGGTGTCGGAGATGATCGAGGACTTGTTGCGCCCGCCGGTCGACTCCTCGCCGCGGCCGAGCTTGACGTGCTCGCCGAGGCCGATGCCGCGCCCGACCTCGGCCAGGGCGCGCGCGTTGACCACCGCGGCGCGCAGCTTGGCCAGCCGGCCCTCGGAGAGGTCCGGGTGGGTGCGGTAGAGCGTCTCGGTGACGACGACCCCGAGCACGGAGTCCCCGAGGAACTCCAGGCGCTCGTTGGTGGGCAGTCCGCCGTTCTCGTAGGCGTAGGACCGGTGGGTGAGCGCGCGCTCGAGCAGCTCGGGATCCAGCTGGGGATCACCGAGCGCTCGACGCAGCTCCGCGTAGTTGGTCAACCGTGGTCAGAGACCCTGAGCGGGCTCAGAGGACCTGACGACGGTCGGCACGGGCGCCGTACTGGCCGCACTCGCCGCACGCACGGTGCGGGAGGTGCTTGACGCCGCAGGCGGGGTTCGCGCAGGTCACCAGGGTCGGTGCAACGGCCTTCCAGGCCGAGCGACGGTGACGCGTGTTGCTGCGCGACATCTTCCGCTTCGGGACAGCCACTGTTCTCTCCTCATACCGTGGCCGGGAGGTCCGGCCGCATTGATGTGCTTGGTCAGTTCTCGGAGGATTCCGAGTCCTTCTTGTTCAGCGCGGTCAGGCCCGCCCATCGCGGGTCGATCGCTTCCTCGTGCTGGTGGTCGGGGTCGTCCGCCAGGCGAGCACCACACTCGGTGCACAGTCCTGGGCAGTCGTCCTGACACAGCGGCTGGAACGGTAGTGCGAGCACCACCGCGTCCCGCAGCAGGGGTTCCAGGTCGAGCAGGTCGTCCTGGAGGTTGCTGACCCCGTTGTCCTCGTCGTCGGCGTCCGAGTCACGCAGGTCGTCGTACACGAACAGCTCCTGGAAGCGGACGCCGAGCTCGTCGGCGATCTCCTCCAGGCACCGCGCGCACTCGCCCTCGACCACGGCCTTCGCCATGCCGGTGACCAGGACGCCCTCCATGACCGCCTCCAGGCGCAGGTCAAGCTCGACCGGCGCACCTTCGGGGACCTTGAGGACCTCGATGCCAAGATCTGGTGGTGCCGGCACCGTCAGTGTCAGCAGTCGCTGGGACCCCGGGCGGCGGCCGAGCTCGCGGGTGTCGAGCACGAGCGGCGCTCTCGGGTCCAGGGTCGACAGTTGAATCACTTCCGGTTCCGGGCACGTACAGATCGTCGGGAATCGTATCCGCCCGGGAGACGGGTCACCAAACCCGGGCGCTCGAAGGTGTACGCCGCGGTCGCGTTCACGCCCCTGCCGGGCGGGCGGCGACCTCGGCGAGGCGGGCCGTGAGGCGTGCGTGCACGCTCGGCGGGACCAGGCCGGAGACGTCGCCACCGAACGTCGCGACCTCCTTGACCAGGCTCGAGGCCAGGAAGGAGTACTCGGGGCTGGTGGGCACGAAGACGGTCTCGACCTCGGTGAGCGAGGCGTTCATCTGCGCCATCTGCAGCTCGTACTCGAAGTCGGAGACCGCACGCAGGCCCTTGACGATCGCCTGGATGCCCTGCTCCGCGCAGAAGGTGGTCAGCAGGCCGGAGAAGCCCGCGACACGCACGTTGGGCAGGTCCGCGCAGACCTCCCGGAGCATCTCCATGCGCTCCTCGGCGCTGAACAGGCGCTTCTTGGAGGCGTTGACCCCGACCGCGACCACGACCTCGTCGAACAGCGACGAGGCGCGTCCCACGACGTCGAGGTGACCGTTGGTGACCGGGTCGAACGATCCCGGGCAGACGGCTCGGCGCACGGAACTCACTCCCCTTCGATGGGTGTGCTGGGCTGGTTTCTGGGCTGGTCCTCGTCCGGTGCGGGCAAGGCCGCGTGACCGTACCAAAGCACCGTCTCGCCGTAGGCACGGCGCCGGTGCGGCTCCAGGCCGGCCGGCCACACCGGCTCGGGGCTGCGCACCGAGCGCTCCACGACGACGAGGGCGTCGGGGGCCAGCCAGTGGTGCTCGACCAGCGCCCGGAGGTCCGCGGCGACCGCCTCGTCGGAGAGCGGGTACGGCGGGTCCGCGAACACCACGTCGTAGGGCTCGCCGGCCGGCGGGCGAGCCAGGACCGTGGCGACCGCGGAGGTGAGCACCTGGGCCTCCCCGGCACCGAGGTCACGGGCGTTGGCGGCGACCAACGCGGCGGTACGCCGGTCGGACTCCACCAGGGTCACGGCGGCGGCACCGCGGGACCACGCCTCCAGGCCCACCGCGCCGGAGCCGGCGTAGAGGTCCAGCACGCGCAGGCCGCTCAGCGACCCGCACCACGACTCGATCGCGGAGAACAGCGCCTCGCGGACCCGGTCGCTGGTGGGGCGGGTGGCGGTCCCCGGTGGGGTGGACAGGCGGCGGCCGCCGGCGCGGCCGGCGATGATGCGGGTCATCGGTTCACGACTTCTCGAGGTAGTCGGACTGCACGGAGCGCTCCATCTCCGCGACCGCGGCCGCGAGCTCGGGCGCCTGGCGCAGCTCGAAGTCGGTGTCGAGGAGCAGGGAGGCGGCCTCGCGAGCCTCGCGGATGGTCTTCTCGTCGCGCAGCACCCGGAGGTTCTGCAGGCTGGAGCGGTAGCCGGACTGGTTCTTGCCGAGCACGTCGCCCTCGCGGCGCTGCTCGAGGTCGACGCGGCTGAGCTCGAAGCCGTCGCTGGTGCCCGCCACGGCGTCCAGGCGCGCCCTCGCCGGGGTGCCGGCCTCCGCCCGGGTGACCAGCAGGCACAGCCCGGGCAGCCCGCCACGACCGACGCGACCGCGCAGCTGGTGGAGCTGGGAGACGCCGAACCGGTCGGCGTCGAGGATCACCATGGCGGTCGCGTTGGCGACGTCCACGCCGACCTCGATCACGGTCGTGGAGACCAGCACGTCGACGTCGCCGGCCGCGAAGGCGCGCATCGTGCGCTCCTTCTCGTCGGCCGGCAGCTTGCCGTGGAGCACCCCGACCCGCAGGCCGCGCAACGGCCCGTCGGCGAGGTCGGCCGCCACGTCGACGACCGAGCTGAGGCCGGTGCCGGTGCGGTCGACGAGGAGGTTGTCGTCCTCGTCGAGGTCGAGCTGGTCGTGCTCGCCGGCCTCCATCTCGTCGCGCACGATGCGCGGGCACACGACGTAGGCCTGGTGGCCGGCCTCGATCTCCTCGCGCAGCCGCGCCCAGGCGCGGTCGATCCACAGCGGCTGCTCGCCCAGCGGCACGACGTTGGTCTGGATCGGCGCGCGCCCCGCGGGCAGCTCGGTGAGCGTGGAGATCTCCAGGTCGCCGAAGACGGTCATCGCGACGGTGCGCGGGATCGGCGTGGCGGTCATCACCAGCACGTGCGGTGGGCTCCCGGCCTTGTCGGTGAGTGCGGCGCGCTGCTCCACGCCGAAGCGGTGCTGCTCGTCGACGACGACCAGGCCGAGGTCGGCGAACATCACCTGGTCCTCGAGCAGGGCGTGGGTGCCGACCACGATGCCCGCCTCGCCGGTGACCAGGCGGCTCAGCGGCGCCTTGCGCTGGGCCTTGGTCATCGACCCGGTGAGCAGCTCGACGGTGGTGCCCTCGGCGGCGCCGAGCAGGCCGCCCATGCCGAGGTCGCCGAGCATGGCGGTGATGGTGCGGTGGTGCTGCTGGGCGAGCACCTCGGTGGGCGCCAGCAGTGCGGCCTGGCCGCCGGAGTCGACGACGCGCAGCATCGCGCGCAGCGCCACCAGCGTCTTGCCGGAGCCGACCTCGCCCTGCAGCAGCCGGTTCATCGGGTGCGGCTGCGCCAGGTCGTGCTCGATCTCGGCGGCCACCTCGCGCTGGCCGCCGGTCAGCTCGAAGGGCAGCCGCGCGTCGAAGGCGTCCAGCAGACCGTCGCTGCGGCCCGGGCGGGCCTGCGCCCCGAGCGCCATCTGCTCGCGCCGGCGCCGGGCGAGCACGACCTGGGTGACCAGCGCCTCCTCGAAGCGGAAGCGCCGCTGCGCGCGGTGCACCTGCTCCATCGTGTCGGCGGCGTGGATCCACTGCAGGGCCTGGCGCGCGTCGAGCAGGGAGTAGGTCTCGCGGACCTCCTCGGGGAGCAGCTCGGGCACCTCGTCGAGCACGGTCAGCGCGAACGTCGCGGCGCGCTGAAGGTCCCAGGACTCCACGCCCTTGGTGAGCGGGTAGATCGGGAACAGGTCGCGCATCGCGTCCAGCGACATCTGCGCGGAGTCCTCGCCGCCGCTGCCGAACAGCGTCATCTGGGGGTTCGTCAGCTGCCACTCCCCGCGGAAGGTGCTCACCTTGCCCAGGAACACCCCGCGGCGCCCCACGCACAGCCGGCCCGCCTGCCAGGTGTTGATGTGGGCGCTCTTGGCGAAGAACGACATCCGCAGCGCCGGGCCCTCGGTGCGGACGGTGACGTCGAGGCGGTAGGCGGTGCGCCCCGTGCGCCGGTCGGTGTAGGTGCGCTCCTTGCTCTCCACGACCTCGCCGACGAAGGTGAGGATGCTGCCCTCCTCGAGGTCGTCGAGACGGGTCAGCTCGCCGGTGCGCAGGTAGCGGCGCGGGAAGTGGTGCATCAGGTCCCCGACCGTGCGCAGGCCGAGGCCCTCGGTGATCCGGTCGGCCTTGGTGTGCCCGGCCAGCACCGTCTCGATCGGTGACTCGAGGGTGATCACGCGGCTCCTTCCGGCCTACTCCACCGACACCAGGAGCGGGTAGCGCTCCTGGCCACCGTCGTACACCACGACGTCGACAGCCGGGTGCTGCGCCTCGACGTACGCCGCGCAGCGGGCCGCCAGCCCACCCTCGGGGTCCTCGGCGCCGGACACGATCGTCACCAGGTCGCCGCCACCGCCGAGCAGCCGCTCGAGGATGTCGGTGGCGACCGCGAACCGGTCCTGTCCCACGACCACGAAGTCGCCGGCCACCACGCCGAGGACGTCGCCGGGCTCGCACGGCCCGGCCATCGTCATCGCCTGGCGGGCGGCGACGGTGATCGCGCCGTGGCGGGCGTGCCGCGCGGTCGCGGTCATCTCCAGGACGTCGTGGTCGAAGGCGCGGCCCGGCTCGTGGACCGCGAGCGCCGCCAGCCCCTGGACCTGCGCCTGCGTGGCGATCACCGACACCCGGATGCCGTCGAGGTCGGGATCGTTCTCCGCGGTCGAGGCGGCGGCGCGGGCGACGCGGACGGAGTCGGGGTCGTTCGGCAGCACCACGACCTCGCAGGCGCCGCAGTCACGCACGGCGGCCAGCACCTCCCCGGTGGAGGGCCGACGCCCCGGGCCGCCGGTGAGCACGACGGCGCCGGCCGCCTCGAAGAGCCGCGCCAGACCGGGGCCGGCAGCGACCGCGACGATCCTGCGGCCGGTGCGGGCCGGCCGCGAGGTCCGCTCGGCGACGTGGCCGGCGACCTGGCCGGCGACCTGCTCGGCGAAGTGCGTGACCCGCACCCGGCGCGGGCGGCCTGCCTCGATGCCGGCCTCGATGGCCGCGCCGACGTCGTCGGTGTGGAGGTGGACGTTCCACAGCCCCTCCCCGCCGACCACGACGAGGGAGTCGCCGAGCCCGGCCAGGGTGGCGCGCAGCGGGGCGATCCGGTCGTCGTCGGCGTCGAGGAGGTACATCACCTCGTAGGCCGGACCGTCGGCGGTGAGGTCGCCCTCCGGCACCGGCGCCACCGGGACCGGGATCGTGTGGGTGCCGATCGGCGCGGTCGCCGTCACCGGGCGGCGCCCGGTGAGCACGGTCTCGGCCGCGTCGAGGATCACGCTCAGTCCCCGCCCGCCGGCGTCCACGACGCCGGCGTCGGCCAGGATCCGCAGCTGCTCGGGCGTGCGCGCGAGGGCGTCGCGGGCCCCGCCGGCGGCGGCGGCGAACACGTCGCGGCCCCGGGCACGGGATCGGCTCGCGCACTCCATGGCCGCGGTCGCCGCGGCGCGCATCACGCTCAGCATGGTGCCCTCGACGGGCGTGCCCACGGCGGCGTACGCCGCGTCGCTGGCCGCCTGCAGCGCCTCGGCCATCACCGTGGCGTTGGTCTCGTCGGCGCCGGCGCGGCTGATCCGGCGGGCGATCGCGCCGAGCATCTCGCTGAGGATCACCCCGGAGTTGCCGCGCGCGCCCAGCAGCGCGCCGCGCGCGAAGGTCGCGAGCGACTCCCCCAGCGGCGCGTTCTCGTCGCCCCCGCAGGCCTCGCGGAGCGCGTCACGAGCCGCGGACATCGTGAGGTACATGTTCGTGCCGGTGTCGCCGTCGGGCACCGGGTAGACGTTGAGGGCGTCGATCTCCTCGCGCGCCCCGGCGAGGGCGTCGAAGGCGACGTCGACGAAGCGGAGCACGAGGCCGAGATTGACCTTGCCTCCCACCGGTACCTGCTGCATCGCCTGCCCTCGTCGTACGTCGGATGAGGGAGTCAGGGTAGTGTCCCCCTTGCCCGAACGGGGTGACCCACCCACGGGGAACCCGGAGTGAGCCGCGATTTTCTTGCGAGCCCCTCGATCGGATACTCTCGTCCGGTTGCCCGCTTCGTCGGGCCCCACGTTCACAACCTCGATTTTTCAGGAGTTCACGGTGGCTGCCGTCTGCGACATCTGCGCGAAGAAGCCGGGCTTCGGCAACAACCGACCCTGGTCGCGCAAGATCACGAAGCGTCGCTTCGACCCCAACATCCAGCGCGTCCGGGCGACCGTCAACGGCACCCCGAAGCGCCTCAACGTCTGCACCGGCTGCCTCAAGGCCGGCAAGGTCTCCCGCTGACCCAAGTCAGCTGAACAGAACGGCCGTCGTCCCTCGGGACGGCGGCCGTTCTGCCGTTCCCGGGGACCGGCCGGTCGCTGCGTGCGGGAGCCGGCGGGCAGCAGCAACAGCCGCCGCCCGCCGGCCTCGCTCAGAAGTGCGACCAGCCCGGCGAGCCGACGTACGAGCGGCCGTCGACGGTGACGCCGCTGCCCTCGGTGACCTCGCCCACCACGCGCCACCCCTTCGGCACCGACGCCGCGTCGGGGAAGGTGGCGAGCAGGGCGTGGTCGTCGCCGCCGGTGAGCACGAACTGCAGGGGCTCGGCGTTGAGCGCGGCACCCACGGCGACCAGCGGCTCGGCGACCTCGAAGGCCTCGGAGCGGACGTCGATGGCGACGCCGGAGGCGCTGGCCAGGTGGCCGGCCTCGGCGAGCAGTCCGTCGGAGACGTCGATCATCGCCGTCGCGCCGGCCGCGGCCGCGATCGGGCCGGCGGCGTACGGCGGCTGCGGGCGGCGGTGCGCCTCGACGAGCACCCGCGGGGAGCGGAAGCCGCGCTTGAGCACCGCGAGGCCGCCCGCGGCCCAGCCCTGCCGCCCGGCCAGCGCCACGACGTCGCCGGGCGCGGCGCCGGAGCGGATGACCGGCGCCTGGGTGCAGGCGCCCAGCACCGTCACTGCGATGACGATCTGGTCGGCGCGAGTGAGGTCGCCGCCGACGACGCTCGCGCCGACCTCGCCGCACTCCGCCGCGAAGCCGCGGGCCAGGTCGAGCAGCCACTGCACCGGCAGGTCCGGGGGCGCGCCGATGCCGACGGTGAGCGAGGCTGCGGTGCCGCCCATCGCGTTGATGTCGGAGATGTTCTGCGCGGCCGCGCGGTGGCCGATGTCGGTGGCCGAGGACCACTCGCGGCGGAAGTGGCGCCCCTCGACCATCAGGTCGGTGGAGACCACGACGTGCCCGGTGCGCACGCGCAGCACGGCGGCGTCGTCGCCGGGGCCGATCAACACCTGCTCGCCCTGCGGGAAGAGGGGCAGGAGCTCGGCGAGGACGCCGAACTCGCCGGCGTCGGCCAGGGTGGCGTCGGGTGCTAGCGGCATGCCCCCAGTCCACCAGACACCCGGTGGCGCGGCCGGGCGGCGCGCTCGGCCCCGGTGGCGAGGTCTTCGCCACGT
Source organism: Nocardioides ochotonae (assembly GCF_011420305.2). Classification (NCBI taxonomy): domain Bacteria; kingdom Bacillati; phylum Actinomycetota; class Actinomycetes; order Propionibacteriales; family Nocardioidaceae; genus Nocardioides; species Nocardioides ochotonae. Next base: position 1,255,510 of record NZ_CP061769.1, on the reverse strand, counting down.
GGTCGCGGGGTGTTCGCGGCGCCTGCGGGCGGGGTAGGTTGAGACGCCGGCCGGCACCCCAGCCCGTGCCTTGCACACTTCACACGAGGAGACGAGCGATGGTCGTCCAGGCCTACATCCTGATCCAGACCGACGTCGGCAAGGCTGCCGAGGTCGCCCAAGCCATCGCGCAGGTCAAGGGGGTCACGCTCGCCGAGGACGTCACCGGCCCGTACGACGTGATCGTGCGCGCCGAGGCGCGCAACGTCGACGAGCTCGGCAAGCTGGTGGTCGCGAAGGTGCAGACCCTCGAGGGCATCACCCGCACGCTGACCTGCCCGGTCGTCCACATCTGAGTGGACCGCCCACCGCACCGCCAGCGCCTCGTGTCCCTGCGGACACGGGGCGTTGTCGCGTGCTGCCTGGTCCCCCTGGCGCTGCTGAGCGCCTGCAGCGACGCGGTGGAGGTGGACTCCCCCGCGCTGTCCGACGCCGAGCGCGCCGCGTGCACCGACTTCCTCGACGACCTCCCCGAGGACCTCGGCGGCCTCGAGCCCGCCGAGGTGGACCCGCCCGACGCCCCGGCCCGCGCCTGGGGTGACGGCCTCGCCGTCGTCTGCGGCGTACCGTCGCCCGAGGAGCTGGAGCCGGCCGCCGAGTGCGACATCGTCGCGGGCGTGGCCTGGTTCGTCCCCCCGAGCCAGCGCGACGAGGGCTCGGACCTGGTCGCCACCGCCGTCGAGTCCACGCCACGGGTGGCCCTCGTGGTCCCCGCGAAGTACCGCGGACAGGTCGCCTTCGACGCCTTCGGCGAGCTCGCCGAACCGATCCTCAGCCACTTCGAGACGACCGAGCGCTGCGCCTGAGCCTGCGCGCCGGAGCGTCGGTGCGATGTGGGATCGTCGTCCCATGACGATCGAGGACTTCGCAGGACCCGTGGCCATCATCGCCGGCGGCCTCAGCCACGAGCGGGACGTCTCCCTGTCCAGCGGGCGCAACCTGGTCCGTGAGCTGCGTGGTCTCGGGGTCGAGGCCCAGACCTACGACTTCGACCGCAACCTGCTCCACGACCTCGAGCGCGACGGCGTGGCGGTCGCGCTGCCCGCCCTGCACGGCCAGTTCGGCGAGGACGGCGAGATCCAGACGCTGCTGGAGCTCATCGACCTGCCCTACGTCGGCTCGCGCAGCCGCGCCTGCCGGCTCGCCTACGACAAGGGCACGGCCCGCGAGCTGCTGCACCGCGCCGGCATCCCGGTGCCCGACAGCGTGGGCCTGTCCGCCCAGACCTTCCGCGACATCGGCGCCACCGCCCTGATGTCGCACGTCATGGACCGCCTCGGCAACCGGGTCGTGGTCAAGCCGGCCCGCGGCGGCAGCGCGCTGGGCGTGACCGGCGTCGACGGCCTCGGCGCGCTCCCCTCCGCCCTGGTCGGCAGCTACGCCTACTGCGAGGACGCCCTCATCGAGCGCTTCCACGACGGCATCGACGTCAGCGTCGTGGTGCTGGAGGGCGAGGACGGCCTGGAGTCGCTCGTCCCGATCGCGATCGAGTACGAGAAGGGCCACGAGTTCGACTTCAGCGCCCGCTACACCGCCGAGTTCGTCTCGCTGCACAAGCCCGACCTCGACGACAAGCTGCTCGTCGGCCTGGGCGAGGTCGCCCGCGAGGCGCACCGCGTGCTCGGCCTCACCGACGTCTCGCGCTCCGACTTCGTGGTCTCCGCCGACGGCGCGTTCGTGCTGCTGGAGACCGCGATCACCCCGGGCACGACCGAGACCTCGGTGTTCCCGTTCGCCTGCAAGGAGAGCGGCACCTCCCTCGGCGAGGTCGCCCGCACCCTCCTCGAGCGTGCGGTGCGCCGCGGCGCCTGAGTCGCCCCACCGAGACACGACGAAGGCCCGGGCCGGAGCTGATCGCTCCGGCCCGGGCCTTCGTCGTACGTCGACTGCCGCCGGGCGGCAGGGGTGCGCTCAGCGCGGCTGCTGGGGCAGCGCGGCGAGCTTGCCGGCGATGCCACCGGCGGCCTGCAGCGCCACGCCCTCCTCGAAGTTGCTGGTCGCGCGGGGGCGCGCCCGCTCCGCCTCGGCCAGGGCACTGCCCAGCACCTCGCCGGGCGGGGTCTGCGGCCACAGGTAGAGCGCCATCGCGCCGGGGATCGAGTTCACCTCGTTGACGAACACCTCGGTGCCGTCGGAGAGGAAGTCGATGCGCAGCACGCCGGTGAGCCCGGTGAGCTCGACGACGCGGACCGCGAGCTCCTTGATCCGGTCGCGCACGGCGTCGGAGATGTCGGCCGGGAACTCGCGCGGGGCGCTCGCCAGGCCCTCGGAGTGCAGGTACTTGGCGGCGTAGGAGTAGATCGCGCCGTCGGTGGGCCGCAGCGGCCGCTCGATCTCGGAGACCTCCACGGTCGGCGCGGTACGCACCGAGATGTTGAGGTCGAACAGGTCGGGGCGGTTCGGCTCGACCACCGCGCCCTCGCGCAGGTGCGGGCTGGTCTGCAGCAGCGCCACGGCGGTCGCGTGGTCCTCGACGACCTCGATGCCGATGCTGGAGCCGCCGAAGCGGGGCTTGACGATGTAGGGCCCGTCGTACGGCGGCGGGGCGTCGGCGGAGAGCAGCACCCGCTTGAGGCACGGCACGCCCGCGGTCTCCATGACCGCGCCGAAGGCCAGCTTGTCCATGCCGAGCGCGGCCGCGGCGACGGTGCCACCGGTGGCCTTGAGCCCGGCCAGCGCGAACAGGCCCTGGGCGCCGCCGCCCTCGCCGGCTCCGCCGTGGAAGCAGTTCATGATCGTGCCGGTCTCCAGCGGCTTGGCGCCACCCAGGCCGGCCTTCATGTAGAAGCCGTCGCCCTTCTCGGCGCCGATGCGCAGCTCGACGCGCTTCGCACCCGCCGGCGGGCCGCCGAGGTAGTCACGGGCCTCGGTGTTGCTCGGGACCAGGAACCACTGGTCGGTGCGCGCCCAGTAGATGCACTGCACCGTGTGCCCGGCACCGGCGAGCACCCGCTCGGCCTGGAGCCCGGTCAGGATGCTGATGTCGTGCTCGGCGGACGGCCCGCCGAACACCACGGTCGCCTTGCTTGCCACTGTGTCTCCTCGTCTCGCTTCGGGTCTCCCGCTCCGCCCGAGATCTACGGGTAGTGGTTGGGGAGGTCGTTCTCGTACAGCACCACGTCGTGCGGTCCGGCCTGCGCCATGACGTGCTGGGCCGCCTCCTCGCGACTGGCGAAGTGACGGATCCGTCCGGCGGTGCCGGCGTCCAGGGCAGCGCGGTTCGTGCGCCCGACGACGCAGAGGACCATGTCCTCGTCCGCCGTGGCCGCGCGAGCCAGCTCGGCGTTCCGCTCGTGCTGGGAGGCGCCGAGCTCGACCATACCGGGCGTGATCGTCCAGACGGTCCCGCCCTCGCCGACGAGCTCGCGTGCGCGGGCCAGCGCCTGGGCCGCGCCCTGCGGGTTGGAGTTGTAGGTGTCGTCGATGACCGTGAGTCCGGTCTCGGTGCGGGTGGTCTCGGCGCGGTGCGGCGTGCTGGGGATGCCGGCGAGCCGGTCCAGGATCGTCTGCTCGGGCACGTCGACGGCCTGGGCCAGGCCGATGGCCACCGCGACGTTGATCGGGTGCCCGACCTCGGCCGGCAGCTCGACGCGGTGGACGACGCCGCCGAGCACGACCTCCCAGCCGTCGCCGGCGCGGCCGACGACCACGTCGGCGTCCGGGGTGTCGCCGCCGGAGGCCCGGATGACCCGCTTGGTGGCGGCCAGCTCGTCGGCGATCGCGGCGAGCTCGGGGACGTCGACGTTGAGCACGACCGTGCTCGCGGGCGGCAGGATCTCGGACTTGGCGCGGACGATCGTCTCGCGGTTCTTCATCCGCTCCAGGTGGGCCTCGCCGATCGTGGTGATCGCGGAGACCTCGGGGCGGAACACCTCGCACAGCGCGGCGATCTCGCCGGGGCCGTAGGTGCCCATCTCGGCGACGAACACGTCGGTGCCGCCGTCGAGGCGGTCGTTCACGGCCCGGGAGAGGCCCATCGCGTTGTTGAAGCTCGCCGGGCTGGCCAGCGTGGCCCAGCGCCCCGACATCAGGTGCGCGGCGTAGTTCTTGGTCGAGGTCTTGCCGTAGGAGCCGGTGATCGCGACGACCCGGGGGTCGAGCTTGCGCATCTTCGCGGCCGCGGAGACCTGGTACTTGCGCCCCATCGAGCGCTCGATCGGCGCCATGATCATCAGCGCCAGCTCGGCGACCGGGAGCGCCAGGATCGGCAGCAGGCCGATCGCGCCCAGGGCGGTCAGGCCGGCGGCGAGCGCGATCTCGAGCACCACGAGGAGCGCCGTGAGCCGCTTGACGCGGTCGGTGAACACGAGGGGCGAGGACTTGGGCCACAGGGCCAGGCCCTCGGGCCAGCTCGCCCAGACCACCGCCGGGATCAGGACCGCCCACTCGGCGGACGCCGCGAGCGTGAGCAGCGAGGCCAGCACGATGCCCACCAGGACCAAACCGTTGATCCAGTACGCGCGCGACCAGATCGCCGCGATCGCGACGAGCCGGCCGGGCTCGTAGTGCTCGCGCTGGGCGACGCGCAGCCAGCGCAGCTGGCTGAGCAGGACCAGCAGCGTGACCCCCACCGCGCAGAGGATCTCCAGGGTGCTCATGCAGTGCCTCCGAGGCGGTCGATCTGGGCGCGGATCGCGGTGACCAGCGCAGGGTCGAGCAGGTGGGCGGAGCCGGGGACCACGTCGAGGGTGGCCTGCGCGCCGAGGAGCGCCTGGGCGCGGCGCGCCATCTCGACGGTGGCGGCGGTGTCGTGCTCGCCCCACACCATGGCCACCGGCACGCCGTGCTCGCGCACGGCGGCGAGCTGGTCGGCGTACTCCTCGTTGACGGCCTTGACCAGCACCTCGCGCATCACCCCTTGGGCGGCGCGGTAGTCGGCCGAGCCGTGCTTCTGGCGCAGCGCCTCCATGCGGGCGTCGCCCACGAGGCCGCGGCGGTGCAGGGCCCGGACGACGCGGTAGCCGAGCTTGGGCCCCGAGCCGGAGCCGCCCGTGCGCTCGGGGCGCAGCAGCGGTACGCCGGTCAGCACCAGGCCGCGGACCAGGTCGGGCCGGGTGGCGGCGAGCTGCACCGCGACCCGGCCGCCGAAGGAGTGGCCGACGAGCACCGGGCGGTCCAGGTCGCCGATGATCTCGGCGGTCCAGTCGGCGTACGCCGCGGTGTCCCAGCCGGTCTCGGGCGCCGGGGTGGCCCCGAAGCCGGGCAGGTCGAGGGCGAGGGCGTCGTAGCCCTCGAGGGTCGCGCTCCAGTCGGCTCGCGAGCGGCCCCACCCATGAAGGGCGACCACTCTGGCCTCGCTGGAGCCGAACTTCTCCCCGAAGGCACGTCCGTTCAGCAGGGTGGTCAGCACGACGACGAGGTTAGCCGGGCCGATACCGTGAAGAAGTGACGGACACCCCCCTCGACCACGTGAGCCCTGCGACCCTCGGCGTCCACGCCGGGCGTCCTCCCCACGAGCCGGACCAGCCGCTCAACACCCCGCTGACCCTCGCCTCGACCTACGTCGCCGGCGGGGACCGCGAGTACGGCCGCTACGGCAACCCGACCTGGCAGGCCTTCGAGCAGGCCCTCGGCGCGCTGGAGGGCGGGCGCGCGCTCGCCTTCTCCTCGGGCCTCGCCGCGGTCGCCACGGTGCTGGACCTGGTCGGACAGGGCGCGACGGTCGTCGCGCCGCGGCACTCCTACAACGGCACGATCATGCAGCTGGGCGACCTCGAGGCCCGCGGCCGGATCCGCTCGCGGCTGGTCGACGTGACCGACACCGCGGCGTACGTCGCGGCGTGCGAGGACGCCGCCCTGGTCTGGCTGGAGTCCCCGACCAACCCGATGCTCGAGGTCGCCGACATCGAGACGATCGCCACAGCGGCGCGCGAGGCGGGCGCCCACGTGGTGGTGGACAACACCTTCGCCACTCCCCTGCTGCAGAAGCCGCTCGAGCTGGGCGCCGACATCGTCGTGCACTCGGCGACGAAGTACCTCTCCGGGCACAGCGACATCCTGATGGGCGCGCTCGTGGTCGAGGACCCCGAGCTCTTCGCCGTGCTCAAGGGCCGCCGCGACCTGGTCGGGGCGATCCCCGGCACCCTCGAGGCGTTCCTGGCGCTGCGCGGCCTGCGCACCCTGCACCTGCGCGTGGAGCGCGCCCAGGCCAACGCCGCCGAGCTCGCGGTCCGCCTCGGCGAGCACCCCGCGATCAGTGAGGTGCGCTACCCCGGCTTCGGCGCGATGGTCTCGGTGGTCCTCGCCCAGGGCGCGATGGCCGCCGACCTGTTCACCCACAAGACCAAGCTGTGGGTGCACACCACCAGCCTCGGCGGCGTCGAGTCCACCTTCGAGCGCCGCCGCCGCTGGAAGGGCGAGCCCACCACCGTCCCCGACGCCCTGGTGCGGATGTCGGTCGGCGTCGAGGACGTCGAGGACCTCTGGAACGACCTCGCCACCGCCCTCGACGACCTCACCTGATCCCTACGCCGAGTCGGCGCTGGTCGCGCGCCGGCTCGGCCACCGGGGCCGCACGGCGTCAGTCGGTCTCGGCCTTGGTCTCCCGGGAGCCGAAGGCGTCCATCATCTCGAAGGCGGTCATCCGGCCGGCGACGACGTCGTCGACGTGGATCGCGATCGGGGCGTCGACGCCGCTGCGCTCCGCGAGCGCGCGCAGCGAGGAGCAGGACTTCGCGCCCTCGGCGACCTGGCGGGTGGAGGCGACGATCTCGTCGGTGGTCATGCCCTGGCCGAGCTTCTCCCCGAAGCTGCGGTTGCGCGACAGCGGCGAGGAGCAGGTGGCGACCAGGTCGCCGAGACCCGCCAGGCCCATCAGGGTGAGCGGGTTGGCGCCGAGCTTCATCGCCAGCCGCGCGGTCTCGGCCAGGCCGCGGGTGATCAGCGAGGCGGTGGTGTTGTCGCCGAAGCCGAGACCGACCGCCATGCCGACGCAGAGACCGACGACGTTCTTGTAGGCGCCGCCCAGCTCGCAGCCGAGGACGTCGACGGAGGTGTAGGGGCGGAACGCCGGGGTGTGGCAGCGGTCCTGGAGCATCCGGGCGACGTCCTCGTCGGCGCACGCCACGACCGAGGCGGCCGGCTCCCGGCGCGCGATCTCCTTGGCGAGGTTGGGCCCGCTGATGACCGCGATCCGCTCCGGGCCGGCGCCGGTGACCTGGGCGATCACCTCGCTCATCCGGTTCAGGGTGCCGAGCTCGACGCCCTTCATCAGCGAGACCATCACCGCGGAGTCGTCGATGAACGGCGCCCACTCGGTGAGGTTGGTGCGCAGCGACTGCGAGGGGACGGCGAGGACCACGACGTCCGCCCCGGCCATCGCCTTCTCCGGGTCGTGGGTGGCGCTGACCGTCGGCGGCAGCTGCACGCCGGGCAGGTAGTCAGGGTTCTCGTGCTGCTCGTTGATCGCCTCGCAGACCTCCTCGCGGCGGCCCCACATCGTGACCTCGTTGCCGGCGTCGGCGAGCACGAGGGAGAACGCGGTGCCCCATGATCCGGCGCCGAGGACCGCGACCTTGCCTGTGCTCATGCCTGGTCCCTCCGGTGCTGCTGACGGGGTTGCTCGTGTGTCTCGTGCGAGGCCTGCTGGTCGCCGGGGTCCGGGACCGCGTCGCGGCGCGGGTCGTACCGTACCGCCGGCGGCGCCTCCCCGCGGATCTCCGCGACCAGATCGGTGATCGCGGTCATGATCCGGTCGGTCGCCGCGTGGATCGTCTCCGCGCTCACCTCCTGGGCCCGCAGGTCGTCCAGGGGCACCGGCTCCCCGACCCGCATGTGGATCGTCTTGCGCGGGAACGGCCGCAGCCGGGCGGAGTACGGCGCCAGCAGCGCCTGCGCGCCCCACTGCCCGATGGGGATCACCGGGCACCCGGTGGCGAGCGCGATCCGCGCCGCGCCGGACTTGCCGACCATCGGCCAGCCGTCCGGGTCGCGGGTGATCGTGCCCTCAGGGTAGACCACCACGCACTGCCCCCGGTGTACGGCGTCGACCGCGGCGTCGTAGGCGCCGGCGGCCTTGGCGGAGTGTCGTTCGACGGGGATCTGCCCGAGCGCGGTGAGGAACCGGCGCAGCACCTTGTTGCGGAACAGGCTCGACTTGGCGAGGTAGCGCGGCAGCCGGCCGTTGTCGTAGACCACGTGCGCGGCGGTGAAGGGATCGACGTGCGAGACGTGGTTGAGCACCACCAGGCAGCCGCCCGAGGCGGGGATCCGCTCACCGCCGTGCCAGTCCTGCCGGGTGATCGCGAGCAGCGTGGGCTTCACCAGGAGGACGGCGAGGCGCCAGGGCCAGCCCCGCTCTGTCTCGACCTTGCGTAGCGTCACCGACCTCGTCCCGTCTCTCCTCGGCCCTCGGCCAGTCCGCCGCCGTGACACCCACGCCGACATCCGCAGGCTACTCGCTCACTCCCCGGATCGGACCCGGCCGGCCTCGCGGCGCCGGCGCGGACCTGACAGGATCGCGGGCGATGTCCGCGCCCGTCTCGCCCCCGCCCGCCTTCTGCGTCGTCGTCCCGGTCAAGCCGCCGGCGTTCGGCAAGTCGCGCCTCGTCGGCCTGCCCGACGACGTACGCCGCGGGCTGGCCGCCGCCTTCGCCCTCGACACGATCGCCGCCTGCCGCGCCGCCCACCGGGTCGGCGCCGTGCTGGTCGCCACCGACGACGCCGCCTTCGCCCTCCAGGTGCGGGCGGCCGGCTGCGTCGCGGTGCCGGACGCCGTCACCGGCGACCTCAACTCCAGCCTGCGCCAGGCGGCCCTGGAGGCCGCGCGCCGCTGGCCCGACCTGCGTCCGGTCGCCCTGTGCGCCGACCTGCCTGCCCTGCGCCCCGAGGACCTCGACGAGGCGCTCGCGGTCGTCGAGGCCCGAGCCGACCAGTCGTTCTTCGTCGCCGACGCCGCCGGCAGCGGCACCACGCTCTACACCGCGCCGGTCGAGCAGTTCGCGCCACGCTTCGGCCCCGACTCCCGCGCCGCCCACGACGAGCTCGCCCTCGAGGTGCGCGGCGAGCTGCCCACCCTGCGCCTCGACGTCGACGACCTCGACGACCTCACCCGGGCGCTCGCACTCGGCGTCGGCCCACGCACCCGGGAGCTCGCGGTCAGCCTCGAACTCGCCCCCTGAGGTACGCCGAGGACCGGCTCACGAGCCCGAGGCGGCCTTCTTCGCCGTCGTCTTCTTGGCGGTGGACGTCTTCTTGGCCGCCGTCGACTTCGTGGCCGTCGACGTCTTCTTCGCGGGCGTCTTCTTCGCCGCGGTGCTCGTCGTCGTGGATGCCTTCTTCGCCGCGGCCGTCTTGGTCGCCGGCGCCGTCTTCGCCGCGGTGGTCTTCTTCGCGGCCGTGGTCTTCTTCGCCGCGGTGGTCTTCTTCGCCGCGGTGGTCTTCTTCGCCGCGGTGGTCTTCTTCGCGGTGGTCGTCTTCGTGGCCGTGGCGTTCTTCGCCGTGGACTTCTGCGCGGCCCCGTTCGATGTCGACGTCGCGGCGGGCGCCTTCTTCGCGGGCGCCTTCTTCGCGGGCGCCTTCTTCGCGGTGGTCGTGCCCGACGACGCAGACGACGACTTCGTCGCGGTCGCGCGCCCGGACCGCGCCGAGGCGCCGGCACCCTCGGCCGCCTTGCGCGCCACCGCGACCGCGGCCTTCATGGGAGCAGTCGCGGCCGCGACGGTGAGCTGCGGGAGCAGCTTGGCGCCGGAGACGATGTTCTTGAGGTCCGCGCCGGCGCGGAACGCCGGCACCTCCTTGGTGGAGGTCCGCACCCGGTCGCCGGTCTGCGGGTTGCGCACCCAGCGCGCCTCGCGGATCCGCTTCTCGAAGGAGCCGAACCCGGTGATCGCCACCTTCTCGCCCTTGGCGACCTCGCGGGTGATGGTGTCGAGCACCGAGTCCAGGGCGTAGGCCGCGGCGCGGCGGTTGCCCTCGAAGTGGACGGCGAGCACGTCGATCAGCTGGGTCTTGTTCACGTGGTTCCCCTTTGCCTGGGACCGGCGGATGGACCGGCACCCCGGCCGAGGACCCGCATGGTCGCGACGACGCGTGGGCAGCGCCGCTCTGCACGGCACCGTAGGCACTCCCGGCCCCGGCCACAACGGCCACGCCGAAGCGCGCCCGCTTTTCTCCGTACGCCGACGGGCCGCGGCCCCCTGGTGGGGACCGCGGCCCGTCCTACGACGTGCGCCGGTCAGGCCGGGATCGTGCGGGCCTTCCAGCTGGGCCGGGTGGCCTCGTAGGCGATCAGGTCGTCCTCGTGGCTCAGCGTGATGCCGATGTCGTCGAGGCCCTCCAGGAAGCGCCAGCGGGTGTAGTCGTCGATCTGGAACGGCGCGCTGAACGTGTCGCCGACGCGCACCTCGCGGTTCTCCAGGTCGACGGTGACCTGGGTGCCCGGCGCGGCGTCGAGCAGGTCCCACAGCTCGACGACCTTGGCCTCCTCGACCTGCACGGTGAGCAGGCCGGACTTGCCGGAGTTGCCACGGAAGATGTCGCCGAAGCGCGGCGAGATGATCACCTTGAAGCCGTAGTCCTGCAGGGCCCACACGGCGTGCTCACGCGAGGAGCCGGTGCCGAAGTTGGGCCCGGCGACCAGCACCGAGGAACCGCGGAAGCCCTCCTGGTTGAGCACGAACTCGGGGTCCTTGAACAGGCCGAAGAACAGCCCGTCCTCGAAGCCGGTGCGGGTGATCCGCTTGAGGAAGTCGCCCGGGATGATCATGTCGGTGTCGACGTCGCTGCGGCGCAGCGGGGCGGCCACGCCGGTGTGGCTGGTGAACTTCTCCATGGTGTCTCAGTGCTCCTGCGGTCAGGCCGTGACCGACACGAGGTCGGCCGGGGACGAGAGGGTGCCGCGGACCGCGGTCGCCGCGGCGACCGGGACCGAGACCAGGTGGGTGCGCACGCCCGTGCCCTGGCGGCCCTCGAAGTTGCGGTTGGACGTCGACGCCGTGCGGACCGGGCCGTCGAGCTTGTCGTCGTTCATGCCCAGGCACATCGAGCAGCCCGCGCCACGCCACTGCGCGCCGGCGGCGAGGAAGATCTTGTCCAGGCCCTCGGCCTCGGCCTCCAGGCGCACCCGCGCCGAGCCGGGGACCACGATCATCCGCACGCTGTCGGCGACCCGGCGGCCCTCGAGCACCTCGGCGGCGGCGCGCAGGTCGTCCAGGCGGCCGTTGGTGCAGGAGCCGATGAAGACGTGGTCGACCGCGACGTCGCGCAAGGTGGTGCCGGGCTCCAGGCCCATGTACTCCAGGGCGTTCTCGGCGGCGGTGCGCTCGATCTTGTCCTCGAAGTCGGCGGGGACCGGGACGCTGCCGCCCAGCGGCGCACCCTGGCCGGGGTTGGTGCCCCAGGTGACCCACGGGGTGACCTCGGAGGCGTCGATGACGATCTCCTTGTCGAAGACCGCGTCCTCGTCGGTGTAGTAGGTCTTCCAGTGCTCCACCGCGGCGTCCCACTCGGCGCCCTTGGGGGCCTCGGGCTTGCCCTTGAGGTAGGCGAAGGTGGTCTCGTCGGGGGCGATCATGCCCGCCTTCGCGCCCCACTCGATGCTCATGTTGCACACGGTCATCCGGCCCTCCATCGAGAGCTCGCGGATCGCCTGGCCGCGGTACTCGACGATGTGGCCCATGCCGGCGCCGGTGCCGACCTTGGTGATCAGGTAGAGGATCAGGTCCTTGGCGGTGACGCCCTCGGCCAGGCTGCCGTTGACGGTCACCGAGCAGGTCTTCGGCTTGGCCTGCGACAGGGTCTGGGTGGCGAGCACGTGCTCGACCTCCGAGGTCCCGATGCCGTGGGCGATCGCGCCGAACGCGCCGTGGGTGGCGGTGTGGGAGTCACCGCACACGATCGTCATGCCGGGCTGGGTCAGACCCAGCTGCGGACCGACGACGTGGACGATGCCCTGCTCGATGTCGCCGAGCGGGTGCAGGCGGATGCCGAACTCCTCGCAGTTCTTGCGCAGCGTCTCGATCTGGGTGCGCGAGACCGGGTCGGCGATCGGCTTGTCCCAGTTGACGGTGGGGACGTTGTGGTCCTCGGTCGCCAGCGTGAGGTCGGGGCGGCGGACCGTGCGACCGGCCAGACGCAGACCGTCGAACGCCTGCGGCGAGGTGACCTCGTGGATCAGGTGGAGGTCGATGAAGAGCAGGTCGGGCTCACCCTCAGCCGATCGGACGACGTGCTCGTCCCACACCTTCTCCGCCAGTGTCCTACCCATGTCCACTCCCTCGTGTACGGCTCGCTTGCTCCGCGAGGCTACTCCGCGAATCCCATGATCTGAGATTCGATTCTCAACATGTGAGACCGGTCTCGGTCACATCCTGCCCGCCCTCCGTTCAGCCGGGCCAGGAATGCCACCAACTTGCATCCCACGTTCTGAGACGGCAGTATTGGCATATGGACACTTCCAGCGGCGTGGGCGTGCTCGACAAGGCCGCCCTCGTGCTCACTGCACTCGAGTCGGGACCCGCCACCCTCGCCGGCCTCGTCGGCGCCACCGGTCTGGCCCGACCCACGGCCCACCGCCTGGCCGTGGCGCTGGAGCACCACCGCCTCGTCGCCCGCGACATGCAGGGCCGCTTCGTGCTGGGCCCGCGCCTCTCCGAGCTCTCCGCCGCCGCCGGCGAGGACCGCCTGCTGGCCACCGCCGGCCCCGTGCTGGCGCGGCTGCGCGACATCACCGGCGAGTCCGCCCAGTTGTGGCGCCGCCAGGGCGAGCACCGCGTCTGCGTCGCCGCCGCCGAGCGCCCCAGCGGCCTGCGCGACACCATCCCGGTCGGCTCGCAGCTCACGATGCGCGCCGGTTCGGCCGCTCAGGTGCTGCTGGCCTGGGAGGACCCCGAGCGCATGCACCGCGGCCTGCAGAACGCCGCCTTCTCCGCCGCCGCCCTCTCCGGCATCCGCCGGCGTGGCTGGGCGCAGTCGGTCGGCGAGCGCGAGCAGGGCGTCGCGTCGGTCTCCGCCCCCGTGCGCTCCCCCAGCGGCAAGATCATCGCCGCGGTGTCCGTCTCGGGTCCGCTCGAGAGGCTCTCGCGTCAGCCCGGGCGCATGCACGCCCCGGCCGTGCTTGCCGCCGCCGAGCGGCTCTCGGAGTCGCTGCGCCGCGCGGCCGCCGAGGGCTGAGCACCGCTCAGAACAGCACCGCGTCATCGGTTCGCTCCAGGTCGAGCAGCAGCTGCTTGCGCGGCAGTCCCCCGGCGTACCCGGTGAGGGTGCCGTTGGCGCCGATCACGCGGTGGCACGGCACCACGACCGGGATCGGGTTGCGCCCGTTGGCCAGCCCGACGGCGCGTGACGCCGCGTTGGTCAGGCCCAGGCTCCGCGCGACCTCGCCGTAGCTGGCGGTCCTGCCCCACGGGATCGCCCGCAGCTCCGCCCAGACCCGCTGCTGGAAGTCGGTCCCGCGCGGTGCCAGGGGCAGGTCGAACTCCGTCAGCTCGCGGGCGAAGTACGCCGTGAGCTGGCGAGCGGTCTCGCGCAGCACCGGGACGTCGTCGGCGCGCGGGCCGGCCGGTCCGGGCTCGCGGAACGGCGTGAACTCGATGGCGCACAGCGTGCCGTCCTGCTCGACGAGCCGCAGCTCGCCGATGGGGCTCTGGATCGTGGTCCACATGGTCAGGTCTCCCGGAGGCTCTGGGCAGTGTCGATCGGGTCGGGGCGGGGCATCAGGGTGTCCCACAGGTGCAGCAGCGCGTACGAGCGCCAGGGTCGCCACCGCTCGGCGGCATCGAGCGCGGTGGCGGGGTCCTGGCCCAGACCCAGCAGCGCGCGGCGAACGCCGACGTCGCCGGACAGCATCACGTCGGGATCGCCGAGCGCCCGCAGCGCGACGTAGTCGGCCGTCCACGGCCCGATCCCGGGCAGCGCGAGCAGCGCACGGCGTACGTCGTCGCGGTCGGCGCCCCGGTCGAGGGCGGGCGTCCCGGCGGCGAGCGCGGTGGCCAGGCCCGTGAGCGCGCGGCCACGGGAGCGCGGCATCGGCAGCGTCTCGGGGTCCACGTCCGCCAGGTCCACCGCGCGGGGGAACAGGTGGGTCAGGCCGGGCACGCCGGTCTCGACCGGCCGGCCGTGGGCGGCGACCAGGCGGCCGGTGACGGTGCAGGCACCCGCGACGCTGACCTGCTGGCCGATGACGGTACGCACCGCGAGCTCATCGCCGTCGACGTGGCCGGGCACCCGCAGGCCGGGCGTGCGGCGCACGAGCGGCCCGATCAGCGGGTCACCCGCGAAGTGCTCGTCCACGGCGACCGGGTCGCAGTCGCCGTCGACCAGGCGGCGGGCCCGCTCGGTAGCCGCAGAGACGTCGCGCAGGTCGGTGAGGCTCAGCGTGAGCGGCACGAAGGCTGTCGTCCCCGTCTGCGGCTCGTCGTCGAGGTCGAGGCGCAGGGTGCCCGGCCCGTGCGGCAGGTCGAGGGTGCGTGCGTAGCTGCCGCTGCCGTCCGGTCCGGTGCTGGCCACCTCGACGCCGGGGATCAGGTGGTGGGCCAGGAACGCCAGCAGCGCGCGTCCGGCGAACGGGGCCCGCACCGCGAGGCGCAGGGTCACCGTGCCGGTCGCAGGACGCCCGCCGCGGCGCCCCCGCAGCTCGGTGGGAGTGGCGGCGTACACCTCACGGACCGTGTCGTTGAACTGCCGCACGCTGGCGAAGCCGGCGGCGAACGCGACGTCGCTGAAGGGCAGGTCGGTGGTGTCCACCAGCACCCGGGCGGTCTGCGCCCGCCGGGCGCGGGCCAGCGCGAGCGGTCCGGCGCCGAGCTCGGCGAGCAGGATGCGGCCGAGGTGGCGCGGGGTGTAGCCGACGCGGCGCGCCAGGCCGTCCACGCCCTCGCGGTCGACGACCCCGTCGGCGATCAGGCGCATCGCGCGGCCGGCCACGCTGGCCGCGACGTCCCAGTCGGGACTGCCGGGGGTGGCGTCGGGCAGGCAGCGCTTGCAGGCGCGGTAGCCGGCCGCCTGCGCGGCGGCTGCGGTCGGGTGGAAGGTGACGTGGGGGAACGCCGGCGTGCGGGCCGGGCAGCTGGGGCGGCAGTAGATCCCGGTGGTGCGCACGGCGGTGTAGAACCGGCCGTCGAAGCGCCGGTCGCGCGACTTCACCACGCGGTAGCAGGACTCGCGGTCCAGCAGGCTCGGCGTCGTCATGACTCCATCATCCACCCGGCGGCGCAGCGACTTCCGGCGGGAATCGGACACGACGGACGGCGTGTGTCCCGGCGAACGCACGCCCCCGGTACCACCGAGGTGTCAGCATGGGCTTGTGCCCGAGACCGCGAGTCACACGCCACCGCACCGCCGGACCGTGCTTCGCGTCGTCCTGGCCACCCAGCTCGTGCTGGCGCTGATCACCGCGCTCGTGGTGACCATCGCCTACCAGCGCATCGACGGGCGCATCGAGGCCGGTGAGGAGATTCCGCACCAGGTCAGCAAGAAGAAGCACACCGGCCCGAAGGCCCCGCTCAACATCTTGGTGATGGGCATCGACGAGCGCGACTGCGAGGGCTGCGGGATCGACAGCGAGGGCGGCGCCGGCGGCTCCGACGTCAGCATCCTGCTCCACGTGTCCGCGGACCGGCGCTCGGCGTACGGCGTGAGCCTGCCGCGCGACGCCATGGTCGCCCGTCCCGACTGCGAGTCGCCGGACGGGACGGCCGCGGGCGCGGACCCGGCGCTGTTCAACACGGCGTACGCCGTCGGCGGGCCGCTGTGCGCGGTGCAGACCGTGGAGAGCCTGACCGGTCTGTACATCGACCACTACCTGGTGCTGGAGTTCGGCGGCTTCGTCGACATGGTCGACGCGGTCGGAGGGGTCACCGTGTGCCTGCCCAAGGCGGTGAACGACCCGGAGCACAACATCTTCCTCGACGCCGGCACCCAGGAGCTCGACGGCCGCGACTCGCTGAACTACGTGCGCGAGCGCAGCCAGCTCTCGGTCACCGGCGACATCGGCCGGATGAAGCGCCAGCAGGCGTTCATCGCCTCGCTGCTCAACCGGGTGCTGTCCGCGGGCACGCTGGCCCAGCCCACCAGGGTCTACGACTTCCTCACCGCGGTCGCCGACTCGATCCGCGTCGACGAGGACCTCGACAGCCTGCGCAAGCTGACCGACATGGCCCTGGAGTTCCGCCACACCGACCTCGGCGAGATCCGCTTCGTCACGGTGCCCTTCGAGGCGTACCCGGCCGATGCGAACCGGCTCCAGTGGGCGCCCGAGGCCGACCGGCTGTGGAAGCGCATCGCCGCCGACGAGCCGCTGGGCCGCGACTTCTCCGAGGACAGCATCAGCGCCGCCGACCCGCCCGACGGCACGCCGGACGCAGGAGACCCGTCGGGCTCCCCCTCCCCCGGCGGCAAGTCCCCCGGCCCCGGGCAGCCGGACGAGGAGACCCGGCGCGCCCAGGCCCTCGCCAACGGCCTCTGCGCCTGAGCCTCTGCGCCTGACCCCCTGCGCCGAGTCGGCCCTGGTGGCGGCGCGACTCGGCGTACAACGTGAGGTGAAACACCCCGGCCCCGGCGACGTCCCGAAGTCGGCCCGCCGGATCGGCACGCGGCCGGAAGGTTCCGGGAAATGCACGAAGGGCCCGGATCCTTGCGGATTCCGGGCCCTTCGAGTGACGTACCCCCGACCGGATTCGAACCGGCGCTACCGCCTTGAGAGGGCGACGTGCTAGGCCGCTACACAACGGGGGCTTGCCTTGTCATCCTCGATCAATCCTTGCGGATCTCCCTCGGCCTGACTCGCAGAACTTTATCGCTTTCGCAGTTCTGCTTCAAAATCGTGACCGTGTGGTCTCGATCTCGCTGGGATACTAGGACTCGAACCTAGACTAACTGAACCAGAATCAGTCGTGCTGCCAATTACACCATATCCCACTGACTTACCAGTGCTTGTGTCCCTCCGCTGCGCGGCTGGGCACGATCGGAAACATTACACACGGGTGTCCGAGGGTGCCAAAACGGGGGGCTCCGCGACGGTCCGCAGACCGAGCAGACGGGCCGCGCCGACGCTCAGCAGCAGGAACGACACCGACTGGGTCAGCGTGGTCGCGAGGCTCCACCAGCTGCCCCCGGTGGGGTTGAGCACGCTGGTGATGTCGCCGAAGGCGAGTGCCAGGCCGAAGGCGAAGAAGTTGTTGAGCACGTGCATCGCGATGCCGGCCTCCAGCCCGCCGGTCAGGATCACCAGCACCCCGGCGACCAACCCGAACGCGAACCGGTCCACGAAGATCTGCGGGTCCTGGGCGCCGTGCGCCAGCGCGAACAGCAGCGCCGGCCCGACCACCGCGAGCCAGCGCGAGGCGATCAGACCGCCGAAGGCCTGGGTCAGGTAGCCCCGGAAGACGTACTCCTCCCCCGCCGCCTGCAGCGGGGTGAGCAGCAGCACGATCAGCACGAAGTCGCGCATGGTCGTCGTCCAGCCGTTGACCTCGGTGCTGACCTCCCCGGTGTCCCCGGCCGCGGGCAGCACGGCGGCGACCATCAGCGTGAGGATCAGCGCGAGGAGCGCCAGGCCGAGGCAGACCAGCAGCCACGGCCAGCGGATCCGCGGGGCGACCGAGGCCAGCCACCCGGGCCGCTGCCGGTGGAAGGCCCAGGCGACCAGCCAGGTGGCCGGGATCATCAGCGCGATGGAGGCGTTGAGGTAGCCCAGCGCCAACGGCGTCAGGTCGTCGGTGTCGAGCATCCGGTCGACCGAGTCCGCGACGTCGGCGCCGGTGAGCCCCAGGCCCACGGTGAAGGCCAGCAGCGCCACCACCGGCGCCAGCACGACGAAGAACCCGCCGAGCACGAGGACGCCCGCGAGCGGACGCCACCATGCCCAGCGGGTGGCCCGCTGGAGGCGGTGGTACTCCAGCGGCTCGTTCATCGCCAGAGCCTCAGGCGAGCGCGCTCTGGAGACGCCCGAGGCCGCGTTCGCGCCCGAGCAGCTCGAGGGACTCGAACAGCGGCGGGGAGACCCGACGCCCGGTCACCGCGACGCGCACGGGACCGAAGGCGTGACGGGGCTTCAGGCCCATCTTCTCGACCAGCGTGGCCTGCAGGGCGTCCTGGATCGCGGCGGTCGACCACTCCTCGAGCCCGGCGAGGGCGTCGTACGACGCCTGCACGACCGCGCGACCCGACTCGTCGAGCAGCTTGGCCACGTCGGCCTCGTCGCGCACGAAGTCCGCCTCGTCGACGAAGAGGAACCCGAGCATCGCCGGGGCCTCGGCGAGCTTGTTGATCCGCTCGCCGACCAGCGGCATCGCCAGCTCCAGCAGCTGCGCGTCGGCGTCGTTGACCGGGTCGGAGACCACACCGGCGTCCTTGAGGAACGGCAGCGCCCGGTCGGTGATCTCCTCGATCGGGAGCAGGCGCATGTGCGCGGCGTTGATCGCGTCGGCCTTCTTGAGGTCGAAGCGCGCCGGGTTGGGGTTCACGTCGGCGATGTCGAAGGCCTCGACCATCTCCTCGAGGGTGAAGATGTCGCGGTCGGCGGCGATCGACCAGCCGAGCAGCGCGAGGTAGTTGAGCAGGCCCTCGGGCAGGAAGCCGGCGTCGCGGTAGCCGAGCAGGTTGGCCTCGGGGTCGCGCTTGGAGAGCTTCTTGTTGCCCTCGCCCATGACGTAGGGCAGGTGGCCGAAGGCCGGCGTCTCGGTGGCGACGCCGATCTCCTTGAGCGCCTCGAAGAGCGCGATCTGCCGCGGCGTGGAGGACAGCAGGTCCTCCCCGCGCAGCACGTGGGTGATCTCCATCGTGGCGTCGTCGACCGGCGCGGTCAGCGTGTAGAGCGGGTCGCCGTTCGCGCGGGCCAGCGCGAAGTCGGGGACGAACTCGGTCTGGAAGGAGACCTCGCCGCGCACCAGGTCGTGGAAGCTGATCTCGCCGTCGGGCATCCGGAACCGGACGACGCTCTGGCGACCCTCGGCCTCGAACGCCGCGCGCTGCTCGGCGCTCAGCTCACGGCAGAACCCGTCGTACCCCAGCACCTTGGAGCCGGACGCCTTGCGGCGCGCGGTGACCTCCTCGGTGGTGCAGAAGCAGTCGTAGGTGCGCGAGGAGCCGCGCAGCCTGGCCAGCACGTCGGCGTAGATCTCGGTGCGCTCGGACTGGCGGTAGGGGCCGTGCGGGCCGCCGACGACGACGCCCTCGTCCCAGTCCAGGCCCAGCCAGCGCATGACCTCGATGAGCGCCTCGTAGGACTCCTCGGTGTTGCGCTCCTTGTCGGTGTCCTCGATGCGGAAGACGAAGGTGCCGCCATGGTGCCGGGCGAAGGCCCAGTTGTAGAGCGCGGTGCGGGCGAGGCCGACGTGCGGGCTGCCGGTGGGGGACGGCGCCATCCGCACGCGGACGGGGCGGTCGGGGGTCTGGGTGCTCAACGCTGTGCCACCTTGTTCGTGAGAGAGCCGAGTCCGGCGATCGAGATCTCGACCTCGTCGCCGGGCTCCATGGGACCGACACCCTCCGGGGTGCCGGTGAGGATGACGTCGCCCGGGAGCAGCGTCATGATGCTGGAGACGTGCGCCACCAGCGTGGGGATGTCGAAGACCATGTCGGCGGTCGAGCCGTCCTGCACCAGGTCCCCGTTGAGGAAGGTCTGCACCGTGCGACCGACCGAGAAGTCGGCCGGGTCGAGGTCGGTCTCGATCCACGGCCCGAGCGGGCAGAAGGTGTCGAAGCCCTTCGCGCGGGTGAAGTGCCCGTCGCGGCGCTGCAGGTCACGCGCGGTGACGTCGTTGGCGATCGTGTAGCCGTGGATGACGTCGGTGGCCTTCTCGACCGGTACGTCGCGACAGATCCGGCCGATGACCACGGCGAGCTCGCCCTCGTAGTGCAGGTCCTCGCACTGCTCAGGGCGCTGGATGGCGTCCCCCGGCCCGATCACGCTGGTGTTGGGCTTGAGGAACATCAGCGGCTCGCTCGGGAGCTCGTTGCCGAGCTCCGCGGCGTGCGCGGCGTAGTTGCGCCCAATGCCGATCACCTTGCTGCGGGGCAGCACCGGCGCCAGCAGCCGCACGTCGGCCAGCCGGTACTCCCTCTCCAGCGGCTTCAGGCCGACGTACAGCGGGTCGCCCGCGAGGGCCACCACCACGCTGTCCTCGTCGGGCTGCCCGAAGTCGTCGAGCTCTCCTGACACCACTCCGTAGAGCGGGTCCTCACCAGTGGTGAACCTTGCGATGCGCACCCCCCGACCCTATCGAGCCTGGCGAGACCTGGCCTGGTGGGTCGTGAGGCGTGCGCGCGTGGTCGCGGCGGCGGGCCGTCCATCGACGACCCGCCGCCGCGCGCCAGATCCGTCCGGGATCAGTTCGGGCTGAGCCACCTCTCGCGGGCCTCGCGGTCGGCTTCTGTCTCCCAGCCGGTGTGGCCGAGGTCGAAGAAGTCGTTGCCGTCGAGCTCCTCGATCTCGTCGGTGGCCATCGCGTCCATGATGCCGCCCAGGCCGTTCTCCACCGCCTTGATGAAGATCTTCATGCCCTTCTGGCCGAAGTCGTCGGCCTGGCCGCGCACCTCGAAGAGGACGGTGGGAGAGCCATTGAGCGCGAACGCGGAGCGGCCCTGGCCGGCGTACTCACGCTCTTCGAAGTGCACGTAGCGGCCAACGGCGGCCAGCGGCGACTGGTCGTTGACGACGGCGTCCTGCATGCCGTTGGCGGCCGCCAGTGCGTACCGGCGCGACATCTCCTGGTCCAGGAGCGGCCACTCGGCCTCGTAGGCCTCGCCGTCGTTCGGGCCGAGCGGCGGGTAGTCGAGCTCGACCGAGACCAGCTTGCCGTCCTGCGGACCACCCACCAGACGGCCGCACGGACCGGCGTGGTGCAGGTCGACGACGACCGGCGGGGTGTCGAACTCCTCGCGCAGGCTGAGGTAGGTGTCACGGATGGCCTGGGACTCCGGTGAGAGGTAGAAGCCGGCACCCACCTGCTCACCGGGAAGGTCCTGCGGGCGCGGCTGGTAGTCCAGCTGCGGGTGGAAGTCGCGGTTGAGGTCGAAACCGGTGGGGGTCAGCCGGGTGGAGAAGTACCAGGCCGGAGGAGCGCCCTCGAGCTGCGGGAACTGGTCGACGACCTGGTCCCACGTGATCACGTTCTGGCGACGGTTGAGCTCGCCGCCGTCGGGGTTGACCATCGGGAGCGCGACCAGCGTGATGTTGCGCAGGATCTGCTTGGTGGCGCGGTTGTTCTTGGTGCCGAGCTCACGCAGGATGTTCAGCAGCGCCTCCGTGCCGGTGCGCTCGTTGCCGTGGATGGCACTTTGGACCATCAGCACCTGGTCGCCGAAGCCGACCCGCGCCGACCACATCGCGGTGCCGTTGACGGTCTCGCCGTACTTCTTGACCTGGACGCGGCCCAGGCTCTTGCGCCGGATGGCGCTCAGCTCGCGCCCCAGCTCGTTGTGGAAGGTCCACCGGTTGGTGGGCGGGTCGTCGGTGGTCTGGCAGCCGGGTCGGTCCCGCTTGGCTGCGGACTGCACCTCGGCAGCCGATCCGGTGCCGGCGAGAAGGGTCACGGTGAGGGTGCCGGCGACAAGCGTCGCCCACATGGCACGCCCAGCGCATCTGGCCCGAGAAACTCGATGCATGGGGGGTCCTTTTGTCCGAGTGGCTCGACGGGGACGCGCCACGCGAGCGCGGGGCCGGACCACATGGGATGTGCTCTTCACTTTCCTTCGCAAGCTATGGCGGCCCCTTGCCCCCGTCAACGAGTACGGGCGGGTAGCTTTGTCGGCCCGCGCACGGCCGGCGCGGAGAGCGCTCAGGGGGCTCGACGAACCCGGGAGGGACAGCGCCTAACCTCGACCCGTGACGACATTGGCCCGCTCGGAGTGGCAGACGCGCGCCGCGGCGCACGCGGCGCGGGTCGACGCGTTCCTCGCACCCCACCTCGCCCGCCGCGAGAAGGCGGTCAAGCACCCGGTCCACGACTTCCTCTTCACCTACTACTCCCACCGCCCGGCGCAGCTGCGGCGCTGGCACCCGGGGTACGGCGTACGCCTCGCCGAGGCGCCGGAGTACGACGGCCTGAAGGGGTACGCCGACGGCGCGGTCACCGACGCGCACGTGGCCGCCCAGCGTCCGCTGCTGGAGTCGCTGCGCGCGCTGCTCGGCGCCACCGCGGCGCGACCGGCGAGCTTCGGGTGCTTCGGGCTGCACGAGTGGGCGATGGTCTATCGCCAGACCCAGGAGCAGACCCGGCACAACGCCTGGCCGCTGCGCCTGGGCGCCGAGGGCACCGACGCCGTCGTGGAGTCGCACAAGATCGCGTGCAGCCACTTCGACGCGTTCCGGTTCTTCACCGAGCCGGCGCGCCCGCTCAACGCCCTCGCCCCGACCAGCGGCGACCGGGCCGCCTTCGAGCAGCCGGGCTGCCTGCACGCCGGGATGGACCTCTACAAGCACGCCTTCCGGCTCAGCCCGATGATCAGCTCGGACCTGGTCGCGGACTGCTTCGAGCTGGCCCGCGACATCCGGGTGCTCGACATGCGCGCGGCGCCGTACGACCTCACCGGGCTCAGCGACCACGACGGCTCGCCGTTCACGCCGGTGCGCGTCGAGACCCCCGAGGGCAAGGCCGAGTACGTCGCGCACCAGCGCGACTTCGCCGAGCGGGGGGCGCCGCTGCGCGCGGCCCTGCTCGCGGAGTGCGAGCGGCTGCTGGCGGTGCCCGCCCCGGTGTGACGCGGGCTCAGGCCAACCAGGCTCAGGCCAGCCACGAGGCGTAGAAGATCCCCAGCCCGGCCGCCACGAAGATCGCCGCGATGAGCCAGAAGCGGATCACGACGGTGACCTCGTCCCAGCCCAGGTGCTCGAAGTGGTGGTGGATGGGCGCGATGCGGAAGATCCGCCGACCCGTACCCGTGAGCCGCCGGGTCAGCTTGAAGTAGCCCATCTGCAGGAGCACGCACGCGGTCTCGAACACGAACAGCCCGGCGATGATGACCATCAGGATCTCGGTGCGGGACATGATCGCCAGGCCGGCCAGGGCGCCGCCGATCGCGAGGGATCCGACGTCGCCCATCATGATCCTCGCGGGCTTGGCGTTCCACCACAGGAACCCGATGCAGGCCGCCGCGATGGCGGCCGCGAAGACCGCGAGGTCGAGCGGATCGCGCACCTCATAGCAGCTCGCCTCCACCACGGTCGGCCGGGTGGAGCCGCACAGCTGGTTGTTCTGCCAGATGTTCACGACCGCGTAGGCGCCGAGGATCAACGCCGAGGCCCCGGCCAGCAGCCCGTCCGCGCCATCGGTGAGGTTGGCGCCGTTGGAGCTCGCGGTGACGATGAACCAGATCCACACCAGCGCCACGACCAGGGGCAGCTTGATCCCCACGTCGTGGGTGGTGGAGATGTACTGCGACGCCGGGTGCACACCGCGCTCGTCGGCGAAGAGCTGGGTGGCCAGGACTCCGAAGACCACCGCGACGAGCGTCTGACCGGCCATCTTGGCCCGGCTGCTCAGGCCCTGGTTGTGCTGGGCGCGGACCTTGATGAAGTCGTCGAGGAAGCCGACCGCCCCGCACCCGAGGAACAGCAGCATCAGCAGCCAGGCACTCGCGCTGGGCGACCCGCGGGTCGCGAGGGTCGCCGTGAGGTACGCCGCGGTGCCCGCCAGCAGGATGACGACGCCGCCCATGGTCGGCGTACCGCTCTTGACGTGGTGGGTCGTCGGCCCGTCGGTCCGGATCGGCTGGCCGAAGCCACGCCGGGTGAACCACCCGATCGCGACCCGCGTCCCGAGCAGCGAGAGGAGCACCGCGAGGGCGCTGCTCAGCAGTACTGCGCGCACGGGTCCAGCCCCTCTCGGCCATCCGGGTGGTCGATCCCGGCGAGTCGGGCGGGAGTCGTCTCGCCGGATTCTGACGTCGCGGGCGGGCGAACCGGGCACGACGCGCCGGGGCGGTCCGATCGGCCTGGACCGCTTCGGCGCACCATTGGCGCCGACTCGCGAGGGGGCTGAGAGGGTGGCGGGTGTGGGAGAGCAGCGGTGGGCGGGGCACGCGGTGCTGCAGGTGCCGGTGCCGGCGCTGGAGCGGTTCGTGCGGGCGCGGACCCGCCACCACGACCCGGCGTACCTCTCCCCCGATCCCGAGCACGTCCACGCCCACGTCACCGTCCTCGGGCCGCTGCCGGGCGACGGTGACGGCGTCGACGCCGAGACCGCCGCGCTGGTCGCGAAGGCGGTCGCCGCGGTGGCGGCGTTCGACTACCGACTGACCCGGATCGCGACCTTCCCCGACGGGATCATCCACCTCCTCCCCGAGCCCGACGACGGATTCCGCGCGCTGACCGCGCGACTGGTCGAGGCGTTCCCGCAGTTCCCGCCGTACGCCGGGGCGTTCGGCAGCCTCGAGGAGCTCCAGCCGCACCTCACCCTCGACCTGCGCGCCGAGGGGCCGGGCGAGGTCGTGACCGAGGAGAGCACCCGCGCCCTCCTCGCCACCCTGCTGGACCACCCGCTGCCGCTCGCCTGCCGCGCGGAGCGGGTCGACCTGGCGTGGTACGAGCAGGACCACTGCTGCACGCTGGCGTCCTGGCCGCTGGGCGGCCGGTCCTAGCGTCGCGCGGCCTCGCTCACCCGCACGCGGATCCCGTCCACCACGATCGCCAGCCCGAGCGCGAAGTCGGAGCCCGGGCGTGGGTCGTCGGCGATCGCGCCCGCGCTGCCCGCCTGGAGGTGGGTCTGCTCGTCGAGGGTGTGCCCGAGCACGAAGTGCAGCAGCGTGTCCGCAGCGGTGCCGGCCAGCGCCGGGTCCAGCCCGGCCCCGCGGAGCGCGTCGCGCAGGGCGTCGTACGGGCCGGCGGCGCCCAGGCCGAACGCGCGCACGGTCGCGACCAGCTCGGCCCCGTCGCGGTAGGCCAGCAGCGCCTCGCGCAGGCCTGCGCAGATCGCCGTCACCCGCGCGTCCCACTCACCTGGCGCGACCGGGCGGGCACCGCGGGCGAGCAGCTCGTCGGCGACCGCGGCCAGCAGCGACTGCTTGTCGTCGAAGTGGTGGTAGAGCGCGCTGGGGCGCACCCCCAGCTCGGTGCCGAGGCGGCGCATGGTCAGGTCGGCGAGGCCGTAGCGGTCCAGCACGTCGAGCGCCCGGTCGACCACGTCCTGACGGTGGTTGCGCATCCGCACGTCCTCCCTGGTTGCCACGAACGGGGCCCACGTTGACCCGTCTCGCCCCCTCACCCTAACCTGAACGCCGTTCACCTGACCGCCGTTCAGGTCCATGCCGGAAGAGGTCCCATGAGCACCACCGCACGCCGCCTCACCCCCGCCGACCTGGCGCTGGTCGCGGCGTTCGCCGCCCTGATCGCGGTGTGCGCGCTCCTGCCGGCGCTCAAGGTCGGCGCGGGCCTGGTGCCGATCACGCTGCAGACCTTCGCGGTGCTGCTCGCCGGCGCCCTGCTGGGGCCGTGGCGCGGGTTCCTCGCCGTCTGCCTCTACCTGGCCGTCGGCGCCGCCGGGATGCCGGTCTTCTCCGGGGGTGCCGCCGGGCTGGCGGTGCTCCAGGGACCCACCGCGGGCTACCTGGTCGGCTTCCCGCTCGCCGCCGCGCTGTGCGGGCTGCTGGTCGCCCGGCTGCTGCCGCGGCGCGCGACCCGGGTCGGCGTACCGCTGGTGTTCGCGGCCGGCCTGCTCAGCAGCGCGCTGTGCATCCACACCCTCGGCATGGCCGGGCTGGTCTGGCGCGCCGACATGACCTGGGCGCAGGCGTGGAACGTCGACAAGGTGTTCTGGATCGGCGACGTCATCAAGAACGTCTGCATGGCGCTGGTCGCGACCGCCGTGCACCGCGCCTTCCCCGACCTGCTGCCCCGCCGCTCCCCCGTCCGCCCGCGTCGTACCCCGGCCGCCGCGTGAGCATCACCCTCGACCGCGTCAGCGTCACCGTCGCGGGCCCCGACGGGCCGCTCACCATCCTCGAGGAGACCACGCTCGACCTCACCGAGCGGCGGATCGCGCTGATCGGCCCCAACGGCTCCGGCAAGTCGACCCTCGCCCGGCTGGTCAACGGCCTGGTCGCCGCGAGCACGGGGACGGTGAGCGTCGACGGCCTCGACGTCGCCACCCAGGGCCGGGAGGTACGCCGCCGGGTGGGGTTCGTCTTCACCGACCCGGCGGCGCAGCTGGTGATGCCGACGGCGGTGGAGGACGTCGCGCTCTCGCTGCGCCGCACCCACCGCGGGCGCGCCGCGCGGCAGCGGGCCGCGCTCGAGGTGCTCGAGCAGCACGGTCTCGGCGCGCTCGCCGACCGCAGCGTGCACGCGCTGTCCGGCGGCCAGCGTCAGCTGCTGGCGCTGGCCGGCGTACTGGCGACCGGGCCGTCGGTGCTGGTCGCCGACGAGCCGACCACCCTGCTCGACCTGCGCAACTCCCGCCATGTCGCGGACGTGCTCTTCGGCCTCGAGCAGCAGTTGGTGCTGGTCACCCACGACCTCGAGCTGGCCGCGCGCTGTGAGCGCGCCCTGGTCGTCGACGGCGGCAAGGTGGTCCACGACGGACCCGGCCCGCAGGCCGTGGCGCACTACCGGGCGATGGTGTGAGCGACCCGCTGCTCGGCGACTACCGTCCCGGCACGACCGTGCTGCACCGGCTGCCGGCCGGTGCCAAGCTGCTCGCGCTGGCGGTCGGCGGCGTGGTGGTCGCGCTGCGCTCGCCGACGATCGCCCTGGTCGCCCTCGCGGTCTCCCTGGCCCTGGTCGCCCTGTCCGGGATGGGGCTGCGCCGCACGCTGCGCGCCCTGCGCCGGATCGCGGTGGTCGTGGTCCTGCTCGGCGCGTTCTCGGTGTGGCAGCACGGGTGGTGGCGGGCGGTGGAGTCGGTCGCCGACCTGGTCGCGCTGGTGCTGGCCGCGACCGTGCTCACCGCGACCACCGCCGTCGACGAGCTGCTCGACACCCTCACCCGGCTGCTGCGCCCGCTGCGCCGCCTCGGGGTGGACCCGGAGCTGGTGGCGCTGGCCTTCTCGCTCACCCTCCGCGCGATCCCGACGACGCTGGAGATCGCCCGCGAGACCCGGCAGGCCGCGGTCGCCCGCGGCCTGCAGCGCGACCCGCGCGCCCTGCTCACCCCGCTGGTGATCCGGGTGGTCGCCCAGGCCCGCAACACCGGCCAGGCGCTCCAGGCCCGCGGGATCGGCGAGGACTGAGGAGCCTCCGGGTCAGGCCTGGGCGGACTCGACCAGCCAGTCGCCGGTGCCGTACGGGTCCTCGAGCGGCTGCGAGCCGTGCTCGTGCACGATCCGCCAGACCAGGTCCTCGCCACGGCGTACGACCCAGGTCATCCGCATCGGCAGCGGACGCGGGGTGCCGGCGCCCTCGAACTGGTACTCGATGACGCCGCAGACGGTGGCCAGGTCGCCGCTCTCGAAGACCGCGGGGCCCTCGGTCCAGCGCCAGTCGAGCAGGAGGATCGGGGCCTCGAAGTAGTCGCGCCAGCCCTGGTGGATGCGCTCACCACCCTTGTTGGTCCAGCGCGGGCCCTCGACGAAGACGTAGGTGTCCTCGGCCTTGTCGAAGCAGTCCAGCACCCCCTCCAGGCTGCGGTCGCGCAGCGAGTCGAGCATCAGCGTGGCGGTGTCCAGGGGGGTGCGTGCGGGCGAAGCGATCATGAAGGTGCCCCTCTCGGGCTCGGTGGTGAAGGGCCGCAGGGCGGAGCGCCCGCGGCGGGGGTGGCTAGTCGGCGAGCCAGGCGCGGTCGAGGTCGCGCAGGCTGAACAACGAGGACGCCGTGTGCCCTCGCAGCCGGGGCGAGTACGCCTCGACGTACCGCGCCGTCACGGTCGGGATCAGCGGCACCACCTCGAGCTCGCGGGCCTGGACGGCGCGCCAGGCGGCCGCAGGGTCCTCGGGGGCGCCGATGGCCTCGACGAGCAGCCGGTCCAGCTCGGCGTCGGCGAACCCGGTGTAGTTGGCGCTGGACTCCGAGTGCATCGCGGAGAACGCGTAGATCGGCGTGTAGCCCGAGGACAGCCCGGCCTCGATGTTGAGCATCACCAGGTCGAAGTCCCCCGAGAACAGCCGGGGCAGGTAAGCGGCCGACTCCTGCGGGGAGAGGGTCGCGTCCAGGCCGAGCTCACGCAGGTTCGCCTGGATGACGGTGCCGAGGGAGATGCTCAGCGGCTCGTTGCGCACGATCAGCTCGATGGGCGTACCCTCCGCCACCCCGGACTCGGCCAGCGCGGCCCGGGCCTTCGCGAGGTCGGCGTCCTCGCCGTACGTCGTGCCGAGCTCGGCGTCCCAGTTCGGCGTACCGTCGGCCAGCACGGTGGAGGCGGGCTCGGCGACCCCTTGGAACACCGTGTCGACGAGCGCACCCCGGTCGATCGCCCAAGCCACGGCCCGTCGGAAGGCCGGGTCGGCGGTCGGGCGGCCGGGCGTCATGGACGGGAAGAGCGTCGGCATCAACGCCGAGCGGGGCGTCACCTCGACCTCGACGTCGCGCTTCTTCAGGTTCTCCACCTGGTTGAACGGCACCATCGGCATGACGTCGGCGGCACCGCTGGCGAGGTTGGCCATCCGGGCGGCGTCCTCGGAGACGGTGCGCATCACGACCCCGTCGAGATAGGGCCGCCCCTCGACGAAGTAGTCCTCGTTGCGCTCGAGCTCCACCTGGACCCCCTGGTCCCAGGAGACGAACCGGAACGGCCCGGTGCCCATCATGGTGCGGGCATAGGTGTCGGAGGGCGCGTAGTCCTGCTCGCTGGAGATGATCGGGACCTGGGCGAGGACACCGGCCAGGACGTCGTGGCGGCGCGCGAGCTTCACGACGACCGTCTGCTCGTCCGGGGTGTCGACCTCGGTGATCGGCGAGAGCCCGGCGAACCAGATCGAGGCGTTCGCGGGATCCAGCACGGTCTCGAGGGTGAACGCGACGTCCTCGGCGCTGAGCGGCGAGCCGTCGTGGAACCGCACGCCCTCGCGGACCGGGATCGTGAGCGTCAGGCCGTCCTTGCTGATCGTCGGCTCGGCGGTGGCCAGCTCGTTCTCCAGCTCGCCGTCCTCGCTCCAGCGGTAGAGGGTGTTGTAGACCAGCCCGACCAGGTTGTAGGTGCCGAAGACGTTGTACTTCAGCGGGTCGAGGCTGGTCGGGTTGGCCACCCAGTCGATGGTGACGGTGCCGCCACGCTGCGGCGTCGTGTCGTTCTCCGCGCTGCCGCCTCCGCCTGCACCTCCCGATCCGCATCCGGCCAGGACGAGCGCGAGCACGCCTCCCACGACCACCGAGCGCCCGATCGGACGCCACCTCCACTGAGCGCGCATGGCACCACTTCCCGAGATTGTTTCGTCAGGTGGAACACTGTTCCTCCTCGTGGAAGGAGGGTAGGGGCGTGGCAGGAGCGGGGTCAACCATCTGATCCGTCTTTGATGAGGGGTCTTCGGGGCGCGCATAACCGCGCAATTGCGCGGAGAAGTACCTGTATCGGGCGCGCGACGGTGCCAAACCCAGCAATTGCGCAGGTACGTGCACCCCCGGGCCGCCACCCGACGAGGGGGTAAGGACCCGGGGGCTCAGGTCGGGCGAGGCGGCTCAGGCCGAGGGCGTGAGCAGGAACGGCGTGCCGGGCAGCCGACGCAGCAGCGGTACGTCGACCCAGGTCATGCCGAGCAGCGTGCCGTCGGGGCGCTGGCGCAGCTCGTCGCGGACCCAGCACCACGGGCGCGGGGCGTCGGCGGCGTAGGCGACCACGACCGCGGGCCGTCCGTCGGCGAGCGAGGGGCCGATGGCGGCCCGCATCGGCAGCACCTCCGCGAGCGCGCCGTCGCGGCGGCGTACGAGGTTGACGCCGGCCAGGCCCTCACCCGTTCCGGCGCGGAACCGCTTGCCCTGCCAGCGCGGCAGCCCGATCAGGCCCAGCCCGGCCGGGGCCAGCCGGGTGAGCGGGCGCCCGAACGAGGCCCGCAGGTCTCCCGCGACCTCCACGCGCAGCGAGGCGAGGTCCGGCGCGGGCAACTCGGCCCACGCCCGGGCCAGGCCCAGGACCGTGGGGGTCACCATCCCGGCGCCCGGCGGTGACCCCACGGCGCGGCGGCCTCGACCTGGGCGGACAGCGACAGCAGCAGCTCCTCCTCGGCCGGGCGGGCCGCGAGCATCACCCCGACCGGGAGCCCCTCGGGCGTCCAGTGCAGCGGCAGCGAGACCGCCGGCATGCCGGTGACGTTCCACGCCGAGGTCCACGGGGTGAAGGCCTTCTGCGCCTCGAAGTCCGCCTGCGGGTCCGCGTCGTCGCGCAGCGCCCCGACCCGCACCGGCGGGGCGGCCAGCGTCGGCGTCAGCACCACGTCGTACGGCGCCAGCGCGGTGAGCGCGTCGGCGGCGAAGCGGCGCAGGGCCCCGATCGCCAGGCCGAACTCCGGCCCGCTCACCGCCCGGCCGCGCTCGGTGAGCCAGCGGGTGAGCGGGCGCAGCTGCTCCTCGCGGCCGGCGGGGGCCGTGGACAGTGCGGTCAACACCGCCCAGCAGGTCTCGAAGACCCCGACCGCCTCCGGCGGCAGCGGTACGGCGACGTCCTCGACGTCGTGGCCCAGCGACTCCAGCAGCCGCGAGGCGTCCTCCCACGCCTGCACGCACTCCGGGTCGACCGGGGCGTCGGCGATCACCGGCGCGACGAAGCGCGCGACCCGGAGCCGTCCGGGCTCCCGGTCGCAGGCGGCGAGGAACGGGCCGCCGGACGGTGGCGCCCAGAAGGGGTCGCCGCTGCGTCGGCCGGCCAGCGCGTCGAGCAGTGCCGCGGCGTCGCGCACGGTGCGCGCGAGCGAGCCGGCGGTGCCCAGCCCGATCGGGTCGCCGTACATCGGGAACCCGCTGATCCGCCCGCGGCTCGGCTTGAGCCCCACGAGCCCGCAGCAGGAGGCCGGGATCCGGATCGAGCCGCCGCCGTCGGAGCCCTGGGCGAGCGGGACCAGCCCGGCCGCGACCGCGGCCGCGGCGCCGCCGGAGGACCCGCCCGCGCCCCGGGTGCGGTCCCAGGGCGTCACCGACGGCGGGGCGACGTCCGGCTCGGTGTAGCAGGGCGAGCCGAACTCGGGCGTGCTCGTCTTGCCCAGGCTCACCAGGCCCGCGGCCTCCATCGCCAGCGTGACGCCGTCGGAGATCTCCGGGACGTGGTCGTCGTAGGCGGCCGACCCGAAGGTGGTGCGGACCCCGGCGGTGAGGTTGAGGTCCTTGATCGCGCTCGGGACGCCGTGCAGCGGTCCGGCGCCCTCGGGCGCACCGGCGCCGAGGTCGCGGGCGGCCTCCCGGGCCCGATCGGCGGTGAGCGTGACGAACGCGCCGACCGAGTCGAGTCGGTCGGCGCGTTCGAGGTAGTGCTCGGCGAGCTCGAGGGGCGACACCTCGCGGCGGCGCACCAGGACGCCCTGCTCGAGCGCGGTCAGGTCGTGGAGGTCGGCCATGCGGCGACGCTAGCGGACCCGACCGCGGTGCAGCCTCAGGCCGCGGCGGTCTCGGAGTAGTCCACCAGCGCCTGCACGGCGGCCTGCAGCTTCGCGAAGACCTCCGCGTCGTTGAGCACGTCGACCTCGAGGGCCGACTGGGAGACCGTGACGTCCTCGAGCACGACGGCGCCGGCGATGTTCGCCGAGCGGGCGGTGTCGTTGTGCGCCCACTTGCCGCCGTACGGCGTGGGGGTGACGCCGATGACCGCGAACGGCTTGCCGGAGAGGGCGCCGCCGCCGTACGGGCGCGAGAGCCAGTCGATGGCGTTGTTGAGCACGGCCGGCATGGTGCCGTTGTACTCCGGGGTGACGGCCAGGACCCGGTCGGCCTCGGCGACGGCCTGGCGCACCGCGACGGCGGCGGCCGGCGCGTCACCGGCGTCGAGCTCCTCGTTGTAGAACGGCAGCTGCTCGAGACCGTCGACGATCGAGAGGGTCACGCCCTCGGGAGCCTCGGCGGCGAGCTTCTCGGCGACCTTGCGGTTCAGCGAGTCGGCGCGCAGGCTGCCGACGAGGATGGCGACACGGGTGGTGGTCACGATGTGGTGCTCCTTGGATCTGGGACAGGTCTCGGCGAATGAAAACGGACCGTGGTCCGTTTTCATTCCCCTCACTGGTCCGTACCACGCGTGATCTGGGTCGCGCCGCCGCGGCGCATTCGCCCGCACGCGGTGGCCGGCGTCTCTAGGCTGGCCGGACCATGTCCGATCCCCGTCCGCTGCCGCTGCTCGGCTCCGCCCCGGTGGAGCGCAGCGACGCCGCGCGCAACCGGGAGCGGCTGCTCGAGGCCGCCCAGCGGCTGATCCGCGAGGACGGCCCCGATCACCTGACGATGGAGGCGCTCGCGAGCGCCGCCGGCGTGGGCAAGGGGACGGTCTTCCGGCGCTTCGGCTCCCGCGCGGGCCTGATGGCCGCGGTCCTGGACTTCTCCGAGGCGGAGTGGCAGGCCGCGGTGATCGGCGGACCGCCACCGCTGGGCCCGGGCGCGCCGCCCTGGGACCGGCTGGTCGCGTTCGGCCGCTCCCGCCTGGAGCGGGTGCTGGAGGCCGCCGACCTGATCCGGGCGGCCGGCTTCACCGACGCGCGCTCCGCGGCCGTGCACTCCTTCGCCGCGCTCCACGTGCACCACCTGCTCGCCGAGCTCGACACCCCCGGCGACCTGCCGCTGCTCGCTACCGCGCTGCTCGCGCCCCTCGAGCAGCCGGTGCTGCACAACCAGGTCACCGTCGAGGGCATCGACGTGGACCGCATCCACGCCGCCTGGGTGGACCTGGCCTCCCGCGTCGTCGGCCGCTGACCCACCCGCCGAGTCGGCCCTTGTGGTCGGCAGGTCTCGACTCGAGCGTCCACAGTCTCGACTCGAGCGTCAGAAGTCTCGACTCGACCTCATCACCCGGGGTCAGGAGCTGGTGTCGTCCCAGGGCAGGCCGGGGAGGCCGGGGAGGGGCTGCTCGGTGGCGGGGGCCCAGCGCGGGCCGCCGTCCTGCAGCTGCCAGGCGAGTACGCCGACGAGGGCCGCGAGCACGCCGGCGGCGAGCACCCAGCTCGCACCGGTCGCCGCGGCCGGGTGGACCAGTCGCGCGAGCGGACGGCGCACCCGGTTGCCGCCGGGGCCGCAGGCGAGCGCGAGCCCGAGCACCGTCCCGCACACGAGCAGCGTGGCCGGCACCGCGGTGGCGAAGGCGTAGCAGATCAGCCCGGCGGCCGCGGCCAGCCCGGCGCTCCACAGCGCCAGCACCAGGGTGCTGGGGATCGAGCGCACCAGCCCCCACGGAGCGCTCAGCAGCAGCTGCGGCCCGTCGTACCAACGCCGTCCGCGCAGCCGGCGCCGGTCACCGACCGCGCTCGCGATCAGCGACCCGCTGCGCAGCAGCCAGACCACGGTGAGCACCACGGCGCTCGCCAGCCAGGGGTACGCCGCGACGCCGACGCCCACGCCGGCCGCGGCACCGGCCCACAGCACCGCGCGGCGCGCGCGCTCGGCGAACCCAGCCTGCGGCGTCGCGGGCTCGACGGGTGCCCCCCAGTCGTCCCAGTCGTCCCGGTCGTGCTCGTGCGGGTGCTCCTCGACCCGCGGGAGGAACCGGGTGGCGTGCTGGGTCTCGACGCGGGTGGGCGGCGGGTCGTCGCTCCACCCGTCCTCGTCCCAGCGGTCCTCGTCCCAGTCGTCCTCGGGCTCGGCGACCCGGCCCGTCGGCTGGTACGCCGCCTGGTGCGACGCCAGCGCGATCGGCACGGTGTGGAGGTCCTCGGCCGCGGGC
This sequence comes from Nocardioides ochotonae, assembly GCF_011420305.2. NCBI lineage: Bacteria > Bacillati > Actinomycetota > Actinomycetes > Propionibacteriales > Nocardioidaceae > Nocardioides > Nocardioides ochotonae. Next base: position 1,221,820 of record NZ_CP061769.1, on the reverse strand, counting down.
GGCGGCGGGACCGGGGCGGTGGACCGGGTGGTGCGCGGGCGCAGCCGGTGCAGCACGTCGGCGAGGCTCGGCCGGAGCGCGGGGTCGGGGTCGAGGGCCGCCTCGACGAGACCGCGCAGGTCCTCGGGCAGGTCGTCGGGCAGGCCGCTGACGTCGTGCTCACCGCGGCGCACCCGGTCCATGATCGCCATCGCCGGGCCGCGCCCGAACGGCGGGCGACCGGTGCCGGCGTAGGCGACGGTGGCCGCCCAGGAGTGGATGTCGGAGGCGGCGGTGGCGTCGTCGCCGTAGAGGATCTCGGGGGCCAGGTAGCCCGGGGTGCCGAGCAGCCAGCCGGTGTGGGTCAGCCGCGGGTCGTCGGCGACCCGGGCCAGCCCGAAGTCGATGAGGATCGGGGTGCGCCCCTCCATCAGCACGTTGGAGGGCTTGATGTCGCGGTGCAGGACGCCGGCGGCGTGGACGCTGGCGACGCCCTCGGCGAGCCCGGCGGCGAACCAGAGGAGGTCCGGGCCGGTGATCGGCCCCTCCTCGACCACGTGGTCGTGCAGCGAGAGGCCGGGGACGTAGCGGGTGGCGACGTAGGGCACCTCGGCCCACGGGTCGGCGTCGAGGATCTCCGCCACCCAGCGGCTGCGGATCAGCTCCAGGGAGCTGACCTCGCGGGCCAGCCGGGCGCGCGCCTCGTCGTCGCCGACGATGTGCGGGCGCATCACCTTCAGCGCGACGCGGTGCCCGTCGTCGTGGCGGGCGAGGTGGACCACGCCCATCCCGCCCTCGCCGATCTTGGCCAGCAGGGTGTAGTCCCCCACCTTCGCGGCGGCGCGGGAGGCCGGGAGCTCTGACACGGATCGAAATCTACCCGTGTCGGCCGGCCGCCCGCGCCACCCTCGAGGTGCAGCGGGTCAGCGGACGTTGGCGACCGCGGCGGCGAGCTCGTCCACGAAGACGTCGAGACCCCAGGTCAGCGACAGCGCGGTCGGCGGCGAGACGGCGGCCACGACGTCCTCGCCGACCACCGTGGCGACGGTGCCGTCACGGAACTGCTGCATGGTCTTGAAGGTCTTGTCCTTCGCGATCTCCTCGGCCCGCTGCTCGGTCGGGACGTAGGACAGCAGCACGTCGGAGGTCAGCTTGTCGACCTCCTCGGTGCTGAGCGTGTAGTAGAACGTCGACTCCTCGGTGTCGAGCTCGTCCACGCTGGGGGCGAGGGTGAAGCCGAGGTCCTCGAGGAACTCCACGCGCGGGTCGGCGCCGCGGTAGACGTAGAACGCGCTGGGGTCGATCGCGACGGCGGCGATGGTCTTGCCCTTGAACTCGGGGTTCTCCTTGGCCGCCGCGGCGACCTCGGCGTCGATCTCCTCGAGCAGCTGCTCGGCCTCCTCGGACTGGCCGAGCGCCTCGCCGACGGTGGTCACCACGTCGCGCCACGGCGTCGCCCAGGGCTCCTCGGGGTAGGCCACGGTGTCGGCGATCTTCGAGAGCTTCTCGTAGTCGGCCTCGGTGATGCCGGAGTAGTTCGCGAGGATGATGTCGGGCTCAGCGGCCGCGATCTCCTCGAACGGCGGCGCCTCGCCGGGGGTCAGCGCGATGGGCGTCTCGCCGGACTCCTCGAAGGCCTCCTCCTGCCACGGCATGAAGCCGTCCTCGGAGGCGCCGTAGCTGAGCTTCTCCATCGCGACCGGGGTGACGCCGAGCGCCAGGGCGGCGTCCGGGGAGCCCCAGCCCCAGGTCACGACCCGCTCGGGCTTCTCCTCGATCTCGGTCTCGCCGAAGGCGTGCTCGATGGTCACGGGCTCGAAGGAGTCGCTGGCGCCCGCCTCGGGTGCGTCCGAGGCGTCGTCGGAGCCGCAGGCGGCCAGCGGCAGGGCGAGCAGGGCGGCCGCCGCGAGCGACAGGGCCGCGCGGGAGCGGGACCGGGTGGGGAACTGGCGAACGGACGTCACGTCCACTCCTCGGGGTGGAGGGGCCGATCAGCGACCCAAATGATTAGGACAGCCTTACCTTATCGCGGGCGCCAATCCGCATCACCGCTCGGGTCGAGGGCCGCGGGCGGCGGGATCGGTCGGCGCACCCCCGGCGTACCGCCCGACCGGTACGACGAGGGGGCAGCCGGTCACCGGGTCCGGGATCACCCGCGACTCCAGCCCGAACGCCTCACGCACGCACTCGACGTCGAGCACCTCCGCGGGCGGGCCCTCGCGCAGCAGCCGCCCGTCGGCCATCACGACCAGGTGCTGGGCGTAGCGCGCGGCGAGGTTGAGGTCGTGCAGCACCATCACCACCGTGGTGCCGCGGGTGGCGTTGAGCTCGGCGAGCAGGTCGAGGAGGTCGACCTGGTGGGCGATGTCGAGGTACGTCGTGGGCTCGTCGAGCAGCATGATGCGCGGGTCCTGGGCGAGCATCATCGCCACCCAGACGCGCTGGCGCTGCCCGCCGGACAGCTCCTCGACCCGGCGTCCGGCCAGCTCGTGGGTGTCGGTGAGCGCGAGCGCCGCGGCGACGGCATCGGCGTCGGTCGAGCTCCAGCGCCGGAACGCGCCCTGGTGCGGGTGGCGCCCGCGGGCGACCAGGTCGCTGACGGTGATCCCCTCGGGCGCGATCGGCTGCTGCGGCAGCAGCCCGAGCACCGCGGCGACGTCGCGGGGGCGCAGCCGCTGCAGGTCGGTGCCGTCGAGCTCGACGGTGCCGGCGCTGGGCCGCAGGATCCGGCCCAGGCCGCGCAGCAGCGTGGACTTGCCGCAGCCGTTGGCCCCGACGATCACGGTGACCTGGCCCGAGGGGACCGCGAGGTCGACGCCGTGCACGACCGTGCGCTGGTCGTAGGCCAGCTGCACCCCGCGCGCGACCAGCGACACCGGCGCCTCGTCGCGGGCGCCGGTCTCCTCGGACCGGTGCGCGGTCAGGGTCATCGCGGTTCTCCTTCTCACAGGGGTGCCTGCGGGTCTCGGGGGGTCAGGCCGCGCGGGCGCGGCCGCTGGCCATCAGCCAGATCAGGTAGGGCCCGCCGATGGCTCCGGTCACGACCCCGACCGGGACCGCCATGTCGGCGGGGAGCAGGTGCTGGGCGACCAGGTCGGCGCCGACCACCAGCACCACCCCGACCAGGGCGGCCTGGAGCAGCGCCAGGGTCCCGTCGCCGAGCAGGCGCCGGGCGATCGGGGCAGCGGTGAACGCCACGAACGCGACCGGCCCGGCGGCCGCGGTGGCCACGCAGGCGAGCGCGACGCCCAGGGCGATCACCAGCCCGCGCGTCAGGTCGGGGCGCCGGCCCAGGCTGCGGGCCTGGTCGTCGCCAAGCAGGAGGATGTCGAGGGCGCGGGCCACGGCGGCGACGAGCGGGACCAGCACGAGCAGCGCGAGCGCCAGGCTGCGCACCAGGCTCCAGTCGGCCTGGGCCAGGCTGCCGGTCATCCACAGCAGCGCGGACTGGGCCTGCTGCACCTCGCTGCGGGTCAGCAGGTAGCCGATGACCGAGGAGCAGACGTAGGCCACCCCGATGCCCGCGAGCACGAAGCGGTGGCCGGTCATCCCGCCGCGCCACGCCACGGCGTACAGCATCAGGCCGACGGCCGCTCCCCCGGCGATCGCTGAGAGCGAGACGAGCGCGCCGCTGGCGCCGCCGAGCAGGATCGCCGCGACCGCGCCCGCGCTCGCGCCCTGGGAGATGCCGATGACGTCGGGGCTGGCCAGCGGGTTGCGCAGCACCGACTGGAACAGTGCCCCGGCGATGCCGAAGGCGACCCCGACCAGCACGCCGAGGGCAACCCGGGGCAGGCGGAGCTCGGTGATGATGAAGGACGCCGGGGCGGCGTCGGAGCCGGCGACCGCGGCCAGCACCTGGCCCGCCGAGAGCGGGTAGTCGCCCATCATCAGCGAGGTCAGGCACAGCGCCACGGCCGCAGCGAGCAGGCCCAGGGTGACGACCGCGCGCCGCGTCCGCCGGTGCCGACGGGTGGCGCGCAGGCCCCGGGCGGCGACCTCGAGGCGCTCGTCGGAGACCCCGGTCAGCAGCGTGGGGGCGCTCATGCGGCCACCGCCCGCGAGCGGCGCACGATGCCGATGAGCACGGGGGCTCCGAGCACGGCGACGACGAGCCCGGCCTCGAGCTCACCGGGTCGTACGACGAGGCGCCCGACCACGTCCGCGGCCAGCAGCAGCACCGGTCCGAGCAGCGCGGAGAGCGGCACCAGCCAGCGGTAGTCGGGGCCGACGAGCACACGGGCGAGGTGCGGGACCGCCAGGCCGATGAACGCGATCGGGCCGACCAGCGCGACCGCCGAGCCGCACAGCAGCACCACCGCCACGACGACGAGCAGGCGTCCGCGGGCGACGTCCTGGCCCAGGCCGCGGGCGACGTCGTCACCGAGCGCGAGCGCGTTGAGCACCCGCCCGGAGGCCAGCGCGAGCAGCAGGCCGAGCGCCACGAACGGCAGCACCGCGACCAGGACGTCGAGCGGGCGGTTGGCCAGCGAGCCGACCTGCCAGAAGCGGTACTCCCCCAGCGTGCGACGGTCGGTGAGCAGCACGACGCTGCTCAGCGAGGTCGCGGTCGCGGTGAACGCGGCCCCGACCAGCGCGAGCTTGATCGGCGTGACGCCCTCCCAGCCGAGCGAGGCGGCGCCGTAGACCACCACCGCCGCGATCGCGGCCCCGGCGAAGCCGAACCACAGGTAGCCGGCGACCGAGGAGACGCCGAGGGCGGAGATGGCGGTGACGACCGCCAGGGAGGCGCCGGCGTTGATGCCGAGCAGCCCGGGGTCGGCGATCGGGTTGCGGGTGACGCCCTGGAGCAGCGCCCCGGCGGCGCCGAGCGCGGCTCCACCGACGATGCCGATCAGGGTGCGCGGCACCCGCAGGTCGCGCACCACCGCATGGTCGTTGTCCCCGGCGACCGGGGAGAACAGACCGGCCCACACCTGGCTGGGGCTGATGTCGCGGGCGCCCCACATCAGGCTGGCGAGCGCGACGAGGGCCAGCAGCGCGAGCAGCACCAGCGCGCTCACCACGCCACGGGAGACCCGGGTGGCCCGGACCTGCGGCGCGGACGGTACGGCGGGGGGCCGGTCGAGCGTCGAGCTCACGACCACCTCCCTGCCACGGCGCGCCCGGACGGCACACCCGCTCAAAGGTAAGGCTAACCTCACAGCCCAGCGGTGGCGAGTCCCACCGGGCGTACCACGGGGTCCCGGGCCCGAGCCCGGGCGCCCGTCACGGCTCAGACGATGCGGCGCATCCAGCCGAAGGTGTCCTCGGCGCGGCCGTACTGGATGTCGACGAGCGCGGAGCGGATCGCCATCGTGACCTCGCCGCTCTCGTGGACGCACGGCACCTCGCCGCCGTCCCACTTCAGGCTGCCGACGGGGGTGACCACCGCGGCGGTGCCGCAGGCGAAGATCTCCACGATCTCGCCGCTGGCGACGCCCTCACGCCACTCCTCGATGCCGAAGCGGCGCTCCTCGACCTTGTGCCCCATCTGCTGGGCGAGGTCGATGATGCTGCTGCGGGTGATGCCCTCGAGGATCGTGCCGGTCGCGGGGGTGACGATGCGGCCGTCGGCGTAGACGAAGTACATGTTCATGCCGCCCAGCTCCTCGACGTACTTGCCCTCCTGGGCGTCGAGGAACACGACCTGGTCGCAGCCGTTCGCGGTGGCCTGCTGCTGGGCGACCAGGGAGCTGGCGTAGTTGCCGCCGGTCTTGGCCGCGCCCATGCCGCCGCGACCGGCCCGGGTGTAGTCCTCGGTCAGCCACAGCGAGACCGGCTTCAGCCCGCCCTTGAAGTACGACCCCGCCGGGCTGGCGATCACCATGAACGTGACGTGCTGGGAGGGACGCACGCCGAGGAACTTCTCCGAGGCGAACATGAACGGGCGCAGGTAGAGGCTCTTCTCCCCCGCATCGGGCGCGGTGGTGTCGGGCACCCAGCGCTGGTCGATGCGGACCAGCTCCTCGACCGCCTGGAGGAAGTCGGGGACCTCGAGCACCGGCAGCGCCAGCCGCTCGCTGGAGCGGGCCATGCGCTCGGCGTTCGCCTCGGGACGGAAGGTCCAGATCGACCCGTCCGCGTGGCGGTAGGCCTTCATGCCCTCGAAGGTCTCCTGGGCGTAGTGCAGCACCGCGGTGGCCGGGTCCAGGCTGATCGGGCCGTACGGCTCGATGCGGGCGTCGTGCCAGCCCGCCTCGGGCGTCCACTCCACGGTGAGCATGTGGTCGGTGAAGTGGTTGCCGAAACCGGGGTCGGCGAGCACCTCGGCGAGGCGCTCGTCGCTGACCGGGTTCGGGTTGGGCGTGGTGCGGATCTGCATAGGAGGCACGGTAGTCCTAGTCGGGTCGGCGCGGGCCCGCGGTGCGGGAACGAGCACGCGCGCTCAGGCGGGGAAAGCAGCGGGAAATGGCGGACGCCGGGCACCGTCAGGGGTGCCCGGCGTCCGACCGGAGTGCGGAGCGGGGCGTCAGCCGGATACTCGGGCGGCGATCGCGTCGCCGACCTCGGGAGTACGGCGCGCCTGGCCGGGCGTGCGGGCGGCGAGGTCGGCGACGACGGCGTCGTCGATGCGACGGGCCGCCTCGGGGTGGCCGAGGTGGTCCAGCAGCATGGCCGCGGAGAGGATGGCCGCGGTCGGGTCGGCCTTCTGCTGCCCGGCGATGTCGGGGGCGGAGCCGTGCACCGGCTCGAACATCGACGGGGCGGTGCCCGACGGGTTCACGTTGCCGGAGGCGGCCAGGCCGATGCCGCCGGTGACGGCGCCGGCGAGGTCGGTGATGATGTCGCCGAAGAGGTTGTCGGTGACGATCACGTCGAAGCGCGCGGGGTCGGTGGCCATGAAGATGGTGGCCGCGTCGATGTGCAGGTAGTCGGTGGTGACCTCGGGGTACTCCGCGGCCACCTCGTTGAACAGCCGCCACCACACCGAGCCGGCGTGCACGAGCACGTTGGTCTTGTGGACCAGGGTGAGCTTCTTGCGCGGCCGGCGCTGGGCGCGGGCGAAGGCGTCGCGCACGAGGCGCTCGACGCCGTACGCGGTGTTGACCGAGACCTCGGTGGCGACCTCGGCCGGCGTACCGACGCGCAGGGCGCCGCCGTTGCCGGTGTAGGGGCCCTCGGTGCCCTCACGGACGACCACGAAGTCGATCTCGCCGGGGTTGGCGAGCGGCGAGCTCGAGCCGGGGTAGAGGCGCGAGGGTCGCAGGTTGACGTAGTGGTCGAGCTCGAAGCGCAGGCGCAGCAGCAGGCCGCGCTCGAGCAGACCCGGGGGGATGTTCGGGTCGTTGGGCTTGCCGCCGATGGCGCCGAGGAGGATCGCGTCCTGCTGGCGGATCTCTGCGAGCGCGGCGTCGGGCAGCACCTCGCCGGTGGCCAGGTAGTGCTCGGCGCCGAGGCTGTAGTGGGTCTGCTCGAACTTCACGCCCGCGGGGGCGGCAGCCTCGAGGACCTTCAGGGCCTCGGGGGTCACCTCCTTGCCGATGCCGTCGCCGGGGACGACGGCGAGACGGACGGTGCCGGAGGCGGGTGCGGGGGCGGAGCTCGAGCTGGTCATGGGGTTCACGCTAGTTGTCGTCGGGGCGCTGACCGCCGTTGTCCCGCAGGTCGAGCGAGCGCTGCACGGCGAGCACGGTGTTCTCGCGGCTGCGCGGGTTGTCGGGGTGGTGGCTGGCGGGTCCCCACTCGGGATACATGTCGTACATCGGTGCTCTCCTGGTCGTCTGGTGCTCGCGGGACGGGTGCGGTGCGGTGCGGATGGGGCGGTGCCACATCCGGTCGACGGCCCCGCGGCGGGACGACGGTGCGGCGGCGTCGTGCCGGGGATCACCCGGGGAACGGCGCCAGCCGGTCAGGAGAGTTGCGGATCACGCCAGCTCGAGGGCGTACCCGCCGCGGAGACATCGACAGATGTGCGAGAAGCCGTCAACGCCGACCACCGCGGCGAGGTGGCCTCTCGTGAGCAGTGGTGCTCAGGCCTCGCCGCGGCGCTCGAGAAGTACGAAGACGCTCCGCATGATGGCCGGGATGTTACTCCCGGGTCCGCGGTCCGGGGAACACCCTTCTCACGAACTGCTCGCCATGCGAGACGGCCCCGCGCAGGTGCAAGACTCGCGGGCATGAGCGCACCGCCAGAGCTTCCCGACGTGGTCTCCCGCGCGTTCGCCGTCTCCCGCACCGCGGGCTACGTGTCGTTCTGCCGCAACGAGACCGGGCGGCTGCTGGCCACCCTCGCCGCGACCCGGGGCGGGACGATGGCCGAGTTCGGCACCGGCTGCGGCGTCGGCACCGCCTGGCTGCGCTCCGGCGTACGCGGCGACGCGGCGAGGATCATCACCGCCGAGCTCAACCCCAAGCTGGCCCGCGCGGCGGCGACGATCTTCGCCGACGACCCGCAGGTGGAGGTGCTCGCCGCGGACTGGTCCACGCTGCTGGACAAGGGGCCGTTCTCCCTGCTGTTCCTCGACTCCACCGAGCCCGGCGACGTCGGCGTCGACGCCATCGCCGACCTGGTCGAGGACGGCGGCCTCGTCGTGCTCGACGACTTCACGCCGTGCGAGATCTGGCCGCCGGTCACCTACGGCCGCGTCGACACCCTGCGCGAGCAGTGGCTCACCGACGAGCGCTTCACCGCCGTCGAGCTGATGGTCGCCTCCGACGCCTCCGTGATCGTCGCCACCCGCCACTGACCCTTCCTCGGGTCAGATGTCGGTGGGCATCATCTGGGTGCCGTTCTTCATCCGCTCCTTGAAGCTGCCGGTGGGGAACTCGCGGTCCTTGAGCTTCTCCATGAAGCCGCGCAGGGTGCGGGTCCCGTACGCCGGGGCGACGTGGTCGACGACCGACCAGTACTTCGCGGCCTCGAGGTAGAACGCGACCGGCTTGAGCTGCTTGCTGATCTTGCCGAGGCGGGTCAGGCGGGCGATCTTCTTGTCCCACGAGGCCATCGTGACCACGTTGAACTCCGGGGTCCGGCCCAGCACGTCGAACATCATCTCGCCGGCCGCCTTCAGCGTCACGACGTTCTCGGGGACCCACGGCCCGCCGACCGGCAGCACCCGGCGGTAGGCGTCGGGCGCGAGCACCTGGTTGACGATGAACTCGGCGAGGTCCTCGCGCGCGATCGGGTTCACGACGCTGTACTCGCCGTGGTCGAAGATCCGGTACGGCTCGCCGTTCTTGACGTCGCCGAAGGTCATCGAGAGGTAGGGGTAGTACGCCGTGGGGCGCACGATCGTCCAGTTCAGCCGGCCGTGGTGCTCGCCGATCAGCTCGCCCTCGACCTGGAGCTTGTAGACCTGCGGGATCAGCTCGGGACGGTAGGCGCCGAAGTCGCTGATGTGGATGAACTGCTCGACCTCGTGCGCGACGGCGGCGCGGATGCCGTTGACCACCGCGTCGTGGTCGACGATCTCGCACTCCTCGGCGTCGTTGGGCTTGCGCCCGCTGAGCAGCGAGATCACCACGGCCGTCGGGGCGGCGGCGACCGCGGACACCACGTCGTCGGCGCGCGTCGGGTCACCGACGACGACCTCGGCGTCGGCGTAGTCGGGGTCGTTCTTGGTCTCGGCGCTGCGGGCCAGCACCGCCGGACGGTAGCCGCGCGCGGCGAGCTCCTTGACCACGGCGCGCCCGATGTAGCCGGTGCCACCGAGCAGGAGCACGCGCTCACCGTTGCCGGTCCCGGTCGGGCCGGTCACGTAGGTGGTCGACTCGGTCTCGAGCAGACGGCTGCGCAGCTCGTGGCTGTGGCGCTGGCTCGCGGCGACGTCGAGGTCGGTGATGGTGCTGAAGGCCATGGGGGCTCCCTCTCAGGCAGGATGACGGCCCGACGGGCCCATGACGGAGATCATATATCCTGCTATCACCGGTCGGCGTACTGCCACCGAGCACCGCGCGCCACGCCAGCGGCGGCCGCCATTGGGCCTAGACCAGGTCGACCGCACGCACCGTGGCGGCCTCGAGGGAGCGCTCGATCTCCTCGAGGGCCCCGACCGGGATCACCGAGTCCACCGAGAGCGCGACCAGCGCCCGCCCGCCGCGGGTGTCGCGCGCGACCTGCATGCCCGCGATGTTGACGCCCGCCTCGCCGAGCACCCGGCCGAGGACGCCGACCATGCCGGGGCGGTCGGTGTAGGCGAAGAACGCGAGGTGGTCGGTCGGCTCGAGGTCGACGTCGAAGCCGTTGACCTCGACCAGCCGCTCGCGCTGGGCGAGGCCGACGAGGGTGCCGCTGACCGATACCTGCGAGCCGTCGGCGAGGGTGCCGCGCAGCGTGATCAGGTTGCGGTGGTCGGGGCTCTCGGGGTCGATGACCAGACGCACCAGGACGCCGCGCTCGGCGGCCAGCAGCGGGACGTTGACGTAGGACACCTGGCCCTCGACGACATCGCCGAAGACGCCCTTCAGCGCGGCCAGCTCGAGCACCTTGACGTCGTGGGCGGTGATCTCGCCGCGGACCTCGACGTCGATCTGCTGGGCCGCGCCACCGGCCAGCCCGGTGAAGATCCGGCCGAGCTTCTCCGTGAGCGGGATGCCGGGGCGTACGTCCTCGGCGATCACTCCGCCCTGCACGTTGACCGCGTCGGGCACCAGGTCGCCGGCCAGCGCGAGGCGCACCGAGCGGGCCACCGCGAGGCCGGCCTTCTCCTGCGCCTCGACGGTGGAGGCGCCCAGGCGCGGCGTCGCGACGACGTTCGGGAGGGCGAGCAGCGGGCTGTCCACGCCCGGCTCCTCGGCGAAGACGTCGAGCCCGGCCGCCGCCACCCGTCCCTCGCTCAGGGCCGCGTGCAGCGCGGCCTCGTCGACGATGCCGCCGCGGGCGGCGTTGACGAGCACCAGTGACGGCTTCACCCGGGCGAGCTCGGCCGCACCGATCAGGCCGGTCGTCTCGTTGGTCCGCGGCAGGTGCACCGACATGAAGTCGGACTCCGCGAGCAGGGTGTCCAGGTCGACCAGGCGCACGCCCATCTGCGCCGCCCGGCCCGCCTGCACGTAGGGGTCGTGCGCGAGCACCCGCATGCCGAACGCCGCCAGCCGCTGCGCGACCAGCACCCCGATCCGGCCCAGCCCGACGATGCCCACGGTCTTCTCGAACAGCTCGGTGCCGACGAACGGGCTGCGGTCCCAGCTGCCGGCGCGCAGCGCGGCGTCCGCACGGCTCACGTGCCGGGCCGCGGCGAGCATCAGCGCCACCGTCAGCTCGGCGACCGAGACGACGTTCGAGGTCGGCGCGGTGACCACCATGACGCCGCTCGTGGTGGCGGTGCGCACGTCGACGTTCTCCAGGCCGATGCCGGCACGCGCGACCACCCGCAGCCGGGGCGCGGCGGCGAACAGCTCGGCGTCGACGCGGGTCCGGGAGCGCACCAGCAGCGCCTCGGCGTCGGCCACCGCGCCCAGCAGCGCCGCCCGGTCGGTGCCGTCGCAGTGGCGGACGTCGAAGTCCGGTCCGAGCGCCTCGACCGTGGCGGGGCTCAGGGGTTCGGCGATGACGACGACAGGCTTGCTCACAGCGGGCGTTCCTCGATCGTTGAAGGAGACGGACCCGGGTGCCGGTGAGGCGCCGCCCGGGGCCGGTGGTGCACGACGCTGTGCCGGTGGCCGAGCCTACCGGAGCAAATCGGTGGCGCCGGGCTGGTCCACCGCCCTACCGTGGCGGCGTCCCAACCCCGTCGCCAGGCAGGTCCCGTTGCTCCTCTGAGGCCGTCACCCACCCGTGATCCCCTCTCGTTCGGAGCACCCCCATGTCTGCACCCGCCGCGATCTCGTTCGCCTCGGTGAGCCTCAGCTGGCCCGACGGCACCCCCGGTCTGCGCGACCTCGACCTGCTCGTCCCACCGGGGCGCGCCGGCCTGGTCGGCGCCAACGGTGCCGGCAAGTCCACGCTGCTGCGCCTCGCCGCCGGTCTGCTCGCGCCCGCCTCCGGCCACGTGCGGGTCGCGGGCGAGGTCGGCTACCTCCCCCAGGACCTGACCCTCGACGTCACCCGTCGCGTCGACGACTTCCTCGGGGTCGGCGGCGTACGCCGGGCGCTGCGGGCGATCGAGGCCGGCTCGGTCGATCCGGCCGACTACGAGATCGTCGGCGAGGACTGGGACGTCGAGGAGCGCGTGGTCGCCGAGCTCGAGCGGCTCGGCCTGCCCGGCCCGCTGCTCGAGCGCCGCCTCGGAGAGGTCTCCGGCGGCGAGGCGGTGCGGCTCGGCCTGGCCCGGCTGCTGCTGGCGCGACCGGAGATCCTGCTGCTCGACGAGCCCACCAACAACCTCGACGCCGGCGCCCGGGCCCGGCTGCACGAGGTGGTCGGGGCCTGGCCGGGCACCCTGCTCGTGGTCAGCCACGACCGCGAGCTGCTGGAGCGGGTCGAGCGGATCGGCGACCTGCGCGCCGGTGGCGTGCGCTGGTACGGCGGGGGCTACCGCGCGTACGCCGAGCAGGTGGCGGCCGAGCAGGCGGCCGCCGAGCAGGCCGTGAGCACCGCGCGGGCCGACGTACGACGCCAGCGCGCGGACCGGGCGGAGGCCGAGCGGGTGCTGGCGCAGCGGCGTCGGTACGGCGCGAAGATGTACGCCACCAAGCGCGAGCCCAAGATCGTGATGGGCGCCCGCAAGCGCGCCGCCCAGGAGACCGCGGCGAAGTACCGGCACCTCCACGAGGACCGCCTCGAGGCCGCCCGGGAGCGCCTTGAGGGTGCGGAGGAGCGCCTGCGTGAGGACCGCGCCATCCGGGTGGAGCTCCCGGCGACCGACGTGCCGCGCGGCCGGGCGGTGCTGAGCACCGCCGGCCTGGTGCTGCGCACCGGCGCCGCCGTCGACCTCTCCCTCAGCGGCCCGGACCGGGTGGCGGTGATCGGCCCCAACGGCGCCGGGAAGACCACCCTGCTCGAGACCCTCGCCGGCCTGCAGGCCCCGGCAGCCGGCACCGTCGTCGTCCACGTCCCGATCGGGTACCTCTCCCAGCGCCTCGACCTGCTCGACGACGCCCGGACGGTCTACCGCAACGTCGCCGACCGGGCGCCCGCCGCCGACCCGAACGCCGTCCGCGCCCGGCTGGCCCGGTTCCTGTTCCGCGGTCGTGCCGCGGACCGCGAGGTGGGCGTGCTCTCCGGGGGCGAGCGGTTCCGGGCGACCCTGGCCGCGCTGCTGCTCGCCGACCCGGCTCCCCAGCTGCTGCTGCTCGACGAGCCGACCAACAACCTCGACTTCGCCTCCTACGACGCCCTGGTCACCGCCCTCGCGGCGTACCGCGGCGCGCTGGTGGTCGCCAGCCACGACGCCGGCTTGCTCGCCGACGTCGGTGTGGACCGGGTGCTGGAGGTCGGGGGCGGCGGGGCGCCCACGTCCGCGCAGCTGCGGGGATGAGCACCGGTCCGGGGCACGGCGACACCACCCCACCCTCACGACGACGGCCACACGTAGGGCAGGTCGTCGGGGACGTCGGGGAACAGCGGGCGATAGAAGTCCGGGTCCTTGCGCACCAGCGCGGAGCGGTGGCTGCGGTGGAAGGCCTCCTCCCCCAGCCACGGCGGCAGCGCGCCGGCCCGCCCCAGCGCGGCCTGGCTGCGCACCCGCTCCACGCCGGCCCCGGCCAGGTCCGTGCGGATGGTGGCCGCGCAGGTGTCCGCGCGGCCAGCCTCGACCCAGACCTCGCAGCAGGTGAGCGCGTAGCGCCCCAGCGCCTCGACGTACCCCCGCCACATCTTCACCGCCGGGTGGTGGCGCCACCCGTAGCCCGGCACGATCAGCCCCCGGATCACCTGGATCCCCTCCACCCGCTGCTTGCCGAGCCGCCGCGCGTCGAGCACCCGGGCGGAGGCCGCGAAGTCGGGGTAGGGCAGGAAGGTCTGCACGCGACACCGGTGACCCGCCGGTCAGGACTCACTCGTCACGGCCCAGCAGGCAGTGGGCCCCGTCGGTGATGAGTTCTCGCGCCGGCAGCCGTCACACCTACGACACGATGAGACCAGAAGCCGAGGATGAGGCGATGAGCACGGACACACGACCCGAGGGGCCGGCCGCGAGCGGCCTGGGAGAGCTCGACGAGCCGGCGTTCTCGCGGCTGGCCGAACGGCACCGTCGCGAGCTGCACGTGCACTGCTACCGGATGCTCGGCTCGTTCGAGGACGCCGAGGACACCGTGCAGGACACGTTCCTGCGTGCGTGGCATCGCCGCGAGACCTTCGAGGGGCGCTCGACGTTCCGGGCCTGGCTGTACGGCATCGCCACCCACGCCAGCCTCGACCTGCTCGCCAAGCGGCGCCCGAAGGCGGCGACCGGGCTCGAGGTGCGGTGGCTCCAGCCCTACCCCGACCGGCTGCTCGACGAGCTCACGGCGGACGACGCGGAGCAGCCGGAGGCCGTCGCGGTCGCGCAGGAGACGATCGAGCTGGCCTACCTGGTCGCCGTCCAGCACCTCGCGCCGCGCCCGCGGGCCGTGCTGATCCTGCGCGACGTGCTCGGCTGGCCGGCCCGCGACGTCGCGGAACTCCTGGGCGACTCCGTCAACTCGGTCAACAGCGCGCTGCAGCGGGCCCGCGCCGGCATGCGGGAGCACCTGCCCGCCGAGCGGCAGGACTGGACCCACGGCGAGGAGGACGCCGCGACCCGAGCGCTCGTACGCCGGTTCACCGACGCCAGCCTCGCCACGGACGTCGACACGCTCGCCGCGCTGCTGCGCGAGGACGTGCGCTGCTCGATGCCGCCCACGCCGGGGCTTCGGGTCGGGCGCGACGCGGTGGTGGCGGACTGGGTGCAGGACGGCTTCGAGGAGCTCGGGCGCATGCGCGCCGTACCCACCTCGGTGAACCGGCAGCCCGCCGTCGCCTTCTACCTCTGGCAGGACTCCGAGGGCGCCTACCTGCCGCTGACGCTCGACGCCCTGCGCATCAGCGGCGGGACGATCACCGAGATCCTGACCTTCCACGCCGACCGGTTTCCGCGCCTCGGGCTGCCCGAGCGTCTGACGGAGGACCGCCATGACCAGGACACGTGACGCCCGGGCCGTCGCGGCCCCGGCACCCGACCGGACGGCTCACCGGTTCCTCGGGCTCGCCGTCGCCGGTCTGGTGGCCACGCTCGTCGCGATGGCGCTGACCACGGCCGTCGCCGCGCTGGCCGCGGCCGGTGGGGTCGCCCTCGAGGTCCCCGAGGACGGCGAGCGCATCCCGCTGGCAGGGGTCACGACGATGACCGGCGTCCTCTCGCTCGTCGGGGTCGTCCTGGCAGCGGCGTTCCTGTGGTTCAGCGCCCGACCCGCCACGCGGTTCGCCTGGACGGCCGGGGCGCTGACCGCGGCCTCGCTGGTCCCGCCGCTCCTGTCCGGGGCGGACGCCGCCACCGTCAGCGTGCTGGTCGGGCTCCACCTCGTCGCGGCGGCCGTGATGGTCCCCGCGCTGTGGTGGCGCCTGCGCACCCGGGCCCGCTGAGGGTCAGATCGCGCAGCCGTCCGGCCCGCACGCCTCGGCGTCGCCGCCGACGGTCTGCAGCACGGGGTGGGTCTCGGTCCAGACCTGCTCGAGGACCTGGCTGAACACCTCGGTCGGCTGGGCGCCGGAGATGCCGTAGGTGCCCTCGACCACGAAGAACGGCACGCCGGTGGCGCCGTAGGCCCGGGCCTGGGCGATGTCGGCGGCCACCGCGTCGGCGTACTCCTCGCCGCTGAGCACGGCGTCCACGCGCGCGGCATCGAGGCCGGCCGCGAGCGCGGCCGTGCGCAGGACGGCGTGGTCGCCGATGTCCTCCGCGCGGGTGAAGTACGCCGCGAGCAGCTCCTCCTTGAGCGTCCCCTGGAGCGCCGGGCCGCCGGTCTCGAGGGCGAGGTGCAGCAGCCGGTGCGCGTCCACGGTGTTGGTGTGCACCGTGTCGAGCAGCCGCAGCTCGAGGCCGTCGGCGGCCGCGGTCTCCATCAGCCCGCCGACCATCTCGCGCACCTGCTCCTCGGGACGGCCCATCTTCCGCGACAGCGAGACGACGCTGGGCTCGGTGCCGTGCTGCGGGGCCGAGGGGTCGAGCTCGAAGGAGCGGTAGACGACCTCCACCTCGTCCGCGTGCGCGAAGCCGGCCAGGGCCGCCTCCAGGCGGCGCTTGCCGACGTAGCACCACGGGCAGACGACGTCACTCCAGATCTCGATGCGCATGCCGGTCGAACCCCGCCGCGCACCGGACCATTCCCCCGCGACCCCGATGCCTCACCCCTGAGACGTCTCAGGGTCGGATCAGGGGCCGACGGGGCGAGGTCCCCGATGCGCCGACCGTGACCCACGACACAGGCTGGGAGCCATGATCACCGTCGAGTCCCTGACCAAGAAGTACGGCGCCTTCACCGCCGTCGACGACATCACCTTCACGGCGCGGCCCGGCCGCGTCACCGGCTTCCTCGGCCCCAACGGCGCTGGGAAGTCCACCTCGATGCGCATCCTGGTCGGTCTCACCCCGCCGACCTCGGGCACCGCCACGGTGCTCGGCCGCCGCTTCGCCGACCTGCCCAACCCCGGCCGCGAGATCGGCGTGCTCCTCGACGCCTCCGCCCAGCACGCCGGGCGCACCGGCCGCGAGATCCTCACCCTGGCCGCGCTCACCATGGGCCTGCCCCGCGCACGGGTGGCCGAGACCCTCGCGCACGTCGGCCTCACCGAGGCCGAGGCGGAGCGGCGGGTGCGTCACTACTCCCTGGGGATGCGCCAGCGTCTCGGCATCGCCACCGCACTGATCGGCGACCCCGAGGTACTGGTGCTCGACGAGCCCGCCAACGGCCTCGACCCCGCCGGCATCCGGGCGATGCGCGACCTGCTGCGCGGGTACGCCGACCGCGGCGGCACCGTGCTGCTCTCCAGCCACCTGCTGCACGAGATCGAGGTCATCGCCGACGACATCGTCGTCATCGGCCACGGCCGGATCGTCGCCCAGGGCACCAAGGCCGACCTGCTCGCCGCCGCGGGCACCGTCGTCCGCGCGGCCGATCCCGACCGCCTCGCCCGCGCCCTGCAGGACGCCGGGCTCACCCTCACCGCCGCCGGCAACGGGGCCCTGCGCACCGACGCCGAACTCGCCCACGTCGGGCAGGTCGCCTTCGCCGCCGGCGTACCCCTCACCGAGCTCAGGTCCGCCGACGGCGCCGGCCTGGAGGAGATGTTCCTCGAGCTCACCGCCGAGACCCAGCGCGAAGGAGCAGCAGCATGAGCACCACCTCATCCGCATCGACCGGCACCCTCGAGTCGAGCGACCCGCTCGCCACGATCGCCGAGCAGCACACCGGCCCGCGTGCGGCGCCGGCGCCGATCCCGCTGTCCCGCGTGGTGCGCGTCGAGCTGCGCAAGATGTTCGACACCCGCTCCGGCTTCTGGCTGATGGCCGGCATCGCGATCCTCGCGATCGGTGCGACCGCCGCGGTCATCGTCTTCGCCCCGGACTCCGCACTGACCTACGACACGTTCGCCACGGCGATCGGGGTCCCGATGGCGGTGATCCTGCCGATCGTCGCGATCCTCGCGGTCACCAGCGAATGGAGCCAGCGCACCGGGCTCACCACGTTCACCCTGGTGCCGGACCGGGGCCGCGTGATCGCGGTCAAGGCGGGCCTCGCGATCGCCATCGGCGTCGTCTCGATGCTGCTCGCCGCCGCGATCGGGGCGCTCGGCAACGTCGTCGGCACCGCGATCGCCGGCACCGACACGGTCTGGGACATCAGCGCCGCCAACCTGGGGATGATCATGGTCGCCAACGTGCTCGGGCTACTGGTCGGCTTCATGCTCGGCACCCTGCTGCGCAGCTCGGCGGCCGCGATCGTGGCCTACTTCGTCTACTCCTTCGTGCTTCCGGGCGCGACCAGCGCCCTGGCCGCCGCGCAGGAGTGGTACCGCGACCTCGGCCCGTGGATCGACTTCAACTACGCCACGACCCCGCTCTTCGACGGCGTGCCCAGCGCCGAGCAGTGGGCCCAGCTGGCCACCTCCGGCACGATCTGGCTGCTGGTCCCGCTCGCGATCGGCCTGCGCCTGATCCTCCGCGCCGAGGTGAAGTAGCCCGCCCACCGCTCCCCGCGCACGACGAGAAGGGCCTCCCTCACAGCAGCTGCTGTGAGGGAGGCCCTTTTCGATGGTGATGCGGTCCGGCGTGGACCTCAGCGGAGTTCCCGCCATGGACCTCAGCGGGCCGCTCTACCTATTTGCGACCCGCCTGCGGGGCTCGGCGTGCCGCGGCCTCAGCGGGTCGCGGTACCTGTCTGCGACCCGCCTGCGGGGCTCGGCTTCGGCACACCTCGCTGGCGCTCGGCGTACCTCCGCCTCACTCCTCAGCGGGTCGCGGTGCCCTCGGTGTAGTCCGAGTCGTGGCTCTTCACCCACGCCATGAGCTTGCGCAGCTCGCGGCCGGTCTTCTCGATCGGGTGCGCCTCGCCCTGCTCGCGGAACTTGGTGAACTCCGGGTTGCCGTTGTCCATGTCGGTGATGAACCGCTCGGCGAACGCGCCGCTGGTGATGTCGGCGAGGACCGCCTTCATGTTCTCCTTCACCTCGGGGGTGATGACCCGCGGGCCGGAGACGTAGTCACCGAACTCGGCGGTGTCGGAGACCGACCAGCGCTGCTTGGCGATGCCGCCCTCGTACATCAGGTCGACGATGAGCTTGAGCTCGTGCAGGCACTCGAAGTAGGCGACCTCGGGCTGGTAGCCGGCCTCGATGAGGGTCTCGAAGCCGTACATGACCAGCTGCGAGGCGCCACCGCACAGGACGGCCTGCTCACCGAACAGGTCGGTCTCGGTCTCCTCGGTGAAGGTGGTCTTGATGCCGCCGGCACGCAGGCCGCCGATCGCCTTGGCGTAGGAGAGCGCGAGGTCCCAGGCCTTGCCCGAGGCGTCCTTCTCCACCGCGACGAGCACGGGCACGCCGCGGCCGTCGACGTACTCACGACGGACCAGGTGACCCGGGCCCTTCGGGGCCACCATGAAGACGTCGACGTCCTCGGGCGGGGTGATGTAGCCGAAGCGGATGTTGAAGCCGTGGCCGAAGACCAGGGTGTCGCCCGCGTTGAGGTGGGGGGCGATCTCCTCGGCGTACAGCTTCCGCTGGTGCTGGTCGGGCGCGAGGATGACGACGACGTCGGCCTCGGCCGCCGCCTCGGCGGGGGTGAGGACGCGCAGGCCCTCGGCCTCGGCCTTGGCGCGGCTCTTGGAGCCGGGCTGCAGACCGACGCGCACGTCGACACCGGAGTCGCGCAGCGACAGCGCGTGGGCGTGGCCCTGGCTGCCGTAGCCGATGACCGCCACGCTCTTGCCCTGGATCAGGGACAGATCGGCGTGGTCGTCGTAGAACATCTCAGCCACGGGGGCTTCTCCTTCTGGGTGGGAACTTCAGGTGGGTGACGCTGGGAAGTAGGACAAGTCTGCAAGCCGGTACGCCGGGGCGCGCAGGCCCCCCGGCACACGCGGGTCAGATCGCGGCAGGCGGCGCGGGGATCGGCACCGGGCGCAGGCTGCGCTCGGAGACCGAGCGGGAGCCGCGACCGATCGCGACCATGCCGGACTGCACCTGCTCGCGGATGCCGAACGGCTCCACCACGCGCAGGAAGTCGGCCAGCTTGTCGGCGTTGCCGGTGATCTGGACGGTGAGCGCGTCGACGGTCACGTCGACCACCTTGGCGCGGAACAGCTGGACGGTGTCGAGCACCTGCCCGCGGGTCTCCGCGGTGGCGGCGATCTTGACCAGGAGCAGCTCGCGGTGCACCGAGGCGTTCGGGTCGAGCTCGACGATCTTGATCACCTCGACCAGCTTGTTGAGCTGCTTGGTGACCTGCTCGAGCGGCGAGCGGTCCACGTTGACCACGATGGTCATCCGCGAGATCTCGGGGTGCTCGGTCGGCCCGACGGCCAGCGACTCGATGTTGAAGCCGCGCCGGCTGAACAGGGCGGCGATGCGGGCCAGGACGCCGGGCTTGTCCTCGACCAGGACCGACAGCGTGTGCTTGCTCATCAGAGGTCGTCCTCGTCGAACTCGGGCGCGAGGTCGCGCGCGTACTTGATGTCGTCGTTGCTGGTGCCGGCGGCGACCATCGGCCACACCATCGCGTCGCGGTGGACGCGGAAGTCCACCACGACCGGCGCGTCGTTGATCGACATCGCCTTCTCGATGGTGGCGTCGAGGTCGTCGGGACGATCGCAGGAGAGCCCCACGCAGCCGTAGGCCTCGGCGAGCTTGGGGAAGTCCGGGATCCGCACCGGGCCGCCGTGGCGCTGGAGGTTGGTGTTGGAGTAGCGCTCGTTGTAGAAGAGCGTCTGCCACTGGCGCACCATGCCGAGCGACTCGTTGTTGATGATCGCGACCTTGATCGGGATGCCCTCGATCGCGCAGGTGGCGAGCTCCTGGTTGGTCATCTGGAAGCAGCCGTCGCCGTCGATGGACCACACGGTGGTGTCGGGCATGCCGACCTTCGCGCCCATGGCGGCGGGCACCGAGTAGCCCATGGTGCCGAGGCCACCGGAGTTCAGCCAGGTGTTGGGCTTCTCGTAGCCGATGAACTGCGCGGCCCACATCTGGTGCTGGCCCACGCCGGCGGCGTAGATCGAGTCGGGGCCGGCGATCTCCCCGAGGCGCTGGAGCACGTGCTGCGGCGCCAGCGAGCCGTCGGCGGGGCGCTCGTAGTCGAGGGCGTACTTGCGCTTGATGCCGGCGACGAACTCGACCCAGCCCTCGAAGTCGCCGGTGTTGCCGGCGTCGGCCTCGGCCTTGAGCGCGACGACCAGGTCGGAGATGACCTCGCGGCAGTCGCCCACGATCGGGACGTCGACGGCGCGGTTCTTGCCGATCTCGGCGGGGTCGATGTCGGCGTGGATGACCTTGGCGCCGGGCGCGAAGGAGTCCAGGTTGCCGGTGACGCGGTCGTCGAAGCGGGCGCCGAGGCTGATGATCAGGTCGCTCTTCTGCAGCCCCGCCACCGCGGCGACGGTGCCGTGCATGCCGGGCATGCCGAGGTGCTGGGGGTGGCTGTCGGGGAACGCGCCCCGGGCCATCAGCGTGGTCACGACCGGGATGCCGGTGAGCTCGGCGAGCACCCGCAGCTCGCGGTGGGCGCGGGCGCGGATGGTGCCGCCGCCGACGTACAGCACCGGTCGGCGCGCCTCGAGGATGAGCTTGGTGGCCTCGCGGATCTGCTTGGCGTGCGGCTTGGTCACCGGCCGGTAGCCCGGCAGGTGCAGCTCGGTGGGCCAGCGGAAGGTGGTCATCGCCTGCAACGCGGACTTGGTGACGTCGACCAGCACCGGGCCGGGACGACCGGTGGAGGCGAGGTGGAAGGCCTCCGCGATCTTCTGCGGGATCTCGGCGGGGTCGGTCACCAGGAAGTTGTGCTTGGTGATCGGCATCGTGATGCCGCGGATGTCGGCTTCCTGGAACGCGTCGGTGCCGATCAGGGAAGCACCGACCTGGCCGGTGATCGCCACCAGCGGGACCGAGTCCATGTGGGCGTCAGCGAGGGGCGTCACGAGGTTGGTCGCACCCGGACCGGAGGTCGCCATGCAGACGCCGACCTTGCCCGTCGCGGTGGCGTAGCCCTGCGCGGCGTGTCCGGCGCCCTGCTCGTGGCGCACGAGGATGTGGCGGATGGTCGAGTCCATCAGCGGGTCGTAGGCCGGGAGGATCGCGCCCCCCGGGATCCCGAACATGTGCTCGACCCCGGCCGCCTCCAGCGACGTGACCAGGCTCTGCGCGCCGGTGATCTGCTCGCTCATTGCTTGCTTTCCCTGTCTGTGACCATGCGGGTTGTTGTGCAGTGCTGCCCCGGGCGGCGGTCGTGGGCCGCTGCGGCAACAAAAAACCCCTCGGTTGCTGGGCAACGAGGGGTGACGCGCTGGCTGACTTGTGGTCAGCGGGCGCGTCGCGTGCGTACAAGAATGTCCTGGCGCATGTAGGCACGATAGCACCGTTGGTCCCTCGTCCAGGTGCCCACCCTCTCACGCCGTCCCACGATGCGGGACGGCGGTCCCACGATGTGGTTGCCAGCCGCGCCGACTCCTCGGTCGGCCTCAGCGTGCCTGCCAAGTGCACAGGCACGCCTTGTTGCCCTGCGGGTCGGCGAGCACCCAGTACGCCGGGGCCTCGGCGTCGCTGTGCAGCGTGCCGCCGGCCGCGAGCGCGGCGCGGATGCGGGGCTCCACGGCCGCGGGATCCACCCAGACGTCGAGGTGGAAGCGCTGCGCCGGCGGCGACGGGTCGGGACCCGCCTCCTGGAACCACAGCGAGGGCGCGACGCCGTGCGGGTCGCGGACCTCGTCGCGCGCACCGTGGGGCGCGCCGTCGTCGTCGGTGTAGCCGAGCACGGCCGCCCAGAACGGCCGTACCGTGTCGACCGCGGAGGTGTCCAGGGCGAGCTCGACCACCGCGAGACCCACCGAGGTCGGGCGGGCGCCGGCACGGGCCGCGGCGACGCTGATCTCGCGGGCCAGCCGGAGGTCGCGGGCGGTGACCCCGCCGACGTCGTGGCTGACGAGGCGGACGTCGAGCTCGGCGTAGCGCAGGGCGAGGTCGGGGTGGTGGTCGGCGGCGACCGCGGCGGCACCGACCTGGGCGACCAGGGACAGCCCGGTGGCGTAGTCGGGGATCCGGAACCGCGCGTGCAGCACACCGGTGAGCAGCACCCAGTCGGTCAGGCCCGCCTCGGCGACGTCGCGCCCGCCCAGCAGCCGGCGGTCCTCCTCGCTCGGGCGACTCACGGCAGCACCCGCTGCCCGATCGGGCCGGGGTTGGTGGCGATCTCCCAGCGATGGCCGTCGGGATCGGCGAAGTAGCCGGTCCATCCGCCCCACTCGCGCCGCTGCGCGGCCTGCACGGGGTAGGCCCCCGCCGCGCGCGCCTCGGCGAGCACCGCGTCGACCTCGGCCTCGGTGGCGACGTTGTGCGACAGCGTGAACGGCGCCACCCCGGGGCCGGAGGCGATCAGGCCGACCTCGGCCTCGAAGTGCTCGCGCTGCCACAGCGAGAACACCAGACGCTCGCCGGCCTCGAGCATCAGCACCTCGCCGGGCACGTGCAGCTCCGGGCGCCAACCGAGGCCGTCGACGTAGAACGCCCGGCTGGTCTCGAGATCGGCGACCGCCAGGGTGATGAAGCTGATCCGTGGGTCCATGCGAGCACGATGCCAGCCGCTGCCGACAGCGGCCAGGTCCCGCGGGCGATCAGCCCCAGGTCTGGGTGATCTCGGCCCGCTCGCCGTCGACGACCACGCGCGCCAGGGCGCCGTTGACCATCGGCAGGTAGGGCCACACGTGGCCGAAGTCGACGTCCAGCACGAGCGGCAGGTCGAGCCCGCCGAGCGCGTCGCGGGCGGCGTCGTGCTGGGTGAGCCCGGGCGAGTCGGGGGCGGCGGTGCGTCCGATCAGCACCGCCTCGGCCTCCTCGAACCAGCCGGCCATCCGCATCCCGTGCAGGGTGCGGCAGATGCTGAAGGCGTCCTGCTCGCAGGCCTCCAGATAGACGATCAGTCCGTCCTCGGTGAGCTCGCGGCCCAGCCGGGGCACGTCGCCGTACGGCGTCCCGACCAGCGGCCCGAGCACCTCCAGGCAGCCGCCGACCAGGCGTCCGGTGACGTCGAGGCCGCCTCCCCCGACGACCTCCCAGGAGCCGGTCTCGGGGAGCTCGCGCTCCCCCGACGTCGTGGGTTCCGCCTCCCAGTCATCGAAGCCGGGGCCCTTGTGGCGGCCCGGCGAGCGCTGGGTGAGCGGGGTACCGGGCGCGGTGGCCAGCGCGTCGGTCCAGTGGGCGAGCCCGGCGGGCTGGGCGTACGGCGTCTCCAGCAGGTTGGCGCCGTGCAGGCTGGCCCAGCCGAGACGGGTCGCGAACGGCAGCATCACGGTGGTGAGGTCGCTGTAGCCGACCAGCCAGGTCGGCTCCGCGGCGGCCAGCGCGTCCCAGTCCAGGTGGTCGAGGACCTGGATGGCCAGCTCCCCACCCCACGGGGGTACGACGGCCGCGACCGCCGGGTCGAGCAGCATCGCCATCAGGTCGGCGGCGCGCTGCTGCGCGGTGCCGGCCACCCCTCCGTCGTGGACGACGAGGTGCTCGCCGAGGCGCACGTCGAAGCCGCGCTCCTTCAGCGCCGTGCAGGCGACCTCGAGGCGGGGGACGTAGGAGGGCGCGACACCTGCGGACGGCGCGACCACGCCGACCGTGTCGCCGGGGCGGAGGGGGCGGGGGAAGCGCATGCGATCAGCGTCGCAGGTCCACGAGCTCGTGGCGAACGGCCTCGATGCCGCTCGCCACCTCGGCGAACGACGTCGAGAGCGGCGAGAGGCCCAGCCGCAGCCCGTGCGGCTCGCGGAAGTCCGGCAGCACGTCGCGCTGCCACAGGCGGGCGGTGACCTCGCGCATCTGCGGGTGGTCCAGCGTGACGTGGCCGCCGCGCCGCTCCACCTCGCGCGGGGAGGCGAGCCGCACCCCGAGGTCGCCGAGCAGCTCCTCGCCCAGCTCCGCGGCGTACGACGTGAGCGCGACCGACTTGGCGCGCACGGCCTCGATCCCGGCCTCCGCCAGGACCTCGAGCATGTCGCGCAGCGGGAGCATCCCGAGCACCGGCGGCGTACCGGACAGCACGCGGCGGATCCCGGGCGCGGGCTGGTAGTCAGGACCCATCGCGAAGGAGTCGGCCGCCCCGATCCAGCCCTGCACCGGCTGGACGAAGGGGCGCTCGGTGTCCTCCAGGAGCCGGCGCGCGACGTAGGCCCACGCCGGCGCGCCCGGCCCGGCGTTGAGGTACTTGTAGGAGCAGCCGACGGCCAGGTCGACGTCCCAGGCGTCGAGCTCGACCGGGACCACACCGGCGGAGTGGCACAGGTCCCACAGCACCAGGGCGCCCGCGTCGTGGGCGATCCGGGTCAGCCGCGGGGCGTCGGCGAGCCAGGCCGAGCGGTAGGCGACGTGGCTGAGCAGCACCAGCGCGGTGCGCTCCCCCACCACCTCGGCGAGCTGGTCGGCCTCGACGCCGCCCGCCGGGTCGGTCTCGATCCAGCGCAGCGTCAGCCCGCACTCCGCGGCGACGCCCTGGGCGACGTACCGGTCGGTCGGGAAGTTGTCGCGGTCCAGCACGATCTCGGTGCGCCCGGGGCGCAGCGCCACCGCGGCCCGCACCAGCTTGTAGAGCAGCACGGTCGTGGAGTCCCCCACCACCGTCTGGCCGGGTGCCGCGCCGAGGCAGACGCGACCCAGGTCGTCGCCGACGCGCTCGGGCAGCGCGAGCCAGTCCTCGTCCCAGCCGCGGATCAGCCGCCCGCCCCACTCCTGGTCCACGAAGCGCGCCAGCCGTGGCCCGGTGACCCGCAGCGGGCGGCCCAGGGAGTTGCCGTCGAAGTAGACGAGCGGGCTCTCGGCGCCGACGAAGCGGTCACGGTACGCCGCGAGCGGGTCGGCGGCGTCCAGGGTGGCGGGCCCGGGGGTCGCGGGAGTCACGGGGGTCACGGCGCCATCCTGCCTCCCCCGCGGTGTCCCGGCACTCCGGACCGGAAGCGCGGTCAGCCGGGGAGGCCGCGGCGCCCGATGATCTCCCGCGCGCTGGGCCGGGCGAGGAAGCCGACGCCCAGGCCGATGACGACGCCGATGACCGTCTCGACCCCGCGGTCGACGACCAGCTCCCACGGGTCGCTCCCGCCGCTCGCGAGGTGCAGCGCCAGCAGCGCCAGCGGCGTCACGCAGGTGAGCGCGAGGGCGTAGTTGCGCCCGATCAGCAGCTCGGCACCGGTCTGGAGGGCGACGATCAGCGCGATCACCACCCAGGCGGAGGGGTCCAGCGCCAGCAGCACGCCGGTGACCGCCAGGCCGAGGAAGGTGCCGATCACCCGCTGGGTGCCGCGCACCAGCTGGGCGGAGAAGTCGCGCGCGACCAGCGGCACCACCGCCGAGACCATCGCCCAGTAGGGATGCCCGATGCCGACCCCGGTGGCCAGCGCGCCGGCGAGGAGGACGGCCACGCCGCTGCGCGGGAACCGCCGCACCTGCACCGGGCGGTGGGTCGGCGGCCGTGGCCCCGAGCGCTCCCGGCGCGGGACGTGACGGCGGCGCCAGAACGCCCCGACGTTGCCGACGACGACCGCGAACGCCGCGCTGGCGCCGGCCACCGCGAGCGCCACCACGACGTCGCGCGGCCGGCTCGCCAGGGAGGCGCAGGCGGTGAAGGCGAAGACCGGGAACAGCGCGCCGGGCGGGTGCCAGTCCTGGCGCTCGGAGAGCAGCGTGCAGCCCGAGGCGAGCAGGGCGGCCAGCGGTACCGCGAGCCAGGCCCGGTGCGGGGAGACCCCGACCAGCACGCCGGCCCCGACCACCAGGGTCAGCAGCGCGCCGAGCCGCAGCTGCATCCGCAGCCGCGGCACGTGCACGTGGTTGCGCCCGTAGAGCGCGGTGAAGGCGCCGAACGCGGCGTACATGCTCAGGTCGAGGCGCCCGGCGAGGCCGAGGACGACGAGCGGGACCGAGGTGGAGACCGCCGCGCGCAGCGCGACGAAGTGCGCGTCGCCGTGCGGGCGGACCTCGACGATGTCGCGCCCCACCCGGCCGAGCCGGTCCCGGTGGCCGAGGAGGCCGGCGCCCGGGAGCCACCTGCGCGCGGTCACTGGAAGCTGACGAAGCGCACGCGGGGCCGCACCTGGTGCACGGCGGCGGCGCCCATACGGTCGACGTCCTCGTCGTAGAAGAGCTTCCAGCCCATCGTGAACTGCCGCGGCCGGGTGATCGCGCGGTAGCTGGCGAGCTTCTCGCTGCGTGTGCCGAAGCCGTCGGCGTGCTGCACCATCACCAGCCCGCGCCGGGCCCGCACCCGCTCCAGGTCCGGCAGCATCGAGCCGCGGAACTGGTGCAGCACGAAGAGCTTCTGCGGCAGGTCGTGGCGGGCCACCAGGCGCGCGAGCCACGCCGAGGTGCGGTTCACCTCCGCGGCGCGCACGTGCCCGATCACCCGGCCGGGGACCTCCCCGCGGGGCATCCGCCACTCGGGGTCCAGCGCGAGCCCGACGTACGGGTCGCGCAGCGCCCACGCCCAGCGCCGCGCCACGGTCAGGAAGTCGGCGTGGCCGGGCTGGATGTCGAGCAGCACCAGCGCTCCGTGGCGGTGCGCGGCGTCGATGTAGCGCTGCACGGCCCGCCGGTCGATGTCGTGGTGGTAGTCGCCGTCCGGCCCGGGGGTGGCGTCGGCGATGGTGACGATCAGCTCATAGACCGGCTGCACCGGCTGTCCCGGGCGCGCGAACGGCGCCGCGGCCGCGACCAGCCGGCGGTGCATGAGCGCCGGACGGTCCTCGCCGAGCACGCCCAGGGCGCCGGAGCCGGCGGTGCCGTAGTAGGCCACCAGGAACCGGTTGCCCTCGAAGACCGCACGACCGCCGTGCGGCAGCGTGGCGCGCGCCGGGGTCGCGGCCGTGGTCGGGGTCGGGGTCGGGGTCGGAGCAGCCGGGGACGCCGGTGCGAGCGGCGTGGCCGAGGGGTCGGCGACGGGCGCCGCGACCGGGTCGGCGGGCTCGTCGGGGCCCAGGGCGAGGAACGCCGCGGTGCCGACGAGGGCCAGGACCAGCAGGCTCACCAGGAGCAGTACGCCGCGCGCGCGACGGGAGACCGGGGCCGACTGCCTGCCGGCCCCGGGTCCTGGTGTCGGTGCGGCGCTCAGCTGGTGACGGCGCCGTGCGCGGCGGACTGCACCGTGCGGGCGTACTTGCCGAGCACCCCGCGGGTGTACTTCGGGGCGCGGGGCTCCCAGCCGTCCTGGCGGCGCGCGAGCTCCTCGTCGTCGATGCGCACCTCGAGGGTGCGGTTCACGACGTCGAGGGTGATCGGATCGCCGTCGCGCACGAACGCGATCGGTCCGCCGTCGACGGCCTCGGGGGCGATGTGGCCCACGCACAGGCCGGTGGTGCCGCCGGAGAAGCGACCGTCGGTCACGAGGAGCACGTCCTTGCCGAGGCCGGCGCCCTTGATGGCACCGGTGATCGCGAGCATCTCGCGCATGCCGGGCCCGCCCTTGGGGCCCTCGTAGCGGATGACGACCACGTCGCGGGCCTTGATCTGGCCGGCGGCCAGCGCGTCCATCGCGGCCTGCTCGCCGTCGAAGACGCGGGCGGTGCCCTCGAAGACGGTGTCGTCGAAGCCGGCGCTCTTGACCACGGCGCCCTCGGGCGCCAGCGAGCCCTTGAGGACGGTGATCCCGCCGGTGGCGTGGATCGGCTTGTCGAGGGTGCGGATGACGTCGCCGTCGAGCGCGCGCGGGGCCAGCTCGGCGAGGTTCTCGGCCATCGTCTTGCCGGTGACGGTGAGGCAGTCGCCGTGCATGAGGCCGGCGTCCAGCAGCGCCTTCATGACCACCGGGATGCCGCCGATGCGGTCCACGTCGGTCATCACGAAGCGGCCGAACGGCTTGAGGTCGGCCAGGTGCGGGACCTTCTCGCCGATCCGGTTGAAGTCGTCGATGGTGAGGTCGACCTCGGCCTCGCGGGCGATCGCCAGCAGGTGCAGGACCGCGTTGGTCGAGCCGCCGAGCGCCATCACCACGGTGATGGCGTTCTCGAACGCCTCCTTGGTCATGATCTGGCGCGCGGTGATGCCGTGCTTGAGCAGGTTGACCACCGCCTCGCCAGAGCGGTGGGCGAACCCGTCACGACGACGGTCGACGGCCGGCGGGGCGGCAGAGCCGGGCAGCGACATGCCGATCGCCTCGGCGACGGAGGCCATGGTGTTGGCGGTGTACATGCCACCGCAGGCGCCCTCGCCGGGGCAGATCGCCCGCTCGACGCGGTCCACCTCCTCGCGGCTGATCTTGCCCGCCAGGCAGGCGCCGACGGCCTCGAAGGCGTCGATGATCGTGACGTCCTTGCCGTCCACCTGGCCGGGCATCGTGGAGCCGGCGTAGAGGAAGACGCTGGACAGGTCGAGGCGGGCGGCGGCCATCAGCATGCCGGGCAGCGACTTGTCGCAGCCGGCGAGCAGCACCGAGCCGTCGAGCCGCTCGGCGCTCATCACGACCTCGACCGAGTCGGCGATGACCTCGCGGGAGACCAGCGAGAAGTGCATGCCCTCGTGGCCCATGGAGATGCCGTCGGAGACCGAGATGGTGCCGAACTCGAGCGGGAACCCGCCGGCCGCGTGCACGCCGTTCTTGACCGCCTTGGCCAGCCGGTCGAGGGACAGGTTGCAGGGGGTGATCTCGTTCCAGCTCGACGCGACACCGATCTGGGGCTTGGCGAAGTCGTCGTCGCCCATGCCCACGGCACGCAGCATCCCGCGCGCGGCGGCACGCTCGAGGCCGTCCGTGACGTCGCGGGAACGGGGCTTCATGTCGTGCTCGGTCATGTGCTGAGGATAGTCCCGGCGCCGCCGGCTCCCGCGAGCGGTCCGGCCGGTGACCCTCAGACCGCGGCCGCTCGCACGCACATGACGTCGGGCAGGTTGGCGACCACCTGCTGCCAGCTCTCCCCCGAGTCGGCCGAGGCCCAGACCGCGCCGTTGCGCGCCCCGACGTACACGCCGGCGGAGGGGTGGGCGTCGGTGCACATCGCGTCGCGCATCACCCCGACCCACAGCTGCTCGGGCAGGCCCTTGCCCAGCGGCTCCCAGCTGTCCCCCGCGTCGTGAGAGCGCCACACCAGCGGGCGCGCGTCGACGGGGTAGCGCGCCCAGGCCTGGCCGAGCGGGAAGACGTAGACGGTGTCCGGATCGTGAGGGTGCACGACCACGGGGAAGCCGAAGTCGCTGGGCAGTCCGTCGGCGATCGAGTGCCAGCTCGCGCCGTGGTCCTCGGAGCGGTAGACCCCGCCGTGGTTCTGCAGGAACATCCGCTCCGGCCGCGAGGGGTGCCGCGCGACCTTGTGGACGCACTGGCCGAACTCGGGGTACTGCACCTCGCCCGGCATGAACTCCGCCTTGATGCCGGTGTTGCGGGGCGCCCACGTGGTGCCGCCGTCGGCGGACTGGTAGACCCCGCCGGTCGAGATCGCCGCGGTCACCGAGCCGGGGTCGGTGGGGTGCGGCAGCACGGTGTGGAAGGCCTGGCCGCCGTACCCGGCGTCCCACTGGGTGCGGTGCGGGTGGTTCCACAGCCCCTCCACGAGGGCGAAGGTCTCGCCGGCGTCCGCCGAGCGCCAGACCGCCCCCGGCTCGGTGCCGGCCCAGACCACCCCGGCCTCGGTGCCGGGCACGAGCTGCCAGATCCGCTCGACCGAGGCGTCGTGGGCCTCCGGGAAGCGCACCGACCCGGGTGTCTCCTGCCAGGTCGCGCCGAGGTCGTCGGAGCGCCGTACCTGGGGTCCCAGCCAGCTCGACGAGGCACCGGCGAGCAGCCGGGGGCGCTCGCCGCGGGTGTCGATGAGGCAGGAGTAGACCTCCTCCATGTCGAAGTGCGGACCGGTGAAGTCCCACTCGCGGCGATCGTCGTCCGAGCGCCCGATCCACAGCCCCTTGCGGGTCCCCACCATCAGCACCGTCGCCATCGCCGACCTCCTGGCCGCTTCGTCGTACGCCGTACGGACCGTGGCGTGGCTCGCCGCCGGTCCGCTCTTGTCTAGATTGACCGGGTGATCGCCTCGAAGTCATCGCCGTGGAGGGTCTCCCCGGTGGGACTGGTCCTGCTGGGGATCGTCTCGGTGCAGCTCGGCGCCGGGGTCGCCAAGACGATCTTCGACGAGGTCGACCCAACCACGGTCGTGTGGCTGCGCCTGTGCACCAGCGCGCTGGTGATGATCGCCATCGCCCGCCCGACGCTGCGCGGGCGCGACCGCCACGACTGGGCGATCGTGCTGGCCTTCGGCGCCACCCTCGGGCTGATGAACTGGGCGTTCTACCAGTCCTTCCAGCGCATCCCGCTGGGCATCGCAGTGACCATCGAGTTCGTGGGGCCGCTGCTGATCGCGGTCCTCGGCTCCCGGCGCAGGCGCGACCTGGCCTGGGTGGGGCTGGCCGGCGTCGGGGTGCTGCTGCTCGGCTTCGAGCGCGCGGACCTGGACCCGGTCGGCGTGGCCTTCGCGCTGCTCGCCGGCGCGTGCTGGGGCGCCTACATCCTGATCAGCGCGGAGACCGGACGGCGCTGGCCGGGCCTGGACGGTCTCGCCGTCGCCAGCGTCGTGGCGGCGGCGCTCATCGCCCCGCTCGCGCTGGGCCGGCACGCCGACGACCTCGCCGACCCCCGGGTGCTCCTGATCGGCGCGGCGGTGGGACTGCTGAGCTCGGTGATCCCCTACACCTGCGAGCTGATCGCGCTGCGCTCGATCCGGCCGGGGGTCTTCGGCATCCTGATGAGCGTCGAGCCCGCCACCGCCGCGCTGGTCGGGATGCTGGTGCTGACCGAGTTCCTCTCCCCCGTGCAGTGGCTGGCCGTGGCCTGCGTCGTGACCGCGAGCGTCGGCGCCACCCGCTCCGGGCGCGCACCCGCAGAGCCGCTGCCGGACTGACGCCCGCTCGGGCATGATCAGGGCATGACCCCGTCTGCCGATCCCGTCGAGCCGACCGCGGACCCCACCCGCCGGCCGCGGCCCGCCGTGGTGTTCACCGACGTCCTGTCCGACGACGGCACCCGGCTCCGGGCCTGGAGCAACGACCCCGACGACGAGCGCGGCGCACCGACGGTGCTGCTGTGCAACGGCCTCGGCACCAACGCCTTCGCCTGGCCGGCGCTGCTGGACCCCGACTGCGGCGTCCGCGTGATCTCCTGGAACCACCGCGGCATCGGCGGCTCGGCGCGCCCGCTGGACCCCGAGCGGGTCGACATCGGCGCCTTCGTCGAGGACGCCCTGTCGGTGATGGACCACTACGGCGTCGACCGCGCGGTCACCGTCGGCTGGTCGATCGGCGTGAACACGATGTTCGAGCTCGCGGTGCGCCACCCCGAGCGGGTCGCCGGGCTGTTCGCGGTGGCCGGGGTCCCCGGCGACACCTTCGCGACCATGCTCGGCCCGCTGCGGCTGCCGCGCGCCGCGGCCCGCGCGGCGACGGTCGGCTTCTCCCACGCGGTGCGGCTCTCCGGACGGGTGCTGAGCCCGATCGCCCGGCGCCTTCCGATCGGGCCCCGCACGGTCGGCGTGCTGTCGCACAGCGGCTTCATGCTCCCGGTGGCCGACGTCGACCTGACCGCCGCCGCGATCCGCGAGTTCCTCCAGGTGCCGCTGGACTGGTACTTCCACGTCGCGCTGCGCACCTCCGAGCACCCGCGCGTGCGGCTCAGCCAGGTGCAGGTGCCGGCGGTCTTCGTGGCCGGCAGGTGGGACCTGATGGCCGGCGCCCGGCACATGGCCCAGGCCGCGGAGCGCGTCGGCGACGGGACGTACGTCGAGCTGCCCGGCACCCACTTCGTCCAGATGGAGCAGCCCGAGCAGGTCCACGCGCTGCTCCTGGACTTCCTGCGCAGGGTCGGCTGACGTGGCCGCACGTCGCGGCTCCCCGGCGCTCGGCGCGATCGGCGCGCTGCTGGTGCCGCTGGCCCTGGCCGGCTGCGGGCAGGGCGGCAACGAGGTCGAGTACGACGTCAGCCCGTCGCCGTCCGCCGCCGTCAGCGAGGGCGGGGCCGCCTCGCAGAGCCCCTCCGCCGCCACCGGCTCCCCCGGATCGGCCGGATCGGCCGGCTCAGAGGAGGCGACCGCCTCGGCACACCCGCGCGTGGTGGGCACCGTCGCGACCGGGCTCGAGGCGCCCTGGGGACTGGCGTTCCTGCCCGACGGCGACGCGCTGGTCACCGAGCGCGACTCCGGTCGGGTGCTGCGCATCAGCGGCCCGCGGCACCGGGTCACCGAGGTCGGCACCGTCGAGGAGGTCGCTCCCCAGGGCGAGTCCGGGCTGCTCGGGGTGGCGGTCTCCCCCGACTTCACCGAGGACTCCCGGGTCTTCCTCTACGTCACGACCGCCGAGGACAACCGGATCGTGCGCGCGACCCTGCGCGGGGACACCCTGGGCGACCTCGAACCGATCCTCACCGGGATCCCCAGCGACTTCATCCACGACGGCGGCCGGATCCTCTTCGGCCCCGACGGCTTCCTCTACGTCTCCACCGGCGATGCCAACGAGGCCGCGCGGGCCCAGGACCGCGACAGCCTGGGCGGCAAGATCCTGCGGATCACCCCCGACGGCGAGCCCGCGCCGGGGAACCCGTTCGGCTCCCCGGTGTGGTCCTGGGGCCACCGCAACGTGCAGGGCCTGGCCTTCGTCGGGGACCAGCTGTGGGCCTCGGAGTTCGGGGCCAACGAGTTCGACGAGCTGAACCGCATCGAGGCCGGCGCCAACTACGGCTGGCCGGAGGTCGAGGGCACCGGCGGCGCGCCGGAGTTCGTGGACCCCCAGGCCACCTGGGCGACGTCCGAGGCATCCCCCTCGGGGCTGGCCTACGCCGCCGGCCACCTGTGGATGGCGGCGCTGCGCGGCGAGCGGCTCTGGCGGATCCCCGTCGAGGGCGAGCGTGCCGGGGAGCCGCGCTCCTTCCTCGTCGGCCGCTACGGCCGGATGCGCACCATCGCCGTGGCCCCGGACGGGATGCTGTGGCTGACCACCAGCAACCGCGACGGCCGCGGCACCCCGACCGACGGCGACGACCGGATCCTGCTGGTGCGCCCCTGAGCGACGCCGGTCCCGGCTCAGTCCGGGGCGCGGACCTCGCCGGTCACCGTCGCGCGGCGCGCGGCGCGGCGCAGGGTGCTCAGCACCGCCGGCCCCAGCACCACCAGCGCGATCGAGGTGGTGATCGCCCGGCCGGTGTCGAAGCTCCCCGTGGAGGTCAGCACGGTGTAGACGAGGAAGGTCTGGAGGTTCTCCAGCACCGGCGCGCCCGCCACGTAGGCCAACGACCCCTCGTGGCCGGGCACCTGCACACCCAGCAGGAACGGCCAGCCGGAGAGGTTGAGCAGCAAGCCGTAGAGGTAACAGGCGAGGACCCCGTAGACCACCAGCATCGCGATCTCGCCACGTCCGCGCACCCGGCGCGGCAGCAGC
This sequence comes from Nocardioides ochotonae, assembly GCF_011420305.2. Classification (NCBI taxonomy): domain Bacteria; kingdom Bacillati; phylum Actinomycetota; class Actinomycetes; order Propionibacteriales; family Nocardioidaceae; genus Nocardioides; species Nocardioides ochotonae. Next base: position 1,187,919 of record NZ_CP061769.1, on the reverse strand, counting down.
CCCGCGCCCATGCCGACCCAGGCCGCGACCAGCATCTGGTAGGGCAGCCACGGCCCGACGCCCGCGGTCATCAGCGCCGAGGCGAGCAGCGACAGCGCGCCCAGCGCGAAGCCGAACCCGGGCCCGAAGACGCGCCCGGCCAGGATCAGCAGGAAGAACACCAGCTCGATGCCGGCCACCCCGGCCGAGATGCCACGCAGCAGCGCGTTGACCGCGCACAGCACGCCCAGGACGGCCAGCACCCGTGGATCGAGCCCGCCCTCGCTGACCTCGGCGAGCACCACCGCCACCACCACCGGCAGCAGCACCAGGAACAGGAACGGCGGATCCACCCGGTCCCCGGGCTGCACCTGCACCAGCAGCGGCCAGCACAGCATCACCAGCCCCGCGAGAGAGCCGGCCGCCAGCACCGCCACCGACCGCATGCTGAGCGGTACGGCGGCCGCCCGGGCGGCGTGTCCGCCCCGGGCACGCTCCGGCGCGAGCCCGCCGCGGCGCGCCCCGCTCATGACGGGCTCCCCGGCGGCGCGGCCGCCAGCGCGGCCGCGACCTCCTCGACGCGCAGCCAGGGGGCGCCGAGCACCTTGGTCACCTGGGGCGCGAACGCGGGTGACTCCGCCACCACGCGGCGTACCGGTCCGGCGGAGACGACCTCGCCCTCCGCCATCACGACCACGTCGTCGGCGGCCTGCACGACGAACTCCACGTCGTGGGTCGCGACCAGGACCGCGCGGCCCTCCGCGGCGAGGTCGCGCAGGATGGTGGCGAGGACCCGCTTGGCGGCGTAGTCCAGGCCGCGGGTCGGCTCGTCGAGGAGCACCACCCCGGGCCGAGCGGCGAGCACCAGCGCCAGCGCCACGGCGAGCCGCTGGCCCTCGGAGAGGTCGCGCGGGTGCGCGTCACCGGGGATGCCCGGCACCAGCCGGTCCAGCAGCTCGCGGGCGCCAGCGCCGCCGTCGGCGCACTCCGCGTCGACGGTGTCGAGGTAGAGCAGGTCCGCAGCGGTCTGCGGCAGCAGGCCGACCAGCGCCCGGCGTTCGGCCGGCGAGAGCCGGGCAGGGTCGAGCTCGCCGACCCGCACCAAGCCCGAGCGGCGCGCCGCGCTGCCCTGGAGCGCCCACAGCAGCGAGGACTTGCCGGCGCCGTTGCGGCCCATCAGCGCGGTGACCGTGCCGCCGGCCAGCTCTAGGTCCAGGTCGCGTACGACGGGGTCGCCGCCGTGGTCGACGGTGACCCCGCGGGCCACCAGTCCCGGCCGGCGGCGCTCGGTCGCGGGCGCCTCGACGGGGCCGGGCCCCAGGTCGAGGCGGCGGGCGGCGCGACGGGCGTCGCGGACGTTGAGCGGCAGCGGGTCCCAGCCGGCCACCCGGCCCAGCTCGACGATCGGCGGCACCACCGGGGAGGTGGCGAGCAGCTCGGCGGGCTCGCCGACCAGCAGCCGGCCGTCACCGGGCAGCAGGCACATCCGGTCCGCGAACGGCACGACCCGCTCCAGGCGGTGCTCGGCGAGCAGCACCGAGAGGCCCAGGTCGGAGACCAGCCGGGTGAGCGTGGCCAGCACGTCCTCGGCGGCGGTGGGGTCGAGGGCGGAGGTGGGCTCGTCGAGCACCAGCAGCCGCGGGTGGGTGGTCAGCACCGACCCGATGGCGACGCGCTGCTGCTGGCCACCGGAGAGCGTGCGCAGGTCGCGGTTGCGCAGGTCGGCGATGCCGAGCAGGTCGAGGGTCTCCTCCACCCGGCGGCGCATCGTGGAGCCGGGGAGCCCGAGCTGCTCCATGCCGTAGGCGAGCTCCTCCTCCACGGTGTCGGTGACGAACCCGGCGGCCGGGTCCTGCCCGACGTAGCCGATCGCGTGCGCGCGCTCGCGCGGCGGGGTGCGCACGATGCTGGTGGCGTCGAGCAGCACGTCGCCGTCGAGCACCCCACCGGAGAAGCGCGGCACCAGCCCGGTGACGATGCCCAGCAGCGTGGACTTCCCGACGCCGGTCGGGCCGGAGACGAGCACCAGCTCGCCCTCCTCGATGCTGAGGTCGACGCCGTCGAGGACCGGTGGGGTGTCGGCGGCGTAGGAGAACGTGATGCCGCGCAGCTCGATCATCGGGTGCTCGCTCTCGGTGCGGGGGTGGGAACGGAGGCGGGTGCCGATGCGGGTTTCGGGGACCCGGCAGCGGCACGGGCCGCCGACAGCCGCGGCGGCGGGGCGAGGACGGCGGGGAGCGCGGCGACCAGCGCGCCGGCCAGCGCGAGGGCGCTCACCGGCGGCACCGACGTCACGTCGGGGTAGGCGACCAGCACCTGATGGCCGCTGACCCACCAGCCGATCGCGGCGGTGAGCACCCCGCAGCCGGCGACGGCCAGCTCGGCCGGATGCCAGCGGTCGGGGCGGTAGCGGGTCCGCTCGACGCGGCGTCCGGCGCTCAGCAGGCCGGCCCCGGCCGCGCCGACACCGGCGATGAGCATCGGGATCGCGAGCAGCCGGGGCGCGGTGCGGTCCAGCACGGCGTACACACCGACGGCGATGCCGCACAGGCCGAGGAGCATCAGCGCCCCGGTCGTGCGCCGCTGTGCCGGTGTGGCGCTGCCGCTGCGTCCGTAGCCGCGGGTGTCCATGCCGGCGGCCAGCGCCAGGGAGCGGTCCAGGGCGTCCTCGAGGACCGGCACGAGCAGGCGGCGCAGGCGCGCGACCCGCCCCTGCTCCCCCGCGCGCAACTCCTGGGCGCGGCGCACCCGGCGCACGCTCTCGGCGAACTGCGGGAGCACGGTCACCGCGACGACCAGCGCGGTGCCGACCTCGTAGAGCGCCGGCGGCACCGAGCGCAGCAGTCGCTTGGGGTTCGCCAGCGCGTTGGCCGCGCCGACGCAGACCACGATCATCGCCAGGCGCAGCCCGTCGTAGAGCCCGACGAGCAGCGACTCCAGGGTCAGCGGCCCCAGCAGGGTGATCCCCAGGACCCAGTCGGGCAACGGCACCGTCGGCAGGTCGAGCAGCACCGTCTCGCCGTACGCGCCGCCGAAGATGAGCCGGAACACGACGCGGAAGACCACGATGGCGGCGGCCAGCCACAGGTACAGGCGGAAGGCACGCGCCCAGGGCTGGTCGGAGCGTCGGGCCGCGACGACGAGCAGCACCGAGCCGAGCAGCAGCCCGAGCACCAGCGGGTTGGTGGTCATCGATGCGGCCGCGGCGAGGCCGACCGCCCAGATCCACCACGCGACCGGGTGCAGGTCGCGGGAGGTCCGGGGGCCGGCGCTCGTCCGAGGGTCGGGGCTCATCGTCCGGCGGTGCCTCTCCGGCGGACGGCGACGACGCCCGCGCCGGCGAACACGAGCGCGAGCACCGCGAGCACCACCCAGCCGGGCAGGCCGCCGTCGTCGGTGCTGGCCGCGGACTCCTCCATCGCCTCGGTGCTCTGCGCGGGCTCCTCGGCGCCCGGCGCCGCGGTGGCGGAGGGCGCGTCGGTGGCCGTCCCGTCGGTACGCCGAGGCGCGCGCGCCGGCGTACGAGTCGGGTCGGTGCCGGGGCTCGCCGCGGCGCTCGGCGTACCGGTGCCGGCGGTGGGGGCGTCGGAGGCCCCGGGCTGCGCGGCACCCGCGGCGCCGCCCTGGTCGCCGCCGCCCTGAGCGCCGGAGCCCTGGGTGGCGGAGCCCTGCCCGGAGCCTTGGTTGCCGGGCGCCGGGGTCGGCCGCGGGCTGCTCGGTGCGGCGGGAGCCGCCACCGGAGGCGTCACGCCGGGCGGGGTGCGGGTGCCGCTGTTCCAGGCGAAGCCGACCGAGCCGCCGGCGGGCACGGTCAGCGACGAGGTCCCGAGCGAGGCGTAGACCCATGTCCCGGTCTCCCCGTCGGACCACCACAGGCCCCAGTAGGCGTCCGCCGGAGAGGTGTTGACGCACGGGTCACTCGCCGGCACGCCCTCGACACGGCACACGAAGCCCGCCGAGCGCTGGGCGTAGGTGAGATCGACCCCGCTGTCGGCGAAGATCGCGGTGGCCTTCTTGCCCCCGCCGTCGGCGTCGCAGATCTGCTGGACCCCGCCGCCGAGGGCGCCGAAGTCGACGACCACGCTCACGCCGCGACCGTCGGTGCAGGTCGCGGCGGCGGCCGGAGGTGCGGTCGTGAGCCCAGCCAGGCAGAGCAGCCCGGCCAGCATTGCCGCCGCGGCGCGCATCCGGGTGATCACTGCATCACCCGGACGGTGACCGAGCGGGTGCGGTCGGCGAAGGCACCGCGGACCACGAGCCTGGCCAGCCCCGCCTTGCCGGTGACGCGGAACTTCGGGGTCCAGCGACCCGACGCATTGCTGGTGCCGCGGGCGACGACCGTGCCGCGGAAGCGGAGCACCGCCGGCTCACGGGCGGCCAGGCCGCGCACCCGCACCTGGACGGTCCGGCCGCGGGTGGGGCGGGCCCTCACCTCGACCACCGGGGTGGTCGCCGCGAGCGCGCGCACGCGGGCCGGGAACGGTGTGAGCGCCCCCGAGGGCGCGACCGCGCGCACGGCGTACGTCGCGGTGCGCGCCGGGAGCTTGATCAGCGCGGTTGCGGCACCGGTGTGGTCGGCCCGGACCTGGCGCCGATCGCCGGCCATCGTGACGCAGACCGGCTCGCCGGGGGCCAGGGGCCCGAGCCGCAGCGACACGCGCGTGCCGGCGCGGTGGAACCGTGGAGGGGCCATGGGCGGGACAGGAAGTGCGTCGACGCGTCCAGGCGCCCAGCGGAGCACCGGCAGCGCCTGGGCGCTCGCGCGGCGCACCTGGTCGCGCAGCTCAGCGACCCCGGACGCCGTCACGGTGTCGAGGCCCGCGGCGTCGTAGGCGATCGCGCCGAGGTCGCTGCGCCGGTACGGCGTGCAGGTGCCCGCGTGGGCGAGCTGCAGGCCGCGGACCCAGACCGCGGCGCGGGCGGCGGCCTGGGTGCGACCTGCCTCCCCGAGCGCCCAGCCGGCGAGGCCGGTGCTGTTGGCGTTGGCGGCCTCGGTGGCCACGCCGCCGCCGAACGAGCCGTCGCGGCGCTGGGTGCTCCGCAGCCAGTCAAGGGCGGCCGTGAGGTGCGGCTTCACCTCGTCGCTGTCGGCCTGCGGCAGCAGCGAGAGCACCGCCAGCGCGGTGACGTCGGTGTCGGGGTCGGCGTCCGGGGCGCCGTCGCAGGTCTGCTCGGTCGCCTCGACGGCGCCGAGGTCGAGGCGGAAGAACCCCGCGGCGCACTGCTGGTCGAGCAGGTAGGACGTCGCGGCAGCGGCCTCGCTGCTCCCCGCGGCGTCGAGCGCGCGGACCGCGTAGGCCTGGCCGAGGGTGTTGGCGTAGTCGCCGTACGTGCTGCGGTCCACGATCCGGCCGGCGGCCGGGCCGGAATCGGTGGTGACCTGCTCGAGGGCGGCGATCAGGTCGCGTCCGCCGAAGGCGCGCGGATCGCGCTCCGCGGCCAGGGCGAGGACGGCGGCCTTGGCGGTGGCGCCGGCATAGCTGCTGCCGGTGTCGCCGAACGCCTCACCGGTGACGTAGGCGTCGAGCGAGGCCGCCAGGGCGTCGGCCACCTGCTGCACGCCGGTGTCCGAACCCACGGCCTCCAGCGCCAGCGCGACGTCGATGGAGAGGCCGTGGTCGGCCCCCCACTCGCCCTCGACCAGACCGCGGGTGAGCTGGCCGGTGAGCCACCGGGCGCCGGCGTCCGCCGGGCCGGACGGGGACGCGGCCGTCCCGGTCGGTGTAGGCGCCGCCAGGACGGGCGTCGGGCTGGTGGCCGACAGACCGCCGGCCACGAGGGCTGAGAGGAGAGCCAGTACGCCGCTACGGCGCACGAGGGAGGTGCTCATGGTTCCTTCCCGCTGCACACAGCGGGGGGCACTGCCCAGCAACGGGCGGTGACCACCGCTGCTTTCCACGACAGCGTTGTGATCAGGATGCGTCGTGGCGGGTGCTCCGGCTCGTCGTGGCTGCGGGTGCAGCCACGACCTACGGTTGCGGGTCAGCGCCGGACTTGGACCGGCTTTCCCCACCACGGGCATATGGATGTGTCTGCGGAACATACCCCACCCGGGTGCCGACTCGCGCGCCGGCGATACCCGATGTGAGGTGCTCCACGGCTGCTCAGCCGGCGTCGACCGGGGTGGTGCCGGTGAGCGTGCGGATCTCCAGCCCGGCCGGGTCCGCGCCCACGAGCGGGACCTCGAGCGCGTCACCGGTGCCGACCAGCTCCTCGGCGTACCCGCTGGGGCCCGTGAGACAGGCCTGCTCGCCCTCGCCGAGCCCATCGATGCTCAGCACGTCGTCGGCGACCTCGACGTCGAGCGCCGTGACCGGATCGCCGACCAGCTGGAGCAGCGGTGCCGCTTGTGAGGTCGCGCGCCGCCACTGGTCGCGGACCACCGGGTCGCGAAGCGCCCCCGGCGCGGCGTCGGCGGAGTAGGCGACCGCGCCCGTGGGCTGCCGGTTCGGGCCACAGCTGGGCTCCGTCACCTGACGAGCCGCCACCCAGGACGCGGCACGTGCTGCCTCCTCGGTGCGGCCGGCGCGCTCGAGGGCGAGACCGGCGAGCCCCGTGCTGTTCGCGTTGAGCCCCTCCGTGCCGGTGGCGCCGCCGAAGCCGCCATCGGCGTCCTGGGTCGCGACCAGCCAGTCGACGGCCGCATCGACGGCCGCGCTCGCGGCCTCGCCCGGCACGTCATGCAGGGCCAGCACGGCCAGCGCGGTCACGTCGGTGTCGGGCTCGTCCAGACGACGCGGACCCTCCCCGCAGCCCTGCGGGGCGTCGGGGTCGGCGAAGTAGAGCCGGAACCAACCCGGCTCGCACTGCTGGGCGATGAGGTAGTCCGCGGCCGCCGCCGCCGCCGGGGAGCCGGCACCGGACAGCGCACGCACCGCGTAGGTCTGGCCGATCGCGTTGGCGTAGTCGGAGCCCTTCGGGTCCTGGACGTCGTCGGCAAGACGCCCGGCCACCGCGCCCCGGTCGGCGACGAGCTCCTCGAGCCGGGCCAACACGTCGGTGCCGTCGACGTCGCGCGGGTCTCCCCCGCTCGCCTCGGCGAGCACCGCGACCTTCGCCACCGAGCCGGCGTAGGTGTCCGGGCTGCCGAAGTCGACGCCGGTCGTGTAGCTCTCGACGGCCGCACCCACGGCGTCGGCGACCTCCTGCACCACGTCGTCCTGGCCCGGTACCTCGGCCAGCCCGAGGGCGGCATCGATGGTGAGGCCGTAGTCGGGGCCGTACTCGCCGACGAACAGGCCGTCCTCGAGCTCGGTGGACAGCCAGTGGGCGGCACCCGCGGCCGGAGCCGTCGCACGCTCGGGCGTCGGGGACGGTGAGGTGTCCTCGGACCCGCCAGCGCAGGCGCTCAGCGCGAGCACGCCGCCCAGGGCGAGCGGCACGAGCCGGCGAGGAAGGGACTGGCGACGGGGCTGATCACGGTGTGGGGACATCGCCTCGAATTCTACGATGAAATAGCAGAACGGGTCGCACCCCGTGGGGTGCGACCCGTTCTGTGAATGATTGTCCGGCGGCGTCCTACTCTCCCACAACCTCTCGGTTGCAGTACCATCGGCGCTGAAAGGCTTAACTTCCGGGTTCGGGATGGGACCGGGTGTTTCCCTTTCGCTATGGCCGCCGTAACTCTATCGACTCCACCCATCAACACCGGCCACAAAACCGTGAGGTTTCGGGGGTGTGTGTCTGGGGAGCCAAGCCACTATTCACATGTTTGTGCCATGTGGGTGTTGTGTTGGATCGTGGACGCGATCAATTGCGCGGTCGTCTTGATAGTTTCAGTAAAGTGAGTGTAAGACAAGCCCTCGGCCTATTAGTACCGGTCGGCTAGGCATTGCTGCTGTACACCTCCGGCCTATCAACCCAGTGTTCTGCTGGGGGCCTTACCCCGTTAACCGGGTGGGAAACCTCATCTTGAAACGTGCTTCCCGCTTAGATGCATTCAGCGGTTATCACTTCCGAACGTAGCCAACCAGCCGTGCCCCTGGCGGGACAACTGGCACACCAGAGGTTCGTCCATCCCGGTCCTCTCGTACTAGGGACAGCCTTTCTCAAGTTTCCTGCGCGCGCGGCGGATAGGGACCGAACTGTCTCACGACGTTCTAAACCCAGCTCGCGTGCCGCTTTAATGGGCGAACAGCCCAACCCTTGGGACCTGCTCCAGCCCCAGGATGCGACGAGCCGACATCGAGGTGCCAAACCATCCCGTCGATATGGACTCTTGGGGAAGATCAGCCTGTTATCCCCGGGGTACCTTTTATCCGTTGAGCGACGCCGCTTCCACATGCCGACGCCGGATCACTAGTTCCGACTTTCGTCCCTGCTCGACATGTCTGTCTCACAGTCAAGCTCCCTTGTGCACTTACACTCAACACCTGATTGCCAACCAGGCTGAGGGAACCTTTGAGCGCCTCCGTTACATTTTAGGAGGCAACCGCCCCAGTTAAACTACCCATCAGGCACTGTCCCTGATCCGGATTACGGACCTAGGTTAGACATCTAGTACGACCAGAGTGGTATTTCAACGATGACTCCACAACCACTGGCGTGGCCACTTCACAGTCTCCCACCTATCCTACACAAGCCGAACCAAACACCAATACCAAACTATAGTAAAGGTCCCGGGGTCTTTCCGTCCTGCCGCGCGTAACGAGCATCTTTACTCGTAGTGCAATTTCGCCGAGTCCACGGTTGAGACAGCGCCCAAGTCGTTACTCCATTCGTGCAGGTCGGAACTTACCCGACAAGGAATTTCGCTACCTTAGGATGGTTATAGTTACCACCGCCGTTTACTGGGGCTTAAGTTCTCAGCTTCGATCTTGCGATCTAACCGGTCCCCTTAACCTTCCAGCACCGGGCAGGAGTCAGTCCGTATACATCGTCTTACGACTTAGCACGGACCTGTGTTTTTAGTAAACAGTCGCTTGGGCCTGGTCTCTGCGGCCCTTCACGCTTCCCCAGCAAGTGGGTACACGATCCGGGCCCCCCTTCTCCCGAAGTTACGGGGGCATTTTGCCGAGTTCCTTAACCGTGGTTCGCTCGATCGCCTTGGTATTCTCTACCTGATCACCTGAGTCGGTTTGGGGTACGGGCGGCGCATAGCTCGCTAGAGGTTTTTCTCGACAGCATAGGATCACCGACTTCCCCAATTGGGTCCCCATCACACCTCAGGATCGACATCAAAGTCAGCCACCCGGATTTGCCTGGGCGGCTCCCTACATGCTTGGCCGTACACAACCATCGGTACGGTTCGACTACCTTCCTGCGTCACCCCATCGCTTGACTACTACCAGTTCGGGTCCCACGCTACGCCGCAGCCTCTTCCCCCGAAGGAGTCGATAACCGCGGTTTCAGATGGTTAGCATCACCAGGTTCGTCATGGGCGCTACTTTGCCGGTACGGGAATATCAACCCGTTGTCCATCGACTACGCCTGTCGGCCTCGCCTTAGGTCCCGACTTACCCAGGGCAGATTAGCTTGACCCTGGAACCCTTGATCATTCGGCGCAGGAGTTTCTCACTCCTGATTCGCTACTCATGCCTGCATTCTCACTCGTGTCGCATCCACCACTAGATCACTCTGCGGCTTCACCCGCGACACGACGCTCCCCTACCCATCCACACACCCTTTCGGGCTCTCCACACAAGGTGGGTGCGAATGCCATAGCTTCGGCGGATGACTTGAGCCCCGCTACATTGTCGGCGCGGAATCACTTGACCAGTGAGCTATTACGCACTCTTTCAAGGGTGGCTGCTTCCAAGCCAACCTCCTGGTTGTCACTGCGACTCCACATCCTTTTCCACTTAGTCACCGCTTAGGGGCCTTAGCTGATGGTCTGGGCTGTTTCCCTCTCGACTACGGAGCTTATCCCCCGCAGTCTCACTGCCGCGCTCTCACTTACCGGCATTCGGAGTTTGGCTAACGTCAGTAACCTTGTAGGGCCCATTAGCTATCCAGTGCTCTACCTCCGGCAAGAAACACGCGACGCTGCACCTAAATGCATTTCGGGGAGAACCAGCTATCACGAAGTTTGATTGGCCTTTCACCCCTATCCACAGGTCATCCCCTCAGTTTTCAACCTAAGTGGGTTCGGTCCTCCACGCGGTCTTACCCGCGCTTCAACCTGCCCATGGATAGATCACTTCGCTTCGGGTCTTGAGCGCGCTACTGAATCGCCCTATTCGGACTCGCTTTCGCTACGGCTTCCCCACACGGGTTAACCTCGCAACACACCGCAAACTCGCAGGCTCATTCTTCAAAAGGCACGCCGTCACAAGGCACAAGACCTCGCTCCGACGGATTGTAGGCACATGGTTTCAGGTACTATTTCACTCCCCGCCAGGGGTACTTTTCACCTTTCCCTCACGGTACTTGTCCGCTATCGGTCATCAAGGAGTATTTAGGCTTAACAGGTGGTCCTGCCAGATTCACACGGAATTTCAGGGGTTCCGTGTTACTTGGGATCCCACTCGACAGCCACAGCCTTACACCTACGGGGCTATCACCCTCTACGGCTCCACTTTCCAATGGAATTCGACTTCAACTGTGGTTTCTTACTGTCCGGATCGCCGGCAGACGACCCTGAATGGTCCCACAACCCCCCATACGCAACCCCTGCCGGGTATCACACGCATGAGGTTTAGCCTGATCCGATTTCGCTCGCCACTACTCTCGGAATCACTATTGTTTTCTCTTCCTACCGGTACTGAGATGTTTCACTTCCCGGCGTTCCCTCCACACACCCTATATATTCAGGTGCAGGTAACTGGACATGACTCCAGCTGGGTTTCCCCATTCGGACACCCCCGGATCACAGCTTGGTTGCCAACTCCCCGGGGCTTATCGCAGGCTCCTACGTCCTTCATCGGCTCTTGATGCCAAGGCATCCACCATGTGCCCTTCATAGCTTGTCTCACAAACACTCAACAAAAACTACAAAGACTTAATTGCAATATGTGCAACACACAACGTGTGCCACACAAGATGCTCGCGTCCACTATCCAGTTCACAAACAACCAACCCACCAACCACCACCACCCCAAGACTCAGGGCAGCAACCGAAGGAGGCATCCGAGCTCACAACCCAACTGGGCTGATCCCTCAAAGCTCAACAGTGTGTCACACGACCAATCCCCACCACACGAACCGCACCAGGTTCCACGCCCCACCAGCTCAAGAGCAGGAGGGACAGTACTGAGGCACGACCATGCACCAGGCACAGCCTTCATCGACGATTCCACTAGTGAACACCACCATGCGCAACCGAACAGGCGCCGGTTGTCGGGGCGTGTGCTCCTTAGAAAGGAGGTGATCCAGCCGCACCTTCCGGTACGGCTACCTTGTTACGACTTCGTCCCAATCGCCAGCCCCACCTTCGACGGCTCCCTCCCACAAGGGGTTAGGCCACCGGCTTCGGGTGTTGCCGACTTTCGTGACGTGACGGGCGGTGTGTACAAGGCCCGGGAACGTATTCACCGCAGCGTTGCTGATCTGCGATTACTAGCGACTCCGACTTCATGGGGTCGAGTTGCAGACCCCAATCCGAACTGAGACCGGCTTTTTGGGATTCGCTCCCCCTCACGGGATCGCAGCCCTTTGTACCGGCCATTGTAGCATGCGTGAAGCCCTGGACATAAGGGGCATGATGACTTGACGTCATCCCCACCTTCCTCCGAGTTGACCCCGGCAGTCTCCTATGAGTCCCCACCATGACGTGCTGGCAACATAGGACGAGGGTTGCGCTCGTTGCGGGACTTAACCCAACATCTCACGACACGAGCTGACGACAGCCATGCACCACCTGTATACCGACTAAAAGGGGCTCTATCTCTAGAGCTTTCCGGCATATGTCAAACCCAGGTAAGGTTCTTCGCGTTGCATCGAATTAATCCGCATGCTCCGCCGCTTGTGCGGGCCCCCGTCAATTCCTTTGAGTTTTAGCCTTGCGGCCGTACTCCCCAGGCGGGGCGCTTAATGCGTTAGCTGCGGCACGGAACCCATGGAATAGGCCCACACCTAGCGCCCAACGTTTACGGTGTGGACTACCAGGGTATCTAATCCTGTTCGCTCCCCACACTTTCGCTCCTCAGCGTCAGGTAATGCCCAGAGAACCGCCTTCGCCACCGGTGTTCCTCCTGATATCTGCGCATTTCACCGCTACACCAGGAATTCCGTTCTCCCCTGCATACCTCTAGTCTGCCCGTATCGGAAGCCAGCTCAGAGTTAAGCCCTGAGTTTTCACTCCCGACGCGACAAACCGCCTACGAGCCCTTTACGCCCAATAATTCCGGACAACGCTCGCACCCTACGTATTACCGCGGCTGCTGGCACGTAGTTGGCCGGTGCTTCTTCTGTACCTACCGTCACTCTCGCTTCGTCGGTACTGAAAGAGGTTTACAACCCGAAGGCAGTCATCCCTCACGCGGCGTTGCTGGATCAGGCTTCCGCCCATTGTCCAATATTCCCCACTGCTGCCTCCCGTAGGAGTCTGGGCCGTGTCTCAGTCCCAGTGTGGCCGGTCACCCTCTCAGGCCGGCTACCCGTCGAAGCCTTGGTGAGCCATTACCTCACCAACAAGCTGATAGGCCGCGAGCACATCCTGCGCCGAAAAAACTTTCCACAACCCACCATGCGGTGCGTTGTCATATCCGGTATTAGCCACCGTTTCCGATGGTTATCCCGAAGCGCAGGGCAGATTACTCACGTGTTACTCACCCGTTCGCCGCTCGTGTACCCCCGAAAGGGCCTTACCGCTCGACTTGCATGTGTTAAGCACGCCGCCAGCGTTCGTCCTGAGCCAGGATCAAACTCTCCGTTGAAAACAACACCCACAACCACCCAAGAGCAGTTGCGGAAAAAGAGATGCCCCTGACAGGAGAAACTAGCTGACAAAAATTGTCTAACCAGAATCATTGTCAAAGAAACCATCGACACCACCAAGAACCGAAGTCCTCACCGAGTGCCGACGGGGCATAACAAACTAATTCGTCGACTATATGACACACTGTTGAGTTCTCAAGGATCAGACACACCCGGTGGTCGGCCTCGCGGCCTCCCTGTCGGGGCTTGCACTACTTTACCTCGGACTTTCCCGCCTTGCAAACCGGCCCGTTTCCCGCTTTCCACATCCAAAACTTCGGACCCGGTAAGGCTGGAAAACATTCTCGGCTATTCGGCGAGAATCTCCGTGGAGAATCTTGCCTCATTGCCGCCGGTCAAGCAATTCGGGGCTATTTCAGTCCCTCCCCCGTTCGCCAGCACACGACACCGCAATGGCGCCGCGAGACTTCCGCGAACAAGACGGCCACCCCACACCAGCGCCTGCGACTCCTTGACCGGAGCCGCACCCGCTGCACTGGGGCAACCCGGAGAACATTACGTCCGCCCTGCCCAACGAGCAAGTCGACGACACGTGACCCCCGCCACGGGCTAGACACGCAGACGGCCGGGAGCACGCGATGCGTGCTCCCGGCCGTCGTGGGTCGAGCTGTGGTGCTGGGATCAGGTGAGCTTCTCGAGGATCAGCTCGCGCACCCGGCCGGCGTCGGCCTGGCCGCGCATCTCCTTCATGACCGCACCGATCAGGGCGCCGGCGGCGGCCACCTTGCCGTCGCGGATCTTGTCGGCCACGTCGGGGTTGGCCGCGATCGCGTTGTCGACCGCGGTGGACAGCGCCCCCTCGTCGGAGACGATGGCCAGGCCGCGCTTCTCGACGATCTCGTCGGGCGTGCCCTCCCCCGCGATCAGGCCGTCGAAGACCTGGCGGGCCAGCTTGTCGTTGAGCGAGCCCGAGTCGACGAGCTTCTGCACCGCGGCGACGTGCGCCGGGGTGACGCCGAGGGCCGCGAGCTCGAGGCCGGCGTCGTTCGCGCGCCGCGCCAGCTCGGAGAGCCACCACTTGCGTGCGGCCTGCGGCGAGGCACCGGCCGCGATCGTCTCCTCGACCAGGCCCAAGGCACCGGCGCCGACGGTGTCGCGCATCTCCAGGTCCGAGAAGCCCCACTCGGCCTGCAGGCGTGCCCGCTTCTGGGTCGGGTTCTCCGGCAGGGTCGCCCGCAGCTCCTCCACCCACTCCCGGGTCGGTGCCACCGGCACCAGGTCGGGCTCGGGGAAGTAGCGGTAGTCCTCGGCGTCGGACTTCTCGCGACCACTGGTGGTGATCCCGGTGTCCTCGTGCCAGTGGCGCGTCTCCTGCAGGATCGTCGCGCCGGAGTCGAGGATCGCGGCGTGGCGCTGCATCTCGTAGCGCACCGCCCGCTCGACCGAGCGCAGCGAGTTGACGTTCTTGGTCTCCGTGCGGGTGCCGAGCACGCCGCTGCCCTTCGGGGCGAGGGAGAGGTTGACGTCGGCGCGGATCGAGCCCTGGTCCATGCGGGCGTCGGAGACGCCGAGCGCGAGGATCAGCTCGCGCAGCTGGGCGACGTAGGCGCGCGCGATCTCCGGCGCCTTCTCCCCCGCGCCCACGATCGGGCGCGTGACGATCTCGATCAGGGGGATGCCGGCACGGTTGTAGTCGACCAGCGAGTGCGAGGCGCCGTGGATGCGTCCGGTGGCACCACCGACGTGCAGCGACTTGCCGGTGTCCTCCTCCATGTGTGCGCGCTCGATCTCGACGCGGAAGACCTCGGTGCCGCCGTCCGCGCTGTCCAGGCTGACGTCCATCCACCCGTCGAAGGCGATCGGCTCGTCGTACTGCGAGGTCTGGAAGTTCTTCGGCATGTCCGGGTAGAAGTAGTTCTTCCGCGCGAAGCGGCACCACTCCGCGATGTCGCAGTTCAGCGCCAGGCCGATGCGGATCGCCGACTCCACGGCCTTGGCGTTGACCACCGGCATCGCGCCGGGCAGGCCCAGGCAGGTCGGGCAGACCTGGGTGTTGGGCTCGGCGCCGAACTCGGTGGGGCAGCCGCAGAACATCTTGGTGTTCGAGTTGAGCTCGACGTGGACCTCCAGGCCCAGCGCCGGGTCGTAGGACGCCAGCACGTCGTCGAACGGGACCAGCGCGGCCCCGGTGTGCGTCGCGGTCATCGCGCGATCTCCTGTCGCTCGTCGAGAGCCGGGGCACGGTCCAGCAGCGGACCGCCCCACTGCTCGGTCAGCGCGGCCTCGAGGGCGGCACCGACACGGTAGAGGCGGTCGTCGGCCAGGGCCGGCGCCAGGATCTGGAACCCGGCGGGCAGCCCGTCCTCGTCGGCCAGGCCGCTGGGCAGCGAGATGCCCGGGACGCCGGCCAGGTTGGCGGGGATGGTCGCCAGGTCGTTGAGGTACATCGCCAGCGGGTCGTCGAGCTTCTCGCCCAGCTTGAACGCGGTGGTCGGCGCCGTCGGCGACACCAGCACGTCAGCCTTCTCGAAGGCGGCCTCGAAGTCGCGGGTGATCAGCGTGCGGACCTTCTGCGCGGTGCCGTAGTAGGCGTCGTAGTAGCCGCTGGACAGCGCGTAGGTGCCCAGGATGATGCGGCGCTTGACCTCGTCGCCGAAGCCGGCGTCGCGGCTGGCGCGCATCACGTCCTCCGCCGACGGGTCGTCGATGCCCTCGGGCAGCACCCGCAGGCCGTAGCGCATCGCGTCGAACTTGGCGAGGTTGCTCGAGGCCTCGCACGGCATGATCAGGTAGTAGGTCGCCAGCGCGTGCACGAAGCTCGGGCAGGACACCTCGACGATCTCGGCGCCGGCCGCGACCAGCAGGTTCAGCGACTCCTGGAACCGCGCCTGGACGCCGGCCTGGTAACCCTCGCCCTGCAGCTCCTTGATGACGCCCACGCGCAGGCCGGACAGGTCGCCGGCCGCGCCCTGGCGGGCCGCCTCGACGAGCGCCGGGACCGGCTGGTCGATCGAGGTGGAGTCGAGCGGGTCGTGGCCGCCGAGCAGCTCGTGCAGCAGCGCGGAGTCGAGCACGGTGCGGGTGACCGGGCCGACCTGGTCGAGGCTGTTGGCCATCGCGACGAGGCCGTAGCGCGAGATCCCGCCGTACGTCGGCTTCACGCCGACGGTGCCGGTGACGGCGCCGGGCTGGCGGATCGAGCCGCCGGTGTCGGTGCCGATCGCGAGCGGGGCCTCGAAGGCGGCGACGGCCGCGGCCGAGCCGCCGCCGGAGCCGCCCGGGATCCGGGTCTGGTCCCACGGGTTGCGGGTGGGGCCGTAGGCGGAGTGCTCGGTGGAGGAGCCCATCGCGAACTCGTCCATGTTGGTCTTGCCCAGGATCGGCAGACCCGCGGCCTTGAGCTTCGCGACGACGGTGGCGTCGTACGGCGGCACCCAGCCGTCGAGGATCTTCGAGCCGCAGGTGGTCGGCAGGCCCTCGGTCGTGAGCACGTCCTTGACCGCGATCGGCACGCCGTCCAGGTAGGAGGCCGGGGTGCCGGCGGCACGGCGCGCGTCGGACTCCCGCGCGCTCGCCAGGGCGCCCTCGGCGTCGACGTGCAGGAAGGCGTGGACGCCGGCCTCGGCGTCACCGTCGACCGCGGCGATCCGGTCGAGGTGCGCCTGGGTCAGCTCGACCGAGGTCACCTCCCCGGCGGCGAGGGCGTCGGCGAGCTCGGCGGCGGAGCGTCGGGTCCAGTCGGTGGTCGGGTCGCTCACTGCTCGTCTCCCAGGATGCGCGGCACGGAGAACCGCTGCTGCTCGGACTCGGGGGCGCCGGAGAGCGCCTGCTCGGCGGTGAGGCCGGGGCGCACGACGTCCTCGCGGAACACGTTGGTCAGGGGCAGCGGGTGCGAGGTCGGAGGCACGTCGTCACCGGCCACGCCGCTGATCGAGGCGACCGACTCGAGGATCACCGACAACTGCGGGGCAAGGTGGTCGAGCTCGGCATCGGACAGGTCGATCCGGGCGAGATCCGCCAGGTGCGCGACCTCGTCTCGGGAGATCTCAGGCATGAGCCCATCCTAGGTGCCGCGCAGGCCGGGCCGACGATTCGGTCCGCCCGGCCTACCCTGACGCCATGGCGCCGCCTCCCGACGACCGCACCGCCCCATGGAGCGACGGGTGCCGGGTGCTCGTCGCCGGGCGCAGCGGCTCGGGCAAGACCACCCTGGCCGCCCGGCTCGCGACGCTGCTCGCGGTCCCGCACGTCGAGCTCGACGCGCTCCACCACGGGCCGGCCTGGACCCCGCGCCCGGAGTTCCTCGCCGACGTCGACCGGCTCACTGCGAGCGGCGCCTGGGTCGCGGAGTGGCAGTACGCCGCCGCGCGGCCGCTCCTGGCCGCGCGCGCCGACGTCCTGGTGTGGCTGGACCTCTCGTTCCCGCTCACGCTCGCCCGTCTGGTGCGGCGCACGGTGCGGCGGCGGGTGCGACGCGAGGTGCTGTGGAACGGCAACGTGGAGCCACCGCTGCGCACCATCTGGACCGACCCCGAGCACGTGGTGCGCTACATGGTCACCCACCGGCACAAGTTCCACGAGCTGGTGCCCGCGGCGCTCGCCGCCCACCCGCGGCTGCGGCTCGTGCGGCTCCGTTCGCCCCGCGAGGTCGAGCGGTGGCTGGCCGAGGAGGCGCCCCGGCTCACAGCGCGTCCGGGCCACCCTCGAGGAGCGTCGTGAAGCCGGCCTCGTCGAGGATCGTGAGCCCGAGCTGCTCGGCCTTGTCGGCCTTGGACCCGGCGTTGTCGCCGACGACGACGTAGTCGGTCTTCTTCGACACCGAGCCGGAGGCCTTGCCGCCGCGCGCGAGGATCGCCTCCTTCGCGGAGTCGCGGCTGAAGTTCTCCAACGACCCGGTGACCACGATGGTGAGGCCCTCGAGGGTGCGCGGCACCGACTCGTCGCGCTCGTCGGCCATCGCGACGCCGGCACGCTCCCACTTGTCCACGATCTCGACGTGCCAGGGCTCCTTGAACCACTCGATCACGGCCTCGGCGATGGTCGGGCCGACGCCCTCGGCGGCTGCGAGCTGCTCCTCGGTCGCCGCCCGGATCGCGGCCATCGAGCCGAACTCGGTGGCCAGCGCCCGGGCCGCGGTCGGTCCCACGTGGCGAATCGAGAGCGCGACCAGCACCCGCCACAGCGGCACCCGCTTGCGCTCGGCGAGGTTGGCCAGCAGCTTGGCGCCGTTGGCGGTGAGCTGCGGGCCCTCCTCCCCCTTCTTGGGTGCCCGGGTGAACAGCGGCGCCCGTCGGAGCTGGTCGGCGGTGAGGTCGAAGACGTCGCCCTCGTTGTCGATCACGTGCGCGTCGAGCAGCGCCGTCGCGGCCTCGTAGCCGAGCCCCTCGATGTCGAAGGCGCCCCGACCAGCCACGTGGAAGACCCGCTCGCGGACCTGGGCGGGGCACTTCTCGTGGTTGGGGCAGCGGCGGTCCTTGTCGCCCTCCTTCTGCTCCACCAGGGGCGTCCCGCACGCGGGGCACTCGGTGGGCCCGACCCAGGCGGGCAGGCCCTCGGGGCGCAGCGCGAGCACCGGGCCGAGGACCTCGGGGATCACGTCGCCGGCCTTGCGCAGGATGACCGTGTCGCCCGGACGCACGTCCTTGCGCTCGACCTCGTAGTAGTTGTGCAGGGTGGCGTTCTCGACCGTGGAGCCGGCCACCCGCGTCGGCACCATCACGGCGTACGGCGTGACCCGGCCGGTGCGCCCGACGTTGACCCGGATGTCGAGCAGCTCGGCGTTGACCTCCTCGGGCGGGTACTTGAAGGCGATCGCCCACCGGGGCGCGCGGCTGGTGGAGCCGAGTCGGCGCTGGAGCGAGACGTCGTCGACCTTCACCACGACGCCGTCGATCTCGTAGGGCACGATCGTGTGCCGGTTGGCACCGGCGTGGTCGATGTAGGCCTCGACCTCCCTCAGCGTCGGCACCACCCGGACCTGCTCACTGACCGGCAGGCCCCAGGCTGCCAGCGCGCGGTAGGCGTGCGACTGCGCCTTCGGCTCGAACCCGCGTCGCTCGCCGATGCCGTGGCAGACCATGCCGAGCGCGCGGGTCGCGGTGACCCGGGGGTCCTTCTGGCGCAGCGAGCCGGCCGCGGCGTTGCGCGGGTTGGCGAACACCGGCTTGCCGGCCTCGGTCATCGACTCGTTGAGCCGCTCGAAGGCGTCCACGGGCAGGAACACCTCGCCGCGGACCTCGATCAGCGCCGGGACCGGGAACTCCTCGGTCGCGGCCAGCCGGTCGGGGATCGCCGCGATGGTGCGGACGTTGGGGGTGACGTCCTCGCCGGTGCGCCCGTCGCCGCGGGTGAGCGCGCGCACCAGCCGGCCGTTCTCGTAGAGCAGGTTGATCGCCAGGCCGTCGACCTTGAGCTCGCAGAGCAGATCGGGGCTGTCCACGCCGTCGCGGCCCAGCCGGGCGTACCACGCCTCGAGCTCCTCGTAGGAGAAGGCGTTGTCGAGGCTCTCCATGCGACGCAGGTGGTCGACGGCGGTGAACTGCGTGGAGACCGCGCCGCCGACCTTCTGGGTGGGGCTGTCGGGGGTGCGCAGCTCGGGGAACTGCGCCTCGAGCTCCTCGAGGCGACGCATCCGGCGGTCGAAGTCCGCGTCGTCCAGGGTGGGTGCGTCGAGGACGTAGTAGCGCCAGCGCGCGTCCTCGATCTCCTCGGCCAGCGCACCGTGCTGCTCGCGGGCCTCCTCGGTGGCCGGGGTGGGGTCGCTCATGGGGGCTATCTTGCCGCGCCGTGCCGACACCCGACGCGGCGCGGTGTCGAGGGATTTAACCCTTCGCGGGAACACGGGCGCCTTCCTAGGCTGTTGTGACGGAGAACACCATCGCCGCTCCCGGCGTCCGGCCCCGTCGGCTCCATCCTCGCGGTCGCCCGTCGCCCCACCGCCCGATGCCTCACCCCCCGCGAAGGAACTCCCATGTCTGACGCCGCCACGAGCACGGAGCCCACCGGCACCGGCAACGCCCGCCGCCTGCGATGGGCGCTGGTGCTGATCTCCGTCGCGCAGCTGATGGTCGTCCTCGACGGCACGATCGTGAACATCGCGCTGCCGTTCATCCAGACCGACCTGGGGATCTCCGAGGCCAACCTGACCTGGGTGGTCACCGGCTACGCGCTCGCCTTCGGCAGCCTGCTGCTGCTGGGCGGGCGGCTCGGCGACCTCTACGGGCGCCGCCGGATCTTCATGGTCGGCCTGATCGTCTTCGGCGTGGCCTCCCTGCTCGGCGGCCTGGCCACCAACGAGGGACTGCTGCTCGCCGCCCGCGCGCTGCAGGGGCTCGGCGCCGCGCTCGCCTCCCCCGCCGCGCTCGCCCTGATCACCACGACGTTCCCGGCGGGCCCGCAGCGCAACCGCGCGTTCGCGGTGTACGCCGCCATGTCCGGCGCCGGCGCCGCCGTCGGACTGCTGCTCGGCGGCTGGCTGACCGGGCTCGACAGCGTGCTGGGGTTCGACGTCGAGGGCTGGCGCCTCACCCTGCTCATCAACACCCCGATCGGCCTGGGCGCGGCGTTCCTGGCCCCGCGCTTCCTGGCCGAGTCCGAGAGCCACAAAGGCGAGCTCGACCTCGCCGGCGCGGTGCTCGGGACCCTCGGCCTGCTCGGCGTCGTGTACGGCGTGAGCCGGGCCGGCGAGCCCGACCACGGCTGGACCGACCCCGTGACGATGGCCAGCCTGGGCGCCGGCGTGCTCCTGCTCGCCGTGTTCCTCCTCGTCGAGCTTCGGGTCGCGCACCCGCTGCTGCCGGCCCGGGTGTTCATGGACCGCACCCGCGCGGCGAGCTTCGCCGCGATGTTCCTGGCGCCGGCCGCCATGTTCGCGATGTTCTTCTACCTCACGCGATACGTGCAGGTCGTCATGGACTACTCCCCGATCCGCGCCGGCGTCGCGTTCCTGCCGTTCTGCGTCGGGATCGTGGTCGCCGCCGGGCTCGCCTCGAACCTCGTCAACCGGGTCGACCCGCGCTACGTCGCCGGCGTCGGCACCCTGATGGCCGCCGCCGGGCTCTTCGGGTTCTCCCGGATCCCCTACGACACGACGTACCCGGTCAGCGACGTGCAGGCGACGTACGCCACCGACCTGCTGCCGTTCATCCTGCTGATGTCGCTGGGCATGGGCGCGACGTTCGTGCCGCTGACCCTGACCGCCGTGCACCGGCTGCGCCCCGAGGAGACCGGCATCGGCTCGGGGGTGCTCAACACGATGCAGCAGGTGGGCGGGGCGCTCGGCCTCTCGGTGCTCGCGACCCTGGCAAGCGGCGTGTTCACCGAGCGCGGTGCCGAGCTGGCGAGCGCCGCGGAGCGGGCCATGGCGGGCGGCGGCCCGCGCCCGAGCGAGGCCGAGCTCGCCGCGATGCAGGAGATCAGCGCGAACCAGGTGTTCGCCGAGGGCGCCACCCACGCCTTCCTCGTCGGCGCCGCGATGATGCTCCTCGCCTCCATCGTGACCTTCACCCTCCTGCGGGTGCGCCACGAGGAGCTCGCCACCGAGGACGCCCCCATCGCCGCGCCGTGACCGCCGGCGCCCGCGCCGGGTCGCCTCGAGCGGGCGCACGCCGCCATGAGAAGCCATCAGTCAATGCCCCATATATGATCTACGCTGATCCTCGACCCGCGCCCGTCGAGGAGACCCGTGACCGACACCCGTTCCACCGCACCCGCCGCCGACCAGCCGGAGGGCGGCACCCCCGGGGCCTCCGCCTCCGAGGCCTCCGGTCTCTCGCCCAACCTCGGCCGGGCGCTCGTGCTGATCTCGGTGGCCCAGCTGATGCTGGTCCTCGACGGCACCATCACCAACATCGCGCTGCCGAGCATCTCGCGCGACCTCGGGATGACCGCCGCGGGGCTGACCTGGGTCGTGACGATCTACGCCCTCACGTTCGGCGGGCTGCTGCTGCTCGGCGGGCGGCTCGGTGACCTGCTCGGCCGGCGGCGCACGTTCACGATCGGCCTGGGCACCTTCGCGCTCGCCTCGCTGCTCGGCGGCTGCGCCACCGAGGGCTGGATGCTGCTCGGCGCCCGGGCGCTCCAGGGCGCCGGCGCGGCGCTCGCCTCCCCCGCGGCGCTGTCGCTGATCACCACCAACTTCCCCGCCGGCCCGGCTCGCAACAAGGCCATGGGCGTCTTCGCGGGCATGTCCGGCATCGGCGCCGCGGTCGGGCTGCTCCTGGGCGGGTTCCTCACCGGCATCGACAGCATCTTCGGCTTCGAGGTCACCGGCTGGCGGCTCACGCTGTGGATCAACGCCCCGATCGGCCTCGTCGCCGCCCTGCTCGCGCCGCGCTGGCTCAGCGAGTCCGAGCGCAACCGCAACCGCCTCGACGTGCCCGGCGCGCTCACCGCGACCCTGGGTCTGCTCGGCCTGGTCTACGGCCTCTCCCGCGCCGGCGAGGCCGACCACGGCTGGGGCGACCCGTGGACCATCGCCGCCCTCGCGGCCGGCATCGCGCTGCTGGTGACGTTCGTCGTCCTCGAGCGCAGGGTGACTCACCCGCTGCTGCCCCTGCGCATCGTGCTGGACCGCACCCGCGGCACCAGCTTCGTCGCGATGTTCTTCGCCTCCGGGGCGATGTTCGCGATGTTCTACTTCAACGGCCAGTTCGTGCAGCGCATCCTCGGCTACGAGCCGCTGCACACCGGCGTCGCGTTCCTGCCCTTCTCGGTCGGCGTGATGGTCGGCGCGGTCATCTCCTCCAAGCTGGTCGTGCGGTACGGCGTCCGCTACATCACCGGCACCGGCACCCTGATGGCCTCCGCCGCCCTCTACGGGTTCTCCCGCTACGACGTCGACGACTCGACCGCGGCCGTCCTGCGCAGCCTGGCGCCGGGCGCCGACCCGCTGGGCGCCGACGTGTCCTACTGGACCGCGATCTTCCCGTTCCTGCTCCTGATGGGCGTCGGCATGGGCATGACCTTCGTGCCGATGACCCTCACCGCCGTCCACGCCGTACGCCGCGAGGACGCCGGGGTCGGCTCGGGCGTGCTCAACACCGTGCAGCAGGTCGCCGGCGCGCTGGGCCTCGCGGTCCTCGGCACGGTGTCGCTGCACTTCGTCAACCGCACCACCGACCAGGTCGAGGGTCCGCTGCGCGACGGACTGAGCGCGGCCGGCGTCGACCCGGACGCCTCCGTGCCCGGCGGCAGCCTGAGCAACCTGGACGCGGCGCTCTACACCGCGACGTACACCGACGGCGCGACGCACGCGCTCCAGGTCGCCGCGCTGCTGATGCTCCTCGCCTCGCTGATCATCTGGACCTTCCTGCGGATCAGCCCCGAGGACCTCGGCGGGCGGACCGTGCCGGAGGACTCGGGGGTCCCGGAGGTGCCGAAGGTCAAGGGCGCGGACGCCTGAGGTCGGGCTCGGGATTGCGGCGCGCGAACTGGTCCCCGTGCGGCCCAAGCGGGTTACCCCATTCTGCAGACGCCTCTCGAACGTCCGTTCGACTAGACTGAGGCATGGCCTCCCCCGACATCCCCGACTGCGGCTCCCCCGCCGCCGTGCTGGCCTTCGCGCGGCAGCGACGGGCCGACGCCCACGCAGCCGAGGTCGACGTCGTACGCGCCGCTTTGGCGTGGGCCGACCTGCATCCCGCGGAGTCGGTCGAGCCCGGTCCCGTGTTCGGGTGGGAGCTCGTGGTTCCGCTCGCCGGCGAGGGCGCGCCCCGGAGGTGGCGGAGTTCGCCCCGATGGAGCTCTGCGCCGCACTCGACATCTCCACCGACTCCGCCCGGGGCCTGATGGCCGACGCCCTCGAGCTGGCCCACCGGTTGAAGCGGACCTGGCGGCTGGTGCAGGCCGGCAAGGTCCCGCTGTGGAAGGCCCGCCGCCTGGCCCAGCTCACCCACAAGCTCTCCCTCGACGGCGCCACCTACGTCGACCGTCAGCTGGCCGCGGTCGCCGGCAAGGTCGGGCTGGTCACCCTCGCCCGGCTCGTCGACGAGGCTCAGGCGATGTTCGACCCCAACGCCGCGGAGAAGGCACGGTTGGCTGCGGCCGAGTCGCGGCGGTTCAACGTGCACACGGAAGGTGCGAACCACGACGGCACCATCCATGTCGAGGGCGACCTCGACCTGGCCGACGCGCTCGACCTCGAGGCTGCGATCGCGCAGCGCGCCGAGGAGCTGCGTCAGCTCGGGTCCATCGAGTCCCTCGACGTGCGGCGCTCCATCGCCGCCGGCGACATCGCCCGCCGCTGCCTCGGCCTCGACCAGGCCATCGAGGACGGCAGTGCGTCCGGGACCACGTCTGTCGTGAAGCCCCGGCGGGTCGTCATCCATGTCCACCTCTCCGCGGCCGCGATCTCCCGCGACGAGGCCGGGGTCGCCCACGTGGACGAGACCAGGTCCGTCATCTCGACCGACCAGGTCCGCGACTGGTGCGGCAACCCCGACACCGAGGTCGTGATCAAGCCGATCATCGACCTCGACGATCACCACCACACCGACGCCTACGCCATCCCCGACCGGATGGCAGAACAACTCCACCTCACCCAGCCGAGCTGCGCCTTCCCCTGGTGCGACCGGCCCTCCCGACGCTGCGACACCGACCACGTCACCGCCCACGACAAGAGCGGATCCGACGGGAAGGCCGGCCCGACCTGCAGCTGCAACCTCGCCCCACTCTGTCGCCGACACCATCGGGCGAAAACACACACCGCGTGGACCTACGACAAGACCGACACCGCGACGTACCTCTGGCGATCACCCCACGGGCTCCACCTCGCGAAGCACCGCGGCGAGACCCGACTGGTCACCGCCCACCCGCCCGGGGTGACGGGCTCACCGCGCCGACGGTGAGCGCCTCAGAGGTTGGCGGCGGTGGTGCGCGCGAGCGTCAGCGCCTGACGCGCCCACGTCGGCGAGGCCCCGGCCAGCCCGCAGGCGGGGCTGATCAGCAGCCGGTCGCCGACCGTGCCCGGGTCGAGACCGAGCATGTCCAGCCAGCGCAGGGTGGCCTCGGTGAGGCGCGCGTCGCTGGGACCGGACGCGGTCTCGCCCGTGCTCGGCACCACCCCGAGCACCACCTCCTCGCCGGCCTCGAGGGCCTCGGCGAGGTGGTCGTGGTCGGCGGCCGAGAGCTGGGAGTGGTCGACGGCCAGGCCCCGGGCACCGGCGCCGCGCAGCAGGTCGAGCGGGGTCCCGGGGGCGCAGGAGTGCACCCACGGGACGGCGTCCTCGGCGACGACGGCCGCAAGCACCCACTCCAGGTGGGCGGAGGCCTCCGGGAGGTCGACGGTGCGGTGTCGCCCGAACCCCGACGCGGTCGGGACCTTGCCGCCCAGCACCGCCGGCAGCGCCGGCTCGTCGACCTGCACGACCAGGCGCTGCAGGCCCGGCAGCCGGCGGCGTACGTCGCGCAGGTGCGCGCGCAGCCCCTCGGCGAGCGCCTGGGCCAGGTCGGCACGGGCGCCGTGGTCGGCGAGGACCTTGTCACCGCGCGGCTTCTCCACGGTCGCGGCCAGCGTCCACGGCCCGGCGACCTGCACCTTGAAGGTGCCGGTGAACCCCTGGGCCTGCTCCTCGAGGGTGTCGAGGTCCTGGCCGAGCAGGCTGCGGGCGCGGCGGTGGTCGATGCCCGAGCCGCCGCCCGTGAGCCGCCAGCCGGCGGGCTGCAGGTCCACCCCGAGCTCGGCGACCACGGCGAGCGCGCGGCCGGTCATCGAGGCGGTCGCGCCGCGGCCGGGCAGCTCGGGCAGGTGCGGCAGGTCGGGGAGCTCCCCGAGCACGAGCCGCACCGCCTCGTCGAAGTCGCGCTGCTCGGTGCCGGGCAGGGAGCCGATGGCGGTGGCGGTGGTCATGTGGTGGCCCGTCGGGTGCTGGAGATGGTGGCCGACCCGACCACCCGGGTGTGGTCGTAGATGACGACCGCCTGCCCCGGCGCGATGCCGTACGCCGGGTCGAGCAGCTCGACCTCGACGCCGGTGCCGTCCGGGCTCACGGTCACGCTCGCGCGGTGCTCGTCGCCGTGCGCGCGCAGCTGGACGGTGATGCCGTCGCCGGCGAGGTGGGTGGGCACGGTGCCGCACCAGCGCGGCCGGATGCCGCTGAGGCCGTCCACGGCCAGGCCCTCGCGGGGCCCGACGCGGACGGTGCCGGAGACCGGCTCGATGTCGAGCACGAAGCGCGGCTTGCCGTCCGGGGCCGGGCGCCCGAGCCGCAGCCCCTTGCGCTGGCCGATCGTGTAGCCCCAGGACCCCTCGTGGTGCCCGAGGACCTCGCCGGTCGCGTCGTCGACGATGTCGCCGCCGCTGTTCGGGGCGCGGTCGCCGAGCTTCTCGCGCAGCCAGCCGGCGGTGTCGCCGTCGGCGACGAAGCAGATGTCGTGGCTGTCGGGCTTGTCGGCGACCAGCAGCCCGCGCCGGGCCGCCTCCTCGCGCACCTGCGACTTGGGGGTGTCCCCGAGCGGGAAGTAGGAGTGCGCGAGCTGCTGCTGGTCGAGCACGCCGAGCACGTAGGACTGGTCCTTGCCGCCGTCCACCGCCCGGTGCATCTCGATCAGTCCGTCGGCGCCGGCGCGCAGCTGCGCGTAGTGGCCGGTCGCGACCGCGTCGAAGCCCAGCGCCAGGGCGCGGTCGAGCACGGCGGCGAACTTGATCTTCTCGTTGCAGCGCAGGCACGGGTTGGGCGTGCGGCCCGCGGCGTACTCGTCCATGAAGTCCTCGACCACGTCGGCGTGGAAGCGCTCGGAGAGGTCCCAGACATAGAACGGGATGCCGATGACGTCGGCCGCGCGCCGCGCGTCGTTGCTGTCCTCGATCGTGCAGCAGCCCCGCGCGCCCGAGCGGTACGACGCGGGGTTGCGCGACAGCGCGAGGTGGATTCCGGTGACGTCGTGCCCGGCCTCGTGGGCGCGCGCCGCGGCGACGGCGGAGTCGACGCCGCCGGACATGGCTGCCAGGACCTTCATCGGATGCCCTCCCCGGCGCCGGTCACAGGCGCGCCGCGCGGGCCCGCTCGACGCAGGGGGCGATCGCGGCGATCAGGGCGTCGACGTCGGCCTCGGTGCTGGTGTGGCCCAGGGAGAACCGCAGCGAGCTGCGGGCCTCGGCGTCCGGGCGCCCCATCGCGAGCAGCACGTGGGAGGCCTGCGGGACGCCGGCGGAGCAGGCGGACCCGGTCGAGCACTCGATGCCGCGCGCGTCGAGCAGCATCAGCAGCGAGTCTCCCTCGCAGCCGGGGAAGGAGAAGTGGGCGTTGCCGGGCAGCCGCCGGTCGGGGTGCCCGGTCAGCACGGCCTCCGGCACGGCCGCGCGCACACCGGCGACGAGCCGGTCGCGGAGCCCGGCGAGCCGGGCCGCGTGCTCGGGCTGGCACTTGACCGCCAGCTCGACGGCGGCGGCGAGACCGGCGATGGCCGGGGTGTCGATGGTGCCGCTGCGGATGTCGCGCTCCTGGCCGCCGCCGTGCAGCAGCGGGGTGACCGACAGCTCGCGGCGCACGATGAGCGCACCGACGCCGTACGGGCCGCCGACCTTGTGACCGGTGAGGGTCAGCGCGTCGACGCCGCTGGCGGCGAAGTCGACCGGCACCGCGCCCAGTGCCTGCACCGCGTCGGTGTGCACCGGGATGGCGTGCGGGGCGCAGATCTCGACGACCTCGGGGACCGGCTGCAGGGTGCCGACCTCGTTGTTGGCCCACATCACCGAGACCAGGGCGACCGAGTCCGGGTCGCGCTCGACCGAGGCGCGCAGCGCCTCGAGGTCGATGACGCCGTCGGAGCCGACGGGCACCAGCTCCACCTCGGCGCCCTCGTGGGACTCCAGCCAGTGCAGCGCGTCCAGCACCGCGTGGTGCTCGACGGCCGAGGCCAGCACGCGCACCCGGCGCGGGTCGGCGTCGCGGCGCGACCAGAAGACGCCCTTGACCGCGAGGTTGTCGGCCTCGGTGCCCCCGGAGGTGAAGACGACCTCGCCGGGGCGGCAGCCCACCATGCGGGCGATCGTCTCGCGGGACTCCTCGACCACCCGGCGGGCGCGACGCCCGGAGGCGTGCAGCGAGCTGGGGTTGCCCACCTCGACGAGATGGCGGCTCATGGCCTCGATCGCCGCGGGGACCATCGGAGTGGTCGCGGCGTGGTCGAGGTAGACGGTGTCGGGCATGGCGGGGTCAAGCGTACGGCGCAGGCCCGCCGCACCCCGAACCCGCTCGGTCCGCGGCCCCGGCGTCAGTACGTCGCGGGGTCCGCGCAGCGCTCGACCGTGGTGGCCAGCCAGCCGGTGCCGGCGGCGTCGGGGAACACCTCGACGGCGGCGACCCCGGTGCCGTCGGCGGCCACGACGTACCAGGTGTGCTTGTCGGCGCCGCCGGGCTCGGTGCCCCGGATCGCGCGGGTGCCCTCGTCGACGGCCGCCAGCGCGGCCGCCTCGGGGCTCGCCTCACCGACCGCGTCCTCGGCGTACGAGCGCGCGGCGACGACCACCTCCCGGCACCCCGGGGGCGGCCAGGCCGGCGCCATGGCGGTGCCGCCCGGAGGCGGGGCGCTGTCCGGCGTCCGGGTGGGCGTCGGACTCACCGAGTCGGACGGCGCGTCGACGCCCCGGGTGGAACCGTCGTCCCCGCAGCCGGCGAGCAGCAGCGCGGCCACCGCGACGGCGGGCAGCGGGCGGAGGAGAGGGCGCATGGCGGTCCGACGGGCGAGCGACGTGGGAGGTTCCCGGCGCTCAGCGGCGCGGGCGCTCCAGCACGACCAGGTCGTCGCGGTGCACGAGCGCCCGGTCGTAGCCGGCACCGTGGTCGCGGCGCAGGTCCTCGCTGGAGCGACCCAGCAGGCTGGGCACCTCGTCGGCGTCGAAGTTGACCAGGCCGCGCGCGACGCGCAGGCCGGAGGGGTCGAGCAGGTCGACGGGGTCGCCGGCGAGGAACCGTCCGCTCACCCCGGTGACCCCGGCGGCGAGGAGCGAGGCGCCGCGCTCGCGGACCGCGCGAACGGCGCCGTCGTCGAGGGTCAGCGTGCCCTTGCCCTCGGCGGCGTGGCGCAGCCACAGCTGGCGGATCGAGCGGCGCCGCCCGGTGGCGTGGAAGAGCGTGCCGACGACGTCGCCGTCGAGGGCCCGCGAGGCCTGGTCCGCGCTGGTCAGCACCACCGGGATGCCAGCGCCGGTGGCGATCCGGGCGGCCTCGACCTTGGTGACCATGCCGCCGGTGCCGACGGCCGAGCCGACGCTGCCGATCTCGACGCCGTCCAGGTCGCTGCCCGTGCGCACCTCCTCGATCAGCCGCGCACCGGGCTCGCCCGGCTTGGCGGTGTAGAGCCCGTCCACGTCGGAGAGCAGCACCAGCAGGTCGGCCTGCACGAGGTGGGCGACCAGGGCGGCGAGCCGGTCGTTGTCGCCGAAGCGGATCTCGCTGGTCGCCACCGTGTCGTTCTCGTTGACGATCGGCAGCACGCCGAGCTCGAGCAGCTTGGCCAGCGTCTGGTAGGCGTTGCGGTACTGCGCGCGGCGTACGACGTCGTCGACGGTGAGCAGCACCTGCCCGGCGGTCAGGCCGTGGCGGCGCAGGCCCTCGGTGTAGCGGTGCACCAGCAGCCCTTGACCGACCGAGGCCGCGGCCTGCTGCAGCGCGAGCGCCCGCGGCCGCTTGGTCAGTCCGAGCGGCTCCAGGCCCGCGGCGATCGCACCGGAGGAGACCAGCACGACCTCGATGCCGCGGCTGCGGGCGGCGGCCAGGACGTCGACCAGCGCGCCGAGGCGCGCGTCGTCGATGCCCCCGCCGTGCCGCGTCAGCGACGACGAGCCCACCTTCACGACGATCCGTCGTGCCTGGGTGACCGGCGTACGCCGCCCGCCCGCCGCCGCGGCCGTGCTCACTCCCCGGGGTCCTTCTCGGCCCAGTCGGGGTCGTCCTGGGAGCCGATCTCATAGGACATCGGCCCGATGCCGCTGCTGTTGCGCTCGGCGTCGAGGCGGCGCGCCACATCGGCGCGGGTCTCGTTCTCGCCGCGCTCGGGCATGAGCTCGTCGATCTCGCGACGACGCCCCGCGGCGGGGCGCGACTCCTCGAAGCGCTGGTCCTCGCCGCGGCGACCGAGCATCTCCGCGCCGGCGTCGATGCCCGGGCGGAAGTCGAAGACCACGGAGTTGTCCTCGGCACCGATGATGACGGCGTCGCCCTCCTGGGCGCCCATCTTGGCCAGCCGGGTCTCGACACCGAGTCGGTTGAGCCGGTCGCCGAGGAAGCCCACGGCCTCGTCGTTGCTGAAGTCGGTCTGGCGCACCCAGCGCTCCGGCTTCGAGCCGCGCACCCGCCAGCCGTCCGGGGTCGAGGTGATGGTGAAGTCGTCGCCACCGTCGACACTGCGCGGGCGCAGCACGATGCGCTCGGCCTCGACGGCCGGCTGGGCGGCACGGGTCGCGGCCACGATCTCGGCCATCGCGAAGGTGAGCTCCTTGAGCCCCTCCCCCGACGCCGCGGAGACGGGGAAGACCCGCAGGCCGCGCGCGCGGAGCTCCTCGATGGTGATGTCGGCGAGGTCGCGCCCGTCGGGGACGTCGATCTTGTTCATCGCGACCAGGCGCGGGCGGTCCTCGAGCCCGCCGTAGCGGCTCAGCTCGTTCTCGATCACGTCGAGGTCGTCGACCGGGTTGCGGCCGGGCTCGATGCTCGCGGTGTCGATGACGTGGACCAGCGCGGCGCAGCGCTCGACATGGCGCAGGAACTCGTGGCCCAGGCCGCGGCCCTCGCTGGCGCCCTCGATCAGGCCAGGCACGTCGGCGACGGTGAAGATCGTGTCGCCGGCGCGGACGACGCCGAGGTTCGGCACCAGCGTCGTGAACGGGTAGTCGGCGATCTTGGGACGGGCCCGGGAGATCGCGGCGATCAGGCTGGACTTGCCGGCGCTCGGGAAGCCCACGAGGCCGATGTCGGCGACGACCTTGAGCTCGAGGGCGATCTCGACCTCCTCGCCGGGCTCGCCGAGCAGCGCGAAGCCGGGGGCCTTGCGCTTGGAGGAGGCCAGCGCGGCGTTGCCGAGCCCGCCGCGGCCGCCCTGGGCGATGATCAGCTCGGTGCCGGCGCCCACCATGTCGGCGAGCACCTCGCCACCGCGGATGCTCACCACGGTGCCGTCCGGCACCGGGAGCACCAGGTCGCTGCCGTGCGCGCCGTTGCGGAAGTCGCCCGCGCCGTGCCCGCCGTTCTCGGCACGCCGGCGGGGGCTGTGGTGGTAGTCGATGAGGGTGGTGACCGAGGGGTCGACACGCAGGATCACCGAGCCGCCGGGGCCGCCGTTGCCGCCGTCGGGGCCACCGAGGGGCTTGAACTTCTCGCGGTGGACCGAGGCCACACCGTGCCCGCCACGACCGGCGCTGACGTGCAGCGTCACCCGATCCACGAAGGTCGGAACTGCCATGGGTCTTACCGCCTACTCAAAAGGTCTGGGGTGGAGCTGGTGGCGCGGGGCCGCGTGATCGCGGCCCGCCACGCCGGAGGTGCTGTGGAACAGTGAAAGGGCGCCCCGGGGACCGGGACGCCCTTTCACAAGGTCTTGCTGCGCGCGAGCGTCAGGTCACTCGCCCGCGACGATGTTGACGACCCGGCGACCGCGACGGGTGCCGAACTCGACCGCACCGGGGATCAGCGCGAAGAGCGTGTCGTCGCCACCACGGCCGACGCCGGCGCCCGGGTGGAAGTGGGTGCCACGCTGGCGCACGATGATCTCACCGGCGTTGACCAGCTGGCCACCGTATCGCTTGACACCGAGGCGCTGGGAGTTGGAGTCGCGGCCGTTCTTGGTGGACGCCGCGCCCTTCTTGTGTGCCATGTCGTGATCCTTGTGTTCGTGTCGGGCCTGCTCGGAGCCGGGGGCTCAGAGGGAGATGTCGGTGACCTTGACCTGGGTGTACTTCTGGCGGTGACCCTGGCGCTTCTTGTAGCCGGTCTTGTTCTTGTACTTCTGGATGATGATCTTCGGGCCCTTGGTGGCGCCGAGGACCTCAGCGGTCACGGACGCCTTGTCCAGAGCGGCGGCGTCGGACGTCACCGTCTCGCCGTCGACCGCGAGGACGACGGGCAGGGTCACGGTCTGGCCCACCTCGGTCGAGATCTTGTCGATCTCGATGACGTCGCCCACGGCAACCTTCTGCTGCTTGGCGCCTGCGCGCACGATCGCGTACACCGCGGTCTCCTTCGTCGTTACTGCTTCGGTTGGTGCGTACTTGTCTACGTCGGCCGGCTGGGGCTTCCTGCGCACCCCGCCACTGGCCTTGGGCCAGGTCGCGGTGGGGCTGCCACACAGGGCCGCGGCACGTGTGAACGCACCGAGGGTCAATACTACGGACGCTCGGCAGCCACCGCAAAAC
Source organism: Nocardioides ochotonae (assembly GCF_011420305.2). Classification (NCBI taxonomy): domain Bacteria; kingdom Bacillati; phylum Actinomycetota; class Actinomycetes; order Propionibacteriales; family Nocardioidaceae; genus Nocardioides; species Nocardioides ochotonae. Next base: position 1,155,776 of record NZ_CP061769.1, on the reverse strand, counting down.
GCGGGTGCCTGTCGGACAGGGTCCGGTCCGCTCACGAGCTCTCGGACCCAGCACCGACCCCCGTACCTTACCCCGCGACGCACCCTGCCCCCGCTTCCGGGTCGGAAGCGGGGGCAGGACGCCAAGGATGGCTCAGGGTTGAGGGCTCATGCGGAGCCGCTGGCTCAGCGCTTGCCCTTCTTCTTCACCGGGACGTGCTCGACGGACGCCTCGGCCTCGCCCTCGGTGCCCCCGGACTGCGACGTGACCTCACTCGGCGGGCCGGCGGGCCGGTTGACGCTGCGGGTGCGCGTGCGGGTGATCACCTTCGGCGGCTCCGGCGTGCTGAGCGACGCCGCCGTCGGCAGCGGGGCCGGCGGCGCCGCGATGATCGGGGCGACAGGGGTCGTCACCACGGCCGGGGACCCGGCCGGACGGGTCGCGGTACGCCGGCGGGTGCGGGTGACCACCTTGGGCGCCTGTGGCTCGGCCGGAGCCTGCGGGGCGGGCGTCTCGGTCGGCTGCGGGGCCTCCACGACCGGCTGCGGGGCCTCCGCGACCGGCTCGGTGACCTGCTCGGGGGCCGGCGCGGTCTCCCGGCGGGGGCGACGCTCGCGGCGCTGGCGCTGGGTCACCTGCGGGGCCTTCTCGGCGGCTGCCGGGGCGTCCTGGGTCGCCTCGGTGCCCGCGTCCGTCGCCTCGGCGGCGGGCGCGGCCGGCGCGGCCGACTCAACCTCGACCGCAGCGGCCTCGGCGTTCTCGGGACGAGCCATCGCAGCGACGTCCTTGGGGGTCGGCGCGGGCTGCGGGGTGGCGGACTTGTCCGACTGGCGCGAGCCCTGGTCGCCGCTGTCCTCGCCGCCGCGACCCTTGCCGCTGCGCTTGCGGCCACCGCGGCCACGCGAGTCGTCGTCACCGCCGCCCTTGCGGGGCTCGACCGGCTGGTCCTGGATCACGACGCCACGGCCGTGGCAGTGCTCGCAGTTCTCGCTGAACGCCTCGACGAGGCCGGTGCCGATCCGCTTGCGCGTCATCTGCACCAGGCCGAGCGAGGTGACCTCGGCGACCTGGTGACGGGTGCGGTCGCGACCCAGGCACTCGACCAGGCGGCGCAGGACGAGGTCGCGGTTGGACTCCAGGACCATGTCGATGAAGTCGACGACGATGATGCCGCCGATGTCGCGCAGCCGGAGCTGGCGAACGACCTCCTCGGCCGCCTCCAGGTTGTTCTTGGTGACGGTCTCCTCGAGGTTGCCCCCGGAGCCGGTGAACTTGCCGGTGTTGACGTCGACGACGGTCATCGCCTCGGTGCGGTCGATGACCAGCGAGCCGCCGGAGGGCAGCCAGACCTTGCGGTCCAGCGCCTTCGCAATCTGCTCCTCGACGCGGTACTCGGCGAAGATGTCCTTGCCGCCGTGGGCCTCGGGGAAGTAGCGCTCCAGTCGGGGCGCGAGGTCCGGGGCGACGTCAGCGACGTAGGACTGCACCGTCTCCCAAGCCTCGCCGCCCTGGATGACCAGGCTGGAGAAGTCCTCGGTGAACAGGTCCCGGACGACCTTGAGGGTCAGGTCGGGCTCGCCGTACAGCAGCTGGGCACCGGCCGACTTGTTGGCGGCCTTGGCCTCGATAGCCTCCCAGCGGGCCTTGAGGCGCTCGACGTCGTGGGTCAGCTCCTCCTCGCTGGCGCCCTCGGCGGCGGTGCGCACGATGACGCCGGCCGACTCGGGGACGATCTCCTTGAGCAGCGCCTTGAGGCGGGCCCGCTCGGTGTCGGGGAGCTTGCGGGAGATGCCGCTGGTGGTGCCGTCGGGCACGTAGACCAGGAACCGGCCGGCGAGGCTGATCTGGCTGGTCAGGCGGGCACCCTTGTGGCCGATCGGGTCCTTGGTGACCTGCACCAGGACGCTCTGGCCCGAGGACAGCACCGACTCGATCTTGCGGGCCTGGCCGTCACGGTGACCGAGCGCGGACCAGTTGACCTCGCCGGCGTACAGCACCGCGTTGCGGCCCTTGCCGATGTCGATGAACGCCGCCTCCATCGAGGGCAGGACGTTCTGCACCCGGCCGAGGTAGACGTTGCCGATGATCGAGGTCTGCGACTCGCGGGCGACGTAGTGCTCGACGAGCACCTTGTCCTCGAGCACGCCGATCTGGGTCAGGTCGTCGCGCTGGCGGATGACCATGACGCGGTCGACCGCCTCGCGGCGGGCCAGGAACTCGGCCTCGCTGACGATCGGGGCGCGGCGCCGGCCGGCCTCGCGGCCGTCGCGGCGGCGCTGCTTCTTGGCCTCGAGGCGGGTGGAGCCGGAGATCGCGGTGATCTCGTCCTCGGCCGAGCGCGGCTTGCGCACCCGGGTGACGGTGTTGTCCGGGTCGTCGCCGGTGTCGGGGCCATCGTCGCTGGAGCGACGGCGGCGCCGGCGGCGGCGCGAGCTGCCGGAGCTGCCCTGCTCGTCGGGGCCGCTGTCGCCCGAGGCGTCGGAGTCGTCGCCCTCGGTCTTGTCCGCGGCGGAGTCCTCGCTGGTGTCGCCGGCCTTCGCACTGGCGTCCTGGCCCGACTCGGCGTCCGCAGCGGCGGAGTCGCCCTCGGAGGCGTCGCCGGACTTGCGACGACGCCGACCACCGCGACGACGACGGCGGCGGCCGCCGCCCTCGGAGTCGCTGTCGCCCTGGTCCTCGCCCTGGTCCTCGGAGCGCTCGTCGCCCTCGGCGGACTCCGTGTCGGTGGACTCCGTGTCGGTGGACTCGGCGTCGGGAGCGTCCGCCTCGACGCTGGCCGCGGTCGCCTCGAGGGCGACCTCGCCCTCGGCGGTCTCCTCGGCGTCCTCCGCCTCGGCGGCCTCCGCGGCGGCTGCCGCCTCGGCCTCGGCCCGCTTCTGGGCGGCGGTCTTGCGGGTACGGCGGGCGGGCGCCTTCTTGGCGACCGGGGCCTGGAAGAGCGGCGCCGGGGCGCCAGCGGTCTCGGCGACCTCGGTGGACTCAGCGCTCTCGGGAGCGGGAGCCGCGACGGGGGTCTCGACGCCCGCGTCCGCGGCGGGGGTCTCGGAGATCGTCTCGGTCGGCTCGGCCGCGGCCTTCTTGCGGGCGGGGGCCTTCTTGGTGGTCTTCTTCGCGGCAGCCTTGCGCGCGGTGGTCTTCTTCGCGGGGGCGCTCTCCTCCGCGGCCACGGCGGCCTCGGCGGGCTGCTCGGCGGGCGTCTCGATCGCCGGCTGCTCGGCGGCGGCCTCGACGGGCGCGTCGGTGGGGGTCTCACCGGCGGCCGCGGCGGCCTTCTTGGTCGTCCGCTTGGCGGTGGTCTTCTTGGCGGTGGTCGCCTTGGTGGCGGTCTTCTTGGCGGTCGCGGTCTTCGCGGTCGCCTTCTTGGTCGCCGTCTTGCGCGCAGCGCGCTTCGCCGGGGCCGGAGCCTCGTCGGCGCCCGGAGCGGTGGGCTCCGAGGGGATTCCTGCGTCACCTGCCGGTGAGGGCGAGGTGGTGGGGTCGATCTGGTCGTCGGGCATGTGCTGCTCCTCGGTCCGGCGCGCAGCGCGGCCGGACGTGTCAGACGCCGGCGGCCCGCGTGCTCAGAGCCGACGGCGCAAAGCCTTCGGTGGCGGCGACACCCTCCGCGGTGCGTCACTGGCGGCAGCTGCTGTCACCTGCCGCGGTCGCTTGGCCCAGTCCTGGGACTGTTCTCGGACTCCCTGTCACGGAGCCCAACTGGCCGCGTCGCGGTCTGGCGACGACTGCCTCCACTGTGCCGACCCCTGGTGGGGACCGGCGAGAACGTCGTCGAGTCGACTCTGGCTCTGCTTCTCGTGGCCGACCTGTAGGTCGTCTACGAGAACCGTCACCGGTCATCAACCGTGGCGAGTATCGCACACGCCCGGTCTCTTGGTGTCATACCGAACCGTGCAGCGGGTCGCCGACCTCGCCGGTCGCCTCGTCGAGGGGCCCCTGGGCCACGCGGGTGAGCAGCGGGGCCTCGCCCAGGTCCAGGCCGGCGACGGCCTTCAGCCCGGACAGCACGTCGTCAGGGCGCACGGACGGCGTACCGTGCCGCAGCACCAGGTCGAGACGGCTGCCGCCGTCCCGCTCGACGACGGCCAGGGAGACCACGGCGCCGCGGCAGTCGAAGGTCCGCAGCCCCTTCTTGGTCATCCGCCCGACCTCGACGCTCTCGGCGGCCAGGAACGCCGCGACCGCGGGCGCCACCACGGCGGCCGGGGTGGCCAGGTCGAGGTGCCAGTGGCTGGCCTCGAGCAGGTCGGAGAGCGAGCCGCCCGGGGAGACGACGACGTCGACGATGTCCAGGCCGTCCGGGAGCGCCTCCTCGAGCGAGGCACGCACGACGGCGGGGTCGAGCACCTGCGCGAGGCCGATCTCGACGAACTCCGCCTCGCTGGCCGAGCCGGTCGGCGCCGCACCGGCGTAGGAGATGCGCGGGTGCGGGTTGAACCCGGATGAGTACGCCATCGGCACCCGGGCCCGGAAGATCGCACGCTCGAAGGCACGCGAGAAGTCGCGGTGGCTGGTGAACCGCAGCCGCCCGCGCTTGGCGTACCGGATCCGGAGACGCTGGACGGGTGGGGCTTGCTGCTCGGGCTGCTCTCGCACGGACACAGGGTACGAGAGGTCCACCCCCTTCCCCCTTTCCTCCCCTCCCCCGACTCGGCGGCAGCGGTGTGGGGGGTGGCTGGCAGCATGGCGGCGTGACCCGCCGCACGACCGCCCTCCTCCTGCTCGGCCTGGTGCTCCTGTCGCTCAACCTGCGACCGGCCGCGGTGAGCGTCGGGCCGGTGCTCGACGAGGTGCGGGCCGGACTGGGGATGTCGACGGCGACGGCCGGGCTGCTGACCTCGCTGCCGGTGCTGGCCTTCGCGGGGTTCGGCGCCGTCGCGCCCGCCCTGGCGCGCCGTGCGGGCATCCACCGGGTCACCCTCGCAGCGCTGGTCGCCGTCGTCGCCGGGCTGGCCGGGCGCGTGCTCGTCGACGACTCCGCGTCGTTCCTGCTCCTGTCGATGCTCGCGCTGGCCGGGATGGCGGCTGCCAACGTGCTGCTGCCCTCGCTGGTCAAACTGCACTTCCCGGACCGGATCGGCTCGGTGACGGCGACCTACACGACCGCCCTCGCGATCGGGCTCACCGCCTCACTCGTGCTGACCGTCCCGATCTCGGAGGCGGCCGGCAGCTGGCGGGCCGGGCTCGGGGCCTGGGCGGTGCTGGCGCTGGTCGCGGCGCTCCCGTGGCTCGGCCTGATCGCCCACGACCGGACGCCCGAGCCGACCCCGCACACGGTGCGGTTCCTCGACGTGGCCCGGACCCGGCTGGGCTGGGCCATGGCGTCCTTCTTCGGGCTGCAGTCGATCCACGCGTACGTCGTGTTCGGCTGGTTCCCCACCCTGTGGCGCGACGCCGGCTACTCCCCCACGGCGGCCGGCCTGCTGGTGGGCGTGGTTGCCGCGGTCTCGATCCCGCTGTCGCTGTGGCTGCCCCGGCTGGTCGCCAGCACCCCGCGCCCGGGCCGCCTCGTGCTCGCGGTGCTCGCCTCCTACCCGGCCGGCTACCTCGCGCTGCTGCTCGCGCCGCACGACCTCGCGATCCCCGCGGCGCTGCTCATCGGCACCGGCGCCTCGATCTTCCCGGTCGTGCTCACCCTGATCGGGCTGCGCTCGCGCACCCCCGCGGGCACCGCCGCGCTCTCGGGGTTCACCCAGTCCGTGGGCTACCTGATCGCCGGCGTCGGCCCGTTCGGCTTTGGCCTCGTGCACGACCTCACCGACGGGTGGACCGTGCCGCTGCTGGTGCTGCTGGCACTGCTGGCGCCGCTCGCGGCGGTGGCCGCCTACGCCGCCCGGCCCGCGCATGTCGAGGACCAGCTCCGCCACGTCGAGGTCGCGGCTCAGTAGCGTAGGGCGGGTGACCCAGCCTCCGCAGTACCCCGGCCCCTCCGACCCGGACGAGCCCACGCCGTCCGGGCCTCCCCCGGGATCACCGCCGCCGCACCCCTACGGACAGGCGCCGTACGGCACGAACCCCTCGGCGCCCACCCCGCCGAGCTACCCGCAGGTGCCCTACGGCGAGGCCCCCGCCGGCCCCCCGCCGTACAACCAGAACCCCTACGGCCAGGCGCCCCACGGCCAGGCGCCGTACGGCACGCCCTTCCCCGGCGGGCCGCGTCAGGAGTCCGCGCCGCAGGGCATGGCGATCTCCTCGCTGGTGCTGGCGTTCTTCGGCTGCCTGATCCTGCCCGCGATCATCTCGATCGTGCTGGCGGTGATCGTGCTGCGCCGCGGGCGCGACGGCCGCAACCACGGCAAGGGCCTGGCCCTCGGCGCGATCGCCGTCAGCGCGGTGTCCGTGCTCGCCACGCTCGCCTTCGGCGCGCTGATCGCCTTCACCATCGCGGTCTCCGAGGACGTCAACGACCTCACGACCGGTGACTGCTTCAACGCCCCCGGCCTCGCCGACGACGACGAGGAGTTCACCTCGATCGACACCGTGCCCTGCGACGACCCGCACGACGCCGAGGTGCTCGGCACCGTCGAGCTCAGCGCCGACCAGGCCGCGCAGTACTCCGGCTCCGCCCTCGCCGGCAACGCCTGGTGCGGGGAGGCGACCGGCTTCTGGACCCCGGCCGACGACAGCGGCCTCGCGCTGATGCGGCTCACCGACGACACCGAGCCGGACGCCGGCGACACCCTCGCCTGCGTCGTGTACGACGAGGACGGCGACAAGCTCTCCGGACCGCTGCGCTGAGCCGCGGCTCAGACCACGGAGAGCGGCAGCAGCTCGCGGCCGGTGGGGCCGATCTGGATCTCGGTGCCCATCTCCGGGCACACGCCGCAGTCGTAGCACGGGGTCCAGCGGCAGTCCTCGACCTCGATGTCGGCGCCGTCGGCCACCGCGAGGGCGTCCTCCCAGTCGGCCCACAGCCAGTCCTTGTCGAGGCCGGAGTCGAGGTGGTCCCACGGCAGGACCTCCTCGTAGCCACGCTCGCGGGTGGTGTACCAGGCCAGGTCGACGCCGGTACCGGCCAGGGCCCGCTCGGACGCGGCGACCCAGCGCTCGTAGGAGAAGTGCTCGCTCCAGCCGTCGAAGCGACCGCCGTCGCGCCAGACCTCCTCGATCACCTTGCCGACGCGCCGGTCGCCGCGCGAGAGCAGTCCCTCGATCGCGCCGGGCTTGCCGTCGTGGTAGCGGAAGCCGATCGCGCGACCGAACTTCTTGTCCTCGCGCACGGTGTCGCGCAGCCGCTTCAGCCGCTCGTCGGTGGTCTCGTGGTCCAGCTGCGCGGCCCACTGGAACGGCGTGTGCGGCTTGGGCACGAAGCCGCCGATCGACACGGTGCAGCGGATGTCGTTGCGCCCGGAGACCTCGCGGCCCTTGGCGATCACCTTCTTGGCGAGCTCGGCGACCTGGAGGACGTCCTCGTCGGTCTCGGTCGGCAGCCCGACCATGAAGTAGAGCTTCACCTGGCGCCAGCCGTGGGAGTACGCCGTGGCGACCGTGCGGATCAGGTCCTCCTCGGTCACCATCTTGTTGATGACCTTGCGCATCCGCTCGGACCCGCCCTCGGGGGCGAAGGTGAGCCCGGAGCGGCGCCCGTTGCGGGAGAACTCGTTGGCCAGGGTGATGTTGAACGCGTCCACGCGGGTCGACGGCAGCGAGAGCGAGACGTTGGAGCCCTCGTAGCGGTCCGCGAGGCCCTTGGCGACCTCGCCGATCTCGGTGTGGTCGGCACTGGAGAGCGAGAGCAGGCCGACCTCCTCGAAGCCGGACTTGCGGATGCCGTTCTCGACCATCTCACCGATCGTCTCGATCGAGCGCTCGCGCACCGGACGGGTGATCATCCCGGCCTGGCAGAACCGGCAGCCGCGGGTGCAGCCGCGGAAGATCTCGACGCTGAACCGCTCGTGGACGGTCTCGGCCAGCGGCACCAGCGGCTTGCGCGGGTAGGGCCAGGCGTCGAGGTCCATCAGCGTGTGCTTGGCAACGCGGAAGGGGATGCCGGGGCGGTTGGGCACGATCGCCTCGATGGAGCCGTCGGCGGCGTACGTCACGTCGTAGAAGCGCGGCACGTAGACGCCGCCGCTGACCGCGAGGCGGCGCAGCAGCTCGTCGCGGCCGCCGGGGCGACCCTCGGCCTTCCACTCGCGCACGACCTCGGAGATCGCCAGCACGACCTCCTCGCCGTCACCGAGGACGGCGGCGTCGAGGAAGTCGGCGATGGGCTCGGGGTTGAACGCCGCGTGCCCGCCCGCCAGCACGATCGGGTCCTCCTCGCCGCGGTCCGCGGCGTGCAGCGGGATCTGCGCGAGGTCGAGGGCGTTGAGCATGTTGGTGTAGCCGAGCTCGGTGGAGAAGCTCAGGCCGAAGATGTCGAAGGCCCGCACCGGACGGTGCGCGTCGACGGTGAACTGCGGGATCGGGCCGTGCTCGTCGCCGGTGCGCAGCACCTGCTCCATGTCGGGCCAGACCGCGTAGGTGCGCTCGGCGATGATCCAGTCACGCTCGTTGAGCACCTCGTAGAGGATCTGCACGCCCTGGTTCGGCAGGCCGACCTCGTAGGCGTCGGGGTACATCAGCGCCCAGCGGACGGTCTCGCCCTCACCGGTCGCGGAGGCGCCGCAGTCCCACTCCTTGACCGTGGAGTTGAGCTCACCGCCGACGTACTGGATCGGCTTGGACACCGAGCCGAGCCGCGGCTCGAGGCGCGGGAAGACGGATGCGGGGGTGGGCATGCAGAAAACCTCACAGATCGGGGACCCACCCACTCTACGGAACCGTCCCCGAGGCCTCCATTCCTCGTGGCCCCGCTGCGCGGGGGGCCGCGCGGCACTCCCTAGAATGGGTGGCGATGCCCACCACCGACGTCCGCGGTCCCTTCCGATGGACGCTGGTCGTCCCCCTCGCAGCGCTGCTCCTGCTCCTCGCCACCTGGACGAACCACGAGCACTGGCTCGTGCTCGTACTCATCGCCGGCGCGCTGGTGAGCTCGATCATCGCGGCCGTGCACCACGCCGAGGTCGTCGCGCACAAGGTCGGGGAGCCGTTCGGCTCGCTGATCCTCGCGGTGGCGGTCACGGTCATCGAGGTCGGCCTGATCGTGATGCTGATGAGCGGCGGCGGCAGCGGGGCCAGCACCTACGCCCGCGACACGGTGTTCGCGGCGCTGATGATCACCCTCAACGGCATCGTCGGCATCTCGCTCCTCGTCGGCGCGCTGAAGCACCACCTGGTCAGCTTCAACCCCTCCGGCACCGGGTCGGCGCTGAGCACCGTGATCACGCTGGCCAGCCTCACGATGGTGCTGCCGGCGTTCACCACCTCGGGTCGGGGCCTGGAGTTCTCCGGCTCCCAGCTCGCCTTCGCCGCGACCGCCTCGCTCGTGCTGTACGCCGGCTTCGTGTTCACCCAGACCGTGCGGCACCGCGACTTCTTCATCCCGGTGAGCTCGGATGAGTACGGCCGGATCACCGGCCTGCTCGACGAGGACGGCGACGGGCACGCGGACCCGCCCACCAGCCGCGTGGCCGCCGTGAGCGTCGCGCTGCTGGTCGTCTCCCTGGTCGCCGTGGTCGGCCTGGCCAAGATGCTCTCCCCCACCATCGAGGACGCGGTGCAGGCGCTGGGCTTCCCCTACGCCGTGGTCGGCGTGGTGATCGCGCTGCTGGTGCTGGCCCCGGAGTCGATCTCCGCGGTCCGCAACGCCGCGCGCGACCGGGTGCAGATCAGCCTCAACCTGGGCTACGGCTCCGCCATGGCCTCGATCGGGCTGACCGTGCCCACGATCGCGATCGCCTCCATCTGGCTCGAGGGCCCGCTGGTCCTCGGCCTGGAGCCGGTGCAGATGGTGCTGCTCGCGATCACCGTCGTGGTCTCGGTGCTCACCGTCGCCCAGGGACGCGCCAAGGCCCAGCAGGGTGTCGTGCACCTCGCGCTGCTGGCGGCGTTCCTGTTCCTGTCGGTCCAGCCCTGATCGGTCCAGCCCTGATCGGTCCAGCCCTGATCGGTCCGGGCGGGCTCAACGTCCGGCGAGCACCCGCACCGGACGCGACGGCATGACGTAGCGGCTCGGCGCGGGGGTCGAGGTGCGCAGGTGGATGTTCTGCAGCAGCCCGACCGCGAGCAGGCCGGCGAACATCGAGCTGCCGCCGTAGGAGACGAACGGCAACGGCACGCCGGTGACCGGCATGATGCCCAGGCACATGCCGATGTTCTGGAAGGCCTGGAAGCCGAACCAGCACGCGATGCCGGCGGCCGCGACCCGGCCGAAGACGTCCTCGCTGCGGTAGGCGATGCTCAGCGCGCGCCACAGCACCACGCCGAGCAGGAGCACCAGCACCCCGGCGCCGAGCAGCCCGAGCTCCTCGCCGGCGACGGTGAAGATGAAGTCGGTGTGCTGCTCGGGGACGAACCCCGCGCGCGTCTGCGAGCCGTCGAAGAGCCCCTGGCCGAGCAGCCCGCCGTTGCCGACCGCGATCCGCGCCTGCTCGACGTTGTAGCCGGCGCCGCGGGGGTCGAGGTCGGGGTTGGTGAAGGCCATGAACCGGTCGACCTGGTAGTCCTTCAGCAGCCCGCCGAGGACGGCGAGGGTCGCGACGGTGACGCCGGCGCCGACCAGCAGGGCCAGCCAGCGACGCGGCGCCCCGGAGGTGGCCAGGATGCCGAAGACGGTGGCGGTCAGCACCAGCATCGTGCCGAGGTCGGGCTGCAGCATGATCAGCGTCGCCGGGAGCGCGGCGACCAGGAGCATCAGCCCGACGTCGACGCTGCCGACGCTCGCGTGCCAGCGCCCGGCGGCCCGCTCGGCCAGCACCAGCGCCATCCCGATGATCACCGCGAGCTTGGCGAACTCCGAGGGCTGGATGGACATCCCGCCGATCACCAGCCAGGACTGCGAGCCGTTGATCGTCGAGCCCATCGTCAGCACGAGCACGAGGCCCACGACCGAGGCGAGGTAGACCAGCGGCGCCAGCATCCGCACCCAGCGGTGCTCGACGGCGGTCACCAGCAGCATCAGCACCAGGCCGATCGCGACGTTGACGAGGTGCTTGCGCAGGTACGCCGTGGAGTCGCCGCCGGTGAGCACGTCGCGCGGCGACGTCGCCGACCAGACCAGCAGGGTGCCGAGCCCGACCAGGGCCAGCACCGCCACCATCAGCAGCCAGTCGATGCGCGGGGCCCGGAAGCCGGAGCCGGGGAACTGCTTGGACAGGGACCCCGACATGGAGGGAGAGCTCACCGCCGGTCCTTCCTCGACGCGCGGGTGGCGGGCGGCAGGATCGAGCCGTCCTTGGTGAAGGTCGGGAGGCTGCTGGGCGGGACGCTGCCGGGGATCGCCGCCTTCTCGGGCTTCACCACACCGTCCTGCACGCCGTACAGCGCCTCGTAGATGCGGCGCACCGAGTCGCCGTTGCGCCCGGAGCCCGTGCCGCCCTGGCTGACCATCATCACCACGACGTAGTCCTCGGTGTAGGTCGCCAGCCAGGAGGTCGACTGCTTGCCGTAGACCTCCGCGGAGCCGGTCTTGGCCCTGATCCGGACGTCGTCGAGCGGGAAGCCGATCAGCTTCCAGCTCATGGTGCCGCGGGTGCTGACGCCGGTCAGGGCGTTGTCGATGTAGTCGAAGACGCCCTTCGGCAGGTCGACGGTGCCGTTCTTGCGCGGCGCGAACTCACGGACCACCTCACCGGCGGGGTCCACGATCGCCCGGCCGATCCGCGGCGCCCACAGGGTGCCGCCGTTGGCCAGCGCGGCGTACGCGCGGGCGAGCTGGAGCGGGGTGATGATCGTGTCGCCCTGGCCGATGGCGAAGTTGACCGCGTCGCCGGCGCGGTAGGCGAAGCCCTCGATGCAGAACTCGCGGGCGAACTTGTAGACGAAGTCGGAGGTGTCCGCGTCCTGCGGCGCGTCGGCGATGCCGCAGTAGAAGTCCTTCATCGAGTCGTAGTAGGACCGCTTCCACTTCCGGTCCGCGATCCGGCCGGAGGCCTCGCCGGGCAGGTCGATGCCGGTGGAGGAGCCGAAGCCGAAGTCCTTGGCCTCCTCCACGAGCGGGTCCTTGGCGTCCACGTCGGCGACGTCGGAGCCGAAGCGCTGCCAGTAGTCGAAGCCGATGCGGTAGAAGAAGGTGTTGCAGGAGACCTCGAGGGCCTTGTCGAAGCCGACGTAGCCGTGCGCGCCGGACTCGTAGTTCTTGAAGTCGCGGTTGCCGACCCGGAAGGTCGGGGAGCAGTTGAGACGGGTGTCGGTGGAGTAGCCGTGGGTGAGCGCCCCGGCGGTCATGAACGGCTTCCACGTCGAGCCCGGCGCGAACTGGCCCTGGGTGGCACGGCCGAGCAGCGGGGTGCCCGCGGCCTCGGAGTAGAGCCGGGCGAGCTGCTTCTTGGTGATCCCGCCGACCCAGACCTCCGGGTCGTACGTCGGCTGGCTGGCCATCGACACGATCCGTCCGGTCCTGGTCTCCATCACCACGACCGCGCCGGAGTCGGCGACGTAGGGGCGACCGGTGACCTCGTCGAACTCCGTGCGGGCCTTGGCCAGCGTGTTGGCGAGCTCGCGCTCGACCACGCCCTGCACCTTCGCATCGATCGTCGTGACCAGCGTGTTGCCGGGCTCCGCATTGACCTCGCCGCTGTCGCCGAGCACGCGCCCCATCGAGTCGACGGCCACGCGGCGGTAGCCGGGCATGCCGCGCAGCCACTTGTCGTACTGCTTCTCCACCCCGGCCCGGCCGACCACCGAGGCGCCGTTGAGCGAGTCGTCGCCGTCGGCGGTCGCGAGGGCGAACTCCTCCTCGGTGATCGGGCTGAGGTAGCCGAGCACGTGGGCGAGGTTGGTGCCGTGCGGGCGGGGGTAGTTGCGCACGCTCTGCTGCTCGGCGAGCACCGCCGGGAAGTCCTCCGGCTGCTCGAGGACCCGCAGCGCGACCTCCTGCGGGACCTCGGAGGCCACCGGCACCGGCTGGTACGGCGAGCCGTTCCAGCACACGCCGGGAATGCTGCCGCTCTCCCCGCAGGTGACGAGCCGCTTGCGCACCTGCGGCACCCGCAGGCCGCTGATCTCCCCGACCCGGCCGAGCAGGACGTCCTGCTGGCGCTCGGTGAGCTTGCCCAGGACGGTGCGGTCGATCGAGAGCACCCAGGTGGTGCGGTTGGTGACCAGCGGCCGGCCCTGGGCATCGACGATCAGCCCGCGCTGGGGCTGCACGACGATCTCGCGCACCGACTGCGAGGCGGCCTGGGCGGTGTACTGCTCGCCGCTGACGACCTGGATGTAGTACAGCCGCGCCAGCAGCGTGGCGAAGAGCGAGAGCACGAGCACCTGGATCACGACCAGCCGCAGCCGGCTGCGCCGCGACCCCTCGGCGGAGGCCGCCATCAGCGCACCCGTCCGTCGTTCACCGGGCGCGTCATGCGGGCACCCGGTCCGGCTGGAGGCGGCGGAAGGCGCCCATCACCAGCGGCAGCACGAACGGCGTGAGCAGGACGTCCCAGACCAGCGCGATGCCGATCACCTGGAGCAGCTCACCGACGCCGAGCACCGGGTCGCGCAGCACCAGTCCGGTCAGCGCGAACACCGAGGTCCCGACGAAGGAGCAGGCGGCGACGGTGAGGACCACCGAGATCGCCGTGGGGCGCACGTCCTGGCGCACCCGCCCCGCGACGTACCCGACGACGACCAGGGCCAGCGCCCAGCGGCCGGCGAGGTGGTCGGCGGGCGGGGCGAGGTCGAGCAGCAGGCCGGCGCCGAAGCCCAGCACCATCGCGAACTCGGACCCGCGCACCAGCCCGGCGCCCACGACGAGCAGCAGGCACAGGTTGGGCACCACGCCCTCCCAGGACAGGTGGGAGAAGAAGGTCGTCTGGAGAACCAGGGCGAGCAGGGCGCCCACCAGCGCCACCACGGCGCGCAGCCCGCTCATCGCCGGCCCCCGTCGGCCTCGATCACGGTGCGGTCGCTGTCGGTGCCCGAGGGCACCACGACACCGACCACGTCGAGGCTGGCGAAGTCGACGTAGGGGCGCACCACGGCGCGCTGGGAGGAGTCGCGGACGTTGGAGTAGACGGCCGTCACCTCGCCGACCGGGATGCCGGAGACGTACGGCGCGCCGTTGCGGCTGCCCCAGGTGACCACGGCGTCGCCGCGGCCCGGGACGACCGCCTCGTCGAGCAGCTGCAGGTCGAGGCGGGCCTCGTCGCCGAGCGCACCGCGGCCGTGCAGGAAGCCGATCTCCATGCTGGAGCCGATCCGGCCGCCGACCACCGACTCGGGGTCGATGGCCAGCAGCACCGTCGCGGTCGTCCGGGTCACGCGCAGGACGCGCCCGACGAGACCGTCGTTGTTGATCACCGTCATGTCGGCGTCCAGCCCGGCCTCGGACCCGGCGTCGATCATCACCGTGGCGGAGAAGGACTGCGAGGGACCGAGCGCGACCACGCGCGCCGGCACCAGCGCGTAGCCGAGGTCGGAGGAGGCCTTGCTCAATCCGTCGTACTCGGCGAGGCGGTTGCGGTCGTAGTCGGCGGTGTTGGCCTCGGAGCGCAGGCGCGCGTTCTCGGCCTCGAGGGTGTCGATCTCGCCGCGCAGGTCACCGTGGGTGCGGAACCAGCCGGGGAGGGAGACGAAGGGACGCAGCACTGCCGACGCACCCACCTCGATCGGGCCGATCACCTCGCCGACGGCCCGGCGCGCGGGCTCGACGACCGGGTCGGTCTGCTGGTCGAGGGTCATCAGGGTGATGCTGGCCAGCACGAGCGCCACGGCGACCGAGCGGCGCGGGCCGCGGGGGCGGCCGAGGTCGCCGGAGCTGCGCCAGCGGCGCTCCCGGGACCGGCGTTGGTCGAGCCCGTCGAGCGCCATCAGAACCGCCTCGGCTCCGAGACGAGCACCTGCTGGAGAGCCTCGAACTCCTCCACGCACTTGCCGGCGCCGAGGGCGACGGAGCTGAGCGGGTCCTCGGCGACGTGGACGGGCATCCCCGTCTCGTGGCGAAGCCGCTCGTCGAGGCCGCGCAGCAGGGCGCCGCCGCCGGTGAGCACGATGCCGCGGTCCATGATGTCGCCGGCGAGCTCGGGCGGGGTCTGGTCGAGGGTGGCGCGCACCGCGTCGACGATGGCGTGCAGCGGCTCCTCGAGGGCCTGGCGGACCTCGGCGCTGGAGACCACGACGGTGCGGGGCAGGCCGGAGATCATGTCGCGGCCGCGGATCTCGGCCTCGGGCTCGTCGGGCAGCGGGAACGCCGAGCCGAGGGTCATCTTGACCTCCTCGGCGGTGCGCTCCCCGAGCATCAGGGAGTACTCCTTCTTCATCCACGCCACGATCGCGGCGTCGAGGTCGTCACCGGCGGTGCGCACGCTCAGGCTGGTCACAATGCCGCCGAGGGAGATGACGGCGACCTCGGTGGTGCCGCCACCGACGTCGACGACCATGTTGCCGGTCGCCTGGTGCACGGGCAGCCCGGCGCCGATCGCCGCGGCCATCGGCTCCTCGACGATGTAGACCTTGCGGGCGCCGGCCTGGTAGCCGGCCTCCTTGACCGCGCGCTGCTCGACGGCGGTGATGCCGCTCGGCACGCACACGACCATCCGCGGCTTGGCGAAGTAGCGCCGCTTGTGGACCTGCTGGATGAAGAAGCGCAGCATCTGCTCGGTCGCCTCGAAGTCGGCGATGACGCCGTCCTTGAGCGGGCGGATCGCGGCGATGTTGTCGGGGGTGCGGCCGATCATGCGCTTCGCCTCGTGGCCGACCGCGAGGATCTCGCCGGTGGTGGCGTTGAGCGCGACGACGCTGGGCTCGTCGAGCAGGACGCCCTTGCCGCGGACGTAGACCAGGGTGTTGGCGGTGCCGAGGTCGACTGCCATGTCCCGGCCGAAGAAGCTGTTCGCCATGGGTGCCGCCGCTTTCGGATGGTGCTGGTGGGGAAGAGTTCTCAGGCTACGAAGCCGCGACCCACCGGACCGGGAGGACACGCGGCCCGCCCCCGCCAATTGCGCGAGTCGCCCCTCGTGGTGGCGCGAGTCGGCCCCACATGACGACGGGCCGGTGCGCGATGCGCACCGGCCCGTCGTACGTGGGGGTCAGAGCTCGGGGAACCAGATGCCGATCTCGCGGGCGGCGGACTCCGGGGAGTCCGAGCCGTGCACGAGGTTCTCGCGGTTGGACAGCGAGAGGTCGCCGCGGATCGTCCCGGCGGCGGCCTTGCGGCCGTCGGTGGCGCCATTGAGGCCACGGACGACCTCGATCGCGTCGTCGCCCTCGAGCACCATCGCGACGAGCGGGCCACTGGTGACGAACTCACGCAGGTCGGGGTAGAAGTCGCGCTCGACGTGCTCGGCGTAGTGCTGGTCGGACATCTCGGCGGTGATCCGGCGCAGCTCCATCGCGACGATCGAGAGGCCCTTCGCCTCGTAGCGATCCAGCACCTTGCCGACCAGACCACGGCTGACGGTGTCGGGCTTGAGGAGGACCAAGGTGCGCTGCGTCATGTGAGAAGCCTAACCCCCACCCCACGACGGCCCCGACGCTCAGGCGGGGGTGAGCCCGACGCGGGCCCGCACGTCGGCCGGCGCCGCCCCGTGGGCGTCGGCGTCGGGCACGGGCGCGTCCCACACCCGGCGTACCGGCAGGTGGCCGCCCCAGGTGCCCGCGGCGACGTCCTCGGGGTCGTCGACCGGGCCGCCGGCACGCGCCTTCATCGACGCCTCGGCCAGGGGGACGGCGAGGACGATCGTCGCGGCGAGCTCCTTGCGGGTGCTCGGGCGCAGGGTGGCGGCGCGACCGGGGACGAGGTGGTCCACGATCGCGTCCAGCGCCCGGCCCCGCTCGTCGGCGTCGAGCACCTCCCGGGCCGCGCCGATGACGACGGCCGAGCGGTAGTTCATCGAGTGGTGGAACGCCGAGCGGGCGGTCACGACGCCGTCCACCTCGGTCACGGTGACGCAGATCGTGGCACCGACGGCCGCGCGCAGCCAGCGGGCGGCGACCGAGCCGTGCAGGTAGAGGGTGCCGCCCTCGTCGGGGCCCTCGGGGTCCACGGCGTACGCCGTCGGGAGTACGACGGGGTGCGCGGCGGCGCCCTCCCCGACCACGACACCGACGTGGGCGACCAGGCCGTCGGCGAGGAAGGCGTGCAGCTGGGCGCGCTCGGAGACGGCGCGGTGGGGGCTGCGGCCGAGGCTCGTGCGGGCGGTGGGCGAGAGCGGGAGGGTCATGGGTCTATCGTCGAGCACCAGTGGCCTGCTGTCAGCAGCCAATCCGACCCCAGAACGGCAGGACACTCGTGCCACCCTCCCCCGCCCTCGTGGTGACGCTGGACCGTCGCAGCGCCCGACCGCTCGGCACCCAGCTCGCCGACCAGGTGCGCGCCAGGATCACCTCGGCGAGCCTCGCGGCCGGGACCCGCCTGCCCAGCAGCCGGGCGCTCGCGGCCGACCTCGGGGTCGCACGGTCGGTGACCGAGCAGGCCTACGCCCAGCTGGTCGCCGAGGGGTGGCTGGAGGGACGCCACGGGTCCGGAACCTTCGTGTCCGCCGCGCCGCCGCTCGCGAGCACCCCGCCCACCCGGCGTACCGCTCCGGCGGAGCCTGGCCTGCTGCGGCTCAGCACCGGCACCCCGTGGATCGACCCCCGCCACGCCGCGCTGTGGCGCCGCGCCTGGCGCGAGGTCTCCACCGCGCGTCCGCCGGCCGGGTACGACGACCCGCGCGGCCTCCCCGCGCTGCGCGCCGCGTTGGCCGAGCGGCTCGCGCACGTCCGCGGGGTCGTCTGCGACCCCGACGAGGTGCTGCTCACCGCCGGCACCACCGACGGGCTGCGCCACGCGCTCGGCGCCCTGCCCGCGGGCCCGGTCGCCGTGGAGGACCCGGGCTATCGCGCCGCCGCGGTGACCGTGGCCGCCACCGGGCGCGGGGTCCGCGATGTGCCCGCCCTGGAGGTGCCCGACCTCGCCGGGACGGTCGCGGCGTACGTCACCCCCGCACACCAGCACCCGCTCGGACGCACCATGCCCGCCGCCCACCGGGTCGCGCTGCTGGCGAGCGCCCGCCGCGCCGGCGCGGTCGTGATCGAGGACGACTACGACTCCGAGCTGCGCTACGACGTCGCGCCGGTGCCTGCGCTCGCCGGCCTCGACCGCGAGCGCGTCGTCTACCTCGGCACCGCCAGCAAGTCGGTCGCGCCGAGCATGCGGCTGGGCTGGCTGGTCGCGCCGGCGGGGATCCGCGAGCGCATCGCGCACCAGCGCGCGATCACCCACGACTCACCGCCGTGGCCGGTGCAGCGCGCGCTCCTCGCCCTGCTGCGCGACGGCTACGTCGACAAGGTGGTCCGCTCCGCGCGCCGGGTGTACGCCGACCGCGCGGGCCGCGTGGTCGACGCGCTCGCGCCGTACGGCGAGCTCACCGGGCCGGTCGCGGGGATGTACGCGACGTTCGTGATGCCGCGCGAGCAGGCGCTGGCCGCACACGAGGCCGGCCGCGCGGCGGGCTACGACGTACCCCTGCTGGCCGACCAGTGCCGCACCCACGTCCGACACGGACTGGTCGTGGGCTTCGGTGGCTCCCTGGACGACGGTCAGCTCGACCACGCACTCGCGGTCCTGGCCCGCGCGCTGCGCGGCTGAGCGCCACCACGAGCGCCGACTCGGCGAGGGGTCAGTGCTCCTGCTGGGCGTCCCAGGCGGCCCAGGCGGCAGCGCGCTCGCGCTCGATGCGCTTGCCGAGGAAGTAGGCCGTGCCCCACAGCAGCGCGAAGATCGCGCCGAGCACGAACATCATCGGGACCACGAAGCCCAGCGCGATCGCCGCGACCTGCACGACCCAGCCGGCGGCGTAGGCCCACTCGCGGCGCAGCATGCCGGCGAGCAGCAGGCACACCACGGTCAGGCCGATGCCGACCACCAGCGCCGAGGCGACGTCGACGTCGGAGACCGCCACCATCACCGGCGTGGTCAGGCCCAGGACGATGGCCTCGAGGGCGAGGATCGCCGCGCACATGCCGCGGCGCGGGGAGCGGGTGCGCTCGGGGTTCACGGACGTCTCGTCGCTCACTTGGCTCCTCCCAGGAGAGTGCGGGCCTCGCCCACGGTGATGACCGACCCGGTGACCAGCACCGCACCGGTGCCGACCGAGGAGCGCTGCCCCTCGCCGGACTCGGCCAGGCCGGCGGCCACGTCGAGGGCGTCGGCGAGCCGCGGCACGACCGAGACCCGGTCCTCGCCGAAGATCTCGCGGGCGATCTCGCCGAGCGCCTCGGGGTCGGTGGCGCGGTCGGTGGATGCACGCGTGCACACGACGTGGGCCAGGCGCGGCTCCAGCGCCGCGAGCAGCCCCTCGGCGTCCTTGTCCCCCATCACGCCGATCACGCCGATCAGCGGGTCGAAGGCGAAGGAGTCCTCCAGCGCCGCGCCCAGCGCCTCGGCGCCGTGCGGGTTGTGGGCGGCGTCCAGGACGATCGTCGGCGAGCGGCGCACGACCTCGAGGCGACCCGGGGAGGTCACCTCGGCGAAGGCGCGGCGTACGACGTCGTCGGCCAGCGGCTCCTCGCCGCCGATGAAGGCCTCGACCGCGGCGAGCGCGACGGCGGCGTTCTGCGCCTGGTGGGCGCCGTGCAGCGGGAGGAACAGGTCCTCGTAGCGCCCGCGCAGGCCCTGCAGCGTCACCAGCTGCCCACCCACGGCGGGGACCCGGTGGACGACACCGAACTCCATGCCCTCGCGGGCGACGGTGGCGCCGACCTCGGTGGCGCGCTCCAGCAGCACGACGGCCACGTCGGGCTGCTGCTCGGCGATCACCACCGTCGAGCCGGGCTTGATGATCCCGGCCTTCTCGACGGCGATCTCGGCGGGCGTCCCGCCGAGGTAGCGGGCGTGGTCCAGGGCGATCGGCAGCACCACGGCGACCGCCGCGTCGGCGACGTTGGTGGCGTCCCACGAGCCGCCCATCCCGACCTCGACGACGGCGGCCTCGACCGGGGCGTCGGAGAACGCGGCGAAGGCCATCGCGACCACGACCTCGAAGAACGACAGGGGGTGCTCGCTGGCCGCGTCGACGAGGTGGGTGTACGGCGCGACGTCGTTGAAGGCGCGCACGAAGTCCTCGTCGGGCAGCGGCTCGCCGTCGATGCTGATCCGCTCGCTCATCCGCTCCACGTGCGGGCTGGTGAACCGGCCGGTGCGCAGGTCGAGCGCGCGCAGCAGCGCATCGATCATCCGCGAGGTGGAGGTCTTGCCGTTGGTGCCGGTCAGGTGGATGACCGGGTAGGTGTGCTGGGGGTCGCCGAGCAGGTCGACGAAGGCGCGGATCCGGTCGAGCGAGGGCTCGAGCCGGGTCTCGGGCCACCGGGACAGCAGGGCGTCCTCGACCTCGTCGAAGGTCTGGGCGAAACGTGGCCCGTCGGGGGCATCGGGGGTCTGGCTCATCGCGGCACGAGTCTAGGCGCCCCCGCCGCCCGCCCCCGCGGCGCCGCCTCCGCGGGCCGGTCGTGGGCGGTGGCGGCGCGGAGGGGCGACAACAACGAGAACACGTTCTAGGTTGTCCGCCATGCAGACCACCGTCGCGCTCGTCGAGTCCCCCGGCCAGGAGTTCACCCTCAGCGAGGTCGAGCTCGACGACCCGCGACCCGATGAGGTGCTGGTCCGCATCGTCGCGACCGGCCTGTGCCACACCGACGTCACGATGCGCAGCATGCTGCCGGCCGAGATGTTCCCGAACGTCTTCGGCCACGAGGGCACCGGCGTCGTGGAGCGCGTCGGCGCCGAGGTCAGCGGGATCGAGGTGGGCGACCACGTGGTCCTCAGCCTGCGCTCGTGCCGCACCTGCGCGGCCTGCCGGGCCGGGCACGTCGGGCACTGCGAGCAGACCCTGGTCCTCAACTACCTGGGCTACCGCCCGGACGGGTCGACCACCCACCACCGCGCCGGCCAGCCGGTGCTCGGCTCGTTCTTCGGCCAGTCCTCCTTCGCCCGCCATGCGATCGCCCACCCGGACAACTGCGTGGTCGTCGACCCGTCCCTGGACCTGACCCTGCTCGCGCCGTACGGCTGCGCGTTCCAGACCGGCGCCGGCACCGTGCTCAACGTGCTGCGCCCGGGGCCCGGGGACAGCCTGGTCGTGCACGGCGCCGGCGCGGTAGGCCTGGCCGCGATCGCCGCCGCGGTCGCGGAGGGCGTCGACACCGTGGTCGCCGTCGACCTCCTCCCCTCGCGCCTCGAGGCAGCCGCCGCGCTCGGCGCGACACCCCTCGACCCCTCGACCCTCCAGGGCGCCTCGGTCGTCGACCGGCTGCGCGAGCTGACCGGCGGCGGCGCGACGTACGCCATCGACACCACCGCGGCCCCCTCGGTCGTGCGCGAGGCGATGCAGGCACTGGCCCCGCGCGGCACCCTGGTCGCGCTCGGGCTCGGCGCCGAGGAGTACGCCGTCGACGCGGTCGACCTGCTCCAGGGCGGCAAGACGCTCACCTCGTCGGTCGAGGGCGACTCCGACCCGCTGGAGATGGTGCCGCGCCTGGTCGCGATGCGGGAGGCCGGCCGCTTCGACCTCGACCACCTGGTGACGACCTACCCGTTCGCCGACATCAACCGGGCCGTCGAGGACCTGCACGCCGGCCGCGTCGTCAAGGCGGTCCTGGTCTGGTGAGGCGTGAGCCCGCGCGCTTTATACGATATACAACTCCTCGACGAGAGGAGTCCGGCATGCGCCTGGGCGTGGTGATGGGCACGGGGCACGGCACGGCGGGGACCACCGGCCGGCTGGTCGAGGAACTGGTCGAGCGGATGCGCATCCACGGGCCGGTCGAGGTGGGCGTCGTGGCCACCGACGACCTCGGGCTCGGGCCGAGCTGCCCGGCGTGCCTGGCCTGCATGACCGAGGGCGAGCAGGCGTGCCCCTCCTACGACCGCGCGGCGCCCGCGCGGCAGGTGATGGACGACGCCGACCTGGTGCTGTTCGCGACGCCGGTGCACTCCTTCCACGTCTCGGCGACGATGAAGCGGTTCGTCGACCACTTCGCCTACCTCATCCACCGCCCGGCGTACGTCGGCAAGCCCGCCGCCCTGCTCTCCACCGCCGCGGGCGCGGGCCATGACGCCGCGCTGGGCTACCTGCAGACCGCGGTGCGCCGCTGGGGCTTCCACACCGTCGGTCAGCTCGGCGTCAACGGTCCCGGCCTGGCCAAGGCGCCGTACCGGGCCCGGGTGGACGCCGACCTCGAGGACCTGGCCGCCACCCTGCGCGAGGCGGCGACCCACCCGGTCGAGCCGCGCCCCACGACCGCCGACCTGATCGGCTTCCGCGTCGCCCGGCTGCTGGTCGAGGGCGGCCGCGAGGAGGGCCCGGTCGACGCGGCGTACTGGCACGAGCGCGGCTGGTTCGAGGCCGACTGGTTCAGCGACGCCCCGGTCCCGCGGCTGCCCAACCGGATCGCGGGGATGGTGGAGAAGAAGATCCGCAAGGGGATCGCCGAGGGGTCGGCCAAGCCCTATCGCGGCCCGTCACGCGGCCCGTCACGCGGCTGAGGGTCGATGCGCAGGTTCTCCAGGTCGACCACCGGGCGGAACCCGAGCCTGGCGTAGACGCCGTTCGAGGTCGGGTTGGCCTGGTCGGTGAACAGGCACACCTCGTTGCCCTGGGCCCGCAGCATCCGCGAGACCTCGGCGACCGCGTTGCTGGCCCAGCCGCGACCGCGCTGCTCGGGCGGGGTGAAGACCGGGCCGATCCGGGCCACGCCGTACGCCGGCGGGTTCGCGGCGCTCAGGTGCACCACCCGTCCCTGCTCGTCCTCCCACAGCCACACCCGGCCCTGGTCGATCCGTTGGCGCATCGCGTCCACGTCGCTCAGCTCCGGTGGCGCGGGATGCGGATCGCGGCCGGCCTGGCGGGCCGCGTCGCCCTCGAACGCCGCGAACCACGCCAGCGCCAGGGCGAGATCGTCCCGGTCGGCCACCCGCAGCCGGCCGGGCACCGGAGCGGGCTCGACGAGGTCGCCGAGCAGGTGCAGCCGCACGTGCTCCTCGACCCGTACCACGCCGCCGCCCAGCCGGGCGAGCTCCTCGGCCAGGTCACGCGCGGCAGGCGTGGCGCCGTTGACGGCCGTGACCTCCTCGCCGCGGGCATGCAGGGCCCGGGCCAGCGCCCGCGCCGCGGCGGGCTGCATCGGCAGCACGTAGACCCAGTGCGGCGCGATCGGCAGGGTCCGCATCGCCACCCCGAGCACCGCCGCGCCCTCCCCCGGCCCGTCCCGGACAACCGCCCACCACACCGGCCCGGAGGAGACGACGCCGCCGTGCTCGACCGCGCGCCGGGTCACCGTGGCCACGACCGTCGTCAGCACCGGCGCCTCGCCGAGTACCGGCTCGGCGACGGCCAGGAACGCCGCCGGGTCCTCGAAGAGCTCGACCACCGGCTCCCCCGGGCCGCCGGCCGGCACGACCTGTGGCTGCTCGCTCATGGACCCAGACCCTGACCCCTCCGCAGCCCCGCGGCAACCGGTTTTCGCAGGTGAGGTCCGTCGCTCTAGGATTTCGCCCATGACCGAGACCCAGCACGACCAGGCCCCTGACACGACCAGCGCCCCTCGCGCGGTCGTCGTACCGGAGAAGCCTGCGCTGGAGGGCCTCGAGGCCCGGTGGTCGCAGCGGTGGAAGGAGCAGGACACCTACGCCTTCGACCGCACCCAGCCGCGCGCCAACGTGTACTCCATCGACACCCCGCCGCCCACGGTCAGCGGCAGCCTGCACGTGGGCCACGTCTTCTCCTACACCCACACCGACCTGATCGCGCGCTACCAGCGCATGCAGGGCAAGACGGTCTTCTACCCGATGGGCTGGGACGACAACGGCCTGCCCACCGAGCGCCGGGTGCAGAACTACTTCGGCGTGCGCTGCGACCCCTCGCTGCCCTACGACCCCGACTTCAACCCGCCGGCCAAGCCGGACGCCAAGCGTCAGGTGCCGATCAGCCGACCCAACTTCGTCGAGCTGTGCGAGCGCCTCGTCGTCGAGGACGAGAAGGTCTTCGAGTCGCTGTGGCGCACCCTCGGCCTCTCGGTGGACTGGAAGCAGCACTACACGACGATCGGCCCGAAGGCGCAGACCGCCAGCCAGCGCGCGTTCCTGCGCAACTTCGCCCGTGGTGAGGCCTACCTCCAGGAGGCGCCGACCCTGTGGGACGTCACCTTCCAGACCGCCGTGGCCCAGGCCGAGCTCGAGGCCCGTGAGTACGCCGGCGCCTACCACCGCGTCGCGTTCCACCGTCCCGACGGCGAGCCGATCCACATCGAGACCACCCGCCCCGAGCTGATCCCGGCCGTGGTCGCGCTGATCGCGCACCCCGACGACGAGCGTTACGCCGCCCTGTTCGGCACCACCGTCACCAGCCCGGTCTTCGGCGTCGAGATCCCCGTCCTGGCCCACCCGGCCGCCGAGATGGACAAGGGTGCCGGCATCGCCATGTGCTGCACCTTCGGCGACCTCACCGACGTGCAGTGGTGGCGCGAGCTCCAGCTCCCGGTCCGCACGGTGATCGGCCGCGACGGCCGGCTGCTGCGCGAGACCCCGGAGTGGCTGGCCCACGAGCCCGCCGCCGCGGCGTACGCCGACCTGGCCGGCAAGACCGCCTTCAGCGCCCGCGAGGCGATGGTCACCAAGCTGCGCGAGTCCGGCGACCTGGACGGCGAGCCGAAGCCGACGCAGCGGATGACGAACTTCTACGAGAAGGGCGACAAGCCGCTCGAGATCGTCGCCACCCGTCAGTGGTACATCCGCAACGGCGGGCGCGACACCGCGCTGCGCACCGAGCTGGTCGACCGCGGCAACGACATCACCTGGGTCCCCGGCTACATGAAGCACCGCTACGACAACTGGGTCGGCGGCCTCAACGGCGACTGGCTGATCTCGCGCCAGCGGTTCTTCGGCATCCCGTTCCCGGTCTGGTACCCCCTCGACGCCGAGGGCGAGCCGGACTACGCCCACCCGCTGCTGCCGACCGAGGCCGAGCTGCCGGTGGACCCCTCGACCGACGCGCCCCGCGGCTACGAGCCCGAACAGCGCGGCAAGCCCGGCGGCTTCATCGGCGACCCCGATGTCATGGACACCTGGGCGACCTCCTCGCTGACCCCGCAGATCGCCGGCGGCTGGGAGTCCGACAACGACCTGTTCGAGCGGGTCTTCCCGATGGACCTGGCCACCCAGGCCCACGACATCATCCGCACCTGGCTGTTCTCCCGTGTGGTGCGCGCCCACTTCGAGCACGGCGTCACGCCGTGGAGCCACGCGCTGATCTCCGGCTTCGTGGTCGACCCCGACCGCAAGAAGATGTCGAAGTCCAAGGGCAACGTCGTCGTGCCGACCGAGATCCTCGACAAGTTCGGCGCCGACGCGGTGCGCTGGCGCGCGGCGATGTCGCGCCCCGGCCTGGACTCGCCGTTCGACGAGAGCCAGATGAAGGTCGGGCGCCGCCTCGCGATGAAGGTCCTCAACGCCTCGAAGTTCGTCATCGGCGGCGTCGGCGCGACCGAGCTGAACGCCTTCGAGGTCTCCGAGCCGCTCGACTGCGCCCTCCTGGGCCGGCTCGCGCTGGTGATCCGCAAGGCCACCGAGGCCTTCGACGCCTACGACTACACCACCGCCCTCGAGGCCGTGGAGAAGTTCTTCTGGGAGTTCTGCGACGACTACCTCGAGCTGGTCAAGGAGCGGGCGTACGCCGAGGACGGCGGCGCGGCCACGGCCTCGGCCAAGGCCACCCTGGCGATCGCGCTCGAGGTCCAGCTGCGCCTGCTCGCGCCGTTCCTGCCCTACGTGACCGAGGAGGTCTGGTCGTGGTGGCGCGAGGGCTCGGTGCACCTCGCCCCGTGGCCGACCGAGCTCGACCTGGGCTCTGCTGCCGCGGCCGACCCGTCGACCGTCGACGCGGTGGCCTCGGTGCTGGCCGGCATCCGCGGCGCGAAGTCGCAGGCCAAGGTCTCCATGCGCGCACCGCTCTCGCGCGTCGAGGTCACCGGCCCGGCCGCGCTCGTCCGGGCCGCGGCGCTGGCGACCGAGGACCTGCGCAAGACCGGCAAGATCACCGGCGACCTGGTGTTCACCGAGTCGGCGGAGGCGAGCGAGCTGGACGTCACCGCCGAGCTCGCGCCCGTGGAGGAGCAGGGCTGATCCTGCCCCCGCACCGCAGCCGCTGAGGGCCGCGGCCGGCCGGGACGCCCAGGCGTCCTAGTGCCGGCCGTGGCCTTTGCTGCGTCCCCCGCCGCGGCCGGGCTCGCCGTGACCCTTGCTGCGGCCCTCGCCGTGGCCCTGGGCGTGGTGGTCGCCTCCGCGCTGCCCGCCGCGCTCGCCCCTGCCCTTGCCGCCGGGGTGGCCGTGCCGGGAGTCCTTGGCCTGGCTGTGCCCGTCTCGGTGCCCGCCGCGGTGGCCGTCGCCGTGGCTGAGCTGGTGGTGGCCGTGACGGGGACCGTCGTGGTGACGTCCGTCGTGGTGGCGCCCGTCGCGGCCGCCGTGGCGACCCTTGCCCTGGCCCGACTTCTCACCGTGACCCGACTTCCCACCGTGGCCCTGGTGGCCCTGGTGGTCGCGGTCCTTGCCGGACGGCCCGCGGGGGTCCCGGTCCGGTGCCGGGTCGTGCACGACGGTCGTCGCCGGACGCACGTGGTCGCGGTCCCCGGCACCGTCGCGGTCAGGGGCGCGGTCGGTGGCGCGGTCGCGCTGCCCCGTCGTGCCGGAGCCGAGGGCGGGGGCGGGCGCCTGCTCGGCACCCGCACTTCCGGGGAGGGCGGCACCGGCCGAGCCGGTGCCGCGCTCGGCGCGCTCGACGAACTCGGCGCCCGCGACGACGACGGCGGGTGCGACCTGGAGGATGCTGCGCAGTGCCTCGCTGCGCAACCCGTGCACGAGCACCAGCGCGCAGGCGAGGACCAGCACCAGGAACGCCAAGAGCGGTCGTCTGTGCTCCTTGCTCACCGCTGCCCTCCGCCGAGATTGATGAGGAATCAGCCTATCGTCGCCGGGCGAGGCCGCGCCGGGAATCCCCCGGACTGGCGGGCACCGGCCGGACGCGGTCCGGCCGGGACCCGATCAGGCGGACTTCTTCTTCTTCTCGGCCGCGCGCGGGACCAGGGTCGGCGCCTCCTCGCCCGCGACGACCGCGCCGGTCACGATGACCTTCGCGACGTCACCGCGCGAGGGCACGTCGTACATCACCTGGAGGAGGACCTCCTCGATGATCGCGCGCAGGCCGCGGGCGCCGGTGCCGCGCTCCATGGCCTTGTCGGCGATGGCCGCGATGGCGTCGTCGGCGAACTCCAGCTCGACACCGTCGAGCTCGAAGAGCTTCTGGTACTGCTTGACCAGCGCGTTGCGGGGCTCGGTCAGGATCTGCACCAGGGCCGCCTGGTCGAGCTTGGTGACGCTCGCGATCAGCGGCAGGCGCCCGATGAACTCGGGGATCAGGCCGAACTTGGTGAGGTCCTCGGGACGCACCAGCGCCAGCAGGTCGTCGGCCTCGCGCTGGGTCTCGCTGCGGACCTCGGCGGTGAAGCCGAGGGTCTTCTTGCCGACCCGCTGCTCGATGATGTTCTCCAGCCCGGCGAAGGCGCCGCCCACGATGAACAGGATGTTCGTCGTGTCGATCTGGATGAACTCCTGGTGCGGGTGCTTGCGACCGCCCTGCGGCGGCACGGAGGCGGTGGTGCCCTCGATGATCTTCAGCAGCGCCTGCTGCACGCCCTCGCCGGACACGTCGCGCGTGATCGAGGGGTTCTCCGCCTTGCGGGCCACCTTGTCGATCTCGTCGATGTAGATGATCCCGGTCTCGGCCTTCTTGACGTCGTAGTCGGCCGCCTGGATCAGCTTGAGCAGGATGTTCTCGACGTCCTCGCCGACGTAGCCGGCCTCGGTCAGCGCCGTGGCGTCGGCGATCGCGAACGGGACGTTGAGCATCCGCGCCAGCGTCTGGGCCAGGTAGGTCTTGCCGCAGCCGGTCGGTCCCACCACGAGGATGTTGGACTTCGCGACCTCGACGGCCTCTTCCTTGCTGTGCTTGCCCGAGGCGGGCTGGATGCCGGACTGGACCCGCTTGTAGTGGTTGTACACGGCCACGGCGAGCGACTTCTTCGCCTGCTCCTGGCCGATCACGTAGGAGTTGAGGAACTCGAAGATCTCGCGGGGCTTGGGCAGCTCCTCGAGGCTGACCTCGGCGCCCTCGCTCAGCTCCTCCTCGATGATCTCGTTGCAGAGGTCGATGCACTCGTCGCAGATGTAGACCCCGGGGCCCGCGATCAGCTTCTTGACCTGCTTCTGGCTCTTCCCGCAGAAGGAACACTTCAACAGGTCGCCACCGTCACCGATACGTGCCACGGACGGTCATCCTCCTCAACGCGAGCGAAACTTCGACGACGGTACCCCGTGCCGGGTCCCGGTCGGGACCCGGACACGGCGTACCGGCATGGCGGGTGATCAGGGAGCGGTGAGGACGGGGCTGGTCTTGAGCGACTCGAGCACCGAGTCGATCAGCCCGTACTCGACCGCCGCGTCCGCGGTGAGGATCTTGTCGCGCTCGATGTCGCGGCTGACCTCCTCGATCGGCCGGCCGCTGTGCTTGCTGAGCATCGCCTCGAGCAGCGCGCGCATGCGCAGGATCTCGTTGGCCTGGATCTCGATGTCGGAGGTCTGGCCGAACGTGCCCTCGGTGTAGGGCTGGTGGATGAGGATCCGGCTGTTCGGCAGCGCCAGGCGCTTGCCGGGGGCACCGGCGGCCAGCAGCACCGCAGCGGCCGACGCCGCCTGGCCGATGCACACCGTCTGCACGTCGGGCTTGATGAACCCGATCGTGTCGTAGATGGCGGTCAGCGCGGTGAAGGAGCCACCGGGGCTGTTGATGTAGATGCTGATGTCCTGGTCGGGGTTCATCGACTGCAGGCACAGCAGCTGGGCGATCACGGCGTTGGCCACGTCGTCGGAGATCGGCGTGCCGAGGTAGATGATGCGGTCCTCGAACAGCTTGGCGTAGGGGTCGATGCGGCGGAAGCCGTACGACGTCCGCTCCTCCCACTGGGGGATGTAGTAGTTCATCGACGGGCTGAGCTCGGGGCTGTGGGTGCCCTGGGGAATCTGGGACATGTCGTCAGTCCTTCGTGTGGGCCGGGCGGCCGTCGTCGGCGGCTTCGCGGGCGCTCTTGACGACCTTGTCGACCAGGCCGTACTCGAGCGCCTCCTGGGCGGTGAACCAGCGGTCACGGTCGGCGTCGGCCTCGACCTGCTCGACGCTCTGGCCGGTGTGCTCGGAGATGAGCTGGAGCAGCACCTTCTTGATGTGCAGCGACTGCTGGGCCTGGATCTTGATGTCCGAGGCGGAGCCGCCCATGCCCGAGGAGGGCTGGTGCATCATGATCCGGGCGTGCGGCAGGGCGTAGCGCTTGCCCCTGGTGCCGGCGCAGAGCAGGAACTGCCCCATCGACGCAGCCAGGCCCATGCCCACGGTCGCGACGTCGTTGGGGATGTAGTTCATCGTGTCGTAGATCGCCATGCCGGCGTCCACCGAGCCACCGGGGCTGTTGATGTGCAGGAAGATGTCGGCCTCGGGATCCTCCGCCGACAGCAGCAGCAGCTGGGCGCAGATCGCGTTGGCGTTCTGGTCGCGGACCTCGGAACCGAGGAACACGATGCGCTCGCGGAGCAGACGCTGGTAGATGTGGTCGTCGAGGACGTTGATGCCGCCGCCACCGCCCATCTGGTGGTCGTACGAGGGGCTCGAGTTCTGGGTCACGCTGCGACCCTAGCCCGTGGGCCGGACAGTTCCACGGTCTATCCCCCACTGTTCGCCGACAGCGGATTTCGTCGTCGCGCGCGCCGGGTGCGCGAACGCACAACGCCCTCCCGGCGGACCGGGAGGGCGTTGTCGGTGTCGCTGGAGGATCAGGCCTCGGCGGACTTCTCCGCGTCGTCCTTCGCCTCGTCCTCGGACGCGGCGTCGGCGGACTCCTCGCCGGCCTCGGTCTCGTCGGCGGGCTCACCGATGGAGCCGTCGGGACGCAGGTTCTTCAGGTCCACCACGTTGCCGGAGGCGTCCTTGACCACGGCCGCCTCGACCAGGGTCGCCAGCGCCTTGCCGCGCAGGATCTCCTGCACGAGGTCGGGGATGTGGTTGTGCTCGACCATGTGGTTGACGAACTCCTGCGGGTCCTGGCCGGACTGCTGGGCGCGTCGGATCATGTGCTGGGTGAGCTCGTTCTGGTCGATCCCGAGCTCCTCCTTCTTCGCGATCTCGTCCAGGATGAACTGGGCGGCGACCGCGTCGCGGACCCGGCGCTCGAGCTCGGCCTCGAACTCGTCGATGGTCTGGCCCTCGTCCTCGAGGTACTTCTCCATCGTGATGCCGGCGTAGGCGAGCTGCTGCTCGATGTTCTGGCGGCGCGCGTTGAGCTCGTCGGTGACGATGCTCTCGGGCAGCGGGATCTCGACCTTCTCCAGCAGCGCCTCGAGGACGGCGTCGCGGGCGGCAGCGGCCTGCTCGAGGCGCTTGCCGCGGCCGAGGCGCTCGCGCACGTCGACGCTGAGCTCCTCGACGGTGTCGAACTCCGAGGCGAGCTGGGCGAACTCGTCGTCGTACTCGGGGAGCTCCTGCTCCTGGACCTGGGAGACCTTGACGGCCACCTCGACCTGCTGGCCGACCAGGTCGCCACCGACGAGCTCGGAGGTGAAGACCTTCTCCTCGCCGGCCGAGAGGCCGACCAGGGCCTCGTCGAGGCCGTCGATCATGCCGCCGCGGCCGACCTGGTAGGACATGCCGCTGACCTCGGCGCCGTCGACGGTCTCGCCGTCCTTGGTCGCCACCAGGTCGAGCACCACGAAGTCGCCGTCGGCGGCGGGCCGCTCGACGTCGCGCAGGGTCGCGAAGCGCTCACGCAGCGCGTTGACCTGCTCCTCGACGTCCTCGTCGGAGACCTCGATGTCCTCGACCTCGGCCTCGAGGCCCTCGTAGGCCGGGAGCTCGATCTCGGGCTTGACGTCGACCTCGGCGGTGAACTCGAGCGCCTCGTTGTCCTCGAAGCGCGTCACCTCGATCTCCGGCTGCGCGAGCGGCTGGAGGGAGTTGGCCTCGAGCGCCTCGACGTACTTCTTCGGGAGCACCTCGTTGACGGCCTCGTCGAGCACCGCAGCGCGGCCCACCTGACGGTCGATGACCATCGGGGGCACCTTCCCGCGGCGGAAGCCGGGGACGTTGATCTGCTGGGCGATCCGCTTGTACGCCGCGTCGAGGCTCGGCTTGAGCTCCTCGAAGGGCACCTCGACGGTCAGCTTGGCCCTGGTCGGGCTCAAGGTCTCGACGGCGCTCTTCACAGGCTGTCTCCTGTCAATCTGATTCGTGGCGACCCGCAGGGATCGCCGTGAGTGATGGTGGTGGTCAGTGCGTCGGGGCGACAGGACTCGAACCTGCGATCTCCTGCTCCCAAAGCAGGCGCGCTAGCCACTACGCTACGCCCCGCACAAGTCGTCCTCCGAGCCGTGTTGGACGGCCCGGACGACTCCTCGGAGCGGATGACGGGAATCGAACCCGCGTAGCCAGTTTGGAAGACTGGGGCTCTACCATTGAGCTACATCCGCACTGGTCGTGACACGCGTGCGCGCACCCAGACCGGAAGTCATGGTGCCACACCGCGCCCGCTGCGCCCCAAACGGGCCCGGGCTCCGGCGCCCGGGGCGCCGGCGACTCACAGCCGGTTGAGCACCAGCACCGCGCGGTCGTCCGCGCGCGAGCCCAGCGCGTCGACCAGCAGGTCGGCCGCGCCGGCGAAGTCGCCGCGCAGCAGCCCCTCCGCCTGACCCAGCAGCCGGTCGATGCCGAGCTCGATGTCGCGACGCGGCTCCTCGACCATGCCGTCGGTGTAGAGCAGGACCGCGTCGCCGTGGTCCAGGACGCCGTGCACGCCGACGAACTCGGCGTCGGCGATCAGCCCGAGCACCGGGCCGGAGCTCTCCAGGATGCTCCAGCGCCCGGACCCGGCGGCGCGGTGCAGGGCCGGCGGGTGGCCAGCGCTGCGGACCGCGAAGTCACCCGAGCGCAGGTCCACGGAGAGGTGGATGGCGGTCGCGAACCCCTCGCCCCAGCCCTGGCGCAGCAGGTAGTCGTTGGCGCAGGGCAGGAACTGCTCGGGCGGCAGCGCCCCGAGCAGGCCGCCGAACGCGCCGGACAGCATCAGCGCCCGGGTGCCGGCCTGCTCGCCCTTGCCGGACACGTCGACGACGACCATCTCGATGCGGTGCGACTCCGGCATCGTGGCGACCATGAAGTCGCCGGCGAACGGCGTACCGCCGGCCGAGCGCAGCGCCGACTCCACCCGCCAGCCGCGGGGCAGGGTCGGCACGCCGCCCTGGTTGATGATCCGGTCGCGCAGGTCCACCAGCATCGACTCGCCCATCGCGCCGGCCACGCCCAGCCGCGAGCGGCGAAACGACGACAGCAGCACGATCAGGGCCATCAGGAACAGCACGCCGACCGAGGCCGCCGTGCGCCCCGTGATGGACGGCTCCATGGTCAGCGCGAACAGCAGCATGACCAGCACCCAGATCACGAACCAGTGCAGCTGACGCGGCCCGAGCACGAGGCTGCCGATCAGCATCGGCACCATGAACAGGTTCATCGGCACGTCGCCGGGCGAGATCGCGACGGCGCCCGGCAGCAGCGCGGTCACCAGCGCCAGCGCGCCGACCAGACGGTACTCGTGCAGCAGACCGCGGTTCCACGACGTCTGGACGCGCTTGACCAGCGACGGCCGCGGGCGGCCGGCAGCGGGTAACGACGCGTCCATCGGGCGGGTGTCCTTCGTGGGGGTGGAGGTCACTGTACGGCCCGCGAGCGGAACCGCGGCTGGCACCGCGGGCACCAGAACAGGTTGCGCCCCTGGAGGACCTCGGTGCGGACCGACGCGCCGCACACCAGGCAGGGCTGGCCCTGGCGCCGGTAGACGTAGACCTCACCGCCGTGGTCGTCGCGCCGCGGCGCGCGCCCCATGGCCTCCGGCGTGTGCTCGGGCCGCACGGTGTCGATGCGCCCGGTGCGCACGCCCTCGGCCATCAGCTCGACCAGGTCGTCCCAGATCGCGCGGAACTGCCCCTGGCGCAGGGTGTTGCCCGGTCGCAGCGGATCGATGCGGTGCCGGAACAGCACCTCGGCGCGGTAGACGTTGCCGACGCCTGCGAGGACCGACTGGTCCATCAGCAGCCCGCCGATCGGCGAGCGGCTGCGACGGATCCGCTCCCACGCGCGGTCCGGGTCGGCGTCCGCCCGCAGCGGGTCCGGTCCGGACCGCTCGATGATCGCCTCGCGCTGCGCGGCGGTGAGCAGCTCGCACGCCGTCGCGCCGCGCAGGTCGGCGTACGCCGTGGCGTCCGCGCGCACCAGCCGCAGGCGCACCTGGCCCACCGGGTCGGGGACCTCCTCGACCTCCGGGTCGAGTCCGTCGTGCACGTCGAACCTGCCGTAGAGGCCGAGGTGGACGTGGACGAACCGCTCCCCGGCGAACTCGACGAACAGGTGCTTGCCCCAGGCCTCGGCGCCCTCCAGGACGCTGCCGTCGAGCAGGGCGGCGGACTCCGCGAAGCGCCCCTGCGGGCTCCCGACCCGCACGGCGCTGCCGGCGAACACACGTCGCAGCTGGCCGGCGAGACGGTGCAGGGTGTGTCCCTCGGGCAATCGGAACTCCTTCGACGGGGCAACCACGGATGGGGGTCGCCCCCACACTAGAATCCGCCGCATGGTCGAACCGGTGCGGGATCTTTTCGTCCACGTCGGGCTGCCGAAGACGGGCACGACCTATCTGCAGGAGACCCTCTTCGGGTCCACCGACGCGCTCGCGCGCCACGGGGTCGACATGGTGCCGCGCAGCCGGCGCGACAACTACTGGCTGATGCTCGCGCTGCGCGAAAAGGTCGACCCGCAGCGGGACCCGGCCGCGATCGTGGGCTCCGTCGATGACTTCCAGCGCGAGCTCGCCGCGTCGACCCTGCCGCGCGCGATCGTCACCGACGAGCGGCTGGCGCCGATGAGCGTCGAGCAGGTGCAGCGCTTCGTCGACGCCGCGGGCCCCTCGCGCCTGCACCTGGTGATCACGCTGCGCTCGTTCTCACGGATCGTGCCCTCGGCCTGGCAGCAGCGGGTCAAGGCCGGCATCACCCAGGACCTCGACGCCTTCATCGACTCCCTGCGGACGCGCACGGGCGCCCCGGCCGCGGTGTTCTGGGCCGGACGCGACCTGCCCGACCTGCTCGAGCGCTGGTCGGCCCACGTGCCGCCCGAGCGGGTCCACGTCGTACCCATGCCGGCGAGCCGGACGGCGACCCCGACGCTGCTGGAGCGCTTCTGCGCAGCCATCGACGTCCCGGCCACGGAGCTGACCGAGCCGGACGAGCCGGTGAACGCCGCCATCGGCCGCGCCCAGACCGACCTGCTGCGCCTGGTCAACAAGGTGGCGCCGCCCGAGCAGCGGCGCCGCGGGGCCCACGGGGCCCGGTCGCCCTGGCACGTCCGCCTGTCCTGGCTCGGCCTGCACCACCTCGGCTCCCAGGACGGCGACTCCCTGAAGATGCCCGCCCAGTGGCGCGAGTGGTGCGAGGAGGTCGCCGAGGCCGACATCGACTTCCTGAGCGCCAGCGGCGTCCAGGTGCACGGCGACCTCCAGGACCTGCGTCCCCGCGCCTCCGACTTCTCCGACGCCCCCGCGCCGAGCAGCGAGGAGCTGCTCCGGGTGGCGACGCAGGCGCTGTCCGACATCGTTGCCGAGCGCGCCATCGAGCGGATGCCCCGGGCCGCAGCGGCTCGGGCCGCGGCCGCGCAGCAGCCGACGGTCCCCGCACCGGTCCTCCAGGGGCTCCGGGTCCTGCGGGGCGTGCGCCGGCGGCTGCGCCGCTGAGCGTCGCTCAGGCCTGCGGGTCGACCGGCGGGTTGATCGCGGACTCGGGCAGCGGCGGGAGCTCACGGGTCTGCTCATAGGAGCTCAGCTGGCCGATGCGGCGCACGTGGCGCTCGTCGCCGGTGAACGGCGTCGCGAGGAACGCACCGACGAAGGAGGTCATCTCCTCGAGGGTGTGCATGCGGCCACCGACCGACACCACGTTGGCGTCGTTGTGCTCACGGGCGAGCACCGCGGTCTCGGTCGACCACACCAGCGCGGCGCGGATGCCGAGGACCTTGTTGGCCGCCATCTGCTCGCCGTTGCCGGAGCCGCCGATGACGACGCCGAGGCTGTCGAGGCCCTCGGCGCGCTCCGCGGCGACCGCCTCGGCGGCGCGCAGGCAGAAGACGGGGTAGTCGTCGAGGGCGTCGTAGACGAAGGGGCCGTGGTCGACAGGCTCGTAGCCGTTGTCGACCAGCCAGTTCATCAGGTGGTCCTTGAGGTCGAGGCCGGCATGGTCGGAGCCGAGGTGCACGCGCATGGTGCCGATTGTTCCAGTCACCCGTGCAGACGCAGGAACCCGGCCACCTGCACGGTGAGCGGCTCTGCGGCGGGGAACACATCGCTGTGGCGCCAGAACCCGTGCACCTGGCCCAGGTAGCGGGTCGCGACGACCTCGACCCCCTCCGCCGCGAGGCGGCGGGCCAGCTCCTCGCCCTCGTCGCGCAGCGGGTCGTGCTCGGCGGTCACCACCAGGGTCGGCGGCAGCGTGCCGAGCCGGTCCGAGAGCAGCGGGGCCAGGTCGGGGTCCTCGAGGTCGTCGGGGCCGGCGGCGTACTGCTGCCAGTACCAGGCGGCCTCCGCCGGGTCGAAGCCGTCGGCGGCGGTCCGGTAGGACTCCCCCGCCTGGGTCGGGTCGAGGAAGGGGTAGACCAGCGCGAGCGCGGCGATCCGGCCCGGGTTGCGCAGGGCGGCGACCAGGGCGAGGTTGGCGCCCGCACTGTCGCCGTGGGCGTACGTCGCGCCGCCGCCGGCGAGTCCCGCTCCGCCGTCCTCGCGCGCGAGCCAGGCCAGCACCGTGTCGACGTCGTCGGGCGCCGCGGGGAAGCGGTGCTCGGGAGGCCGGCGGTAGTCCACGCTCAGCACCCGCAGACCGCTGCGGTTGGCCAGGCGTCGGGCGGCCGCGTCGTGGACGTCGACGTCGTGGAAGACGAAGCCGCCGCCGTGCAGGTGCAGCACCAGTCCGGTGTCGGCGCCCTCGGGGACGTGCAGGCGGCACCGGACGCCGTCGGCGTCGAGGTCGCGCACCTCGGCGACGTCCTCGCGCGGCTCGGCGAGCGCGGCTTCAAGGGCGGCGGCCCGGGCCGCCTCGATGTCGTAGCCGGGGGTGGTGACGGGCAGGTCGCCCGCGGCGGCCGCGACCGCGCGCACCGACTCGGGGAACAGCATCGGGGCGCCTCAGCGCTGCATCAGCGCGTCGAGGCCGACCGCGACGGCCGCGGCGACCCGGAAGTCCACCTCGGGGTTCGGCACGTGCACGGTGTAGCGGTCCCTGATCGAGCCCTGTCGCTCGACGCTCATCAGCGGCTGACCCGCGGGGTCGACGAAGTCGAAGTGGATCGGCAGGAACGGGATGTCGGCGAAGCGACGGATCAGCGCGACCGCCTGGCTGCGCTCCTGGCCGGTACCGGCGTAGCCGGGGCCCTCGAGGGTGAACGTCGAGCGCAGCAGGCTGGCCCCGAAGTCCTTCTTGAAGAAGCCGATCTGGTTGCCCGCCTCGTCGCGGATGTCGTAGCCGGCGTTGAGGTCGATCTTCTTGCGGGCCTGGAAGCTGAACACGGGGCGGCTCTTCGACTCATCGGAGTAGAAGGTCACCTGCTCCTTGAAGGCCATCCGCTTCTGCTGGGCCAGGCCCATCAGCTGCCCCTCGGAGCCGTCGGGGTTCGCCGCGACGAGACGGTAGACGTTCGTCGTCATCGCGAACTTCTGGTGGACGTAGAAGAGGGGCAGGTGCATCGCAGCGGGCATGGCGCGCAGCCTAGCCAGCCGCGCGGCTACCTGTTCGGCGGGACACAGACCCGCGCGGTCCTGGCCGCGAGTGTCGTCCAGAACACCCGGTCGGCCGTGCCCGGGTCGCCGAAGATCCGGGCGCACGTGTCCCGGGTGAGCTGTCGGCGCACGCTGCCGTCGTCGAAGCCGTTGCCCGCGCAGCTGGCGAAGTAGAAATGGACGTCGCCCAGCCCGGTGCCCAGCCCCGTGTCCAGCCCCGTGTCCAGCCCAGCATCCGGTCCGGCGTCCTCCCCGCTGCCGAACGGTCGCAGCACCACCGCGGAGTCACCGGCCTCGGCCCCGTCGGCGCAGGTCTCCGGCCCGACACCCGTCGGGCTGTCCTGGATCGCCCGCACGAGCCCGGCGGCCTCCTCCCCGGACACCACCTGCGCGCCCATCAGACCGGGACCCTCGGTGCTGCCGCGGAGGTACTGACACAGCGCGACCCGCTCCACCTGCTCGGGACGCAGGTCCGCGATGCCGTCGGACTCCGGGCTGACCTGCTCGCGCGCCTGCACGGGCGAGCGCGTGTCGCAGCCCTCCGCGCTGCGCTCCGTGCGCGTCAGGCTGGCCATCACCGACGAGGCCACCGCCTCGGTGGCCTCGTCGGTGACCAGTGCCACCTGCACGGT
Organism: Nocardioides ochotonae; assembly: GCF_011420305.2. NCBI lineage: Bacteria > Bacillati > Actinomycetota > Actinomycetes > Propionibacteriales > Nocardioidaceae > Nocardioides > Nocardioides ochotonae. The sequence goes on along the minus strand of NZ_CP061769.1, from coordinate 1,118,256 downwards.
CCCGAGGGTGCGCACCCGCAGCGTCCACCCCTGGTACGTCGTGACCCCGTCCTGGAGCGCCTCGGTCCCGGCGAGCGCGAGGTCGGCGAACCGCAGGTGCGGCCGCCACCCGGCCACCGGGTCCGGCCCGAACCCCTCGGGTACCGGCGCCCCCGTGGACCCGCAGGCGATGGCGGCTGACCCCAGCAGGGTGCTGTCGACGGCGACGTAGCCCCCGGTCCCGGCGGGCACGCTGCTGTCGACGCACCACGCCTGGTCGGGTGCGGCACCGTCGCTCCACTCGCCCGGCACCGCCACCGCGACGTCGCGGAAGGTCACGCTCCGCCACCCCTCCGGAGGCGGACCCGGCGCAGGGGCCAGGCCCGGGTCGGTGCCCGCCGAGCTGACTCCCTCGGGCGAGGGGTCCGCGGAGCCGGTCGCGCCGGGCTGCACCGTCGCCGATCCGACGTCGCCCGGACCACCGCGCAGGGTGACCACCACGGTCGAGGCGATCAGCAGGACCGCGGCCGCGGCGACCACGGGCGGTACCCAGCGGCGGCGCGAGGCGCGGCGTACCTGAAGAGGTGCCGGATGCACGGTCTCGGCCTCGCGGGCGAACGCGTCGCGGAAGGCCTGCGCGGCCCGGCGGTCCTGATCGGCGGCGTCACTCATGGTCGGTCCCCTGCTCGAGTCGTAGGCGGAGCGCGGCGACCGCGCGATGGACGTGGGAGCGGGCGGTGCTCTCGGGACAGTCGAGGACCGCCGCCACCTCCGCGAACGAGAGGTCCTCGTAGAAGCGCAGCACCACCGCCGCCCGCTGCTGGGGCGGCAGGGCGGCGCAGAGGCGCCAGGCGTGATCGGCGTCGGTGACGTCCGCGGCATGGTCGAGCTGGTGGCCGCCGGGGCGGCGCGCGTGCTCGGTCTCCTCCACGGAGACCAGGCGCCGATCCTTGCGCCACGCGCTGACCGAGGCATTGACGATGCTGCGGCGCAGGTAGGCCTCGGCGGTGGTGGTCCGGCTCAGCTGGGACCACCGTGGCCAGGCCCGTTCGAGGGCGCCCTGCACGAGGTCCGCGGCATCGTGTGCGGACCCGGTGAGCAGGAAGGCGAAGCGCTGGAGCGCCGGACCCCGGGCGCTCACGAACTCCGCGAACCCCCCCGGGCCGGGGGCCACGTCGGCACGGTCCTGCTGCTCCACCGTCATGCCCCCTCTACGCGCCGCGAGGCCGCAGTGTTGCAGTCCGCTCAGCGGTCTGGACCGCCCCGGGACGACACGACGCCCCGCAGCCGTGACGGCTGCGGGGCGTGCGTGGGCTCGGGCCGATCGGCCTCGGCGTCAGGACCGGTCGGCGAGCACCTCGTCGAGGTCGAGCTTGGTGAAGACCGGCGTCGGCTTGGCGACCTTCGCGCCCACGGTGACCGGGTGGGACTCCCAGGTCGGCGTGGCCGAGTAGTCGCCGGTGATGACCGGGTAGGTCTCGTCGTTCGGGCCCACGCCGGGGTCGAGGTCGCTGACCTCGTCGACGCGCGGCATCGGCATCAGCTCCCCCTCGCCGCCGAAGACCGCGTGCACCCGGTTGGCGGCGTGCGGGAGGAACGGCGCGAGGATCGTGTTGCAGTCGAGCACGCACTGGGCCGCGACGTGCAGGACCGTGGCGAGGCGCTCGGCCTGGCTCGGGTCCTTCATCTTGTAGGGCTCGGTGACGGTGAGGTACTTGTTCACCTCGCCGACCACCCGCATCGCCTCGGCGATGCCCGCGCGCAGCTTGTGGTGGCGCAGCAGCTCGCCGACGGTGTCGAAGCCGGTGCGCACGGCCGCGAGGACCTCCTCGTCGACCGGCTCCAGCGGGCCCGCGGCCGGGATCTCGCCGAAGTTCTTGGCGATCATCGCCGCGGTGCGGTTGACAAGGTTGCCCCAGCCGGCCACCAGCTCGGAGTTGTTGCGGGTGACGAAGTCGTTCCAGGTGAACGCCGCGTCAGAGGTCTCCGGGCCCGCGGCGCAGATGAAGTAGCGCAGCGCGTCGGGGCCGAACTCGGCGAGGAAGTCGCGGACGTAGAGCACGTGGCCGCGGCTGGAGGAGAACTGCTGGTCGCCCATCGTGAGGTACTCCGAGGAGACGACCTCGGTGGGCAGGTTGAGCACGCCGTACTGGCCGGGCTCGCCGCCGCGCTCGCCCTGGCCGGCGTAGGCCAGCAGCTCGGCGGGCCAGATCTGGGAGTGGAAGGTGATGTTGTCCTTGCCCATGAAGTAGTACGACAGGGCCTCGGGGTCGTTCCACCAGCGACGCCAGGCGTCGGGGTCGCCGCTGCGCCGCGCCCACTCGATCGAGGCGGACAGGTAGCCGATCACCGCGTCGAACCAGACGTAGAGCCGCTTGGTCGGCTGCTCGCGCCAGCCCTCCAGCGGGATCGGGATGCCCCAGTCGATGTCGCGCGTCATGGCGCGCGGACGGATCTCCTTGAGGATGTTGAGGGAGAAGCGGATGACGTTGGGCCGCCAGGTGCCGGACGCCTCGCGTCCGGCCAGCCACTCCCCGAGCGCGTCGGCGAGCGCCGGCAGGTCGAGGAAGAAGTGCTGGGTCTCGACGAACTCCGGCGTCTCGCCGTTGATCTTCGAGCGCGGGTCGATCAGGTCGGTGGGGTCGAGCTGGTTGCCGCAGTTGTCGCACTGGTCGCCGCGGGCCTCGGGGTACTTGCAGATCGGGCAGGTGCCCTCGATGTAGCGGTCCGGCAGCGTGCGCCCGGTCGAGGGGCTGATCGCCGACTGGGTGGTCTGCTCGACCATGTAGCCGTTGCGGTAGACGGTCGAGAACATCTCCTGCACCACGGCGTAGTGGTTGCCGGTGGTGGTGCGGGTGAACAGGTCGTAGGACAGCCCCAGGCCAACCAGGTCCTCGACGATGACCCGGTTGTTCTCGTTGGTCAGCTGGACCGGAGTGACGCCGGCCTTGTCGGCGGCGACCAGGATCGGCGTGCCGTGCTCGTCGGTGCCGGAGACCATCAGCACGTCGTGGCCGGCCATGCGCATGTAGCGGCTGAAGACGTCGGAGGGCACACCGAAACCGGCGACGTGACCGATGTGGCGGGGCCCGTTGGCGTAGGGCCAGGCGACGGCAGACAGCACAGTGCTCATGGGCGAATCCTAGGAGGAGTGCGGCGAATCACTCGCGTCGGGAGCGCTACGGTCGGGCCCATGGTGACGCTGATCGCAGAAGATCTCCTCCTGCTGCTCCTCGACGACGAGACGGGGCGCGGGCCCACGGGCCTCGACCTGCGACCGCTGCTGGGCGGCGCCGTGCTGCTCGAGCTGGCGCTCGCCGGGGCCGTGGAGCCGGGACCGCGTTCGGCATGGGGCACCTCGCGCGTGCGGACGATCGCCGGCGGCGCCCCGGTCGAGGATCCGGTGCTGCGCGAGGCCCTGACCGAGATCGCGACGAAGGAGCGCTCGGCGCAGGACCTCGTCGGGCGCCTGGGCAAGGGCCTGCAGGAGCGGCTCTCGGTGCGGCTGGTCGAGCGCGGCATCCTCGAGCGCCGCGAGGGACGCGTGCTGGGGCTGTTCCCGACCACCACCTGGCCGGCGGCGGACTCCCGTCACGAGGCCGACGTACGACGCGCGCTGGAGGCGGTCCTCGTGCAGGGCCGCGACCCGGACCCCCGCACCGGCGCGATCGTCGCGCTGCTCGCCGCCGTCGACCGCGCCCACAAGGTCGTCGACCGCGCCGGGCTGCCGGCCGGGCAGGTCCGCAAGCGGGCCAAGCAGGTCTCCGAGGGCGCGTGGGCGGCCAAGGCGGTCCGCGACGCGATCACGGCCGCCACGACGGCGGTCACGATGACGGTCGTCGCCGCCGGGGTCGCCACCGGCAGCTGACGCCCGCCAACGGCGCCGGCTCGGCGACGGGTCAGAAGCGGTCGATGCGGTTCTGGGCGCGGCCGCGGAGGTTGCCGAGTCGGTTGTAGAGCAGCTGTCCGGGACAGGCGGTGTCGTTGGTGTCGCGGTGCCCGTCGATGATCGGCAGCCGCACCCGGGCACGGGCCGGGTAGCGGTCACTGCCCTCCGAGCGGCCCCAGACCCGGCCCACGGCGCCGCTCTTGGCCTTGTCGAGCTTCCAGGCACTGAGCGCGACGAGCGCGTTCATCGTGCGCCGGGTCGGTTGCGCGGTCTCGTGGTTGCCGATCACCGCGATCCCGACCGAGGTGTGGTTGAAGCCCAGGGTGTGGGCGCCGCGGACCCGGTTCGCCGGTCCGCCGGCGCGCCCGACCCAGATGCGCCCGAAGCGGTCGACCAGGAAGTTGTAGCCGATGTCGGACCAGCCCAGGCTCTTGGTGTGGTAGCGGTACATCCCGCGCAGCAGCCCGGGCACCTCACGGCGCGAGTAGTCGTTGGTGTTCACCGTGTGGTGGATGTGCACCTGCTTGAGCTGGCGGTTGTAGCTCGGTCGACCGTCGCGCCAGCGCTCGTTGGCGCCCCAGTCCGAGCGGGTGCGCAGCGCCGGGCGCGGGGCCCGCGACGGCTTCGCGGCACGTGCGAGACCCGGCGCCGCCGTCCGGGCGGCGGGCACGGAGGGGGTGGTCGTGGCATCCTCGGGGCGCGACCCCGGGTCGATGAGCACCAGCGTCAGGGCACGCGGGCGCACCGAGGTCCCGGCGACCTCGACCTGCACCCCGTCGGAGTCACCGACCCACGTCGGGTGGGTGCCGCGAGCCTTGCTGGTCTCGCCACCGGTCTCCCCGGGCCCGTCCTCGAGCGTCTCCAGCGCACGCCAGCCGGTCCACGACCCGTCGGTGCGGCTGCGGACCCGCACCGCGGGCTCGTGGTCCCCGCGCCAGGTCACCCCCACCATGCCGTACGCCGCGGTGTCGAGCTGCCGGGTACGGGCGCCGCCGGCGACCGGCACGACCAGCCGCCCCTCGAGCGGGACCTCCGCGGTCCGCACGCCGGAGGCGTCGGGCGCCCCCAGCCCGAGACGCTCGACACCCGGGCTCGCCGCGGCTCCCGGCGGGGCGAGGAGCCCCGTCAGGGCGACGACGGCGACCAGCCACGCGCGGGTGCGCGGGGCCGGTCCGGTGCTGTGTCCGGAGTGACGCATGTGTTCCATGATGCGCGAGGAGGCCTGCGGGGTCGAGCCCGCCGGTTCCCGCGCCCGCTGCTCAGCTGAAGTCGAGCGGCGCGGTGCGCGAGCGCTTCAGCTCGAAGAAGTAGGGGTAGGACGCGAGCGCCACCGCGCCGTCCCACACCTTCCCGGCCTCCTCGCCGCGCGGGATCGAGGTGAGGACCGGGCCGAAGAACGCGGTCCCCTCGATCGCGATCGTGGGCGTGCCCACGTCGTCGCCGACCTGGTCCATGCCGAGGTGGTGCGAGCGCCGGATCTCCTCGTCGAAGGAGGAGTCGTCCATCGCGTCGGCCAGGTCGGTCGGCAGCCCGGCATCGGCGAGCGCCGCCTCGATCGTCTCGCGGGTGAGCTCCTCGCCCCCGTTGTGGCGGCGGGTGCCCAGCGCGGTGTAGAGCGGCGCCAGCACCTCCTTGCCGTGCTTCTGCTCCGCGGCCATGCACACCCGGACCGGCTGCCACGCGGTCGAGAGGAACTCGCGGTACTCCTCCGGGATGTCCTTGTCCTGGTTGAGGTAGGCCAGGCTCATGATGTGCCAGGTCACGGAGATGTCGCGGACCTTCTCCACCTCGAGGATCCAGCGCGAGGTCACCCACGCGAACGGGCAGGCAGGGTCGAACCAGAAATCGGCGTTGGTCGTCATGACCCGATCCAACACGGTGTCGCCCCACCGGATTCCGCGGGGTTGATTCCGCGGGCCTGACTGCGCAGGCCGGTGAGGCTCAGCGCTTCGGGCGCTTCGGGCGCTTCGGCACGAACACCTTGACCGCTCCCTGGGTGGCCAGCACCGGGTCCACACCGCCGTAGCGCACCACGATCCGGCGCTGACCGGCCTTGAGGCCGGTGAGCACGACCCGTGCCGTGCCGCCGGTGAGCGCGACCTGCTGGGCGCGCCCCTGCACCGTCATCGTGACCGACCCTGCCGGGGTCGTCCCGGGCGCGAGCAGCTTGACCCGCACCACGGCCCGCAGGGGCTTGCCGACGGCCTTGACCCGCATCTCCGCGGGCGTGGTCACGCGCGGCCCGGCCGGCACGATCGCCGTCAGCGGGCTGTAGCGGGCCAGGGAGTGGTCGACCTGCACGCTGATCGCGCGGCCGAGATCGGCCGCGACCACGTCGTACGTCGTCCCGGTGGCGCCGGGGATCGGCGCGCCGTCGCGGAGCCACGTGTAGGAGACCCGGGCCTCGGCCGGCACGACCGTGCCGGGCGCCACCTGGAGACGTCGACCGACCTGCACCTGGTCGCGCACCTGGCCGGTGACGCGGTACGGCGAGGTCACCTCGATCGTGCCGGCCAGCACGGGCGCGGTCGGGGAGGAGAACTGCTGGGCGGCCAGGTAGCCGGCGGCCCGGGCGGTGACCCGCGCGGTGATGCTGCGACCGACGTGGGCGGCGCTCAGCTCGAGCTCGGGGCCGGTCTGCTGGGGGATCAGCTCCCCGTCGGCCAGCCAGCGATAGACCAACGACTCCGCGGCCGGCTGCCAGCCCGCGCCGCCGGCCCGCAGCACCTCCCCGACGTAGGGCTCACCGGTGATGACGGGCGGTGTCGCCGCGGCGAGGGTGCCCGCGGCGACCGGCGCCGGCGCGGGGGCCACCACGGAGGCGGCGGTGTAGCCCGCCTTCTGGGCGGTGACCTGCAGGGCCAGCCGCTTGCCGCGCAGCGCAGGCGGCGGGGCGAACGACGACGTGGTCGCGCCGCTCACCGCCTTGCCGTCGGCGAGCCACTGGTAGCGCAGGTTGGCGGCGGGCTGCCACCGGCCGCCGGTCGCGCTGATCGTGGATCCCACGGCAGGCGCGTCGGTGATCTTCGGGGGCTCGACGTTGACGATCTCGGTGTCGATGAAGTGGATGAAGCCGCTCGGCCAGCCGGTGCCGGACTTGGTGATCCGGCGCCAGTGGAAGTCCCCGCCCCAGCTGTCCTCGGAGACCACGATCTCGGTGGGGCTCACGACCTGCTCGACGTAGGCCACGTGGCCGCTGGACCCCGCGCCGGGGACGTTCGCGCGCCACCAGGCCACCGCGCCGACGCGCGGCGTGCCGTCGGTGATCTTCGACATCGCAGCACCCCAGTTGCTGGCGTTGCCGCTGCCCGACCAGGGCCGCACGTTGGGCATGCCGGCCTTCACCAGTCGGTAGGCCACGTAGTTGGTGCAGTTGTGACCGGCGTACATCCGCCAGTACATCGTCTTGTTGTTGCCGGCGTAGCCGTGGTGCTTGTAGCCCGCCTTCTGGCACGCGGTGTAACCCGTGCACAGGTACGTCGAGGCCGCGCCGGCCGTGCTCGACGGGACGACCAGCAGACCCGTGAGGAGCAGGAGCCAGCACCCTGTCGAGGCGAGGAGACGCCGGGCGCGAGGCCACTGTGACTGCTGATGCACAGGACGACTGTAGTGAAAATTGTCAAGCGTGACACGCCGGGGGCCGAACTACTTCAGTGTAATTTTACCCGCGCGGTCGGGCGTGTCCGCGTTGACGCAGGCGCTCCGGCTACCGGCCGGTTCACCGTGTCGCCCTCGGTGGCAGGATCGACCTCATGCCTGGAACCAACCTCACCAGGGATGAGGCCGCCACCCGCGCCGCCCTCCTGGACATCGCGTCGTACGACGTCGACCTGGACCTCACCAAGGGCACCGTCGAGAGCTACGACGGCACCTTCGGGTCGACCACCACCATCCGGTTCACCTGCTCCGAGCCAGGAGCGGACACCTTCGCCGACCTGGTCGGCGCCACGGTCGAGTCGATCACCCTCAACGGGCGCGAGCTGGACCCCGCCACGGCGTACGCCGACAGCCGGATCGCGCTGAGTGACCTGGCCGCCGACAACGAGCTGGTCGTGCGCGCCCGGTGCGCGTACTCCCACACCGGCGAGGGCCTGCACCGCTTCGTCGACCCCGTCGACGACCGGGTCTACCTCTACAGCCAGTTCGAGGTCCCCGACGCCCGCCGGGTGTTCACCACCTTCGAGCAGCCGGACCTCAAGTCGGTCTTCACCTTCAACGTCACCGCCCCCGCGCACTGGGTGGTCGTCTCCAACGCACCGACCCCCGAGCCCGAGACCCTTGGCGAGGGCACCGCGGTCTGGCGCTTCCCCGAGACCAAGCGGATGTCGACCTACATCACCGCGATCGTGGCCGGTGAGTACCACGCCGAGTTCGACGTCTACGAGGGCCGTTTCGGCCAGATCCCGCTCGGCCACTACTGCCGCCAGTCGCTGGTCGAGCACATGGACACCGCCGAGCTGGTCAAGATCACCAAGCAGAGCTTCGCGTTCTTCGAGGAGCAGTTCGACTACCCCTACCCCTTCGGCAAGTACGACCAGCTCTACGTGCCGGAGTACAACATGGGCGCGATGGAGAACGCCGGCTGCGTGACGCTGCGCGATGAGTACCTCCCCCGCAGCCGCCAGCCGCGCTCGTTCTATGAGTTCCGCTGCTCGGTGATCACCCACGAGATGGCGCACATGTGGTTCGGCGACCTGGTGACCATGAAGTGGTGGGACGACCTCTGGCTCAACGAGTCCTTCGCCGAGTGGGCCTGCTACTACTGCGAGGCCGAGGCCACCGACTTCACCGACGCCTGGACCGGCTTCGCCAACGCGCGCAAGCAGACCGGCTACCGCGCCGACCAGCTCCCCAGCACCCACCCGATCGCCGCCGACAACGTCGACCTGCACGCGGTCGAGGTCAACTTCGACATGATCACCTACGCCAAGGGCGCCTCGGTGCTCAAGCAGCTGGTGGCCTGGGTCGGCCTGGAGCCCTTCCTCGCCGGGCTGCGCCAGTACTTCCGCGACCACGAGTTCGGCAACGCCACCTTCGACGACCTGCTCGCCGCGCTCGAGGCCTCCTCGGGCCGCGAGCTGTCCGGCTGGGCCCAGGAGTGGCTGCAGACCGCCGGCGTCAACACCCTCTCCCCCGTCTTCGAGCTCGCCGAGGACGGCACCTATCGCTCGTTCTCGGTCGCCCAGAGCGCCGACCCCGAGTGGCCGACCCTGCGCCGCCACCGCCTCGGCATCGGCCTGTACGACGACGTCGACGGCCGCCTGGTGCGCCGCGAGTACGTCGAGGTCGACGTGGAGGGCGCCAGCACCGCCGTCGAGCAGCTCGTCGGCGCCCGCCAGCCGGCGCTGCTGCTGCTCAACGACGAGGACCACGCCTACGCCAAGATCCGCCTCGACGAGCGCTCGCTGGCCACCGTCGTGGACGGCGGCCTCTCCCGCCTCGACGACTCCCTGGCCCGCGCCCTGGTCTGGGGCTCGGCGTGGGACATGACCCGCGACGCCGAGATGGCCGCCACGGACTTCGTGCGCCTGGTGCTGGCCAACATCGCCACCGAGACCGACTCGTGGGGCGTCACCCGGATCCCGACGTACGCCGCCCTGGCCGTCAGCTCCTACAGCGCACCGGAGCACCGCGACGCGCTGCGCGCGGAGTGGGAGTCCGGCCTGCGCGAGCTCGCCCGCACCGCCGAGCCCGGCAGCGACCACCAGCTCACCTTCGTGCGGGCCTGGGCCAACGCCGCGCACAGCGACGCCGCCCTCGACGAGCTGGTCGCCCTGCTCGACGGCAGCACCACCATCGAGGGGCTCGCGGTCGACCAGGACCTGCGCTGGTGGCTGATCACCGCGCTGGCCGCCGCCGGACGCTTCGGCGAGGCCGAGATCCAGGCCGAGCTGGGCCGCGACAACACCATCTCCGGCAAGGAGAAGGCAGCCGCCGCCCGCGTCGCCCAGCCCACCGCCGAGGCGAAGGCCGCCGGCTGGAGCGCCATCCTCGACCCCGCGACGCCCAACGAGACCTCGCGCGAGATGGTGCTCTCGATCTTCCGCCACGGCCAGGACGAGGTCACCGCGCCGTACCTCGAGAAGTACCTCGAGGCCGCCGAGACCGTCATCGACACCCTCGGCTTCCACAAGGCGTCGGTGATGCTGGAGTACGGCTTCCCCAAGCCGCTCGCCTCCCCCGAGCTGCTCGCCCGGGTGGACGCGTGGGTGGAGGGCACCTCGGCGCCCGCCGGCGCCGTGCGCTACGCCCGGGAGGGTCGTGCCGACGCGGCCCGCGCCCTCGCCGCCCAGGAGCGCGACAGCCGCCGCTGATCTGGGCCCGTTGAACGACGACAGGGCGGCGACCACCTCGGTGGTCGCCGCCCTGTTGTCGTCGGTGGCTGGTCTGCGTCGTACGCCGCCGTCGCTGGGGGCGTGCGAGGAGTCAGCGCGCGTGCAGCGTGCGCGGGGTGCGGGCGTGCTCGGCGAGCAGGTTGATCCCCGCCCGCAGGCCGTCGAGCAGCTCGCCCTCGGCGAACGCGCGCTGCATCGCCAGGGCGGCCAGCTCGACCTCGGCGTCGGTGAGGTTGCGGCGCACCCAGCCGCCGGTGACGACCTCCAGCGCGCGGCGCTGGGGGTCGACCATGATCAGGATGCTGCGCGCGGGGGCGACCAGCGTGTTGTGCAGGCTCGTCGCGAACGCCCGGGGGTCACCCTCGGCGTTGCCGACGAAGACGGAGAACTCGACCCGTGAGTCGAGCTCCGCCTGACGGATCGTCGCCTCGAGGGCGTTCAGCTCGCCCCGAGTGAAGACCGAATCACCAGCGGGCACTGGCTCCACCGGCTTCCGAGCCCTCACCGTCGGGCGCGGCGAGCTCGGCGGTGCCCTGACGCGGGCCACCGATCCACTGGTTCTCGATGTGGGGGGCGCCCGGGGTCAGGCGCTCGCCGCGGATGATCGCCGGCAGGTAGACCAGCAGCGTGATGACGAGCGCCATGCCGATCGGGATGAGCGCGAAGAGCAGCAGGGCGGTCCACGTGTCGACGGCGTCCGGCTCGGACCACCCCTCCGGCACGTCGGCGCTCGCCGGCCCGGCGATCGCAAGGAGCGCCGTCGAGGTCAACAGCACGAGGGAACCCCGACGGACGAGGGTCGAACGACGGGAGGGCACGGTCTGGGTGGTCACGGCTTGAGGATATCGGCTCGCTCTCCGCCGCTCGCCAGGCCCTCCGTCCGTGGCCGCTCCCGCGGCTCCTCCCGCGCCAGGCTCGCCGCGGCGCGTGACGCCCGACGCATGGGCGAGGACTCGAAATGCGGGCCGAGGTCTGGAAACTTGGGCCCATGGCCCTCATCCAGACGACAGACTCCTGCGCCGAGGACGAGACCGTGTGCAACACCGTCTTCGACCTGACCAACAACCAGACCGCGGCGAACATCGCCGACCTGATCATCGGCAAGCCGCTGGCGATCACCGGCCTGGTGGTCCTCGCGGTGGTCATCCGCTGGATGCTGCACAAGGTCGTGAACCGCCTCGTCGCGGGCGCCGAGGACGGCGTGCTCCCCCAGCAGGTCGGCCGGGCGCTGCGCCGCGGGCCGGTCGCGCCGCCCACCGCCAGCGAGCTGATCGCCTCGACCCGGCGCGTGCAGCGGGCGAAGACCATCGGCGACCTGTTCAAGTCCATCATCACCGGCGTCATCGTGGCCGTCTTCGGCACCATGATCCTCAGCGAGCTGGGCGTGAACATCGCCCCGATCATCGCCAGCGCCGGGATCCTCGGCCTCGCGCTCGGCTTCGGCGCCCAGTCGCTCGTCCGCGACTTCCTCTCCGGCGTCTTCATGATCGTGGAGGACCAGTACGGCGTGGGCGACGTCGTCGACGTCGGCGAGGCCAGCGGCACCGTCGAGGCGGTCAGCCTGCGCATCACCCGCCTGCGCGACCTCAACGGCACCGTCTGGTACGTGCCGAACGGCGAGATCATGCGGGTCGGCAACATGAGCCAGAACTGGTCGCGGGCCGTCGTCGACGTGAGCGTCGGCTACGGCGAGGACCTGGCCCGGGTGCAGAACGTGCTGCGGGAGATCGCCCACGACCTGTGGCAGGACGACGAGTTCCGCACGGTGATCATCGAGGAGCCCGAGGTCACCGGCGTCGAGGCGCTGGCCGCCGACGCCGTCACCCTGCGGGTGCTGATCAAGACCTCCCCGCTGGAGCAATGGGCGGTCGCCCGCGAGATGCGCCAGCGGATCAAGTCGCGCTTCGACCACGAGGGCATCGAGATCCCCTTCGCCCAGCGCGTTGTCTGGCACCGCGAGGAGAGCGCCGCCCAGGGCGGTGCCGACGCCCACGAGGGGACGGAGCCCGGCGACGTCAGCGAGCACGACGCCGTCGACTCCGGCGGGCAGCACCGCCGCTGAGGGTCCCGACGCACGCAGGGCCCGGACCGTGACGGTCCGGGCCCTGCGTCTGTGTGCGTGTCTGGTGCGCGCTCAGGCGAGCGAGGCGTCCAGGGTGATCGTGGTGCCGGCGAGCGCCTGGCTGACCGGGCAGCCCTCCTTGGCGGCCTGGGCGACCTCGACGAACTTCGCCTCGTCGATGCCCTCGACCTGGCCGACGACGGTCAGCTTGATGCCGGTGATGCCGGTGCCGGGGGTGAACTCCACCGAGGCCGTGGTCTTCAGCGACGTGGCCGGGGTGTCGTTCTTGGCCAGGCCGTTGGAGAAGGCCATCGAGAAGCAGGAGGAGTGCGCGGCGGCGATCAGCTCCTCGGGGCTGGTCTTGCCGTTCGCCTCCTCGGCCCGCGAGGGCCAGGACACGTCGTAGGTGCCGAGGCCGGAGGACTCCAGCGTGACCTTGCCGGCGCCCTCGAAGAGGGTGCCTTCCCAGTTGGTCGTCGCCTGACGGGTGGTAGCCATGTGCGGATCACTCCTCGTGGATCGCGTACGGGTCTTGGGTTGGCGAGTCTTGCACGCCGATGGCAACCCGCCGACCCGGCGACGGCAGAATGGACCGGGTGAGCACCTTCTACGACGACATCGGCGGCTACGACACGATCACCAAGATCGTGGCGAAGTTCTACGAGGGCGTTGCCGGGGACGAGGTGCTGCGCCCGATGTACCCCGAGGAGGACCTCGGGCCCGCCGAGGTCCGGTTCCGCGACTTCCTCGTGCAGTACTGGGGCGGCCCCTCGACCTACTCCGAGCGCCGCGGTCACCCGCGACTGCGGATGCGCCACGCGCCCTTCCGCGTCGACCCGGTCTCCCGCGACCACTGGCTCCAGCACTTCCGTGCCGCGCTCGACGAGGCCGACCTGACGCCCGAGCAGGACGCGCAGTTCTGGGACTACGTCACCCACGCGGCGCAGTTCATGGTGAACACCGTCGAGTGAGCGGCGGCCCTTCGTGGTGCCTCAGAGAGCGGCGACGCGGGTGCGCTCGGCGTACTTCGTGACCACGGCGCGGTACTCCTCCGGCGGCGCGGCGGAGCGCTGCTGGGCGACGTCGAAGAAGACCATCACCACCCGGGCACGGGCCAGCACCACGTCGCCGTCGCAGATCTCGGACTCGATCACCATCGACTTGGTGCCGAGGTGCGCGATCGTGGACCACACGTCGTAGGCCTCGGGGCGGAACAGGATCGGCACCTTGTAGTCGACGTCGGTCTGGGCCACCACGACCGAGACCCCGGCGGTGTCGACCCCGGCGTCGCGCATCATCTGGTCGACCAGCCAGATGCGCGCCTCCTGGAGGTACTCGAAGTACTTCACGTTGTTGACGTGGCCGTAGACGTCGACGTCGGAGAACCGCACCCGCACCGGGTAGTGCCCGGACTCGGTGTGCGGCACCGGCGCGATCGGCGCCGAGGCGGGCGGCGGGTCCTCGCGGAACCGCTCGAGCACCGCCTTCTCCTCCGCGGTCAGGCGCCGCGGGCGCTCCTCGGCGAAGACGTACGGCGAGAGCACCGTCGTCGCCCGCAGGTAGACGGTGCGGGTGCCGTCCTCGCCGGTGTGGAAGACCTCGTAGGCCATCGTGAAGCTGGCCGCGCGGATCTCGGTCACCCAGCACTCGATGCTCACCGGGCGGAATCCGAACATCAGGGGGGCCAGGTAGCTCACCTCGTGGCGTGCCACCACGATCCCCTCGACCAGGCCCGCGGTGCGCGAGCGCAGGTCGTGGGTGCGCAGCATGTCGACGCGCGCCTCCTGGAGGTAGTCGACGTAGGTGACGTTGTTGACGTGTCCCAGCAGGTCCAGGTCGGCCCAGCGCATGGGGCACTCGTAGAGATGGCGCACGCGGCGATGGTGCCAGAGCACCGCCGGCGGGCGGCACCACGCCGGGCCGCGCCCGGTGCCGACGTGGGCCACGTCACGCGAGGGGGTTCCCTCGTGGCCGCGCGTGCGTCAGGGTGAGCAGCCAGACGCCGTCGCCACCCCCCGACCGCAGGAGGACCCCATGCCCGAGGCCGTGATCGTCTCCGCCACCCGCAGCCCGATCGGCAGGGCCAACAAGGGCTCGCTCAAGGACCTGCGCCCCGACGACCTGGCCGCGACCATCGTCCGCGCGGCCCTCGACCAGGTTCCCGCCCTCGACAAGGCCACCGTAGACGACGTCTACCTCGGCTGTGGGCTGCCCGGCGGGGAGATGGGCTTCAACATGGCCCGGGTCGTCAACATCCTCAACGACATGGACGGCGTCCCCGGCGCGACGCTGACGCGCTACTGCGCCTCCTCGCTCCAGACGACCCGGATGGCCTTCCACGCGATCCGCGCCGGCGAGGGCGACGTCTTCATCTCGGCGGGCGTCGAGACCGTGTCGCGCTTCCGCAACGGCACCTCCGACCACCTCCCGAACACCCAGAACCCGCTCTTCACCGACGCCGAGGCCCGCACCCAGGAGTACGCCGCCGGCGGGCGCGACTGGCACGACCCGCGCGAGGACGCCGAGCTGCCCGACATCTACATCGCGATGGGCCAGACCGCGGAGAACGTCGCCAGGATGCGCCGGCTGGACCGCCGCGAGCTCGACGAGTTCGGCGTCCGCTCGCAGAACCTCGCCGAGAAGGCGATCGCCGACGGCTTCTGGGCCCGCGAGATCACCCCGGTGACCACGCCGGACGGCACCGTCGTCACCACCGACGACGGCCCGCGCGCCGGCGTGACCTATGAGGCGATCGCCCAGCTGCAGCCGGTCTTCCGCCCCGACGGGGTGGTGACCGCCGGCAACTGCTGCGCCCTCAACGACGGTGCCGCGGCGGTGGTGGTCATGTCCGACACCCGCGCCGCCGAGCTCGGCCTCACCCCGTTGGCGCGCATCGTCGCCACCGGGGTCTCGGCCCTCTCCCCCGAGATCATGGGTCTCGGGCCGGTCGAGGCGAGCCAGCGGGCGCTGGCGAACGCCGGCATGAGCATCGGCGACATCGACCTCGTGGAGATCAACGAGGCCTTCGCCGCCCAGGTGGTGCCGTCCTACCAGGACCTCGGCATCGATCTCGACCGGCTCAACGTCAACGGCGGCGCGATCGCCGTCGGCCACCCGTTCGGCATGAGCGGCGCCCGGCTCCAGGCCACGATGCTCAACAGCCTGGACTGGCACGACAAGACCACCGGCCTGATCACCATGTGCGTCGGCGGTGGCCAGGGCATGGCGCTCATCCTCGAGCGGGTCTGAGGGCTACCTCACCTGGGGGATCGCCCGGGACCCTCGTAGCGCCCTCGTGCGCGGGCGCCAGGGCATACACTGCCGCCCGTGGCTGACCGAGAGATGCGCTGGCTCGACAACTCCGAGCAGCGGTCGTGGCGGGCGCTGCTGATGGGCGTGACCCTGCTGATGGACCGGCTCGACGACGACCTCCAGGAGCGCTTCGACCTCTCGATGGTGGAGTACGAGATCCTCGTGCGCCTCTCCGAGAGCGACGGGCGGATGCGGATGGCGCAGCTGGCCGACGGCCTCGCCCACAGCCGCAGCCGGGTCACCCACACGATCAAGCGGATGGAGAAGGCCCAGCTGGTACGCCGCGAGGCCTCGGCCGAGGACGGCCGGGGCATCGTCGCGGTGATGACGCCGGCCGGGCACGACCTGCTGGTCCGCGCCGCGCCGGTGCACGTGCAGGGCGTGCGCGACCACCTCGTCGACCTGGTCAGCCGCGAGGACTTCGCCGCCGTGGGCCGGGTGATGAACACCGTCGCGGACCACCTTGTCGGCGCCCACCCCGAGCGGGAGATGCGCGAGATCTGAGCCGCCCCGGACCACCGGCACGGCACGGTTCTCCCCCGACAGCGAACGGGCCCCCTCCACGTGGTGGAGGGGGCCCGTTCGGTGTCACGGGGAGCTGCTCAGTCGCGGGTCAGGCGGCGGTGGGTGACCCGGTGCGGACGGGCCGCGTCCGGGCCGAGACGCTCGACCTTGTTCTGCTCGTAGGAGGCGAAGTTGCCCTCGAACCAGAACCACTTGCCGCCGTCCTCCTCGTCGCCCTCCCAGGCGAGGATGTGGGTGGCGACCCGGTCCAGGAACCACCGGTCGTGGGAGGTGACCACGGCACAGCCCGGGAAGTCCAGCAGCGCGTCCTCGAGGGAGGACAGCGTCTCCACGTCCAGGTCGTTGGTCGGCTCGTCGAGGAGCAGCATGTTGCCGCCCATCTTCAGCGTCAGCGCCAGGTTGAGGCGGTTGCGCTCACCACCGGAGAGCACCCCGGCCTTCTTCTGCTGGTCCGGGCCCTTGAAGCCGAACGAGGCGACGTAGGCGCGGCTGTTCATCTCGAAGTTGGCGACCTTGATGAAGTCCAGGCCGTCGGAGACGACCTCCCAGACGTTCTTGTTCGGGTCGATGCCGCCACGGCTCTGGTCGACGTAGGAGATCTTCACCGTCTGACCGACCACGAGCTCACCGGAGTCCGGCTCGTCGTTGCCGGTGATCATCCGGAACAGCGTCGTCTTGCCGACACCGTTGGGGCCGACCACGCCGACGATGCCGGCGCGGGGCAGGGTGAAGGAGACGTCGTTCCACAGCACCCGGTCGCCGAAGCCCTTGGTGAGGTGCTTCGCCTCGAGCACGATGTCACCGAGGCGCGGGCCGGCGGGGATGTTGATCTCCGCGGTGTCGATCTTGCGGGCCTTCTCGGCCTCCGCGGCGAGCTCCTCGTAGCGGGCCAGGCGCGAGCGGCTCTTGGTCTGGCGGGCCTTGGCGTTGGAGCGGACCCACTCCAGCTCCTTCTCCAGCATCCTCGCGCGCTTGGCGTCCTTCTGGCCCTCGATCTTGAGGCGGTCCTTCTTGGTCTCCAGGTAGGTGGAGTAGTTGCCCTCGTAGCCGTGGATCGAGCCGCGGTCGACCTCGGCGATCCACTCGGCGACGTTGTCCAGGAAGTACCGGTCGTGGGTGATGGCCAGGACGGCGCCCGGGTAGCTCTTCAGGTGCCCCTCGAGCCACTGCACCGACTCGGCGTCGAGGTGGTTGGTGGGCTCGTCGAGCAGCAGCAGGTCGGGCTGCTGGAGCAGCAGCTTGCACAGCGCGACGCGGCGGCGCTCACCACCGGAGAGGTTGTCGACGAGGGTGTCCGGCGGCGGGCAGCGCAGGGCGTCCATCGCCTGGTCCAGGCGGCTGTCGAGGTCCCACGCGCTGGCGTGGTCGAGGTCGGTCTGCAGGTCGCCCATCTCGGCGAGCAGCGTGTCGAAGTCGGCGTCGGGGCTGGCCATCTCCTCCGAGATCGCGTTGTAGCGGTCGAGCTTCGCCTTGATCTCGCCGACCGCCTCCTCGACGTTCTCGAGCACGGTCTTGCCCTCGGTCAGCGGCGGCTCCTGCTGGAGCATGCCGACGGTGGCGTCGGGGTCCTTGATCGCGTCGCCGTTGTTGGGCTGGTCGAGGCCGGCCATGATCTTCAGCAGCGACGACTTGCCCGCGCCGTTGGGGCCGACGACACCGATCTTGGCGCCGTGGAGGAACGAGAGGGTGACGTTGTCGAGGACGACCTTGTCGCCGTGTGCCTTGCGGACGTTGCGCAGGGTGAAGACATATTCGGCCATGGTCCCCGAGCCTAGATCCTCCCGGTGCCGATCGCATGATCGGGGTGGCCCCCGATCCGACGCGGATCCGGGCCGGTCCGACGCCCGGTCGGACCGGCGTCGCGCCGGCCCGAACGGGCGCGCGCCTACGCCGCCGGCGAGCGGTCCTGGGCGGGCGGCTCGTCCTCCGCGCGCTCGACCACCCCGACCTCCGGGGGCAGAGGCGTGGCGTCCTCCACGGGCCGCGGGGTGCGGGCGAACCGGGTGGTCCCCCGCCCCAGGTCGTGGCCGACCGACGTCGCCTCGACCTCGAGGCTGGTCACCTCCTCGCCCGCCTGGTTGGTCCAGGTGCGGATCTCGAGGCGGCCGTGGACCACGACCGGGTCACCGCGCCGCAGCGAGCGGGCGCAGTTCTCGCCGAGGGCCCGCCAGGCGTTGACGGAGTACCACTGGGTGTCGCCGTCGACCCAGGTGTCGCTGCGGCGGTGGTAGCGGCGCGGGGTGCAGGCCACCCGGAACGAGGCCACCTGGGCCTCGCCCGCGGCGCGGACTGTCACGTCCCCGCCCAACCGGCCGCGCAGGGTGATGACGGTGTCGTGCATGGGCTGCTCCTTGCCTCGGTGGATGGCTTCCACCACCGAGGCTCGGGCGCGGCACCGACGCCTGGCGTCCACCGGCGAGAGGGCTGGGGACGAGACGGCACCGCGGCGCACCTGTGGAGGGTTGTCGGGCCAACGCGACCAGCCCCGTGAGGCGCGGGCGACTCAGTCCCGGCCGAGCGCGGCCAGGATCCCTCGGTGCACCTTCGTGCAGGCGTGCTGCTCGGTCTCGATCGGGCCGACCACCAGGTCGCGGGCGACCTGCGAGACGGCGCCGCGCAACCGGTCCTCGGCCTCTGCGGCGCGCTTGCGGGCGGCGCCGGCGACCAGGGGGCGACAGACCAGGGCCAGCACGACGCCCAGGACCAGGCCGGCGACCAGCAGCACCAGCGGGACCTGGATGCCCGCGACCTCGGGGGCGTCACCGGTCACGCCGGTCGCGGCCAGGACCGCCCACACCCCGCCGCCAACGGCGCCGAGGAGCAGCAGCCACTGCAGGACCCGGACGGCCGACACCCAGCCGGGCAGTCGGCTGACGCCCAGGTCGGTCGCGGCCAGCGCGGAGTCGAGGCGGTCGGCGAGCACGGGGATGTTCGCGACCGGCTCGCGTCGTACGGCGCCCGCCCAGGCGTGCGACATGCCCTCGGAGGCGACGTCGACCAGGGCCCGGACCTCGGTGTCCACGCGGGTGCGCTGCACCGGCGCCGTGGCCGGCTGCGCGGGCTGCTCGCCGCGGAGCGCGGGACCGGCCTCGCCCAGGTCGAGGCCCAGCTTGGTCAGCGGGTCGGGGCGCAGCGCGCTCACCCAGGAGACGACCGGCCAGCCGGTCGCCCGGGCGGCGCGCAGGCGGGTGGAGCGCTCGACGGCGTCGACGACGGTGGGGACACCGGCCGCCTCCACCAGTGCGTCCTCGAAGGCCTCGACCCGCGCCGGCGGGAGCGCGGTCGGCTCGGTGTCGCCGCTGACGGCCTCGAGGCGCTGGGCCATCGCCGCGACGTCGGCCTCGATGCGGGCGCGGGTGGCCTGCTTGCCCTCGACCCGGCGGCGGATCTCCGCGCGGAGCTCGTCGATGCCGATGCCCTGGCGGGCGCTGACCGGCACGACCGGGACCCGCTGGAGCCCGTCGTCGTCGAGCAGGCGGCGCACGTCGGCGACGAGCGACTCGCGCCGCTCCTCGGGGACGACGTCGATGTGGTTGAGCACCACGAGCATGACCTCGTCGTGGGTGCGCAGCGGCTCGAGGTAGCGATCGTGGATCGCGGCGTCGGCGTACTTCTGCGGGTCCAGCACCCACACCAGCAGGTCGGCGTGGGAGACCAGGCGGTCGACCTCGAGGTGGTGGCTGACCTCCGTGGAGTCGTGGTCGGGCAGGTCGAGCAGCACGACGCCGTCGAGGCTGTGGTCCTCGCGACGGGTGTCGAGCATCGAGTCGCGGGTGGTCTGGTGGCGCTCGGGGATGCCGAGCCACGACAGCAGCTCGGCCGCGCCTTCGCTGCCCCACACGCACGCGGTCGCCCACGACGTGGTGGGACGGCGTACGCCGACCGCGGAGAGCTCCAGCCCGGTGAGCGCGTTGAAGGTCGAGGACTTGCCCGATCCGGTGGCGCCGGCGATCGCGACCACCGTGTGGTCGGCCGACAGCCGGGTGCGCTCGGCGGCGTGGGTGACCACGGCGTGCGCCTCGGCGACCAGCGTCGGGTCGAGCCGTCCCTCGGCCGCGGTGGCGGCGGCCTCGAGGCCGGCGATCCTGGCGGCGGTGCCGGACCCGCTCGCAGGTGCCGGGGCGACCCGCTCCTCAGCCCGGTCCTGGGGCTCGTCCAACGACGACGTCATCTTCTCCAACTCTGTCTTGCTGCTCGGGCGGCGCCCGGGGTGGAAGGACCGGCGTACGCGCGGTCCCGGTATCAAGCCTAGGGGTTCACCCGGCTCGACAAGGGGTCAGTCCCCGGCCTCGCCGCCGCGCGTGGCGGGCCCGAAGCGGACGTCGTCGACGCGGCGGGTGGCCTGACGCAGCTGTTCGGCCGCGTCGGTGGTGACGCCCAGGGACTCCAGGTGCTGCTGCCAGCGCGACGCCTCCGCGTCGAGCAGGGCACGCAGCCGCGGGGTGAGGCCCTCGCGCGAACGCCGTTCGAGGGTCGCGACGGTCTCGGCGCCGAACACCGCCTCGAGCAGGCGCCGGCCCAGCCCGGCGGACTCGGTGGAGCCGCCGTCCAGGGTGAGCACCATCAGCGCCACGGAGAGACCCGGGACGCCGTAGACGAGGAAGCGCGCGGAGGTGCGCTTGTCGGCGCCCTCGGTGCGGACCAGCTCGGTGACCTCGGCCTGCCAGTCGCGGACGGCACGCTCGCAGTTGCGGCGCAGCTCGGCCGACGGGCGGGTCAGGGCCGCGCCCTCCTCGGTGCCGAGCAGCCCGGGGCCGGCGGGGTGCGCCGACCACGCCTGGGCGGCGCGGGTGGCGGCGAGCTCGGCGTGGGCGAGCACGAGGCTGCCCAGCGCGGTCTCGACGGCCTCGCTGACCTGCTCGGCCTGCTGGGGCTTGCCCTTCACGGCGCTGACCAGCCGCTCGCGCAACCAGCCGACCTTGTCCTCGAGGGTGCGCAGCAGCTCGCCGGTGCCGACGAACTCCTGCCAGCCCGCCAGCAGGTCGCCGCGCAGCAGCGTCCCGTCGCCGGCGGCGGCGACGAGCTCGTCCGCCGCCTGCTCGTACGTCGTGTCGACCGCCTCGCGCAGCTCGGCGACGGCCTCGGCCTGCTGGGCGACCGCGTCGGCGACCGGGTGCAGCTGGTGGGTGAGGGCCTTCACGGTGCCCTCCATCGTCTGGCGCACCACGCCGCCGCGGGCGTCCACGTCGCGGGCCAGCGAGTCCAGCCAGCCGCGGATGTCCGCGACCGCACCCGCGGGCAGCAGACCCTCCTCGTCGACCTGGCCCTCGTGGACCACGAAGAGCGGGGAGTCCTTGAGCCCGCGCGAGGCCAGCATCCGCGCGAGGTGCGTGGAGACCGTCGACACCGCGTCGGGGGCGGTGCGGTCGAGCACGATCGCGACAGCGATCGAGCGCGCGGCCGCCTGCTTGAGGTGCTCCCACGGGACCTGGTCGGCGTAGCGCGCGGCGGAGGTGACGAAGAGCCACATGTCGGCCGCCGCCAACAGCTGGGTCGCCAGCTCGCGGTTGTGCTTCTCCACCGAGTCGACGTCGGGGGCGTCGATGATCGCGAGGCCCCGGGGCACGCTGGCGTCGGCCACGAGCTGCAGCGCATCGTGGTCCTTGGTGGGGGCCTCGACGCGGCGCAGGTCCGGCAGCAGCCGGTCCTGGCCGAACCACTCGGCGTCGTCGGGGTGGTGGACCAGCACCGCGGAGCGGGTGGTCGGTCGCAGCACGCCGGGCTCGGTGACCCGGCGCCCGACCAGGGAGTTCACGAGCGTGGACTTGCCCGCGCCGGTCGAGCCGCCCACGACGACGAGCATCGGCGCCTCGAGCGTCGTCATCCGCGGGATGACGTAGTCCTCGAGCTGGTCGACGAGCTCGCGGCGTACCGCTCGGGGTCCCTCGACACCGGCGAGGTCGAGCGGCAGCACGGCCGCCTGGAGGGCGCCGCGCAACCGCACGAGCGCGGTCACCATGCGGACGCCCTCGGAGGAGCTCTCGTCGAGCCAGAGGGAGGGCGAGGAGGGGGTCATCGGGTGGGTACCACCTGTCCGGGAAAGGCGATGAACGGGCGCACGGCACCGATTCTCGCAACGTAGTGCTGACCTCGCACGGCGAAGTCAGGCGGCGGTGTGCCGCGCAGGTAACGGTGGTGCAGGAATCCGAGCTCGACAGCGGCCTGCTGATAGTCGCGCATGGCCCGCTCCGCACGGGATCCGCCGTGCGCCCGGGCGTAGGCGCGGGCCCGTCGGCGGGCGCCGAGATCGACCACCCAGCCGATGTCCGTGGCGGGGATCAGCCCGCGCTGTGCCGCGTCGCCCAGCGACGCCGCGAGCATCCGGCGCTCGGCGCTGCGCGCCCAGATCGCCAACGCCGCGAGGCCGAGCAGCGCGGGCACGCCGAGGACGATGTACAGCAGCGCGAAGGAGCCGATCCCGTAGACGGTGGAGGCGTTCCACAGCCCGTGGGCCAGCACCGCCAGGACGAAGCCGCCCAGCGGTGCCGCGACCCGCAGTGCGCGGGTGCGGGCGCCCACCGCGATGCCGACCCCGATGCCGATGAAGGTCGTGAACAGCGGGTGGGCGAACGGGCTGAACAGGCAGCGCACGACGAACGTCGCCGTGAGCGCCTCGGTGCCGCCGGGGCCGAGCCCGTCGGTCCCGTTGTACGCCGCGGCGAGGTAGAGGATGTTCTCGGTGAAGGCGAAGCCGATGCCGACCATGCCGGCGTAGACGATCCCGTCGAGGATGCCGTCGAGCTCCGCGCGGCGCCACCACAGCAGCAGCACCAGGAACAGGCCCTTGCAGGCCTCCTCGGTCACCGGGGCCAGGACCGCGAGGTTCTCGGCCTCGCTGAACCCGCCGACCAGCCCGCCGACGCCGGAGAGCAGGATCGCCGCCGCGGTGGCCACGAAGCAGCCCCACAGCAGCGCCCCGACGAGCAGCCCACGGGGCTCGGGCTCGTAGCGGTCCAGCCACAGGTAGCACATGACGAGCGGCACGACCGGCAGTGCGGCGAGCACCGTCGCCAGGGCCAGCGTGCTCGGTGCTCCGGAGAGGGCGATGAGCAGCAGCATGACGAGGGCGCCGACGGCGACCAGCACGGCCACGAGGACCGTGAAGGCGACACTGTCTCGACGGGCTCCCTGCACGGGCGCAGCCTATCGGCCAACCGCCGTGGAGCCCCGGTCGCGGGCGTACAGTCGACTCGTGACCGAGCAGACGCCCCCCGTGACCACTCCCGAGACCGCTGCTGCGGACGCCCTCGTGACGCCTTCGGAGACCGCTCCCGCCACGGAGTCCCACGACCCCGCCGTGCCCGCGGCGTACGCCGCGTTCATGCGCACCGGCTGGGGCGAGCGCGAGCTGGACCTGCCGCCGCACCCGATCACGCCCTGGGCCGCCGCGCGGCGCGCGCGCCTGACCGCGATGTTCCCCGGAGAGCGGCTGGTGCTGCCCGCGGGGACCTACAAGGTGCGCGCCAACGACACCGACTACCGCTTCCGCGCCGACACCGCGCACACCTACCTCTCCGGCAACCAGACCAGCGACGCCGTGCTGGTCCTGCACGATGACGAGGCGGTGCTCTACGCCCGGCCGCGCTCCTCGCGCGACACCGACGAGTTCTTCCGCGACCGCCAGTACGGCGAGCTGTGGGCCGGCCGGCGCCCCTCGGTCAACGAGATCTCCTCCTCCCTGGGCATCGAGGTGCGCCACGTCGACCAGCTGGCCGACGACCTGACCCGCGGCAACGCCCCGAAGACCCGGGTGCACCGCGGCATCGACGCACGCGTCGACGCCCTGATCGCCGGCGACGCCGCGCTCGACGCCGACCTGGCGCGCGTGGTCTCCGAGCTGCGCCTGGTCAAGGACGCCTGGGAGATCGAGGAGCTGCGCGCCGCGTGCGATGCGACCACGCTCGGCTTCGAGGACTGCGTGCGCGAGTGGCCCCAGGTCCTCGAGCACGGCGAGCGCTGGATCGAGGGCACCTTCTTCCGCCGCGCGCGCACGATGGGCAACGACATCGGCTACGACTCGATCGTCGGCGGCGGTCGGCACGCGACCACGCTGCACTGGATCGACAACGACGGCCCGATCGTCCCCGGCGAGCTGCTGCTGCTCGACATGGGCGTCGAGGGACGCAACCTCTACACCGCCGACGTGACCCGCACCCTGCCGGTCTCCGGGCACTTCACCCCGCTCCAGCGCGACCTCTACGAGCTGGTGCTCGCCGCCCAGGAGGCAGGCATCGAGGCGGTCCGGCCCGGCGCGCCGTTCCAGGGCACCCACCAGGCCGCGATGTCGGTGCTGGCCCACGGCCTGGAGGACCTCGGGCTGCTGCCGGTCAGCGCCGAGGAGGCGCTCTCCCCCGACAGCCGCGTCTACGCCCGCTGGACGCTGCACGGCACCAGCCACATGCTCGGCATGGACGTGCACGACTGCGGCGCCGCCAGCGCCGACGTCTACCCCAAGGGCGACCTCGCCGAGGGCATGGTCCTCACCGTCGAGCCGGGCCTGTACTTCCAGGAGGACGACCTGCTCGTCCCCGAGGAGCTGCGCGGCATCGGCATCCGCATCGAGGACGACATCCTGGTCGGCGCCGACGGCCCGGTGAACCTCTCCGCCGCCCTCCCCCGCGCCGCCGACGACGTCGAGGCGTGGATGGGGCAGCACCAGAGCTGAGCGGGTCGGTCGCTGCCGTCGGTCGAGTGGCAGCCGCTGGTCGGGCTCGTCGAGAGCACGGGCGACGGGCCACCAGGTCGCGGAAGTCTTTACCTTCGAGTTCCACCCAAGCCCTTTTTCTCGAACGTGCGTTCGAGTAAGATGAGGCATGGCCGACTCCGAGCTCCCCGAGTGCGACTCCCCAGCCGCCGTGCTGGCGTTCGCACAGTCCCGCCGGGCTGCCGCCCAGCGGGCGGAGATCGACGTCCTGGAGGCGGCTCTGGTGTGGGCGGCGATGCACCCGGAGGAGTCGGTGGCCGAGGCGCCCGCCTCGGGTCTGGCGTTCGGGGAGCTCGCCGTTCCACTCGCAGGTGAAGGTGCCCCGCTGGTGGCGGAGTTCGCACCCATGGAGTTCGGCGCCGCGCTCGGCATGTCCACCGACTCGGCCCGTTCGCTGGTGGGTGACGCGCTGGAGCTGGCGCACCGGCTCAAGCGCACCTGGAACCTGGTCCGCGCCGGCAAGGTGCCGCTGTGGAAGGCCCGGCGGCTCGCGCAGCTGACCACCTCCCTGCCGAGGGAGGGCGCCGACTTCGTGGACCGCCAGCTCGCCGCATTCGTGGGGAAGATCAGCTGGGCCGGGATCGAGCGGGTCGTCGACCAGGCCCGCGTCGCCTTCGACCCCGAGGGCGCGGAGAAGGAGCGCCGCGAGGCGGCCGACGGACGCCGCTTCGACGTCCACACCCGCGAAGCCGCCCACGAGGGCATCGTCCACGTCGAGGGGGTCCTCGACCTTGCCGACGCGATCGACCTCGACACCGCGATCTCCCAGGGGGCCGAGGAGCTCGCCGCGCTCGGGGTCACCGAGTCGGTGGACGTGCGTCGCTCGATGGCGGCCGGTGAGCTGGCCCGGCGCCAGCTCGCGTTCGACCTGCGGGCGGAGGCAGGTGAGGGTGCAGCGTCGGTGGTGAAGGCGCGGCAGGTCGTCATCCACGTCCACCTCTCCCACGCCGCGATCTCCCGTGACGAGGCCGGGATCGCCCACGTGGAGGAGACCCGATCGATCGTGTCGACCGCCCAGGTCCGCGACTGGTGCGGATCCGAGACCCAGGTGGTCATCAAGCCGGTCATCGACCTCGAGGCCCACCACCACACCGACGCCTACGCGATCCCCGACCGCCTCGCCGAGCAGACCCGTCTGGCCCAGCCGGTCTGTGCCTTCCCGTGGTGCGAACGTCCCGCCCGACGCTGCGACACCGACCACGTCACCGCCCACGGCGACGGAGGCCCGACGTGCTCGTGCAACCTCGCCCCGCTTTGCCGCCGACACCACCGCGCCAAGACCCACACGGCGTGGACCTACGACAAGACCGACGCCGCGACGTATCTCTGGCGATCACCCCACGGGCTGCACCTCATCAAGGACCACGGCACCACCCGTCTCGTCACCGCACACCCGCCGGACGAGTAGATCCACCGCCCCGGACCCCGCCGGCACCCTGCCGGCGGGGCCACACCGCTGCGTGGGGACGGTCCTCTGTCTGGTCAAGGGGTGGGGGCCAGGGGTTTTCGAGGCGTCGGTAGAGATCGCCGGCGAGGTCGCGCCTGAGGCCGCGGCGAATCTCGCAGAGGTCTTGCGCTCGCGCGGCGGGCGGTGTGGTCGCGGGTGGGTTGGCGTTGGCGTTGCGCTGGGCGACGGCGTGCAGGGCGCGGTTGAGTTGGCGGTCGCCGTAGCGATTGCGCCGGTAGCGCTCGGTGGTCTGGCCGCTGTCCGGGATCAATGCGGCGCCGGCGAGCATCGCGACGCTGCCGCGGAATGGATCCGGCCGGGACGGGACCAGGCACACAGCACGATGGCTGCGGTGCCCGGCCCGATCCGGGACTCCTCGAGCAGGTCGGCAACGAGGTCTGGCGATCAGGCGCCCGTTGTGCCACCGCCCTCATCGAGCGAAGACCCATGCCGACTGGACCTACGACAAGACCAACGCCGCGACCTTCCTCTGGCGCTCACCCCACGGGCTCGCTCCACCTGATCAAGGACCACGGCACCACGAGCCTCGTCACCGCCCACCCGCCGGACGAGTAGATCCCGAGCTCGACCAACGGCGGGTCGCTCGGCCAGCGGCCAGCTCACTCCGACCATCTCCCGGGCAGTTTCCGGCGCGGAACCGACGGACCAACCGCGGCGTCACACACAGGCCTGTCACATCGCCGCTTCCGGCACCCGGTGGGTCTCGCCGCTGCCTCCTTGACCCTCGTCGTCGGGGCTGCGTGCTCCGCTGAGGAGCCGCTCGCGGCGCGCGCGACCACCGCACCGGCAGCCGAGTCGCCGGACACCGATCCCCCGGGCCGGTTCGACGGCCTCTCCGTCACGTTGCGGCTGCGCTCGACGACGGTGCGGCAGGGCAGGACGCTGCGCAGCCGCGCCATCATCGAGAACGACTCCGGGAAGACGGTCGTGGACCCGGGCTGCGTGATCGCCGAGGGGCGACACGCGTTGGCGCCTGCCGACGACGGACCAAGTACGGCGACCCGTTGCCGCCCGGTGACTACCTCGCCGTCCTCGACATCCGGGGCCCGACCCAGCGCCTGGAGTACCCGGTCACGATCACCCCCTGACCGCTCGGTTCGCGACCGCCCGCCCTACGCCCCGGCCGACGCCGCCGCGGC
Organism: Nocardioides ochotonae; assembly: GCF_011420305.2. Lineage (NCBI taxonomy): Bacteria > Bacillati > Actinomycetota > Actinomycetes > Propionibacteriales > Nocardioidaceae > Nocardioides > Nocardioides ochotonae. Next base: position 1,090,843 of record NZ_CP061769.1, on the reverse strand, counting down.
CCGCAACCGGTCCAGCACGGCACGCACCCGCTCGGCCGGCAGCTTGGTGACCTCGCGGTCGTAGGTGAGCAGCCCGTTGAGCTCGTCCTCGACGTCGCTGACCTGGGTGTAGACGATCGCGGCCAGGCCCTGGCGCGCGGCCGGGACGAGCTGGTCGTCGTGGAGCCGCTCGAAGGCCGCGAGCAGATCCTCGGTGGTGCGCATCCTGCGGTAGCCGAAGGTGCGCTCCCCCCAGACGTGGCCCGGGACCGGCAGCGCGTAGCCGCCGTACTCGGTCAGGGCCAGCACCCGCGGCTCGCGGCGCAGCCGCACCGAGCGCGGGGTGCGGAACCGGCGGAAGTAGACGTGCAGGCTGCGCAGGTCGCCGGCGCCCTGGTCGTGCCAGCCGCTGGCGTGATCGATGATCCGGGTCGGGTCGAGCAGCCGCACCTCCGCGGCGATCCGGACCGCGTCGAACTGCCCCCAGCCCTCGTTGAACGGCACCCACGCCACGATCGAGGGCACGCTGCGCAGGTGCTCGACCATCGCGCGCAGCTCCGCCTCGAACCCCGCCCGGCCCGCGGCGTCCTCTCGGGCGAACCGCGCGTGCGCGCGCCGCCCGGTGTCCCGGTGGTGCACGAACGGCGCGACCGCGGGCGCCGTGACCACCTCTCCGCGGTAGGCCCCACCGCCGTTGACCGCGTCCTGCCACACCAGCATCCCGATCCGGTCGCAGTGGGCGTACCAGCGCATCGGCTCGACCTTGATGTGCTTGCGCAGCATCGTGAACCCGAGCCGCTTCATCTCGGTGATGTCGTGGACCATCGCCTCGTCCGACGGCGGGGTGCACAGCCCGTCGGGCCAGTAGCCCTGGTCGAGCACGCCGGCGTGGAAGTACGGCGCGCCGTTGAGCAGCAGCCGGGGCCGCCCGTCGGGGCCCGGCCCGATCCCGACCGAGCGCATCCCGACGTAGGAGGTCACCTCATCGGCGGTCTCCCCCGCACCGAGCCGCACCCGCACGTCGTAGAGGAACGGGTCCTCCGGCGACCACGGGCGCGCGTCCGGCACCGCCAGCCGCAGCGGTACGCCGGGGCGCGCGGCACCCCGGGCCACGACGGCACCCTCGGCGAGCACCTCCACCTCGGCCGAGGCATCGGAATCGGAACCGGCGGCCGCGTGCACGGTGACCTCGACGGTGGAGGCGGCCGGGTCGGAGGCCACCAGGTGCGGCACCAGGTCGAGGCGCGCGACGTGGGTCGCCGGCACCGTCTCCACCCAGACGGTCTGCCAGATGCCGGAGTGCGGGGTGTACCAGATGCCGCCGCGCGCGGTGCGCTGCTTGCCCCGGGTCAGCGGCACCGCCTCGGTGCGGTCGCGCACCGCGACGAGCAGGCGCACCGACCCGTCGGCCGCGAGGGCGTCGGTGACATCACAGCTGAACGGCAGGTAGCCCCCGACGTGCGCGCCGACCTCGACCGGCTCGGCGCCGGGCGGCCCGGCGAGCACCCGGCACTCCTGGTCGACCGCGCCGAGGTGGAGCAGCACCCGCTCCCCCGGCCCCGGGCGCACCGCGACCGGCAGGGTGAGGGTGCGGTCGTACCAGAGCGTCTCGTCGGCGCCGGGGCCACGGGCGGCGCCGGACAGCGGCGCCTCCGGGGAGAACGGCACCACGATCTCGCCGTCCCAGGCGTCCGGCACCGGGCCCTCGAGCGGGGTGGGCACGATCGCGTGGGACCAGCGGCCGTTGAGGTTGTGCCAGCGCGGGCGCACCAGCTGCGGGCGCGGGTGCTCGGGCAGCGGGTGGTCGCGGTCGAGCGCGCGACCCCACCTGGTGAGCAGCGGGTCGGTCTGGGGCGGGCTCACGCGCCCACCTCCTCGGTGGTCGTCGGGACAGGTCCGGCACCGGGCACCGGCAGTGCTGCGCGGCGGCGGGCCGCGAGGTGCAGCGGCACCATCAGCGCGAGCACCAGTGCGGCCACCGGGAACAGCTCGGGCGTCGGCACCTGGCGGACCTCCCCGAGCTCGGTGTAGGTGCGTCCGGATCCGTGGATCACCGCGGCCCCCACGAACGGGCCGATCACCATCGGGATCAGCACCGCGAAGACCATCCGCAGCCCCTGCACCTGCCCGGCCCGGTCCGGCGGGGTGCGGTCGCGCACGAACGAGCCCACCGCGGCCAGCACCAGCATCATCGCGCTGATCGTGACCAGCCCGGCGGCGATCACCCCCGCAGGGCCGCGGGCGGGATACATCGCCAGCAGCCCGACGGCGTACAGCCCGGTCGCGGGCAGCACCGCACGCAGCTTGCCGAACCGGTCGATGAGCCGCCCGCCGAGCACGCTGACCACGCACGCCCCGCTCAGCACCACGGCGAGCACCAGCGGGTAGGAGTCCAGGCGCAGCGCCTTGTCGAGGTAGACGATCAGGAACGGCAGGTAGACCTGGGTCGCGATCCCGGCGACCGCCCACATGCCGAGCGCGAGGTAGAGGGCCGGGTTCGCCCGCGCCGCCGCCGGCCGCAGGCCGTGCAGCACCGAGGCCAGGTAGCCGTCCGGGCTGCGGGTGAGCACGGGCGAGTCCCGCACCGTGAACCAGGCGAGCACGCCGACCGCCGCCACGGTGAGCCCCACGACGAGGAAGAACACCCGCCAGCGCCCGTCCTGGGTCAGCCCGTCGAGGCCACCGAAGACCAGGAGCATCGCGACCAGCGCGAGCATCGCGATCACGCCCTCGACCCGGCCCCGCTCGGCGGGACGCGTCACGTCGGTGACCCAGGCCTGGTACGCCGCGTCGTTGGCGCCCGCGCCGAGGAAGGACATCAGGCAGTCCAGCACCACCACGGCGACGACCGCCACCGCCACCGCCTGGCCGGCCGGCGCCCAGGTCGCCACGGCGTCCGCGCTGACCAGTCCGAACCCGGCGGTGGTGAGCCCCCACGCGACGTACCCGACGGCGATGAACGGGCGACGCCTGCCGACCCGGTCGGACGCCGCGCCGACCAGCAGCGTCGCCAGCGTCGCGGTGACCGCGCTCGCCGCCACCAGCACCGCGATCACCGTGGGGTCGTCGGTGATGGTCTCGTGGACGAAGACGTTGAGGTACATGTTCTCGACCGTCCAGGCGAGTTGACCGGCGAGGCCGAGCACCACGACGAGGGTCCAGCGACGTCCGGTCACGAGCGGACCCTAGGCCATCATCCGGACACCCGGTCCGCGACGCCGCCACCGGATCTCGCGTAGCGGGAGTCCCGGACCGAACGTGATCCATGTCCTACGATCATATACACCTACTGACGGTGTTCCGCAGGGCGGAACGCGTCCGGACCGAGGGGATCCCCATGCCTGACATCACTCCTGCCCTGACCCGACGTGGCCTGATGGGCCTCGGGCTCGGCGCCGTGGCCGCCTGGTCCCTGGCCAGCTGCAGCACCGACGAGGGCACCGGCACCGGTGGTGGGGGCGGCGCCGCGCTGACCACCGCGGCGATCACCCTCGGGTCGACCGCGATCACCAGCGCCATCGACCCACACGCCGCGACCTCGAACGTCGGGCGCACCTACGCGATCAACGTCTTCGACTCCCTGGTCGACTTCGACGGCGACGGCAAGATCGTCGCCTCGCTGGCCACCGACTGGACCCGGGTGGACGACACCACCCTCGAGCTGACGCTGCGCGAGGGCGTCACCTTCCACAGCGGCGGCACCTTCGACGCGAAGGCCGTCAAGGCCAACGTGGAGCGGATCCTGTCCGGCGACCCGGCGTACTCGCTGCTGGTCGGCCGGCTCGGCCCGATCAGCAAGGTCGAGGTCGTCGACGCGCAGACGGTGCGGGTGATCACCTCCGCGCCCGACCCGATCCTGCTCAACCGGCTCACCATGATCGACATCGTCGACCCCGCCATGATCGGCAAGGAGGTCACGGTGGAGACCATCTCGGGCACCGGCCCGTTCCGCGTGGTCGGCTACAAGCCCGACCAAGAGGTCGAGCTCGAGCGTTACGACGACGCCTGGCAGCCCTCCGAGAGCATCGCCACCGCCACCCTCGTCGCGATCAGCGACCCCAGCTCGCTGGCGATCGCCGCCCGCGCCGGCGAGGTCGACACCGCCTTCGGCCTCGCGCCCGACCAGGTCGCCCAGCTCCAGGGCACCCTCGACCTCGAGACGCCCAGCGCCGGGTCCTGCGCGATCTGCTCGCTGATCCCCGACGCCGAGCCGGCGCTGGCCGACCCGCGGGTGCGCCGGGCGCTCAACATGGCGATCAACCACGAGGAGTTCGTCGAGGTCGGTCTCGGCGGGTACGGCGAGGTCAGCACCGGGCAGCTGCTCCAGCCCGGCTACCTCGGCTACGACGACAGCCTCGAGGGCTTCCCCTACGACCCGGACGGCGCCAAGGCGCTGCTGGCCGAGGCCGGCGTCAAGGACCTCGAGCTCCCGATCGTCACCACGGCGTTCTTCAAGGCCCAGGCCGAGATCGTGGTCGGCTACCTCGAGGCGATCGGGGTCAAGAGCCGGGTGGAGCTGCAGGACCTGTCCGCCTTCCTGGGCACCCTGCTCAGCAAGAGCGAGTTCCCGCTCGTGTACTGGCAGACCGACTACTTCGACCTCCAGGACATCCTGAGCGTCACCCGCTTCGGCCCGCAGCCGCCCGGCACCCAGCTGCACTTCGAGAACCCGCGCTACCCCGAGCTCTACCAGGACGCCACCGTCGAGCTCGACGAGGACAAGCGCGCGGCGACCATCCAGGAGATGGCCGCGCTGCTCAACGAGGAGGCCGGCGTGCTGTTCCTCGGCTGGCCCAAGCTCGCCTACGTGCACGCCCGCGACGTCGACCTGAGCCTCGACGGTGAGTCCCTGATCAACCTGCAGAAGGTCGTCCGCTCCGCATGAGCGACCTCGCCACCCCGGAGGCGGCGGAGGTCCGGGCCCCCGCCGCCGCCGGTGGCGTGCTGCGCACGATCGCGCTCTGGGTGCTGCGCCTGCTGGTGGTCACCCTCGGCATCCTCACCATCCTGTTCTTCCTGCTGCGTCTCTCCGGCGACCCCGCCGCGGTGATCGCCGGCGCGGGGGCGACCGACGAGCAGGTCGCGCAGGTGCGGGTGTCCCTGGGCCTGGACCAGCCGCTGTTGACGCAGTACGCCCAGTTCCTCGCCGACACCGCCCGTCTGGACTTCGGGCGCTCGCTGCTCACCGACCAGCCCGCGCTCGCGCTGGTGCTGGAGCGGATGCCCGCGACCCTGCTGCTGGCCGCGATCACGATCGTGGTCTCGACGCTGGTCGGCGTACCCCTCGGCGTGCTGGCCGCGGCCCGCCACCGGCGTACGACGGGGCGGCTGCTGTCGCTGCTGGCCGCGCTGCTGCAGGCGATCCCGAGCTTCCTGCTCGGCATCCTGCTGCTGCTCCTGCTCGGCCTCCAGCTCGGCTGGCTGCCGACGTACGGCTCCGGCACCCCGGCGCACGTGGTGCTGCCGGTGGCCACGCTGGCGGCGTTCACCATCGCCCGGATCGTGCGGCTGACCCGCTCGGGGGTGCTCCAGGCGCTCGGCCAGGAGTTCACCGGCGCCGCCCTGGCCCGCGGCGCCACCCGGCGCCGGGTGCTGTGGCACCACGCGCTGCGCAACGCCCTGGTGCCGCTGACCGCGTTCATCACCATCGAGGTCGCGCACCTGATCTCCGGGGCGGTGATCGTGGAGTCGCTCTTCGCCTACGACGGCGTCGGGCGTCAGCTGGTCGACTCGATCTTCCGCCGCGACTACCCCGTCGTGCAGGCGACGGTCTTCGTGATCGCGGTGCTCGTGGTGCTCATCAGCGCCGCCGGCGACCTGCTGCTGCACCGCATCGACCCCCGCATGAGGAGGGAGGCATGAGCCGCTTGCTGCGTCGCCCGGCGGTGGCCGTCGGGCTCGGCGGCCTGCTCGTGGTGCTGGTCCTGGTGACCTTCCCGGGGCTGCTCACCGACCACGACCCCAACACCCAGACCCTCTCCCAGCGCCTGGTCCCGCCGGCCTGGATGGCCGGCGGGACGAGCGAGCACCTGCTGGGCACCGATCACCTCGGGCGCGACATCACCGCGCGCACCCTGCACGGCGGCCGCGTCTCGCTGCTGGTCGGCTTCGTCGCCGCCACCGCGGCGAGCGTGCTCGGCATCCTGCTCGGGCTGCTCGCCGGCTACCGCGGCGGCTGGGTGGACCGGGTCATCACCGAGGCCGGCAACGTGTGGCTCGCCTTCCCGTTCCTGGTGCTGGCCATCGCCACCGTCGCCGTGGTCGGCTCGGACCTGACCGTGCTGGTCGTGCTGCTCGCCGTCGCGGCCTGGGTCACTCCGACCGCGATCACCCGGGCGGCCACCGCCTCGCTGCGTGGTGAGGACTACGTGCAGGCCGCGATCGGCATGGGCGCCGGCGACACCTGGATCCTGCGCCGCCACGTGCTGCGCACCGTGCTGCCGCCCAACGTCGTGGTCTGGACCCTGACCGTGGGCACCCTGGTCGTCATCGAGGGCGCGCTCAGCTTCCTCGGCCTCGGCGTCCGCCCGCCGACCGCGTCGTGGGGCAGCATGCTCAACGACGGGCGGGCCTACCTGGAGACCTCGTGGTGGCTGGTGGTCTTCCCCGGCGCCGCGCTCACCCTCACGGTCGCGCTCACCAACCTGCTCGGCGACGGCCTGCGCGACGCGCTCGACGTCAGGACGGAGTCCCGATGAGCACCCCCGCTCCCCTGCTCGAGATCTCCGGGCTGCGCCTCGAGACCGGCTCCCCCCAGGCGCCGGTGCGCATCGTCGACGAGGTCGACCTCGCGGTCCGCCCCGGCGAGGTGCTCGGCCTCGTGGGCGAGTCCGGCTCCGGCAAGAGCCTGACCATGCGCTCGGTGCTCGGGCTGCTGCCCGGCGGCGTCCGGGCCACCGCTGGCCGGGTCCGCTGGGCCGGCGAGGACCTGCTCGACGCCTCCGAGGCCCGCCTGCGCGAGGTCCGCGGCGGCGAGGTCGGGATGGTCTTCCAGGACCCCGCCCAGGCCCTGGACCCGCTGATGCGCGTCGGGGACCACATCGTGGAGACCCTGCGGCTGCACGACCGGCGGCTGTCGCGCCGTGAGGCCCGCTCCCGCGCCGTCGAGGGGCTCGCGGCCGTCGGCGTACCGGACCCGGAGCGGCGGGCCCGGCAGTACCCGCACGAGTTCTCCGGCGGCATGAAGCAGCGCGCGATGATCGCGGTCGCGCTGGCCAACCGGCCCAGGCTGGTGATCGCTGACGAGCCGACCACCGCGCTCGACGTCACCATCCAGGCCCAGGTGCTCGACCTGCTGCGCACCGCCCGCGACGACCTCGGCACCGCGGTCGTGCTGATCACCCACGACCTCGGCCTGGTCGCCGAGATCGCCGACCGGGTCGCGGTGATGTACGCCGGCGGTGTGGTCGAGGTGGGCCCCGTGCAGACGCTGTTCGACGACCCCCAGCACCCCTACACCCGCGGGCTGCTCGCCAGCCGTCCGCATCTCGCCGCCCGCGGCGCCGCGCTGCCCGCCATCGGTGGCCAGCCGCCGCTGCCCGCCGGTCGCCCGGCCGGGTGCGCGTTCCACCCGCGCTGCCCCCTGGCCCTCGACGTGTGCCGCACCCAGGTGCCGGTGCTGCAGCTGCGCGGCACCGCGCACGAGGCCGCCTGCCACCTGCCCGCCCCGGAAGGAGCCCACCGATGAGCGCCCAGCTGAGCGACCCGGTGCTGCGCGTCGAGCGGCTGCGCAAGACCTTCCCGGTCACCGTCGGCCGGCGGCGTACGACGCTGCACGCGGTGGACGAGGTGTCCTTCGCCGTCGGCCGCGGCGAGACCTACGCCCTCGTCGGGGAGTCGGGCTGCGGCAAGTCGTCGGTCGCGCGGTGCGTGACCCGGCTGCACGAGCCCACCGGCGGCCTGGTCGAGGTGCTCGGCACCGACGTCACCCACCTCTCGCGCCGCGCGCTGCGCCCGCTGCGCCCGGGCTTCCAGCTGGTCTTCCAGGACCCGTACTCCTCCCTGGACGCGGCGTACACCGTGCAGGCGCTGGTCTCCGAGCCGCTGCGCGTGCAGCGCCGCCCGCACGACCGCGCGCTGGTCGCGGGGCTGCTGGAGGAGGTCGGCCTGGGCGCGGAGCTGCTGGACCGCCGCCCGCACGAGCTCTCCGGGGGCCAGCGGCAGCGGGTGGTGATCGCCCGATCCCTCGCCCTGGGTCCCGACCTGCTCGTGCTCGACGAGCCGGTCGCGGCGCTCGACGCCTCGGTGCAGGCGCAGGTCATCAACGTGCTGCGCGACCTCCAGCGCCGCCGCGGGCTGGCGTACCTGTTCATCTCCCACGACCTCGGCGTCGTGGCCAACCTCGCCGACCGGATCGGGGTCATGTACCTCGGCCGGATCGTCGAGGAGGGCAGCGTCGAGGAGGTGCTCGGCAACCCGCAGCACCCCTACACCCAGGCGCTGGTCTCGGCGATCCCCGTCTCCGACCCCGCCCAGCGCGACAGCACCGCGCGGATCCGCCTCCAGGGCGAGCCGCCGAGCCCGATCGACCGGCCGACCGGGTGCGCCTTCGCGCCCCGGTGCTGGCGGGCCGAGGACCGCTGCCGCACCGAGACCCCCGCACTCGTACGCCGCGACGGCACCGACCACCCGGTCGCCTGCCTGCTGACCGGCGACCCGGTGGGCCCCACCTATCCCACGGACCCCTTGGACACGGCGGCTGCCGCGCGCTGACCCGGGCTCAGGCCTTGCGGGCGGTGGTGAGCAGGTACTCCCAGCGCATCGGCCCGTCGGCCACGCCGAAGCGGCGCGGCAGCGCGGCCAGCTCCGCGTCGAGCGCCGCGGTGCGCTCCTCGTCGTCGACGACATTGCGGTAGGTGGCGATCGTCGGTCCGTAGACCGCCTTGAAGTAGTCGCGCCACTCCTCCCCCGTCGAGAAGCCCCCCACCTCGAGGTCCTGCCGCGTCGAGCGCAGGTCGGTGACCCGTGCGCCGAACAGGTCGGCGAGGTGGTCCTCGTCGCCCCACAGCGGCGGGGCCTGGGCACCGGGCGGCGGGGGCGGGGCGAAGGGCCGCATGGCGGCGAACGCCTGGCCGATGAACCCCTGCGGCGTCCACGAGAGCAGCGCGATCGTGCCGTCGCTGCGGCACACGCGTACCAGCTCGTCGGCCGCCTCCTGGTGGTGGGGCGCGAACATCACCCCGACGCAGGACACGACCGCGTCGAAGGTGTCGTCGTCGTACGGCAGGTGCTCGGCGTCGCCGGCCTCCCACGCCAGCGTGAGCCCCTCGGCCTCGGCGACCCGACGGCCGGCCTCGAGCAGCTCGGGGGTGAGGTCGCTGGCGGTCACGTCGGCGCCGTCCCGGGCGGCCGGCAGCGCGGCGTTGCCGGTGCCGGCAGCGACGTCGAGCACCCGGTCGCCCGGGGCGAGGGCGGCGGCCTGCACGAGGGCCGGGCCGAGGCCGGTGATCAGGTCACTGACCAGCCGGGGGTAGTCCCCGCTGGCCCACATCGCCCGGTGCTTCGCCTTCACGGCCTGGTCTGCGGTACTCGCCTCGGTGGTCATGACGCTGTCTCTCTCTCGGGGGAACTGACGCCTCCCACGTTGCGCCTCGACGCGGTCGCGCCGATAGTGCCGCTTCTGTAGCGCGGGTGGTTCCGGATCTGTAGCGCCGCACCACTGGCGCGCCTGCCTCCGCGGGCGTGTACTGGAGCCTCGAGGTGAGGAGACCCGATGTCGACGTACGGCCAGTTCTGCCCGGTGGCCAAGGCGATGGAGGTCCTCGACGAGCGGTGGACGCTGCTGATCGTGCGCGAGCTGCTGTCGGGGAGCAGCCGCTTCAACGAGATCCGGCGCGGGGTCCCCCGGATGTCGCCGGCGCTGCTGGCCAAGCGGCTGCGCACCCTCGAGCGTGCCGGGGTCGTGGAACGGCGCGAGGAGCTCGGCGCGGTCGGCTACCGGCTCACCACCAGCGGGCTGGAGCTGTCCGAGGTCGTCGAGGCGCTCGGTCGCTGGGGCCTGCGCTGGATCGGCGAGCTCGGCGTCAGCGACCTCGACCCGCACCTGCTGATGTGGGACATGCGCCGCACCGTGCCGGTCAGCGCCTGGCCGCGCGAGCGGACGGTGGTGGCCTTCGACTTCACCGATGTCGAGCCGCGTCAGGCGCGGTGGTGGATGTGCGTCAACGGCAGCGACGTGGACGTGTGCGACTCCGATCCGGGCCACGAGATCGCTGCGTGGCTGCGCACCACGCTGCGCGGGCTGACCGAGGTGTGGCGCGGCGATCGTCTCTGGACCGACCTGCTGGCCGACCCGGCCACCTCCCTGGACGCGACCGGCCGCGCGCGCCGCGAGCTGCCCGCCTGGCTCGGTCGCTCAGCGCTCGCCGCCGTACCCCGCCCCTGACTCGCGCAGCCATCAGCCCCGACTCGGCGAGTGGTACGACGACGCCCCCGGAACCACGAGGGGTTCCGGGGGCGTCGGGCGTTGCGTCGGGCCCGGTCAGCGAGCCGTCAGCGGAGGATCAGGACTCGTCGGCCTCGGCCTCGAGCGCGGCGGCCACGCGACGGTGGGCCACCCAGATCTCCTCGGGCAGGTTCTCGAACTGCTTGAGGTGCTCCTCGCGGAAGCCGATCTCCTGGCGCCAGCGGGCGTTGTCGATCGACAGGATGGTCTCCAGGTCCTTCTCGGAGATCTCGACGCCGGAGAGCTCGAGCTCCTCCTTGGTCGGGATGATGCCGACGGGGGTCTGGCGACCCTGCACCTCGCCGTTCTTGAGCTGCAGCAGCCACAGCAGCGGGCGCAGGTTGTCCCGGTATCCGGGCCACAGGAAGTGGCCGTCCTCCGGGTCGCGCTGGAACCAGTTGACGTGGGCGAAGATCGGCTGCTCCTTCGCCGCACCCACCACGTTGAGGTAGTGCTGGGCGTAGTCGCCCTCGCCGTACGCCATGAACGGGCGGTTCGACATGGGGTCGTAGCGCAGCTGGCCCTCGACGCCCTCGGCGGCGAAGGTCGCCTCCGCACCCAGGGTCAGGCCGTCGTACACACCCTCGGCGAGGTCGGTGATCGCGCGGACCAGCGGCTCACGGTCGCGGGTGCGGCCGCCGAAGATGATCACGTCGATCGGCACACCGGCGGCGGCGTTGTAGTCCGCCGCGATGTTCGGGACGTTGTCCAGGGTGGTCGTGAAGCGGCTGTTCGGGTGCGCCCAGGGGCTCTGGTCGCCGGGCTCGCGGTCAGCGATCCGGTCACCCTTCCAGTCCAGCCAGCCATCGACGTCCGCGGGCGGGTTCTTGGTGCGACCCTCCCACCAGACCTCCTGCGTCTTCTCGTTGTAGGCGACGTTCGTGAAGATCACGCCGGTGCCCTCGCCGAGCGACTGCAGAGCGGTCGGGTTGGTGCCCTCGTTGGTGTCCTTGGCCACGCCGAAGACGCCGTACTCGGGGTTCATGCCGTAGAGCTTGCCGGTGGTCTCGTCGACCCACAGCCAGGCGATGTCGTCGCCGTAGAACGACACGTGGTAGCGGTCGCCGAGGGCGTCCGGGGCCAGCATCATGGCGAGGTTGGTCTTGCCGGAGGCGCTCGGGAAGCCACCACAGATGTGGTAGTCCTTGCCGGTCTCCTTGTCGTGGATCCCGATGAGCATGTACTGCTCGGCGAGGAACTTCTTCGACGCCCAGCCGTCGTACGCCGCCTGGCGCAGGCCGTGGGCGATCTTGCCGAGCAGCGCGTTGCCGCCGTACGACGAGCCGAAGTGCAGGATCGTGCGCTCGTCGGCGACGGTCACGAAGTAGCGCTGGTCGTCGGGCGTGCCCTGGCCGAGGTTCTCCAGGTCGCCGGCCACGTGGACCGCGCGCACGAAGCTGTTGGGGTCCTCAAGGTCGTTGATGTGCTCGACGCCGACACGGGCCATGCGCATCATGTGCAGGACCACGGTGCGGGTGTCGGTCAGCTCGACGCCGGTGGCCCAGGGGCTCAGCGTGTTGCCGGGGGGCGCCATCAGGTAGGGGATGACGTACATCGTCTTGCCCGCGGAGGCGCCGCGCATGCGGTCCTCGAGCATCGGCTTCATCTCCGAGGCGGGGCGCCAGTTGTTGTAGACGCCCTTGTCCGCGGGGTTGCTCGTCGCGACGATCGTCCGCTCCTCGGAGCGGGCGGTGTCCTTGTGGTAGCTGCGCGAGTAGTAGCGGCCCTCACCGGCGGGCAGCAGCTCCCCGGCTTCCAGGGCCTCCTGGACGAGGCGAGCGTCGTCGGCGGAGCTGACGACCTCGACCCGCGCTGCGCCCGTGAGCTCGGCCCAGTACTCCACATACTCCCGCACGCGCGGGTTGGTCAGGCCTGCAGCATCGAGCACCGACTGCACATCAGCCATGTGAGCTGTCCTCTCCGGAGCACCAGCGGAACCTTCCGCCCGCCGGCCCTGCCGAGTTCTGTGTGTATCGTGCGGCTTGCCGCCACACTTGAACAATCTTTCAAGTCGACATGATTGCACCTCTCGGCCCGTGATGGGTGAGGGGGTCGCATCCCGATCCGAGGAGGGTGCCCGATGGAGGCTCCTCTCCACCGGCGCAAGGCCGAGTTCTTCAAGACACTCGGTCATCCGGCCCGGATCCGCATCCTCGAGCTGCTCGCCGAGCGCGACCACGCGGTGCACGAGCTGCTCGAGCAGATCGACATCGGGCCGAGCAATCTCTCCCAGCAGCTGGCCGTCCTGCGCCGTCACGCCCTGGTGGTCTCCCACCGGCAGGGCAACGAGGTCCTGTACTCCCTCGGCATGCCCGAGGTGGCCCGGCTGCTCGAGGTCGCCCGCAGCATCGTCGAGCACCCCGACGCCGCCGACGCCCTCGTTCCCGAGGTCGAGAACACCCGCCACACGGGTCCATCGACCCCCACGAGTGAGACCCGCCTCACCCCACCACCCCGCAACTGAGAGGCCTCCTTCTTCGTCATCTCGACCAGACGAAGGAGTACGACACACCACATGACGACGATCCCGGTCAGCGAGACCGCCCCCGCCCAGCCCGGCACCCCCCGCTCCCCCCAGCAGTCCCAGCAGCCCTCCTCCCCCGCACCCGACCCCCGCCCGGTGGACCGTCTCGCGGCGCTCCTGGGGACCGTCCGCGACGTGCTGCTCGCGCTGCTCGACCTGGGCCGCGCGCACACCCGCACCGCCTGGTCGGAGATCCGCGCGACCACCCCGCCGTGGTTCCCGACCGTCTTCCTGACCTGGTGCGTGGCCGCCGCGGTGCTCGCCGCCGCGTTCGCGGTCTGGGTGCTCCTCGTCATGCTCACCACCGGCTGACACGATCCACCCGGGAGGTCCGATGTCGAGGCAGCAGGTCGCGGTGCTGGGTGCCGAGAGCACCCTCGGCACGCTCGTCGTGGACCGGCTGCGCGCCGAGAGCCACCAGCCGCTCCCCCTCGCGTCGTACGACGAGGACGCGCTGCGCGCCGGCCTCGCCGGCACCGACGTGGTGATCAGCGTGCTGACGCCACCGCAGGACACCGGGGCGCCGTCGCTGACCGAGGTGACAGGACGGGTGCTCGACGCCATGCGCGCCGCGGGCGTGCAGCGCTACGTCGGGATCGGCAGCGCCGCCGTGCGCTGGTGGCGCGACGAGCCGACGGCGCGGGCCCTGCTGCTCCCCCGCCTGGCGCGGCTGCGGTCCCGCGACGCCCAGGCCGACCTGGCCGCGATGACCGAGCTGGTGAGCGGATCGGCGCTGGAGTGGACCCTGGCCCGGGTCGTGCGCACGACCGACGCGCCCTCGCGCGGCACCATCCGCTCCGGCTACCTGGGCCTGGACGCGGTGCGCTGGTCGATGACCCGCACCGACCTGGCGACCTTCCTCGTCGAGCAGGTCACGGACGAGACCTACCTGCGCGCCGCGCCGGTCGTCTCGAACTGACACGATGCCGCGCCGCCGGCCGAGCGACGCTATCGTGCGGCGGGTGAGTGATGTGACGGCGGTACGCCACCCGGTTCCCGAGACGGTGCGCACCCTCGACGTCCTCGCCAAGGCGGCACTGCTGCTGCTGATGTTCCTCGCGGTGACCTCGCCCGATCTGGGCAACATGCAGGACAAGGGCGCCCACGCCCGGGCGATCGGCTATCCGCTGGCCGCCTTCGCCGTACCGGTCATCTGGTACGTCTGGTGGCGGGAGCGCGCATCGTTCCCCTGGGTGGCCGACCTGCTGATCACCTTCACCTGCTTCACCGACACCCTCGGCAACCGGATGGACCTCTACGACTCGATCGTGTGGTTCGACGACTGGATGCACTTCATGAACACCGGGCTGCTGACCGCCGCGGTGATCCTGCTGACCCTGCCGCACACCAGCTCGCTCGGGCGCACCCTGGAGCGTGCCGTCGCCTTCGGTGCCACCGCCGGCATCGTGTGGGAGCTCGCCGAGTACGTCGCGTTCCTGAGCAAGTCCACCGAGCGGCGCTCGGCCTACAGCGACACCCTCGGCGACCTCACGCTGGACACCCTGGGCGCCGTGGTGGCCGCGCTGGTGCTCTTCGTGCTCTGGCGCCGCGGCCAGCTCCACCGGGCGGCACCGCAGCTGGCGCACCGCGCCGCGTTCGCCGTCTGAGGCGCCCTGCTCAGGCCTCCGGGTCCTCGGGCCGGTGCCGCGCCGGGCCCTCGCGCTTCATCCGCTGGCGCTGCGAGACCACGGTGTACTTGGGGTCGCGTGCCGAGGCCTGACCGGCCTCGAAGACCCCGAAGCGGATGCAGGCCGACCCGGCCATCAGCGCTGCCCCCGAGAGCGCGGACAGCACACGACTGCGTCCCGACAGCGCGGCACCGGCCGCGCCCGCCAGGGTGAGGCCGCGTGCGGCCCGCATCAGCCGACCGGCGCGTCCGGCGTGCAGCGGCTCCGCGGTCACGCCCATCGACTGCTCCATGCGGCGTTCCATGGCCAGCTCCATCAGCGCGCCCCCGACCGCGAGGCGGCGTGCCGGTCCGGTCTCCGAGGTCGGGGCCCCGATCAGGGCGAGCCCGGAGGCCGCGGCGGCGGCGGAGCCGACGAAGACGAACGGCAGCTCCCGGTAGGCCTCGTGCCACGACGGGGTCGCGGTGTCGGAGAGCAGCACCGCGGTGTAGGAGGCCACCGGCGGGGCGAACACGGCGGCGACCAGCCCGGCCGGGCGTCCGGTGAGCTCCAGCAGCCGCAGCGGTCCGCGCCGCTTGTCGGCGGGCAGCAGCGCGACGAGCTCGGCGGCGGCCGCTGCCCCCGCGAACGGCCCGTAGGCCGACAGGATCCAGGTGCCCACCGACATCGGCGAGGTCAGCTTGGCCACGCGCAGCATGTTCACGAAGCGGGAGGGTCGGCCCAGGTCGTGGACCAGCGCGGCCATCGAGAACGACAGCGCACCGAGCGCACCCACCCGTCCGACCCGCCGCAGGCCCGGGCGCCCGGTCAGGTCGGCACCGGCCGCGAGCAGCGAGGAGCCGGCCGCCAGGCCGCCAGCGAAGAGGTAGGCCGGGATGTCGGCCTCCCACGGGGACGGCTTGACGATCGGGCGTCCGTAGTAGGAGGTGAACTCCGCCTCCGGCACCATCGAGCGCTCGCCGCCGCGACGGCGTCGCCCACCCCCGCCGCGTCGGGAGCCGCGCGGCGGGCGACCCTGGGTCTGCGCGAGGGTGTCGCTCATCCCCGCCTCCCCACGAACGCGACCGCGGCGCCGGCCAGCAGCGTGACGGCTGCGGCGCTGGCGCGGCGGAACATCTGCGGCAGGTCGCGGGTGGTGACCACCGGGTCCGGTGGGAAGCCGTAGACCTCGGGCTCGTCGAGCAGCAGGAAGAACGCGCCGGTGCCGCCCACGCCGTCGTGCGGGTCGTTGCCGTAGAGGCGCGCGTCCATGACCCCGGCCTCGTGCAGGCGCGCGACCCGGCGCTCGGCGCGCTCGCGCAGCTCCTCGACGTCGCCGAACTGGATCGACTGCGTGGGGCACGCCTGGGAGCAGGCCGGCTGCTGACCGGCGCCGAGCCGGTCGTAGCACAGCGTGCACTTCTGGGCGATCCCGACGTTCTTGGAGCCCTCCGGTCCGCGGCGCCGCTCGATCACGCCGTACGGGCAGGCGGGCACGCAGTAGCCGCAGCCGTTGCAGATGTCGTCCTGCACCACGACGGTGCCGAACTCCGAGCGGAACAGCGAGCCGGTGGGGCACACGTCGAGGCAGGCCGCGTGGGTGCAGTGCTTGCACACGTCGGAGGACATCAGCCAGCGGAAGTCCGGTACGCCGTCGGACGGCGCCCCGTCGCCCGTCTCCCCCTCGGCCAGCAGCCCGCCCAACAGGTCGTCGTCGGGGCGCGTGGTCGGCATCCCGAGGTCGACCGCCGGCCGACGCGGCTGCTCGATGAACGCGACATGGCGCCACTGGTTGGAGTTCAGGGAGTGGGAGTTGTCATAGGAGGTCGCGGTCATGTCGAAGTGGTCCGCGGGGACGTCGTTCCACTCCTTGCAGGCCACCTCGCAGGCCTTGCAGCCGATGCAGATGCTGGTGTCGGTGAAGAACCCCTTGCGCTTGGGCTTGTCCTTGCCGTAGCCGGCGTCGGCCGCGGGGTCGAGCGGGCCCCACAGGTCGAACTCGTTGAACAGGCTCGTCATGGCGTCTTCCCGTCGCTGCTGTCGTCACCGGTTGAGTCGTTCGCCCCGTCCGGGCCCCACCGCTCCACCCGGTCGCGGTGCCGGTCCACCTCGGAGGCCGGGCCCGTGGTCACGATCGGGTTGGTCGGGTCGAGGTCCACGCCGGCGCGCCGCTGGTGCTCCATCACCAGCCGGCGCAGGGCCGGACCCGTCGGTCGCCTCCCGGCGATCACGTCACAGGTGCCCACCTTGGACTCCTGGATGAGCACGTTGGGGTCCAGGCTGATCCCGAACAGGTCATTGGCGGAGTCGCCGGTGACGATGCCGCCCTGGCCCCAGTGGTAGGGCAGCCAGACCTGGTGCACCTCGCGGCCGTCGACACGCAGCGGCACCAGCCGCTCGGTGACGAGCACCCGCGCCTCGATCGCCGAGCGCGCGGTGATGATCGTGGCCCACCCGCCGTTCTCGAGGCCGCGCAAAGCGGCCAGGGACGGGGAGACCTCGATGAACATCTCCGGCTGCAGCTCGGCCAGCCGGGCGACGTAGCGGCTCATGCCGCCGGCCGTGTGGTGCTCGGTGAGCCGGCTGGTGGTGAAGACGAAGGGATAGGTCTCCCCGTGCAGCTGCGGAGGCGTGGGATTCATCGGGTTGTCGGGGCGGTCGTACTCCTTGCGCACCGGGTTGGCCTGCTGGCCGTACATCGGGTTGCGGAACGGCGACTCGACCGGCTCGTAGTGGGTCGGCATCGGTCCGTCCACGAGCCCCTGCGGGACGTAGAGCGCACCCTTCCCGTCGCCCTGCATGATGAACGGGTCGTTGCCGGCGATCCCCTCGACCCCGTCGGAGCCCTCCGGCGGGACGTAGTCCGGCGACTTGGTCAGCTCGAAGTCGGGCACGTCACGGCCCACCCACTGACCGGCCTCCCCCGCCTCGGGGTCCCACCAGACGTAGGCCTTCCGCTCGCTCCAGGGCCGGCCCTCGGGGTCCGCGGAGGCGCGGTTGTAGAGCATGCGCCGGTTCGCCGGCCACGCCCAGCCCCACTCCGGGGCCACCTCGCTCTGCTCCGAGCCGGGCTTGCGGCGCGCGGCCTGGTTGACGCCGTCCTTGAACACGCCGGTGTAGATCCAGCAGCCGCCGAGCGTCGAGCCGTCGTCCTTCATCTCGTTGAACGACGCCAGCGGACGACCGGTCGCGACCTCGTAGCCGTTGATCTCGCGCAGCACCGCCTCGGCGTCCGGCTCGTCGCGCTCGCCGTGGACGGGGTAGTCCCAGGCGAGGTCGAGCAGCGGCTTGTCGCGGTCGAGGGTGGAGTCGGCGTAGCGCTCGCGCAGCATCCGGCCGAGGTGGTAGAAGAACCACAGCTCCGAGCGGCAGTCGCCCGGCGCCTCGACGGCCTTCTCGCGCCACTGCAGCATCCGCTGGGTCTGGGTGAAGGTGCCCTCCTTCTCCACGTGGGAGGCGGCGGGCATCAAGAACACCTCGGTGCGGCACTGCTCGGGCACGATCTCGCCGGTCTCGACCTCCGGGGAGTCCTTCCAGAACGTCGCGCTCTCGATCTCGAAGAGGTCACGCACGACCACCCAGTCCAGGTTGGCCATGCCGAGGCGTTGGGCGCGCCCGTGGGCGGAGCCCACCGCGGGGTTCTGGCCGAGCAGGAAGTAGCCCTTGACCTTGCCGTCGATCATGTCCATGACCGTGCGGTAGGTGCCGTGGTCGCCGGTGAGCCGCGGCATGTAGTCGAAACAGAAGTCGTTCTCGGGGGTGGCCTTCTCGCCCCAGTAGGCCTTGAGCAGGTTGATGCCGTAGGCCTGCGCGTTGCCCCAGAAGCCCTTGGCGCCGGGCGAGCGCACCGCGTCGATCCAGTCCGTCAACGTGTCGTGCACGCTGGCGCTCGGCATCGGCAGGTAGCCGGGGAGCAGGTTGAACAGGGTCGGGATGTCGGTGGAGCCCTGGATGCTGGCGTGACCGCGCAGCGCCATGATGCCGCCACCGGGGCGACCCATGTTGCCCAGCAGCAGCTGCAGGATCGCGCCGGTGCGGATGTACTGCACGCCCACGCTGTGCTGGGTCCACCCGACGCTGTAGACCAGCGCCGTGGTGCGGTCGCGCCGGGAGTTCTCGACCCAGGCCTGGGCGACCTCGAGGAAGTCCTCCTCGCTGACGCCGCAGGTGCGCGCGACCATCTCGGGGGTGTAGCGGGCGTAGTGCCGCTTGAGGACCTGGAAGACGCAGCGGGGGTGCTGCAGCGTCTCGTCGCGCCGCGGGTGGGCACCGACCTGCATGCCGTGGGCCTCGTGCTGCATGCCCGCCGCGGTCTCCCGCTGGTGCTCCTGGTCCGCCGAGCTGTCGGACTGGGCCTCGTCGAGGTCGCCCTCGGAGTCCTCGGACTCGTACTGCCACGACTCGGGGTCGTAGGTGCGGCGCTCGGGGTCGAAGCCCGAGAACAGCCCGTCGAGGTCCTCGGTGTCGAGGTACTTGTCGCTGACGATCGTGGCGGCGTTGGTGTAGGCCACGACGTACTCGCGGAAGTCCAGGTCGTTGCTGAGGACGTGGTTGATGATGCCGCCCAGGAACGCGATGTCGGAGCCGACCCGGATCGGGACGTGCTTGTCCGCCAGCGCACTGGTGCGGGTGAAGCGGGGGTCGACGTGGAAGACCTTCGCACCCCGGGCCTTGGCCTCCATGACCCACTGGAAGCCCACCGGGTGGGCCTCGGCCATGTTGGAGCCCTGGATGACGATGCAGTCAGCGTTGGCCAGGTCCTGAAGGAACCCGGTGGCGCCGCCCCGCCCGAACGAGGTCCCCAGACCGGGGACCGTGGCGGAGTGTCAAATGCGCGCCTGGTTCTCGATCTGGATCGCGCCCATCGCCGTGAAGAGTTTCTTGATGAGGTAGTTCTCCTCGTTGTCGAGGGTCGCTCCTCCGAGGCTGGCGATGCCGAGGGTGCGCCGCACCGTGTGGCCCTGCTCGTCGAGGTCCTGCCAGGTGTCGTTGCGTGCCTTGACCACGCGGTCGGCGATCATGTCCATCGCCGTGTCGAGGTCGAGCTCGGTCCACTCGGTGGCGTACGGCGCGCGGTACTTCACCGCGGTCTGGCGCAGCGGGCTGGTCACGAGATTCTTGCTGGCCGAGCCCTTGGGGCACAGCCTCCCGCGCGAGACCGGGCTGTCGGGGTCGCCCTCGATCTGCACGACCTGCTCGTCCTTGACGAAGACCTTCTGCCCGCAGCCGACCGCGCAGTAGGGGCACACGCTGCGGGCGACCCGGTCGGCGGTCTCGGTGCGGGCCTCGATCTCCTCGGTCGCCGCGGAGCGCGCGGCGACCCCGCGGCCGAGGCGGTCGTTGCCGACCACCTGGCGCACGACGGGCCAGGAGAGGAACGACTTCGCCATGGACCCTCCTTCGACGCGGACGTGCTGCGGGGACGTGGTGCGGGAAATCTAGCGGACGAGGAGTGGGCGCTCGCCTGCCTCGACGATCTCGCCGACGACCGGGTACCCAGGAAGCTCGCCGGCAACCAGCAGGCCGCCGGAGGTCTGCGCGTCGGCGAGCAGGACCAGCTCGTCGTCGCTGACGCCTGCGTCGAGGTGGGGGCGCACCCAGTCGAGGTTGCGCAGGCTGCCCCCGGGCACGTGGCCGGCGGCGTAGGACTCGCGGGTCGCCTCGAGGTAGGGCACGGCGGCACTGTCGATGACGGCGGTGACGCCGCTGGCACGGGCCATCTTGTAGAGGTGACCGAGCAGGCCGAAGCCGGTCACGTCGGTGGCGGCGGCGCACCCGGCGGCCAGCGCCGCCCGGGAGGCGTCCCGGTTGAGCTGGGTCATGGCCGCGATCGCGTGCTCGAAGCGCTCGCCGGTGGCCTTGTGACGGTTGTTGAGCACCCCGAGGCCGAGCGGCTTGGTGAGGGTCAGCGGCGTGCCGGGGCGGGCCGCGTCGTTGCGCAGCAGCCGGTCGGGATCGCCCATGCCGGTGACGGCCAGGCCGTACTTGGGCTCCGGGTCGTCGATGCTGTGCCCGCCGGCGAGGTGGCAGCCGGCCTCCAGCGCCACCTCGGCGCCGCCGCGCAGCACCTCCGCGGCGAGCTCGAAGGGGATCCGCTCGCGCGGCCAGGCCAGCAGGTTGACCGCCAGCAGCGGCTCGCCGCCCATCGCATAGATGTCGGAGAGCGCGTTGGCCGCCGCGATCCGGCCCCAGTCGTAGGCGTCGTCGACGACCGGGGTGAAGAAGTCGGCGGTGGCGATGACCGCCCGGCCGCCCGCGATCCGCACCGCGGCCGCGTCGTCGCCGTGCTCCAGGCCGACCAGCAGCTCGCCGACCTCGCCGGTGTGCACCGTGCCGCGGCCGCCGGGCAGCCCGGCCAGCACCCGCTCGAGCTCGCCGGGCGGAACCTTGCAGGCGCAGCCGCCGCCGGCGGCGTACTGGGTCAGGCGCACGGTGGGGGTCGCGGTCATGCCTCGACCCTACGAGCCGCCACCGACCCCGGCCACCCACGACCGAGGCCAGGGGCGTTCTGGGGGCCGATGTCCTAGGGTGACGAGCGACGTTGCGGGGAGGCGTTTCTCGTCTGGTGACGGGCGCGGTCCTCAAAACCGTTGTGGCCGAGCACCTCGGTCAGGCGGGTTCGATTCCCGTCCGCCTCCGCCAACGTCGACGATGCCGGAGCGGACCGAGCGGGAGGACGCGCGTGGAGGACCCCCGCCGGGCCACGCCCCGCACCGACCGCGTGCTGGCCGACCCCCGGCTGCGTGAGGCCGCGGAGCGGCTCGGCCCCGGGCTGGTGAAGCAGACGGTCGTGGAGACGCTGCGCCGCTGCCGCGCCGGCGAGGTCGCTCCCGAGGACGTCGCCGATGTCGCGTACGCCGCGCTGCCCACCTCAGCCAGCGCGCTGCGTCGCGTGCTCAACGCCACCGGCGTCGTCGTGCACACCAACCTGGGCCGCGCGCCACTCTCGGCCGCCGCGGTCGAGGCGCTCGGCGTGGCCGCCGGGGCCACCGATGTCGAGCTCGACCTGGCCACCGGCCGCCGGGGCCGCCGCGGCCGCTCCGCCATGGCGGCGCTGGCAGCCGCCGTTCCCGATGCGGGCGGCGTGCACGTGGTCAACAACGGCGCCGCCGCCCTCGCGCTGGTCACCTGCGCGCTCGCGCCGGGGCGCGAGGTGGTCATCGCCCGTGGTGAGCTCGTGGAGATCGGCGACGGGTTCCGGATCCCCGAGCTGCTGGAGTCGGTCGGCGCACGGCTGCGCGAGGTCGGCACCACCAACCGGGTGCGGCTCGCCGACTACGCCGACGCCCTGAGCGAGCAGACGGCGTTCGTGCTCAAGGTGCACCCCTCCAACTTCGTGGTCTCCGGCTTCACCTCCAGCGTCTCGGTGCGCGAGCTGGCCACGCTGGGAGCGCCGGTCGTGGTCGACATCGGCTCCGGGCTGCTCGAGCCGCATCCCCGGCTGCCCGACGAGCCGAGCGCCGCCGCCGTGCTGCGTCAGGGCGCCGACCTGGTCACCGCCTCCGGCGACAAGCTGCTCGGCGGCCCGCAGTGCGGGCTGATGCTCGGGCGCGCCGAGCTGGTGGAGCGGCTGCGCCGCCATCCGTTCGCCCGCGCGCTGCGCGTCGACAAGCTCACCCTGGCCGCGCTCGAGGCCACGCTCGCCGGGCCCACGCCGCCGGTGGCCCGCGCGCTCGGCACGAGCCCCGCGGTGCTGCACGAGCGGGCGGCCGCCCTCGCTGCCACCCTGGCCGACCTTCCGCACCTCGAGGCTGCCGCGGTCCCCAGCGAGGCGGCCGTCGGCGGTGGTGGCGCGCCGGGCGTGACGCTCCCCAGTGCGGCGCTCTCGCTGCCGGTCGCCCTCGAGGTCCCGCTGCGCCTCGACCCCGTGCTCCCGGTCGTGGGGCGCGTCGAGTCCGGGCGGCTGCTGCTCGACCTGGTCGCGGTCGGCCCGTGCGACGAGGACGCCCTGCTCGGCGCCGTACGACGTGCGGCGTCCGCCGTGGCCGGTGCGCCCGCTGACCCGGGCGCGGAGGTCTGAGGCATGCACGTCGTGGCCACCGCCGGGCACGTCGACCACGGCAAGACCACGCTGGTCGACGCGCTGACCGGGATGCGCTCGGACCGCCTCGAGGAGGAGCGTCGACGCGGGCTCTCGATCGAGCTCGGCTACGTGTGGACGACGCTGCCGGACGTCGGTGAGGTCGCGTTCGTCGACGTGCCCGGCCACGAGCGGTTCGTCCCCACGATGCTCGCCGGCATCGGGCCGGTGCCGGCGGTGCTGCTGGTGGTGGCCGCCGACGACCCGTGGATGCCGCAGGCCACCGAGCACCTCGCCGCCCTCGACGCGCTCGGGGTGCGCCACGGCGTCGCGGCGGTGACCCGCAGCGACCTCGCCGACCCCGGTCCGGCGACCGAGCGGGTGACCGCGGAGCTGGCCCGCACCTCGCTGCGTGGCGCTCCGGTGGTCCCGGTGTCCGCCCGCAGCGGCGCGGGCCTCGAGGAGCTCCGCGCCCACCTGACCCGGATGGTCCGCGCCCTGCCCACGCCCGACCCGGCCGCGGACGTGCGGATGTGGGTCGACCGGCGCTTCACCGTGCGTGGCGCGGGCACCGTCGTCACCGGCACCCTGCCGGCCGGCACCGTGGCGCCGGGCGACGAGCTCGAGGTCGACGGGGCCCGGGCCCGGGTGCGCGGGGTGCAGGCGCTCGGCGCACCGGTCGACACCGCCCACGGCGTCGCCCGGGTCGCGCTCAACCTGGTCGGCGACGGCCTCGACGAGGTCGACCGCGGCAGCGTGCTCCTCACCCCCGGGCGCTGGCAGCGCACCGAGCTGGTCGACGTCCGCGTCACCGGGGACCTCGACGCGCTGCCGGCCCTACCGCAGCTGCACGTCGGCGCGGCCTCGCTGACCGCGCGGGTGCGCCCGCTCGCCGATGGCCTGGTCCGGCTCACCCTGGACCGGCCGCTGCCGCTGCGCGTCGGGGACCGCGCCCTGCTGCGCGACCCCGGCAGCCGCCGCATCTGGGGCCTGCGGGTGCTCGACCCCGCTCCCCCGGCGCTGCGCCGCCGCGGCGCGGCCGCCCGGCGCGCGCAGGCACTGACGACGTCCTGGGCCGGCACCGGCTGGGACGGGGAGCCCGACCTGCGCGCGGAGGTCGAGCGGCGCGGGATCGCCGACGTCCGGGTGCTCACCCGCCTCGGGGTGCCGCCCACCGACCCGCTGCCGCCGGGGATCCTCGCGGCCGGGCACTGGCTGGTCGGCAGCCGGGCCGCGGGCGCCCTGGCGCGCCGGATCACGGCCCTGGTCGCCGAGCACGACCGGGCCCGCCCGCTGGACCCCGGCGTACCGCTCACGGCGCTGGCCGAGCGCCTCGGGGCGCCCTCGCCGGAGGTCGTGGCCGCTGTCGTGGCCGCGCCCCTGCAGGTGCGCGGCGGCCGGGTGGTGTCCGCCGCCGCGGCACCGGCACTGCCCCCGGAGATCGAGCGGGCCGTGGTCGCGATCCGCCGCGACCTCGCGGCCTCGCCGTACGCCGCGCCGAGCGCCGACCGGCTGCGCGAGCTGGGCCTCGACCCGCGCCGCGAGGCGGCGGCGGCGAAGGCCGGGCTGCTACTGCGGGCCGCGCCCGGCATCGTGCTGCTGCCCGGCGCCGACCGGGAGGCGGCGCGGTTGCTGGCGGCGCTCCCCCAGCCGTTCACGACCAGCGAGGCCCGCCAGCACCTGGGCACCAGCCGCCGGGTCGCGCTGCCGCTGCTGGACCACCTGGACCGCGCCGGCCTGACCCGGCGCCTGCCGGACGACCGGCGCGAGGTCCTCGCACCGCGCGGCGGGCCGGCTCAGCCCAGGTAGTCGCAGCGGTACGCCGCCGGCGCCACCACGCGTACGTCGAAGCCGCTCGCGCCGGGGACGTCGAAGGACGTGCCGGAGCCGTACATCAGCCAGTCCTCGGCGCCGTCGACGCGCACGAGCAGCTCGCCCTCGAGCACGCTCATCCGCTCGGGGGCGTCGGTGCCGAAGTGGTACTCACCCGGCGCCATCACGCCGAAGCTGACCGGACCGGAGGCCGCGTCGAAGCCCAGGCTCTGCACGCCGTCGTCGAAGTAGGAGTTGTGGGAGATCGTCATGGCGCCAGCCTGCCGGACCAGACCGGGCGCCTCGCGCCACGTCTCACCGACGCAGCGTCTGCACCTGGGTCACGGGCACAGGCAGAACGGGTGGCCATCGGGGTCGAGCATGACCCGCCAGGTGGCCCCCTCGGGCTGGGTGTCGGCGATGCTCGCGCCCAGCGACCGCGCGTGGTCACTGGCCCCCTCGAGGTCACCGACCCGCAGATCGAGGTGGTACTGCTGCGGCTGGTCCTGACCGGGCCACTGCGGGCGGGTGTAGTCCTGCACCGTCTGGAAGTTCAGCGTGGCGCCGAGCACGGAGGCCTGCGCGTAGCCGTACTCGGGGTAGACGCCGGTGACCTCCCCGCCGGTGAGATCGGCGTAGAACTGCGCGAGCCGCCCCGCGTCGGAGGAGTCGATGGTGAACGCGATCAGCTCGGTGACGTGGTTGCTCATGGACCCACCATGCGCCCACGTGAGCCGCGCCTCAACCGGTTCGCCGCGACTCCTCACCAGGTCGCGGGATCCGGCCCGGCGCCCGCGCCCCTCAGGACACCCGCATGCTCACCGGCAGCGCGGTGCGCTGGCGCGCGTCGAGGCCGGCGACGCAGCGGCGTACCTGGTCGGGTCGCCACGGAGCGGAGCGGATCGTCGCGAGCGGGTGGCGCGTCATCCAGGTGAAGGTCACCGAGTAGCGGTCCCGGGCGATCGGGGGCGCGGCGCGGTGGAAGATGCGAGCGGTGTCGGGCATCGCCGCGGTCCAGCGCGGTCCGGTGACCGGGCGCCAGAGCGAGGGTGGGACCACCTCGGAGAACCGGGCGTCGCCCACGAAGCCGCCGACGTAGCGCAGCTCGCGCGCGGCCGCGGCGGAGGTACGCCGGGGGACGTAGGTGAACGGACCGCCGTCCTCCTCCACGTCGTCGAGGTAGACCAGGACCTTCAGCATCCGCAGGTCCTCGATGTCGCGGTGCCACTGCCGGGTGTCGACGACGCGACCGTCCGCCACCTCGCGGT
Organism: Nocardioides ochotonae; assembly: GCF_011420305.2. Lineage (NCBI taxonomy): Bacteria > Bacillati > Actinomycetota > Actinomycetes > Propionibacteriales > Nocardioidaceae > Nocardioides > Nocardioides ochotonae. Next base: position 1,065,189 of record NZ_CP061769.1, on the reverse strand, counting down.
GCACCAGCGGCCCGAAGTAGCGCACCGGGACGCCGAGGTGGTTCTCGACCAGGTCGAGGACCTCGGGCTGCAGCCCCCACTGCCACAGCCGGATGTCCTCGAGGGTCTCGTCGCGCCCGAGCAGGACCGAGTGCGAGCCGCCCGGGGAGCGGTCGGCGAGGACGCCCGCCAGCTGGAGCAGCAGGTCCTGGAGGTCGTGGGTCCCGGGCAGCCCGAGGTGGTGCCAGGGCGCGCCGACGAGGCCGTGCTCCTGCAGCAGCCGCACCTGTGCGCGCTGGGCCGCCTCGAGCGGCGGCAGGAGCGGGCGGTGCCGCTCGACCCGGGCGGCGCGGCGCGCGTCGGCGTACCAGGTCGCGGGTGGGAAACGATGGATGACCTCGCGCTTGGCGCGGTTGCCGAATCGGCTCAGGGTGGGGTTCATGCCGGCTCCTGGGGGGTCGCTGCGTGCCGGCGCGGCCCGAGGCGCCCGCAGCGCGGATGTCTGCCCCTCCACTCCATCGGACCCGCGGCGCCCTGGACCCGCCCCCGAGGAGCGTTCACCGATCTGCGGTACATCGCTTCCGGAATCCGGGCCACCGGACTAGTCCGGGTGTGGGATCGTCGGCCGCCGGCCCGCCAGGGCCCGACAGGGCCCGATCGGCACTGTCGGTGCCCGGGCCGACAATGGCCTCATGGCCGATCGTCCCGAGGTCCCTCAGGAGTGGGTGCGGCGCATCGACGCCGTCCTGTCCGCGCTCCCCCGGTGCGCGGCCGAGCCGGCGTGGGTCGGGGTGCGCTGGCGGGTCGGCTCGGCGACGGTGGCGCACGTCTTCGGCGGCGAGGACGGCCTGTTCCGCATCACCTTCCGCGCCGAGCCCGACGAGGTGATGGCCTTCGAGCACCTGGGCGCGCCCTACTTCCGGATGGGCTGGGGCACCGACGCGGTCGGGATGCTGCTCGACGAGGACACCGACTGGGACGAGCTCGCCGAGCTGCTCACCGAGTCCTACTGCCTCCGAGCCCCCGCCCACCTCGCGGCGCAGGTGGAGCGGCCGCCGACTCAGGGCAGGTGATCAGCCGACGCGCACCCGCAGCACCTGTCCACCCCGCGCCGCGAGCGCGTCCGCGGGCACCCAGGTCGGGGCCGTGCAGACGAACAGGTCACGGCCGTCGGCACCGCCCAGCGCCACGGCGTACGGCGTGGGGACGGCGATCACCTCGCGCAGCCGGCCGTCGGCGAGGTCGACGCGCAGCACCTGGTCGGTGAAGGGCGAGGCGACCCACACCGATTCCGCGTCCAGCGCGATGCCGTCCGGGAGCACGCCGGGTCCGAGCTCGGCGAGCACCTGGCGCTCGGCGAGCGAGCCGTCGGCGTCGACGCGGAACCGGGTCAGACGCCCCGGCGTCGCCCGGGTCTCGGCGACCACGAGCGTGCGCCCGTCGACGGTGGTCGCGATGCCGTTGGCGAACAGCATGCCGTCGGCGGCGGCCCGCGCCTCGCCCCCGGGGGTCACCAGCGCGAGCACCGCAGGCATCGGCGGCGCCGGCGGCGCGCTGTCGTCGCCGTAGTTGCCGACGTAGGCGCGCCCGTCGGGGGTGACGTGCATGTCGTTGAGCTGCGCGGTCGCGAGGTGCGAGAGGTCGGCATGCACGACGAGCGTGCCGTCGTGCTCGCGGCGCAGCACCTGGCGCCGGTCGCCGGCCGCGACGAGCAGCCGACCGTCGGGGAGGAACCCGATCCCGGCGGGGTGGCCCTCGACCTCGCAGACCACCTGGGCCGCCGGGTCGCCCGGAGCCCAGCGCAGCACCTGCCCGGCCGCCACGTCGGTCACCCACAGCGCGCCGCCGTACCACCGCGGGCACTCGGGGAAGGCCAGACCGGACAGGACGACATCGAGGGGTGCGCTCACGCCGCGCAGCCTAGTGACGACGGCCACACCGCGTCGGATCCGGTCCCAGCAGGCCCGGCCCCGAGGTCGGCCGGCCGGTCAGGCCAGCGCGAGGAAGAGCTTCTCCATCTTCTTGACGTCGACGCCGTCGAGACCGTCGTCGCTGTCGGACAGGCACTGCTGGAGACCGGTCGCCACGATGGCGTAGCCCGCACGGGAGAGCGCCTTGTTCACCGCGGCGAGCTGGGTCAGCACCGACTCGCAGTCCGAGCCCTCCTCCATCATCCGGATGACGCTCGCGAGGTGTCCGTTCGCGCGCTTCATCCGCGTGATGATCGCCTTGGTGTCGGTCGGGTCGAGGTCCATGGGGGTCTCCTTGGCAGTGGTCGAGCAGGGCCGCTGCTCGAACTGTACAACCCCCCTGGGGGTTCTGTTACCTTGATATCAACCCCCAGGGGGGTTCACCCACCAGGGCGCGAGGCGCCCAGAAAGGACCGCCCCCATGCGTGAGATCACCATCGACGACCTCGACCCGGCCCTCGAGAAGGGCGCCACCCTCGTGGACGTCCGCGAGGTCAACGAGTACCGCGAGGGCCACATCCCCGGCGCGGTGAACATCCCGATGGGCCGCCTGACCAGCCGTCTCGACGAGCTCGACCGCAGCCGTCCGGTGTACGTCGTGTGCGCCTCGGGCAACCGCAGCAGCGCCATGACCGACGTCCTCACCAGCGCCGGCTTCGACGCGGTGAACGTCGCCGGCGGCACCGCCGCGTGGACCCGCGCCGGGCGCCCGACGGAGCGCTGATGACCATGAGCAGCCACGACACCTTCCCGGGCCTGACCGTCCGCACCCTCGAGAGCGCCTCGCTCGGTGACCGCAGCTATGTGGTCCACGACGGCGAGGTCGCCTTCGTGATCGACCCCCAGCGCGACATCGACCGGGTGCTGGAGATCCTCGCCGCCGACGGCGTGCGGCTGACCCACGTCTTCGAGACCCACATCCACAACGACTACGTCACCGGTGGCCTCGCCCTGGCCCGCGCGACCGGCGCCGCCTACCTGGTCAACGCCGCCGACGAGGTCGCCTTCGAGCGCACGCCGATCACCGACGACGAGGTCGTCGAGGTCGGCCCGCGCATGCGGGTCCGCGCAGTGGCGACCCCGGGGCACACCTTCACCCACCTCTCCTACGCGCTGTCCACCGTCGACCCCGCCGACCCCGAGCGGGCCGAGCAGGCGTACGCCGTGTTCACCGGCGGGTCGCTGCTCTACGGCGCGACCGGGCGCCCGGACCTGCTGGGTGCGGAGCACACCGACACCCTGGTGCGCCACCAGCACGCCTCGGCGCACCGCCTGGCCACGGAGCTGCCCGACGAGGCGGAGGTCTTCCCGACCCACGGCTTCGGCTCGTTCTGCTCCGCGACGCAGTCGGACGCGACCTCCTCGACCATCGGTGAGGAGAAGCGCACCAACCCCGTGCTCACCGAGGACGAGGAGACCTACGTGCGCGACCTCGTCGCCGGACTGGGCCCCTGGCCGGCGTACTACGCCCACATGGGCCCCGCCAACGCCGCCGGGCCGGAGGCACCCGACCTGTCGCCGGTCCGCGAGGCCGACGCCGAGGAGCTGCGCCGCCGCCTCGAGGCCGGCGAGTGGGTCGTCGACCTGCGCAACCGCACGGCGTTCGCGGCCGGGCACGTCCCGGGCACCCTCAACTTCGGCCTCGACGGGCCGTTCTCGACCTACCTCGGCTGGCTGATCGAGTGGGGCACCCCGATCACCCTGCTCGGCGAGAGCCCCGAGGACGTCGCGGCCGCGCAGCGCGAGCTGGTGCGCATCGGCATCGAGCGCCCCGCGGCGCAGGCGACCGGCGGGCCCCGGGACTGGACCGACGGCGAGCTCGCCGACTTCCCGGGCGCCACGTTCGACGACCTCGCCCAGGTGCGCCACCACCGCGAGGTCGTCGTCCTCGACGTCCGCCGCGCCGACGAGCACCGCAAGTGCGCCATCGACGGCGCGATCAACATCGCCATCCACGAGCTGCCGCACCGCGTCGCCGAGGTGCCGGCGGGCGAGGTCTGGGTGCACTGCGCCGGTGGCTACCGTGCCGCCGTCGCCGCCTCCCTCCTCGCCGCGGCCGGGCGCACGCCGGTGGCGGTCGACGACATGTTCGACAACGCCGGCGCGGCCGGTCTCCCGCTCGTCGGCGCCACGGCCGGCCCCGGGGTGAGCGGCTGAGATGTCGCTGGTCCTCGCCGTCGCCGCCGGCACCCTCATCGGCCTGTCCCTCGGGGCGCTCGGCGGCGGCGGCTCGATCCTCGCCGTACCGGTGCTGGTCTACCTGCTCGACCAGTCCCCCGCGCAGGCCACCACCGGGTCGCTGGTGGTCGTCGGCGTGACCTCCCTGGCCGGGGCCGTGACCGCGCAGCGCGCCGGCAACGTCCTGCTCGGCCGCGGCGTGGTCTTCGGGCTGGTCGCGACCGTCGGCGCCGTGCTCGGCGCCCGTGCCTCGAGCCTGGTGCCCGAGGACGTGCTGCTCGCGGCGTTCGCCGCGCTGATGCTGCTCGTGGGCGGGATCATGGCCCGCCGGCGCCTGCACCATGGCCGCGCCCCCGGGGCACACGCCGCGCGACCGGCGCTCGACGACCCGATCATCACCTTCCACCCGACCTTCGCCTGCGCCTGCCCGCGCGCGCTGAAGGTGCTCCTCACCGCGACCGTCGTGGGCGCCCTCACCGGCTTCCTCGGCGTCGGCGGCGGGTTCCTCGTGGTCCCCGCGCTGCTGCTCGCCCTCGCCCTGCCGATGCAGTACGCCGCGGGCACCTCGCTGGTGGTCATCACCATCACCAGCGCCGCCGCCCTCGCCGTACGCGCCGGCAGCGGCGTCAGCCCCGACTGGTCGCTGGTGCTGGTGCTCACCGCGGCCTCCGCGATCGCCGGCGTGATCGGCGCTCGGCTGGCCGCGCGCCTCGACACCGACCGCCTCCAGGCGGCGTTCACGGTGCTGGTGCTCGCGGTCGCCGTCTACACCGCCGCCCGGGCCCTGCCGGCGCTCCTCTGAGCGTCTGAGCGGCCGATGGGCCGGATGGTCCCCCGCGCAGGGTGACCTTCGACCCTCACCCGGCCCGAGTCATCGGGTGAGAGTCGAAGGACCACCCATCCGGAGGAGACTTCCATGCGCGCCGCCGTCGTCACCAGCTTCACCGAGCCCCTGCAGCTGGAGGACCGCCCGGTCCCCACCCCCGGGGACGGACAGATCCTGGTCCGCCTCGAGACCAGCGGGCTGTGCCACACCGACATCCACGCCGCGCACGGCGACTGGCCGGTCAAGCCGAGCCCGCCGTTCGTCCCCGGCCACGAGGGTGTCGGCATCGTCGAGGCCACCGGACCCGGGGTGACCGCGCACGCGGTCGGCGACCGGGTCGCGCTCCCCTGGCTGGGTCACGCCTGCGGGCACTGCGACCACTGCGTGAGCGGCTGGGAGACGCTGTGCGAGCAGCAGCAGAACACCGGCTACTCCATCGACGGCAGCTTCGCCGAGTACGCCGTGGCCGACGCGAACTACGCCGTGCGCGTGCCCGAGGGTGTCGACCCGTTCGACGCCGCCCCGCTGACCTGCGCCGGCGTGACGACGTACAAGGCCGTCAAGGTGGCCCGGGTCCGGCCCGCCGAGCGGGTCGCGGTCTTCGGCATCGGCGGCCTGGGGCACCTCGCCCTGCAGTACGCCCGCCTGGTCGGCGGCGAGGTGATCGCCGTCGACGTCTCCGACGACAAGCTGGCCCTGGCCCGCGACCTCGGCGCCGACCACACGGTCAACGCCGCCACCGAGGACCCGGTCGCCGCGATCGAGGCGCTGGGCGGCGCGGACGTCGCGATCGTGCTGGCGGTGATCCCCGCGGTCTTCGAGCAGGCCTTCGCCTCGCTGCGCCGCGGCGGCCGCCTGGTCTGCGTCGGCCTCCCGCCCGAGCAGGACGGGCCGATGAAGCTGCCGCTGTTCCCCACCGTGCTCAAGGGCATCAGCGTGATCGGCTCGATCGTCGGCACCCGCCAGGACCTCGCCGAGGTCTTCGAGCTGCACGCCCTCGGCCGGACCCGGGTCATCGCGGAGACCCGCTCGCTGGAGGACGTGAACAGCGCGATCGATGAGGTCCTCGAGGGCCGCGCGCCCGCGCGCCTGGTCTTCCGGATGTGAGCGCCGGCGGGTGCCAGTAGCGGAGCGACGTCCGAGAGCGCTCCCATTCGCTCCCATTCCCAGAGAGGGTCACCATGTCCGTCGAGGTTCCCCAGGCCACCTTGAACACCGGCACCCAGATGCCCGTCCTCGGCTTCGGCGTCTTCCAGATCCCACCGGAGGAGACCGAGCAGGCCGTCACCGCGGCCCTGGCCGCCGGCTACCGCCACATCGACACCGCCGCGGCGTACGACAACGAGGAGGCCGTCGGGCGGGCCCTCGCCGCGTCCGGGATCGCGCGCGAGGAGCTCTTCATCACCACCAAGCTGTGGATCCAGGACGCCGGGGAGGAGTCGGCCGCCCGGGCCTTCGACGCCTCGTTGCAGCGCCTCGGCCTCGACCATCTCGACCTCTACCTGATCCACCAGCCCTACGGCGACTACTACGGCGCCTGGCGCACCATGCGCCGGCTCGTGGAGGACGGCGTGCTGAAGGCCGCCGGCGTCTCGAACTTCCACGCCGACCGGCTCGTGGACCTCGCCGAACGCAGCGGGTTCGTCCCGGCGGTCAACCAGATCGAGACCCACCCGTACTACCAGCGCCAGGGCGCCCACGACGTCATGGTCGAGCGCGGCATCCAGCACGAGGCGTGGGGCGGGTTCGCCGAGGGGCGCAACGGCCTCTTCACCGACCCCGCGCTCACCGCGATCGGCGCCGCGCACGAGAAGTCCGTCGCCCAGGTCGTGCTGCGCTGGCTCTTCCAACGCGACATCGTCTCGATCCCGAAGTCGACCAAGCCGGAGCGGATGGCCGAGAACATCGACATCTTCGACTTCGCGCTCACCGACGCGGAGATGGACCGCATCACCGGCCTGGACACCGGGAGCTCGCTGTTCTTCGACCACCGCGACCCCGCGATGGCCAGCAGGCTGGGCGGCGTCCGGATCCACGACTGAGACCGGACGGGCCGCGTGCTCAGGCCCTGTCGGGCGGGAAGCCTCCGGTGGCCACCGGCCCCCACGTGGTCGGGGTGATCCGCAGCAGCGACTTGCCCTGGTCGAGCATCGCCTGGCGGTACTCCGCCCAGTCGGAGTGCTCCCCGGCGATGTTGCGGAAGTACTCCACGAACGCGTCGAGCGCCTCCTCGCCGGCCGTGGCGTCGAGCACGTCGCAGGTGCCGTTGACCTGCACCCACGGGCCGTTCCAGTCCTCGGAGACCACCACGACGCTCACCTCGGGCCGGCGCCGGGCGTTGCGGGTCTTGGCGCGCTCGGGATAGCTGGAGATCACCAGCCGCCCGGAGTCGTCGACCCCGCCGGTGACCGGCGAGGCCTGGGGGCTGCCGTCGGCACGCGTCGTGATGAGCAGCATCCGGTGGCGCGGGCGGACGAACTCGAGCAACCCCTCGAGGTCGACGGGAGTGTTGGTGGCGATCGTGCGGGCCATGGCGGTGACTCGTTTCGGCAGGGGACGTCCGGGCGACTGCTCGGTACCCCGTCGCCCGGCCGTCGGCCCGCTCGCCCCTCCCGCAATCTGGGGACACTGCCGGGGCGGTGGCGCGGGCGCCGCCGTGGGACTGCCTGCGCACCATGTGGATGCAGGGGCGCTGGCGCCGTGCCGTGGTGTCACTGCTGCTCGCCGTCTCCGGCCTGCTCGCCGTCGCGGGCGCCCGGGAGCGCTGGTGGCCCGCGTGCCGACCCGGTGACTTCGACACCCCGCGGTGCCTGGCGCTGCAGGACGACCGATACGACTTCACGGCGATGCCCGAGTCCTGGGTCCCGGTCGGCCAGGCCGCGGAGCTCGCCGGGGCGTCGTACGCCGCGCTGGCGCTCGCGGTCGCCCTGCTGCCCTGGCTCCTGCTGCGCGCCCGCCCGCCGGTCGCCGCGGCGGCGGGTCTCCTGCTCGGCGGGACGCTGCTCCCGGTCGCCGCGGCCCTCTGGCTCTCCGGACGCGCCGGGGAGGTCGTGGACGTTCCCCTGGTGTCGGCGTCGGCGCTGGGCTGGGCACTGCTGTGGCCGGTGGCGGCGATCGCCGTGGTCGCCACCCTCCTTGCACCGGTCCTGCTCGGCTACGTCTCCCACGACACCACTCCCTGGACCGAGGCGGTCACCGGTGGACTGCTCGTGCTCGCCGCCCTGGTCGCCTGGCCCGCCACCGGGCCCCGGCGCCGGGCGACCCCGCGGCCCAGCACCGGGACCCAGCCGCTCGTGCCGGTCCCCCAGACGGGATCCTGAGCGAGCGCCGAGCGGGCGCCAGACGGGCGCGCGTCACTGCGCAACTGCTGGGAGAAGCACCGCGATCCGGCAGCGGGCGGTGTTTCGCCCAGCAACTGCGCCGAAGAACACCGACCCGTGAGCGGCCGAAACGCCCCCGCCGTACCGCCCCCGCGTGGGAGCATGACGCCGCATGGCCACGCGGGTGCCGATCCCCCGCAACCGTTGGGGGGCGGGGCCGGGACGGGGAGCGTGAACGCGGTGACTGCTCTGAAGCCTGCCGTGCCGTCCGCCGCGACGCTGCACGCGCTCAGCCGGTTCAGCTATGGCTGGACGCCGACGCTGGGCCGGGAGATCACGAAGGCCGGCGGCTTCGGCCGGTGGTTCGACGCCCAGCTGGCGGCCGGCTCCGACGACGCGTTCACCCGCACCTCGGCGACCTGGTGGACCTCCGTGAACGCCTCCCCCGCCGTGCTGTGGCGCCGCCACGAGAGCGAGGTGGAGCCGCTGTGGCAGGCCGACGCCAACTACCAGCGCTGGGTGCTCGCGCGCCGCATCCACTCCCCGCTCCAGGTCCGCGAGGTGATGACCGAGCTGTGGGAGCACCACTTCCACGTCACCAGCGAGGGATCCGGGACCGCCCTGTTCCGCGCCGACTACGGCAGGCAGATCCGCGCCCGGGCGCTGGGCCGGTTCGCCGACCTGCTGCACACCGCGATCACCCACCCCGCGATGGGCGTCTACCTCGACAACGCCTCCTCCACCGCCAAGGCCCCGAACGAGAACCTCGGCCGCGAGCTGCTCGAGCTGCACACCGTGGGCGTCGGCGCCTACACCGAGGCCGACGTCAAGGACTCCGCGCGGATCCTCACCGGCTACCGCGTCGACACCTGGAACACCTGGAAGGTCTCCTACGACCGCGACTCCCACGCCGTCGGGCGGGTGCGGGTGCTCGACTTCACCGACGCCAACTCCTCGACCGACGGCCGGCCCACCACCCGTCGCTATCTCGATCACCTGGCCCGGCACCCGCGGACGGCGGAGATGGTCGCGCGCAAGCTCGCCACCCGGTTCGTCGTCGACGCCCCGCCCGCCGCGCTGGTACGCCGCCTGGCCGGCGTCTACCTGGCCCACGACACCGCGATCGTCCCGGTGCTGCGCGCCCTGCTGGCCTCCCCGGAGTTCAAGGCCGCGCGCGGCAAGAAGGTGCGCACGCCCACCGACGACGTCGTCGCGACGTACCGCGCGCTCGGCGTCCGGATCACCCGGCCGCGGCACGACGAGTCGGCCGCGAACGCGATCCTGTGGCAGTGCGGCAGCCTGGGCAGCCAGCCGTTCGCCTGGCCGCGGCCCGACGGGCTCCCCGACCAGGCCTCCGCCTGGGCGACCGCGCCCCGGTTCCTCGCGTCCCTGGACGCCCACTACTCGATGTGCGGCGGGTGGTGGCCGAAGAAGAACGCGACGTACCGGACGCCGGCCTCGTGGCTGCCGCTGACCGCCAAGCGGCGCTCGGTCCGCTTCGACCAGCTCGTCGACCACCTCTCCCGCACCCTCACCGGGCGCCCGGCCGGCCGCAAGCTGCAGCGGGTCGCGCGACAGGCGACCGGCTGCCGTCCGGCGGAGCGGATCTCGCGCACCCATCCGCTCGTGAAGTGGAACATGCACCGCCTGCTCACGGTCTTCCTCGACTCCCCGACCCACATGAGCAGGTGACGACGATGACCGCTCCCCACGCCCGCTCGGGCCACCCCGCGTCCTGCGCGGAGTTCACCGCGCTCTCGCGCCGCGGCTTCCTGCGCACCGCCGCGCTCGGCGGTGCCGCCCTGACCACCAGCGCCGCGTTCGGCACCGCCGTCGTCGAGACGTCGTACGCCGCGCCGCGCCCGGCCTCCTCGGTGATGGTCGTCCTCTCGATGCGCGGCGCGGTCGACGGGATGAGCCTGGTGGTGCCGCACGGCGACCCGACGTACTACACCGCGCGGCCGCGGATCGCGATCCCGGCGAGCCAGCTGCTGGTCCGCGACGGCTTCTTCGGGCTGCACCCGGCGATGACTCCCCTGCTGCCGCTGTGGAACAGCGGGCGGATGGCCGCCGTCCACGCCACCGGCCTGGCCGTGCCGAACCGCTCCCACTTCTCCGCGATGGAGGCAGTCGAGGACGCCGATCCCGGCTCCTCCGCCCGGGTCGGCTGGCTCAACCGGCTGATCGGCCGCGAGACCCCGGTGCACCCGCTGCGGGCGGTGCAGGTCGGCGCCACCGTGCCGCCGGCCTCGCTGGTCGGGCCGGTGCCGTCGATGGCGCTGTCCAGCATCGACGCGGTGCGGCTCGCCGGGCACGACAAGTGGGACACCCAGCACCGGCGTCCCGGGTCGATGCGGACCATGTGGTCGGGGGTCGCGGGCCCGCTCGGCACCGCGGCGCGCACCGCGTTCACCGCCGTGGACGACTTCCGGCCCGTGCAGGCGACCAGTGCGGCGCCGGGGAACGGCGCCTCCTACCCGAAGGGCGACCTGAGCGCGGCGCTCGCCGCCGCGGCCCGCACCATCCGGGGCGACGTGGGCGCCGAGGTGATCACGATCGACCACGGCGACTGGGACCACCACTCCGGGCTGGGGACGCTGGCGTGGGGCTCGATGCAGGCGATGACCAAGGAGCTCGCGGCCGCGCTCGCGGCGTTCTTCACCGATCTCGGACCGGCGGCCGCGAAGGTCACGGTGGTGACGATCTCCGAGTTCGGGCGCCGCACCCGCGAGAACGCCTCCTTCGGCCTCGACCACGGGCACGGCAACGCGATGCTGCTGCTGGGCGCCGGGGTGAAGGGCGGCTACTACGGCACCTGGACGCCGCTGCGCGGCACCAGCGACGACGACCTCGCGGTCACCACCGACTACCGCAGCGTGCTCGCCGAGGTGGTCACCCGTCGCCTCGGCGCGTCCGCGGCACGGGTGTTCCCGGGCTTCTCCCCCGAACCGGTCGGCGCCGTCACGTCGCTGTGAGGCGCCGGATCCGCAGCAGCGCGACCGCCACCACGCCGAGGTAGGGCGCGCCCCACCACGGCACGCTCATCTCGACGCGGCACCGCGACGGCCCGCGCGCGAGCACGACGTGCTCGGTGGCCGGTGCCCCGGCGACCCGCCATGACCAGGCGCGCACCGCGTCGCCCGCACGCCAGTCCTCGATGCGGAACCGCAGCCACACCCCGAGCGATGCCTGCACCTCGCCGGTGGCGCCCGCGGACAACAGGTGCGTGCCGTCGTCGAGGCGCGCGCCCCGCACCGTGGGCCCCCAGCGCGGCCAGCAGCGCACGTCGACCAGCTGCTCCCAGGCCCGCTCGGCCGGTGCGTCGACGTCGATGCCCAGGCGCGGCCGCATGTGCCGACGGTACGACCCAGCCCCGCAGGTCACGCGCCGGTCAGCGCCGCCAGGTCGCGCCACCACGAGAGCCGGTTCGGGCGCCCGTCGTAGTCGCGGCGCTGGTTGGCGCCGCTGGTCCCGGGCAGGACGAAGACCTGCGCCGGGCCGACGTACCAGTCCTGGACGCCGAGGTGCGGACGTCCGCGACGGCCCAGCGCCCGCGACGCCTCGTGGGCCACGCCCTTGCTGGTGAACGCCAGCCACTCGGGCTGCCACTTCTCCATCTTCGCGACCAGGTCGTCGATCTCCACCCAGCGCGGGTCCCAGTGCCCGGCGAGGTCGGTGAGCCCGTAGCCGAGCTCGGCGACCAGGTGGTCCTCCTCGGGACGCAGCCGGCGCGGCGAGAGCCCGCTGAGGTGCAGCGACTCCCAGAAGCTGTTGCCCGGCGACTCGTAGTAGTGGTCGCGCAGCTTCGTCGACTCCGCCCCGGCCAGGCCGCAGAAGACCACGACCGGGTCAGGGCCGACGATGTCGGGAAGGATCTCCACGCCCCCACTCTGCGTGGTGGCCCCAAGGCGCTGTCCCTCATCCCCGATCTCGGGTATCTCGAGCGGCCCTTCCCCTGCTCGCCTCATTCTTTCGGGTGGTGACCGACCCCGCCGATCGACGGACGGTGGAAGGACGTCCAGCCGCTTGCGGGCGGAGCAAAGGGGTGCAGTCATGGTCTCGTCGAAGTCGGTGTCAATGTCCTCGAGCCTGCGGCGGCTCCTCGCCCCCGCGGTCGCCACGGGGCTGCTGGTCGCCGGGTTGTCCGTCACCTCCGGCACCCCGGCGAGCGCGGCACCACCTCCGGCGCAGGTGCGGCAAGGCCCGGCCCAGGCCGACGAGCCGTGGCTCGACCGCGAGCAGCCCGCCGCTCGGCGGGCCCGCGCCCTGCTCTCCCGGATGACCCTGGCGCAGAAGGTTGCCACGATCGACCAGAACTCCGGCACCGGTGTCCCGGCGCTCGACGTACCGCCGATCCGCAGCATCGACGGCTGCTGCGGCGTGACCGGCACGGTGCCCACCACGGCCATGCCCGCCGGGATCGCGCTGGCCTCGACCTTCGGGCCGGCACAGGCCCGTTCCTACGGCAGGGCGATCGGCGAGGAGGCCTACAAGACCGGCTTCAACAGCATCGCCGGCCCGACGATGGACCTGCTCAAGACGCCGTTCAACGGGCGGATGTGGGAGTCCTTCGGCGAGGACCCGCTGCTGAACGGCGCCCTGGCGACCGCCCAGGTCAATGGCGAGGAGAGCAACGACGTCTGGGCGATCCCGAAGCACTACAACCTCAACAACCAGGAGACCCGCCGCGGCCACGTGAACGCCCAGGTGGGCGAGCGGGCGCTCAACGAGGTCTACACCCGGCCCTGGGAGATGATGGTGCAGCACGCGAAGCCGGGAGCGGTGATGTGCTCGTTCAACCGGGTCAACGGCCGCTACGCGTGCAGCAACGCCAGGCTGATGCGCAACACCTTGAAGGGCCGTCTGGGCCTGGACGGCTACATCACCTCGGACTTCGACGCCGGCCACGGGTTCGGCGACTACGCGGCCGGCCTCGACGTCTCCGGCCCGACCGAGACCTGGGCCGGTGCGGCTCTGGTCGAGGCGGTCCGCAACGGCGTCGTCCCGCGCTCGCGGGTCAACGACGCCGCCTTCCGGGTGCTCTACACGATGATCGAGTCGGGGGTCTACGACAACCCGCCCCCGGGCGCCACCACCGTCCCGGCCCCGCCCCAGCCCACCATCGACCAGGCCACCCTCGACGAGCACGACGGCCTCGCGGCACGGATCGGAGCGGCCAGCGCAGTGCTGCTGAAGAACCAGGGGCAGGCACTCCCGCTCGCTGCCGACGACCTGGACTCCCTGGCAGTGATCGGCGCGGACGCCGACTACTACATCGCCGGCGGCGGCGCGGGCGCCGTCGCCAACCCCGCCAATCTGACCACGATCGTGGACGGCATCACCGCACGCGCCTCGGGCGTCGACGTCAGCTACTCCGCCGGGGTCGACTCACCCGGCCTCGGGGACACCATGCCCGGACCGGCCCCGGTCCCGTCGGGCTCGCTCGCACCCGACACCGGCTCCGGTGACGGGCTGCGTGGGCAGTACTGGACCAACCCCACCTTCGCGGGCGCCCCGTTCGCCACCCGCGTGGACACCCAGGTCAACATCCGCACCGGCATCGGTTCGGACTTCAGCAGCACCTCGCGGGTGAGCGGGATCGGCTCGCCGCTCAACCTGGCCCCGATGTCGGCCCGCTGGACCGGGACGATCACGGCCCCCGCGGACGGCACCTACCGTCTGTCCTTGAGCCACCTCGGCACCGCCCGGCTCTACGTCGACGGCGAGCTGCTCATCGACGACCCGGGCAGCACCTACGGCACCCAGGACACAGCGGTCGAGATGACCGCCGGCGAGGCCCGCGACGTGCGCATCGAGTACGTCGCAGACGTGGCGAACCAGTTCAACGGCGGCCTCAACGACCAAGCGGGACCGATGATCCGGTTCGGCTGGACGATGCCCGACGACGCCCTGGCCCCGCGGATGGAGCGCGCCGTCGCGGCCGCGGAGGACGCCGACGTCGCGGTGGTCGTCGTTCGCGACTACACCAGCGAGGGCTCCGACCGCGGGACGCTCACGTTGCCGCAGGACCAGGACCGCCTGGTCCGCGCGGTCGCCGCTGCCAACCCGCGCACGGTCGTGGTCCTGGCGACCAGCGGGCCGGTACTGATGCCGTGGCTCGCCGACGTACCCGCCGCCGTCCAGGTCTGGTACGGCGGGCAGGCGCAGGGCCGCACGGTGGCCAGCACCCTCTTCGGGGACGTCAACCCCTCGGGCAAGCTGCCGGTGACCTTCCCGGCCACCGAGGCCCAGGTGGACCGGATCGGCGCGCGCAACCCGTTCCGCCACCTCAACATCGTCAACCCCACCGACCGCTACGAGGAGGGCGTCTTCGTCGGCTACAAGGGCTACGACAAGGCCGGCCTCCGCCCGCTGTTCCCCTTCGGGCACGGGCTCTCCTACACCCAGTTCCGCTACGGCAACCTCCAGCTGCGCAGCACCGGCCGCGGGCAGAGAGCGGCCGTGGTGGCGACCTTCCGGGTCCGCAACGTCGGCTCGCGCGCCGGCACCGAGATCGCTCAGGTCTACACCGGCAAGCTGCCGCGCGTGACCTCGCCGCGTCGTTCCCTCGCCGGGTTCGCACGGGTGCAGCTCGAGCCCGGCGCCGCCACGACCGTGCGGGTACGGCTGGACCGTCGCGCCCTGCAGTCCTGGAAGCCTCGTCGCGACGCCTGGGTGACGGCGCGCGGCGGGCGGTCCATCTCGGTGGGCACCTCCTCTCGCGACATCAGCCTCACCAAGCGGGTGCGGGTCCGGTAGGGCTCGGCGCGCCGGTGGCGTCCGCTCAGAGGTCGAACTCCCCCGGCGCGAGGCTGCGCAGCACGCAGAACTCGTTGCCCTCCGGGTCGGCCATCACGATCCACGACTCCGCCCCGGTCTGGCCCACGTCCGCCGATCGCGCACCCAGTCGCTCGAGCCTCGCGACCTCCGCCGCCTGGGTGGTGTCGATCGGTGAGAGGTCGAGGTGCAGGCGGTTCTTGGCCGCCTTTCCCTCCGGCACCCGCGCCAGGAAGATCGACGGAGCCAGCGGCCCACGCCGTACGGCGGCGAGGAGCTCAGCGTCCGCACCGCGGGCCGGGCCGATCTCGACCAGGTCGTCGGTGGCGTCGAGGACGCCGTACCCGAGCGCGGCGCACCAGAACTGCGCGAGCTGCCCCGGGTCGGCGCAGTCGATGTTGATCTCGGTGAGTCGAGAGGTCATGCCTCCCGACTCTCCTGCGTCAGCGGCTGTTTGACCAGACCGACCCGCGTCGGCCGACCTCGAGCAGCCGCTCCCCCAGCCGCTGCACGGCGCGCGGCCCGACGTCGAGTCGCTGCGCCCGCCGCGCCGAGGCGCTCGAGACGTTCGCGCGGTGCGCGACCCAGGCCGCGGGGTCACGGAACCCCTCCGCGTCCGCCACATCGTCGGCGCACGCCATCGCCCGCGCCTCGAGCGCCCGCACCCGTGAGGAAGCCCGCGCGATCAGCAGGAGCACCTCCCGTTTGTCGGTCAATGACAAGAACGTCGGATCCAGCTTCACGAGCTCGTCGAGATCGACACCCAGGCGCTCGGCACCGGCGACACAGGGACGAACCAGATCGGCCATCGCCGACTCCGAGATCAGAGCCGGACAGGTGCTGGCATTGCTCTGATCGCACTCCTGTTCGAAACGGATCGGAAGGGGCGCGGGCGTACTGTCAGGAATGTTGGTCGGCCCGAGCAACGACTCCACCGACGAGAGGACCACCCATGAACAGCATGACGCCCTACCTGTGCGTGAGGGACGCGCGAGCCGCGATGGACTGGTACGCCGGCGTCCTGGGCGCCCACGTGGCCGACGGCCCGATCCTCATGGACGACGGCCGCGTCGGACATGTGGAGCTCGACGCGGACGGAGCGCGGTGGATGATGGCCGACCCGTTCCCCGACCTCGGGGTCGAGGCGCCAGACCCGGCCGGCGCCACGCCAGTGACGCTGCACCTCGGCGTGCCCGATGTCGACGCCCTGGTCGCCAGGGCGCTCGACGCCGGCGCCAGGCTGGACCGCTCCCCCGAGGACGGACCGGGTGGCCGGGTCGCCGTCCTCCGCGACCCGTTCGACCACCGGTGGATGCTCAACGGCCCGAGCCGCACCTAGGGCGCACACCCGACCTCGCCCCCTCGCGAGGACGACCAACATGACGCGTTCGCGCCAACGGCAGCACTGCCACGCCGTAGTGTCAGCGCCGACGTCGAAGGTCGAGCGCACGGTCGGGAGCATCATGAGAGTCACCACCACGCGCGTGGTCCCACTGCCCCCTGAGCCAGCGTGGAGCCTGCTGTGCGACTCCCGGCTCCAGCTGCGCCCTCTATGCCCGATCTTCTTCCTCGGCACGCCCCGCCCGCACGAATGCGCGCTGCCCTCGGGCGAGGGTGCCGTCGGCGCGGAGCGCGAGTGCCGCTCGGAACAGGGCACCGTCCACCAGCGCATCACAGTCTGGGAGCCGCCCCGCCGACTGCGCTTCCACATGGAGTCGACCAGCCTCGGCTTCGGGCGATACCTCGACCAACTCACCGACGAGTTCACCCTGACCCCGCACCCGGCAGGCACGGCGATCAGCCGCACGACGACCGTGCGAGCGCGGGGATGGCTCAAGCCGGCGCGGTACGCCATGGTCTTCGTCGGCCTCAAGTCGGTGCACCGGTTCGTCTTCCGCAACTGGCAGACCTCCCCCACCGCCGCCTCTGCGCTCCGGGACTAGCCCAACAGGTCCGACCAACCCGTCGGCTCGATTAAGTCCGACAGCCGCCGCGCACGCACCTCGTCGGCGACCCAGGAACTGCTCTGCTTCGAGGTTCTTGTCAAAGTGACACTATCCGATTATTGTCTTCATGACACCAACCGCAGGAGGTCACGATGCCCACCACGATCGCCGCCCCGGCCGCCGGCCGGACCCTCGACGTCCAGCCCGCTGCGAGCACCGCGCTGCTCACCGACCAGTACGAGCTGACGATGCTGCGCGCGGCGATCGCCAACGGGACCGCGCAGCGCTACTGCGTCTTCGAGGCCTTCGCCCGCCACCTGCCGCGCGGTCGCCGCTACGGCGTCGTCGCCGGGCTCGACCGGATCCTGGAGGCGGTGGAGTCGTTCACCTTCTCCCCCGACCAGGTGCTCTCGCTGCTCGAGCGCGAGGTCATCGACATCCCCACCGCGAGGTGGCTCTCGGGCTTCCGCTTCACCGGCACCATCCACGCCTACCCCGAGGGCGAGCTGTACGTCGGCGGCTCCCCGGTGCTGCGGGTGGAGGGCAGCTTCGGCGAGTGCGTGCTGCTCGAGACGCTGATCCTCTCGATCCTCAACCACGACGTCGCGATCGCCTCGGCGGCCTCGCGCATGGTCAACGCCGCCGGCGGCCGCAGGCTGCTGGAGATGGGCTCGCGCCGCACCCACGAGGAGGCCGCCGTGGCCGCGGCCCGGGCGGCGTACGTCGCGGGGTTCGACGCGACCAGCAACCTGCAGGCCTGCTACCGCTACGGGGTCCCCGCCGTCGGCACCAGCGCCCACGCCTTCACCCTCGCCCACGACACCGAGGCCGAGGCGTTCGCCGCCCAGGTGGCCACGCTCGGGACCTCGACCACGCTGCTGGTGGACACCTACGACATCGAGCAGGGCATCCGCAACGCGGTCGAGGCCGCCGGGCCCGCCCTCGGCGGGGTGCGCATCGACTCCGGCGACCTGGGTGCCGAGGCCGTGCGCGCCCGCCGACTGCTCGACGAGCTGGGCGCCCCCGGCGCCAAGGTCGTCCTCACCGGCGACCTGGACGAGTACCGCATCGCCGACCTCGCCGATGCCCCCGTGGACGTCTACGGCGTCGGCACCCGCCTGGTCACCGGCTCGGGCCACCCGACCGCCTCGATGGTCTACAAGCTGGTCGCGATCTCCCCCGACGAGACCGACCGCGACCTGCGCCCGGTCGCGAAGAACGCCCCCGGCAAGGCGTCCGTCGGCGGCCGCAAGACCGCTCGCCGCCTGCTCGACGACCGCGGCGTCGCCGTCGGCGAGGAGGTCCTCCCCGAGGACGCCGGCCGCCGCCCGGGCGCCGCCCAGCGCCGCGGGCGTGACCTGCAGGTGCTCGCCTACGCCGACGGGGTCCGCCTGCACCGCCCGACCCTCGAGCAGAGCCGGGCCCTGCACCGTCGGGCCCTGGCCGAGCTCGACCCGGCCGCCCTCGACCTCGCCGACGGCCCCGCCGCCTTCGGCGCCTGACCCACCCCACGAGAGGAACCCGTCATGACCACCGCGCTTCTCATCGTCGACGTCCAGCCCACCTTCTGCGAGGGCGGCGAGCTGCCCGTGACCGGCGGCAACGCCGTCGCCGAGGCCGTCGCCGCCCACCTCCGCGCGACCCGCGCCGACTACGACGTCGTCGTCACCACCCAGGACCGCCACGTGGACCCCGGCGCCCACTTCTCCGACGCGCCCGACTTCGTGGACAGCTGGCCCGCGCACGGCGTCGCCGGCACCGCGAACGCCGAGATCCACCCGGCCACCGCCGCGGCGCTGGCGGCCGTTGGCGGCGCCGACCTCACGATCTTCAAGGGCGCGTACGCCGCGGCGTACTCCGGCTTCGACGGCACGGACGAGACCGGCACCCCGCTCGCCGAGGCGCTGCGCGAGCGCGGCGTGGACGCCGTCGACGTGTGCGGCATCGCCGAGAGCCACTGCGTGAAGGAGACCGTGCTCGACGCCCTGAGGGCGGGCCTGCGCACCCGGCTCCTGGTCGACCTGACCGTCCCGGTGACCGCGGAGCTCGGGGCCGCGGCCCGTGCCGAGATGCTCGCCGCCGGCGCCGAGGAGGCGCGCACCGGTCTCGGCCTGGACCGCTGAGCCGAGCACCACATGGGCACCATGAGCCCAGACGCCCCGATCCCGCCCGACCCGAGGAACCCGATGCGCCCGACCGACCGGCTGCCCGCCTACGTCCCCGAGAGCGAGGAGGAAGCGGCCTACCTGCGCACCTACGACCCCTCGTCGTACCCGAGCACGTTCACCACCGTCGACATCATCGTGCTCACGATCCGCAACGGCGAGCTGTCCCTGCCGCTCGTCAAGCGCAAGGGGTTCCCCTACCGCGGCCGGTGGGCGCTGCCCGGCGGGTTCGTCGAGCCCGAGGAGACGTTGTACGACGCCGCGCTGCGCGAGCTTCAGGAGGAGACGGGGATGACCAGCCCGCGCGGTCACCTCGAGCAGCTGCAGACCTACGGCGACCCGCACCGCGACCCGCGGGCCCGGATCATCTCGGTGGCCTACCTCGCGATGATCCCGGGCCTGGAGACGCCGCGGTACGGCTCCGACGCCGAGGACGCACGCTTCTGGGCGGTGCGCGACCTGGTCGACGAGCAGGTCGCGCTGGCCTTCGACCACGCCCGGATCCTCGCCGACGCGCTCGAGCGGGCCGCCGCCAAGCTGGAGTACACGACCCTGGCGACCGCCTTCTGCGAGCCGACGTTCACCCGCGGCGACCTGCGCCGCGTCTACGACATCGTCTGGGACACCAAGCTGCCCGCGCCCAACTTCCACCGCAAGGTCTCCAAGTCCCCCGGCTTCGTCGAGGAGCTCCCCGACAAGCGGCCCTCCGGCCCGTCCGGCGGCGCCCCGAGCGCCCTGCTGCGCGCGGGCGGCGCGACCACCCTGCACCCCCCGATCCTGCGACCCCACCGCGGCCGGCTCTACGAGGGCCGCCTCGACACCGGGACGCTCGTGCGCACCGGTCCCAGCACCGACCCCGGCCCCAGCACCGGCACCAGCACCCCCGAGACCGAGGAGCAGTCATGAGCGCCCTGCAGCAGGAGATCATCGAGACCCTTCGCGTCGCCGGCTCGATCGACCCGCACGCCGAGGCCGAGCGACGCATCGCCTTCCTGGCCGACTACCTGATCCGCTCCGGGGCGAGCGGCTACGTGCTTGGGATCAGTGGCGGGGTCGACTCGACGGTGGCCGGCAGGCTCGCCCAGGAGGCCTGCCGGCGCGCCGGCGGCACCTTCACCGCCGTCCGGCTGCCCTACCACTCCCAGCGCGACGAGGCCGACGCCCAGGCCGCACTGCGCTTCATCTCCCCCGACCGCACGGTCACCGTCGACATCGGCGCCTCGGTCGACGCCATGCAGGCCGCCGTCGCGACCGGCATCGAGGGAGTGCTGCCGCCGGTCACCCGGGCCGCCGAGGACTTCAACCGCGGCAACGTCAAGGCCCGCGCCCGGATGATCGCCCAGTACGCCGTGGGCGCGCACGCCTCCTCCCTCGTGGTCGGCACCGACCAGGCCGCGGAGGCGGTGATGGGGTTCTTCACCAAGCACGGCGACGGCGCCTGCGACGTCGCCCCGCTCACCGGGCTCACCAAGGCCCAGGTGCGCGAGGTCGGCACCGCGTTGGAGGCGCCCGCCGACCTGGTCGAGAAGACGCCCACGGCCGACCTCGAGGACGACCGTCCCGGCCTCCCGGACGAGGAGGCCTACGGCATCACCTACGCCCAGATCGACGCCTACCTCACCGGCGAGGACGTCGGCGAGGACGTGGCCGGGATCATCGAGTCCGCCTACGCGCGCACCCGCCACAAGCGCGAGCTCCCCGCGGCCCCCGCGGCCCCCGCGCGGGGATGACCTGACCGGTCCCTCCCGGGCGCTCGACACCCCGCCGAGGTTTCCTCGGGGGCGCGGCCGGGCAGGGGCCATGGTCCGACCACGCAACAGCAGCATCACCGCAGAGCCAGGAGGCGCTTGGCGATGGGCGTTCGCTACAACCCACCACCGAACTGGCCGCCGCCGCCGACCGGCTGGACTCCCCCGCCGGGCTGGCGCCCGGACCCCGCCTGGGGCCCGCCGCCGCCCGGCTGGCAGCTGTGGGTGCCGGGGCCCGCGGCGTACGCAGGTCCACCGGCACCGGCACCGGCCCCGGGCTGGACCCCGGCCTTCGCGGCGAACAACAGCGGCACCACGATGGTCGCGGTGGCAGCCGCCACGTGCGGGCTGGCCGGGTTCGTGCCGCCACTGTGGGCTGCGCGGCAGCGCCCGCACGACGCCCCCTTCCGCAAGCGGATGTTCGCCACCGCGGGCGGCCTCGCCGCACTCGAGGTCGTCGGGATCGTCCTGACCTCGACGGCGGACGTGGACGAGCGCCAGACCCCCACGGGGCTCGCCGCCGACCTCGGCGCGATCGCGCTGCTCATCAACCTGGTCCTCGCGGTCACCGTCGCGGTGCTGCTGCGCAACACGCAGCCCAGCGAGGACCTCCCCGGGGTCGCGGAGGAGCTCGCGCGTCGTCGGCTGCGCGAGGAGTACCGCGCCCTCGCCCGGCGCGACCCATCCCTCGCACGCAACCTGCGGGTCGGCCGCCCGGACCTGCCGCGCAACCTCGACGACGGGGGCCTGCTGGACCTCAACGCGCTTCCCGCGGACCAGCTCGAAAGGTTCGCCGCGCTCTCCCCCGCGGAGGCGACCAGCGTGGCCGACGCACGCCACCAGCTCGGCCGGTTCACCAGCCTCAACGAGCTCGCGCTCTACGCCGACCTGTCCGAGACCACCACGGCCATGCTCAGCGAGCACGCGGTCTTCATCTGAGACCGCGTGCTCGCGGCCGGCGCGTCAGCGCTTCCTGCGGACCGGCTCGGCCACGACCACCTGGTACTTCGTGTAGTGGAAGCGCCCGTTGGCGTAGCGGACCCGGTTGGTGCAACTGATCAGCACCAGCCGGTGGGCGCCGGTGGTCTGGAAGAACCGGTGCGGCAGCTTGCGGGTGCGGGGGTACGTCGAGGTGCCGGTCACCCGGTAGCGGTAGCTCTTCCCGGCGCTGGTCACCGCGACCACCTGGCCCCGCTGCGCGCGGCGCAGGCCCCACATGGCGCCCGGGCGGTCGCTGCGGTCCGAGACGTGCCCGGCGATGATCGCGGTGCCGATCGTGTCGCCGTACCCCGCGGACTTGCGCAGCCAGCTGGTCACGTCGACATCGGCGGGCAGCCTCATCTCCCCGCGGGCGATGGTCGTGGGGATGACCGTGGCGTCCAGGCCGAAGCCCGGGCCCCGCACCACCGTCGACGCCCGCCGCTCGGCGCCGAGGCCCGGAAGGACCCCGGAGAACCCGCCGTTGACCGCCGGGACGGGGTACGACGGCTTCGCGACCGTCGTCGTCTCCGAGGCCAGCCCGCAGCGGCTGGTCGCGGCCGTGTTGGCAGCCGTGGCCCGCGTCGTCACCCGCCAGGTGTAGACGCCCGGCTCGTTGATCCGCACCGACGCGGTGCGGCTCCAGCCGGCGCTCGCGCGCCACCGGACGGTGCGCACCAGCTTGCCCGGCCCGCAGGTCGCGGCCGCCCGCGACGTGAACGGCCCGTAGAGGCGGGCGGTCGCCGGGACCGAGGTGCCGCGCGCGAGCCGGGTCACGCGGACCCGGTCGTGGAAGGCCTCCCCGGGCGTGACCCGTGTGTCGGAGGTCCGGGTCGCGATCTCGGGCTCGGCGGGCGGGCGGATCGTGACCACCGCGTTGTCCGGGCCGGACGAGGTGGGCTCGCCGAGGGGGTCGGTGCCGGTGGCCCGTGCGGTGTTGCGCAGCCGGCGTGCGGACAGGTCGGCCGCCCGCACGACGTAGACACTGGTGCAGGTGACGCTCGCCCCGGGAGCCAGGCTGCTCGCGGCGGGCGGGCAGGTCGGCGTCGGCAGGTTGCCGGCGCCGGTGAACCGGCCCTCCACGACCGCGACGGCGCTGAGCGGCACGTCGCCGGTGTTGGTGATGCGGAACCGGTAGGTCACTCTCTCCCCAGCCGCGGAGACCGTGCCGGGACGCGCGGTCTTCACGATCGTCAGCGCGGGTTCCTCCGAGCCGTTGACGGTCGCGGAGTCGGAGTTGTTGGTCGGGTCGGGGTCGTACGGGACCCCGTCGGACCGGTCGGAGTCCGCGGTGTTGGTCAGCGCACCGGTCTGGGCGACGCGGGCCACGATCTGCAGCTCCGCCTGGGGATCGGTCGCGGGCAGGTCCGCGGGATCGAGGTCGCCGATGCTCCAGACCCCCGTGTCCGGGTCGTAGGTGCCGAGCGTCGCGGTGCTGCTGACGTAGGTGAGCCCGGCGGGCAGGAGGTCGTCGACGGTGACGTCCTCAGCCGCGTCCGGGCCGAGGTTGCGGACGCCGACGGTGAAGGTGACGGTCTCGCCGACCACGGCGGTGGGGTCGTCGACGGTCTTCTCGACGGCGATGTCGGCAGCCGGGACGAACAGCTCGGCGTTGTCGGTGTTGTTGCTCGGGTCCGGGTCGTCGACCCGGGACTCCTGGATCGCGACCAGGTTGCGGTAGTTCCCCGACGCGTCGGCACTGATGAGGACGGACACCTCCAGCGTCGCCGTTGCCCCTGCCTCGAGCCGCGGGATGGTCCAGATGCGGTTCGCCTCGTCGAAGGTCCCGTTGTCGGTGGTGTGCCCGGTGATGTTGGCCTGGATGAGCGCGGGGTCCTCGGTGACCGTGTCGTCGGTGGCGTTGGGGCCGTTGTTGGTGATCGTGATCGTGTAGACGACCGTGTCCCCCGGCTGGGCCACCGGCTGGTCGACGGTCTTGGTGATCGCCAGGTCGGCGAGCTCCACGAACGTCGCGGTGGCCGAGGCGGAGTTGTTGGTCTCATCGACGTCGCGCTGGTCGAGGGTGCTCAGGCCGACGGTGTTGCTGCGCTGCCCGACGACGGTGCCGGTGGCCCGGATCGTGAGGGTGGCGCTCGCCCCGACGGCGAGCGAGTCGAGGCTCCACGTGCCGGTCTCGGGGTCGAACGTGCCGTCGCCGGTGGACGAGACGTAGGTCAGCCCCTCCTCCAGGACGTCGTCGAAGACCACGTTGGTGGCCGCCGTCGCGGGTGCCCCCGCGACGGCGTTGTTGGTCGCGGTGACCGTGAACACCACGTCTTGGTCCAGCGGGACGGCCGAGACGTCCTCGTCGCCGTCGGGACGGGCGACGTCCTTGGTGACGGCCACGTCGACCGCCGGTCCCAGGGTGGTGACGGTGGCCGAGGACTCGTTGTCGGCCGGGGTGGGGTCGTCCAGCAGCGGCGCGGCCACGGTGACGACGTTGACCTTGGTGCCCTCGGTGTCGAGCCGCGCGGTGATGGCCAGCGTGGCGCTCGCCCCGGAGGCCAGCGTGCCGACGTCCCAGCGCCCGCCAGGGAGGTCGACGGTGCCCTGCGAGGGGGTGCTGTCGAGGATCGTGATCCCCTCCGGGCCGGTGTCGGTGACGAAGACGTCGCGCACGGTGTCGGGTCCCCGGTTGAGGACCGTGACCGTGTAGGTGACGGTGTCGCCGACGACGGTCTCCTCGTCGGAGACACCCTTGACGATGGCGAGGTCGGCGATGGGGGTGCGTACGTCGACGCTCGCCGACGCGGAGTCGTTGGCGCTGTTGATGTCGGTCGGTGACACGCTGGCGATGCTGACGGCGTTGGTGAAGGTGCCCGGGGCGGTGGTGTCGAGGACGAAGTCGTACGTCGCGGACGCCCCGACGGCGAGGGCGCCGATCGTCCAGATGCCGCTGGCCGGGTCGTAGGTGCCGGTGCCGCCGGAGTCCCCGGGTCGGTAGGTCAGCCCCGGGGGCAGCTCCTCGGTCACGGTGATGCCGGTGCCGGGACGCGGCCCCAGATTGGTGACGGTGACCCGGAACGTGACCGGCTCCCCCGCCGCGACCAGCGCGGACCCGATGACCTCCTTGGTCACCGCCAGGTCGAGGGCCGCGGGGTTCAGGGTCACCGTGTCGCTGTTGTTGGCGGCGTTCGTGTCCAGCTGGTCCAGCCTGGTCAGGCTCGCGGTGTTGGAGACCACCCCGTTGGTGTCGACCCGGGCGGTGATCGTGAGGGTCACGGCGTTGCCGACGGCCAGGTTCGGGATCGACCAGGCGCCGGTGCCGGCGGCGTACGTCGACGGTTGAGGACCGGCCGTGCTCGAGGTCAGCAGCGCCAGGCGCCCCTCGGGCAGCAGGTCGGTGATGAGGACGTCGGTGGCGATCGCCGGACCATTGTTGGTCGCGGTGATGGTGAAGGTGACCGTGTCGCCGACCGCCGGCTCGGGGTCGTCGACGGTCTTGGTGACCGCGATGTCGGTGTTGACGCCGATGCTGGCCTGCGCCTCGGGCGACTCGACCTCCTGGCCTGCCGGGGTCTCCCCCGTCGCGACCGCGGTGTTGACGATGCTCCCCGACGGGTCGGCCTGCCTGGTGTCGACGGTGTAGGTGCCGATGCACGTGGTGGAGGCCCCGGGCGCGAGCACGTTGACCTCGCACACGAGCGCCTCCGAGGAGACCCGGTCATCGGCGACGGAGATGTTGGTGATCGTGGAACCGCCGGTGTTGGTCACCGTGTAGAGGTACTCCACCTCCTGGCCCGCCTCGTACGGTCCCGGGGTCTGCACCTCCTTGTCCAGGTCGAGCTCGGAGACGAGCGGCACCGTGACCGTGGCCTCCGGCGACGTGATCGGGTCGCCGGCGGGATTCTGCGCGGTGGCCGTCGCGACGTTGACCACCTCCCCGGCCTCGACGTCGGCGGCGGTGACCGTGTAGGTGCCTCGACACACGGTGGTCGACCCGGCCGCTGGCGCTGGGACCAGGGTGGTGTCCTCACAGGTGATCGGCCCGGTGACGGTGTCGTCGGCGATCGACAGGGCCGACAGGGGTTCCTGCCCGGCGTTGGTCACGGTGTACTGGTAGGGAATGACGGTCCCCGCGGTGATCACGGCCGGAAGCGCCCCGGCGCTGCGGTCCACCTGCTTCTCCAGCTGCAGCTGTGCGAGCGGGTTGACCGAACGCACGACCGCGTTGCGGATCAGGTGGACGTCGGTCTGGCCGCCAGTGGAGCCCGAGAGCCCGAACTTGTAGGTGCTCGGCAGGTCGGCCGGTGCCGGGATGTCGAGCTCGGTGATCCACGGGCTGTTGGGGTTGCTGGGGTTGTAGCGGACCTGGACGATGATCCGCGGGTCGGGTGCCGGGGTGACGGTGATGTTCACCTGGCGCCAGGACGCCGCGAGGGTGCGGGCGCGCAGGGTCCCGTCGCCGCCGTTGAGGGTCGTGCCGGGATCGTCCGGGTCTGCCGGGTTCTCCGGGGTGGTCGAGGCGAGGTAGCAGTAGCCGGTCGCACCGTCCCCGGGTCCGCGCACGGTGATCACGTTCGGGGCCACGGCGCCCTCTGCCGTCGAGGGCGAGCGCTCGCTCTCGGGGCAGCCGCGGCCCCGCCCCTCGCCGTCGTCGTAGTAGTTGCCGAAGGCGTCCAGGCCGACGCCGAGCACGCCGCCCGCGACGCCTGGCTCCGTGACGTCGTCGATGATGCGCTGGGCGTAGCCCAGGCTCCCGCCCGGCGCACCGGTCTCGGTCAGGTCGGTGGAGCCGTCGACGAGGAAGAACCCGATGCCGTCGGCGCCGGTGCCGCCGTACTGGAACTGGTCGAAGGTGATGGTCACGCCGGCGGTGGCCGGGATCGGGCTGTTGTAGAGCACGCTGCCGGCCCGCTGCGTGGTCGTGTCGGTGAGCTGCAGGTAGCCGGGGGTGACGCCGAGGCCCGGCACCGGGCCAGTGCGGTGCGTCGCGCAGGTGGGGATCTGGGCCGCACCCGCCGGCGGCGCGGTGATGGCCCCGGTCAGGCAGGTGTCGCCCTGCACCGTCCACGCCGGGTCCGCCACCGAGCGGCCGGTGAACGTCTCGTCGACGATCGTGGTCCCACCCGTCGGCGGGTCCGCGGACGCCGGCAGCTGGGCCGCGTCGACGATGGACAGTGTGGCTACGGCCATCCCGCACGCAGCGGTCATGGCAGTCAGTCGTCGAAGATTCACCATCGCCTACTCCCGAGTCAGGCCCCCGCACTTCTCACTGTGAGCCCCATCACGCATATCCACAACCCGTGCGGGGGTCTCGGTCCCTTCGCCGAGTCGGCGCGTGTGGTTGCGCCGCGGCGTGGGCAGGCCGCCACGGCTGTCTGCGACAGTGGCGACCGTGACCGACCACGGACTGCGCGGGAGCGGGCTGCCGGCGGCGGACCTGCGCTCCCCCGCCGGCCTGCTGGCGCTTCGCTCACTGCCGGGAGTCGGCGATCAGCACGCCATCCGGCTCGCCACCGTCTTCGGCACCGCGGAGGCGTTCAACGCCGCGTCACCGCAGGAGCGGCGCGCGGTGGCCGGCCTCGCGGTGGACCGCCAGGTCCGGGTCGTGCCGGTGGACGCCAGCGACGGATCGGCGCGGACCCTTGGCTACTTCGACGCGGGCTATCCTGCCGCGCTTCGGGACATCGCGGACCCGCCGGCGGTGCTGTGAGTCCGCGGCTCGCTGCCGGACCCGTCGCGGCGGATCGCCGTGGTCGGCACCCGCGCGGCCACCGCGTGGGGCGCACGGACGGCCGAGCGCATCGCGACCGCGGCGGCGCACGCGGGCGTGAGCGTCGTGTCCGGCCTCGCGCTCGGCATCGACATCGCCGCCCACCGTGCCGTGCTGCGCGCCGGCGGGCACACGACCGCCGTGCTGGGATCGGGCCTCGACCGGGTCTCCCCCGAGGGGCACCGGGCCGACGCCGAGCGGATCGTCGAGGCCGGAGGCTGCCTGCTCAGCGAGCAGCTCCCGGGCACGCCGGCCGGCACCCGCTCGCTGGTCGCGCGCGACCGCCTCCAGTCCGGGCTCTGCGCCGCGACGGTGCTCGTCCAGTGCGGGCCGACCTCGGGGGCGATGGCGACGGCCCGCTTCACCGTCGAGCAGGGCCGGATCCTCGCGATCCCCGCCGTACCGGACGGCCCGGAGCGCCGCGACCCCGAGAACGCCGGCAGCCTCGCGCTGCTCGCCGGTCACCCGGCCCCGCGCCTGCTGTCCTCGTCCCACGACCTCGCCGAACTGCTGGACGCCGTCTCCTAGCGGGGCCAGGACGCCTCAGGCGGCCGGCCCCTCCACGGCGTCGACCGTCGGGTCGACGAAGAAGTTGTCGCGGAACAGGCCCGTGGGGTCGTAGCGGCGCTTCAGCTCGCGCAGCCGGGCGAGGTGGGCGGGCGGGAACGCCCGCTCGAGCCACAGCGGCCCGGTGCCGGTCTCGAAGCTGAGGTAGCTGCCGGACAGGTGCGGGACCAGCCGCTCCCAGGCCGCGTCGAACGCCGGGCCGGTGCCGAAGCCGGAGAGCGAGAACGCCGCGTTGCGCCCGGCGTACGCCGTGGCCGCGCTCGCGACGTCGGCGACCGCGCCGCCGACCGCGCGGATCGAGAAGAAGTACGACGTGCCCGCGTCGAGCAGGTCCGCGACCTCGGCCGCGAGCGCGGGCGAGAGGTGGTCGGCCAGGCCCGAGTGGGAGTGCGGCTCGCCGCGGCCGCGCTGCGGGTCGTCGCTGCTGAACAGCCCCATCACCTGGTCGTACGTCGTGAGCACGGCCTGCTGCTCCAGCAGCGGCGCGATCTCGGCGATCGGCTGGAGGCGCGCGATGACGGTGTCGGGGTCCTCGGAGTCGACGACCAGCATCGCCTGGGCGACCCGCGCGCCGTCGCGCCGCGCGCCGAGGACCACCTGCCCCGTGACGCTGCGGTCCGCCGCCTCCAGCTCCCGGCCCCACCGCTCCAGGAAGGCAGCGGTGTCGCTGGCGTCGAAGGCGAGCTGGGCGAAGGCGATGGTGCCGACCCGGGCGGCGGTGACCTCGAAGGAGGTGGCGATGCCGAAGTTGGCGCCGGCGCCCCGCATGCCCCAGAACAGGTCGGTCTCCTGCTCGGCGTCGGCGCGGACCACCCGGCCGTCGGCGAGCACCATCTCGACAGCTGTCACGTGGTCGATGGTCAGCCCGTGGCTGCGGGCGAACCAGCCGATGCCGCCTGCGGTCGCGAGCCCGCCGACGCCCACGCCGCCGTAGTCGCCGCTGCTGATCGCGAGCCCGTGCGGTGCGAGCACGCGCGCGACGTCGGCCCACCGGGCACCGGGTCCGAGCCGGACCCGACCCGTGTCGGGGTCGAGGACCTCGATGCTGTCGAGCGCACTGACGTCGATGACCAGGCCGCCGCGGTTGAGCGAGCGACCGGAGATGCCGTGCCCGGCGCTGAGCACGCCGAGCGGCAGCTCGCGGTGCCCACGGGCGACGGCGACGGCGCTCCGCACCTCGGCGACGCTGCGCGGCCGGAGCACCAGGCCGGGGGCCCCGCCGCGCAGGTAGCTGGAGGTGTAGCGCGCGTACGCCGGGTCGCCCGGCTCGACCGCGCGCTCGGCGAGGTCGGCGGGCAGGTCGTCGTACCCGATGCCGGGGAGGCGGCGCGCCAAGGCGGAGGTGCGACGGACCCGGCCGCGCTCGCGCACACCGGAGCTCGCGCGGGCCTCGGCGACGCGCTCGCGCACGTCGCCGGTCAGCGCCGCGAAGCGCCGCAGCCCGCCCTCGTCGTCACCCACCACGATGAAGGTGCTGACACCGTCCTCGACGGCGAGACGCACCAGCTCGTCGGCGCCGGTGTCGGGACCGACGTTGAGCAGCCGCACGATCTCGGCGGGATCGCGACCGGCGTCGCGGGCGGCCTCGTCGATCACCCCCATGCCGCGGGCGAGGTCGCCGGGCTGGAGGTAGGCCATCGACGGCAGCCAGCCGTCGCCCGCACGGCCGATCAGGCGCAGCATCCGCGGCTTGAGCGCCCCGAGCCAGATCGGCACGTCGTGCGCGGGCGCCGGCCCGCGCTTCGCGCCGCGGACCCGGTGGTGGGCGCCGTCCACGGCGAGGACCGACCGGTCGGCGGTGTCCCACACGCCGCGGATGATGGTGAGCGCCTCGGCGAGCGCGTCGACCGACTCCCCGGGAGTCAGGCGGGTCCCGCCGTACGCCTCGATCGCGTCCCAGAATCCCCCGGCACCCAGCCCCAGCGCGACCCGGCCCCCGGAGAGCAGGTCGAGGCTGGCGACCGACTTGGCGAGCACGGCCGGCTGGCGCAGCGGCAGGTTCAGCACGTTGCCGCTGAGCTGGATCCGCTCGGTGCGCGCCGCGGCGTACGACATCAGCGTCCAGGTGTCGAGGAACGAAGGCTGGTAGGGGTGGTCCTGGAACGTTGCCAGGTCGAGGCCCAGCTTTTCGCTGAGGACCGCGAGCTCGACCGGCCGCTGGGGCGAGGCGGCCGTCGGCGTGATGAAGGATCCGAAGCGCAGGGGGTGACCGTAGTCGGGCATGCGCCCAGCATCCGCCGCCCGGCGCCCCAGGACAACCATGGGTAAGCGAGTTACCCTGAGTAAGTGACCAGGAGCCCGATACCGCAGCGTCAGGACCGGATCGACGACGCCACCTGCCGAGAGTCCACGGCGGGCCTGGAGTTCGTCGGGCGCCGCTGGACCGGCGCGGTCATGCTCGCCCTGGGCCGCGGCGCGTCGCGGTTCGGGGAGATCGAGGCCGCGGTCGACGGGATCTCCGCGCGCCTGCTCACCGCCCGGCTGCGCGAGCTGGAGTCACACGACCTCGTCGAGCGCGAGGTGATCCCGACGACGCCGGTCTCCGTGCGCTACCGGCTCACTCCGCGCGGCCGCGACCTACTGGCGGCGATGCAGCCGTTGGTGGCCTACCACCTGCGCTGGGGCGACTGAACGGTGTGCGCCGTCTCGTCCCGCGCCGCTCGGGAGAGGGACAGGTCCTGCAGACGAGCACCCTGGTGGACGCGGACCGAGTGACACGCTGACGGCCGCGCCCGGTGCTCAGCTCGCCGACCGGTGCCGACCGGGACCCGGGTCGCCGACCCGCACCGTGTTCGGGAAAGACCGGTCATGGGGGTCCGCCGACTGGCAGCATGTGCCCGCTCGGCCGATCAGCGGCCCGTGTCCCGGGAGCCCGCCGTGCGTCGTGTCCTCGCGCCCCTCCTCGTCTGCCTCATCGGCCTGGCCGGGGGCGTCCCATCGTCCACGGCGTCGGCCGGCCCGAGCCTGGCTGAGCCCACGTACGCGGTCGAGCGGCTGGGCGTGGGCCACTATCCCGGCGGCGTTCCCAGCGACTCCGACTTCATCCCCGATGTCGAGCTCACCGAGCGCGGGGTCTTCCATATCCACCGAGGGCGCGGGTGGGTCTGGTCCTACCGATTCGGCACCGACGACCCCTGGGTCAAGGCACCCGTGACCCTGCCCGCAGGCGCGATCACCGGCGCCGGAACCGGGGACTTCGTCGCCGCGGCCTCGCTCTTCGAGAGCGGTGCGGAGGTCGCGTCCACGATCCGCACGGTCGAGCTGGGCGGCACCAACTTCGCGACGTCGTCGCGGGTGCACGTCCCACGCATCCCCGACACGTCGCGGAGCGTGCGGCTCGCCGCCTCCGGCGACCGGCTCTACGTCGCGATCGCCCAGGGAGCTGCCGGCGCCGCCCGCAGTGCTGTCCTGCTCCGCAGTGACGATCGCGGCGCGACGTGGGACGCGCACCCCACGGATCTGATCGCCGCGGCGGGTCTGCCGGACAGCGGGCCCCGTCCCGTGATCCAGCTGCGCGCCGAGGGCGACCTCGTCGCCGCGGTCGTCGGAAGGCACGTCCTGGTCAGCCGCGACGCCGCCACCACCTTCTCGCCGCCGACGTCGCTCACCCCGATCGGGGGTGACCAGGGACCGGTCACGGTCGCCACGGACGGCGACACCGTCCGCGTCGCCTGGTTGCAGCAGACGGGGCCGGCTGCGCCGGAGCTGCGGAGCGCCCTCGTCGCCGATGGCTCCGTGACCGACGCGACGACGGTGCCGACGGCGCCCAGCCCGCTCGCCCAGGGGGTCGACACCGAGATCGTCCTTGCTGCCCTGGGGTCGACCTATGCGATCCAGGTCGCGGACGGCCGCCTGGTCAGCCTCGATCCGGACGGCGTCTGGCGATGGCCGCTACGCACTGAGCCCAGCCTCGGCAGCCACTGCGCGCCGGGCTGCTGGAGCCTTCCCGACACCGTGTACGGCGACCGGCTGGTGCACCGCGGATACGGCCGCTACATGTACAGGTTCGTGGACCGCACGCCGCCGCACATGACAGTGCTCGACGGGCGGGCGCCGGTGCTGCCGATGCATCGGACGGTCACGACACGCGTCGATGACGAAGGCGGGATCACCGGGCTGACCTGTCGGCACACGCCCGGGCGGGCGTCCACCAGCTCGCCGTACTGCTATGCCATGGGGAACCGGCGCGAGGGCGTCCACACGTTGACCACAACGGTCAGCGACGAGGTCGGCAACGAGGCAGTGCTGACACATCGCTGGATCGTCGACGGCACCGCACCGCGGGTCCGCGTCACACGGGGCGGCCCGGCACTCGTCTCCGATCGAGCGATGGGCTGGTCCTGGCGCACCGCCGACACGCACGGTGTCGGCCGGACAGCCGCCCGGATCGTCCGCACCCCGATGCGCCGCGCGGGCGTGGTACGCCGAGCGGTGCCCGCGACATCGACGTCGTACGCCGTTCGCCGACCGCGACCGGGCGAAACGGTGTGTCTCGAGGTCAAGGCGTGGGACGTGGCCGGCAACCGGGGGAAGTCGGTCTCGTGCACCTCGGCCATGGCCGACGACGCTCGGCTCTTCGGCGCCCTGCGTACGGTCTCGGGACGCTCCTATCGTGGTGGCACCGCCAGCCTGTTGCCGCCCGGTCGACGCGTCCGCACCGACCCGGCCGATCGGCGCGGCGCCGTCAATTGGGCATTCCGCCTCCGCACCTGCCCGAGCTGCGGGTCCCTGCTGATCGCCACGAGCCACGGCGACAGACGGGTGGACCTCCGATCGGACCGCGAGGGGTTCACGACGGTGTACGCCAGGAGGCTCGACGCATCGCCGCGGTGGACCAGGCTGAGAGGTCTGGTCGCGACCGGGCAGGTCGTGGTCGACGGCTACTGGGCCATCGATCTCTGACAGCTCCTGCGGGAGTCGTCTCCGGCCTGAATCGAGAGGTGAAATCGTGAGCTCACGGCCGCTGGTGACGCTCGGCCTGACGTTGGTGGTCGTGCTCGGGGCGCTCGCCTGGCTCCTGCTCCGTGCAGGCTCGACCGCGGAGATCACCGGCGCCGCCGACAGGTTCACCCCTGCCCCGGAGTGGACGCTCGCTGAGGAGATCATCGAGCCTCCCCGGCTGATGTGCATCGGTGCTTCGGTGCCGTGCCCCAGCGTCCACCGCCGCTATGAGTCCGCCGCATTGTTGAGCGCCGCCCAGCTCGAGCGGCTCGGTGCCGACGCGGGCGCCGAGGACTGGACGCTGAGCGGCACCTGCCAGCCGGACGCCACCACCACCGGCACTTACACCGTGTGCACCGGCGAGGGAACCATCGGGGCCTACGTCGTCACCGTGAGCCAGGCAGTGCATGCCGACGCGGCCGCCGCCGGCCAGGGCCCCGGCCGGCTGGTCGTCTCCGTCGAGAAGGCCTGAGCGCGGACACGCAGCCCGCGCGGCCAGCGGTCCTCGGGTCCCCCAGATGGTCTGTGCCTGGCCTGGGAGCCGTGTCTGAGGCGCTGCCCCATCTCTCGTCCACGTGGCCGTGCGCTGACCACTGAGCAACCGTGCCCCCGGCAGGATTCGAACCTGCGACCGGCGGATTAGAAGGCCGCTGCTCTATCCAGCTGAGCTACGGAGGCGGGGGGTCAGAACTACAGTCGGGATTAACCTCGGGACAACACCTGTGTGATTCAGCCCTCTGTCGCCGACCCGTGGGACAGTATGCCTCAACTGCAGGTCGGGCTTTGAGTTCCGGCCCTGCTTGCTCTCGTCGCTCACTGCGTGGCATCGACACGACCCGCAAAGTGCCACTCTCGAGAGCGAGGTAGACCTTTGCCGCGCCGAAGCTTCGTGCGCTGTGCGGTTTGAGCAATCGCAGAGTCGACGTCGGCGCGGCTCCCTCCCTGCTCCGCTCCCGCCATGCGAGAGCCGACCGGAGCGGCGGAGCGTCACCACACGAGTGGGCTGCTTCGTCAGTTCGGACAACCCCGGGCGCGGCGTCGCGTTCTACCGAGCGGCAGGACCAGTCGGCAACCGAGTCGGTGCCCCGTTGTCGGAGAGCGCCGACCCAAAGGGCGACGAGGCAAACCATCCACCGAAGACAGACCGCCGACGCACCCAGCCTGGGCGGCCAGCACGCGACAGGTTTCGGCCGTTTCCCTTGGGCAAGTTGGAAACCCGCGGCAACTACGGTCGACACGCCGATCGAGACTCACGGACCTTCCGCCCAGAATGAGGCACCTGCCTCAGTGAGAGCCAGTTCCGCTTCCATCCGTCCGCGGGTCTACCCACGAACCTGCGGATGGACGGCGCTGCTTTTTCGACTAGGCAGGAGGACATGCGGCAAGTGTGATGGGAGGACTCGGGCGTGGAGGTAGCCTCGCGCCTGTGTCAGATCCTGGCCTCTTCACGTCATTCGTACGGGCGAACCGTCCACTCTCCTCCCACCTACATGGCCTGCCCGGTGTCCGCGCCTTGGTGGAACGGGTCCGCACCGTCGGCACAACCGAGCAACTTGAACGGTTTCGTGGCCACGATCTGATTGCTCTGATCGCAGGATTCCGACCAGTGACACCGAGGCTTGGCCCTCTCCAACAAGGGCGCGTCGACGAGGCCAACGGCGAGTTGGCGGAAGATCAGCGAAAGCACGAGCATCGCGACGACGAGATTTTACTTTCGCCGCGAGGTCGAGGGCGACCCCGAAGCGCTCAGATACTGGCCTGACGCCGTCGATCCCGTGCCCGACACAGTCGACGCCGAGCTTATGGAACGCATCGGGTGGCCACGAGAACCTCTCCCGCGCCTCTGAACAGGACGTTGCCGAATACTGGGGCTCAAGTCGACGTGGCAGCTCAATATGGTCAACGAGAGCGGGCCGTGGGCGCTGTACACGTACGTCGATCTCACGAGAGAGGAGGAGCGTGCGTTCGCGCGAGACGGATCACTCCGGGAACTCATCGGACAGCGCGATGACCGACTGCGATCGATCGTGGCAGCGATCAGCGCTCAGGTGGACCACTTCTTCGACGAGGAATTGCCCGCCCAGATCGGGAACCTAGTCGAAGACCGCGCCAGCGTGCTCGCAGACCGTGCAGCACTCGTGCGAAGCCTGGAACTGCCGGAACAGTGGTCGTCCGAGCCACCCACGCTGGAGGAGGAGCCTCTCTCAAGCGACGGCGCCCCCGCCGAGGATTCCATCGAACTTGAGATGTCGGCTCATTACCGGCTGAGCCCGAAGTCCTTTACAGACGTCCTGGGCAGTATCCGCGTCTGGGCCAACTCGATCGAGCAGAACCCACGCGGTTTTAGCCACCTCGACGAGGACTCGATCAGCGACCTCCTCGCGGCAACCCTGAACACCACGGTCTCACGCGCCGGCCGCGAGGTGTATTCGAAGAGCGGCCGCACGGACATCTATATCGAAGCAGACGCACTCTCTGCTGGATCAGGGCCCGCCAAGGTCTTCATCTGCGAGTCCAAGTGGGTACGTGGCCGCGCGTCAATCTTGTCGGCACTGGAAGACCAGATATTCCGGTACGCGAACGCACACACCACCTCAGCCGTACTGCTAACCCTCTGTGAGCACAAGCGGTTCGCTGCAGCCCATGAACGGGTGGTCACGTGGGCGTCGGAGGCGAAAGGGTTCGTCGCCCCTCCGACGGAGAGCGGCGTCAGTGGATGGCCGTTGCTGAGTTATCGAGTAGACGGTCGCCTCATCAACGTCTGTATTGCTAGTGTCTCCGTGCCGCAGGTGACGACTCGCGAGGACAAGCCCAAGTAGCACCGTACCGCAGTGAAACAGATCGCTTATCGCCCAAGTGCCGATCCTCCTCGCGAGATCGATGATGCGCCCTCTGAAGATCGAGCTCGTGCTCGCATGGAACTGCTCCGGAGGATGGATTCCTTCACGAACACTTTCTGACTAATCGGTGAGCGGTAGAGCCTCCTCGTAGCGTCACTCCCCCGCGACAGCGCTAGGGCCTCGTGTCCTTGAAGACCCCGCTACGTAGTAGGTGGGCGAACACTCTGGCTGCAGCGACCGCCGCTTCCTGATGGTGCTTGTCCCCCTTCTCCTCGTCGGCCATGTCGCAGACGGCCTTGATCACGGTGGCGTGCCGCCCTGCGGACTCCGCTGCTCGCACAACGCCATACGACTCCATGTCAATCGCCGCAAGCTTCCGGTGCCGCTCCTGCAGCCCCATGCGAAAATCCTCGTTGGCGACAACCTTCTCCCCGCATGCCATCACCCGATTGTCCGCCTTCAGCGTGATCCCAGCGTCCGACAACTCCACGGCGTGGGAGGCGGCCCGTCGAACTATCTCAGGGTCACACTCACGTGAATGGTCGCCACGTCGTTCCCCCGTCGAGGAGATCTTGGCTGACTCGTAGTAGATGACGGTCTTTGGAATGACGACGTCTTGCAACTCGACCTCTCCAGGAACGCCCGCGCAGATGCCAACGAGGACGACGTGGAACGCTTTCGTACGAAGGATGGCGTCGCGGGTCTTGAGCGCGGACCCGACTGATCCCATCTCATCCATATTCACGACCCTGACGAGCCACTCTTCGCCGTCTTGGTCCTTAACGGTGGCGCGGACGGACGGGGCCGGCCCGTTGCCGTACTCAAGTTCTTGGAGGACAGCCTCGTACTCCTCGGTTAGAGCGGTAACGACGAGCACGTCAGCTCGTTCGGCCGGCACGGCGTCGTACAGCTCGTACAGCGGCGCCGTGCTCGCAGCAGGATTGCGTTGAGCCAGGAGGCACTGCTCGGAGAGCTCATCAGCGCTGGTTTGCCAGTCACCATCAACAAAGAGGGGGGCCGCGCCTAAGACGCTCACGAGCTCGGAATTGTTGGGTGCGGTCAGCTCAGACTCATTCACCAGACTCCGCGCGACACCGTTGCGGGCCACGAAGATATCTAGGTACGGCTCCAAGCGCCAGATCTGCTCCGCCTGCTCTTGGGTAAGCCTTCGTTCGGATACGAGCAGGATGTCGATGTCCGAGCGCACACTTCCTGTCCGGTCCTTCCGAGAGCCGAATAGGTAGGCTGTCAGGTTCTCGATGTCCAAGATCTCCGCGACCTCGAGCAACAGCCCCTTGAGGTCGACATCTCGGGTAGGTACGCGACCGCGGGATCCTCTTAACGCCATGTTGCGGATTATCTCGTACTCTGGCGAGGATGTATGGGGATCTCAGCTTACGCTCGCAGGGGCTTCCTCTGGGAGGGAACATCGGGCTTCCACACGCAGCGGGTGCCGGCCCATACGAGCATCCCACGCCGGCGTCTTACCGGCTCCCTTCTGTTGCCAACCGGTCCGGCGTAGCGTCTTGTCCGCGGGTCCGGGAAGTGGCTGATCCGAAGTGTCGATGAGCAGGGGAAGGTCGACCGCGCTGGATTTTGAGACGCCCTGCAGTGCCCTCCCGGACCCGTGCCAACGTCCTCGACGGCGGCGCGTTGAGCGTCCTCGAGGAGTTGGCGGTAGATCGCATCTGAGATCCTGCGCTTGAGGCAGCGGATCGCCTCGAGGGGCTTCTTGCCCTCGGCTCGCTTGCGTCGGTAGTAGGCGCGGCCGTCGGTGTCGAGCCGGATCTGGCTGATCGCGGCGATGTGGATCATGTGGTTCATCCGCCGGTTCCCGGCACGTGAGAGACGGTGTCGGTTCTGCTCACCAGAGGAGGCGTCGAGGGGTGCGGTGCCCGTCCAGGACGCGAAGCGGTTGCGGTCGGCGAAGCGGGTCACGTCACCGACGTCGGCCAGGACACGGGCTGCCACGACGGGGCCAACACCATGAAGGTCCATCAGCCGGGAGCCTCGGGCCAAGACGATCGACTTCAGTTCGGCGGTGGCCTTCTTGATCTTGGCCTCGACCGAGACGAGTTCGGCAAGTTCCTCGGAGGCGATGCGTCGGCGGGTCTTCCCGGCGATGTCGCGCGGCCTCACGCTGGCCAGCATCGTTTTGGCCTGACCCGTGGTGAGGTCGCGTTTCGCCTGCCCTGGCAGGAGTTCAGCGAGCAGTGCCTGGAGCCGGTCGACGGTCTGGACCCGCCGCCGGGTGAGTGCTTCACGGCGGTCGGTGAGCATTCGCAGTGCCTCGAGTTCACCGTCGTGCTGCAGCACCCGCAGGGTCGTGGTGCGCACTGCGACGGCCGCGACCGCGTGCGCGTCGTGGGCGTCGGTCTTGCGGTTGTGCCCGGTGTCGAACAGTCGCACTCGGGCGGCGGGTTTCGCGGGCACGTCGACCACGTACTCGCCGTCTTCGAGGAGTCGTTGCGCGAGCGGTCGCCCGGCGCCGTTGCTGCCTTCGACCGCCCAGACCCGGTCCGGCCACTTCCTGGCGTAGGACCGCATCGCGGCGTAGCCGGCTCGGTCCGTGGTGAACCGACCTGATCCGAGCATCTGCTCGCGCTGACCGACGACCTCGATCGTGACCGACAACTTGTGGGGATCCACCCCGATGATGACCTGCTCGACCTTCTGACTCATGTGCTGCTCCCGCCTCTTCGATCCGATGTGGACGGCGAGGTGGGCATTGCTACTACGAGCAGGGCAGTCCCTTCTTGAGCCACGCCTCGTCACGGTGACCGGCGGGCCGCAGACCGATAGCGAGCCACACCAGAACAGCCGGTGGGCAGCCGCATAGAGAGCTGCCCGCCGATCACCTGGACCGAGTCTGGCCGGACGCCGGTCCTACGGGAATCGTCTAGTAGCCGCCCAGGGCCCGCCGCCTCCGGCCGCGGAGGTCCGCGTCACCGAGCCGGTGTTGTCAGTCCTCGGGAACCGCAGGCGTCGCGGACGATCACCCAGATATCTCCAAACGTCACGGCCAACAGTCGGGCGGCGCCAGTATCCTCCGCGGCATGACCCAGGACCCCGATGGCGACCCTCAGCACCTCCCTGCGAGGCGAGACACTCGTGGAGCCATCCTCGGTGTACTGGCCGGAGGGATCATCGGCGTCGGGGGCACTCTCGCATTGAAGGGTGGCCTTGGCTGGCCCAATCTCGGCGACCTACCAGACACGATCTGGGTCGCCGTCATCACCACATCCGCACTCGTCGTACAGGGATGGCTGACTGGGAGGCGCGAGGAACGAGTGCGGAGCGACGACCGCCACGAGCGCACCCAGGATCGCGAGGCTGAAACGCACCGGCGCGAGCAGGAGCGTGCTGACGCGTTGACCGAGCGTTGGCGGGATGAGCGAAAGGAAGCGCACGCGTATCTCCTTGAGGCCTTCTCGCTTGCGATGGACGCTTTTCGCGCTGCCACCAGCAAGGCTGGCTTGGCTCGCTTGCTGGGGTACAGCAAGGAGGACCGGAAGCCCTTTCAAGACGCGGCAGCCGAGGCCCACGAGCTAGTAGAGAAGCAGTTGGCTGTGGTGCACCTGCTCGCATCGACGTCAGCCGCCGAAGCAGCTGAAGCCGCCGTCGGGCGGCTTCGCGGGGTCTGGGCGATGGTGATGTCTTTCGACATGAATGAAGACGATCCGGACAAGCGGGATGAGGATGTGAAGAAGGCCGAGGCCCGAATGGCAACCGTCTACGAGGTGCGGGACGCGTACAGACAGGCTGCACGTCAGGACATCGGAACCGTTTAAGGATCTCGGGAACTACCTCAATCTGTAGTCCGCCGGTGAACGGGACGTCGCGTCAATCCGCCGCTCTGCGGACGCGCGCTACGCAGACGCCGGACTAGGGTCGCGGACCCAGGAGCTCGGCGCGTTGGCGGCGGGCGGGCTGAGCCAAGCCAGCCGCCGTACGGAGCGTTCCATGTCCGACTCGACCGTCTTCCCGTTCCGGCCCACCACCTTGACCACGGCCCAGCTCGCAGCCGTCTCCTACCTCGCCCGCTACTCGGGACGCACGCACAAGCTCTACGCCTACCAGCTTGGGCGCTGGTTCACCTGGTGCGAGAACCACGGACTGGATCCACTCCTCGGTATCCAGCGTGCCCACGTCGAGCTGTACATCCACCAACTCGGCGAAACCGGCCTGATGGACTCCTCCATCGTCACGATGATGCACGGCGTCCGCAGCTTCTTCCGGTTCGCACACATCGACGGTCTGATCACTGCCGACCCGGCCGTCTACGCACGCCTTCCCAAGGTCCAACACGACGAGTCCCGCACCCAGGGACTCGACCGACTCGAACTCATCCGCTTCCTCCAGGTCGCCCAGACCCTCACGGTGCACCACGGAGCGCTCGCATTCCTCCTCGGCATCAACGCCCTGCGCGCATCCGAAGCAGCCGCGGTACGCATCGAGGACTACGCGGAAACGCTGCGGGGACACCGAGTCCTGCACCTGGTCGGCAAGGGCAACAAGCCCGCCACCATGCCGATCACGATCCCAGTGCTGCGTGTCCTTGAGGCCTGCCGAGGACAGCGATCCGACGGGCCGCTCGTCCTGAGACCGACCACGGGAAAGCCGATCGACCGCCGAGACGTCTACCGGATGGTTGTGCGGTCGCCAAGGTCGCGGGGATTCCTCGGCACATCAGCCCGCACTCGCTGCGTCACGCCGCCATCACCAACGCTCTCGACGCCGGCGTCCCGCTGCGCGACGCGCAAATCCTGGCGCGCCACGCCGACCCGCGCACGACCGAGCACTACGACCGCGCCCGCGGAAACCTCGACCGACACGGCGTCCACTTCCTCACCGCTTACGTGGCTGGAGTGTGAACGTCCTGCGTCCCGTGCGCCCAGAAGGATATGCGCCGCTTTCCGAGGGAAGACAAGGCCTTGTCGCTGACACGTCGCGACGTTTCCTCGTTTCCCCTCCGGCGATTCAGGCCATTCGACTTCAGGACGCGATGTAGGCCAGCATTGCCCCATGGCAGCCGGCGCGACGATGCACACGTTCGAGATCGAGCTGGCCGACATGGATCGGGGCGTCTACGAGCAGTTCACGGTTCGGGCGGCGCGGCATCCGTCGGAAACCGAGGCGTACCTCCTGACGCGTGTGCTCGCCTACTGCCTCGAATACGAAGAGGGCATCGCGTTCAGCGAGGGGATCTCGGCGGCCGCCGACCCGGCGGTGCTCGTGCGCGACCTAAGCGGGAGGCTGCTGGCCTGGATCGAGGTTGGGGCGCCGGACGCCGCGCGCCTTCACGCGGGCAGCAAGGCTGCTGAGCGCACGACCATCTACACGCACCGCGACCACACCAGGGTGCTGGCGCAGTGGGCGGGCGCGAAAATACATCGCGCAAGCGAGATCGTCCTGCACAACTTTGATCCCGGGTTCATCGATTCCGCCGTGGACGCGATCGAGCGCCGCAACGCGCTCACGCTCACTGTTACCGAGCGGCAGCTCTACCTCGAACTAAATGGCGTGCACCTTTCGTCGGCGGTCCACGATCATCCGATCAGTTAGTGGCGCGGGCTCGCCTCGCTATCGGCCCCGCTGTTGCCGAGCAGCACTTCATCGGTGCCAGCAGGCCACGCCCACTCCGCCGCCTGTGGGCGCCGCCAGAACCTTCGCTCGTCCCGATGAGCGGGAACTCCGACACCTCCCGTCGCAGACCCCAGCCGGCCCGCTCGAGTTGGTTTCGTCCGGGCTTGGTGCCGTCGTCGGTTCGTCGGTCGACGAGTCGGAGCTGGGCACGTCGACCAGGAACCGGCCAGATTCGTCGATGACCATGAACTGCACTGTGCGGAGAGAGTCGGCGACGCCTACCTCAACGAAGTGCCCGCGGCCCATCTGCCCGGCGGGAAGCTCCTTCGACGAAACTACGTCGAGGCCGCCGACCTCTTGGACGAAGGCTGCGATCTCGGCCAGGTTGGACCCAAGGTCCTCGTCAGACATCTTCGCAGTGACTTCGCAGGCCAAGTCGACGTCTTGTGCCACGGCTGCTTGCAGGAGAGCGCTGACTGCTTCGACGGCCGTGTCCCGTCCACTCTGGCACGCCCCCGCGGCGGGCTCTTCCTCGTCGGAGGAACACGCGGTCAGGGCCAGCGCGAAGACCGAAACTATGGCGAGGCAGCTACTACGCTTCACAGAATACCTTTCAGACGTGGTGGCCGAACGGGTCTGCTGCACGAACTGGTGACAGTTTGACCTGCCCCACAGCCTGGTTTCCAGATTCAGTGATGAGTCGAGGGCCTGATTGAAAGGCTCCGACCGTGCCTCGTCCCTACCCACCCGAGTTCCGCGCACGTGCTGTCGCGCTGATCCGTTCCGGCAAACAGGTGAAGCAGACCGCCTACGAGTTGGGCATCAGCGCCGGCTGCCTGCACAACTGGGTTCGTCAAGACCAGATCGACCGCGGAGAACGCCCCGGAATCAGCACCAGCGAGTCCGCCGAACTCCGGGCCGCCCGGCGTCGCATCCGGGAGCTCGAGACCGAGCTCGCCATCGTCCGGCAGGCGGCGAAGTTCCTGGACCAGGACAAGCCCCACCCAAAAGGGTTCACCCGGTGATCGACCGCTTGGCCGGCGCCGGGATGCCCGTTGATGTCGCTTGTCGAGTCCTCGGGGTCTCACGCCAGGGCTATTACCGCTACAAGCGCCGACCGTTGTCGGCAACTCAGATGCGCCGCCAATGGCTGACCGGGCTGATCCGAGAGGTGCACGTCGCGTCGCGGGGCACCTACGGGTACCGCCGTGTCCACGCCGAACTCACGATGGCGATGGACGTCCAGGTGAGCTCGCGGTTGGTGTCGGTGCTGATGACGCAGGCGGGGATCTACGGCCTGCCAGGCCCGGCACGGGTGAAGCGTCTCAAGGGCGTCGCGACCTCAGGTGACTTGGTCAATCGCAAGTTCCACCGGCTGCGACCGAACGAGCTCTGGGTCACCGACATCACTGAACACCCCAGGCGTGAAGGGAAGGTCTTCTGTGCCGCGGTCCTGGATGCCTACAGCCGACGGATCGTGGGCTGGTCCATCGATTCTCGCCAGGACGCCACCCTCGTCGTCAACGCCCTGGACATGGCCATCCGCAACCGCCAACCCGACCCAGGCGGCATCGTCCATGCCGACCACGGAGTGCAGTTCACCTCGTGGGCGTTCGGGGACCGGATACGCAGCGCAGGCCTGCTGCCATCGTTCGGCACCGTCGGCGACGGCCTGGACAACGCCATGATGGAAAGCTTCTGGTCCTCGATGCAGATCGAACTCTTGAACCGCCGCAAGTGGAAGACCCGGGTCGAATTGGCGAACGCGATCTTCGAGTACATCGAGATCTTCCACAACCGCCAACGACGCCACTCCGCGCTGGGCTACAAGACACCGATCGAGTACGAGCTAGCCTCACCCGCAGACACCGTTTCCGCCTGAGAACTCATCACGACGAGTGGAAACCAAGACGTGGGGCAGGTCACAGGTGACAACCGAACCTTCAGCAGTCCCCAGCGGCCGAACCGAACCTGTCGAAGTGGCACCTAAGTGGGCGTTCGCCGGTAATCGCCCGGGTTTGTGCGTACGGTCCCGGAGGCATTCCCGTGAGGCAAAGGACCACAAACAAGTGAACTTCTGCAGCAACTGCGGCCACCAGCTGGCTGACGGGGCGGCGGGCTGCAGCAACTGCGGCGCCACCTTCGCCCCGGCAGCCGCGACCGCTTCCCCGACCACCACCCAAGTCACCCCACCCCCGCCTCCGCCGGCCGTCGCGCCGCAGGTGACGCAGGCGCCGCCCACCTCTGCAGGTGAGCCCCCGGTGACGTTCGATGCCCAGAAGTTCCTGGGCCGTCTCCTCGTCGGGAACTGGGTCGGTGCTGGCGTTGTCGCCGCGGCGACCCTCGCGGCGTCCGGGGTCCTCTCGTTGATCCTGGCGCTGCTCATCAAGCCCGAAGGCTTCGGCCTCGACAACACACTCACGCTCACCGCGACGCTGATGACCGCAGCGTTCGGTGCCG
The DNA here is from genome assembly GCF_011420305.2 of Nocardioides ochotonae. Taxonomy (NCBI): domain Bacteria; kingdom Bacillati; phylum Actinomycetota; class Actinomycetes; order Propionibacteriales; family Nocardioidaceae; genus Nocardioides; species Nocardioides ochotonae. Next base: position 1,021,192 of record NZ_CP061769.1, on the reverse strand, counting down.
ACCTCCTCATCTCCCCCCACGGCGACCTGGATCTGGACGCTCTCGGGTTTGTCGGCGCCTTCCCGCTGACGATCACCTTGGTAGCCCTCGGTGTGGCCGTGTACCTGTTCCGCCGCATCACCGCGCAGTACACCAACGCGGTCGTCGCCGCTGGTGACGCTGCACGGACCGCCCTCATCACCGGTGCCGGGGCAGCACTCGTCGCGGCGATCTTCCGCGGGGACAATGACGCCCTCGGAGCAGGCCTCAGCGACCTCGAGGCCGACGACAGCGACTTCCTCGTCGGCTTCGGCGCCTCGGTCGCCGGAGCGCTGTTCATGCCGATGGTCATGGTCTCCTTCGTGCTGGCCATCGCCTGCCTCATGCGTCGCGACTGGCTCCACCCGAAGCTGCAGCTCGTGCACGACTGGGTCGCCGCACCGCTGGCCGGGTTCACCCGCATGCTTCTGCTGCTCCCGATCGCGGGCGCCCTGTGCGTGGCCGTCCTGCTGCTGTTCGGTGACGGCAACGACACCTCTGAGATGGACTCCGACGAGTGGATGACCCTGATCGGTCTCGGAATCGCCTACTTGGCCAACCTCGGCTTCGGCCTCATCGGCCTTGGTGCCGGCGTCTCGGCCGGAGCGAACGGCGTCGGGACTTACACCGGCTCTGGCGAGTCGGGGATCGATCGGTTCAGCGAGATGCACCGCCTCACCTTCTTCACCGGCGAGGGTGACGAGCCCGGCCTGTGGATCGCCGTCGGTGTCATGCCGCTGTGGCTGCTCGTCGGCGCGTTCCTCGTCGCACGGGCCTCCCGCTCGCGCGATCAGGTGCTGCGCAACCAGCTTGTCTGGGTGGGCTCCTTCCTGCTCTTCATCCCGCTGCTGGTGCGCCTGAGCGCAGTTCACGCCGGCGTGGACGTGAACATGGACACCGATGAGGACCCGGTCGACCTTGGTGGGCTCTACTGGGGCAGCGGTGAGCTCGACGGGTCCCTGTACGTAGGACTCTCCGGTGTCGCCGCGACGTTCCTGCTGCTCACCTTCGCGTTCTTGGCAGCGCTCGCGATCTCCGCTGCGACCGGCGCCTTGGACCTCAAGCAGCTCTCCACCCAGGCGCGTTCGCTCGCCAAGACCATGCAGACCCAGCCGGGCGACCAGCAGCCCGCCGCGGGCACCCCGCAGCAGTCGGCCGCCGACGCAACCGACACCTCGACCCAGCCACCTGCCCGGAGCTGAGCCACTCACCACCCACGTCCCCACAGCCCAGGGCCTGACCTCACCCCAGGGGTCAGGCCCTGCGCGTTCTGGCGGTTTCCCCGGTTTCAAGTGGGGCCTCCGGAATGTGACGCCATCGCGGCAGCGTCCCCGAGAAGGCACTTGTCGTAATTGACGCACTTCACGGCGACGGCGCGACACGCCGCCTGTCACCCACGAGGGCGAGCAGACCGTTGGGTCAGCGCGCGAGCGCTGATACCAGCATCCCTACGAGTAGCGCGGCGATCAGCATGAGCGTGAGCCACTGACTCCTGGCACGGCTGCTCCTCTCTCTCGCCGGGGTGCTGACCGGCTGCTGCTCCAGCAGGCCGTCGCGGCGCCCATGGAGGGTCAGGTGGGTGGCTGCCTGGTCCAGGAGTGCGTCGACCTCGTCCTTCGCGTACCCCTCCTCCATGCGAACGACCGTGAATCGGGCAGCCTCGATGCTCGCGGTTCCCAGCTGCGGGGAGGGCGACTCCAGGTCGGTGACGAGCTGGTCCAGGAAGTCGTCGACGTCTCGTTGGCGGTAACCGTCGCGCAGGCGGACGGGGGTGAACTTGGCCGCGCGTATGCGAGTAGCGAGCGTCTCGTCGGCGAGACGTTCGTGGGAGGTGAAGTCCGAGTCCAAGGAAGCACTCTCCGGTTCGGCCCGAACTGCGCTGAGCGGCCCGGGAGCGTGGTGTCAGGTCCGTTTGTCGTACCTGCCTTCGCGTTACGTACGAGAAGGCAGGCTCCATCTACCCCTGAGAGGGCAGCTCAACCGAGCAGCCGCGATCCAGTTGCTCAGGTCAGCGGCCGCCACCAGCCGGCCAGAAGCGATGACGGACCGCGGGTGCGACCGCGCCAGGCGCATCGGTTGCTTTGCGGTTGGCGACATGGGGAAAGATGCTGGTCCATGAACCCGCCTTCCCCTTCCTCCCGCCGAGTCCGCGGCGGCGGTCGTCTCGTCAGCCTCGCCAGCGCCGCCGTGGTCACCGGCACCCTGCTCGTGTCGACTGCTCCAGCCGCGAACGCAGCGTGGGGCACCCAGCTCATGTTCCACGGCGCGACGGTCCAGGCGTGCAAGGTCCACGTGGAGGGACAGAGGTTCCAGCTGCGAGTCCGTGTCAACAACCGAGGCGGTAAGCACGCCCACACCGGGGCGATCTTTCGGATCCGGAACGGCAACACCGCCAGCGCGATGGTCCGGGCCGGCGCCGGCAGGGTCTCGGGGTACAAGTCACTCGTGGTGCGCTCTGGGGACCGACTCGAGGCGGGTGCCGGCGAGGGCGACGGGATCGGTCTGGGAGCCATCTTCCGCCTGAAGGACACTCCGCGCTGCTGACGCGCTGCTTGCCCGGACCCGAAACGGAGAACCGGAGCACCATGGAACAGATCACCAAGCGCTTCATGAACTGGGCGTCGATCCTCGAGGACAACACCCGCGCTCAGGCGCAGACCACCAGCGAGATGCCGTTCATCCATCCGCACCTCGCGCTGATGCCCGACGCGCACCTCGGCAAGGGCGCCACCGTCGGGTCGGTCATCCCGACCCTCGGCGCGATCATCCCGGCCGCGGTCGGTGTCGACATCGGCTGCGGCATGATCGCGGTCCGCACCCAGTACGCCGCCGGCCACCTGCCGGGCGAACGGCGTACGCTGCGCGAGTCGATCGAGGCCGCGGTGCCGCTGTCGGCCGGCAAGTACAACCGCGCGGTGACCCGCGAGCACACCCGCGAGCGCCTCGACACGCTCACCGCCCAAGCCGAGGAGCTCGGGTTCGACCCCGGCACGTACGCCGCCAACTGGGAGCTGCAGCTGGGCACCCTCGGCTCGGGCAACCACTTCATCGAAGTGTCCCTGGACGAGGACGACCGGGTCTGGCTGTTCCTGCACTCCGGGTCACGCGGCGTGGGCAACAAGATCGCCCAGCACCACATCAAGGTCGCTCAGGACTACTGCGCCCGCCACTCCGTCACGCTCCCCGACCGCGACCTCGCCTACCTGGTCGAGGCCACCGCCGAGTTCGACCGCTACGTCACCGAGCTCGCATGGGCACAGCGGTTCGCCTACGAGAACCGCGCCGAGATGATGGACCGCGTCGCCACCTGCTTCGAGGACTGGATCGGCTCGCCGGTCGTGCGCGAGCAGGAGGTGAACTGTCACCACAACTACACCCTGCGCGAGAACCACTTCGGCAAGGACGTGTGGCTGTCGCGCAAGGGCGCGATCTCGGCGCGCGAGGGCGAGTGGGGGCTGATCCCCGGCTCCATGGTTTCGTAGGGGTGCTCAACCTGCACCATGTGCACTTCACACAGGCTGCGCAGGAAGTATGCGGTGCAAGAGCAACAGGGGTGCACCGCACAGCGTGTCGCTAGCGATACAGGTGAGCCCCTAGGTCTAGCGTCCAGGACGACGCAGGGACAGAGTCCGCCGGAACGGCGAGCACCTAGTGTCGGGACGGTTCACTCAGACCTATGGCGCATCGCCAGTTCAAGTTCGAGGCCCTCGTGGGTCCGTACTGGAGCGTCATCGACGATCACTACGACAAGGTCGAACCAGCCGACACCTACCTCCAGTTCCTGGCGTTCTCCCGCCGTCTTGCCGAAGGCACCTGCCACCGCTACGCGAGCGACCTCGCGCTCTACTTCACGTGGTGCGACCGAACCAAGCGCCAATGGGACGACCCGGACATCACGCCATTCCAGATCTGGCTGCGGACCACTCCTGGCCCCGAAGAACAACGACGCTCACGCCAGGCACTCGCTGGCCCCGGCAGCCCACCCGTGCGGTCGGACCCAGTGGTCGACCGAATCTGCATGGTCGTGTGCGAGATGTTCCGACACCTTGCCTCGCAGGGCGTCGTCCCGTTCGAGATCCTCACTCGCCTGTTCGAGGTCGGGCGGTCCCACGACGGGCTGTTGATCCTGTCCGGGCGCCGGCACCGACTCAAGAAACGTCGCAAGAAGCGACCCATGCCCGCCGCCGTGCCGATCACAGTCGTCCGCTCCCTCCTCGAGGCAACCGGCAACCTCCGTGACTTCCTCCTGATCCTGGTCATGACGTGCGCAGGACTCCGAAGAGGCGAAGCGATCGGCTTGCGCCTGTCCGACATGCACCTGCTTCCGGACTCACTCAGCCTCGGGTGCGCCTTCAAGGGCGCACATGTCCACGTGACGCCGCGGGAGAGTACGAACGGAGCAGTCGTCAAGGGTGGCGTTGCCCGCATCGTGCCAGTGCCCCGAACTGTCACCCAGGTCTACAGCCTGTATCGCCAAGAGCGTGACCGAGTCCCTCATGCGACCTCATGCGACTACGTGTTCGTGAATCTCTATCAGGAGCCACTCGGCGAGCCCATGAAAGCCCACGCCGTGAACGAGTTGCTGGAGCGGCTGTCGACGAAGGTCGGCTACAAGGTGAATCCCCACAGCCTTCGCCACACCTTCGGCAGCAGCGCGATCGAGACCGCGAGCGTGGACGTGGTCGCCGAGTTGATGGGCCACGCCTGGGTCACCACAACACAGGTGTACCTGCATCCAGATGAGCAGCGACTGCGCGACGCCGTCGAGCAGTCCTCCATCGCCGACCTCCTTGAGGACGGAGCCCTCGACTCATGACCCTAAGCGCAGAACTGATCCTCATTCAGGGCGACGATGGCAACACAGACGAAGCGCTGTCCGAGTGGCTGGCGGAGCTTGGCTGGGATGCCACCTCGCGCGAACTAAGGCCGAGCCCTGACCATCCGCTGCTGGGCTGGAAGGCTTGCACGGTCGAGGCATGCAGGAGGCCCGCCTGGGGCTCCGCGCAGGCCACCGAGACGCTCTGTGATGGCTGTCGTGGGCAGTGGCGACGTGCCGGCAAACCCGACCTCGACGTCTTCCGCGCAGCACCCGTCGCACGCGATCGGTCGACCGACGCCGACCGTCTGTGCCGAGTAGGTGAGGACAGCGCGCGATGCCAGCGTCCAGCGCGATCCCACGACCTGTGCTCGACCCACGCGACGGCCTTCAGCGCGGGTTCGATGGACCTGATCACGCTGATCGCGACAGCCGAGCCTCTGACCCGGCTCGGGGAGTGCAGGGTGGCGGCCTGCGTTCGCGCGGCCGCGGACCCGACGTCACTCCTGTGCCGTGCCCACATGGCGGCATGGCGTCGCGCACGCCGCGCCCAGTCCGATCACGACGCATGGCTCAAGCAGGCTCCGAGCGCTCCCTCTGACGCCCGCATCTGCGTCCTTCGGGGCCTGAGCGACCTCGTCGTTGAACAGGTCCTCTACGGCGTCCTGATCCGCAGTCGTCGAGGCGTTCAGACCCGGCTAGACGTGCTGCAACCCGTTGTCAATTGGCTGCGCGAGGTACAGGTCCCAGACCTGCGAGACGTCGAGGAGAGCGACCTCCCGACGGCCTGGCGTGCCAACAAGCGCAACATCGCCGAGCAACTCGTGCGGACAGCCAAGGTGACCAGCTGCAGCCCCGATGAGTTCAAGACCGCTGACCTGTGGCCGGGGAGCGTTTTCGGCAAGCGTGGCGAAGTGGATTGGACGGAAGTCCGACTGCCGTGGCTGCGCACTGCCGTCCAAGAGTGGGGCTGGGGGACGGTCAACTCCTACCGCGACTTCGAGGCGATCAGGAGGACCGTCCGGGCAGTGGCAGTGCTGTCCAACTACCTCGAAGCACACGCACCAGACGGAGGCCGCTCGCCCCAACTACTCGGGCGCGACCACGCGTTGGCGTTCGGCACGTACCTGCTCACCCTGGTGAGCCAGGGGGTACTGACGGGCGACGGACCAGCCAACAAGCCCTGGACCGAAAAGCGTCGCCACTTCGTCCTGGCGCGCAACCGCCTAGTGATCAGGTGGGCCCGCGACGCTGGCCTCTTGCCCAGGCTGGCTCCCAGTTTCAACATCACCAACGACATGGTTCCCGCGCGCCCGAAGGCATCTCGTGGCGACGACGAGATCGGCAAGTCGCTCCCAGCAGCGGTCGTACAACAGTTACTGAGCCAGGAATCACGAGACCTCCTCGCATCAGTCTGGCGCGAGGACGCACCACGCTTCGTGCTGCTACTCGCCGAGACTGGCCGACGCCCCACCGAGATCTGCGAGCTGCGACCAGGCTGCGTCGATGAGGGCGCAGCAGGTGGCCCGGTCCTGACTTACACCGAGTTCAAAACCAGCGGCGGCATCGACGAGAGGCGCTTGCCTGTGACGGCGCTCGTCGCGCGGTTGGTGAGGGAGCAGGAGACCTTCGCCCGAGGGTTGTATCCGCACGCGGATCCCAGCCGGCTGGCCCTGTTCCCCCGCGAGACGATGAACCCGCACGGGTACACACCGATCGCGTCCGACACGGTTAAGACATACGTGCGGCGGTGGGTCGATGCCCTGCCATCGCTGACGACGGGCGGACTTGGGCTCGACGGGCAGCCCATCGACTTCGACCGCTCCCTGGTCTTCCCGTACGCCTTCCGCCACACGTACGCGCAGCGGCGGGCCGACGCTGGCGTGCACCCGGACGTTCTCAAGGAACTGATGGGACATGAGCAGATCCAGACCACGATGTCCTACTTCAAGGTCAGCCGCGCCCGCCAACGCGAGGCCACCGACATGATGGGCTCCCTCGTCCTGGACGAGAGGGGCACATTGCGCTGGGGCGGACTGGATCTTGCCGAGAGCCTGCGCCGCAACGTGGGCGTTGTCGCCGTCCCCTTCGGCGGATGCAGCGAGCCCAGCAACGTGGCAGCGGAAGGCCACGCATGCCCGATGCGTTGGCAGTGCGCGGGCTGCGACCACTTCAGCACGGACCCTTCCTACCTGCCCGACCTTCGCCGCCACCTGACCGATCTGCTCGCACAGCAAGCACGTATCGACGCGTTCAGTGGCGGAACCGACTGGGCACGGGAGCGCGCCCGCCCATCGGACAACGAGGTCGCCGAGGTGCGCCGCCTGATCGAGGAGCAGGAAACGATGCTCGAAGCAGCTTCACCCGAACTGCGTACGGCGATCGACGCCGCGTCGACGGAACTTGTTAAGGCGCGAGCGGCACAGCGACAGACTGTCGCCGTCACGCTCCGCTCGCACACCACCGGACAGGACGCGCTCCTTGGGCCGGATGCTCTCCTGCGGGAGGCGATGGACATTGTCGGGAGCGTCGTGACTGAGGAGAACGAGTGACAGCCGAAGATCTTCGGGCAGCCCGCAAGGCCGACAGCAATGCGCGCCGCCAGAGGGTCCTCAGCGCACTAGAAGACCTGCGGCGGAACCGGCAGCTCATCACGCAGTCATCGGTCGCACGGGCAGCGGGTGTCCACCGGAACTTCTTGACGCGCCACCGTGACCTAGCCGCACTCGTTGAGGCGGCGCAGCAGCCCACAGGAGCAATGCCCCAAGCGACCGTCAACTTGGTGAGCACCGAGAGCCTGCGCACCGATCTGGCCTTGGCTCGCCAGCGCGAGGCTGATCTGGAAGCCCGAGTCGCCGCCTTGGAGAACCAGTTGCGCCGGGCAGGAGTCACCAAGCACCAACTCGCTGAGAACGACCCCGATCTCCTCGCAGCCCGACAGCGGATCGCCGAACTGGAGGTCGCCGTGAGCGAGCTGAGGCGCACTCTGGCGCAGACGGAGGCTGAGCGCGAGGCGATGCGCGAGACTAACCGAGATTTGGCGCGACAACTGATGCACCCCGTCGACTGACGTACCTGTTCGTATCCCAATGAGGTCGCTGGTATCTAGTCGTCCGGATCTGCTGACGAGGTCCGCCCTCGAATGGCACTTACCTCTCGCCCACTAGCCCGTTCTGGCGTAGCCGCTGGGGTGGTCGACCCCGTCCGCCCGAGAAGAATTGCCACATAACAGCGCCCTCCCCCCTATGCGATTGAGGTGTGATAACTCCTGCCTCGAAACGTCCGCTCATGCCGATGAGCGGACGGGCCGCCGCGTCTTCGTCTGACAACCGATTCGGCCTTCTGGGCGTCACACTGTCAGCCGACACGAATGGAGACGCTGATGCAGTTGCGACGCATGCTGCCGTGGGTTTGCGCCGCAGCGGTCGTGCTCGGGGCGTGTAGTCCGAATGACTCAGGTGCCCCGGCTCGGCAAGGGACGACGCCTAGTCCTGCCAACGCGTCTGACCGGCAGGACCACAAACAGCCGAAGCCAGTCCCCTTCTCCCTCAGACTGGCACCTGACATGCCTCCCGCAACGCAGGAGGCGGTGAGGGCCTTCCTCGCGTTCGCTGCGAATCCGAGGGCGTCTACGGGAGCCGAGGTGCCGTTCGCGTCGCCCCTGCTGCTGCGCGTGAACGATGCGCGTGGCACTCTTCAGCACAGCGACGCGCGCGAACCCTCGGCATGGTTCATGTCTGACGGGGAGGGCACCACGTCTGCACTCTTCGTGATTAGCAACAGCATCGCCAACAGTCAGAACGACGGAGTCGAGTTCCTCGCGTCGCCTCGTGCCGTACCTCTGTGCAACCTGAGCCAGAACGGGCCTGGGGACGTAGAGGAAGAGTCCATCTACATCACGCTCGAACCCCGGCGTGGGTGTGCTGAGGGTTTCCGCATCAGGCTGGACGTCGACTCGTCAGCCATCATCCGCGCTGTTGAACTCGCTGTTCGCGCTCCGTAGCGCACACGCACGCTTCTGCCGCGTTCCGTGCGCATCCACGGCCACGGAGACGCTGCGCTATCACACCTCAATCGCATAGGGGGGCGCCCTCTGCGCGGACGGTCCGCATAAGGTTCTCGCCGTGACGATCAGCGCGGCAGACTTCTGGCTGGTGACCACGCCCGACCCGGATCCCTGGGGCGGTGGGAGTCGGGTGGTTGATGAGCTGGATGCGGGCCGTCTCTCGGCGCTGATCGCTGGGCCAGAGGCAGGCGTGTCCGACCTGGATGCCGGGCTCGCTCTTATGGACCTCGTCCGCGACGACTTCCAGCATTCGGGGACCGAAGGTTCTGGGTCAGGTCGCCTCACGAACGACGAGATGAGAATGGCCGTCCGGGCGCTGGAGAAGACTACGGAGCGGGCGGGGCAGGCCTTCAAATTGCCATTCCGGGACCACACCGCGTGGAAGTCGTGGTGGATAAGGAAAGGCGCGTCCGGAGCGGGTGGGTGGCAGGCGCGACGGAGCCTGCTCGCGGAACTCTTCGATGAGCCCTACGCAGGCCTCATGGCTGCCCAGGAGCGGGCCTTGGACTCCACACTCGTGGAGGCGGCGAGCCCGCTGAAGGCCCTCGGCTGGCCGGCAGTGGATGCCGAGCTGGGCGAGCTCCGGCGGCACTTTCGGAGCGCCCGCACCCCACAGGACTACAGGGCCGTCGGCAATGACTGTGTCCACGTCCTAGAGGCGCTTTCGCGGCAGGTCTACGACCACGCGCGGCACACGCCCGATGGGGAGCAGGAGCCGCCCGTCGACAAGACCAAGTTGAGGCTGGAGCGCTATGTCCAGGACCGTCTCTCCGGGCCAGGTGAGGCCGAGATGCGGAAGTACGCCCGGGCCGCGATCGAGTTGGCCCAAGCGGTGAAGCACAGGGGCGCGCCGACGCGGCGGGACGCGGGGGTGATGGCGGACGCGGTCATCGTGCTCAGCAACATGCTAAGGCGCTTGGATGAGGAACCCGGGCGGTGATCGCGCCATCGGCCACCAGCGGGCCGCATCGGGAGGTCAGACAGTAGGGCGAAGCCGTTCAGCAATGGCTCCCGGCCATTGGAACGTGAGGCGATACGGGCATCGCGGTCTGGATCGCATTCCAGGAACGCATGAGCGCCCAGCCGGCCGGGAGTGCGCGCGACGGGCGGGCGCGCGGGCGCCCAGGTGACCGTAGCGTCACGGGTCGCCGGATGAATGGAGCCGGTGCCCGAGCCCAAGAGCCCCGGGGGGAGCTTCCGGCCGGCGCGAGTACTGGCGGGCCCTCGGTGCCCCGGATCTGCCGCGACCCCACTTCAACGGCGTCCCCCGCGATGCGAAGCCTGACTCTCGTGCAGTGCCTTGCACCGCACAGGACCCATTGGCCTTTGCCCAGGTCAGCGCGAACGCGCACGAGGATGACCCCTACGAAACCATGGGCACCCGGTCCTACGTCGTGCAGGGCAAGGGCAACCGCCTCGCGCTGTGCTCCGCCCCGCACGGCGCCGGCCGCGAGCTCTCCCGCACCGCCGCGCGGAAGAAGTTCACCCGCGACCAGCTGCGCGAGGCGATGACCGGCATCGAGTACCGCGCCACCGACGCGTTCCTCGACGAGATCCCCGCCGCCTACAAGGACATCGACGTCGTGATGGAGGACGCCGCCGACCTCGTCGAGATCCGCCACACCCTCCGCCAGATCGTCAACGTCAAGGGCGACTGACCCGCCCAGGCGAAACCCCGCAGGTACCCCGTTCTTCGCGGGTCATGGCGGGTGAAAAGCACACCGGGTCTCCTGTGGTGCGCGTGCCTACCATGCGACCATGACACGACGACTCGCTGCCACGACCGCCACGTTCGCCGCGCTCCTCGCCCTGTCTGCGTGCGGCACCGAAGAGTCCGACTCCGAGTCGGGGCCCGGCTACGCCACCAACGCGCCCGAGACCGACGCCGCCGAGGCGTCCTCGTGCTCGGAGGTCTGGAAGGAGGGCGAGAAGTTGCCCGAGGACTACCAGGGCTGCGCGGACGAGGGCGGCGCCTACACCGCCGCGACCTGGGTGTCCTGCGAGGACCCGGCCATGGAGTTCACCAGCTACGAGGACGAGCTCTACGCGAAGCGCGGCGACACGATCACGAGCGACCCCGCTGCGATCAAGAAGCTGCGGCAGGACTGCGCGGCGTAGACCGCCCCGCGGAAGGGGCAGGGTCGCAGGACCCTGTCGCGCTCGGGTGCGGTCAGCACAATGAAGCGATGGACGTCGCCGTGTTCCTCATCGCCTTGGCCCTGGGCGTGCTGGGCGGCGTCATCGTCTCGCGGCGCATCGGCGTACCGGCGCCGCTGCTGCTGGTCGTCGTCGGCGTCGGCGCGTCGTTCCTGCCGTTCGTGCCGCAGGTGCACCTCGAGCCCGAGGTCGTGCTGCTCGGGCTCCTGCCGCCACTGCTGTACGCCGCTGCGCTGTCCTCCTCGCTGGTCGACCTCACCACCTTCCGCCGGCCGATCGTGCTGCAGTCCGTCGGGCTGGTCATCTTCACCGCGGCCGGGGTGGGCTGGGTGGTGCACGCACTCGTCCCGGGGATCTCCTGGCCGGTTGCGCTCGCCCTCGGCGCCGTGGTCGCTCCCCCGGACGCCGTGGCCGCGACCGCAATCGGCCGCCACATCGGCCTCCCCCGCAAGATCGTCACCGTCCTCGAGGGCGAGTCGCTGTTCAACGACGCCACCGCGCTGGTGCTCCTGCGCGCGACCATCGCCACGATCGGGGCGGCCACGCTCCACCCGTGGGAGGTCGGGCTCGACTTCGTGGTCGCGGCCGCGGGCGGCGTCGCGGTGGGCCTGGCGGCGTACTGGGTCACGGCGTGGCTGCGGCGACGGATCACCGAGCCGGTGGTCGACGTGGCGCTGTCGCTGGTGGTGCCGTTCGCCAGCTACGTCCTGGCCGAGGAGGTCCACTCCTCCGGCGTGGTCGCGGTCGTCGTGGCCGGCCTGCTGCTCGGCCACCGCTCGCCGATCCTCCAGACCGCGCAGTCCCGGATCGCCGAGCGGGTCAACTGGCGCACGATCGCCTTCGTCCTGGAGAACGCGGTCTTCCTGCTGATCGGGCTCCAGGCCGAGTGGCTGGTGCAGGACCTCGCCGACAGCGACCTCGGCGCCGGGCGGATCGCCCTCGTCTGCCTCGCGACGTTGGCCGCGGTGATCGTGCTGCGACTGCTCTGGGTGCTCGGCTCGCGCTGGGTGCTCTTCCCCCACGTGCACGCCCATGACGACCACCCCGCCCACGAGGCGCCGCCGTGGTCGTTCATGTTCCTGCTCGGCTGGGCCGGCATGCGCGGGGTGGTCACGCTCGCCGCGGCGTTCGTCATCCCGGCCGACGCCCCGCACCGCGAGGTCCTGCTGATGGCGGCGTTCACGGTCGTCGCCGGGACGCTGCTCGTGCAGGGACTCTCGCTGCCGTGGTTCACCCGGCGGTTGCGGGTCCCCTCCCCCGATCCCCTCGACGACGCGCTCGCCCGTGCGACCCTGCTGCAGCAGGCCTCCAAGGCGGCGCTCGACGAGCTCGACACGATGGAGTACGACGACCCCGCCGGCGTCGTCGACCTGATCCGGCAGGGCCTCGACCAGCGCAACTTCGCCGCGTGGGAGCGGCTCGGCACCCAGGCGGGCGAGGAGTCCCCGGCCGCGCTGTACTACCGGATCCGCACCCATCTGCTGGACACCGAGCGCCGCCGGATCCTCCAGATCCGCGGCGACGGCCAGGTGCCGGCCGACGTGGTCGCCGACGTGCTGGCGATGCTCGACCTCGAGGAGTCGATGCTCGACAACGCCGAGCAGGAGCGCGACGAGACCGCCGTGTACGCCGCACGCCGCTGGCAGATCGGCGACCTCTGCGACGACCTGGCCCAGCACCCGGCAAGCGAGGAGCCCCCGGCGACCGCTTGCCGCGCCTGCGTGGCGGAAGGCACCCGCTGGGTGTCCCTGCGCCGGTGCCTGGAGTGCGGCGAGGTCGGGTGCTGCGACTCCTCGCCGCGCCAGCACGCGACCGAGCACTTCCACGACACCCAGCACCCGGTGATGCAGTCCGCCGAGCCCGGCGAGGACTGGCGCTGGTGCTACGTGCACCACCTCACCGCCTGAGGAGCCCTCGCCGACCTTGACCACGGAACCAGCTCGACCGGCGGGAGCGGAGGGGACAATGACCGCGTGATCACTGATGTCTCCCCGCTCGACCTGCTCGGGACCTGGGCCCTGGCCCGTGAGATCGAGGACCGGTGGGGCGGTGAGGCGCGGGCGGTGCGCGGGAGCGCGACCCTGACCCGGCTCGACGACGATCACGTGCGGTGGGACGAGACCGGGACGATGACCTGGGCGGACCACGAGGTGCCGGTGAGCCGGACCCTCGACGTCGTACGCCGGGGCGAGGCGTGGTGGGTGCTCTTCGCCGACGGCCGCGACTTCCACCCGTGGTCGGTCGGTGAGCAGGTGCACCACCCCTGCGGTCGCGACGACTACCGGGGCCTCGTCGAGGTCAGCCCCGACCGGTCCACGTGGACGGTGCGGTGGGACTGTCGCGGCCCGGAGAAGGACTACACGATGCGGACTCGCCACACCGCGCGTCAGCCGGCGACGTAGTCGTCGATCTCCGCGAGCAGCCGGCGGCGTACGTCGTCCTCGGCGAATGACGCGTGCACCGACGCGCGGGCGAGGTCCGCGACCCCGGCGGTGTCGAGGTCGAGCAGCCGGGCGGCGACCTCGTACTCCTGGTTGAGCGTCGTGCCGAACATCGGCGGATCGTCGGAGTGCACGGTGACCGTGACGCCGGCGTCGCGGAAGATGCCGATCGGGTGCTCCTCGAGCGACGCGACGGCCCGGGTGGCGACGTTGGAGGTCGGGCAGACCTCGAGCGCGATCCCGTGCTCGGCGAGGTGCTCGAGCAGCGCGGGGTCCTGGGCCGCGGAGGTCCCGTGGCCGATCCGCTCCGCGCCCAGCAGTCGTACGGCGTCCCACACCGTCTGCGGGCCGGTCGTCTCCCCCGCGTGCGGCACCGAGTGCAGCCCGGCGGCGCGGGCGGCGTCGAAGTGCGGCTGGAACTGCGGGCGCGGCACCCCGATCTCGGGCCCGCCGAGCCCGAAGCCGACCAGCGCGTCCGGGCGGTGGTGCAGCGCGTAGTCGAGCGTGGCGTCGGCGGCGGGCAGCCCGGACTCGCCGGGGATGTCGTAGATCCAGCGCAGCACCAGCCCGAAGTCACGCTCGACCGCGACCCGCGCGTCCTCGATCGCCTCGGTGTAGGCCTCGATCGCCATCCACACGCCGGGCTCGTGCGGGCGCACCGACGTGTACGGCGTGCAGGTGAGCTCCGCGTAGCGGACCGCCTGGCCCTCGGCCAGCTCCCGGCCGACCTCGTAGGTCAGGTACCGGACGTCCTCGGGCGTGCGGACCAGGGCGACCACCGCGAGGTAGACCTCGATGAAGTGCGCGAAGTCGCGGAACTCGAAGAACTCCCGCAGCGCGTCGAGGTCGCTCGGCACCGTGCCCGGGTGCCGGGCGGCGAGCTCGCTGACGATGCGCGGAGAGGCGGAGCCGACGTGGTGGACGTGCAGCTCCGCCTTCGGCAGACCGCTGACGAACTCGCGCAGGGTGCTCACCCCCCGCAGTGTGGTCGCCCCTCGCTCAGCGCTCCAACTCGCGGGCCAGCGCGTCGGCGGTGTCGTCGACGCTGCCGGAGGCCTCGAAGACCTCGCCGTCGAGCAGGATCGTCGGGGTGCCGCGCACACCGGAGTCGGTGGCCGACTGGGTCGCCGCCTCGACCCAGTCCATCTCGCTCTGGTCCTCGATGCCGGGACGCACCGCGTCCTCCTCGGCGCCGGCCTCGACCGCCCAGGCGATCAGCTGGTCGTCGTCGGGGTAGTCCTTGCCCTCCGCCGGCTGGTTGTCGAAGAGGATCTCGTGGAACCTCTTCGCGACCTCCGGGCCCGACTCGTTCGACACGACGCGGAAGGCGTTGGCCGCCCGCGCGGAGTAGTCGCCCATGCGGCTGAGCAGGTTGAAGGGGCGGTACTCGACGCGCACCTTCCCGTCCGCAGCCAGCCGGTTCAGGTCCTCGCGGGTGGCCTGCTCGAGCAGCCCGCAGTAGGGGCACAGGAAGTCCTCGTAGATGACCACCGAGCGCGGCGCGTCCTCGTCGCCGTAGGACAGCCCGAACTCCTCCACCCCGGTCGCGCCGGCGCCCGCGACGGGCGCGTCGACGTCCGAGGAGGTGTCACGCGACTGCTGGATGAGCACCCCGGCCACGACCACCACGAGCATCGCGACGATGACACCGCCGATCATGAACAGCCGGCGACGCCTCTCCTCCGCGTGCTGCTGCGCGAGGGCGGCCGCGGCGCGCTCGGAGCGCGGGGCAGCCGGGGTGTTCTTCTTGGACATCAGCTCTCATTTCTGTGTTCGGCAACAGGTTCGGGGGTGAGGGTGATCGGGGCGAAGATCCGGTTGTCGAGCGCGAGCTTGGTGCGCGGCCGCAGGACCAGCCACCCGCTGGCCAGCAGCAGTACGCCGTCGCGCGCCAGCTCCCAGGGGTACTTCGAAGCGGCGTCGGGGTCCTGTCCGCCGCCACCGAAGCAGCCACAGTCGATGGTCAGGCCCCGCGCCCAGGCGGTCGCGATGCCGATCGAGAACGCCAGGTAGAGCACCACGGCCAGCCCCGCCGCGCCGCGGGTGAGCATCCCGACGATCAGCAGCGCGCCCACCACGACCTCGAGCACCGGCAGCAGGTAGCCGACCGTCGGCACGATCGCCTCCGGCAGCAGGTCGTAGGCCCGCACCGCGCGGACGCTCGCGCCGGGGTCGGGCAGCTTCACGGCGCCCGCGACGAGCAGCACCCCGCCGCTCACCAGGCGTATGACCAGTCCGACCCACTCCCTCACGGGTTCACCGTAGGCAGATGGCCTGAGTCCTTGCTGAGAGGCCTCAGCCCTCGGTCAACAGGACCAAGTTCCCGCCGTACGGCGTCTGCGAGGGCGGGCCCCGTGGGTGCCGTGGCCTAGGCTGACTCGACGTGAATGACCGACTCGTGTGGATCGACTGTGAGATGACCGGCCTCGACCTCGGCGCGGACGCGCTGATCGAGGTGGCGGCCCTGGTGACCGACTTCGATCTCAACGTGCTCGGGGAGGGCGTGGACATCGTGATCCGTCCCCCGCAGGAGGCGTTGGACCAGATGGGTGACTTCGTGCGCGACATGCACGAGAAGTCCGGCCTGCTCGAGGAGCTCGCCGCCGGCGTGACCCTCGCCGAGGCCGAGGAGCGCACCCTCGCCTACATCCGCGAGCACTGCCCCGACGGCAGCCGTCCCCCGCTGGCGGGCAACACCGTGGCGACCGACCGCATGTTCATCTCCCGCGACATGCCCGCGCTCGAGTCGTTCCTGCACTACCGCATCGTCGACGTCTCCTCGATCAAGGAGCTCTCGCGCCGCTGGTTCCCCCGGGCGTACTTCCAGGCCCCCGCCAAGCAGGGCAACCACCGCGCACTCGCCGACATCCAGGAGAGCATCGAGGAGTTGCGCTACTACCGCGAGGCCGTGTTCCAGCCCTCCCCCGGCATCGACAGCGCCACCGCCAAGGAGCTCGCCGACAAGCACGGCGGGTCGATCACCGGCCTCCCGCGACCCGATGCCGCCCCCGATTCCACACCGGGCGAGTAGTTCCCCTACACTCGTCCTCGGCTACCGGCCTCGCCGGAGCTGATGGTGGGTATAGCTCAGCTGGTAGAGCGCTGCGTTGTGGTCGCAGATGTCGCGGGTTCAAGTCCCGTTACTCACCCCATGTGATCGAGCCCCCGACCTGGACCAGGTCGGGGGCTCGACTCATTTCGGCCCGCAGCCGACGATGGAACCGCGCGGGTACGACGCGCACCACGACCTCCAGCCGCCGCGGCTGGAGTCCTGCCGCCCCAGGAGGTCGCCATGGCCGAGGACGCCGTCCCCCCGCCGGACGAGCCGGATGACCTCGAGGGCGGCGACGACGCTCGCGGCTTCGTGCGGTGGCAGCACCCGGTGTGGGCCTGCGTGGGCGTGCTGGTGACCTACTACGCCGTCCCCGTCCGGTGGGGCGGCTCCACCTCCGCCATCGCGGTGAGCCTCCTGCTGACGGCGGCGGGACTCGGGGTGCTCGCGTGGGCGATGGTGCTGGAGCTGCGCCACGTGCGGGCCGGCGCCGAGATGCGGACCGCGGGTGTCCTCACGATGATGGTGGTGCTGGTCATCACCGCGTTCTCGCTGGCCTTCTACCTGGTCGAGCTGTTGGCACCGCGGCAGTTCGTGGGGCTGAGCACCCGCACCGACGCGCTCTACTTCACCCTCAGCACGATGGCCACCGTCGGCTACGGCGACGTGCACGCCGAGGGGCAGCTGGCCCGGGCCCTGGTGTGCGCGCTGATCGTGTTCAGCGTCGTCGTGGTCGCCTCGCTGGTGCGAAGCGCCGTCCCGAGCCGGTCGGGGCGCTGAGTCAGGCGACGAGCGGCATCCGGACCAGGAACGTGGTGCCGGCGCCCGTGTCGGAGACCACGTCGATCGTGCCGCCGTGCCGCTCGACCACCGCCCGGGAGATCGACAGCCCGAGCCCGCTGCCCTGGATGGCGTGCTTCTGGGCCAGCTCGGAGCGGAAGAAGCGCTGGAAGAGGTGCTTCTGCTCCGACAGCGGGATCCCGATGCCGGTGTCGGTGACGCGCAGCAGCGTCTCCTCGCCCTCGGTCTCCAGGGTCACCGTGACGGTCCCCTCGTCAGGCGTGAACTTGACCGCATTTCCGACCAGGTTGACGACCAGCCGCTCCACCATGTCCCGGTCGCCGAGGAACGGCACGGGCTCCGGCGGCAGGCTCAGGCTCATCGTCAGCCGGCGGCTCTCCAGCACCGGCGCGACCAGGCCGTAGCCCGCCTCGACGGCACGGCGCAGGTCGAAGGCCCGCTCGACGACCGCGATCGAGGACTCCTCCTGCATCTTCGACAGCGTCAGCAGGTCGTCGATCAACCCCAGCAGCCGCCGGCTGTTGCCCGCCACCCGGCGCACCGCGTTGAGCTGGGGGGCGCTGAGGTCGCCGTACGAGCCGTCCTCGAGCAGCTCGAGGTAGCCCTGGATGCTCGTGATCGGCGTACGCAGCTCGTGGCTGACGCTGGAGACGAACGCGTCCTTCACCGCGTCGACCTGCCGCAGCTGCTCGACCGCCTGCTTGAGCGCGTTCTCGGCCTGGAGCCGCTCCGTGACGTCCTCGGAGGTGCTCACGAACCCGAGTGTGGTGCCGTCGTCGGCGCTGATGCGCGACAGCGTGAGCTCGTGGTCGCGCTCCTCGCCGTCGCGCCGCAGGAACCGCAGCGAGGTCTGCCCGACGGCGGGGTCGACCAGGGCACGCGCGACCGAGACGAAGTCGTCGGGCACCCCGAGGTCGGCGGCCTTGAGGCGGATCGACTCCGACGAGAACAGCCTCTCGATCGAGTCGCCGAGCATCTCCTCGGCCCGGTAGCCGAGCAGGCTCTCCGCGCCGGGATTGAACAGCGTCACCCGACCCGTGGGCCCGGTGCCGATGATCGCGACACCCGGGGTGCTGCTCACGACGTTCTGGAGCCGGTCCCGCTCCGCGCGGGCCGCCCGCGAGGTGGCGATGTGGACGCCGACGCGCTGCACGAGCGGTACGACGATCAGCGCGCAGGTCACGGCGTAGAGGGCGAGGAGCACCCCGTGGGTGTCGTGGTCGAGGCCGTGGATCGCCGGAGCTCCGGCGAACGGGCCACGCCCGAAGGTGGTCATCGCGATCGCGCAGCCCACCACGGCACACATCTGCACCAGCGCCTCGACGGGGCGGCTGCGCAGCGCGGTCCAGGCCAGCAGCGGGATCACGACGAAGGCGAGGCTGGGGAACTCCTGCGGCACGAACACGGCGGGGGCCACCACCAGGACCGTCAGCCACTGCGCCACGCGCTCCCGGGGCCGGGCGACCGCCCCGTGGGCGGGCAGGTGGGCGAACACCGCCACGACGCACAGCTGGGAGGCCCAGTGCGAGACGCCGACCACCAGCCCGACGAACCACGGCGTCCCCCCACCGGTCAGGACCGAGGTCAGGGCCGCCACCGAGCCCGCCACCAGTCCGGCCGCGGTCGTCGCCATCAGATAGCGGGTCAGGTCGCCGTCCTCAACGATCCGAAGGGGGTCCGGGCGTCCGTGGCCCAGTATGCGCACCGCGACGAGCGTCTCGAGGACGATGCCGAGGCTGCAGCCCAGCGCGACGTCGGCCGGGCGGCCACCGGCCCAGACCGTCAGCCAGGCGAGACCGAGCACCAGGACCAGCAGCGGATCGCGCCAGCGCCGGTCGGCGGTGAGGACCACCACCGTCGCCAGGCCGACCGGCCAGATGCCGACCGCGTGTCCCTCGCCGCCCGCGGACCGGACGGCCACGAACCCGAGCACGCCCAGCAGCACCAGCAGTGCTGGGAGGCGGACCCTCGCCGAGCCGTTCACCGCCACCCCTCCCCGGCTGGTCGTGCCCGGCGCACATCCCACCACGCCCGGAGCGGTGCGTGCGGGGTTTTCCGCGCGGTCGCCTAGGTTGCGGGGCGTGAGCAACGCACATCCCGCCCAGCGCCAGCACTACGACGTCGTGGTCGTCGGGGGCGGGCACAACGGCCTGGTCTCCGCCGCCTACCTCGCCCGCGCGGGCCTCTCGGTCCTGGTCCTGGAGCGCCTCGACCACGTCGGCGGCGCCGCCGTGTCGGCCCGGGCCTTCGCCGGTCGCGACACCCGGCTCTCGCGGTACTCCTACCTGGTCTCCCTGCTGCCGAACCGGCTGGTCGAGGAGCTCGACCTCGACATCGCGCTGACCTCGCGCACGACCGCGTCGTACACGCCCTGGCGGCGCGGGGATCGCACCGGCGGCCTGCTGGTCGAGCGTCCCGAGGGGTCCGCGACGCGCGAGTCGTTCCGCGCGCTCACCGGTGGCGAGGAGGAGTACGCCGCCTGGCAGCGCTTCTACGCCGACGTCGGCACCCTCGCGGCCGCCGTGGCGCCCACGCTGATGGAGCCGCTGCCGACCGAGCGCGCCGTGCGCGAGCAGGTGGACGCCGGCGTCTGGCGCGACCTGGTGCAGCGCCCGCTCGGGGAGACCATCGAGGCGCGCTTCGCCGACGACACGGTGCGTGGGGTGGTCGCGACCGACGCGCTGATCGGCACCTTCGCCTCGCTGCGCGCGGAGTCGCTGGAGCAGAACCGCTGCTTCCTCTACCACCTGATCGGCAACGGCACCGGCGAGTGGCGGGTGCCGGTCGGCGGGATGGGCGCGATCACCGACGCCCTGGCCCGTGCGGCGAGCGAGGCCGGCGCCGAGATCCTCACCTCCGCCGGCGTGCACGCGATCCGCGACGGTGCCGACGGCGCCGAGGTCACATGGGACGGCGACGGGCGCCGGCACACCGTGACCGCCGGCCACGTGCTGGCCAACGTCGCGCCGTGGGTGCTGCAGATCCTGCTCGGCGAGGACCCCGACCCGGTCACCAAGCCGGTCGGCTCGCAGCTGAAGATCAACCTCCTGCTCGACCGCCTCCCCCGGCTGCGCAGCGGGGCCGACCCGGCGGTCGCCTTCGCCGGCACCCTGCACCTCGCGGAGGACTACTCCCAGCTCGAGGCGGCGTACGCCGACGCGGCGGCCGGGCGGGTCCCGGAGGTGCTGCCCGGCGAGGTCTACTGCCACTCGCTGAGCGACCCCTCGATCCTCGGCGCGGACGCCGCCGCGGGCGCCCACACGCTGACCTACTTCGGCCTGCACACCCCGGGCACGCTGTTCACCGACGACCCCGGCGCCAAGGCCCTCGCCGTGGCCCGCGCGCTCGCGTCGCTGGACGAGCACCTCGCGGAGCCGATCGCCTCGTGCCTCGCCCGCGACGGCGAGGGCAACCCCTGCCTCGAGGCCAAGGTCCCCCACGAGATCGAGGCGGACCTCGCGATGCCCGGCGGGCACATCTTCCACGGCCCGCTGGACTGGCCCTGGGCGCCGGACCGCGCCCGGCTGGAGACCCCCGCCCAGCGCTGGGGCGTGCAGACCGGCCTGGACTCCGTGCTGCTGTGCGGATCGGGCGCGCGACGCGGCGGCGCGGTCTCCGGGCTCGGCGGCCACGACGCCGCCCGGGCGGTGCTGGAGAGCCGCTGAGCCGGGGTCGTCACAGGCGTGTGGTGCGGGTCATGCCCTCCGGATTTTCCACGAGGCGCAGCCACTGGTACTGTTTCACTCGCTTCACCGGGCGCCATTAGCTCAATTGGCAGAGCAGCTGACTCTTAATCAGCGGGTTCGGGGTTCGAGTCCCTGATGGCGTACAGATACAGCCCCTGACCAGCGGAAACGCTGGTCAGGGGCTTTTTCGTTTCCCGGCCGACTGCCCCGCCTGCTACTCCCGGACCCGGCCGGTCTCGTAGCCCCACATCGCGACCTCCACCCGATTGCGGGCGCCGAGCTTGGCCATGAGGCTGGCGATGTGGGTCTTCACCGTGCTGAGGCTGATGTGCAGCTCGGCGGCGATCTCGGCGTTGGTGCGACCCCGCGCAACGGTGAGCAGCACCTGCTCCTCACGTTCAGTGAGCGGGTCGAGGGGCTGAACGAGTGGAGCTGCGCGCCCCGTGCCCGCGAACGTCGACAGCAGCCTGCGGGTGACGCTGGGCGAGATGAGCGAATCGCCTCGGGTGGCCGCCCGGATCGCCTCACCGAGCAGCTCGGGTCCGGCGTCCTTCAGCAGGAAGCCGGTGGCGCCGGCCAGCAGCGCACCGTGCACGTACTCGTCGAGGTCGAAGGTGGTGATCACGACGACCACGACCGGGTCCTCGACGCCGGGCCCGGCCAGCAGACGGGTCGCTTCGACCCCGTCGAGAACCGGCATCCGGATGTCCATGAGGCACACGTCGGGACGGAGTTCGCGGGCCAGCCGCACCGCCTCCCGTCCGTCGCGGGCCTCCCCCACGACCTCGATGCCGTCCAGGGTGCCGAGGATCAGCCGCAGTCCGGTCCGCACGAGATCCTGGTCGTCGGCGACCAGCACCCGGATGCTCACGCCGAGACCTGCCGCGGCAGTGTCGCGCTGACGGCCCAGCCGCGTCCTGGACAGGGACCCGCCCGGCACGCGCCCCCCAGGAGCAGTGCGCGTTCCGCCATCCCGGTGAGCCCGAACCCCGCTTCGTCGCCGGGGTCGGCTGCACCCGGATCGCCGTCGTCGCGGACGACGAGGCTGACCGTGGACTGGTCGCCGGCGACGCGCACGTCGATCAGGGTCGCGTTGCGGGCGTGCCGCAGGGCATTGGTCACCGCCTCCTGAGCGATCCGGAAGACGGCGGCGTCGATCGCCGCCGGGAGGGCGGCCAGGTCACCCGAGACACTCACGTCCACCCGTGGCCCGGCAGGCGAGGCCCCGGCCAGCCGCCCGAGATCGGCGACACCGGGCTGCGGGGCGTAGTCGACGGGCGCCTCGTTGCGCAGCACCCGGACCATCGCCCGCATCTCCGCGAGCGTGCGCGATGCCTCCTCCTCGATCACCGCCAGCGCCTCGAGCGGCGACGACGGGCTGGTCGGCGCGAGAGCCTGCCCCGCCTGCGCCTGGACGGCGATGGCGGAGACGTGGTGGGCCACCGTGTCGTGCAGCTCGCGCGCCAGCAGGGCCCGCTCCTCCGACTTCACCTGCTCCAACCGCCGCTCCCGGGCGCCGTGCTCGGAACGCACGGCCCAGCCCAGGGCGAAGGCGGACAACAGGACGGCGACCCCGCCGATCGCGTCGGCCACCCCGGTCCAGCTGACGACGAGCGACAGGGTGGCCGGGACCAGGATGATCGCCAGGCCCGCCACCGCCTCGCGCCCGGAACCCCACCGGAACAGCGAATAGGGCAGCACCAGCAGGTAGACCATCGTGTTCATGTCGAGCGCAGGCGCGCCGGAGGCGACCAGGACGATGTCCACGACCGCGGTCACGCCGAAGGCGGTCGCGACCACGGCGAGCGGGTGCGTACGTCGCCACAGCAACAGCGGCGCCAGTCCGAGCGCCAACGCCACCGACAGCCCCCGCAGCGGCAGGTCCTCACGCAGGACGCCCTCCAGCACCCCCACCACCGTGACGCCCGCCAGCAGCACCCAGTCCCGCCATACCCGAACCGGTGGGTCCGGGGGCCGGGGTTCCTCCAGCAGGGACCGCAGTGGATTGCTCACCCCCTCAGAGTAGGGACGGAGCGCCTCCCGGGGACCGGCCGAAAGTCTGACCCCGCCCCCGGCACCTCGACCGAAAGCACGACCGACTCGGAGCCGCGCGGCCGATGCCCGGTGACCACGAGCGCCGTCACGGTGGAGGTCTGGTCCTGCGCACCCGGTGCAGGCCGGCACAGGAGGACACCATGTCCAGCGCACTCGCACGCACGGGTCGAGCCCATGATCACCGTTGAGTCCCTGACCCGGAGGTACGCCGGCCTCACCGCCGTCGACGACATCTCCTTCACCGCCCAGCCCGGACGCGTGACCGGTTTCCTCGGTCCGAACGGCGCCGGCAAGTCCACCACGATGCGCATGATGGTCGGTCTGACCGTCCCGACCTCCGGCTCCGCGACCATCCATGGCGAACGGTTCGCCGACCTCCCGAACCCCGGCCTCGAGGTGGGCGTCCTGCTGGACGCCTCCGCCCAGCACGCCGGTCGCACCGGCCGCGAGATCCTCGCGTGCGCCGCCGCCACGATGGGGCTGCCCGGCTCTCGCGTCGAGGAGATGCTCGAGCTGGTGAGCCTCGCCCCCGCCGAGGCCACCCGACGGGTCCGCACCTACTCCCTCGGCATGCGCCAGCGGCTCGGCATCGCCACGGCGCTCCTCGGAGATCCCCGGGTGCTGATCCTCGACGAGCCCGCCAACGGGCTCGACCCCGCCGGGATCCGGTGGATCCGCGACCTGCTGACGGGCTTCGCCGACCAGGGCGGCACGGTGCTGCTGTCCTCCCACCTGCTCCACGAGATCGAGGTCATCGCCGACGACCTGGTCGTCATCGGCAACGGCCGGATCGTCGCGTCCGGCAACAAGGAGGAGCTCCTCGCCGCAGCCGGGACCCTCGCCCGCTCGACCTCACCGCGCGACCTTGCCGACGCACTCGAGCAGGCCGGGATCCCCGCCACGCTCGCCGGGGACGGCTCGGTCCGCACCGACGCCGACCCCGATCGGGTCGGGACCACCGCCCTGGCCGCCGGCATCGCCCTCACCGAGCTGCGGTCCGCCGACGGTGCCGGGCTCGAAGACATCTTCTTGTCGCTCACTGCCGACACCCAGCGCGAAGGAGCTGCGACATGACCGCCCTGACCGTCCCGCCGGGCACCACCACGAAGGCCGCACCGCTTCGCCGGACCGCCCCGCCCATCCCGACCACTCGGCTGGTCAAGGTCGAGCTGCGCAAGATGTTCAACACCCGCTCGGGCTTCTGGATGCTCATCGGCATCGGCGTCCTGTCGGTCGTCGCGACCGGGGCGGTCATCGTCTTCGCTCCCGACAGCGCCGTCACCTACGAGAGCTTCGCGACTGCCATCGGCCTCCCCATGTCGGTGATCCTGCCGATGATCGCGATCCTGGCCGTCACGAGCGAGTGGAGCCAGCGCAGCGGACTCACCACGTTCACCCTGGTCCCGAGCCGCGGGCGCGTGATCGGCGCCAAGGCGATCGCGACCGTCGTGGTGGGCGTCGGCGCGATGGCCGTCGCCTTCGCGGTGGGCGCCGTCGGCAACGTGGCCGGCTCGGCGCTTGCTGGCGTCGACACAGTCTGGGACGTGTCGCTGTCCACCGCACCCCAGATCGTGCTCGGCAATCTGGTCGGCATGGCGATCGGCTTCACGCTCGGCACGGTGCTGAGGGCCTCGGCCGCGGCGATCGTCGGGTACTTCGTGGTCTCACTCGTCCTGCCCGGCGTCCTCGCCCTGCTCGCGTCGGTACGGGACTGGTTCCTGGACCTGCAGCCGTGGATCGACTGGAACTACACCCAGGTGCAGCTCTTCGCGGGCGCCACGAACACCGCCGAGGAGTGGGCGATGCTCGGGTCGACCACGCTGATCTGGATCGTCATCCCCCTCGCCGTCGGGCTGCTCTCCCTGCGCCGCTCCGAGGTCGCGTAGTCACACCCGCCGGCGGCGGTGTCCGCAAGGGTCCGCTGCATGGACTAGTGGATCGCCTCGTGGAGGACCAGCAGGTCGCGTCCGAGCGCCGTCCCGGAGTCCTTCTGCTGGGTCTCTTCCGCGGCATCTCTCGCACCAGCCACTACGGCCGCGCTCCCCGCACCTTGCCGGACACGATCACGCTCTACCGGATGCCGAAGCGGCGGCTGAGGAGCCCGACCACCGACTCAGCCCCCAGGGCCAGCAGCGCCACCCCGGCCTCGGCCTCGCTCAGCGACCACACCGGCGCATCAACCACGGCGTCCAGCGCCTCGTGCACGCACGCCACCGCCGCGGCCACCGGGTGGCCGGATCGGGACTCAACCACCGACCGTCCCGACCAGTCGTTGTCGCAGGTCAGAGCACCTGTGGACAACCCCGTCAGCCCAGGAACCAGATCACCGCGTGCCCGCTTCTTGTGTGCGGCGCCACGCGGACCGGGCCAGCGTTTTTCGACCGATCCCCGGTCCCGGCTAAAGTCCCGCGGGCACACCGCTTACCCGTACGGTGGCCCAGGAGGAGACTTTCACGATGCCCTGGACCCTGCACGGCGACGGTCGCACCGTCGCTTCGGACGCCATCGTCCGCCCCGAGGAGCGGCTCTCGTGGCCGCGCACGCTCGGCTTCGGCGCGCAGCACGTCGTCGCGATGTTCGGCGCGACGTTCCTGGTGCCGGTCATCACCGGCTTCCCGCCCACCACCACCCTGTTCTTCTCCGGTGTCGGGACGATGCTGTTCCTGGCGCTCAACCGCAACCGGCTGCCCAGCTACCTCGGCAGCTCCTTCGCCTTCATCGCGCCAATTGGTGCGGCGATGGGCGACCACGGCATGGGCGCCGCCCTGTTCGGCATCCTCGTCACCGGCGTGCTGCTCGCCGTCGTCGGCGCCGTCGTCGCCGCGACCGGCACCCGCTGGATCGACATCCTGATGCCGCCGGTGGTCACCGGCGCGATCGTCGCGCTGATCGGCTTCAACCTCGGCGGAGCGGCGACCAGCAACTTCGCGGAGGCGCCGTGGATCGCGACCCTGACCCTGGTCACCATCTGCGTGGTCGCCGCGGCGTTCCGCGGCATGCTCGCCCGCCTCTCGATCCTCGTCGGCGTCGTCGTCGGCTACGTCGCGACCGCCTTGGCCGGCGACCTGGACTTCACCGCGGTGCGGGCAGCCGACTGGGTCGGCCTGCCGGAGTTCAGCACCCCGACCGCCACCTGGTCGATCGTGCCGATGTTCCTGCCGGTCGTCTTCGTGCTGGTCGCCGAGAACGTCGGGCACGTGCGCAGCGTCGCCCACCTGGTCGGGGACTCCTCGATCAACGACCGCACCGGCACCGCGCTGCTCGCCGACGGCGTGGCCACCAGCCTGGCCGGTCTCGGCGGTGGCTCGGCCACCACGACGTACGGCGAGAACATCGGCGTCATGACCGCGACCCGGGTCTTCTCCACCGCCGCCTACTGGGTGGCGGGCGTCGCCGCGGTGCTGCTGAGCCTCTCCCCCAAGTTCGGTGCCCTGCTCAACACCATCCCGCCGGGCGTGCTCGGCGGCGTGACGGTGGCGCTCTACGGCCTGATCGGCCTGATCGGCGTGAAGATGTGGGTCGACAACGGCGTGGACTTCTCCAAGCCGGTCAACCAGTTCCCGGCGGCCGCCGCGCTGATCATCGGCATCGGCGACCTGACCCTCAACGCGGGCGACATGACCTTCACCGGCATCACCCTGGGCACCGTGGCCGCCATCGGGCTCTACCACGGCATGGTGCTGCTGGGCCGCCTGCGCGGGGACGAGGACCGGGCCAGCTCCTGAGCCGCTCGCGTTGCGGCGGACCGGTCCGGAGATCCGGGCCCGGGCTCAGGTCCGCCGCAGCGAGCGCACGCCCCCGAGCAGCACCCCGACGACGAACACCCCGAGCGAGACCGCGACCGCTATCCAGGTGGCCCAGCGCAGGTCGCTGAGCAGCACCTGGCTGACCGCGTCGGTCACCGCCGAGTCGACCTCGGGCACCGAGTCCACCAGGTGCCGCTGACCGACCCAGAGCGCCCCGAGCAGCACAAGGGCGCCGATCGCGCTGCCGAGGCCGAGGCGACGCAGCGCCGCCGGTCGGTTGCGGGCCGCGAGCAGCGCGAGCCCGAGGCACACGATCCAGGCCACCGGCAGCACGGTGGCGACCGTGTCGAGCGCCCGGTAGGCCCGGGAGGCACGCTCGACGTCCTGGGGCTCCATCAGCGTGAACGACACCGAGTCGAGCGGGCCACGCGCCACCGTGATGCCCTCGCCGGTGAGCTCGTCGACCACCGCGTCCACGATCGGCGCGAGCTTGAGGACCACGCCGGCATCGTCGCTCTCGCCGGACTCCAGCGCATCGATCAGCTCGGCGTGGGCCTCCCTGTTGGCGGCGTCCCAGGCGGTCGCGAACGCCGGCTGCTCCATCACCTTGCGCACCACCCCGGCGACGAAGGTGGCGCCCCGCTCCTCCAGGCCCGAGGCGGCGGGGCCCAGCCACGAGCGCAGTTCCTCGCTGACGCCGAGGTCGGCCAGCCCCGCGTCGAGGCGGTCCGCCGCGGCGGTGAGGTCGACCTGGTCGATCGTCTCCTTGACGACCCGTTCCTCGACCGCGTCGCGCACCGCGTCGTCGCTGGAGACGGGGGCGACGGTCTCGACGTAGCGGTCGGTGTCGGAGAGGACCCCCGCCGTCCAGACGGCCGCGAGGGTCAGCGGGAGCAGCACGCAGGCCAGCAGGCCGGCCACGCCGCTGAGGAGACGCAGCACGAAGGTCATGGTCCGAGGCTAGGCCCGCGGTGATGAGTCAGCCCGGACCCGGCCGGGTGGGCCGGGGTCCGGGCTGCGCTCGTGGCGGCGTACGACGGGGATCGCCCGCGCACGCCTGTCTGAGAGGTGCGGCTCAGCGCACGCGGGCCAGCACCATGCGGGCCTGGCGCAGCACGGCCTCGTCGACGAAGCGGCCGTCGGCGTCGACCCCGACCGCGTCGGCGCCGTCGAAGCGGGCCAGCAGCGCGGTGGCCTTCTCGACCTGCTCGGCGCTCGGGGTGAAGACCTCGTTGGCCACCGCCACCTGCGCCGGGTGGATGCAGGCGCGCCCGACGAACCCGAGCCGGGCCGCGGCCTCGGTCGAGGCCCGGAAGGCGTCGAGGTCGCGGAACTCCACCGAGACCGGGGCGATCGGCGGCGCGATCCCCGCCGCGGCCGAGGCGAAGACGACCTGGCTGCGGGCGAAGAGCAGCTCGCGCTCGTCGGGACCGGCGCTGATGCCGACGTCGGCGGAGAGGTCGGCCTCGCCGATCTGGATGCGCTGAACCCGCGGCGCGGCCGCGATCTCGCGGGCGGAGAGGATCGCGTGGGCGCTCTCCAGCAGCGGCACCACCCGGACGTCGGAGCCCAGCGAGGTGAGCAGCGCGTCGAGCTCGACGAGCTCCTGGGCGGACTCGGTCTTGGCGACCGCGAGGCCGGCCAGCCCGGCGCACCCGGCCACGGCCCGCACGTCGAGCTCGCGCTCGGGCCCCGGGTTGATCCGCACCCAGACCCGGACGTCGGTCTCGGGCAGCGAGTCGAGCCAGGTGGCGACGAGGTCGCGGGCGAGCGGCTTGTTGGCCGGCAGGACGGCGTCCTCGAGGTCGACGATCAGCTCGTCGGCGCCGCGGTCGAGGGCCTTGCGCAGCTTGTCGGGCGCGTCGCCGGGGACGTAGAGCGCCGAGCGGGCCAGCGGGGCGGTCGACACAGGAGTCTGCCCAGGAGTCTGCCCAGGAGTCTGCTCAGCCAACGATCGTCTCCTTCTTGATCAGCGACTTCGCCACGACGGTGCGCAGGATGTCGTTGGTGCCCTCGCCGATGCTCATCAGGATCGAGTCGCGGTAGAGCCGCTCGACCTCGAACTCGGTGGAGTAGCCGTAGCCACCGTGCACCTTCATCGAGTCGATCGCGGCCTGGAGCGCGACCTCGGAGCAGAAGATCTTCGCCATGCCGGTGGCGCCGTCGGCGCGACCGGAGCGCACCGCGTCGGCGGCCCAGTAGGCCATCAGGCGGGCGGCCTGGACCTGGGTGCCGAGCTCGCCGAGCTTGAGCTGGATCGCCTGGAAGTCGGAGATCGGCTGGCCGAACGCCTTGCGCTCCTGGGCGTAGGCGAGCGCCTCGTCGTGGGCGCGCTGGGCGATGCCGACCGAGCGGGCCGCGATGTTGACCCGGCCCCACTCCAGCGCCGAGAGCACCTGCTGCATGCCGCGGCCCTCGACGCCGCCGACGAGCTGGGAGACCGGCACCTTGACGTTGTCGAGCAGGATCTCGCAGGACTCGGTGCCCTTGTAGCCGAGCTTCGGGATGTCCTTGGTGACCTCGAAGCCGGGGGTGCCGGCCTCGATGAGCAGCACGCTCATGCCCTTGTGGGCCGGCGACGCGGTCGGGTCGGTCTTCACCAGCACCGGCAGCGGGTCGGCGTAGCGGGCGTTGGTGATCCACATCTTGGCGCCGTTGACGACGTAGTGGTCGCCCTCCAGGCGCGCGGTGGTGCGGATGCCCTGGAGGTCGGTGCCGGCGTCGGGCTCGGTGAGGCCGATGCCGGTGCGGCGCTTGCCGGTGGCGAGGTCGGGCAGGTACTTCTGCTTCTGCTCCTCGGTGCCGTGCATCGAGATCAGCCGGCAGGCCAAGGAGTGGCTGCCGAGGATCCCGGCGATGCCCATCCAGCCGCGGGCGATCTCCTCGAAGACCAGCGCGAAGGCGACCGGGTCGAGGTCGAGGCCGCCGTACTCCTCCGGCACCGTGATGCCGAACAGGCCCATGTCCTTCATGCCCTCGACGATCTCGGTCGGGTAGCGCCCGGCCTGCTCCCACTCACGGGCGACCGGGACGATCTCCTTGTCGACGAACTGGCGCAGCAGCGCCTTGAACTCGCGCTGGTCCTCGTCGAGCTGGAAGTCCATCAGTGCTCCTTGGTGGTGGTGTCGGGGGTGTAGTACGGCAGTGCGCGACCGTCGGGGAGGTCGACCCAGGCGACGGTGACCGGGTCGCCGATGCGCCAGCCGGCCTCGCCGGGCACCGCCGGCTCGAGGCGCGTCAGCACGACCGGTCCCTCGGCCAGGCGCACCCGGGCGACGGTGTACGGCGCGCTCAGCTCCGGGCGCGGGGCCCGGTGCACGACGGTGAAGGTGTCGACGGTGCCGGTGCCGGCCGCGTCGACCTGGGTCAGGTGCGCCATCGAGCCGCACCCGGTGCACAGCGCCTTCGGCGGGTGCTGGACCGCGCCGCAGGCCGTGCACGACTGCACGGTGAGCCGGTGCTCGCGGGTGGCGTCCCAGTACGCCGCGCTGTTCTCGTCGGCGGGCGGAACCTCGCCGGGGGTCCAGTCGGTACTCATGATTTCCTTCTGATGAGCTCGCAGCTCGACCGCATCCTCACCGTTGCCTTCCGTGTGCAGGCCGCCGCGGTCTCGCGCTTCGCTCATCGGTCAACCCCCAGGACGACGGTCGCGTGCGTGGACAGGATGCCGCCGGTGCCGTGGGCGACGGCGATCTCGGCGCCCGGCACCTGCCGCTCGCCGCACTCGCCGCGCAGCTGGCGCACCGCCTCGACGAGGAGCAGGACGCCGTACTGGCCGGGGTGGCAGTAGGACAGCCCGCCGCCGTTGGTGTTGAGCGGCAGCGCGCCGCCGGGACGGATCCGGCCGTCGGCGATCAGGTCGAGCGCCTCGCCCTCCCCGCAGAAGCCGAGCGCCTCGATGCTGAGCGCCGCGGTGATCGTGAAGGAGTCGTAGACCTCGACGACGTCGACGTCGGCGGCGGTGATGCCGGCCCGCGCGTAGGCGTCCTGCGCCGCACCGCGGGCGCCGGGCACAGACAGGTCGGCCACCGCGGTGAAGGAGGTGTTGGTGCTGCGCTCGCCGTAGCCGAGCACCTCGACCGGCGCCTTGGCCAGGTCGCGGGCCCGCTCCAGCGAGGTCACCACGACCGCTCCCCCGCCGTCGGTCACCAGACAGCAGTCGGCGGCGGTCAGCGGCGAGGAGATCATCGTGGAGTCCACGACGTCGGAGACGCTGAGCGAGCCCTTGCCGTAGCGGAACGCCTTCGGGTTCAGCAGCGCCCACTCGCGCGCCGCGATCGCGACCTCGGCGAGCTGCTCGCGGGTGCCGCCGTAGCGGTGCAGGTAGCTCTGCGCCGCCATGGCGTAGTACGACAGCGGGTAGAGCATGTCGTAAGGCTCCTCGAACTGCGCCTCGGGGATCCACGGCTCGTGGACGCCGCCCAGCTTGCGCGAGCGGGCCGAGCGCTGGTTGGAGGCGAAGGAGATCACCACGACGCTGGCCTGCCCGGCCTGGATGGCCTGGGTGGCGCGGGCGAGGTACATCTCGAAGGCGCTGCCGCCGGAGAACGTGGAGTCCGTCCAGGTCGGCACCACCCCGAGGTAGTCGGCCAGCTGGGTCGCGGAGAACCGCGAGATGCCGTTGGTGGCGATGCCGTCGACGTCGGCGAGGGTCAGCCCCGCGTCGGCGAGCGCGCGGGTGACCGCCTGGGTCTGCAGGGTCAGGATCGAGGAGCCGGTGACGCCGAGGTCGCACTCCGCGGCCCCGACGATCGCGACGCCGGTCCCGGTGCTCATCGAGTGGCTCCCGGGCCGTCGGGGGTGCCGAGCAGCACCACGGCGCGCGCCGGCGCGGCCGCCGCCCGCCCGTCGGAGCCGTCCTCGGCCACCACGACGACCTTCATCTCGACGCTGATCCGGTCCGCACCCACCTCGGTGACGGTGCCGGTGCAGCGCAGCCGCTCCCCGGCGAAGACCAGGTTGCGGAAGGTGAAGTCCAGCTGGTGCACGAAGGACTGCGGGCCGAGCCAGTCCTGGAGCATCTCGACCAGCAGGGCGCCGTAGACCTGGCCGTCGACGATCGGGCCGGGCAGGCCCTTCTCCGCGACGTACGCCGTGTCGTAGTGCAGCTTGTGCCAGTCCCAGGTGGCGCCGGCGTAGGCGACCATGTCGGTCAGGGTGATCGTGCGCTCCAGCGGCGCCACGACGTCGCCGACCGCGATGCTCGCCTGGTCGACGAAGGTGTCGACGAAGGTCTCGGGGAAGTCGCTCATGCCTGCTTCTCCGCTCCGCTGCTCGCGAGCGAGACGAAGATGATGGTCTCCGCGTTCTCGGCCAGCAGCTCGTCGTCCTGGTTGGTGTAGGTGGCGGTCGAGCCGATGATCAGCATCGCGTTGCCCGAGCCGGTGACCTTCTCGGTCACCGAGGTGATCCGCCAGGTCGCCGTGACGACGTCCTCGGGGCGGATGCGGCGGTGGAAGGTGTAGGAGTTGCCGCCGCGGACCTGCCGGCTGTTCGGGATGTCGAGGTCCCAGGTGTGCCCGGCGTAGCCCTCGTGGTCCATCGGCAGGCCGGCGTACTGGTTGGTCTCGCAGACCAGCGTCAGCGGGGCGGTGACACCGGCGAGGCCCTGGGCGCGGGCGTAGGCGGGGTCGGAGTAGAGCGGGTTCGCGTCGCCGATCGCGAGACCGAAGTAGCGACCGGACGCGGCGCCGAACGGCTCCGGGGCGGTGTAGACCTTGGTGCGGCCCTCGAGGGCGCGGACCTCGTCGGTCAGCAGGCTCACTTGGCCTCCCCCTGGACAGCGCCGGTGACGGCCGGGTGGTCGGCGGGGTACAGCGCCAGCGGGAAGACCTCGAGCAGGAACTCGGGGCGCAGCAGGCCCTGGCAGATCGCGCCGGTGGAGGCCGGCCACGGCGACTGCAGCAGCCGCTCGCGCACCCCGGCGACGGCGCGGTAGTCCGGGATCGCCGACTCCACGCAGTACTCGGTGGTCTCCAGCAGGTTGCTGGCGTCCAGTCCGGCGTGCTTGAGCAGGTGCAGGATCGCCTCGAAGGTGACCTCCGCCTGGGCGCCGATGTCACCGGGGTGCAGGGCCTCCTGGGTCTCCATGTCCAGGGCCGCGAAGCCGGACATGAACAGCGTGCGACCGGCCTTCACGCCGGGGGCGTAGGTGAGCGTGTCGTAGCGGCTCCAGCCGGGGTTGACCAGCTCGAGCGGGTGCCGCGAGGCGGTCACGTCGATGGCGACCAGCTGGCCGGGCTTGTGCAGGCGGCTCATCAGGATGCCGCCGGCGCCGGGGTAGACGCCCGCCTCGTTGTTGCCGAGCAGCTCCTTGCGGACCCGGTGGGTCTTGCGGTACTCCGCACGGGTGTCGGGGGTGGAGTAGTCGTAGGTGGTGACCGCGTGGTCGAGGCTGAGGCCGACCTGCTCGAGCAGCACGCCGGCCTGCTCGAGGCAGTAGCGGTACTGCGCGGCGAAGTCGCCGGGGTGCACGACCTCGCCGGACGCGTCGATCGGAACCATCGTGGGCAGGTAGACGGTGCCGTCGTGGCCCTCGGTGATCGGCGAGGCGACCCAGGTGCCGGCGTCGCGGGCCTCGCTGGCCACGCGGAGCTGCTCGCCGCCGCCCTTGACCGCGTGCAGCTCGACCTCGAGCCACGCGGCGCGGCGCACCAGGCGCTCGACGACCACGGTGCGCACCGTCGGCTCGTGGGCGCCGAAGACCTCACGGCGTACGGCGGCCGTGGTCTCGTACTCCGGCAGGCCGGCGAGGGTGACGTTCTCGGTGACCCGGGTGACGTCCTCGGGGCCGAAGCCGGCGCCGGCGAGGATGGTCAGGCACTTCTCGTAGGCGATCCGCGACTGCTCCTCCATCGAGCCCGACACGGTCATCTTGCCGACCGCGGGGTCGTGGCGCGCCGAGGTGTGGCCCGAGGTCCAGGCCGCGTCCCCCTCGGACAGGCCGAGGCAGAAGGTGAACCCCTCATAGGGGAACCAGGGGAACTCGGCGGGCTTGATGGCGTTCAGGGTCATGCGGAGGCCTCCGTGCGGGGAGAGGGGGCGGGGACGGGGTGCTCGGCCGCGCGGGCGGCCAGGGTGAGCAGGACGGTGAGGTCGCCGGAGTCCGGCAGGGCGCGTACGGCGCTGGCCAGGTCGTCGGCGAGCTCGCCGACATTGCCGGCGAACTTGGTGAACAGCCCGGCGTCGGACAGCGGGTTGGAGCCGCCGCCGGGGCTGCGGTCCAGGCGCCCGACGACGGTGCGACCGTCGCGCAGCGTGAGCGCGACGTGCCCGGCGGCGTCGGCCGCGACGCCGTCGCCGGCGGTGATCTCCCAGCTGACCTTGGCTGCCAGCTCACTGATCTCGCTGCGGGACAGGTTGGTCTCGGCGTAGGTGTCGACGCCGACGGCGCCGTCGATCAGCAGCGCGGCCACGCTCCAGGGCAGCGAGAACTTCGCGGCGTACGCACTGGCGGGCCGGGTCAGGTCGCGGTCCGGGGCGCAGACCACCGTCGCGGAGTCGGGGTGCACCTGCGCGTGGATCGCGGTGACCTCGCCCGCGTCGACGCCCGCCTCGGCCAGGGCGAGCTGGGCCGCGGCCATGGTGACGTGGGCGAGCTGGCAGGTCGGCCACGGCTTGATGCCGATCCGGGTGGTCTCCCAGTCGGCGGGGTCGTCGCTGCCGAGGCCGCGCAGGAGCACGCCGGTGTCGACCGTGCCGGCTGCGACCGAGGCGGGTGCCAGCGCGTCGTACACGCCGTGCGGGCCGTCGAAGACGCTCTCGGGCCCGGTGGCGCCGGCGGCCGCGAGCCGGGCCGCGAGGATGCCGGACTGCGAGGCGAAGCCGGGGTGCAGCTGCTTGGTGCTGGCACCGGTGGCGAGGAACGCGAGCAGGCCGCCGGCCTGGCTCCCGGCGATGCCGAGGGCGTGGGTGGTGGTGGCGGCGTCCAGGCCCATCAGCCGCGCGGCGACGGCGGCCGAGGAGAAGACCCCGGCCACCATCGTGGCGTGCAGGCCGCCGGCGTGGAAGCCGTTGGGGGCGGCGGCGGCCACCCGGCAGGCGATCTCGTAGCCGACGACCGCGGCCTCGAGGACCTCGCGGCCGCTGGCGCCCACCTGCTCCCCCACCGCGAACGCGGCGGGCAGCACGACGGCGGTGGAGTGCACCAGGCCGCCGGCGTGGGTGTCGTCGAAGTCCAGCGCGTGCACCAGGGTGCCGTTGGCCAGGCCCGCCGCGGGGGCGGAGACGCGGGTGGCGGAGCCGAGGATCGTGGCCTCGGCCGGCCCCCCGAGACCGGTGGCCACGGTGAGCGCCGGCAGCGCGGCGCCGGCGCGCGCGCCGGCCACGGCGTTGCCGACACCGTCGAGCAGGTGCCGCAGTGCGGCGTGGGTGACCTCGTCGGGGAGGCTGAGCGGCCCCACCGCCCAGGCTGCGAGCTGCGGCGCGAGCATCAGACCGTGCCCTCGGGCGCGACCGGGCCGAACGCTCCGGCCGCCTTGAGCTCGGCGATCTTCTCCTGGTCGTAGCCCGCGACCTCGGTGAGGACCTGGTCGAAGTGCTCGTTGCGCTGCGGCGCCCGGACGTACGTCGGGAGCTCGGAGCCCACCCGCACCGGGGAGGCGACCTGGCGCACCGTGCCGTAGCGCGGGTGCTCGGTCTCCACGATCAGGTTGCGCGCGATCGTGTGCGGCTCCTTGAGGGCGGCCTCCACGTCGTTGATCGGGCCGCACGGGATCGAGGCGGGGTAGCACAGCGAGAGCCAGTGGTCCACGGTCTCGGTCTTGAAGATGTCCTCGAGCAGCCCGGTCAGCTCGGCCTGGTGCTGCTGGCGCAGCGAGAAGGTCGCGAACTTCGAGTCGGGGGTCGCCCACTCGGGGTGGCCGATGACCTCGGCGAGACGCACCCAGAACTTCTCCTTGGCGCAGCCCACGACGAACCAACCGTCGGATGCCTCGAAGGCCTGGAACGGCACCAGCGAGGGGTGCGCGGAGTGGCTGATGCGCTTCGGGGTGTAGCCGGCGTTCATGTGCCAGGTGGCCGGGTAGGTCAGCATCGACATCGCGGTGTCGTAAAGGCTGACATCGCAGTCCATGCCGACGCCGTCGCGGCGCGCGGCGTGCAGGCCCGAGAGCAGGGACAGCGCGGCGACGTACCCGCCGGAGAAGTCCACGAGGGACAGCCCCGACTTGGTGGGCGGGCCGTCCGGCTCGCCGGTCAGCTCCATCCAGCCGGCCAGCCCCTGGAGCACGTAGTCGTAGCCGGGCTCCTTCTTGCGCGGGCCGGTCATGCCGAACCCGGTCAGGGAGCAGCACACGATGGCGGGGTTGAGGTGCTTGAGCTGGTCGTAGGTGATGCCGATCTTCTCCGGCACGTCCCCGCGCAGGTTGGAGTAGACGGCGTCGGCGTTGCGGACCAGGTCCTCGAAGACCGCGCGCCCCGCAGGCGTCTTGATGTCCAGCGAGATCGACTGCTTGTTGCGGTTGAAGGTCTCGAAGAAGAGCGAGTCCTCCTCCTCGAAGTACGGCGGCACGTAGCGCCCGACGTCGCCGCCGACGCTGGGGTCCTCGATCTTGATGACCTCGGCGCCGAGGTCGGCGAGGTGCACGCTGCCGAACGGGCCGGCGCCGTACTGCTCGAGGGAGATGATGCGGACGTCCTGCAGCGGCTTCACTGACGGCCTCCTGTGATCATGCTGATCAGCTCGATGATGCGGTCCTGGGCGATGCGGGTCTCGGCCGCCGCGATGCCGTGGGTCGGCGGGCTGAGCTTGACGGCGTCCGCCTTGCCCTCGTACGCCGCGATCTGCTCGGCGACCTTGTCCGGGTCGCCGTTGAGGGTCAGCGCGTCGACCATCTCGTCGCTGACCGACTCCGCGAGATAGTCGGCGCCCTGGCCGGAGCGGAACGCCTCGATGACGCCCTGCTGCTGCTCGCCGAGGCCGTGGAACTCGAAGAAGTCCGCGTAGGTGCGCACGCTGGCGTAGAAGCCGACCAGCCCGGCGACCCGGCGCTTGGCCGCCGACGCGTCGGGGTCGACCGAGCAGCAGGCGGACACGACGAGCTCGATGTCGCTGCGCTCGCGCCCCTCGACCGCGGCCAGGCCGGCGTCGATCTCGGGCAGGATCCGCTGCTCGAGGTAGGACGGCGAGCACAGCTCGTGGCTGATCCAGCCGTCCGCGATCCGGCCGGCGAGACGGGTCATCGCCGGGCCCATCGCGGCCAGGTAGATCGGGATGTCGGTGCGCAGCACCGGGAAGGGGCGCTCGTAGCCGCGGATCCGCATCGGCTCGTACTCGCCGTCGAGGTCGATCCGCTCGCCCGTCGTGCAGGTCTCCCAGAAGTGCCGCACGTTGCGCACGGTCTCGCGCAGGTGCCCGACCGGCTTGCCCCAGCGAGCGTTGTGCCAGTCCTCGTTGAGGCGCTGCACGCCGGTGCCGAGGCCGAGGATGAAGCGGCCCTCGGAGATCTCGTCGAGGTCGAGCGCCTCGAGGGCGGTCACCATCGGGCTGCGGGTGAACGCCAGCGCGATCGCGGTGCCGACCTGGGCGGTGCTGGTGGCCTGGGCGATGGCCGCGGCGCTCAGCGTCGCGGAGCGGTGCAGCTCGGGCACCCACACCACCTCGGCGCCGGCCTCCTCAGCGCGCCGCGCGGCGTCGGCCAGCTCGGCCAGCGTCTCGCCCCAGGGGGCGTAGGTGATCCGCATCCGCTCAGCCCTCGGCCAGCGGCGTGCCGTCGATGAGCGCCTTCTTGCCCTCGGGGAAGATCCCCTGCAGCTGCTCGGCGCCGCGCTTGTAGACGTAGAACATCCGCTTGAAGGAGCAGACCTCGTCGCCGGTCTGGTTCAGGGTGCGAGTCTTGACGGTCACGATCCCGGCGTGCGGGCGGCTCGCGGACTCCCGCTTCTCCAGCACGACCGACTCGCTGTAGAGCGTGTCGCCGGCGAAGACCGGGTGGGTCATCTTGATGTCGTCCCAGCCCAGGTTGGCGAACGCGTTCTGGGTCAGGTCGGTGACGCTCTGGCCGACCGCGATCGCGACGGTCAGCGTGGAGACGACCAGCGGCTTGCCGAACTCCGACTTCGCGGCGTACTCGCTGTTGAAGTGCATCTGGTTGGTGTTCATCGTCAGCAGCGAGAACGAGATGTTGTCGGCCTCGGTGACGGTGCGTCCCAGCGGGTGCTGGTAGATGTCCCCGATCTCGAAGTCCTCGAAGAACCGTCCCTGCCAGCCTGCCTGCACGCCCACGACGCACTCCATCCCATTGTCGGTGTCTGTGCTCCCGACCTTAAATGTCTGATGTTTCGGCGTCAAGAGTTTGGAACGTTGTTCCGATCTTGACGGCGCTCGCGGTCGATGCGCTCGTACGTCGGGCGCAGCCCGCCGAGGTGGGCACGCTGGGCCTCCTCGGCGCCGGCGACGTCGCCGGCGCGGACCCGGTCGAGGATGTCGCGGTGGTCGTGGTCGACCCGGGCCCAGAACTCGACGGGGGCCTGCCGGCGCACGAAGCGCTCGTAGACCACCCCGAAGATGGGGGCGGTGACCGCCTCGAGGACCGGGTTGCAGGCCGCCCGCAGCAGCCCCACGTGGAAGTCCCGGTTGGCCCCGAACATCAGGTCCGGGTCACCGCCACGGGGGTCGAACAGCGTCTCGCCGAGCAGGCCGAGGTGCTCCTCGGTGTGCCGCGCGGCGGCGAGGCCGGCGGCCGGCACCTCGAGCATCTCGCGGACCTCCAGCAGCGACTCCACCGACACCGAGTCGGCGTCGGTGAGCAGCGCCAGGCTGGACTGGACCAGGCCGGCGATGTCACCGGGCTGCGGCGCCGCCACGAACGACCCGCCCGCGACCCCGCGCCGGGTGATCAGCAGCTGCTCGGTGGCCAGCGCGCGCAGCGCCTCGCGCACGGTGCTGCGCGAGACGCCGTACAGCTCGCAGAGCTCGGGCTCGGCCGGCAGCCGGTCGCCCGACTTCAGCGTCCCGGAGAGGATCTGGGCGCGCAGGGTGTCGGCGAGCACGCGGTACGCCGGACCGGCGCTGCTCGCGCTGCCCTCGGGTCGGTCTGCCATGGGCGGCAGCCTAGTCCGCAGGCGCCGCAAACGTCTGACGTATGCCACGGGGCGCGCCCGCCGCCGCCAGCAGCAGCTCCGCCACCAGCGCCGGGGCCGTCATCGGGGCGTCATGACCACAGTCGAGCAGCACGTCACGCTCCCCCGCCGCCGCGCGGCGCGCCTGGGTCACCCGCGAGGGGTAGCCCTCCGGCGTGCCCGCGCAGAAGGCGAAGACCTGCGGCACCCCCGCCGGCACCGCGGGCACGGGGTCCAGCGACGGCGCGACCGGCGTGCCGCACAGGCGCGCGTTCATCCAGGCGGCGGTCTCCTCGTCGAGGTCACCGCCCGCGACCAGCGGGCGCGGCGGGACGACGAGGTCGCGCGCGGGGTCGGGGCCGCCGTGGCCGAGCAGGTCGACCGCCCGCTCGCCGGGCCGCGGTACCGCGGCGTCGAGGTGCACCAGGCAGCGCAGCCGCTCGGGGACCCGCGCCGCGAGGGCGGTGGTGACGATGCCGCCCTGGCTGTGCCCGACCAGCACGACGTCGTGCAGGTCCTCGGCCACCACCAGCGCCTCCAGGTCGTCGACCCAGCTGTCGAGGCCGCGCACCTCCCCGGCGTACGACGACCGCTCGCCGGTGCCGAGCAGGCTCGGCGCGTGCACGTCGTACCCCGCGGCGACGAGATGGGGACGCACCCGCTGCCAGGCCCAGCCGCCCCGGAAGGCGCCGTGGACCAGCACGAACACGCTCATGCCGGGCCCGGCTCGTCGGTGACCACCTCGAGGTACTCGCGGGGGTAGGAGTCGTAGGGGCGCAGGTGCTCGTACATCAGCTCGGTGTGCTCGACGTAGCCCTCGGCGCGCGTGCACTCCTCGTAGCTCTCGACGCAGTCGAACCAGCGCAGGTGGGTGAAGTGGGTGGGGTCCTCGACGCCGCGCACGAGCCGTCGCCCGCGGAAGCCCGGATGGTGGCGGAAGAACCGCCCGAACTCCTCGTTGCGCGCGATGTAGCCCTGTGCGTGCTCCTCGCCGGGCT
This sequence comes from Nocardioides ochotonae, assembly GCF_011420305.2. Taxonomy (NCBI): domain Bacteria; kingdom Bacillati; phylum Actinomycetota; class Actinomycetes; order Propionibacteriales; family Nocardioidaceae; genus Nocardioides; species Nocardioides ochotonae. The sequence continues at coordinate 981,296 of NZ_CP061769.1, read as the reverse complement.
TCGTCCAGGCCTGGCTCACCACCACGATCATCCCGGTTCCTCTCGTCAGATAGATCATATATAGATAGGCTCCGCGTGTGAGCGGAAGCAGTGCGCAGACCAAGACCATCCACGAGTTCCTCGCCGAGTCCCCGGACGTCGACAGCTCCGAGCTGTGGGCCCAGTTCTGGCAGATCCTGAGCGAGGCGAAGGACCGCATCGTCGCCGAGCTCCCCGTGCAGGCCCATCCCTCCAGCGCCGGGCTGGACTACTGGTCCACCGAGGACGGCGGCTACGAGGGAGCGATGCACACCTTCGCCGGCGACCTGTCGCACGACGGCCCGACCGCGGAGTGGCTGGTGCACTCCTGGATCGGCAACCGCAAGAACTCGATCCTCGACATGAACCTGCAGGTGTGGCTCGGCCCGCAGATCGACGTCCCGCACCTGATCATCGTGTTCGGGACGATCCCGCAGATCTTCTTCTACAGCGAGTTCGTGGCCCGCCGCGACCTGATGGTCGACCCGGACTACCTCGCGACGTACTACGAGCCGCAGAACGAGAAGTTCCTGGCGCTGCGCGGGGACGACCGGTTCACCTGGTCGGTCAGCCACGGCACCTACATGCGCGCCTTCCTGTCCCCCGTCGCCCACTCCTACGTCGCCGAGCGCACCGCCGACGTCGTGGAGACCCTGCGCGCGACGGTCAACGAGCGTGTCGACACCTGGCTCGGCTGGGTGCGCGACGCGGTGGCGACCCCGGTCGAGGAGCGTGCCGCGCTGCGCGCCCGCGACCACCAGGTGCGCACCTACGGATACACCCTCGACCCCATGAACGAGCTGTCCAAGAAGTTCCTCGGGGCCGAGCGGGTCGATGAGCTGGTCGCGGTCCGCGCCGGCTTCAAGCAGATGGAGGAAACCGCATGAAGGTCCTGATCATCGGGGCGGGCTTCGTCGGCTCGGCAGTCGCCGACCGGCTCAAGGCCCTGGGCCACGAGGTCACGGTCACCACGACGACCGAGGCGAAGATCGAGGGGCTCAGCGAGCGCTTCGGCAACGCCGTCATCCTGCGCGGCAACGACCGCGAGGCCGTGCACGCCGCCGTCGCCCAGGCCGACGCCGTCGTCGTCAGCGCCGGCCCGTCGGCCGCGCAGTCGATGACCCCCGAGGGGCGCGCCAAGACCTACAAGGAGATCCTCGTCGACACCGCGGAGAACGTCGTGTCGGCGCCAGGTACGCCGTACCTCGTCGCGCTGTCGTCGCTCTCGGTCTATGGCTCGGCGGCCAACCACCTCGACGTGGTCGACGAGACCGCGCCGACCACCGAGTCCGGCGACCCGAGCCCGGCCAACTTCCTGCTCATGGAGAAGGCCTACCTCTCCGCGGGCGACCGGGTCTCGGTCTTCCGCTGCGGCGACATCTTCGGCGCGGGCGACCCGCCGATCGCCGACAAGGTGAAGATGGCGCACGACTACCTCGGTGGCTCGGTGCCGTTCTCCGGCGACGCGCTGCTCTACCGCCTCTACGTCGAGGACTGCGCGGACGCCGTCGTCCACGCCCTCGAGGAGCGCCTGGTGGGCGTCTACAACCTCACCCACGCGGAGGTCGGCCCGACCAACGCGACGCTGTTCGACACCCTCTCCGCGCAGCAGGGCCTCCCCGCGCTGGAGTACCGCAACGAGATCGAGGGCCCGACCAAGCCCATCTCGGTGCAGAAGCTGATCGACTCGGGCTTCACCCCGAGCCGCTCCTTCGACCCGGCGTACCGCGACCTCGTCGCCCCCGCCGGCAGCTGACACTGCACCACCCGCAACACCACGAGCAGCACCGAAGCGGCCCCGGCCGGCGCACCCCGCGCCGCCGGGGCCGTTCGGCGTACTCCGCGAGTCGGCCCTTGTGTGCACCGAGTCGGCTCTAGTGAGGGCACGGCGTACGGATCGCTCGACTCAACCGGTCGGAACCCTCGACTCGACCGTCAGAACTCTCGATTCAACCTGTCCTGGCATGCCGAAGGGCCGGGGTGGGGGTCCTCCGACCCCACCCCGGCCCCGTGGTGACCCGACGCCTGGAACGTCAGGGCCACCGAGCCGACGCATGCCCCCGCAGGCCCGCGCCAGCCGTCTTCAGGTCGGGACTCAGCCCTCGACCTTGCGTCGTACGCCGGGCACCAGCAGGAGCGCGGCCGCGCCCAGCAGGGTCAGGCCCGTCGCCCACAGCGCCATGACGGGCAGCGAGTCGCCGCCGCCGGTCTGCGGCAGCGTGGAACTCGACGTGGTCGTGGTGGTGCCGCCGCCCGCGCCGCCGTCGTCGCCGTCGTCGCGGTCCTCCGGCTCCTCGAGCTCGCCGACGCCGATCGTCATCTTGCCCAGGGACTTCGCCGCCGTGCACCCGATGGTGATCGTCAAGCCGCTGACCTCGTCGGTCACGATGTCCGCGCCGAGGACCTTGACCTCCGCGTCCACCGCGTCGGTCTCGACCGTGCCGGCCATCGAGGGCATCGGGATCTCCTCGTTCTTCGCCAGCGTCAGGGTGTTCTCGCCCGTCAGCGTGGTCGCCTCGCCGTCGACCTCCAGGTCGAGCTCGACCCGCATCCCGACCCCCTCGATCGGCACCGGCGCGATACCGGGCATCTTGCTCATCGACGCGGCCAGCTTGACCTCGGTGTCACCCTCGGCAGCCCGTGCACCCGCGACGCTGATCTTCGCGGCGTACGTGAAGTCGGAGTCGAACTCCTCCAGCAGGCAGTCGAAGTCGACGGTGCCGGAGGCCGGCTTGCCCTTCACACCACCCGGGTCCTTCGTCGGCGTCGGCGTCGGCGTGGGGGTCGGGGTCGGAGTCGGGGTCGGAGTCGGGGTCGGGCTGGGCGTCGGAGCCGCGCCGTCCTGGGCCGTGAGCGGGCTGAGCGCACCGCCGCTGTCGACCTTGCAGGTGCCGCCGACACCCGAGGCCTCGAAGTCGAAGCCGGTGATCGCGACGGCGACGGCGTCGACGTCGGGGGTGGTCAGCTTGCCGCGCGCGTCAGGGACGGCGATCGGCTCGCCGCCCTTGACCGCCACGGTCCCGCCCGCCTGGAGAGCCGCTGCCGTGCCGGCCACCGTCAGCCGCACCTCGCCCTTGTAGGGCGCCTTCGCCACGTCGATCGCGAGCGGAACCAACTCCTTGCCGGTGCTGTCCTTACCGGGCAGGTCGCTGAACGACGCGATCAACTCGAGGTCGCCGCTCCCCTCGGCCCGGTAGCCCGCGACCGAGACCTCGGCGACGTAGCCGAAGGACCGCTTGAAGTCCGGCATCTCGCAGGTGAGGTTGACCGTGCCGGTCGCCGGCGTGCCGGTCGGCTGGGACGCCGAGGCGCTCGGGCCCCCCAGCGCCGGCAGCGAGACGAGCGCCAGGCCGGTGGCCGCGAAGAACGCCGCGACCGGGCGCTGCCACGACGCGGCGGTCACTGCGCGACCCCGGTCCGGCCGCGGCCCGGGAAGGCCACGATCACGCCGAGGCCGAGGAGCAGCAGCGCGGAGCCGGAGAGCAGCACGACGGGCATGGAGTCGCCGCCACCGGTCTTGGGCAGCGCCTCGTTCCCGGTGGTGGGCGTCGTGGGCGTGGTGGCCGCGGGGGCCGTCTCCGGCTCCTCGACCGGCTCCGTGGCGGCGGGCGCACCGAAGCTGATCTTGTGCTCGACGACGTTCGCCTTGTAGGTCGCCTCGTCGACCTTGCCCGGGATCGGGCCGGAGGCGAAGTAGCACTGCACGACCGTGCAGTCGTGGTCGCCGAACTTCTCGTTGACGGTGACGGTGAACTCACCGATCGAGCCGTTCGCGTCCGCGGTGCGGAACGTGGCGCCGAGCGGGAGGTTGCAGTCGCCCGGGCCCGAGTAGCCCTCGACGCACTGCCCGACCGCGATCTCGGACAGGCCGGGCTCGTAGCCCTCGCCGCTGACGGTCAGCACCTGACCGTCGGTCAGGCCCTCGAGCTGACTGACCTCCAGTGTCGGTGCGGCGAAGCTCGGGGGGGCGTTGACGATGGTGACGAGCATCATCGCCGCGGCGCCTGCGGCCAGCTTGGCCAGCATCGTCGGCATTCTCTTCACGTAAGGCTCCTCGATCGGGGTGCGGACAGCGGGTGCGGCTGAACGGGTTCGTGCGCGGGGAGGTTCCAGGTCATGGGGCCACCGGCTGGGCCCGGGTGAGGGCCGGATCGGTGACCACCGGGACCGGTGCCGTGTGGGCGCCGGAACGGTGGATCGCGGCCTGCTCGCTGCCCAGGTAGGAGCGGACGACCGCCGGGTCGTTGCGGACCTCGTCGGGGGTGCCGGTGGCCACCACCCGGCCGAGGTTCATCGCGATCATGCGGTCGCACAGTCGCGAGAGGAGGGGAAGGTCGTGCTCGATGACGACCATCGTGGTGCCGAGCTCGCGGCGGATGCTGAGCAGCAGGTCGCCGAGCGCGTCGCTCTCGCTCTGCGCGATGCCGGCGGACGGCTCGTCGAGCAGCAGCACCTTCGGCTCCAGCGCCAGCAGAGCGGTCAGCTCGACCACCCGGCGGGTGCCGGTCGAGAGCTCGGAGATCATCCGGTTCGCGTACGGCGTCAGGCCGGTGCGCTCCATCAGCTCCTCGGCCGCGGCGCGCTTGGCCCGCTCGCCGGTGCGTACACCGATCGAGGCGGTCCACAGGCCGGTCGGGTCGGTGCGCTCCTGGGCGATCATCAGGGTCTCGCGCACCGTGAGCGTCGGGAAGAGCGCGGCGTCCTGGAAGGACCGCACCAGGCCCTGGGTGGCGCGCTGCTCGGGAGTCGCGCGGGTGACATCGATGCCGTCGTAGATCACCCGGCCGGTGTCCGGGCGGGTGAAGCCTGCGACCATCTCGAAGCAGGTGGTCTTGCCCGCGCCGTTCGGTCCGATCACACCGAGGATCTCCCCCGGCGCGACCTCGAAGTCGGCGTGGTCGACGGCGACGACGCCGCCGAAGCGCTTGGACAGGCCTTCGACGGTGAGCACCGGCGCCAGGCCGTCGACGGGACCGTCGGAGGCAGGCCCGGGACGCTCGACGAGGCCCTCGAGCCGCATCGTCCCCTGGAGCGGGGAGGTGGACGGCTCGCCGGGCCCGTGGCGGGCCAGCTCGACGTCGATGCCCGCACGCCGGGCGAGCGCGTCGTAGATGCGGTCGCGGACGTTGATCAGCACCCCGCCCAGCCCGTCGGGCAGCAGGATGACGACGAGCAGCCAGCTGATCGCGAGCGCCGCCTGGCCGACGGTCGACAGCGTGACGATCGCGGGCAGGCCCACGATGATCAGCGCGCCGATGAGCGGACCGATGGTCAGGGTGAGGCCACCGATGACCGTCAGCGCCACCACGTCGATGCTGGCGCTGGCCGGGAACGAGTTGACCGTCAGCGACGTCTGGCCGTGTCCGATCACCACGCCGCCCAGCCCGGCGACCACGCCGGAGGCGGCGTACAGCTGGAACTTGCGCAGCCGCGCCGGGACCGTGAAGGCACGACCGGCCTCCTCGTTGTCACGCAGCGCCTGCAGGCTGCGACCGAAGCCGCTGTGGCGCAGGTTGTTGGTGAACCAGATGCCGATCGCGAGCATCAGCAGCGCGAAGAGGTAGTAGTCGACCGCGTAGGTCACGGGGTAGCCGAAGACCGTCGGGCTGGCCGGGGACAGCCCGTTGCCCAGGAAGAGGTCGGTGCGCAGCAGCCACGAGGTGGTTGCCAGCGCGAAGGCGAGCGTCGACACGGCGAGCGCGAGCCCCTTGAGCCGCATCGCCGGGATGCCGATGAGCACCGAGGCGATCGCCGCGGAGGCGACACCGGCCGCGATGCCGAACACGAAGCTCCCGGTCGCGTCGACCACGTGCGCCGAGGCAGCGGCGGCGATGCCGGCGTAGGCGAACTGGCCGAGGGAGAGCTGTCCGGACACACCGGTCACCAGACCGACGCTGAGTCCGACCAGCGTGTAGCCGGCGACGCTGGTCAGGATCGACGCCGTCTCGTTGGACACGACGTAGGCCAGCCCGAAGACCGCCATCGCGACCATGCACATCAGCACCCGCGGCAGCCACACGATGCTGCGCACCTTGCGGTAGGCCTCGGGCAGCGGGGGCACGACGACGCGGCGCCAGCCGCCGCGCTCCTTGCTGGCCCGGCCGAGGATCGGCTGGCGCAGCAGGGCGATCACGATCACCAGGCCGATGGCGACGTTGACGAGCGACCGGGTGTCGGGGTTGGAGAGCAGCAGCTGCTCGAAGACGCCGATACCGAGCGAGGCGGCCACGGCGATCGGGATCGAGGTCATCCGCCCGATCACGGCGCCGGCGAGACCCTTGAGCAGCAGGTCGGCGCCGAGCCCGTCGAGGCCCTGACCCGAGGTCGTCGGGGTGACCAGGATGGCCGAGAACGCGGCGATGCCGCCGGCCAGGCCCCACACCAGCGTGGCCATCCGGCGCGCCGGGATGCCTTCGAGCTGGGCGGCGTCGGGGTCGTCGGCGGCCGCACGCACCGCCATGCCGAGGCGGTGGCGGCGCAGGAACGCGGCCAGGCCCCACAGCAGCAGCGGACCGAGGATGAACATCGCGATGTACGGCGGGCCGATCGGCAGCGAGTCGACCTCCCACGTCGGCAGGTACGGCGGCCTCGGGAAGGTGAAGCCGCTGATGCCGTCGGTGTTGATGACCAGCGACATGATCAGGATGAACTGCGAGAGCCCGAGGGTGGCGATCATGCCGATCAGCGCCGGTCGCCCGGTCAGGCGGCGTACGACGAGCACCTCGATGCCCGCGGAGAGCAGGCCGGCGACGGCGATCGCGAGCAGGAACGACAGCCAGTACGGCGCGCCCCAGTCGACGACGAGCAGTGCCAGCACCGACGCGCCGAACGCGCCGACGGAGCCGTGGGCGAAGTTCACGAACCGGCTGGAGCGGTAGACCAGCACCAGGCCGATGGCGAGCAGCCCGTAGGTCAGGCCGGAGAAGAGTCCGAGGACGATCCGGTCGAGCCCGAAGTCGAAGTCGGTGAGGGAGAACATCGGGGTGATCGCGGCGCCGAGCTCGGCGCTCACCTGTCCGGCGGCGCTCATCGGGCACCCGCCGCGTGGCCACCGAGCATCAGCTCGCGGATCCGGTCGGGGTTGGCCGCCAGGTCGGCGGCACGCTCCTCAGCGATGATCTCACCCTTCTCCATCATGTAGGCACGGTCGACCAGCGAGAGGGCGACGTTGACCGACTGCTCCACGAGCAGCACGGCGGAGCCCCGCTCGTTGAGCCGGCGCAGCAGGTCCATCAGTCCGCCCACGACGACGGGGGCCAGGCCGAGGGAGAACTCGTCGATCACGAGGACCTTGGGCTCGACGACGATCGCCTTGGCGAGCGCGAGCATCTGGCGCTCGCCCCCGGAGAGCGTCGAGGCCGTCTGGTTGCGGCGGGCGTTGAGCCGGGGGAACACGGCCAGCGCCGCCTCGACGGCCTCCAGGTTCCAGCGCCGGTCGGTCGCGGCGAAGCCGTGCATGGTCAGGTTCTCGACGACCGTCAGCGACCCGAACGCCGACTGGCCGACCACCTGGGACAGCCCCAGGTCGATCCGCTTGCGGGTGGAGGCGTGGGTGACGTCCACCCCGCCCACCGTCACGGTGCCGGCGTCGGGCTTGAGCAGCCCGCCGATCACCTTCAACAAGGTGCTCTTGCCGACGCCGTTGGGCCCCATCAGGGCGACCATCTCGCCCTGCTCGACGACCAGCCCGGCGTCGAAGAGCACCTGCATCTGGCCATAGGAGGCGCGGATGCCGGCACAGGAGAGCGCGGGGGCGTCGGTCATTCGAAGGACTCCACGTCGCCGTCGTAGACGAAGCACTGGCACTCGTCGTCGAAGCGCATGGCGCGGTAGCCACCGGCGCCCGCGCGGCCGCGGTCGAGCGCACCTCCGAAGCCGGCCGCGGTCAGCACGCCGTCGCCATTGGCCTCCATCGCGTCGGACCAGGTCTGGGCGTTGAGGTCGCCGGTCGCGTTGTCCGCGCCGATCTTGAGCATGCGCGCGGCGTCGCAGTAGGGCAGCGCGACGCGGGCGCTCTCGCGCGTCTCGAAGGTGATGCCGGCGTCCTTGTAGACCTCGACGCACTCCACCTCGGCGGGGTTGTCGGGGTTCGGGAAGGGCAGCAGGTCGTCGGCGACGTCCTGCGGCGGGTGGAACCCGATGCCGATCATCCCGTCCATCGTCCCGTCGGGGATCAGGACGGGATTGTTGATGAAGAACGAGGGGTTGTCGAAGCTCGAGATCGAGTACTTCGGCTTGAACTGGCGACCGACCGCGATGCTGGCGAAGATCGAGGCCAGGCGCGAGCCGCCGAAGAACATGACCCGCTCGACGCCCTTGCTGCGGAACGTGTCGGCCGCCTGCTCCTGGCCGGCGTACAGCGTGCCCATGTCGGTGGGGTCGACCCATCCGACCTGCACGTCGAGGCCAGCCTCCTCCAGCAGGGGTACGCCGACCTCCTCCACCGCGCGGCGGTTGACCGGGGAGTCAGCGGCGACCACGCCGACGGACTTCTGGCCCTCGAAGAAGCCCTGCTTCTCGCTGACCTCGACGTAGGCGCGGATGAAGGAGTTGTACTCGGGGAAGCTCGGCGTCCACAGGTACGGCGACAGCTCCTCGTAGTACTCGGCGTCGTTCGCAACCAGCGTCGCGTCGAGCATGAGCGTCTCGCGCTGGGCGTAGCAGGGGCGGGCGTTGGACTGGAACTGGCCGGTCAGCACGACGGCGAACGCCTTGTCGTCCTGGGTGATCTGGTTGCAGAGCTGCTCCTCGGCCGCCGGGGAGTCGTTCTTCCCGTCGTAGAGGCGGAAGACCGCGTCCAGCTCCTTGCCGCCGACGCCGCCGTTGTCGTTGACCCAGTCCTCGAGGGCCTGGACCTGCGCCTCCTGGTCGCCCACCGAGGCGGTGATGAAGTTGGTCGTCTCCTGGACCGCGTCGAGGTCGACGGCCACGAAGACCACCTTGACCGAGTCGCTGCTGACACCGGGGCCGGGGCCGGCGGCCACGGCGAGGCCGCCGCCGGAGTTCTGTCCGGGCATCAGGGCCCCGCAGCCGACGAGCGCGAGGCACGCGGAGGCCGCCACTGCGGTCGTGCGGATCACCGCCGAGCGATCGCGCCACCAGGGGGTCTTGGTCCTCGAGCTGCTCACGCGGGCTCCTCCATCCGTGAGGCGGGTCATAGCGGAAGAATATAGGATATTAACGACGACCGTAACCCTTCCGACGCTGTTCCTGCCTGGACCACCAGGCGTCGGCGGCCGCGAGATCGACGATGGCGGCGTCCGCCGCCTCGGCCTCGGGATCGAGGACCGCGACCGGCCCGACCGCGCGGGAGACGGGCTCGCCGCCCACCGTGAGCAGGCGCCGGCGCGGCTGCGGCTCACCGTTGCTGCGGTGCTCCCACCACGCGGCGGCCGCGGCCAGGTCGACCACGGAGTCGTTCAGCTCCGCAGCGTCGTCGGGCAGCGCCGCTGCCGGGACGGCGGCCATCAGCGGGGTGGGCGTGCCGCCGAGGATGCGGGGCCGTGGAGCCGGCGGCCGCTGACCGCCGTCACGCAGGTCCCACCACTTCTCCAGGGCGACCAGGTCGACGACCGCGTCCCCGAGGGGCCCGTCGGCGGCCGGCGTACGGCGCGCGCCGACCGGCAGCGACAGCATCGCGGCCGGAAGCAGCGCGGAGAGCTCGACGCCCCGCGCGGCGAGGCGGCGGCGCACGCCCCACCCGAGCAGCAGCAGGCCGAGGGCGTTGAGGACGAACAGCCCCCAGGGGTAGCTGCTCCACTCGAGGTCGAACGAGGTCAGCTCGGCGTCGCCGACGCCGCCGCGCACGTGGTAGGTGCCGAACGCGGCGGTCGGCAGCGCGATCGGGATCTCGACCTGTGCCTGCTCACCGGGCCCGAGCGTGCCGATGCCGGCCTGGACCGGCGCGGGCTCGACGTCGTCGGTCTTGCTGACCACGAGCCGCACCTCGGGGTCCACGATCTCCACCTCACCGAGGTTCTGCACGGTGAAGGTGAGGGTGCGCTCGGGCGCGGCGCCGAAGAGCTCGCCGAAGGAGACGCTGCCCTCCAGCGAGACCTGGCCGATGGCCAGGGTCGTCGCGGCGGGCGCCGGGTCCGGCTCCGCCGGCGGATCGAACTTCTTGACGCCCTTGCCGCTGGGCGGCGGGATGCTGAGCGGCGGCTCGGTGACCGGCGGGGCCGCGATGGAGGCCGGCGGCGCCGGCGTCACGACGGCCGGCGGCGGGACCGGCGGGGTCGGCGGGGCCGGCGGCGGCTCGGTCGGCGGCGGGATGGGCGGCACGCCGCCGAAGACCGCACCGGCACGCAGCGGCGCGCGGCCGGGCCGCGCCTGCACCGCACCGATCCGCTTCGTGTCGCGCTCGGTGACGGTGAACGTCGCACGGAACGAGCCGGTCGCATCCGCCCGCACCCGTGCGCTGCGGTCGGAGGTGGCGTTGCCGGCGAGGAGCCGAGGGCCGCGGTAGCCGCGCACCTCGACGGGCGCGCCCGGGTTCCACCCGGTGCCGTCGACGGTGACCTCGACCTCGTCGTCCGCGGTCTCCTCGGTGAGGGTGAGCGCCGGGGCGCCGAGCAGGGTGAGTGGGAGGTCCAGCGAGTGGAGGCCCTGAGTCACCCGCAGCGTCCCCGGCCCGGTCGCCACGTCGCGCGGCACCCGGACCTCGCCGAGTCCGGAGCCGTCCGGCTCCGTGAGGAACGTGGCCTTCGGCAGGCACAGCGCGGCGGCGTCGCAGAGCGCGAGGCTCGCCTCGGCACCGGAGGCCAGGCCGGTGACGTAGACCCGGACAGTGTCGCCGGAGCGGGCCGCCGCAAGGCCGGACTGGCCCTCGATGCCCGCGACGTACGCCTTGGGCGCGGCGACGGCGTCGAACCCGGAGGCGAGGTTGGTGTCGAGCGGGGTGGTCGCGGGGTTGACGCCGCCGGGGACGCCGTCGGTCTGGCCGTTGCAGGCCACCCGGCGAGGCAGGAGCGGCATGTCGAAGAAGACGCCGCGCAGCACGACCGAGTGGGGGCCGGTCTTCTCGATCGGGAAGCTGCCCTCGACCAGGGGGAGCTCCTCGTCCTCGTGGCCGAGCCCGAAGGGGACCTTGATCGGATCGATATCCTCCCCGTTGACGGAGAAGTGGAAGACCCCCGTGACGGGCGTCGGAACGTCGCCGAGGTCAGGACCGCCGGCCAGGTCGAGGGTGAAGGTGCGGGTGCCGCCGACCGCGGTGTCGCCGGCGGTCGTGAGCACCGGGGCGACCGGGGGCACAGCCGGGTCCGAAGGCGGGAGTGACCACGGTTCCAACGAGGTGGAGATGTCGAGCATAGGCACGTCGGTCAGGTCGAGGGGTCCGACCTCGACGGCAGGCCCGGACGGCTCCGCCGGGTCGCTCGACAGGTCGGGCGTGTAGGTCCAGCACCCGCCGGCGAGGACGACCGCTGCAGGCTCGTCCGCCGCGGCGGCGCCGAGGCCCGCAGCGCCCGGGGCACCCGCACCGACGAGTGCCATCGATGCGACCAGGCCGGAGGCCAAGGCGGCCCCAAGTGCTCGTGCGCTCGTCCTCATTGCCGTAGCGTCCCCTCGTTGACGGTCCCCTGCGCCGGATCCGCGATTTGGCGATGATATATTATTTAAGGTGTCCGCGTTGTTACGAACTGCCTTTGCCACCGGAATCCGTGCGGTCGCAGAGCTTGCGATCACCGCCGGACTGGTGCTGCTGGCCTTCGCCTTCTACCTCCTGGTCTGGACCAACCAGCAGACCCAGGCCGCCCAGCGCGACCTCATGGACGACTTCCGCGAGCGCGCCGAGGGCGGCGCCCAGAAGGCGTCCAAGGAGAGCACCCCGCGCGCCGGGGAGGGCTTCGGCGTCCTGCACATCCCTGCTCTTGGCAAGGACTGGGAGTGGGTGGTCGTCGAGGGCGTCAGCGACTCCGACCTCACCCGAGGCCCGGGCCACTTCCCCGGCACCGCGCTGCCCGGTCAGGTCGGCAACTTCGCGATCGCCGGCCACCGCGCCACCCACGGCGAGCCGTTCGCCAACCTCGACCAGGTCGGGGAGGGCGACCGGATCATCGTCGAGACCGTCGGCAAGTGGCTGGTCTACGAGGTCACCTGGAGCCGGATCGTCAGCCCCAGCGCCGTCGAGGTCGTGGAGCCGGTCGCCGGCTTCCCGGGCGCGAAGCCGACGGCGCGCACCATGACCCTGGTGACCTGCCACCCGCGCTGGGGCTCCAGCGAGCGGCTGGTCCTCGGCGCCGAGCTCGTCGAGCGGTACGCCGCCGAGGCCGGCCCGCCGCCGGACCTCGCCTGACCGCACGGCACCCGCGCCGTCCCCACCAGCCCCGCAAGCCCTCCCCCGCACCCCGAGGAGACCCGATGTACGCAGCGCTGTGGCGCCTCCTGCCCGGCCCCACCTGGCTGAGGGTGCTCGAGGCACTGGCCCTCGTCGTGGTGGTGCTCATCGTGCTGATGACCCTCGTCTTCCCCGCCGTCGAGCCGCTGCTCCCCTTCGACGACGTCACCGTCGGCGAGTGAGCACGGGCCAGCGCCTCGGGTGCTGGCCTGCGGGGTGCACGTAACTGCGCAATTGCGCGGAACGACACCGGCCGCCGCCGCGCTGCCGCCACCCGCACCGACCACCACGACCACGCACCACAACGCTGACGGGCCCGCGCCGACCGGTTGGTCGGTGCGGGCCCGTCAGCGTGTGCAGGCGGCAGTGTGCGGCGCGGGTCAGTGCTCGCGCAGCAGCGTGCCGTAGCCGTGCAGCTGGTCCTCGATGCCGTTGTCGCGCAGCGCCATCCACCAGGTGGCGGCGTTGATCGCGATCACCGGCTTGTCCAGCCAGCGCTCCGCCTCGTCGGCGAGCTCGGTCATGCACAGGTTGGTGCCGCACTGCACGATGGCGTCGACGTCGGAGTCGTTGATCTCGATCAGCGACTCGCGCAGCGTCTTCTCGGTGACCTGGGCGATCTCGACGGCACTGTTGACGCACAGACCCTTGATCTGGCCGACCTCGAACCCGAGCTCGGTGAAGAACTTGCGCACGTTGGCGTCGCCGATCGGCGTGTACGGCGTGATCACGGCGATCTTCTTGGCACCGAAGAGGTGCAGCGCACGCTCGCAGCCCTCGGCACCGGTCGCCACGCCGAGCCCGCCGGTGAGGGCCTGGATCTGCTTGACGAAGGCGCGGTTGCCCTCGACGCCGTCCCAGAACGTCTCGGCGCTCATGCCCATGACCATGTAGTCGGGCTGCATCGTCATCAGGCTCTCGACGCAGGCGTCCATGTTGGCGCGGATCTGCAGGAGGAGGTTCTCCATGCCCTCGTCGGTGGCGATCCGGCCGTCGGGGATGAAGATCCGCCCGTAGTGCGACGTGACGCCCGGGACGCGCATCATGTCGAACTCGGGCTGGACGATGGTGTTGGTGCTGGGCGCGATGACGCCGAACTTGCGGCGCCACCCCAGGCGGTCCACGCTCACGCGGGCACTCCCGTCTTGTCATCGGCGGTCGTGTCGACCGCCAGCTTGGTCAGGTGCTCGCGCAGCCACAGCGCTCCCAGGAGGAAGCAGAGCTGGACCGCGGAGTTGGTGAGCTGCTCGGCCCACTGCAGCTCGGCCGACTGGTTCGGCTGGGCCGCGAGCGGGGGCAGGATGTTGGTGCCCAGGGTGTAGAGGACGAAGAGGACACCGACCGAGGGCTTCCCCGCCCGGAACGCCGTGGCGGCGAGCGTGACCCCCAGGAACGTCGCGCCCACGGCGGCGGCGATCAGCAGCGGCCAGTTCGTGTACTCCCCGGCCGAGATGCTCATCCAGGCGGCGCCGACGCCGGCGGCCAGCGGGAAGAGCACGAACCACAGCGGCGCGACCTCACGTCCCTTGACCGCGCTGAGCACGGCCCAGGCGACGGCCGAGAAGCCGAAGGCCAGGCAGGGGAAGAGCAGTGCCTCCAGCCACGGGTACTCCCAGCAGCCGGTGGCGACCAGGAGCTTCCACGTGGCCTTGCCGAACCCGCCGGCCGAGATCAGCAGCCCGCCGAGCAGGGCGACCGGGAAGGCGGCCGGAACCCGGCGACGGACGCCCAGGGCGAGGATGACCAGCGCAGCGAGCGCCAGCACGCAGGGGACGAAGTCCTCCATGGCCAGCGCGACGCCGTACTCCTCGCACACGTCGATCGTGGAGCTCATGGCCAGCACGTCAGGCGTCCTCGCTCGCGAAGATGTCGCGCTTGTTGAACCCAGCCGTCATGAACCGGCGCATGGCCTTGCCCTTGGTCAGCCAGGCAACCCGGGTGCCGTGCTTGTGGGCACCCAGCACCTGCTCGGCCAGCCACGGGGTGACCGTCTCGACCCGGTCGCCCAGGATGTTGAAGACCTTCTTGACCTTCTCGAACCCGTCCGGGTCGTCGGTGTAGTCGCCGACCAGCAGGTCGGTGGCCACGATCCCCGGCGAGAGGAAGCCGACCCGCACGTCGGTGTCCTTGGTCTGCTTGACCAGGGCCTCGGTGAGGTACTGCACCGCGCGCTTGGAGGCGCCGTAGACGGCCATGCCCGGCTGGTGCTCGCCACGGGAGCCGAAGCCCTCCATGTTCCAGATCCAGCCGCCGCCGGCCTGCGCGGCCATGCCGTGCGAGGCCACCGCACTGCCGTTGAGGGCGCCGATCACGTTGACCTCGACGACGCTGTGGACGTCGTCGACCGGCACGGTGTGCAGGGGGCCGCGGGGAGCGGAGAGGCCGGCGTTGTTGACCCACACGTCGACGCGCCCGAAGGTCGCGACCGCGTGGTCCCACAGCGCCTGTACGGCGGCCCGGTCGGTCACGTCGGTGGCCAGCCCGCTCGCCCGGTCGCTGCCGAGCTCGGCGAGCGCCTTGTCGACCGCCTCCGTGCTGCGCCCGCAGATGACGACTCGGGCGTCGCGCGCGAGGAACTCGCGCGCCAGGCCCAGGCCGATGCCGCGGGTGCCACCGGTGACGACGACGACGCGACCGTCGGTGCTGCTCATCGGGGCTCCCAGGTCAGTAGTCCGTGGATGAAGTGCGTGGTGCGGTCGCCGTGGAACAGGCGCCACACGACCGCGAGGTCACGGGTCTCGGGGTCCAGGACGTACTCGCGGCCGCGGATCTTCTCCACGCCCTTGAGGTCCGGCCCCACGAGGTGCTGGTTGGTGAAGAGCGCGCGACCGAAGGTCATGGCGTTGCCGTAGACCTCCGGGCCCTCGTAGAGGACCCGGGCGCCGTCACGCTGACGCTCGTAGGTGTAGGAGCGCTCCAGCGCCCCGGTCCAGGTCACCCGGTGCCGGACCGTGCGGAGCCCGACGGGCTCGTGCTCGATGCGCACCGCGACCTCGCCCACCGGCTTCTGGTCCTCACCGACCACCGCGAGGACGCCGGAGTAGGTCCCGGCCTCCTTGGTCGGCAGCACCTGCGGGACCGGACCGCGCCGGGTCTCGGCGGCGATCCAGTCCTCGACGTAGGCCTGCGTCTCGGGGTTCGTCTCGTGGTCGAAGGTGCGCGTGTAGACGCCGTTGAACAGCGCCACCACGGACCAGCCGTCGTAGAGGATCGAGGAGTAGACCTGCGTGTCACCGTCAGGCAGCACCTGGTTCCAGGTGTGCATGTCGGCCTGCCAGGCCGGCGAGTAGTAGTTCGCGTCGACGAGGGTGCCGTAGGGCTGACCGGTGCCGAAGAAGTCCGGCCCGACGTACACCCGGTTCTCGTCGGAGTCGACGATCCCGAAGTTGAACGTCGCGCCGACCTCGAGGCGGTTGCGCAGCGGTCCGCTGCCCTCGAGCTGGCTCTTCATCCAGTAGCTGGTCTCACCGTTCTCGACCACGCTGGCCCGAGCGATCCGCTCGAAGCCGACGTGGTTGCCCTCGGCGTCGAACAGCGACGGACGACCGTGCCACTCCCCCGCGATGCGCTTCTGCCACTCGCTGGCCTGGGCCTCGCTCATGCAGGGAGCTCGTTGTCGACCAGCTGCAGGCGGATGCTCTCCGCGACCGGCTCGGTGAGCAGGCGCGAGATCTGCGCCCACACCTTGTCGACCTCGGGGCTGAAGAGCAGCGCCCGGTTCTTCGCGTCGCGAGCCGCCAGGTCGGTGTCGGCCAGGTCGGCGGTGACCTCGGCCGGCACCTCACCCTCGACGAGGGAGAACCAGTGGTCGAGGTAGGCGTTGACCGGCGCGTTGAGGTTGCCGAAGGCCTCCTCGCTGGCACGGCTGGCCAGCATCCACGACGACATCACGGTGAGCTGGCGCGGCTCGAGAGCGGCCTTGGACAGCCCCTCCATCGCGTTGACCTGCTCGTAGGCCTCGGTGAGCGGGGTGTGCGCCCAGTCGTTGTAGACCATGTGGGTGCCGGCGTCGGCGCGCTGGATCAGGTCGATGTGGAAGGCGTAGTGCCCACCGGCGTGGACCGAGTCCAGGGTGTAGTGCGGCACCGGCGAGTCGTCGGGCATGAACGCGAACACCATGTGGCTGTCCATCTGGATCTGCGGGACCACGATGCCGACGTAGACGACCTTGGCGATCGTGTCGCCGGAGAAGATCCGGACCGAGCCGACCGGGTCGGGGCCCATCACGGAGCCGAGCACCTGGAAGGGGCCGCCGTCGGCCCCGGTGATCTCGGTCAGGTTGCCACGCTTGACGATCTCGTTCAGCGTGCCGATGCAGAGTTCCTCGGGCAGGCTCATGCCTTGACGTCCTCGTTCTTGGTCGTGGCGGCCGCCCCGTTGACGGCGCCCTTGGGCTTGCGGGCAGCGGCGACGTCCTTCGCGGCTGCCTCCTTCTCCTGGATGCCGGCCTTGATCTCGCGGCTGCGGACCTCCTTGAAGTTCCACGCGCTGGCGAGCTCCGGCACCTCCTTGCGGATCGGGGAGGGGATCACCCGGGCCTCGACGCGGGCCGGGCCCTCGCCGACGATCGTGTTGCCCTCGACCGACCAGCCCATGTCGATGAGCTGCTGACGACGGCGGCGGTAGAGCACCGCGTTGTAGTCGCTCTTGACGTGCAGCTCGTCGGAGAGGTCGAACGGGAGCAGCTCGGGACGGACTGCGTCGACGATGGCCTGGTCCTCGTAGAGCACCTTGAAGACGCGGCGCTTGGCGTCGCGGTCGGCCCACTTGCCCTTGAAGAAGGTGCGCAGAGCGATGAACTTGACCAGCGTGGTCTCTTCGTCGATCGGGATGTTGACGTCGAAGATCTTCATCGCACCCATCGGGGTGTCGACCTCGAGCAGGATCATGTTCGGCAGCCACCACGTGGTGGAGACCGGGACCTGCGGGCGGTTCGCCAGGTCCTGCTTGTTGGGGTTGATGAGGCCCCACAGGCCCTTCGACTTCGGCGGGTTGAGCTTGACCGACACCTTGCAGTGCCAGGGGCTCTCCTCGATCTCGAACTCGGGGACCTCGGGCTTCTCGGGGTTGCCGAAGACGCCACCGTGCACGAACGGCGTGTGCGCGACGTCGACGCCGTTCTCGAGGATGCGCTCGTAGTTGGACTTCCACAGGAAGCTGCCGGTGACGGCGGCGTAGGTGTCGGTGTCGTCGACCGCGGACCAGTCCGGGATCGGCGGGCGCTCCTCCTCGGGCAGGTCGCCCATGTAGACCCACACCATCATGTACTTCTCCTGCACGGGGTAGGAGTCGATGCGGGCCTTGCGCGGGATGCCCTTGTCGGGGTGCGCGGGGATCTTGGTGACCTCACCGGCGGGGTTGTACTCCCAGCCGTGGTAGGGGCACATGATGCAGTCGCCCTTGACCTCACCGTCGGAGAGCGCGGCACCGCGGTGCACGCACAGGTCCGACATCGCAACGACGGAGTTGTCGCTGTTCTTGCGGTAGAGGACCAGCTGCTGACCCAGCACCTTGACCCTCTTGGGCTTGCCGGGGACAACGTCGGTGGCGAATTCGACGGCGTACCAGAAGTTCTTGAACATCGTGATCCTCCTAGCGTCGCCGGATATCGGCGAAGGCGGGGTTGGGCTGGTCCAGGTGGTGCTGCAGTGTGGCCGTGGCGGCCGGGTCGTCGCGGAGCTTCGCGGCAAGAAAGTCGGTGACGAGTCGCACGAAGGCCTCGCGCAACTCGTCCTGGTCGGCGTCGAGCGGCTCCTCGAGGAACCCTCGTGCCGACGACGGGTCGTCGGGGGTGGCGGGCAGCATGTGCCCGGCGCCGGAGAGCACCGCGAGCCAGGCCTCGGCCGCGGACGGCAGCGCCTCGCGCCAGGTGCGCTCGAGCGGGTCGTGGCCGGGAGCGCCGGCCTCCTCCCCGTAGCGCACCGCGCTCGCCGCGACCACGCCGTCGGCGCTGCCGCCGACCAGCAGGACGGGTACGGCGACCGGCGCGGTCAGCAGCGTGCCGGCCGGGTGGCCGAGCTGCTGGGAGGCCATCGTGTGCGAGGCGTAGGTGACCACCGCGCGGACGCCGGGGAACCACTCCGGGCTCGCCGACTGCAGCGCGACGGTGCCGCCGGCGGAGTGGCCGACCAGGGCGACGCGGCCCAGGTCGAGCAGCCCGCGCAGCGGGCCGCCGTCGCCGCCGTCGGCACAGCTCAGCTCGGCGAGCCGGTCCAGCACCGCGGCCAGCGCGGGCGTGGTCGGCTTGGTGCCGTAGGTCTCGGGCCCGACCGCGGTCAGGTCGACCCCGGGAGTCAGGCCGTTCTGGCCCGCGAAGAGCTCCCCCACCCAGTCGTAGGTGACGCACACGTAGCCCGCCTCGACCAGGGCGATCGCCAGCCAGCGGTAGCCCTCGGAGGAGACGTTCACGCCCGGCACCACGACGACCACGGGGTACGGCGCGCCGGAGGCGTCGGCGGGGAGCATGCCGCTCATCCGCTCGACCTCCGTCGACGCCGGCCGGGCCGGGTGCCGGATGGTCACGTGGGCGGTGTCGTACGGGGCGGGCGCGCCGGGGACGCGCACCGCCTCGCGGACCGCCCGGACCAGGACAGGAGAGCTCATCGCGTCGTCGTCAGGCCTCGAGCGGGCGGGGCAGGGCCCGGTCGCCGCCCCACAGGGCGCGGACCAGCTGAGCGGTGCGCTCCTCGCCGAAGTAGCGGACCGCGACCACGTTGGCCGGGTCCAGCTCGGCGATGTTCCGGCGGGTCGCGAGGTCGTTGGCAGCCAGCTCGGCGCGCTTCTCGACCGGCACCGCGGTGGCCTCGTCGACCCACTGCAGCCAGCGGTCCATGTGGGCGTTGGCGGTCTTGCGGGCCAGGTCGAAGATCTCCTGCGAGCCCGGCGCCATGAACGACCACGCCGTCGGGGAGTAGGTGGCCCGGACGAAGGCGTCGCGCGAGACGAACTCCTCGATGCCCGGGGTCTCCTTGTGCAGCGTCAGCCACTCCTGGTTGAACGGCTCGTAGTACTTGCGGAAGTAGTCGACGTCGGTCGAGACGACCTTGCGCGGCACCGAGTCCAGGAACATCCAGGCCTGCGGGAACGCGCCGAGGGCCATGCCGAAGTGCGGCACGTCGATGTGCGGACCGAGCCAGATGGTCAGGTGGACGTTGACGAAGCCCAGGCCCTTGTTCTGCATGTGGGAGTGGATCATCCAGTCCACGTCGGGGCCGGTGTAGCCGCGGACGCTGCCCGAGGGGCCGCCCTCGACGTCGGAGGAGAACGCCTCGAGCTCCTCCGTGGAGGGGTCGCGCAACAGGTCGAAGTGCGCCATCGCCTTGGTCTTGAGTCCCTCGATGATGTCGGTCCACTCCGCGAAGACGGCGGAGACGTCCGTGACCGGGGCGTCGTCCAGGAAGTCCTGGACGTACTTGAGGTTCTGGCTCATGGGTGTCCTTCGGGATCTCGGGCGGTGATGCCTGAACTATATATTATATCGAGCGGCCCGGCTCGGGACCTTGGTCCCGATCTCTCACGACCCGGGATAGGCGTTGGCCGCGAGGCCGGCGCCCCCGGCGCGGAAGGCCGCGGGGGCGTGCACGACGCAGGGCTGGACGTACTCCCACAGCCCGTCGTCGCCGTACTCCCGGCCCCAGCCGGAGCGCTTCACGCCGCCGAACGGCGCGTGCAGCGCCATGCCGGTGCGGTTGTGGGTGTTGACGAAGGCGAAGCCGGCGTCCAGGCGCGCCGCGACCGCGAACGCGCGGTCCTCATCGGCCGACCAGACGGAGCCGCCGAGGCCCAGGTCGCCGGCGTTGGCGCGGGCGACCGCCTCGTCGACCTCGTCGAAGGCGAGCACCGGCAGGGTCGGGCCGAACTGCTCCTCGGCCACGATCCGCGAGGCGTCCCCGGCCCCGAGCACCAGGGTGGGTCGCACGAAGTAGCCACGGGAGAGGTCGGTCGCGGGGTCGACGGTGCCGAGCTCGCGGACCTCGGCGCCGGCGGCCCGGGCCTCCTCGACCAGCCCGGTCACGCGCGCGGCCGAGTCGCCGCTGACGACCGGGCCCATGCTGACGCCGTCGTGCAGCGGGTCGCCGGTACGCAGCACCCGCGCGGCCGCGGACTCCAGCCCGGCGACGACCTCGTCGAGCCGGCTGCGGTGGACGTATAGGCGCTTGATCGCCATGCAGACCTGGCCGCTGGTCGCGAAGGCGGCCATCACCAGGCGCTCCAGCGCGGCGTCGTCGAGGGCGGCGTCGTCGAGCAGCAGCGCGGCGTCGTTGCCGCCGAGCTCGAGCACGCTCGGGGTGAGCGCCCGACCGGCCAGCGAGGCGATCGCCCGCCCGGCCGACTCGCCGCCGGTGAACGCCACCCGGTCGACGCCCGGGTGCGAGACCAGCGCGGTCGCCGTCTCCGCTCCCCCGTGCACGACCTGGACCAGGCCGGCGGGCAGGTCGCGGCCGACCAGCTCGAGCAGGCGGCCGATGCCGAACGGCGCGAACGGCGACGGCTTCACGACCACCGCGTTGCCGCTGACCAGGGCCGGGGCGAGCTTGAGCGTGGTGAGGATCAGCGGCGCGTTCCACGGCGTGATCGCGGCGACGACGCCGTACGGGCGGTGCCGCACGCTCATCCGGCCGCGCACGTCGTCGTACCCGCCGGGCGTCAGCAGCGCCTCGCCGCGGTCGGCGTAGAAGCCGAGCACGGTCGCGGCGAACCCGGCCTCACCGCGCGAGTCGGCGAGCACCTTGCCGGTCTCGCGCGCGGTCAGGGTCGCGATCTCCTCGAGGTGCTCGCGCACCCGGGCCGACGCCTCGCGCAGCAGGGCCGCGCGCTTGTCCACCGGCACCGCCACCCACTGCGCCTGGGCGGCGCGGGCGCGGGCGACGACCTCGTCGACCGCCACCGCGTCGGAGGACTCGACGGCACCGACGAGCTCGTCGGTGCGCGCCGGGTTCTCGCGTTCGATCCTCACGCCTGCGTACCGCCCACGCCGACCATGTCGACGACCTGGCCGCTGCGCAGCGAGTTGATCATCGAGGTGTTGAGCAGGTGCTTGCGCATCTTCTCCTTGTCGGAGGCCAGCGTGCGCAGCTCGTCGTGGTAGGCCTTCTGCGCCGCCGGGTCGTCCTGGCGCAGCTTCTCCCAGTTGTCGTGGGTGATGGTCTTGACGTAGGACAGCGCCACCTGGCGGCGCGCCTCGCAGACCTCGTCGAGCTCGTCGAGGGACGCCGACCCGTCGAGCACGCCGATCAGCGCGAGCGCCTCGAGCATCGCGTCGTGGACGCCGCTGTTCATGCCCATGCCGCCGAGCGGGTTGTTGATGTGGGCGGCGTCGCCCATCAGGATCAGCCGGTCCTTGCGGAAGGTGTCGGCCACCCGCTGGTGCACCCGGTAGAGGGTGGTGTGCAGGACGTCCCAGTCGCGGCCGAGGTCGGCGACGCCGGCCAGGCGCTCCTGCACGCGGGCGGGGTCGATCTCGACCTCGTCGGGGGTGCTCGGGTCGGTCGGGAACAGGATCCGCCAGTGCTCGGGGGTGCGCAGCAGCACCAGCCACTCGGTCGGGTCGAAGACGTAGTTGACCGCCGAGATGCCCGGCAGGATCGTGTCGAGGTCCTCGGTGGTCGAGGCGACCAGGAAGCGCTCGGGGTAGGTCATGCCCTCGAAGGTGAAGCCGGCCGTCTGGCGCACCTGGGAGTTCGAGCCGTCGGCGCCGAGCACCCAGTCCGCGGTGAACACGTCACCGCGCTCGGTGGTCAGGGTCGCCTGCTCGGCGGTCGTCTCGGCCTGGACCACACGCTGGTCGAAGTGGACGGTGACATGCTCGAGACCCTCGAGGACCTCCAGCAGGATCGGGGTGAGCTTGGACTGCTCGCACTGCACGCGGAACGGGAAGCGGGTGTCCTCGGAGAGCACGCCGAGGTCGAGGTCGGCGATCGGGCCGGAGCGGCGATCGCGGTACTGGAAGCCGGTGGACACGATGCCGCGGGCCATCAGCGGCTCCAGGACGCCGAGGTCGTCGAGCATCTCCAGGCTCGGCGGGTGGAACGTCGAGGCGCGCGACTCCGTGGACAGCGTCGCGCCGGCCTCGAGCACGGTCACCTGCACACCCGCACGCGCCAGGACCAGGGCGGCGGTCAGGCCGACCGCGCCGGCGCCGGCCACGAGAACGGTGCTGTGGTGGGGGGTGGTGGTCATCGGTTCCCTTTCGAAAGGTGCGCCGAGGGGGTGGCCTCGGCGACGGCGTACTGCTTCTCTTCGTCGAGCAGCTCGGGCTGGCCCGTGAGCCCGGTGAGCGAGGACCACTCCCAGCGCTCGGTGCCGGCTGCGGAGCCCGACGTGACGACTGCTGCGTAGACCTGCTCCATCGCGCGGGCGGCGGCCAGCAGCGCGGAGACCGGGTGGATCACCGCGCGGACGCCGACCTCGGCGAGCTGGGCCGCCGTCGGGCCGGCCTCGACCGGACCGGCGGCCTCGGAGCGGTTCCAGACCATCGGCACCCGGTGGCCGGCGGCGTCCAGGGCGTCGCGCACCCGCTCGAGGTCGGCGAGGCCCGCCCCCTCGGGGAAGACAGCGTCGGCGCCGGCGTCGGCGAACCCGAGGCAGCGCTCGACCACGGAGTCGATCCCCTCCACCGACAGCGCGTCGGTGCGGGCCACGACGACCAGCGACGTCGCGGCGTCGATGGTGGCGCGCACCTTCTGCACCGCCTCGGCGCACCCGATCACCGCCTTGCCGGCCATGTGCCCGCACCGCTTGGGCGAGACCTGATCCTCCAGGTGGAGACCGGCCACCCCCGCGGCGGCGTAGGCCAGCGCGGTGTGCCGCGCCTGCAGGGCGTTGCCGTAGCCGGTGTCGGCGTCGGCCAGCAGCGGGACGCCACCCGCCGAGGCCGCGATGACCGCGGCCCGGCGGGCGATGTCGGTGCCGTGCACGAAGCCCATGTCGGGAAGGCCGAGCTCCACCGCGGAGACCGCGGCGCCCGAGAGGTGCAGGGCGCGCGCGCCGCTACGGCTCGCGAGCCGCGCGCTGACCGCGTCGTGCACCCCCGGCAGGTGCACCAGCTCGGTGCCCTGGAGCAGGGCCCGCAGCCGGTCGGCGGCACCGGCCGGTGCCGCCCGCAGGAGGTGGTGCGAGGTCACCGGCCGTGGAGGGCGAAGCCGCCCTCGACGCCGACCACGCGGGCCCCGGTGAAGATCCGGATGGTCTCCACGGTGCCCTCCTCCCCCATGCCCGACCAGCCCCACGCGGGGCGGGGCGTCATCAGGTGGAGGTTCATGATCGTGGAGCCGTTGACCTTGACCTCGCCGGCCTGGACGCGGCGGGCCACCGCGAGCGCGCGCTCCTCGTCGGAGCCCACGACGTACCCCTCCAGCCCGAAGGGGGTCGCGTTGGCCAGGGCCAGCGCCTCCTCCTCGGTGCGGTAGGTGTGCACGGTCGCGACCGGCCCGAAGACCTCCTCGTGCGCAGCCTCGTCGGGGACGCCGGTGATGAGGGTGGGCGCCAGGAAGTGGCCGCCCTCGGGCAGCGCGGTCGCGGCGCGTGCGGTGCCGCCGGCCTGGACCCGCTCCTCGATCGCGGCGACCAGGCGGGCCCGGTGCACCGAGTGCACGATCGGGCCGAGCTGGGTGGTCTCGTCGAGCGGGTCACCGGCCTGGAGCTGCGCCAGCCGACCCAGGGTCAGCTCGACGATCTCCTCGGCGAGTGCCTCGGGCACGATCAGGCGGCCCAGCGCGCGGCACCACTGGCCGTTGAGCGTGGTGAGCAGGTCGGCGGCGTGCTGCGCCGCGGCGGCCGGGTCGGCGTCGGGCAGCACGAGCAGCGGGTTGTTGCCGCCCAGCTCCAGCTGCAGGGAGGTGAAGTTCGCAGCGCAGGCCGCGGCGATGGCCTTGCCGCCGATCAGCCCGCCGGTGAAGGAGACCGCGCGGATCCGGCGGTCCGTCACCATCGTCCCGCCGACGTGGGCGCCGCCCTGCACCAGCTGGAAGGTGCCGGGCGCGACGCCCTCGTCGTCGAGGACGCGCGCGACGATGCGCCCCAGCTCGGTGGTGGCGTACGGCGCGTACTCGCTCGGCTTGAGGATGGTGGGCGCACCGGCCGCCAGCGAGCTGGCGATCTTGTGCGCGGCCATCGGGGCCGGGGCGTTCCACGGCACCAGGTTGAGCGCGGGGCCGAGCGGGAGGCGGTGCACCTCGACGGCGCGGCCGCTCTCGCCGGCGGTGACCTCGTGCAGCGCGCCGTTGCGGATCGCGGCGGCGGCCAGGCGGAAGGCGGCGTGGTCGATCAGCGCGACGATCTGGGTCTGGCTGACCGGGACGCCGGTGGCGAAGGACTCCAGCGCGGCCAGGCGCGGCACCTCGGCCATCACGGCGTCCGCGATCGCCTCGAGGATGTCGGCGCGACGCTCGATCGGCGTGCTCGACCAGGAGCCGGACACGTGCACCTCGGTGGCCGCGGCCAGGGCGCGCTCGACGGCGTCGGCGGTGCTGGCCACGGCGTGCCCGAGCTCGGCACCGGTGAACGGGTCCTCGAGCACGAGCTCGAGGCGGTCACCGGGGACAGCCGTCACGCCCGCGATGATCTCGACGACCTCGGGGACCTCGAGGCGAGCGGCGGTGCCGGTCGCGTCGGTGGCGGTCATGCCTTCTCCAGCGTCGGCGCACCGGCGCCGGCGGGCGTGCCGTTGACGGCCCCGTTGCCGTTGGCGGCGCCGTTCGGGGTGGGGGCCTTGAAGCTGTCGGTCGTGGTGAGCCCGGCCCAGCCCTCCTTCTCGACGATCATCTTGGCGAGGTCGAGCTTGCCGCGCTCGGCCGGGAACGCCTGGACCAGGCCCATCGTGGTGTCGCGCACCGCGCGGCCGATCTCGTTGCCCATGAGCGCCCCGGAGGTGCCGCACATCTTCAGTGCCGTGAGGGCGACGTCGTGGGCGTGCTCGCAGATCGCGCCCTTGGCGAGCTTCCAGCTCTGGACGACCTCGGCCTTGGGGAGGATCGGCGGGTCGCTGACCTCGAGCTCGATCTGGCGGCGCAGCCACAGGTGCGCCTCGGCGAGGTGGCGCTCGCCCTCACCGATCAGCACCTGGTGCATCGGGGAGGACGCGATCGGCTTGCCGGTGTCGGCGAACGTCGCGGCCATGGTGCGCCCGAGCGCGTAGTCCCAGACGCCCTGGGCGATGCCGGCGTAGATCGCGGCGATCGCGATCTGGTTGCCGACCCACGAGCCGCGCGACATCTGGGTCGCGCGGGTGAACCCGCCGGGGACGGTCAGCGCCAGGTCCTCCGCGACGAAGCAGTCCTCCAGCACCAGGCCGAAGTTGTCGGAGGCGCGCATGCCCAGGCCCGACCAGTTCAGGCGGGGGCGCGAGCCCGGCGCGTCCTTGGGGACGAGGAACAGGCTGAGCGCGTCGAGGCCCTCGATGTCCTCGCGACGGGCGGTGACCAGCGCGTAGTCGCCGGAGCCGGAGAGGCAGCCGAAGGACTTCTCGCCGTTGAGCAGCCAGCCGCCCTCCGTGCGCGTGGCGGTCGTCTGGATCAGCACGTTGGCGTTGGAGGCCTTGACCGCCTCGGAGGCGAAGTTGCCGATCGACTTGCGCTCGGCGCCCATCAGGGTCAGCACCTTCTCGGCGAAGGCGCGCACGACGGGGGCCTCCTCGTCGCCGTACAGGCCGGCCTCGAGGGCGGCCATCGGCAGCATGCCGCGCGAGGAGGAGGAGCAGTGGAAGAAGTACGCGAGCGCGGTCGAGCCGCAGACCGTGCCGATCGAGTACGTCGTGGCGGCGAGGTCACGCAGCCCGCCCCCGAGCCCTCCGAACTCCTCGGGGATCACCAGGCCGAGCAGGCCGGCCTCCCCGAGCAGGTCCAGGTGGCCCTCGGGCAGCTTGCCCGCGGCGTCGGCTGCCTCGGCGGCAGCGGCGATCGCCGGGAGCACCGACTCGACCCGCTCGGCGCGGGCGCGCTCGGCAGGGGTCAGGTCGGGCAGAAGGCGCTCTGCGGTCAGTCGTGCCGTCATCCTGCGGCTCCTACGGTGTCAGGGGTGGAAGTTTCCGGAGCGAGCTCCGGCCGGTCGGCGACCGGTTCCGGGCCGGGCAGGCCCGAGGTGGTCTCGCCGCGCAGCTGCTGGGCGAGACCGGAGAGCGTGTGGGGGTCGGCGGGGGTCGTGACGTCGAGCGTCTCGAGCAGCCGGACCAGGTCCTCGGTGGCGACGGCACCGTCGAGTCCACCGAGGGTCGTGTCGAAGTGGGTGACGCCGCTCTTCAGAGCGGTGAGCGCCTTGACCAGACCGAGGCGGTCCCGGTCGTGGAGCGCGACGCGCAGCGCGGTCGGGCGGGCCAGGCGGGTGACCTCGGCCAGCAGGGCGCGGACCTCGAGCGCGGTCGCGCGGCCGTCGGTGTCGGGCAGGCACACCTCGCGGACCCCCCGGGCGGCGAGGGTGACCACTGCGGCGATCACGCTCTCCGCGCGAGCCGGGCCGAACGGGTCGAGCAGCGTCACCGCGGCCCGGTCCTCGACGCCCTCGATGGCGGCCAGTGCACGGGCGAGGGCCTCGTCGGGGTCGGCCCCGAGAGCAGGGTCGCCCCCGAGGTCGGCGACGACCTCGAGGGTCCCGATGCCCAGGCTCAGCGCCTGCTCCGCCTGGAGCCGGTCGCCCACCCGGGCGCTGGTGGTCGCGAGGTCGACGCAGGTGGGCACCGCGTCGAGGGCGGCCTGGGTGTCGACCGCGTTCACGGCCACGATGGCGGGGTCCGCGCCGGGGTCGGAGCCGACCAGGTCGAGCACCCGGACCCGGATCCCTGCCCCCGCGAGCGCCGCGATCACCGCGGCGACGGACTCGGGGTCCTCGCCCCGCTCGCGCAGCGCCCGGACGGCGCCGCCGTCGGCGAGGGTCGCCACCTCGGGCAGCACGTCGGCGAACTGGCCCCAGCCGCGGGCGTGGTAGAGCAGCGGCGCCGAGCGGCGCGCGGCGTTCGCCGCGAGCACCTCCCCGACGAAGATGGTGTGGTCGCCCCCGTCGTACTGGTGCACGACGCGGCAGTCCAGCCAGCCCAGGGCGGAGTCGAGCAGCGCGACGCCGGTCTCGGCGGTCGACCACTCCTCCCCCGCGAACCGGTCGGGGCAGTCCTTGACCATGCCGGCGAAGCGCCGACCGACCTCGATCTGGTCCTTGGCCAGGACGTTGATGCCGAAGCACCCGGCCTGGGCGATCTGGTCGTGCGTGTAGAGCTTGCGGTCCAGACAGATGGAGACCAGCGCGGGTGTCGCGCTCACGCTCGAGAACGAGCTCGCAGTCATCCCGATCCGGCTGCCGTCGGCAGCCAGTGTCGTCACGACGGTCACGCCGCTGGGCCATTGGGCCAGCACGTCCCGGAAGACCTGTGGATCGACCACGGCTCACCTCCTCATCCTCGTAGGAGAATATACAATATCTTCTTCGAGGGTGCGCAAGGGTACTTTGGTCCCGACCGGTGACTCCGTGCGCCAGCGGGCCGATCTCCTCGGCGGGCGATATATGATTTGGGCCTGTCCGAGGCATCCCCCCTGCCCCCCGTCACCCTCAGGAGCTCCGATGGCCCGATCGGCCTCAACCTCGGTACGCCCGATCGCGCACCAGTCCCTCGTCGACCGCGTCACCGACGAGCTGCACCGCGCGATCCTCAACGGCGACATCGCCCCCGGCTCCGCGGTCTCGATCGTGGACCTGTGCGAGCAGTTCGCCGTCAGCCACATCCCCGTGCGCGAGGCGCTGCGTCGCCTGGAGAGCGAGGGCGTCATCAGCCTGCGCCCCGGCCGCTCCGCGCTCGTCGCCTCGCTCAGCGCCGAGGACCTCACCAACATCTATGAGCTGCGCAAGCTCATCGAGGGCGAGCTGACCGTGCGGGCGATGGCCTCGATGCGCGAGGAGTACCTCAAGACCGCCGAGGACGCGCTGGCCGAGTACGTCGGCATCGTGCGCGAGCCGGCCCTGCTGGCCGCCAAGCACCACGCGTTCCACGAGGCGATGCTCGACCACGTGCTCGGCAGCGCCGACCGCCGCGTGCTGGACCTGCTCTGGAAGTCCGCGGACCGCTACCTGCACCTGCTGATGGACAACCTCGACCGCGAGCCGGAGACCCAGCAGCGCCGCATCGACGAGCACGAGGAGCTGCTCCGGCTCGCCCGCGCCGGCGACACCGAGGGGCTGAAGGCCGCCTGGATCGCGCACCTCGACAGCACCCAGCAGGCGATGCTCGAGGCACTGGCCGCCCGCGGCGAGGCCACCGCCTGACCCGCGTCCCGATCAACGGGAGCGACGTCGATCACCCGGCGCGGACGCTCCGGATCGAAGCCCGGACTCCCCCAGGAGTCCGGGCTCCGTCGTTCCCGGAGGATCAGCGGGCAGTGACCAGCGGTGCCGCGAGGGCCCACGGGCGACCGTCGACGACGTCGGTGCCCTTGCTGACGAAACGGTTGGTCGCGCACTCCGGGCGCAGCGACACGGTGGTGAGCGACTCGTGCGCCACGACGAGCTCGGGACAGCTGATGACGCCGGCGAACCCGGTCTCCCAGCCGTCGCCCCACAGCGTGAAGTCGGGCGAGAGCGGCACCGCGGCACCGCTGAGCTCCGCGGAGGTACGCCGCGAGCCGGCGACCAGGTTGACCCGGTTCTCCGCCGCGCGCTCGCGCAGCAGCAGGTCGAGGTCGTGCGGCTCGGCGGCACTGAACGGCACCGCGACCACGTCGGCGTCCTGGAACGCCGCGAGCCGGAACGCCTCGGGGTAGAGCGCATCGTCACCCACGAGCACCACCAGCCGACCGAAGGCCGTCTCGAGCACCGCCACCTCGTCGCCGAGCTCGGTGTGCCAGCCGGCGTGGCGCTCGCTGCGGTGCAGCTGCGGCTGCTCGAGCAGGACACCGCCCTCGCCCACGACCACGCCGAGGTGGCGACCACCGTCGACGACGCTCGTCACGACCAGGGTGGAGGTGCCGGCCAGGGCGGCGGCGATGTCGGCTGGCGCGAGGCCGTCGCGGGCGGGCGTGGCCGCCGTACCGTCCCCGTGTGCGGCGAGCTCGGGCAGCACGACCAGGTCCGGGCCCTCGGCGATGGCCTTGGCCAGCAGCGATGCGACGTCCTCGCCGGGGGCGGGGGCAACGACGACGGCGACGGCGCGCGGGGCGCCGGCGGGAGCGCGGCGTCCCCGCGGCTCCTCGGCGATCGGGCCGTAGATCTCGGGGCGGCGCGCGGCCATCAGGTCGGTGCCGTCCGGGCGACGCTTGTCGTCGGCGGCCCCCACCTCGATGTCGGCGACCACGACCGCCTCGCCGGTGCGCGGACCACGGGCGACCACGGTGCCGTCGGGCGCCACGATCTGCGCCTCCCCCGCGCCGTGGAGGCGCTCGACCGGGACGCCCACGCGCTCGGCGACCGCCTGGATGCTGTGCTCGGGCACCAGCGGCCCGACCTTGTTGCCGGCCACCACCCAGACCTTGTTCTCCACCGCACGGACCGGGACGTGGAGGGTCGCCTCGTCCAGGGCGAAGGAGTTGACGCTGTTGAGCAGCACCTGGGCGCCCTCGACGGCGAGCATCCGCGGGGTCTCGTTGATGACGCCGTCCATGCAGGAGTAGAGCCCGAAGCGGGCCACGTCGGTCACCACGACCGGCGAGCGGTCGACGGCGGTGTCGATGTGGTCGCGCTCGCTGCCCATCAGCACCTGCTTGTCGCTGACGCAGAGCACCGCGCCGTCGGGTCCGAACAGCACGTTGCTGCCGCTCACCCGGCCGTCCTCGCGCAGCAGGGTGAGGTTGGCCATCAGGTGCAGCCCGTGCCGGGCGGCGCGCTCGGCGAGAGCGGCCACGAACTCGCCGTCGAGCGTCACGGCCTTCTCCCGAGCGTGCTCGCGCGAGCCGTACCAGGAGACGTGGTTGCAGAACTCCGGCAGCACGACGACCCGGGCGCCCCGGGCGGCCGCCTCATCGATCGTGCGCAGGCAGGTCGCGAGGTTCTCCGCGACATCCTCGGTGGCGGCGAACTGGACGGCGGCGACGCGTAGGACGGACAAGCTCGTCTCCTATATATCTTGTACGATCTTGAACCAAGCGTTGCACATCAGGTTCCACGACAGGAGCAGATCTCATGACCGACACGCACGACGTGGCTCCCCAGCGGCCCGCCGCCGAGGCCGCTGAAGCCTCGTCCGGCGTGGCCGCGTCCTCGACCGTCATGCTGGACGTCTTCCCGAAGCGTCCCGCCCGCAGCGTCGACCTCTCCAAGCCGGCCCCCCTCGGATGGTGGCCCGCCGTCGTGATCGCGCTGGTCGCGTTCATCGACCGCGTCGAGATCAACCTGATCTCCGGCGCCCTGCCCGCGATCCAGGACCACTTCGGCTTCAGCGACACCGTCGCGGGCGCGATCCCGACCTCCGCCAGCCTGGCGGCCGCGATCCTGCTGCTGCCCGCCGGGCGCCTCGCCGACCGGGCGCCCCGCGTGGTGACGATCTTCGTCGTCGTGCTGATCTGGTCGATCTGCTCGGTGCTGAGCGGTCTGGCGACCAGCCTGGTGATGTTCTTCGCCGTACGCGTCCTCATCGGGGCCGCCGGCCAGCTCTACAACCCCCCGGCCTCCAGCCTGATCGCCGACTACTACCCGGCCCGCAGCCGCGGCAAGGCCTTCGGGTTCGAGCGCGCCGGCTACTACATGGGTCTGCCCACCGGCGTCATCCTCGGCGGCGCGATCGCCGAGGCGATGGACTGGCGTGCGGTGTTCTTCGTCGCCGCGGTGCCCGGCCTGGTCGTGGCACTGCTCGTGCTCACCCTCAAGGAGCCGCTGCGCGGCCTGGGCGACCGCATGGACCGGCTGCGCGGCGGTGCCGTGGAGTCCGACGGCGCCCACGGCGTCCTCACCGCGTCGAGCAGCTCGCTGTTCGCCGAGGCCAAGGGCCTGCTGAAGGTGAAGACGCTCAAGGGCATCATCCTCGGCCAGGCGCTGCTGTCGCTCGGCGTCGCCGGCCTCTTCTACTGGCTGCCGACGTTCCTCCAGCGCACCGAGGACCTCGGCTACGACGCCGCCTCGGGCCTCGCCGGCGGCGTGGGCGGCACCGGCATCGTGATCGGCATCATCCTGGGCAGCCGGATGGGCGACAAGTTCCACGGCATCCGCCCGGGCTGGCGGATCAAGGTCGCCACCGGGTTCCTGCTCGTCGGCGCCGTCGCGCTGACCGGTGCGGTGATGCTGCCGGGCCTGTGGCTGCGGATCGCGCTCGTCTGCGTCGCCTGCGCCGGCTTCGCCGCCGCCATCCCGAACCTGACCGCCGCCTCCGCCGACGTCGTGCCGGCGGACCGCCGGGGCATGGGCTTCGCGCTGCTCACCTTCCTGGTGACCCTCGGTGGCGCCGTCGGCCCGCTGCTCATCGGCGTCACCTCCGACCTGATCGGCTCCACGTCGTACGACGGCGAGCCGCTGGCCCTGGCGATGCTGGTCCTGGTGCCGGCGATGTTCGCCGCCGTGCTCGCGCTCCTGTGGATCCGCGACACCTTCGAGGACGACGCCGCGGCCGCCACAGCCGCGACCCTCGCCTCGCCCGACACCGTCGCCTGACCCGGCAGACACCTCGAGCGCCCGGCTCCTCCCGCGAGGGAGGGTCCGGGCGCTTCGTCGTCTCGCCCGAGCCGGGGCTCGTGGTTGCCCGGGTCGGGACTTGTGGCGGGGCCGCGGGCTCCTCCCACGGACTGTCGACGCTTCCCCCGTCGTACGACGCGTGTGGAGCGGCAGCAACCCCGCGTGACAAGCAGCCGCCCCCCACGCAGACGCCCGCCCCGCGGCAGGCAGGCCGGGGGCGGGCGTCTGGTGGTGCTGGGTGGGTCAGCCCCAGATGCGGATGACGGCGCGGCCGGGGAGCTGCGGGGCCGGGGTGCCGGCGGGCAGGTGCAGGTAGCGCTGGGTGTCCGGCCAGACCAGGTCGGCGTCGCTGTCGAAGACCGCGCCGGCGACGTCGTCGCGGACCTCGATGGTGCCGGGCAGGGTGGCGCTCGGGCCGCGGACCAGGCCCGGGGCGATCGGGACGACGTCGAGCTTGCCCGGGTGCTCGGCCTCGCCCTCGCTCCAGCCGCCGGGGGCGCCGGTGAACCAGACGACGGCACGGGTGCCCGGCTCGGTGGAGGTCGCGGCCCGCGTGGTGTGCGGCTCGGCGACGAGCAGCTCGCCGGTGCCGCAGGTGCGTCCGCTGATGTGCAGGGCACCGGAGACCACGACCATCTCCTCGCCGGCCGGCTGGTTGCCGGTCACGTCGCGCCGCCAGCCGTCGGGGAAGCCGACGAGCACGGCGCGGTAGGGCCGCTCCGCGTCCGCGTGCAGCATCACCATCCCGGCCGGCACGTCGGCGCCGGCCACGGTGTGCTGGCCCCAGGTCAGGTCTGGGGAGTCGAGCTCGACGATGCTCATGCAGGTCCTCCGGTCAGGTCGCGGTCGCGCGGGGCGATCGCCCGCAGCTGGTCGATGGCCTCGGCCTCGGACACCACGTCGGCGTACTTGGCGTCGAGGTCGAACAGGTTGGACTCGTGCACGCCCGCGTCGCGGTCACCGCTGGCGTCGCGCACCACGAGCGGGCGGAACCCGCTCTGGAGCGCGTCCAGGGCGGTGGCCCGCACGCAGCCGCTGGTCGAGAACCCCAGGACGTACGTCGTGTCGACGCCGAGCGCGCGCAGGGTCGAGGCGAGCGAGGTGCCGAAGAAGCCCGAGGCGTACTGCTTGGACACCACCACCTCGCCGGGCTGCGGCGCGGGCGCCTCGGGTGCCTCGGCCCACGGCGAGCCCTGCTCGAAGGCGGCCAGGCCGGGCACCTTGACGCCGAACCAGCCGGCGTCCCTGCGGCCGGGGGCGAGGCGCACCTCGGTGAACAGCACCGGGTGGCCCGCCGCGCGTGCGGCGTCGACGACCCGGGCCGCACTCGCGCGCGCCGCCTCGAACCGGCCGCCCTCGTCGGTCAGCGGACCGCCCTCGAGGTAGGCGCGGCACACGTCGACCACGATCACGGCCGGGGCGCTGCCCGGGCCGATGCGGCCCAGGAAGCCGGCCGAGGAGTAGTCCGCGGAGCGCTCGGTCGCCATCGCTCTAGATCACGCCGCGCTCGAGGAGCGCCGCGCGCTCGTCCTCGGAGAGGCCGAGCAGGTCGCCGTACACGTCGCCGTTGTGCTGACCGAGCTCGGGACCGGTCCACCGGATCGAGCCGGGCGTGGCGGACAGCTTGGGCACGACGTTCTGCATGGCCAGGCTGCCGAAGGACTCATCCGGCACCCGCACGATCGCCTCGCGGGCCTCGAAGTGCGGGTCGGTGAGCATGTCCTCGGCCTTGAAGATGCGGCCGGCGGGGATGCCGTTCTCGTGCATGAGCCCGAGCAGCTCCTCGGAGTCGACCGTGCGGGTCCACTCCGAGATCAGCTCGTCGAGCTCGGCCTGGCGCTCGCCGCGGCCGGTGTGGGTGGCGTACTGCCCCTCCTTGGCCAGCTCGGGGCGGCCCATGACCTCCGCGAGGCGGCCCCAGACGCTGTCCTGGTTGGCGGCGATCAGCACCATGCTGTCGTCGGCGGTCGGATAGACGTTGCTGGGCGCGACGTTCGGCAGGATCGCGCCGGTGCGCTCGCGCTGGTAGCCCGCGGCGTCCCACTCGGTCACGAGGCTCTCCATCATGGCGAGCACGGCCTCATAGATCGCGGAGTCCACGACCTGGCCCTCGCCGGTGACGTCGCGGTGCCGCAGCGCGGCGAGCGCGCCGATGGTGGCGTGCATCGCGGCCAGCGAGTCACCGATCGAGATGCCGGTGCGCGACGGCTGCCGGTCGGGGTCGCCGACGATGTAGCGCAGCCCGCCCATCGCCTCGCCGATCGAGCCGTAGCCCGCGCGCTTGGCGTAGGGGCCGGTCTGGCCGTAGCCGCTGACGCGCACGAAGATGATCTTCGGGTTGACGGCCTTGAGCTGCTCGTAGCCCAGGTTCCACTTCTCGAAGGTGCCGACGCGGAAGTTCTCCACCACGATGTCGGCCTGCTCGACGAGCTTGAGGAAGATCTCCTGGCCCTCGGCCTGGCGCAGGTCGAGGGTCACCGAGCGCTTGTTGCGCCCGACGACCGGCCACCACAGCGACTTGCCCTCGGCGGCCGTGGCACGACCCCACTGGCGCATGGAGTCGCCGATGCCCGGGGGCTCGACCTTGATCACGTCGGCGCCGAGGTCGCCCATGAGGGTGCCCGCGAAGGGTCCGGCGAGGAGCTGGCCGGCCTCCAGGACGCGCACTCCGTGCAGCGGGCCGGTTACGGTCTCGGAACTGGTCATGTCGGTGATCGTATATCCGATATCATCGGCCTGCACCCGACACCCCCGAGGACTGGGACGACACCGTGACGACGCACCCGACCGCCCCCCGCAGCACCCCCACCGTCTCACCCGCAGCACCGGTCGAGATCGTCGAGGTCTCCCCGCGCGACGGACTGCAGAACGAGAAGCGCGTGCTGCCCACCGAGATCAAGGCCGAGCTCATCCGCCGCTGCCTCGACGCAGGCCTGCGCCGCATCGAGGTCACCGCGTTCGCCCGCCCCGATCGGGTGCCCCAGATGGCCGACGCCGAGGACGTGCTGGCGGCGGTCCGCGACGACGAGCGCCTCCAGTCGATCGGCCTGGTGCTCAACCGCCGCGGCCTCGACCGGGCCGTGGCCGCCGGCTGCACCGAGGTCACCGCCGTGGTCGTCGCCTCCGACGGCCTCGCGCTGCGCAACCAGGGCGCCGACACGGCCGCCCAGATCGCCGCCTGGCACGACATGGCCGCCGCCGCCCGCGACGCCGGCGTGCGCGCGAGCGTCATCATCGCCGCGGCCTTCGGCTGCCCCTTCGACGGCCCCGTCCCGGTCGCGCGGGTGCTCGAGGTGGCCAAGGGCTGCCTCGACGCCGGCCCCGACGAGCTCGCGATCGCCGACACCATCGGCGTCGGAGTGCCCCGCCAGGTCACCGCGATCGTCGGCGGGCTGCGCGCCCTGGGCGCCGACGTACCGCTGCGGGCGCACTTCCACAACACCCGCAACACCGGCTACGCCAACGCGCTGGCCGCGGTCGAGGCCGGCGTGAGCGTGCTCGACGCCTCGGCCGGCGGCATCGGCGGGTGCCCCTTCGCCCCCGGCGCCACCGGCAACATCGCCACCGAGGACCTGCTCTACCTGCTGCACCAGTCCGGGATCCCCACCACCGACCCCGTCGATGCGGCACTGGTCGCCGAGACCGGCACCTGGATCGCCGAGCAGCTGGGCCTGCCGCAGGCCCCGGCGATGCTCGGCCGGGCCGGCGGGTTCGCCGCACCGCTCCTCTGAGTCGGCGGCCGGGGAGCACACCCTCCCGGCCCGGGCGCGCGGCCCCGCTCGACGACGCCCGCACAGACCGCCCCGCCGGCGCACTGGCGCTCGGCGGATGATCCGCCCTATATTGCGGTTTCTGGAATAGAGTTTCGCAAGGCGGAACACAACGGAGGGAAGTCAATGACCGCAGGACCGCTCACCGGCTACACGGTGATCGACGCGTCGACGATCCTCGCGGGCCCGCTCGCCTGCCAGATCCTCGGGGACTACGGCGCCGACGTCGTCAAGATCGAGCACCCTGCGAAGCGCGACGGCATGCGTGGCCACGGTCCGGCGAAGGACGGCACGCCGATCTGGTGGAAGGAGATCGCGCGCAACAAGCGCACCGTGGGGCTGAGCCTCAAGGAGCCCGACGGTGCAGCCCTCTTCCTCCGGCTCGCCGCCACCGCCGACGTCGTCGTCGAGAACTTCCGCCCCGGCACCCTGGAGCGCTGGGGAGTCGGCCCCGAGCAGCTGCACGAGGTCAACCCCGGGCTGGTCATCGTCCGGATCACCGGCTTCGGCCAGACCGGCCCGTACGCCGCCCGCGCGGGCTTCGGCACCTTGGCAGAGTCGATGAGCGGCTTCGCGCACCTCACCGGCCAGGCCGACGGCCCGCCGACACTGCCCGCGTTCGGCCTGGCGGACTCGATCGCCGGCATCGCGGCCTCGTCGGCCGTCTCGATGGCGCTGCTCGCCCGGGAGCGGAACGGCGGCCGCGGCCAGGTCATCGACCTCGACCTGCTCTCGCCGATCATGACCGCGGTCGGCCCCGGCCCGACGGTCTACCAGCAGACCGGCGTCGTCGGCACCCGGCACGGCAACCGCTCCACCAACAACGCCCCGCGCAACACCTACCAGACCTCCGACGGTCACTGGGTCGCGATCTCCACCAGCGCCCAGGCCATCGCCGAGCGGGTCCTGCAACTCGTCGGCCACCCCGAGGTGATCGACGAGCCGTGGTTCGCGGCCGGCAACACCCGCGCGCAGCACGCCGACGAGCTCGACGAGTACGTCGGCTCCTGGATCGGCGCCCGCACGCGCGACCAGGTCGTCGACGCCTTCACCGAGGCCGGCGCCGCGATCGCGCCGATCTACTCCGCCAAGGAGATCGTCGAGGACCCGCACGTCCGCGAGACCCAGATGCTCACCGAGGTCGAGGACCGCGACTTCGGCCCGCTGCTCCAGCACAACGTCATGTGGCGGATGTCGGAGACCCCCGGCTCGATCCGGTTCACCGGTCGCGAGCACGGCGAGGACACCGACGCCGTGCTCGGCGAGCTCGGCCTGAGCGCCGAGGAGCTCGCCGACCTGCGCAGCCGCTCAGTCATCCGCTGACATCCGCTGACCCACGCCCGCACCTGCCCTGCACCTGCACGCACCGAATCCGAGGACAGATGACCGACTCCACCACCGCACGCCTCCTGGACGCCGCTGCTGCCGGCCTGGAGATCTTCGACCTGGGCCGCACGCTGACCGTCGGCATGCCGCAGTCGCCCAACCACCCGGCGTACTGGCACGCGCTCCCCCGGCGGCACGGCGACATGGTGCGCTCCGACGGCGGCTCCGCGGCCAACGACATGATCTCGATGGGCACCCACGTCGGCACCCACATCGACGCGCTGAGCCACGTCTCCCAGGACGGCAAGCTGCACGGCGACCTCGACGCCGAGGCCGCGCAGGTCGGCGGCCGCTTCCTCGAGCACGGCGCGCACACCATCAAGCCGATGGTGCGCCGCGGCGTGCTGCTCGACGTGCCCGGCACCCTCGGCGTGGACCGCCTCGAGCCCGGCCAGGAGATCACCGTGGCCGACCTCGAGGCCACCCTCGCCGCCCAGGGCACCGAGATCCGCGAGGGCGACGTCGTCCTGGTCCGCTCCGGCTGGGGCCAGCACTTCGACAACGGCGACGGCGACCTCTACCGCGGTCTGTCCACCGGCGTGCCCGGCGTCTCCGAGACCGGCGCGGCGTTCCTCGCCGGCCACGGCATCCACGCCACCGGCGCGGACACCATCGCCTACGAGCAGCTCAAGCCGGGCGCGGGCCACGGCCTGCTCCCCGCCCACCGGGTGCTGCTCGTCGAGTCCGGCATCTACATCATCGAGGCGATGGACCTGGAGGCGCTGGCCGCCGCCGGCGTCCACGAGTTCCTGTTCGTGCTCTCGCCGCTGAAGTTCTTCGGCGCCACCGGCTCCCCGGTGCGCCCGCTGGCAGTGGTCGGCGCATGAGCTACTCCCCCGCGGCGAACGCCCGCCCCGCCGGCAACCCGACCGGCGAGCCCGGCGCCGGCCCGACCCTCGCCCAGCAGCTCGCGGCGTTCGCCGTCGACGCCGCGACGAACGGCGTACCGGCCGACGTCGTGGCCTCGGTCGGCCAGCGCACCCTCGACGTGCTCGGTCTCTGCGTCGCCGCCCACCGGCTCCCGACGAGCGCCGCGGCCATCGGCCACGTGCTCGACCAGGGCGGTCACCCGCAGGCGACGGTGGTCGGCGAGCCGACCCGGGTCAGCGCGATCCAGGCCGCGTTCGCCAACGGCGTGCTCGCCCACTCCCTCGACTACGACGACACGCACCTGCCCTCGGTTCTGCACCCGTCCGCCTCGGTGGTCCCGGCCGCGCTGGCCGCCGCCGAGCACGCGGGTGCCAGCGGCGAGCTGACGGTGCGCGCGATCGCCGTCGGCCTCGAGGTCGCCGTCCGCCTCGGCATGGCCGGGTACGACGCCGAGCTCGGCAACTCCGTCTTCTTCGAGCACGGCCAGCACGCCACCTCCATCACCGGCGCGATGGGCTCCGCGGTCGCCGCGGCGATCGCCTACGGCCTCGACGAGGACGGCATCGCCGACGCGCTCGGCATCACCGCCTCGCTGGCCTCCGGCATCATCGAGGCCAACCGCACCGGCGGCACCGTCAAGCGCCTGCACTGCGGCTACGCCGCCCAGGCCGGGGTCACCGCCGCCCAGCTGGTGCGCCGCGGCTTCACCGGTCCCCCGACCGTCCTCGAGGGCCGCTTCGGGTTCTTCCAGGCCTGGCTGCACGGCCAGTTCTTCCCCGAGGCGATCACCGAGGGCCTGGGCACCGAGTGGTCGGTCCCCGGCATCTTCTTCAAGCCCTACCCGGCCAACCACTTCACCCACACGACCGTCGACGCCGGCCGGGCGTTCCGCGAGCGGGGCGTCCGTCCCGAGGACGTCGCCTCGGTCGTCGTGGGCGTCGCCGGCTCGACCGTACGCACCATCGGCGAGCCGATCGAGGTCAAGCGGACCCCGGTCACCGGCTACCAGGCCCAGTTCTCCGGGCCGTACGCCTTCGCCGCCGGCCTGTTCGGCGGCGGCGGCCTCGGCACCGGGCTCGACGACTACACCGACGCCCTCGCCCAGGACCCGGCCCGCCGGGACCTGATGGCGAAGGTCGACGTGGTCGCCGACGAGCGGTGCAACAAGATCTACCCGTTCCAGTTCCCCGCCGTGGTCACGCTCACCACCACCTCCGGCGAGGTCCTCGTCGAGGAGGTGCTGGCCAACCGCGGCGGTCCGGCCAACCCCCTCTCCGACGCCGAGCTGGCCCGCAAGTTCAGCGACAACGTCGCCGGGCGCCTGGCGCCGTCGCTCGCCGAGTCCGTCAGCTCCGAGGTGCTCTCGCTCCACACGGCCACCGACCTGGTGTCCGTCCTCACGCCGCTGTCCACCTTCACCCCGCAAGGAGATTCCGAGTGACCGAGTACGACGTCCTCCTCACCAACGTCAAGGCCGTCCTCCCCGGCCACGACGAGCCCCAGACCGTGGACATCGCCGTCAAGGACGGGAAGTTCGCCCGGATCGAGGCCGGCATCCCCGCCGACTCGGCCGCCCGGGTCGTCGACGGCGGCGGCAAGGTCGCCTTCCCCGGCGTCGTGGACGCCCACCAGCACTGGGGCATCTACAACCCGCTGCCCGAGGACGTGCGCACCGAGTCGCGCGCCTCGGCCCAGGGCGGCGTCACGACGTCGCTGTCCTACATGCGCACCGGCCAGTACTACCTCAACAAGTCCGGCGACTACGCCGACTTCTTCCCCGAGGTGCTCGCGCTGACCGAGGGCAACGCGACGATCGACTACACCTACCACCTCGCGCCGATGAGCAAGTCGCAGATCTCCGAGATCCCGGCCCTGGTCAAGGACCACGGGGTGACCTCGTTCAAGGTGTTCATGTTCTACGGCTCCTACGGCCTGCACGGGCGCAGCAGCGACCAGTCGCAGTTCCTGATGACCCCGGAGGGCGAGCGCTACGACTACGCCCACTTCGAGTTCGTGATGCGCGGGGTGCAGAAGGCCCGCGAGGAGAACCCGGAGATCGCCGACCAGATCTCGCTCTCGCTGCACTGCGAGACCGCCGAGATCATGGCCGCCTACACCAAGATGGTCGAGGAGGACGGCACCCTCACCGGGCTCCCGGCGTACTCCGCCTCGCGTCCCCCGCACTCCGAGGGCCTCGCGGTCACGATCGCCTCCTACCTGGCGCACGAGACCAACCTGCCCACCATCAACCTGCTGCACCTCACCAGCCGCAAGGCCGTCGAGGCGGCGCTGACGATGGCCGCGGCGTTCCCGCACATCGACTTCCGCCGCGAGGTCACCGTGGGCCACCTGCTCGCCGACTGCGACACCGCGCACGGCGTCGGCGGCAAGGTCAACCCGCCGCTGCGTCCGCGCGAGGACGTCGAGGCGCTGTGGGACTACCTGCTCGACGGCAAGATCGACTGGGTCGTCTCCGACCACGCGTGCTGCAAGGAGGAGCTCAAGTTCGGCCAGCCCAAGGACGACGTCTTCGTGGCGAAGTCGGGCTTCGGCGGCGCGGAGTACCTCCTCGCCGGGATGGTCTCCGAGGGGCGCAAGCGGGGCCTGGCCTTCGGCCGGATCGCCGAGCTCACCGCGACCAACCCCGCCGAGCGCTACGGCCTGGGTGCCACCAAGGGCGCCATCGCCGTCGGCAAGGACGCCGACCTGGCCCTGGTCGACGTCGACCACGCCTGGACGGTGCGCGCCGAGGACTCGGTCTCCAGCCAGGAGTACACGCCGTTCGAGGGCGCCGACCTGACCGCGAAGGTCACCGACACCTTCCTGCGCGGCCAGCAGATCATGACCGACGGCGTCGTCACCGACGAGACGCCCGGGCGCTTCCTGGCCCGCCCGACCGCCTGATCGGCTGATCGGCTGACTGGCTGACCCGCTGATCGGGGCCTGACGCAGCGACGCCCGCCGTTCCCCTCGGGGAGCGGCGGGCGTCGTCGTACGTCCCGCTCTCGCGGGGGCCGGGTCAGGCCTGGCGCACCGCCCAGGCCGCGTCGCGCCCGTCGGCGTGGTCCAGCTCGACGAAGCGGACCCGGCCCTCGCCACTGACCTCCTCGCTGCCGCGGCGCAGCATGTCCTCGGGGGCCGCGCACACCAGCGTCGGCACCGACACCGCCGCAAGCCGCTCGCGGGAGTCGAAGAGGAACGCCGCGCGGTAGGAGTGCCGATAGGTCGGCCCGCTCTTGAGGAACTCCAGCACCAGCCGGTGCAGGTGCGCGGGCTCCGAGGGCGCCGTGGGACGCACGGTCGCCGCCGTCTGGCGGTACCACGGCCAGAACAGCTGCACGTCGCGGATCGTGTGCCAGGCGCGCAGCAGGTGCTCGCCGTGTCGTTCCGGCTCCATCGAGATGAAGTAGTTCTCCAGCAGGTCCGCGCGCTCCGCCTCCTCGAGCACCGGCAGGCCGTCGGCGACGAGCGTGGCCACCAGGTCCGGGCGCTGGCAGGCCAGCTCGAGGGCGATGCAGGCGCCCGTGTGGCTGCCGTACGCCGTGACCCCGGCGAGGCCCAGCGCGTCGAGCACCGCGGCGTCGGCGGCGGCGAACTGCTCGATGCGGGGGTCCTCGCCGCGCGGCGCGGAGGAGTAGCCGTTGCCGAGCGTGTCGGGCGAGACCACCAGGTGGTCCCGTGCCAGCTCACCGATCAGGCCCTCGAAGCTGTCCGCCGACCCCGGCGAGCCGTGGACGAGCAGCAGCGGGGGCGCCCCCGGGTCGCCGTCGATGCGCACGTGGCTGACCCCGTGCTCGGTGCGCACGTAGGTCCGCGTCGTACCCCCGCGGTGCTCGACCGGCGGGGAGGGCGGGGCGTCGGCCAGGCCGAGGCCGCGGTCGAAGGCCGCCACCAGGTCCTCGAGGTGGGTGGCGTTGTCGACGCTGCGCACCTCCATCGTCGGGGCCTCGACCCGCAGCCGGTCGAGGTGCTCGTGCAGCGGGTCCGCGTGCTTGGCGAGCAGCACCGCAGGCACCCGCAGGTCGCGCAGCGCCGCTCGGGCGTCGTAGCGGAACGCGGCGCGATAGGCCAGGCCCCAGTCCGGGCGTGCGCGCAGCATGTCGAAGGTCATCTGGTGCAGGTCGGCCAGCGCCGGCATGGACTCATCGAGGCGCCGGCCGGCCTCCTGGCGGTACCAGGGCCAGAAGGTCCACATGTTGCGCATGCGGTGCCAGGCCTCGGTGAGGTGGCCGCCGTGCCAGACCGGCTCGACCCGTGGGGTGTAGTGCTCGAGCTGCTCGGCCATCTCCTCGACCGTGTAGAGGCCCAGCCCGTCCATCACCAGCTGCGCGACCCGCTCGGGCGCCAGGACCGCGGCGGACAGGGCGATCTTGGACCCGGTGTGCGTGCCGGCGAGCACGAAGCGCTCCAGCCCGACGGCGTCGGCGAACTCCAGCACCCGGCGCCCGTAGTCGGCGATCTCGGGGTCGGCGTCGCCGGAGGGCAGCGGGTCGGACTGGCCGTAGCCTGCGGTGTCGAGGGCATAGACGGTGAAGTGCGCCGCGAGCCTCTCGATCCACGGTGTCATGCAGGCCGAGGACATCGGCGAGGAGTGCAGCACGATGACCGGCGCCCCCGCTCCGGCACGCAGGTAGTGCAGCTGCCCGCCCGGGAG
This sequence comes from Nocardioides ochotonae, assembly GCF_011420305.2. Lineage (NCBI taxonomy): Bacteria > Bacillati > Actinomycetota > Actinomycetes > Propionibacteriales > Nocardioidaceae > Nocardioides > Nocardioides ochotonae. Next base: position 938,689 of record NZ_CP061769.1, on the reverse strand, counting down.
ACTGACGTAGTGGCGCTCGATCACCGATTCCTCCTTGTGAAACAATGTTTCGCCTAGTGGAATCATTGTGGCCCTCGATCCGGTGCCGCACAAGGGGCGCGCACCCAGCCCGAGACGCTCGGCGCGCGGCGATCAGTCCTCCGCGACCCACCCCAGCCCGGTGGAGAGCGAGCGGGTGGCCTCGAGCAGCAGCTCGCGGCAGTGGTCGAGCTCGGCGGCGAACCGGGAGGCCGGGCCACACACGCTGATCACCGCCGCCGGCGTGCCGTCGTGGCGCAGCACCGGTGCGGCCACCGACGCCGCCCCGTCCTGCCGCTCCCCCGCGGACCGGGCCCAACCCTGGGCGCGCACCCGGGCCAGCTCCTCGCGGAGGCCGGCGTCGTCGACGACGGTCGCCCCCCGCGCGGAGGTCAGCGGCCCGGCCAGGTAGCGCTCGCGCTGGGCGTCGGGCAGGAAGGCGAGGAACACCCGGGACGAGGCGCCGGCGTGCAGCGAGTAGGGCTCGCCCAGCGACACCGACATGATCACCTCGCGCTCCGGGGTGACCTGGTCGACGTAGATGCGGTCGCGCTCGCCCAGCAGGACCGACAGCGTCGCGGTCTCGCCGGTCCGCTCCGAGAGGTCCTCCAGGACCGGGCGAGCAAGCCGCCGCACGTCGATCCGGTCGAGGTAGCTCAGCCCGAGGCGGAGCGCGCCGGCGCCGAGGGAGTAGCGACGGGTGTGCTCGTCGAGCTCGACGAGCCCGCCGCGCCGCAGCGAGCTCAGCACCCGGTGGACGGCCGACTTCGAGAGCCCCATCGCCTCGGCCACCTCCGTGACGCCGTGGTCGGCGCGCGGATCGGCGGCGAGGTGCAGCAGCACGTCGGCCGCGCGTTCGACCGTCGCGATCGTGGCACCGGCGCCAGCCGCTGCCGGCCGGGGGGTGGTCATGTCGTCACCTTTCGTTCCGGTCTCCGAAACACTATTCCTATATGGTGCGCTCACTGCGTTGCCCTCCTACTGAAAGGGACCGACCGTGGCGGATCGCCCGCGCCCGATGTCCTCGACCGGCTCCGACGGCCGGCCGGCCCACCGTCCCGCGGCCTCGCGGGCCACGGCGGCCACGGTGACGCGGTCCCCGTACCCTCCGGTCCCGCCGGAGCCCGCGGAGCTGGCGAGCATGCACGGCCGGATCGTGGAGCGCCTCGGCAGTCGGATCGCCGCCGGGGAGCTCACCGGCGTGATCGACCCGGACCGGATCGCGACCGAGCTGGAGGTGTCGCGCTCGTTGGTGCGCGAGTGCCTGCGCACGCTGGCCGCGAAGGGCATGGTCCAGGCCCGGCAACGCGCCGGTACGACGGTGACCGATCCGGGCAGCTGGGCGCTCCTGGACGAGCAGGTCATCCGCTGGCGCGCCTCCGGCGCCAGCCGCTTCGTGCAGCTGCGGGAGTCCCTCCAGCTGCGCGAGCGCCTCGAGCCGCTCGCCGCCGGCCTCACCGCCACCCACGCCGACCCGGCGGTGCTCGAGGCGCTCGCCGACGCCGTGGTCCGCATCGACCGCGCGACGCGCGCCGCGGACCCCCGCCTGATGATCGAGGCCGACACGGCCTTCCACCGGCTGCTCTACCTCGGCTCGGGCAACGACATGCTCGCCCGCCTCGCGGGCACCGTGCACGCCTGCCTGCGGGTGCCGGACTTCCAGCGCTACCAGCACTTCTCCCCCGACACCGCCGCCCGCCACGGGCGTCTGGTCGACCTGGTGCAGGCCGGCGACGTCGAGGGCGCCGAGCGGGTGTGCGGTGAGCTGATGGACCTGACCCTCGAGCTGTTCCTGAACGCCCAGGACCGGGTCATCGCCCGCAGCGCTCCGGCCGACCGCTGAGCGGCGCCCCACGGGGGCGCCGCTCAGACGGCCGGAGCTCAGGCCCACCGGCTCAGGTCCACCGGCTCCGCCCCGCGACGTACGCCGCGGTGTCGGCCAGGGTCGGGGGCTGCTCGGCGGCGAACAGGTTCGGCGGGAACCGGCTGACGTAGCCGTCGAAGACCTCGCGGTAGAGGTCCCAGTGGATGTCGGGCTGCAGGTGCCGCGCGCGGAACGCAGCGATCGGGATCCGCGCCTGGATCAGCGCCTCGTGCTTGCCCTCGGCCCGGACGATCACCTTGCCGTCGGGGCCGTAGATGGCCGAGCCGCCGGCGCCGGTGTCCTCGAAGTAGGGCCCCTTGCGCAGCAGCAGCGCGTTGTTGGCGACCGCCACGTAGACCCGGTTGTAGAGCGCGGTGGCGGCGATGTCGGTCTCGGTGAAGCTGCCGCTGGCGGTGCGCAGGATGACCTCGGCGCCCTTGATCGCCAGGGCGCGCATCAGCTCCGGCTCGAGCTGGGTGGAGGAGAGCGTGATGTTGCCCAGCGGGGTCTTGGCCACCGGCAGGACGGCGTCGGCGCCGTAGCGCTCGACGTACTCGTCGAGGACGTCGTAGATGGCGGTCGTGAAGAGCTCGAAGCCGGGGAACAGGCCGCGCACGTTGCGCGCCTTCCAGTGGCTCGCGACCAGGTCGCCGTCGGGGCCCACCAGGTTGGTCAGGCTGAGCACGTGCCCGGGCCAGTCGGGGTCCTTCACGTAGGCGCCGAAGGCGATGTAGGAGCCGAACCGGCGGGCCTTCGCGGCGATCGCGGCCAGCTCGGGGCCGTCGAGGGTGATGCAGCGCTCGAGCGCCTCCTCGCGGGTCCAGGTGTCCCAGCCGCTGATCGGGAACTCGTGGAAGAGCAGCAGGTCCGGGCCGGGGCCGTAGTGGAAGGCGTTGTCGATGAGGTGGAGCATGTGCTGGAGGTTGTCCTCCAGGTCGGCGCGGTCCGCCGCGGGGTGGATGCGGGACTGCGCCACCCCGAGGGTCCAGGCGTCCTGGGCCAGCGGGGCCACCGGGTAGCGCCCCGGGTTCGTGTCTGCGTGCATGGCTCGCTCTCGTTCTCGGCTCGGAGGAGGGGTGGGCGGGCCGACGCCAGGCGTCGGCCCGCCCCGGGGAGATCAGGCGATCTTGCGCTCGCGGATGACCGTCCGCTTCACCAGCCGGTCGTCCTCCATCCAGTGCCAGGTGCGCACCTTCTGCTGGCCGTCCCGGCTGAGCTGGATCAGCTCGTAGAGGTAGTTGCCCTCCTTGAGCAGCTCCTTGTAGGTCCAGGTCAGCAGGATGTTCAGCTCGTCGGCCTGGTGCATGTGGCCGCTGATCCGGTCGGTCTCGAAGTGCACGTCGCGGCCCTTGAGGATGCCGGGGAACTCCACGGCCTCGACCCGGCCGTCGGGCCAGGTGTAGGTGTTGATCTGCTTGATGTCGCACGAGCCGTCCTCGGGCACCCACATCCGCAGGTGCGAGGCGTGCCGGTCGATCTCGTTGCCCTCGGGGTCGAGGTGGACGTACTCGCCCTCCCACTCGCCCATGTGCTTGCTGAGGATCGGGAAGTCCTGGTCCCAGGGGTTCATTGCTGTGTCCTTCCGGTGGGGGTGCTCGCGACGGGTCCGTCGACGAGCTCGTCGATGCGCAGGCAGGCCACGGCGCGCTCGCCGGGCCGGCTGCTGAGGAGGGGGTGCTCGGTGGTGCACGCCGCGGTGGCGAACGGGCAGCGGGTGTGGAAGCGGCAGCCCGACGGCACGTCGATCGCCGAGGGCACCTCGCCCACCAGGCCGTCGCCGTGCAGCTGCCCGATCACGAGCTCGGCCGGCGAGGCGGCCAGCAGCGCGCGAGTGTAGGGGTGCTCCGGTGCGCTGAAGATCTGCTCGGCGGTGCCGGTCTCGACGATCTCGCCGAGGTACATCACCGCGACCCGGTCCACCAGGTGGCGGGCCACGTCGAGCTCGTGGGTGATCAGCAGGTAGGTCAGCCCGAGCTCGGCACGCAGGTCCGCGAGCAGGTTGACCAGCGTCGCCTTCACGCTGACGTCCAGGCTGGCGGTCGGCTCGTCGAGCACGAGCAGCTCCGGCTCGGTCGCGAGCGCCCGGGCCACCGTGACCCGTTGCAGCTCACCGCCGCTCAGGTCCCGCGGACGCCGGTCGAGGTACTCGACCGGGAGCCCGACCAGGCCCAACAGCTCGGAGACCCGCTGCTCCACCGCCTGCTTGCCCGTCGCCCGGCCATGCAGGACGACCGGCTGGGACAGGATGTGGCGCACGGTGCGGGCCCGGTTCAGCGCCGACCACGGGTTCTGGGAGACCAGCTGGACGCGTCGGCGCGCCTCGGCGTCCTTCACCGTCACCGGTACGACGTCGTGCCCGGCGACCCGGACCACGCCCTGCGTGGCCGGCACCAGGCCGACCAGGACCTTCGCGACCGTCGACTTCCCGCAGCCGGACTCCCCGATCAGCGCGACCGACTCGCCGGGGGCGATCCGCAGGTCGACGCCGTCGACGGCGTGCACCACCGAGGCCGGGGTGCCGCGCGGGCGCCGCGGACCACGCACCGGGTAGTGCTTGACCAGGCCCTCGACGCGGACGAGGGGCTCGGCTCCGGCGCTCATGCGACCCTCCCCGGGTGGTGGCAGCGCACCGTCGCGGAGGCGACCTCCCGCGGCGCGGGGTCGACCTCGCGGCACTGCGCGTCGGCGCGCGGGCAGCGCGGGGCGAACGGGCACCCCGGCAGCCGCTGGGCTCCGCTGACCGTGCCCGGGATCGGGCGCAGCCGCTCCCCGGGCGCGTGCTTGCTCGGCATCGCCGCGAGCAGCGCCTGGGTGTAGGGGTGCTGCGGGTCCTCGAAGAGGCGGGCCGTCGTGGCGACCTCGACCAGCCGGCCGCCGTACATGACGCCGACCCGGTCGCAGACCTGGGCGACCACGTTGAGGTCGTGGGTGACGAGCACGACCGTGTTGCCCAGCCGCTCGCGCAGGTCGATCAGGAGCCGGAGCACCTGCGCCTGCACGGTGGCGTCGAGGGTCGTGGTCGGCTCGTCGGCCAGGACCAGCCGGGGCTCGCGGGCGAGCACGGCGATCGCGATCAGCATCCGCTGGAGCTGGCCACCGGAGAACTGGAACGGGTAGTCCCCGAGCCGCTCGCGCAGTCCGCCGAGGCCGACGCTGGTCAGCAGCTCGTGCAGCCGGGCGTCGTCCACCTGCCCGCCGGTCAGGCGGCGCAGCTGGGCCCGGACCGGGGTGACCGGCGACAGCGAGGTCATCGGCCGTTGCGGCACCAGTCCGATCTCGGTCCCGCGCAGGCCGCGCAGCCGGGACTCGGACATGCCGAGCAGGTCGCGGCCGTCCAGCTCGAGACTTCCGGCCGAGAGCTCGGTGCCCCGCGGCAGCAGCCGCATCAGCGCGCTGAGCAGGGTGCTCTTGCCCGAGCCCGACTCCCCCACCAGCCCGAACACCTCACCGCGGTGGACCTCGAAGGAGACGTCGCGGACGGCCGGCAGCGGGCCCCGGCCGGTCCGGTAGGTCACGTCGAGGCCCTCGACGCGGAGCACCGGGTGCGTCCCCGGTGCCCCGGACGTCCCGGGCCCGGGCTCTCCGCGCTCCCTCACGACGGCAGTCATGCTCAGGCCAGGCGCCGCAGGTTGGCGGCGTCCAGTCGGCCCACGGCGAGCTGACCGGCGTCGAGGCCGGTGACGTCGCGACGCTGGGCCACGATCATCCGCGGGTAGACCGGGGGCACCGCGACCGCGTCCTCGGCGAGGATCCGGTCCACCTGGCGGGTCAGCTCGGCCCGCTCGGCGTCGTCGGTGGTCGCCCACGCCTGGCTCATCAGCGCGTCGGCCTCCTTGTTGGAGTAGCCGAAGTTCATCGTGTTGCTCGAGGCGTAGGAGGTGAACAGCGGGAACGCGCTGGCCCCGGCGCTGACGCCGGTGACGTAGGTGGTCATCGAGAGCTGGTAGTCGCCCTCCATCCACCGGGTGATCCAGGTGCCGGCGTCGGTGGTCTCCAGGCGGCAGGTGATGCCGGCCTTCGCCCAGCCCTGCGCCAGGACCTCGGCCATCTTGACGGTGGCCTCCGAGGAGCTGCTGATGGTCAGCGTGAACTCCACGCCGTCGACGCCGGCCTCGGCGAGGAGCTCCTTGGCGCGCTCGACGTTCGGGGCCGCCGAGTAGATCTCGAGGTCCGGGTCGTGCGCCTCGAGGGCCGGACCGGCGGGGCCCTGCGCGGGCGCCGCGGTGCCGGCGTACACGAGCTCGGCGACGCCCTCGCGGTCCATGGCGTGGGCGAGGGCCTGGCGGACGCGGACGTCGTCGAAGGGCGCCTTGGTCGCGTTGAAGAAGGTGAGGATCGAGATCGGGGCGTCGACGACCTCCACGGAGAGCGAGTCGTCCTTCTCCAGGGTGGCGACGTTGCTCGCGGGCACGTCGGTCATCACGTGGATCTTGCCCTCGCGCAGGTTGACCAGCCGGGTGCCGGCGTCCGGGATCGCGCGGTACTCCAGGGTGTCGGGGCCGCCCGCGGTGCCGTGGTAGCTCTCGTTGCGGCGCAGCAGCACCGACTGGCCCTGGGTGACCTTGTCGATCACGTAGGGGCCGGTGCCGATCGTGGTGTCGTTCTTCTTCAGCGAGTCGCGGTGGATGATCGGCAGATTGCTCAGGTGCGAGCGCAGCACGCCGTACGGCATCGCCAGCGAGATCACGACGGTGCGCGGGCCCTTGGCCTTGGCGCCCGAGACGAAGTAGGCGAAGTAGCTGGTCCAGTCGGTGTACGCCGACGGGTCGGACACGTGGTTGATCACGGCCGCGACGTCTTCGGCGGTGAGCGGCTCGCCGTTGGAGAAGGTCACGCCCTTGGCCACCTCGATGGTCCAGGTGAGCCCGTCCTTGGAGATGGTCGGCTCGCCGGCCGCGAGCAGCGGGACCGAGCGCATCTGGTCGTCGTAGGTGTAGAGCGTCTCCACCACCGGGTCGGTGACCCAGGCCAGCGCGTTGGTGGTCGCGACCAGCGGGTTGAGGTAGTCCGAGAGCGCGGGAAGGCCGAGCACCAGCGCACCACCGGCGACGGGCTTGCCGCCGGAGCCGCCGGAGCCGCTCGTGCTGGTGCCGCCGCCACAGCCGGCGAGGGTGACGCCGGCGGTGATGACACCCAGGGTGCCGAGCAGGCCGCGGCGCGACATGGCGAGGGAATCGGTCTTCATGCGAGCTCCTGAAAAGAGGGTGGTGGTGCGGTCGGTGAGGACGGACGTCCGCGACGCGAATCGGGACCGCGACGAAGCGCGGACATGAGGGTTCGTCCCGAGAGGGTTCCGGCCGAGGGAGGCCGAAGGGTCGGGCCGGTCAGTGCCGGCCTCCGAGATGGCGATCGACCTCGTCGCCGAGGAGGTTGATGCCGATCGTGACGAGCAGGATCGCCAGGCCGGGGACCACCGAGAGCCACCAGCCGCCGATCATCAGCGCGCTGGTCGCGTCCGAGAGCAGGTTGCCGAGGCTCGCCTGCGGCGGCTGCACCCCGAGACCGAGGAAGGAGAGCGCGCTCTCGGCGAAGACCGCGACGCCCACCCAGAGGAACCCCTGCACGAGCACCGGCGGGAGCACGTTGGGCAGCAGCTCGCCGAGCATGATCCGCCGTCGCGAGACGCCGACCACCCGCAGCGCGGCGACGTACTCCTCCTGGACCTCGACGAGGGTCGCGGCCCGGGTGACGCGGGCGAAGAACGGGAGGAAGGAGAGCGCGAGCAGCAGGATGACCTTGACCCCGGCGGAGAGCGTCACCGGGCCGATGTCCGTGGGACCGGTCCCGATCATGCCGACCACGAACAGCGCCAGCACGAAGACCGGCAGCGCCTGCAGCGCCTCCATGACCCGCATCAGCACGTCGTCGACCCAGGTGCCGCCGAGGTAGCCGGCGAGCAGCCCGATCGGCACGGCCACGACCAGGCCGGCGACGACGCTGCCGAGCGCGACCAGGAGCGAGAGGCGTGCGCCGACCGCGGTGCGCGCGAACAGGTCGCGGCCGAGGTCGTCGGTGCCGAACCAGTGCGCCGCGCTCGGCGCCTCGAGCGGCCCGCCGGTGCGCTCGTCCGGTGGGAGCGAGAACAGCGGCCCGAGGAGTGCGAGCGCGCAGAAGGCCAGCACGAGGACCAGCCCGATCCAGCCGAGCGCCGACAGCCGCGGGACACGCGGAAGCCGCGGGCGGCGCCTGGCACGGACCGTGAGGGCGGGAGCACTCACCGGGAACCACCTCCGACGAACTGGGCACGGATGCGCGGGTTGATCGCGAAGTACAGGAGGTCGACCACGAGCGTGGTGACCAGGAAGGTGCCGGCCGTCCAGACCGTCGCGGCGATCGCCACCGGGTAGTCGTGGGCGAGGAAGGAGGTCACGACGAGCTGACCCACGCCCGGGACGTTGAAGACGTTCTCGACGAGGACCGCGCCGCCGATGAAGGTGCCGAGCATCATGCCCAGCACGGTGAGCGTCGGGATGACCGCGTTGCGCAGCGCGAGGCGGGACAGGATGGTCCGCTCGGGCAGCCCGAGGGCCCGGCCGAAGGCGACGTGGTCGGCGTCCAGCGCCTCGATCATCGAGGTCCGCAGTGTGCGGGCGATGACCGCCGCCGCGCCGATGCCGAGGGTGAAGGCCGGCAGCACCAGCGAGCGCAGGTTCTCCACCGGGTCCTCGGTGAACGGCACCCAGCCCGAGCTCGGCAGCACACCGGGGAGGTAGAGGCCGAAGATCATGACGAGCACGAGGCCGAGCCAGAAGCTGGGGATCGAGAGGGCGACGACGCTGCCGACCCGGACGACCCCGTCGAGGAGCCGCCCGCGGCGGGCCGCGGCGAGGGCGCCGGCGAGCATGCCGACCGCCGTCCAGACCACGAAGGAGACCAGGCCGAGCTCGAGGGTCACCAGCATCCGGTCGCCGAGCAGCTCGGTGACCGGGGTCCCGGTCGTCAGCGACCGGCCGAGGTCGAGGGTGAGCACGCTGCCCACGAAGGTGAGGTACTGCAGCCACAGCGGCCGGTCCAGGCCGAGCTGGGCCATCACCGCGTCCCGCTTCTCGGGGGTGGGGTTGCTGCCGAGGTACGCCGTCTCGGGGCCGCCGGGGGTGGCGTGCAGCATCAGGAACACCATGGTCAGGACGAGCAGCAGCACGACGACCACTCCGCCCAGGCGCCGCACCAGGTAGGACAGCATCAGTGCGCCTCCGTCCAGGATCGATCGCACGTTCCGCTGATCGAAACGTGGTTTCACTCACGTTAGGGCCGCAGCCCCGGCGGCAGGAATAAAGTCCTACTTAAGGGGGACGGAAGCCCTGGAGCTCAGGCACCACCGCCACCCTTGACATCCGCTCCTCGCGACCACAAGACTGCCGAAACAATGTTTCAGCAGGTGGAACGAGGGATGAAGAACACATGATCAGCGAGATCCGCGTGGCCACCGTCGGCGTCAGCGACCTCGAGCGCTCGCGGCGCTTCTACGCCGCGTGCTTCGACTACGTCGAGCTCGGCGCGGGGCGCCTGTCCGGGGAAGCCCTGGGCCAGCTGTGGGGCCTGCCGGCCGACATGAGCGCGGACACCGTGCTGCTCGGCCCCGAGGGCGCCACCAGCGGGCTGCTGCGCCTGGTGCAGTTCGACCGCCCCGGGGAGCTCTACTGGGGTGACTACTCGGCCATGCAGGACTACGGCCACTACGCGCTCAACGTCCGGGTCCCGGAGATCCAGGCGGCGGTGCACGCCGTACGCACGAACGGCGGCAGCGCGAAGTCCGGCCCCACGCACTGGACCGTGACGCCCGACCTGTCGGCCTGGGACTCGCTGTCCTACGACCCCGACCGGGTCCTCCTCGACGTCTTCGAGCTCGAGCCCGCGCCCGGGTCGTTGCTGGCCGACTACGACGGGCGCCCCTCGGCGCTGCAGACGGTGGCGATCCACAGCAGCGACGCCCGGCGCTCGGCGCAGTTCTACGCCGCGCTCGGGATGCGCCCGCTCTACGACAAGGTGCTGCACCGGATGGAGTCCTTCTTCGGCCTGCCGGAGGGCACCGGGCTGCACAACATCAACATGATGAACCCGCAGGCCCCCGACCTCGGTCGCCTCGAGATCGCGCAGTACGTCGGGCTCCCGGGCCGTTCCCAGCGCGACCGCGCGGTGCCGCCTGCGCTCGGCATCCTCACCGCGTCCCTCGAGACCGACGACCTGGCGGCGGCCGAGCTGCTGCTCCAGGCGATCGGCGCCGAGGCCGCCGGCGAGCGGGTCGAGCTCGACCTGCCTGGCCTCGGCCCGGTGGCCGCCCGTGCCTACTTCGGCCCCGACGACGAGCGCCTCGAGCTCTACGAACGCCGCTGAAACACCGCGGCGCCCGCTCCTTCGAGCGGGCGCCGCGGTGCATTTCCAAGGGCGTCCCTCAGGGGCATCGCTCAGGCGGTCGCCAGTGGCAGTGCGGTGGCACCCGCCGGCAGCGGAGCCGACGGGACGGCGTGGCAGGCGGCCTGCTGGCCGTGGGCCTTGAGCTCCAGCGGCGGGTACTCGACCGCGCAGATGTCCATCGCCAGCGGGCAGCGCGGCCGGTAGTGGCACCCCGAGGGCCGGTCGATCGCGCTGGGGACCTCCCCCAGCGGGACGGCCTCCTTCTTGCGCTGGCGCGGGTCCGGCTTCGGGGCGGCCGCGAAGAGCGCCCGGGTGTAGGGGTGCTGCGGCTCCGACTCCAGCTGCTGCTTGCTGCCGACCTCCACGATGCGCCCCAGGTACATCACCGCGATGTGGTCGGCGATGTAGGACACGACGGCGAGGTCGTGGCTGATGAACATCAGCGTCAGGCCCAGGTCCTCCTTCAGGTCCTTGAGCAGGTTCATCACCTGCGCGCGGACACTGACGTCGAGGCTCGCGGTCGGCTCGTCGGCGACCAGGAACTCCGGCCCGGTCGCCAGTGCCCGGGCGATGCCGACGCGCTGCAGCTGCCCGCCGGAGACCTCGTGGGGGTAGCGATGCAGGAAGTCGGGATTGAGCCCGACCAGCTCGAGCAGCTCCAGGGACCGGGCCCGCCGCGACGCCGCGTCACCGATCCCGTGCACGCGCAGCGGCTCCGAGATGATGTCGATGAGCCGGTTGCGCCGGTTCACCGAGGAGTACGGGTTCTGGAAGACCATCTGCATGTGCCGGCGCTGCTGGCGCAGGTCCTCGCGGGAGAGCGAGGTGACGTCCTTGCCCCGGAAGGCCACGGTGCCCGAGGTCGGCTCCTCGAGGCGCAGGATGCTGCGCCCCATGGTGCTCTTGCCGGACCCGCTCTCCCCGATCACCGCCAGGGTCTCGCGGGCCCGGATGTCCACGGTCACCCCGTCCAGCGCGTGCACGATCTGCTGCTTGCCGCGCGCGCGGGCCAGCAGCCCACCGCCGACCGGGAAGTGCGTGCGCAGGTCGCGCACGGAGACCAGGGCGGGGGCGCCGTCGTCGAGGGGGCGGGTGCTCATCGGCTCGTCTCCTTGAGCATCGGGGTGGGCAGGTCGGTGAGGACCCGGTGGCACGCGGCCCGCGCGCCCCGGTCGTCGACCGGGTAGAGCTCGGGGTCGTCGGTGTCGCAGACGGGGCCGAGCTTGGCGTCGCACCGGTCGGCGAACCGGCAGCCGCGGATCTCCGCATCGAGCCCCGGCACCGCCCCGCGCATCGCGTAGAGCCGCTCGCCATCGTGCGGGAAGCCGGGGATCGCGCGCAGCAGCTGCGCGGTGTAGGGGTGCTGCGGGCGCTCGAAGAGGTCGTAGACGTCGGCGACCTCGACCACCCGGCCGGCGTACATCACGACGACCTTGTCGCACATCTCCGCCACGACCGAGAGGTCGTGGGTGACCAGCACCATCGCCAGGTCACGCTCGGCGCGCAGGGTGCGGAGCAGGTCGAGCACCTGCGCCTCGATGGTCACGTCCAGGCTGGTGGTCGGCTCGTCGGCGAGCAGCACCTTGAGGTCCTTGCTCGCGCATGCGACGGCGATCATGATCCGCTGCAGCTGGCCCTGGCTGAACTGGAACGGGTAGGAGTCCAGCTTGCCGGCGCCGTCGATCCCGACGCCGCGCAGCAGCCGGATGATCTCCGCGTCGTAGTCCTTGCGGCGCAGGTCCGGGCGGTGCAGCGCGAGCACCCGGCGGAACTGGCTGCCGATCGTCCAGGCGGGGTTGAAGGAGTTGATGGGGTCTTGGAAGATCATCGCCATCTCGCCGCCCCGGACCCGTCGCGCCTCCTCGGCGGAGAGGGCACGCAGGTCGCGGCCGTCGAGCACGATCTCGTCCGCGACCACCTCGGCGGGCGGTCGCAGCATCCCGAGGATCGACTTCAGGGCGGTGCTCTTGCCCGAGCCGCTCTCCCCCACGAGCCCGACGATCTCGCCGGGTCGCACCGAGAGGGCGAACTCCTGGACCGCCGGGACCGGTGTCCCGCGGAAGAGGTAGCTGGTCCGCAGGCCGGTGACCCGCAGCACCTCCCGGTCCTCGGGCACGGCGGCGCTGGTGGCGTCGTCGCTCGTCATGGTGCTCATCGCTCTCCCTCCACACGGTCGGGGGTGGCGACCGGGTCGGTGCCACGGCGGGCCCGTCGCGGGCTCGCTGACTTCTTCTTCATCGCGGTCTTGGCCCGCGGGTCGAGCTCGTCGCGCAGCTGGTCGCCGAGCAGGTTGAAGACCAGCACGAACAGCGCGATCGCGATCGAGGGGAACACCACGAGCCACCACGCGCCGAGGGTGACGTACTGGCGCGCGTCGGCGAGCAGGGTGCCCCAGCTCGCGCCGGGCGGCTGTACCCCGAGGCCGAGGAAGGAGACCGCCGCCTCGACCGTGATCGCCATGGCCAGGCCGAAGGCGGCCTGCACGACCAGCGGGGCGGCGATGTTGGGCAGCAGGTTGCGCAGCAGGATGTCGCGGCTGCGCCCACCGAAGGAGCGCACCGCCATGACGTAGTCCTCGCGCATCTCGGCCAGCACGCTGGCGCGGGCGATGCGGGCGAAGACGGGGACCAGCACGATGCCGATCGCGATGGCGACGAGTGTCTCCGGCCCGATCGGGATCGGCCCGAGCGAGAGGTCGCGCTGGCCGATGATGCCGGTGATCACCGGCACCAGCACCAGCAGCGGGAACGCCAGGATGACGTCCATCAGGCGCATGATCACCGAGTCGCGCCACTTGCCCGAGCGCATGCCGGCGAGCATGCCCAGCGCGGTCCCGACGACGAGTGCGAACACGACGGCGAGGAAGCCGACCAGGATCGAGACCCGGGAGCCGTGCAGGAACCGGGAGAAGACGTCACGGCCGACCGAGTCGGTACCCATCCAGTACTCGCCGCTGGGGGCCGCCATCGGGTCGTCGCCGAGCGCCGCGGGGTCGTACGGCGCGAAGAACGGCCCGACCAGGGCCAGCAGCAGGAAGAACACGACGCCGATCAGGCTGATCAGGCTGAGCTTGTTGGAGGCCAGCCGCCGCAGCAGGCCGACCTCGTCGGCCCGGTGGACCGATGCCGGTGCGTTCGCCGGCGCGTTCGCCGGCTCCTTCGGCTCGACTGCGGGCGGTGTGGGGATGCTGGTGCTCACCGCGCTCACTCCTTCCCGCTCGCGTAGCCGACCCGGATGCGGGGGTTGATGACCCCGTAGAGCAGGTCGACGACGATGTTGATGAAGACGAAGACCGCGGCGATGAACATCATCACGCCGATGGTCACCGGGTAGTCGCGGATGGTGAAGGACTCCACGAGCAGCCGGCCCAGGCCGGGGATGCCGAAGACGGTCTCCACGACGACGGACCCGCCGAGCAGGAACCCGGTCTGGACGCCGAGCACCGTCACCACGGGCAGCAGCGCGTTGCGCAGCGTGTCCTTCCAGATGATCACCCGCTCGCGCACGCCCATGGCCCGAGCCGCGGACACGTAGTCCTGACCGAGGACCTCGAGCATGCTGGACCGGGTGAGCCGCGCCACCAGGCCGACCTGCGGCGCGGCGAGGGCGATCGCCGGGAGCAGCGTGGTCTTGAGGCTGAGCAGCGGATCCTCCATCAGGGGGACGAAGCCCTGGTACGGCATGATCCCGGGGAACCACCACCCGAAGGCCAGCACCAGGAACAGCGCGACCACGAAGTTCGGCACCGAGATGCCTGCCAGCGAGCCGACCCGGATGATCTGGTCGGTGAGCCGGTTGGCGCGCAGCGCGGACAGCACGCCGAGCGGGACGCCGATGAGCACGATGAGCAGCAGTGCCAGGACGGCGAGCTGCAGCGTCGCGGGCAGCCGGTCGGCGATCGCCTGGGTGACCGGGGCCTTGTCGGAGTACGACGTGCCCAGGTCGCCGCGCAGCATGTCGGTCGCCCAGGCCCAGTACTGCGACCAGATCGGGTCGTCGAGCCGCATCTCGGCACGGGCCTGGGCCAGCGCCTCCGCCGGCGCCTCCATCCCGACCGAGAGCAGCGCCGGGTCGCCGGGCGAGAGCCGCAGCAGCGCGAACGACACCATCGAGATCACGATCAGCACCGGCACCGCCGAGGCGAGCCGTGACAGCGTCATCCTCAGCATGCCGCGTCCTCTCGAGCGACCGCGCGCGCGTCGCGCTCGGCCCCCGACCAGGTCGAGCACCGGGGCGCTCGGCGCCCCACTTCCCTCTGCGTCCGCCTCACGGCTCCACTCCTCTCGCCGTCCGGCGCGTCCGTCGTACGGACCACGCCGTCGGCATTCCTCGAAACTCTCGTCACGCCGTCAGCCCCGCCCGCTCCAGGACCAGGTGCGGCACGCCGTGCGGCGGGGTCAGCACGCAGGCACGCGGGCCCACGAAGGCGACGGGGTCCAGGGCCTGGACCGGTCCGGCGGCGCCGCCCGCGGCAGCGACCACGGCCCCGAGGTCACCGACGAGCACCACCGCGCCGAGCAGCCCGCGCCGCGGGGCGACGCTGCGCCCGAGCAGCGAGCCGCCGACGTCGGCAGGCAGGCCGTAGTCGATGAGGCCGAGGTACGGCTCCCGGGTGCTCGGCCCGACGTTGCGCGAGCGCAGCCGGAGCGGCTCCTCGATCCCCACCAGCGCGGAGAAGCTCGGGTCGTCGATGGCGTACTCGAAGACGACGTCCCAGCCGAGGACCTCGCGGTAGAACTCGACCACGGGCGCGCCGTCGCTCACCGGCGCGGAGATGCTCTGCACCTCGCTGGTACGCCGGTCGCCCACCTGGGCGAAGTCGGCGAAGAACTCGGCCGGGCCGCCGAGGAACGCGGTCACCACGTTGTCCGGCGCCCACAGGTGGGCCTCGCGGAAGGTGCCGGCGGCGAGCTCGTACTCCGCCTCGGCCTCGACGACCTCGTAGCCGAGGCCGCGGGCGTGCGCGATCGCGTCCTCGTAGTCCGGCGCGTAGAAGTCGATGACCTTGAGGGCGTCGCGGTCGACGCGGGTCTCATAGCTGCGCACGGTCTCCGCCGAGGTGGGCGTGAAGCTCACCAGCACCACGCCGGACTCGACGCCGGGCGTCTGGAGCACCACGAGCTCCGCGCCGCTCAGCGGCGCGTCGAAGAGCGCGCTGGCCGCGGCGGCGTCGAGGCGGGTGGTGCCGACGACGGCCATGCCGAACACGTCACTGAAGAGGCGGATGTGCTCCTCGGGTGTCGCGGTCGAGATCAGGCCGCCGTACAGCACGGATCGGTGCGAGCCCATCGCGTTCCTCGTTCCTGTGCAGCGCCGCAGACGCGGACGACCGGCCGATGGCACGGCGCGCGCCGACCTCGGCCGACAGCACCGCGCTAGACAGGAGTTTCACTTAGAGGAACGCTGTTCCACAAGAGGTAACGCCGGAACGTTCATGTTAATTCTGGGAGCGGGGGCCGGCCCCGGGCGCTCAGTCCCCGGTCCAGCCGAACTGGCGCGACATGGTGCGCGCGGCGTGCACGAGGGCGTCGCGGCAGCCCTCGAACTCCCCCGCGAGGCGCTCCGCAGGCCCGCAGACGCTGATCACCGCGATCGGGTAGCCGTCGTGGCTGCGCACAGGCGCGGCCACCGAGGCGGCACCGCTCTTGCGCTCGCCGGAGGACCGGGCCCAGCCCTGGGTGCGGATCTCGGCCAGCGACTCGCGCAAGGTGTCGGCGTCGATGATCGTGCTGGCGGTCAGCGCGTCCAGCGGCACCTCGTTGAGGTAGGTCTCCCCCTGGTCCTCGGGGAGGTAGGCAAGGAACGTGCGGCCCGAGGCGCCCGCGTGCAGCGGGTAGGGCTCACCGAGCGAGACCGACATGATGACCTCGCGGTCGGGGGTCACCTGGTCGACGTAGATGCGCTCGCGGCCACCGAGCAGCACCGAGAGGGTCGCCGTCTCGTTGGTGCGCGCCGAGAGCTGCTCGAGGGTCGGGCGCCCCATCCGGCGTACGTCGATGCGGTCGAGGTAGGCCAGGCCCAGACGGAGGGCGCCGACGCCCAGGGAGTAGCGCCGGGTGCGCTCGTCGAGGTCGACCAGGCCGCGGCTGCGCAGCGAGGCCAGGACCCGGTGGATGGCCGCCTTCGACATCCCGAGCTGCTCGCTGAGCTCGGTGATCCCGAAGTCCGGGCCGCGGGAGTTCGCGAGGTGCAGGAGGATGTCCGCTGCGCGCTCGACGGTGGCGATGGTGGCGCTGCCGTGGCTCTCGCCGCCGGCAACCGACTTGGCCGTAGGGGACATGGCTGAACTCCTTGGGAGATGTCTGGACATCTTGTCGTCGTCGTCACGGGAGCGAGAGCCGCCCACGTCGCCCCGTCGGGCCTCGCAGCACCCAACGGTTCGCCGCGTCCCCCTGTTCCACGCAGGGCAATGACGTTTCTCCCACGTTCTCCCGGGTCTGGCAACCAGCGCCCCGGTCGGGCCCGGACGAGCCCAGACCAGCACCGGCCGTTGGCCGACACCGCACGGAACTGCTGGACGAGGTGTGCCATGGTGTGGAACGCTGTTTCGTATCTCGAAACCGGAAGGGCCAACCATGTCACTCGCCCCGGGCGGCGCCCCCCTCAACATCGCCAACGGTGTCCGTGAGTTCGTCCGCGCGACGCCCCAGCGTCTCGCCGTCGTCGACGGCGACCGCAGCCTGACCTACGCCCAGCTCGGCGAGCGGGCGGCCCGGGTCGCGAACATGCTCATCGGTCTCGGCCTCGAGGACGGCGCCCACGTGGCCGTCGGCCTCGGCAACCGCCTCGAGCACCCCGAGATCGCCTGCGGCATCGCGATGGCGGGGATGACGATGGTCCCGGTCAACCCGCGCTACACCGCCGCCGAGGCCGAGTTCATCCTCGAGCACTCCGAGGCGCGCGCCGTGATCGCGGCCGACGACCTCGTCGACGTCGTCGGCCCGGCCGTCCGTGCCGCCGGGCTGCCCCTCGTGGTGGTCGGGCAGAGCAGCGAGTTCCCGACGTACGACGCGGCGCTCGCGGCCGCCTCGCCGGTCGACCCGCGCCGCCCGGTCGCGGAGACCGACCCGTTCTGCATCGCCTACACCTCCGGGACGACAGGTCAGCCCAAGGGCGTGATGATCAGCCACCGCTCGCGGTCGCTGACCTTCTACCAGGCCGCCACCGAATGGGGCCTGGGCAATGGCCGGACCTCGCTCGCGGTCGCGCCGATGTACCACGGCGCCGGGTTCGCGTTCGGCTACGCTCCGGTCTTCACCGGCGGCACCGTGGTGATGCTGAACAAGTGGTCGCCCACCGCGATGCTCGAGCTGGTGGCGAAGCACGGCGTGCAGTCGGTCTTCCTGGTGCCCGCCCACGCGCAGATGCTGCGCGGGCTCGGCGACGAGGCGATCGCCACCGCCGACCTGTCCAGCCTGGACACCCTGTACTTCAACGCCTCGGCCCTGCCGTGGGAGCTCAAGCAGTGGGTCATGGGCGCCTTCCCCGGCGTCGACGTCCACGAGCTCTACGGCTCGACCGAGAGCGGCATCATCACCAACCTGCGCCCCGACGAGGCCACCAGCCGGCCCGGGTCGGTGGGCCAGCCGTGGTTCATGACCGAGGTCCGCGTCATCGACGACGCCGGCGCCGAGGTCGGGCCCGGCGGCAGCGGCGAGCTGTTCAGCCGCTCGCCGTACCTGATGAACGGCTACTTCAAGAACCCCGAAGCGACCGCCCGCTGCACCACCGAGGACGGCTTCGTCACCTGTGGCGACCTGGTCTCCCTCGACAAGGACGGGTTCATCCACATCGTCGGGCGCAAGAGCGACATGATCGTGTCCGGCGGGATCAACGTCTATCCCCGCGAGGTCGAGGACGTCCTGGCCGAGCACCCGACGGTGTCCGAGGCGGCGGTGCTCGGCGTCGCCTCGGAGAAGTGGGGCGAGGAGGTCGCGGCGGTGCTCGTCCTGGCCCCTGGCGCCACCCTCGACACCGACGACCTGGAGTCGTTCTGCCGCGAGCGTCTCGCCGGCTTCAAGATCCCGCGTCGCTGGTCGACCACCGACGTCCTGCCCCGCAACGCCGCGGGCAAGGTCGTCAAGCGCGACATCCAGCTCTGAGCCTGCCCCTGCCTCCGAGCCGCCGCCCGCGCGGCGCTCCCCATCCCGTCTTGCCCTCGAACGGAGACCCATGGACCTCGCTGCGACGATCGAACCCGCAGTCGGTTTCGACCTGCACAGCTTCGCGATCCTCCTGCACATCCTGCTGGTGACCTACTGGCTGGGCAGCGACCTCGGAGTGTTCTACTCCAGCAAGTTCGTGGTCGACCCGAGCATCACGCCGGCCGCCCGCGCGACGGCCATGAAGATCATGCACATGGTCGACCTGGCGCCGCGGGTCTGCCTGATCCTGATGCTGCCCAGCGGTGTCACCCTGATGGCGGCCGGCGACATCGGCCGCGACATCTTCTACGGGTGGCCGCTGGCGCTCGCCTGGATCGGCTCGCTGGCCTGGCTGGCGATCATGCTGATCGCCTTCTTCAAGTCCCCCGCGAAGCACGCCGACCTGGCCTACCGCGCCGACTGGGTGGTCCGCATCGGCATCACCGTGGGCCTGCTGGCCGCCGCGATGTACGCCTTGGCCGTCGACTCCCCCTTCGGCGTCGACACCAACCCGAAGTGGCTCGCGGGCAAGATCATCGCCTACGCCCTCTGCATCTTCTGCGGGATCATGATCCGCGTCGCGCTGCGTCCGTTCGGGCCCGCGTTCGGGGCCCTGATGACCACCGGCTCCACCCCCGAGGTCGAGGCCGGCATCGGCGGCGCGATGAAGCGCGCCGTGCCGTGGGTCTACTCGATCTGGGTGCTGGTCCTGATCGCCTCGTTCCTGGGCGTCTTCAAGCCGGGCACGCTCGCCGGCTGAGCCGCGTCGTACGACGTCGGGCCCGGTCCACCTCGCGGTGGGTCGGGCCCGTCGTCGTACCGCGGCCGCCGGATTCGTGGTGGCCGACGTCGCCGGGGGTCACTAGCGTCGTTGCATGCACGCAACCTCGACCTTCACGGTCTCCGACTGGACCCCGACGGACTCCCCCACCACCGTGGGCAGCACGCCGGTCCCGGAGACGTCAGCGCCTGCGGCTCTCGCCCAGATGGTCAAGACCTTCCAGGGCGACCTGGCCGGCCACTCGGTGACCTGGTTCCTGGGTTGCCTGAATCCCGGCACCGGGCACGGCTCGTACGCCGCCGTCGAGGCGATCGACGGCGTGCTCGGCGGACGGCGCGGCACCTTCAACGTGGTGCACGCGGCGTCGACGCACGGCTCCGACCGCTTCGACGAGCACCTCGTGATCGTCCCGCACAGCGGCGCCGGGGACCTCACCGGCATCGCCGGCACGGGTCGCATCGACGTCGACGCCGACGGGACCCACCGGCTGCTGCTCGACTACACCCTCGACGGCTGAGCCGGCTCGAGGGCGTCGGTCAGCGCGCCTCCGCCGGCCTGTTGGCGATGTAGGTGAAGCAGCGGGGCACGTGCTCGCCGCCCTCGCCCCAGGCGGAACGCGCCGTGAAGCAGCCTCGCTCGACATGGCTGCCGCCGGTGCTGTAGCTGCCGTCCCCGTCGGTGCGGTCGTCGGTGCGGTCGATGTGGGCGGGGACGTCGGGAGGTGCCGGCTGGACGGGAGCGCTGGCGAGGGTGGCGACCGGCAGCGCACCGACCACCAGGCCTGTGGCCGCTGCGGCGACGGCGATCGTGGCCCGGCGGCGGGTGGTCGATGCGATGGTCATGGTCCGACGGTGCGCCGAGCCGCTCGCAGACGCCATGCGACGTTCTTCGTTGGCGGATCGACGTACGCGAAAACGCGCATGCTCGAGCCCGCCCGGTGGTCGTAGTGTGGTGGGACGGACGCATCGGAGGTAGCGCCGTGCCGGACCGCACGATGATCACGGACTGTGATCTCTGCGCCCTTCTGGACGTGCTCGACCGGTGCCGGCCCGCTGCCGCCGACGACATCTTCTACGCCGACGTCCTGGTCGGGCTGCGCGAGCTGATCCCGTGCCTCGACATCACCTTCCAGCTGATGGACGTCACCGAGAAGCGGGTCTCGACACTCTGCGTGAACGACGACGGCGTGGAACGCGAGGAGGTCGTCGGGACGACCGATGAGTACCTGACGCTGTTCTGGCAGCAGTTCTGGGACGAGCACGGCTGCGCAGGCCCGCTGCGGACCGGCGACCACTCGACACTTCTCCATCACGCGGAGACCTCGCGCGGCCGGGCGTACACCAACACTCCGTTCGGCTCGCTGCTCGACGACATCGGGATCAAGGACGAGCTCCTGGTCCCGTTGCCACCGCTCGGCGGCTTGGACCGACGCCTCCTGCTCTGGCGCACCAAGGACGAGCCCGACTTCTCCGAGCACGAGATCGCGATGCTCGCGCTGGTGCGCCCGCACCTCGCGGAGCTGCACACGCGCCGGGCCCGGGAGCTGCGTGGCGGCCCCCACCTGACCCCGCGTCAGTGGGAGGTCCTGCGCCTGGTGTCCACCGGAGCCGGCAACGCGCAGATCGCCCGTGCCCTCGACGTCTCCGAGGCGACGGTCCGCAAGCACCTCGAGAACGTCTTCCTGCGCCTCGGTGTGCAGAGCCGGACCGAGGCGGTGGCGCGGGTCCGCGCCTTCCTCGACGCGGCCTGAGCGGCGGTCAGGGCCGGTCGAGGTCAGCCGGTGTGCTGTCGGCGACGACCGCGCCGCGCTCGCCGAGCGGCCGCTCCGGGCCGGTCGTGGAGTCGCGCAGGGTCTGCCGCTCCGACTCCCCGTTGACGACCGCCCCGAACACGATCAGCAGGACGGTGAGCCAGAGCCAGAACATGCTGATCGCCACCCCCGCCAGCGAGCCGTAGGTGGTCCCGTAGGTGCCGAGGTTCTGCACGTAGGCGAACAGCGCGGCGGAGGTGCCCGCCCACAGCAGGGTGGCGCCCACGGCTCCCCACGTCGTCCATCGCCACTGCGCGTCCCGCCGATCCGGGGCGAACCGGTAGAGGAATGCCAGCATCGTGCTCATCAGCACCGCGAGCGCCGGCCACGCGAGCACCGCCACCGCGGCTCGCACGTAGCCCGGCGCATCGTCGGTGGCTCGGGAGATCACCCCGGCGAGGGCGATCACCGCGCCCAGCAGGAGCGCGCCGCCGAGGACGAACAGCAGGCCCAGGAGCGTACGACGCAGGAAGCCCCGGGTCTCGGTCTCGTGGTAGGCCACGGTCAACGCGTCGATGAGAGCCACCGCGGCGGTCGTGGCCGTCCACAGCGCGAGCACGAGCCCGACCACGCCGCGCACGGTCAGCACCTCCGTCGAGGCGGTGGTGATGCTGGTCAGCTGGTCGGTGACGAGCGCCTGCACCTGCGGCGGCAGCACCTGCGCCATCTGCGCCAGCTGGCTGCGGGCCTGGGCCGGGGTGTTGAGGGCGCCGTAGACCGAGAGCGCGGTCACCAGCAGCGGCGCCACCGACAAGACCGCGAAGAACGCGACCCCGGCACTGAGGTACGGAAGCCGCGCCTCCATCAGGTGGCTCCCTGCGCGACGTACGAGCTCTCGCCAGTCCCGCGCCGACAGCTGCGCCGGGGCGACCGCATCGTCGGCCCCGGCGCCCGTGCGTTGCTCCGGGCTGCGCGTCACGCGGCTCATCATTCGCCGCCGTGGCGCTGGTGTCGATGCCCGGAGGTTCACGGCGAGGAGAACCCCCGAGATCCGATGTCGAAGAACCGGGTGGCCGTTCGACGTCTGTGCGAGAAGCAGCCAACGAGAGGATTGATCGAGATGCCGCGTTTCATGGGATTCGTGAGGATGGCCGAGGGCATCGGCATGCCGCCGCAGTCGCTGTTCGACGCGATGGACACCTACATCGGCGAGCGGGTCGCCAACGGTGTGTTCCTCGACGGCGGCGGCCTGTTCGGCAGCGAGGACGCCGTGAACTTCGTGGTCCGCCAGGGCGACGTCAGCCGGGTGGACGGACCGTACGCCGAGGCCAAGGAGGTGGTCGGCGGCTGGTCCCTCCTGCAGTACGACACCGTCGAGGAGGCCGTGGCCGACCAGCAGCAGTTCGCCGAGCTGCACGCGAAGCACTGGCCGGAGGCCACCGTGATCGCGACCCTGCGCCAGATCTCGGAGGGCCCGGAGGCGCCGGGCGAGTGAACAGGAGCTCCTGACGACCGGGACTCACTACGCTGGCTCCGTGCCCGCAGCGACCAGCTCGGAGGACCCGGACCACGCCATCGTCGCCACGTGGCGAGCCGAATCGGCCCGCCTCGTCGGCGCGCTGACCCGGGTCACCCGGGACGTGGAGCTCGCGGAGGACCTGGCGCAGGACGCCCTGGTCGCGGCGCTCGAGCAGTGGCCCACGACAGGCGTGCCGCAGAACCCGGGCGCGTGGCTGATGACCACCGCGAAACGGCGCGGCATCGATCACTTCCGGCGGGCCGACGTCCTGCGTCGCAAGGTCGAGGAGCTCGGTCATGCCGGCCGAGGAGAGCAGGCTGCGATGCCCGATCTCGACGCCCAGGTCGACCACATCGAGGACGACGTGCTGCGGCTGATCTTCCTGACCTGCCACCCCGTCCTGAGCGCCGAGACCCGCGCGGCGCTGACGCTTCGACTCGTCGGCGGGCTCACCACCGCCGAGATCGCCCGCGGGTTCCTGGCCACCGAGTCCGCCATGGGCCAGCGGATCTCGCGGGCCAAGAGGACCCTGTCCGAGGCGCGCGCGGAGTTCGAGCTGCCCACGGGGGCGGAGCGGACCCGGCGCCTCGACGACGTCATGGCGGTGATCTACCTGATCTTCAACGAGGGCTACACCGCCACCTCGGGCACCGACTGGATGCGCCCCGACCTGTCGGACGAGGCGATGCGGCTGGCCCGGATGCTCGCCGCACTCGCGCCCGACGAGCCCGAGGTGCTCGGGCTCCAGGCGCTGCTGGAGATCCAGGGCTCGCGGACGGCCGCCCGGCTCGACGATTCCGGCGCACCGGTGCTCCTGGAGGCGCAGGACCGGACGCGCTGGGACACGATGCTGATCCGGCGCGGTCTGGCCGCCCTGCGACGCGCCGAGCAGCTCGCCGCGCGCGGCAAGCCGGTCGGCACGTACGTCCTGCAGGCCTCGATCGCCGCCGAGCACGCCCGCGCCGCGCGGGCCGAGGACACGGACTGGCGCCGGATCGCGGCCCTGTACGACGTCCTGGCCCGCGTCGCGCCCGGGCCGGTCGTCGAGGTGAACCGCGCCGTCGCGCACGGTCGGGCGTTCGGTCCGGACGCAGGGCTGGCCGTGCTGTCGGAAGTGGGTGCCGACGCTCTCGGCGACTCACCGCTCGTGCCGAGCGTGCGCGGCGACCTGCTCGAGCGCGCCGGCCGGCACGAGCAGGCGGGGGCGTCGTTCACCGAGGCGGCCGCGCGCACCCGCAACGAGAGCGAGCGCGCGCTCCTGCACCGTCGGGCGCAGGAGAACATGGGCCGGGTGCCGAAGCCACGGTGAGCCCCGCGGTCGGGCTGACGGGCGGTTGTCCACAGGCGCTCTGACCTGCGACAACGACTGGTCGGGACTGTCGGTGGCGGGTGGTTGAGTAGGTCCATGGAAGCACCTCGACCGCCCCAGTCCGACCACCCGGTGGCCGCGGCGGTGGCGTGCGTGCACGAGGCCCTGGACGCGGTCGCTGATGCGCCGGTGTGGTCGCTGAGCGAGGCCGAGGCCGGGGCGACGCTGCTGGAGCTGACGTCCGAGATCGACCGGTTGCAGGAGCTGCGGTTGCGGGTTGCCGCCCACGCGCATGCCGTCGAGGTGGGCGATGCGGTGGGTGCCACGAGCACCGCGAACTGGTGGGCACACCAGTCGCGTCTCACTCGCCCGGAGACCCACCGGTTGATGCGGCTGGCCCGGGCGCTGGACAGCGGCCACCACGGCGCCGTCCGCGAGGCCTTGGGGGCCGGGCGGATCCACGTGGACCAGGCCCAGGTGATCATCGACGCCGTCGACGACCTGCCCACTGACCTGGTCGACGACGAGACCCGGGACAAGGCCGAGGCGTTCCTCCTCGACCAGGCGGGCGAGCACGACGCGATCACACTGCGCCGTCTGGGGAAGCGGCTCGTCGAGGTCGCTGCGCCTGAGCAGGCCGACGCCGCCGAAGCCGCTCGGTTGGAGCGGGAGGAGGCCGCCGCGCGTGCGGCGGCCCGGCTGACGATGTCGGATGACGGGCACGGCAAGACCCACGGCCGGTTCACCATCCCCACCCACCACGCGGCCATGTTGCGCGCCGCTCTCCTCGCCATTGCCGCTCCGAAGCACCAGCACGCCGTGAACGGCGCCGGACCTATCGGGGCTGAGCGGCGGCCGGGTCCTGAGCGGATGGGCCAGGCGTTCTGCGAGTACCTCGAGCGCTACCCGACCGACCGGCTCCCCGATGCCGGCGGTGTCACCGCCACCATCGTCATCACGATGCCCCTCGACTCCCTGCTCGGCGGTCTGCGCGCGGCCCACCTGCACACCGGCGAGACGATCTCGGCCACCGAGGCGCGCCGGCTGGCCTGCCAGGCAGGGATCGTGCCCGCCGTCCTCGACGGCCAGGGCCGCCCCTTGGACGTCGGCCGCAAGCGCCGCTTCCACACCAAGACCCACCGCGTCGCCCTCGCCCTACGCGACGGCGGCTGTACCGCCGAGGGCTGCGACTGGCCGCCGGGCCTGTGCCACGCCCACCACGACGTCCCCTGGTCCCGCGGCGGCGGCACCAGCGTGGCCAGCGGCCGGCTCCTCTGCCCCCGCCACCACGCTCGAGCCCATGACCCGGCGTACGAGACCACGACCCTCCCCGGCGGCAAGCTCACCTTCCACCGACGCTGCTAAGCCGACCGGCCCTTCACGACCGTCTTGGCGGTTCGTCTGCCGCCAGCCATGCCGTGCAGCATCTCCCGGACACGTGACCCCTGACACGTATGCGACCTGGTCGAGCGTCAGCGCGCCATGCCACGACGAACTAGCCTCGCTGAGGCATCAGCTGAGGGGGGGGCCATGTTTGACAACCTGCGTCGGACTGCTGCGCTGTATCGCAACGGCGACCGCATCAGAGCCCAGCTTGTACCGGACGACGAGGTCGTCATCGATCTGCCGGAGGCCTTTCTCCACGATGCCCTCGCGGCAGCTGGAGTCGGCCTCTTCGGGCCCGCGGCCGACCTCCTTGCTGCACTCCGTCTGCGGGGTGACTGGGCTGCTCGGAGCCAGGCGGTGGCACACCTTGCTCGCAGAGCGTCCATCTTCCCCACCTGGCTGGAGGACTGGAGACGGGCCGACCCGCACTGTCCCGACCAGCTCCTCGTGCGCGCGACCTGCATGATCCTCGAGGCATGGAACGTCAGGGGCGACGGTCGGGCGATCCTGCTGGAAGAAGATCAGGTACGCGCTTTCTTGGCCCTGCTGGACGACGCCACAGCGGTGTTGAAGGTCGCGATGGCTGCGGCGCCAGAAGACCCGGAGCCATGGGCGCAGGTGCTGGTGCTCGCCAAGGGACTCGACGCCCACGCGATCGACTTCGATGCCTGCCGCGCGACCCTGGTGGACATCGATCCCGACCATTTCCTCGGACACCGCTCCGCACTGATCTACCTGACACCGAAGCACCACGGGAGTCGCGAGGCGATGTTCCAGTACGCAGAGCAGGCGAGCGCTGGGCGACCCGCGACGTCGCGACTGCACACCCTGCCGTTGGTCGCCTTCACGGAGTACCTCTTCGACCCGACCGACAGGGACCGCACGGAATGGATGAGCTACCGCGACGGGGCAGTGGAGCGCGCTACGGCCTGGATCGAATCGATCGACACCGCCGACCCTGCCGGCGTGGCCGAGACCCGCAACATGCTCGCCTGGGTCCACCTGGCCCAGAAGGAGTTCGCCCCGGCTCATGCGCAGTTCATCGCGATTGGCGCGCGGGCGGCGTCCTACCCGTGGCACTACTTCGGTGATGCACGCACGGAGTTCCTGAGCCTTCGGAACGTGGTCGCGACACACATCGCGGCCGGTCATCGATGAGCGTCGAACTGGCGGCAGTCCATGGGCCGCGGGACGCCGTCGCCGAGGCCTCTCGTCACCAGAGGTTCGGCACCGTCCTGGTCCCTGCGCACGATCCTGGCTGGACGTGGCTGGCGTGCCTGGATCCGAGGGAAGCGGACCTCGACACACTGGCGGAATCAGTGAGTCGCCGAGCTGGTGTCACGGTGGTGCTGCGACGCGGTCACCGCTGCACGATCTCCGTGTGGAGCCATGGTGAGAAGGCAGGGACCGCGGCATGGTCCGCGAGTTCATCGGACCTGCGAGACCTCGCGGGAGCTCGTGCGACTGCCGACCGGATAGGACCGCTGCTCGGCGTGGATCCGCACCGCCTGACGGCAGTTCTGCGTGGCGGGGGCGACCCCCAACAGTCGTGGCGGGCGGCAGTCGAGCAGCTGAAGATCCCTGTCCCTGCGGGGTTCTTGGACGGAGACGATGGGGAGATCCATCGGCATCCGGGTCGGCAGGAGCTGATCGGGCGTACCCCGTTTGCGGCGTTCCTCGAAGAGCTGCCCGGCGAGGCGATCCCCCGGTCGCCGGTCTTCCGTGCGCCGCGTTCTCGACGCTGGTGGGCGCTCAGACTCCTCGCCCTGGTCGTCCTCCCTGCTGCGACCGTCGGGGCCGTGATCCTCGACGGGTTCGGATCGTTCCGGGCTCTTCTACTGGGCCTCGGCGCTGTGGCCGTGGCTCTCCAGATGGGCACGGAGGTCCTGACCAGACGGGTGGCGAGGCAAGGACCACGCGGCCCGACGCTTGGAGTTGAAGGATCCGCCCCGCACCCTCAGCACAAGCCCTGATCAGGCCGGAGCGGGCGATCATCGTGCGCTGGCTGCGCCCCTCACAACCGCCCGGCGGTGCGCACCAGACCCGCGACGGCGGGCGAGGTGCTGTGCGGTGGCCAGGCAATGACGGTGGTGACCTGCGGCGCGTCGGTGAGCGGTACGACGGCGAGGCCGTCGCGCAGGTTGGCGCGTGCGGACTCGGGGAGCACCAGCGCGGTGCGGCCGAGGCGTACCAGCTGGAGCACCTGGGTCAGGTCGCGTAGCTCGGGGCCGGGCCCGTCGGGGTAGGTGCCGTCGAGGTGCGGCCACCGCGGCAGTGGCAGGTCCGCGATCGAGGTGGCCTCGGCGAGGGTCATCTCGGTCCGGGCGCTCGCCGGGTGACCGGCGGGCACGATCAGCACCTGGTCCTCGACGCTGAGCGGGTCCACGTCGAAGCCGCTGGTGTCGTCGAAGGGTCGGTGCAGGATCGCGACGTCGGCGCGTCCGTCGCGCAGCATCGCGGCCTGATGTCCGGGCGGGCTCAGCACGACCTCGACGTCGACGGCGTCGGGCTCGGTGGCATAGGCGTCGAGCAGCTTGGCCATCAGCTCGCTCGACGCGCCCGCCTTGGCGGTGAGGATCACCGGGGCCCGGGCCCCGGCCGCGGCGGTACGCCGGGTGCGCCGCTCGGCGGCCTCGACCGCGGCGAGCGACAACGGCGGCTGGGCCATCCCGAGGCGCTCGGCCGCCCGGCCGACGTGCGACTCCTCGGCGACGGCGAGGAAGTAGCGCAGCTCGCGGGTCTCCATCTCTCGGACGTTACTCCCGCCTGGTGCGATACCTCCCCGGTATCGAGCAGCACCCGATCGGTCTTGGACCCGCCCCGCGCGCCGGCCACAGGATCGAGGCATGCCAGAGAACAGCTCAGAGAACAGCATTCCCCCGACCACCCACGACAAGAAGAAGACCGCACTGGTCACCGGCGCCAACAAGGGCATCGGCTACGAGATCACCGCGGGCCTCGCCCGCCTGGGCTTCCGGGTGGGTCTCGGCGCCCGCGACACCGACCGCCGCGAGGAGGCCGTGGCCAAGCTCCGGGCCGAGGGCCTCGACGTGTTCGGCGTACCGCTCGACGTCACCGACGACGCCAGCGTCGCCGCCGCGGCCGCCCAGCTCGAGGCCGAGGGCGGGCTCGACGTGCTCGTCAACAACGCCGGCATCACCGGCGGGGTGCCGCAGGAGCCGACCCGGGTGAGCCCCGAGCTGGTCCTCGCGGTCGTCGACACCAACGTCGTCGGCGCGATCCGGGTGACCAACGCGATGCTGCCGATGCTGCGTCGCGCGACCTCACCGCGCGTCGTCAACGTCTCCAGCACGGTCGGCTCGCTCACCCTGCAGACCGCCCAGGCCGATGCCGTCGGCCCGATCTCGGCGGCGTACTCGCCATCCAAGTCCTTCCTCAACGCGGTGACGATCCAGTACGCCAAGGAGCTCGCCGGCACCGGGATCCTCGTCAACGCCGGGTGCCCCGGCTACGTCGCCACCGACCTCAACGGCTTCCAGGGCCAGCGCACGCCCGAGCAGGGCGCCGCGATCTTCCTCGAGCTCGCGACGCTGCCCGACGACGGACCGACCGGCACCTTCCGCGACGACGAGGGCATCCAGCCCTGGTGAGGTGCGAGAGGTGACCTGCGGGAGGTGGAGCGGGCCTCAGGCCTGGTACCACCACGGCTGCAGCTTCGGCTCCTCGCGGGTCAGCAGCACCCGCTGGCGCAGGAAGCGACGCACCGAGGCCGGGCCCATCCGGCTCGGGCCGAGACCGGAGAGCTTGAACGCCTGCTTCTCCCCCTCCGGGACCAGACCGGTCAGGCACACGTCGTTGATGCTGACGCCGCCGGCCTCGAGGCGGGCGGCGACGCCCTGGGCGACCTCGCGGCTGCCGAAGACGGCACCGGAGAGCCCGTAGCGGGTGTCGTTGGCCAGCGCGACCGCCTGGTCGAGGTCGTCGACGGCCATCACCGGGATCACCGGGCCGAAGGTCTCCTCGGTCATCACCGTCATCGTGTGGTCGACGCCGGACAGGACGGTGGGGCGCAGGTAGGGCCGCCCGCCGTGCTCCTCGACCTCGCCGCCGTGGCGAACGACGGCGCCGCGCTCCACCGCGTCCCGGATGTGCTCGGCGACGACCGCGGCCTGGCGGGAGTCGATGAACGGGCCCATCTCGCCGTCGGCGGGCGTGGGTACGGCGAGGCGCACGGCGGCGGCCTTGCGCACGATCAGCTCGACGAGCTCCTCGGCGACCGCGCGCTCGGCGTACACCCGCTCCAGGGACATGCACGACTGGCCGGTGTTGGCGGTGGAGCCCCACAGGATCGCCGAGCTCGCGATGTCGAGGTCGGCATCGGCCGCGACGATCACGGCGTCCTTGCCGCCCAGCTCGAGGAACGACGGCACGAACGCCTCGGCGGCCGCGACGGCCACGGCCTGGCCGGTGCGGACGCTGCCGGTGAAGCAGACGGCGTCCACGCACGACACCAGCTCCCGGCCGGCGTCCGGGCCACCCTCCACGACGACCAGCACCTCCGCCAGCGCCGGGACCGCGGCGATGCTCGCCTGGAGCGCCGGCACGAAGCCCGGCGTGACCTCGCTCGGCTTCACGACCACGGGGCACCCGGCCAGCAGCGCGGGGACCGCGTCGATGAGGGCGAGCTGGAGCGGGAAGTTCCACGGCGAGATCACGCCGACCACGCCGAGCGGCACCGGTGCGTCGGTGATCAGCACGCTGCCGTCGCTGCTGGGCCGACCCGCCGGGGCGCCGAGCAGGTCCCGGGCCCAGCCCGACTGGCGCTCGATGGAGGCCAGCACCGAGTCGATCTCCATGTCCGAGAGCGCGATCCGGCCGGTGTCGGCGACCAGGCCGGCCCGCAGCTCGGACCGGCGGGCCCGCAGCTCCTCGGCCCACTGCGCGAGCACCTCGATGCGGCCCTCCACGCCGCGCGCCACCCAGTCGGCGACCCGGGCGCGTACGTCGCTCACCGCGGTGACGATCTCGTGCTCCACTCTCGTGCTCCTCTGTCGTACGGGGGGACGGACGCCCGGGCGGGCCCCGTCGGTGGTGGTGGTCAGGGCAGGGTCGGCGGCTCGGGCAGCTGGGTGAGGTCGACCCGGCTGAGGACGGCGGCGCCGGGCATCGTCAGGACGCTCGCGACCGCCTGCGCCACGACGAGCGCCGGCAGCCGGCGTACCGACCCGCCGGTCGACAGGTCGCTCTCGACCGCCGCCGCGACCACCACGTCGGTGACCTTGACCAGGTCGGGGGCGACCTCCAGGCGCAGCGCGTCGGAGAGGCCCAGCAGGCCGAACTTCGAGGCGGTGTAGGCGGCCCCGGGCTCGTAGCCGCGCAGCCCGGCACCGGAGTTGACGTTGAGCACCTGCCCGCGGCAGCCGTCGACCGGCGCCTGGCGCCGCATCTGGGCGACCGCGGCCTGGAGGGCGTGCAGCGCCCCGGTGAGGTTCACCTCGAGGGTGGTCGCCCAGTCCTCGGCGCTGACCCCGGACGCGGTGCCGCGCCGGAACACCCCGGCGTTGTTGACCAGCGCGTCGAGCCGCCCGGAGGTGGCGACCACGTCGGCGACCACCGCGACGCAGGCCTCGGCGTCGCGCACGTCGAGGACGTGCGCCTCGGCACGGCCGCCGCCCCCGCGGATCTCGGCGACGACGGCGTCCAGCGGTTCGGCCCGTCGGCCGGCGACGTGCACCATCCACCCGAGCGCGCCGAGAAGCCGGGCGGTGGCGGCACCGAGACCGGTGCCGCCACCGGTGATGAGGATCGTCCCTGGCACCGCGCTCAGACCGGGTTCTGCTCGGCGTCCCAGCGGACCGCCTCGGCGCCCGGCACCCGGCGCTCCTCGATGATCGTGAGTTTGCTCAGCTCCCCGTTCTCGAAGTGCTGCCAGACCCGGGTCCGGTAGTCGCCGTCGGGCCGGGTGACCTCGATGATCCGCTCGTCGGGCCGGTCCTTCCACCCGAAGGAGAAGATCACCGCCTCCGCGCCGATCCGGCTGGTCTCGCCCCACATGTCGGAGTTGTGGAAGTGGACCGAGTCGCCCTCGACGGTTGCGTGGTAGTAGTGCTCGTAGGGCTCCTGGCCGGCGCGCAGGTAGGTGACCCGCTCGGTCCAGGTGGTGCCCGCCATCCGGCCCTCCTGGCGGCTGTCGAACTTCTCGACCAGGGTGCCGTCGGGTCGCAGCACCGTGTAGGTGCCCGCCCACACCCCGGCGACCTTCTCGCGCAGGATGTCGTTGATCGTGGTGCTCACGTGCCGTCTCCTCGCCTGGGGTCAGATGATGCCGCGGGCCTCGAGGCCGCGGATGACGCTCTCCTGGGTGCTGCGGAAGTGCGCGCGGTCCGGGACGCCCTCGACGGTGTTCGCCGGGTGCACGCTCACCTGCGAGTACGTCGGGGCGTAGAGCTCGAAGCGCTGGCGCGCCAGGACGTTCTCCATGGCCACCCGGCGTCGGAAGGCGCGCAGCGAGGCCAGGTCGATCTCCGCGTTGGCGGCCATCGACGGGCCCTGGACCGCCTCGGCCAGCACCAGCCCGCGGTGGTCGACGATCTTGCTGCTGCCGTCGCCGGACTGCGGGGGCAGCGCGGTGCCGTAGAGCCCGGCGGTGTTGGCCGACACGACGTACGCGCTGTTCTCGAGGGCGCGGGCCAGCTTCGCGACGTTCTTCGGCGACTGCAGGTTGCTGGCCACCTCCGAGGAGCTGTGCACGAAGATCTCCGCACCGCGCACCGCGAAGCAGCGCGCGATCTCGGGGTAGAGGATCTCCTCCGAGGCGATCGGCGCCAGCCGGCCGATCTCGGTGTCGGCGACCGGGAACAGCGCGTCCTCGCCGTAGATCTCCAGGTAGCGGTCCAGCACGTCGTGCGGGGTGACCGCCCACATCGAGTTGAGCCGGCGGTAGCGCAGCAGCAGCTCGCCGGTCGGGCCGAAGATCACACAGGCCTGGAAGTACACGTCCGGGAAGTGCTCGTCGGTCTCGTAGTTGTTGACCGCCAGGAACACCCCGGCGTCCTCGGCGATCGCCGCGAGCCGCTGGTACTCCGGCCCGTCCGGGTCCAGCGCGGCGCGCTCGGCCCACACCGGGAGGGCCTCCCCCATCGGCGGCCCGGACAGCACGTACTCCGGCAGGACCACCAGGCGCAGGTCCTGTCCGACGCTGGCCCGGGAGGCCAGCACCTCGCCGTGGATGCGGTCGACGGCGGCCAGCATCGCCGACCGCGCCGACGCGGTGTCGGGGCACGCGTTGATCGCGTGGCAGGCGGTCTGAAGGGCAAGGGCGCGGAATCGAGGAGAGCTCACGGCAGCGCCTTCGCCTCGGCGAGGAGTTCCGCGACCCGGCTCGGTCCGTTCTGGTGCATGGATTCTCCTGCGCATCGATCGGGGCACGATTCCGTAGGGCGAAACGCCTTTCCGAATCAGTGAGGGAATCCTCCCCCGGTCGTCGCGGGCTTGGGAAGAGCCAGCGGATATGTCAGGTAATTGGCCCGCCCGAGTCGGGGGCGAGCGGAGGCGCCGGTCAGCCCCAGGCGCGGACGTGCAGCGGCGCGTGGCCGGCCGGCGGCTGGGCGCCGGCCGGGAGCCAGCCCCACAGCCGCGCCTCGAGGTCGAGCACGTCGGCGTCGTGGTGCAGCGGGCCGCTCAGCCCGTCGGCCAGCACGGCGTACTCCCCCGGCACCTCGGGGGCGTCAGCGCGCAGGACGCCGCGCGCGTCCAGTGCGACCGGTTCCTGCGGCGCGGCCACCGTCGGCTCGCCGTCGACCCACTCGGGCACGCCGGAGAACCAGGCGATCACCAGGGCGCCCTCGTCGGAGCGCGTGTCGGTGCGGACGGTGCGGGGCGGCAGGTAGACGTAGTCGTCCGCCCGGTGGGTCCCGATCACCTCGATCGAGCCCTCGAGCACGACGAACTCCTCCGCGGGCAGGTAGTGCCCGGTGCCGGGGCGGCGCCACCCCGGCGGGAACCGGACCAGCGAGACGCTGGCCTTGGAGACGGGGTCGGCGTGCAGCCGGCACAGCCGGACCTGCGGCGCCGATCCCGGGATGGTGAGCTCGAGCCAGCGGTCGTCCGGGACGTCCAGGGACTGCAGCACGGGCGCGGACTCGGCTCCGGTCATGGGCCGCTCAGCCGGCCGCGAGGCGGGTGCCGAGCAGCCGCCCGAAGGTGAGCGCCGGCGTCACGAGCATCCCGCCGCAGAAGCTGTTGCCGCAGGTGGCGCCGGCGCCGATGACCTCGCCGATGGCGTACAGCCCGGGGATCGTCTCCCCGGCCTCGTCGCGGACCGCGAAGTCCGTGTCGATGTCGAGGCCCTGGAAGGTCACCAGCGTGATCGCGTGGTTGCGGATCGCGTAGAACGGGCCCTCGGCGATCGGCGCGGGCAGGTAGGTGCGGCCGAACTCCGGGTCCACCCCGTTCGCCACGGCCTCGTTGTACGCCGCGACGGTCGCCTCCAGACCGTCCGGGTCGATCCCGGCCAGCCGGGCGACCTCCGCGATCGTGGGGGCCGAGTGCAGGCCCGGACGCTTGTTGACCATGGCGCGGACCGCGTCGGGGTCCTTGCCGACGACCATCTCGTTGAGCGTGCCGGTGGACAGGCTCAGGGCCTGGTCGTCGAACACCGTCCAGAAGGTCTGGTCGGTGATGGTGGCCAGCGCCCGCTCCTTCTGGTCGATGGACTCCTCGTCCTCGGCGACCCAGCGCTTGCCGTGCACGTCGACGTAGATCTCGCGCGGCGGACGCTCGCTGGTCAGCCGCTGCCGGTCGTTCCAGTTGGCGCGGTTGGGGGCCTGCGGGTCGGGCAGGCCGCCGAAGGTCGGGAGGTAGGTGCCCTCGCCCTGAAGGCGGGCACCGACGGACATCCCGAGGTGGATGCCGTCGCCGGTGGAGGTCTTCGCGGCGGCGGAGACGAGGGGCGCACCCTCGAGCTCGAGGAAGAGCTCGGGGTCGGCGCCGTACCCGCCGGTCGCCAGGACCACGGCCGGGGCGTCGACCTCGACCTCGTCGCTGCCGCGCAGCACCGAGACTCCGATCACCCGGCCCTCGTCGTCCTGGCGCAGCTCGATGACCGGCGCCTGGGTCCACACGGTGAGGTCGTGCTCGGCGACGGTCCGGTCGAGCTCGGCGCGCAGCACCTCCAGGATCGAGAGGCCCTCGTCCTTGCCGTAGGCCGTGCGGGCGACGCTGTAGGGCTCGTGGCCGTAGACGATGCGCGGGGTCTCGGGCGCCCACGGGAAGTCGCGCTCGTGGAGCCAGTCGAGGGTCTGCGGGGAGTGCTCGGCGACGATCGTGATCAGGTCGTCGCGCGCAGTGCCGGCGCTGATCTCGCGGACGTCGGCGAGGTGCGCCTCGGGCGAGTCGACGATGCCCTTCTCGGCCTGCCGCTTGGTGCCGCCGGCCGCCATGTGGCCGCCGGTGATGAAGAGCGTGCCGCCGACCTTGGACTCCTTGTCGACGAGCAGCACCCGGGCTCCGCCCTGGGCGGCGTGGATGGCGCACGGGATCCCGGCGGTGCCGGCTCCCACGACGACGACGTCGTAGCTGGTCTCGGTGCTGATCGCTCTTCACTCCTCAGGGGCGCCTCGGTCGGAGGCGGTCTCGAACGGGTCCGCGGGGGCCAGGGCCCCGGGGTGGTGCGCCCCACGCCGTACGACGTGGGGCGCACCGGGTGATCACATGCCGTCGCCGTCCCAGCGGCCGCGCGAGCGGCTGCGAACGGGCAGCGAGGAGAGGATCGGCGCGGGGACGGGGTCGCCGTCCTTCCAGTTGACGCGGCGACCCCAGTTGTGGGCGTCCGCGGCGGTGCGCTCCTCCGGGTCCTCGGTCGCGCGACCCGACCAGCCCCAGTCGAGGTTGATGGTCTCGCGGGCCGGGGTCTCGTCGTGGCTGTGCTCGTGACCGTGCTCGTGGCTGTGCTCGCCGTCGTGGCTGTGGTCGTGGTCGTGGTCGTGACCGTGGCCGCCCTGGAGGTTGGCCGCGTCCATCGCCTTCATGATCGCGAGGATCGACGGGTCGGCGCCCATGCCCTGGTGCTTGACCGGGGTGTTGTTCTGGCCCTGGTCGATCTGGAACTGCCACGAGGCGTTCATCTGGCGCATGTCCTCGTCGGTGCGCCACGGCTCGGCCATGTCGTGCGTCGAGTGCGAGTGACGCACCGGCGTGTGCGGCTCCTCGATGACGCCGTCGGGGCTGTAGTTGACGCCGTCGCCGCCCCAGCGCACCCACTCGTTCTGGGTGTACCAGTTCTTCAGCTCGCCGTCCGAGCGCAGCAGCCAGGTGGCGCCACCCTCCATGGTGGTGAAGTGGCCGTGCTTCACCCGCGCGGGGCGGAAGAAGTAGGTGCCGAGGTCCAGGGTGCCGAAGTTGTACTCCATGTGGCCCTGGGTCGTGTAGGCCTCCTCGTAGCACGGGTGGTGTGCGAGGCGGTGGTCCGACCAGCCCTCCTGGGCGTGGACCAGGCGGGTGTAGAAGCCGGTGACCGGGTCCACGTGCAGGTACTTGATGAACAGGCCGGGCATCGGGCCGGGGTTGGGGACGGCGTCCCACTTCATCGCCTCGGAGTCGATGACGATGACGTCCTCGCGGGCGTCGTCCCAGGCCTTGGCGCTCGCCAGGGAGTCGACCGCGTCGAAGCCGGCGTCGCCGTACTCGCGGTAGTGCAGGAGCTTGGTGCCCTCGGCGATCTTGAGGTAGTCGACCGGCACGCCCTTGGGGGCGTAGACGTAGCCGCCCTTGCCGATCTTGCGACCGCCGTAGTCGATCTCGCCCTCGAGGACGTAGTACTCGGTGTTCGCGTGGTGGATGCCGGCGCTGCGACCCCACTCGGTGTGGAAGTCGACGCGCAGCGAGGACGAGCCGTCCTCCTCGTCCACCGAGAGGCGGCGCTCGCTCGCGCGGCCCTCGGCGCCCGGCAGCTCGGCCGCGTGCCAGACGTAGTCGTCTTCCTGGATCAGTTCCACGTGCGGTCGCAAGACGCGCCTCTTCTCTCTCGATGGATGTGGGTCAAACGTGTGCTGCGCTGCTCGACGGCTCTCGGACGCGCGCCCCGGACACGCGCGTCAGCCGGAGATCTCGACGAAGGTCACCGGGAGTCCGTTGGGGGTGTCCACGAACGCCACCGGCCTTCCGCCGAAGAGGACCGACGGTCCAGCTTGGTTTCTAGTACAGACTGTACCGCCTAACTGCTCCACACGGAACAGTGTTTCTTCGAGGTTTTTCACCTTGAACAGCCAGCCGGTGTGACCCAGGTGCCGCCCGGTCCGCTGCTGCGCGCGGAGGTCGGTGCCGAGGGTCCGGTTCTCGAGGCGGGTGACCTCCAGACGCGCCGTGGTCGGCCCGGCGAGGAAGCTCAGCCGCATGACCGAGCCCGCGGGGAGCAGCGCCATCTCGTCGAGGCCGGGGTGGGTGAAGGACACGTCGTACCAGCTCTGCAGGCCGAGGCCGTCGGGTCCCCAGAAGGCGGTCTCCGCCTCGAAGTCGGGCACGTGGCACACCACCGAGGTGAGCTCGGTGTAGTGCCGGTCGGGCTCGGCGTCCCAGGCCGCGGTGCCGCGGGCCTGGGCCGGCTCGACGAAGACGATGTCGGTGCCCTCGGGGGCCAGCAGGAACCCCTGCGTCACCGAGACCAGCTTGTCCCCCAGCGGCACGGCCCAGGTCGCCGGCGGCGTCCGCCACTGCTGGCCGGCGGCGGCCAGCGTCGCGTGGCTGACCTCGATGTCGCGGGTGTACATGTTGATCGCGACCAGGCCGGTGTCGGCCTGGAGCGGGTGCGCGGGGGCCTCCTGCTCCGGGACCTGGACGAGGACCAGTCGGCCGTGCTGGGCGCCGGCGGCGTTGAGCACGGTGAGCGGCAGGTCGCCGATGCCCTCGCCCCAGAGCGCGGCGGCCTCGGCGGCGGGGAGCACGCCCTCCTCCACGACCTCCCAGCCGAGCTGGCCGACGTAGAGGTCGAGCTGGGCGGCGAGGTCGTTGACCCCGAGGAATGCGGCGTCGACGCCGCCGATGATGAGGGACTCGCCCATGTCAGCTCTCCTTCTCGGTGCCGGCGCCGGCCAGCTGGCGACCCAGCAGTCGGCCCAATGTCATGGCGGGGGTGATGCTCATGCCACCCACGTAGTTGTCCCCGGCGAACTTGTTGTTGCCGAGCACCTCGCCCACCGCGTGCAGGCCCTCGATGACCTGCCCCGCGGTGTCGAGCACCCGCAGCGAGGTGTCGACCGCCAGCCCGTCGCGCGACAGGATCGAGGATGCGACGGTGGTGATGGCGTAGTACGGCGCCTGCTCCAGGCGCCGCGGCAGGGTGGTCCGGCCGAGGGCGTCGCTGCCGGTGTCGACCGCCTCGTTGTACGACGCGACGCTCGCGGCCAACGCGTCCGCGTCGATCTCGAGCAGCGCGGCCAGCTCGGCGAGCGAGTCGGCGCGGGTCACCCACGGGCTGGTGCGGCACGCCTCGGCGAAGCGCTCGGGCGTCCACTCGTCAGCGGGGTTGCGGATCAGGCTGACCGGCGCGTGCGCGACGACGCCGGCGTCGAAGACGACGTGCATGGTGTTGCCGGGCTGGCGGATGAGCGCGCGCTCGCGGTGCTCGGGACTCGTGGTGTCCTCGGCGACGAAGCGGTGGCCGTCGCGGTTGACCCAGATCTCGTGGGGCGCGCGGTAGGCCGGGGCCATCTCGACGAACGCCTCGCGGTAGTCGACCGCGTGCTGCGGGCGAGCGGGGTCGGGGATCAGCCCCATCACCGGCAGGAAGATGCCGTCGGCCGAGACCGCGGCGCCGAGGGCCTCGGCGGCGAGCAGTCCGTCACCGGTGGCGTGGTCGAGGCAGCCGACGAGCACGTCGCGGCACCCCTGCGGCAGGAAGCGGTTGCGCAGCTCGATGTTGGCGTCGTAGCCACCGGTGGCCAGCACGACGGCGTCGCCGGCCAGGGACTCCGCCCGGCCGTCGTGCTCCACCTCGACCCCGACCACCCGGTCGCCCTCGCGCAGCAGTCCGGTCATCGTGGTGGCCAGGTGCAGCCGGATCCGCCCGGCGGCGATCTGCTCCTCGAGCAGCCGCTGCAGGACGATGATGACCGAGCGCCCGTGCTCGACACCCCAGTAGGTGCGCGGGACGTCGTACACCTCGTGGCCGTGGATCAGCCCGGGGCAGTCGGGGTGGAACTCGAAGCCGAGGTCGTCGAGCCAGTCGACGGTCTCGCCCTGGTGGCGCACCGAGAGCGCGGCGAGGTCGCGGTCGATGCGGCCGTGGGAGATCCGCTCGACCTCCTCGAGGTGGCGCTGCGGGCTGTCCTCGATGCCGTGCTCGCGCTGGCGCCGGCTGCCCGCGCCGGAGAACTCGCCGTTCGCGATGTGCAGCATGCCGCCGATGCCGGCCTGCTTCTCGACCAGGTGGACCTGCGCGCCGTGCTCGGCGGCGGTGATGGCGGTCGTGAGGCCGGCGCCGCCGGTCCCGACCACGACCACGACCGGGGGGTTCGGCACGGGGCTCATCGAACTCATCGCGCTCATCGCGCGCCTTCGGCGACGAGCTCGATCTCGACGCCGACGGGTCCGCGCAGGACGCCGTCGCCGACGTCCTCGGCGCCGACCGCGAGCAGCGCGTCGCGGGTGGCCGCGGGGTCGTCCGCGACCAGGACGAGGCGACGGATGCCGACCGGGTCGGTGCTGCGGTCACGGGTCGGGACG
The DNA here is from genome assembly GCF_011420305.2 of Nocardioides ochotonae. NCBI lineage: Bacteria > Bacillati > Actinomycetota > Actinomycetes > Propionibacteriales > Nocardioidaceae > Nocardioides > Nocardioides ochotonae. The sequence continues at coordinate 899,883 of NZ_CP061769.1, read as the reverse complement.
CCGGTGAAGGACATGATCTCCAGGCGGGCCGGCTGGTGCTCGGGGCCGACCATGAAGGCGAGGCGCAGCGCGGCGTCGGCCGGCATGCCGACGAGCTCGTCGAAGGGGGCTCCCGACATCTCACCGTCGAAGAGGGTGCTGAAGCCGGCGACCTCGAAGAAGGCCACGGCGGCCTCGTGGTCGGCGACGACCAGCACGGCCGTGTGCAGCTCGGAGTGGCGCCGGACGGAGTCCGCGTCGTACGCCGCGCTGGGGCGGTGCGCACCGGTCACGGCCAGCGGGATCGTCCACCAGACGCCGTCCGGGCCCCGTCCGACCAGCTCGGAGAGGCTCGCCTCGCCGTACGGGTAGGTCACCGGGCGGCGCGGGGCTCCCCCGGCGCGGGCCATCGCGGCGGCCGTGGCGTCGAGGTCGCGCGAGTAGATCCCGAGCAGCCGGGCGCCGAGGTCCCAGACCTCCGGGCTCGTGGCGTCCGCGGGCGCACCCTGCGCCGGCACCAGCCGCAGCCGGCCGGCCGGGGCACCGGGGACGCCGAGCAGCACCGAGCCGTCGACCTCCTCGAGCACCTCGAGGTCGAAGGCCTCGCGGTGGAAGCGGGTGGCGGCAGCGACGTCGGCGCTGGCGACCACCACCTCCTGCAGGTACTGAAGGCTCATCGTCTTCCCCTCTCGACGGCCGATCGTCCGTAGCGGACCAGACCGTTCATGTGTTCCACTAGCGGAAACATTGTTTCACTGAGCGTAATCAGCGAGGCCTGCCGCGTCAACGGCCAACCCCCCTCCTTCGTCGCTCGCCAGCCACGCCCCGCTCGAGGAACCGGAGATCTCGTGAGCACTGCCGTCCCCCGCCCGACCGGCATCCCGGCGACGACGGGCCGGCACCGCCCACCGCTCGTGGTGGCGCTGATGTGCGCGATCGGCATGGGCTGCGTGATGTTCGACCAGACCTCGCTGGTGGTCGCCGCGCCGACGATCGGCGCCGACCTCGGCGCCGGGATCAGCGGCCTGCAGTGGCTGACCGCGATCTTCCCGCTGGTCGCCGCGAGCGCGATGCCGATCAGCGGGCTGCTCGGCGAGCGCTTCGGCGCTCGGACCACGCTGCGCGCCGGGCTGCTGGTGTTCGCCACCGGCGCCACGATCGCCGCGCTCGCCCCGAACCTCGCGGCGCTGCTCGCGGCGCGCGTCGTCCAGGGCGTGGGCGCGGCGCTGGTGCTGCCCAACGGCCCCACCCTGCTCGGCGGCAACGTCGACCTGGCCCACCGCGCGCGCAGCGTCAGCCACTGGATGATGGCCAGCTCCACCGGGCTGCTCCTCGGCCCGCTCCTCGGCGGCACCCTGGCCGAGGCCTACGGGTGGCGCGCCACGTTCGCCGCGGTCGTCCCGGCGGCGCTCCTCGCCGTCGTGGTGACCGGGCGCCTGGACAACACCGCGCGGCGCGAGGCCGGGCGCCTCGACCTGGCCGGCCTGGCGACGGCCTGCGCGACGCTCGCGCTGCTGTCCTGGGCCCTGATCGCGACCGGCCGCGGGACCGCCGGCGCGGGACCGCTGCTCGCGGCGTACGCCGGCACCGCCGTGCTGGTCTGGGTCTTCGTGCGGGTGGAGCGCCGTGCCGAGCGTCCGGTGCTCGACCTCGCGCTCTTCGCCTCCCCGCGCATCCGCGCTGTCCTGCTCGCCTGCCTGGGCTACAACGCCGTCATCAACGGGGCGGCGTTCTTGTTGTCGGTGCATCTCCAGGACACCCGCGGACTCAGCGTGACCGCCGCCGGCCTGCTGCTGCTGGTCGCGAACGCCGGCATGCCGATCGCCGGCCTGCTGGTCAACGTGCTGCGCCCGTTCCTCTCCTCCCCGACCCTGATGGGCGGGAGCCTGCTGGTCCTGGCCGCGGCGTACCTGGCGATGGCGCTGGGCGGCGACCTTCCGGTCGGGGCCCTGGTGGTGCCGCTGGTGCTCATCGGGATCGGCTGCGGCGTGCTGTACTCCCTCGACACCAGCGCACTGCTGGACGCGGCGCAGGGCCATCAGAGCGCCCCCGCGATGGCCTCGGTGGCGCTGATGCGCCAGATCGGCACGGTGCTGGGCATCGCCGCCCTCGCCTCGGCCGGCCAGGTCGCCGTCTCGGCCGGCGTCACCGAGGACGGCGAGCTGGTCGCATTCCTGCTCTCGGCTCTCGTCCTGACGGCCCTGGGCGTCTGGCTGCGCCGCCGACTGCTCGCCGCCTGAGCCCTCCGTCATGCGGGGGCCACGGCCCACATGAGGAACGGCGCCGGCCGGGGGCACTCCCCCGACCGGCGCCGACCCGACGCCTGCTGCCTTACGTGACGTCACGCAGCGTGTTGAGCCACAGCAGCGCCGACGGCTCGTAGCCGACCAGCTGCTTGGACCAGGCCTGGCTGCTCTGGGAGACCACGAGCTGGATGTTGCCCTGGGTCTCCACGTCGCGCTGCTGCACGGCACGCCATGCCTCGGCCTGCGCCTCCTCGCCCTGCGCGGTCAGCGCCACGTCGAGGAGGTCGTCCATCTCTGCGTCGGCGAACTTCGCGAAGTTGTTCGCGGCCTGGGAGTTCAGCCCGCCGTTGACGTAGTCGGGCGCGAAGCCCGTCGAGGTCGAGGCCGGCGCGTCGAACAGGATCAGGTCGTAGTCGCCCGAGACCAGGTTGGCGTAGAAGCCCGCGACGTCCTGGGACTCCACGGTCGACTCGATCCCCAGGTCCTTGAGGTTGGACTGCAGGATGGTCGCCGCACTGGTCACCTGCGGGTCGTTGACCGCGATGATGTTGAACTTGCGGTCCAGCTCCACCCCGGAGGCGGCGAGGTGCTCCTTGGCCTTCGCCAGGTCCGGCTCGGCGCCGAACGCCAGCCCGAGGTCCTCGTCGTGGTGGAGCGTCCCGTAGGTCAGGTAGGTGCTGTTGGGGCGACCGGCGCCGCTGTAGACCTGGTCGACGATGCGCTGGCGGTCCACGGCGTACGCGATCGCGAGGCGGAAGTCGGTGTTGGACGTCGGCCGGTCGGCCTTCATCGAGGGGTAGGCGAAGAGCCGGGAGACGTTCGACTCCACCGTCACCGCGTTCGCGTTGCGCTTGGTGACGAGCTCGACCTGGTCGGTGGGCAGGTCGGGCACGATGTGGGAGTCGCCGTTGGTCAGCCGCGCGATCCGCGAGGCGTCCTCGGGGACCACCTTGAAGGTGATCGTCTCGAACTTCATCGGCTCGCCGTAGTAGTCCTCGTTGCGCTCCAGCGTCAGCGCGTCGCCGCGCTTGAGCGAGGCCAGCGCGTAGGGCCCACTGCCGTTGCCGGTGGTCGCGTACGTCGCGTTCGGCTTGTAGTCGTCCTCGTCGGAGATGATCGGGAGCATCGCGAGCTTGCCGTCCAGGTAGGCGTAGGGCTCGCTGAGCTTCAGCACCACCGTGTCGTCACCCTGGGCGGTGGCCGACTCGACGTAGCTCATGGCGGCCAGCCAGACCGCGCCGTTCTCCGGGTCCTTGGCCTGCTCGATGGTGTGGACCACGTCCGCGGCGGTCAGCGCGGAGCCGTCGTGGAAGGTGACCCCCTCGCGCAGCTTGACCGTCCAGGTGAGCCGATCCTTGCTCACCTCGGGCAGCTCGGCGGCGAGGTCGGGAGCGAGGGTGCCGTCCTCGTTCCACTGCAGCAGGCTGCTGTACACCAGGCGGTAGTAGCGCTGCGCCTCCGCGGTGTTGCGGTAGAACGGGTCCAGCGAGTCCGGCTCGGCGAGGACGTCGACGACCAGATCCTTGATCGTCGTGCTGTCCGGGGCCTCGCTGGAGCAACCGGATCCGCCACCGCAGGCCGTCAGCACGCCGAGACCGAGTACGGCGACGGCGGCGGTGCCGAGGCGGAGACGGCCGGTCGGACGAGCGGCGGACTGCGGGGTGCGCCGATTGAAGAACATGTGAGCTCCATTCTGCTTCTCACGCATGGAAGAACCGGTCCGTCCCCGGAGGCGGGCCCAGGCGTTCCGCTGATCGAAACGCTTTTTCTCGTTGCGGAATGATGCAAAGGTAAGTGGGGTCGACCACACCGGTCAAGGGTGGCGGGCCGAACGTCCACAACCGCGCGAGAACCGACCGGCGCGCCGGGGTGCACCCTGTCGGAACGGTGTTACACGAAAAGGTGCCGGCGTTACGGGAAGATTGCGTACCACGCCTCCGAGCTGGCGGCGGCCGCCGCGCCGGCGAGGTCAGCAGGTCTCGACGAGGAGGAGCGGGACGCCCGGCGGCAGCTCGAGCACGCACGCACGGGTGGCACCGAACGGCGCGAGGTCCAGCGGCACGACCGGCCCGGCGGCCTCGCCCGCGGCGGCGCGGACCGCGTCGAGGTCGGTGGTGCCCAGGACCGCGCCGAGAAGGCCGCGGCGCGGGGCGACTGCGCGCCCCCGCAGGCTCGCGGCGGCGGTGGCCGGCAGCCCGTAGTCGACCAGGTTGAGGTACGGCTGGTTGCGCGCCGGACCGACCATCCGGGCGTGGACGGTGAGCTCCTCGTCGGTGCCGAGCAGCTCGCTGAACGAGGCGTCACGGAAGGTGAGCTCGTAGACGACGTCCCAGCCGAGCACCCGGGCGAGGAACTCGAGGGTCTCGGTCGCGTCGCTGAGCGGCAGCGAGATGCTGACGACCTCGCTCACCCGCCGGTCCGAGACCTGGACGAAGTCGGCGAAGAAGTCCGCCGGAGCACCGAGCACCGCGGCGACGACGTGGTCGGGCAGGCGCAGGTGGGCCTCGCGGAACCCGGCGTCCTCCCCCTCGTACTCCGCCTCGGAGCCCTCGACCTCACAGCCCGCGGCGCGGGCGTGCGCGACCGCGGCGGGGAAGTCCGGCGCGTGGAAGTCGACCACGCGCAGCACGTCGCGGTGGATCCAGGTCCCGGGGTCGCGCACCGTCTCCGCCGAGCGCGGCCCGAAGTCGGCGAGCAGCACGCCCGCCGGGACCCCGGCGGTCTGCAGGGCGACGAGGTCCGCGGTGTCGACGCCGGCGCCGAAGAGCGCCCGGGCGTCGGCGCCGGGCAGCTGCGTCCGGCCCGCCTCGACCAGGTCGAACACCTCGCCGAAGGTCCGTTGGTGGGCCGCCAGGTCGGCGGTGGAGATCAGGGGCCCGAAGAGGTAGGTGTCCGCCACGGCTGGGAGTGTAACCACGTTCCACATCCCGCAACAGCGCGTCCTAGATCATATATTGCTGTGCGAGACTCGGAGCAGCCACCCGAACCAGTCCCAGGAGCACGCCATGGCCACCCTCTCCTCCCGCGCCGTCACCCTCGCGCGGGTCCCCGACGGCACGCCCAGCGCCGAGGACTTCGCCGTCACGACCCTCGACGTGCCGACGATGGCCGCCGGCCAGGTGACCCTCGCGGTCGACGTCTTGTCCCTCGACCCCTACATCCGCTCCACCCTCGGCGGCCGTCACCTCGGCGACGCCCCGGTGGGCCCCGGCGACGTCGTGCCCGGACGCTCCCTCGCCACCGTCACCGCCTCCGCGGACGACTCGGTGCCGGTCGGCACCCTGGTCCTCGCCGAGACCGGCTGGCGCGAGATCGCCGTGCTCCCGGCCGCCGCGGTGACGCCGGTCCCGCGGCGCGCGGGCGTGCCGGCGAGCGCCGCTCTGGGCGCGCTGGGCATGCCCGGCCTCACGGCGTACGCCGCCCACGTGCGGCACCTCAAGCCGCGTGTCGGCGACACCGTGGTGATCTCCTCGGCCACCGGTGGGGTCGGCGCCGTCGCCGGCCAGCTGGCCACCGTCGCCGGTGCCCGCGCGGTCGCGATCGTCGGCACCGAGGACAAGGCGGCGATCGCCGTCGACCAGCTCGGCTACGCCGCGGCCGTGATCCGTGGCCGCGACGGCTGGGTCGAGGAGCTGCGCAAGGCCTGCCCGGACGGCATCGACGCCTACCTGCACATGGGCGACCAGGCGACCCTCGACGTGGTGATGGAGCAGCTCGCCGTCGGCGCGCGGGTCTCGCTGTGCGGCCTGATGGACCAGTACAACGGCGGCGCCCCGACGACCGTGCGCGCCGGCGCCGTGATGACCGCCCGCGCCGAGGTGCAGGGCATGGTCGTCTACGACCACCACGACCTGGTCGCCGAGCAGGCGGCCCGCCTCGGTGCCCTCATCGCCGACGGACGCGTCCTGCTCCTCGAGGACCGCTACGTCGGCCTCGACCAGGCCCCCGAGGCCTTCGCCCGTCTGATGAGCGGCCGCAACCAGGGCAAGGTCGTCGTCCAGGTCTCCCCCGCCTGACGCCCGCCCCGCGAGGTCAGAGGTAGAGGCCGGAGGACTGGTCGGCGACTCGGTCGGCGGCGACGGCGTGGATGTCGCGCTCGCGCATGACGACGTACACCTCGCCGGAGACCTCGACCTCGGCCTTGTCCTCGAGGTCGAAGAGCACCCGGTCCCCGGGCTGTACGGCGCGCGCGGACGGGCCGGTGCCGATGACCTTGGCCCAGCTCAGCCGGCGCGCGGCCATGGCGGCGGTCGCGGGGATCACGATGCCGCCCGACGAGCGCCGCTCCCCCGCGTCCCCGTCGACCTCGACGAGGACGCGGTCGTGGAGCATCTTGATGGGGGTCTTGTCGGTCACGACGATCAGCCGACAGCCTTGCGGATCACGACGATGAGCGCGATCGCGCCGACGACGCCGCCGACGACCTTGAGGATGTTGTCGGTGCGCGGCTCGCCGGTCGCAGGGTCCACGAAGTGCGCCTTCAGCGAGGCGACCTCGCGGCTGGCGATGGTCTTCGGGCTCGAGCGGTACAGCAGCTGGTCGATGGTGCCAGCGAGCCGCTCGCGGGTCTCCTCGATCTCGCGCTCGAGGGCCGAGGTGTCGTTGGCGTTGCTCACTGGCCTGCTCCTGGGTTGGGCCGGGTCACCCCCGACGGTGCTGAACAGGGCGAGGCTACCAATCACCCTCGGGCGCGGACCGCGTGGTGCGCGGGTCGAAACCGAAGGGCAGCTCCAGACGGTTCGCCCGCATCAGCTCCTCGTCGAGCAGGACGTCGTAGGTCGGGCCGTCGGCCACCACGAGCCCGTCGCTCAGCACCACCGAGCGAGGGCACAGCTCCAGGGCGTAGGGCAGGTCGTGGGTGACCATCAGGACGGTGACGTCGAGGGAGCGCAGGATGTCGGCGAGCTCGCGGCGCGAGGCCGGGTCCAGGTTCGAGGACGGCTCGTCGAGCACCAGGATCTCCGGCTCCATCACCAGGACCGTCGCCAGCGCGACCCGGCGCCGCTGCCCGAAGGAGAGGTGGTGCGGCGGGCGGTCGGCGTGCTCGGCCATCCCCACCAGCTCCAGCGCGGCGAGCACCCGGCGCTCGAGCTCGGCACCGCGCACGCCCAGGTTGGCGGGGCCGAACGCGACGTCCTGGCGCACGCTGGCCATGAACAGCTGGTCGTCGGGGTCCTGGAAGACCACCCCCACGCGGCGGCGGATCTCCCCCAGGTGCTTCTTGACCACCGGCATCCCGCTGATGCTGACCGACCCCGCGCCGGCCGTGAGGATGCCGTTGAGGTGCAGCACCAGCGTGGTCTTGCCGGCGCCGTTGGGCCCGAGCAGCGCGACCCGCTCGCCGCGGTGGACGTGCAGGTCCACGCCGTACAGCGCCTGGCGACCATCGGGGTAGGCATAGGCCAGCCCGCGTACGTCGAGCACCGGCGCGGTCACGGGCGCTCGCCCCGCGGGCTCGAGGTGCCCGACGCGCCCCCGGCGCCGCTCAGGTCGGGGAGGCTGCCGGTGTAGCCCCGCGACACCATCGCCAGGTGCACCCGCTCACCGCGCTCGTAGGAGCGGATGAACAGCGCCCCCAGCGAGCCCGCCAGCGCCGGCCAGTGGCGCGGCGAGCTCGGCCGGCAGCCCCGCGAGCGCATCGCGGTGAGCATCCGCGACATGTCGTCGGTGACGACCTCGAGGTAGCGGATCATGAAGCCCATGATCTGCACGATCAGGTCGGGCATCCGCAGCCGGCGCAGCCCGACCAGGATCTCGGTCGGCTCGGTGGTCGCGGCCATCGTCAGCGAGGCGAGTACGCCGAGGGTGCCCTTCATCAGCAGCCCGCCGGCGGCCACCAGGCCCGGCTCGGAGACGCTGAGCCCGAGCACCTCGGTGCGCGGACCGGTCGCCACGAACGGGACCAGCACCGCGAACACCACGAACGGCACCTCCACCACCATCCGCGGCAGCAGGTGACGCAGCGGCACCCGCGCCACGGCGATCACGACCAGAAGCAGCACCAGCCAGCCGGCGAACACGGCGTAGAGGTCGCGGGGCGTGGCGACGACGAGCAGCACGAACGCCAGCAGCGCGAGGAGCTTGAGGTGCGCCGGCGCCCGGTGGACCGGGCTGTGCCCGTGGTGGTGCAGCAGGTGCGTGTGGCCCCCGCTCACCGACGCTCGACCGGGCCCTCGGCGGCCTCGTCGCCCTCGCCGTCGGGGGCGCGGAGGTCTGCGCCGTCGTGCGCCCTCGCGGAGCCCCCGCGCCGGCGCACCGCCCAGGCCAGGCCGCCGGCGATCAGCAGCACCAGCAGGACGCCGAGCACCCCGGCCAGGCCGCCGCTGAGCCGCGCGTCGTCGACTCCGGCCACCTGGTAGTCCGCGAACGGGCTGTCGGAGGTCGCGGAGTCCTCGGCGGCGTGCAGGAAGCCGGTCTGCTCCGCGACGTACTCGAGGCCGTCGGGGCGGGCGCTGGCGTAGTAGCTCGCGACGCCCGCGACGAGCAGCGCCACGAGGAGGGCGACGACGTAGAAGCGGCGGGTCCTCATGTGGGACTCCCCGCCTTGCGGATCTCCAGGGTCCGGGCGGCGATCAGGTCGCGGGCGCCGTAGACGAGGTCGGGGCGGACCTTCACCACCGAGGCGACGACCAGACCGGTGACCACGGCCTCGCCGACACCGATCACGACGTGCCAGCCGACCATCGCGGCCAGCACGTCCGCGGAGTCGACCGGGACGGTCCCCCCGACGGCGAACAGCGCGGTGAACACCACCGCCGCGGCCGGCACCGACACCAGCGCCGCCACGGCGGCCGCGGGGGCGACCACCCCGAGCCGGCGCGGCAGCACCGCCCGCAGCCCACGGAAGACCAGCCAGCCGACGGCGGTCGTGACCACGCCGATCAGCACGATGTTGGTGCCCAGCGCGCTCACGCCCCCGTCGGCCATGAAGAGGCCCTGCACCAGCAGCACGACCGCCAGGCAGAGCACCGCCGTCCAGGGCCCGACCAGCACCGCGGCCAGGGCGCCTCCCATCAGGTGCCCGCTCGTGCCGGCGCCCACGGGGAAGTTGATCATCTGGGCGGCGAACACGAAGGCGGCCACGAGCCCCGCCATCGGCGCCGTACGGTCGTCGAGCTCGGTGCGGGCGCGGCGCAGCGCGAGGGCGACCGCGCCGGCGGCCACGACCCCGGTGGCGATCGAGGTGGGGGCGTCGAGGAAACCGTCGGGCACATGCATGGAGTCGCTCCAGGTGCTTGCCGGGGGTGCCGCTAGTTTGGCGACCGGGCGACCGGCCATGGCTGCCTACCCTACGCTGTTGCACATTCGTCGCAATAGCACTTTTCCGAGCATCGAGGAGCCCCCCGTGAGCGAGAGCACCCGCCTGTCCCCCGGCGACACCGCCCCCGAGTTCACCCTCGCCGACGACACCGGCAAGCAGGTCGCCCTCTCCGACTACCTGGGCCGCAAGGTGATCGTCTACTTCTACCCGGCGGCGATGACGCCCGGGTGCACCAAGCAGGCCTGCGACTTCACCGACTCCCTGGAGTCGCTGCGCGGCGCCGGGTTCGACGTCATCGGCATCTCGCCGGACAAGCCCGAGAAGCTCGCCAAGTTCCGTGAGAAGGACGGCCTGTCCATCACCCTGCTCTCCGACCCGGACAAGCAGGTGATGAAGGACTACGGCGCGTTCGGGGAGAAGAAGCTCTACGGCAAGGTCGTCGAGGGCGTCATCCGCTCCACGATCGTGGTCGACGAGGACGGCAAGGTGTTCCTGGCCCAGTACAACGTCAAGGCCACCGGCCACGTCGCCAAGCTCAAGCGCGACCTGGCCCTCAACGAGGCCTGACCCCCCGCAGCCCGTACGCCGGTCCGTGGCGGGCGCCGCACCATGCGTGCGGCGCCCTCCCTAGACTGCGCACCAGCGCGCTCGTAGCCCAATTGGCAGAGGCACCAGGTTTAGGTCCTGGCCAGTGAGAGTTCGAGTCTCTCCGAGCGCACCACGAGTCAGTCCTCGCGCGCGGCCCGGTCCTCCTCGCGCAGGCGCGGCGGGGTGGCCTGGTCCGGCCGGATCCCGCGGACGTCGGCGTAGAACTCCCGAACCCGGTCCATGTCGGCACGCACGTCACCGCTGGGGTGGAACGTCGGACCCCAGCCGACCCGGCGGCTCGGTGCGTCGACGAAGGCCAGGGTGACCGGGAGGCCGGTCTGCTGGGCGATCCGGTAGAAGCCGGACTTCCAGTACTCCCCGCGGCTGCGGGTGCCCTCCGCGGCGATGCCGAGCAGGAACGGCTCCTCGGAGGCGCGGGCCTGCGCGATCAGCGCTCGGACCGTCGCGCCGGGGTCGGAGCGGTCCAGCTTCACCGCGCCGGTCGCCTTCAGCAGCCAGCCGAGCGGGCCGACGAAGAGCTCCTTCTTGACCAGCAGGTGGATGTTCACGCTGTTCTCCCAGGCCAGGAGGATGGTCAGCACCCAGTCCCAGTTGGAGGTGTGCGGCGCACCCACCAGCACGCCGCGCTCGGGAACGGTGCCGACCGTGCGCCAGCGGGCCAGGCGCAGCAGCACGCGGGCGAGGGTGCGACGGAGGAGGAAGTGGCGGTTCACCCCCCGAGATTCCCACGCACCCCCGCGCGCGGCGCAGGTGGGGTCAGCCTTCAGTCGCTGCCGGTGAGCAGCTCGGCCAGCCGCGGGGCCAGCTCGCGCAGCGCGCGGCCGCGGTGGGAGATCGCGTCCTTGTCGGCGCGGTCCAGCTCGGCGGTGGTCAGGCCGGGCCGGTCGTCGGCCTCGAAGATCACGTCGTAGCCGAAGCCGCCGCCGCCCCGCGCCTCGTGGACCACCCGCCCGTCCATCCGGCCCTCGACGACCAGCTCGCCCCCGGCGTGCACGACCGCGACCGCGCACGCGAAGTGCGCCGTACGCCGCTCGTCGGGTACGTCGGCCAGCTGGGCGAGCAGCAGCTCGTTGTTGCGGGCATCCGACTTGGGCGGGCCGCTCCAGCGCGCGGACAGCACGCCGGGCATGCCGTTGAGCGCGTCGACGCACAGCCCGCTGTCGTCGGCGACCGACGGCAGGCCGGTGACCTCGAATCCGGCGCGGGCCTTGAGCAGCGCGTTGCCGGCGAAGGTCGGCTGGTCCTCGACCGGCTCGTCGTACGCCGGCACGTCGTCGAGACCCACGACCACGGCACCGGGCACGTGCTCGAGCAGGATCCGCTCCATCTCCGCCAGCTTCTTGGCGTTGCGCGAGGCCAGGAAGACGCGGGGCGTGCTCATCGGGCCAGCGCCTCCGCCTGCATGCGGGTCAGGTCGGCGCAGCCCTTCTCGCCCAGGGCGAGGAGCGCGTCGAGCTCGGCGCGGTCGAACGGCGCGGCCTCGGCGGTGCCCTGCACCTCGATGAAGGAGCCGGTGCCGGTCATCACGATGTTCATGTCGGTCTCGGCGCGCACGTCCTCCTCGTAGGGCAGGTCGAGGCGCGGCACGCCGTCGATGATCCCGACGCTGACGGCGGCGACCGAGCCGGTCAGCGGCTCGCCCTTGATCGCGCCGGTGGAGCGCAGGTGCGCCACGGCGTCGGCGAGGGCGACGTAGGCGCCGGTGATCGCGGCGGTGCGGGTGCCGCCGTCGGCCTGGAGCACGTCGCAGTCGAGCTGGATGGTGTTCTCGCCGAGGGCCCGGTAGTCGATGACCGCGCGCAGCGAGCGGCCGATCAGGCGGCTGATCTCGTGGGTGCGCCCGCCGATGCGGCCCTTGACCGACTCGCGGTCCGAGCGGGTGTTGGTGGAGGCCGGGAGCATGGCGTACTCGGCGGTCACCCAGCCGAGGCCGGAGCCCTTGCGCCAGCGCGGCACGCCCTCGGAGGCGGAGGCGGCGCAGAGCACCTTGGTGCGGCCGAACTCCACGAGGACGGAGCCGGCGGCGTGGTCCAGCCAGTTGCGGGTGATGGTGATGGGGCGGAGCTCGTCGTCGGCGCGACCGTCGGCACGTGTCATGGCCCGAAGGCTACGACCCGGCGCCGACGGTCGCTCCGGTGGCCTACTTGGGCTCGGAGGCAAGCACCCGGCGGGCGCCCAGCACCATCGGGACCACGATCCAGATCCCGGCCGCGACGAGGAGACGCGCGACGTCGAGGCCGTCGACCCCCGAGAAGCCGTCGACGAACGGCGTGAACGCGTAGCTGAGGTCGATCCACGGGATCAGCGACTGCGCCCAGTCGAAGGCGAAGTAGAGGATCGAGTAGACCATGATCGGCAGCATGATCGCGACGACGTAGAAGACCGCGATCGCCGCCGGCGTGCTCAGCAGGACCATCGCCAGGCCGAAGGCCATCAGGAAGTAGAGCAGCTGGCTGACCACGGTCATCACCAGCGTGCCGGCGTCGAGGTTCCAGCGCACGTCGTAGTCGCCGAGCACGGCGCCGATCGGGTTCGTGATCGCGCCCAGCACGACCGCCAGGGCGATGGTCGCGAACGCGAACAGCACCACGGCACCGAGCTTGGCACCCAGCACCCGCAACCGGTGCGGCTCGAGGCTGAAGGTGACCAGGCCGGTGCGCTGGCTCCACTCGCTGGTCACCGCGAGGATCGGGAACACCGGCAGCAGCAACGACAGCGGGATGGACAGGATCTGCGAGAGGTCGTTGGCGCTCACCGAGGCCTCGTCGTCGAGCGCCACCACGAGCAGGACGATCGCGATCGTCCCGGCGAGCATCAGGGCGGTGATGGCCATCAGCCAGAACCCGCCCCGGGTGTCGAGCATCTTGCGCCACTCGACCGCCACCAGCCGCGCGAAGGGGACGCGGGGCGTGCGGGAGATGTCGAGGGTGCGCGGCGGTGCCGTCGCGGTGAGGTCGGGGGTGCTCATGCGGAGGCTCCTTGCTGGGTCGCGGCGGCGGGGTGGCCCTCGCGCTGGGTGTCGGCGGTGAGCTCGAGGAAGAGGTCCTCCAGGCCGGCCTGGCCGGTGCGGAGGTCGGTGAGGACGACGCGGGCGTCGAGCGCCGTGCGTCCGACGACCTCCGGGGAGGCGGCGACCCGCAGCCCGGTGCCGACGGCGCTGACCTTGATGCCCTGCGCCGTCAGGGCGGCGGCGAGCGCGTCGTTGTCGAGCGCGGTGACCAGGCTGCTCGCCGGGCCCGCGTCGGCCAGGAGCGTCTCGCGGTCGCCCTGGGCCACGATCCGCCCGCGACCGATGAGGATCAGCTCGTCGGCGATCTGCTCGACCTCGTGCAGCAGGTGGCTGGACAGCAGCACGGTGCCGCCGCGCTCGGCGTACCCGCGCAGCAGGCCGCGCATCCAGCGGATGCCAGCGGGGTCCAGGCCGTTGGCCGGCTCGTCGAGGATCAGCACCTCGGGGTCACCGAGCAGCGCGTGGGCGATGCCCAGGCGCTGGCGCATGCCGAGGGAGTAGTTGCGCACCCGGCGCTTGGCCTCGGCGTCGCTGAGCGACACCAGGGCGAGCATCTCGTCGATGCGCGAGGCGGGCAGGCCCATGGTCTTCGCGCCGATCGTGAGCACCTCACGGCCGGTGCGGCCGGCGTGCTGCGCGGAGGCGTCGAGAAGGACGCCGACGTGGCGTCCGGGGTTGGGGATGTCGGCGTAGCGATGCCCGCCGATCGTGGCGTGACCGCGGGTGGGCGCGGTGAGCCCGACCATCATCCGCATGGCCGTCGTCTTGCCGGCGCCGTTGGGACCGAGGAACCCGGTGACCCGTCCTGGCTGGCAGACGAAGCTCACGTCGTCGACGGCGGTGAACGCGCCGTAGGTCCTGGTGAGTCCTTCGACTGTGATCATGGACCCACCCTTTCAGAGGTGGACGCCGTCCCACACCGAGACGCGCGGCACCGAGACCATCCACACGCGATCGGTGGCGCCGTCAGCCGCCCAGCTCGTACGTCGCGCCGGCGCGCGCCAGGTCGATGGGGCCGTCGTACTCGCCCTGCGCCTCGGTCAGCGCGACCTCGGGCTCGTGCCACGGCGGGATGTGGGTGAGCACCAGCCGGCGGGCACCGGCGCGGGTCGCGACCTGGCCGCAGTCGGCGCCGGTGAGGTGCAGCGCGGGCGGGTTCGCCGCACTGGAGAGGAAGGACGCCTCGGCGAGCAGCAGGTCGGCGTCGCGGGCCAGGTCGTCGAGCACCGCGCACGGGCCGGTGTCCCCGGTGTAGGCCAGCACCACGCCGTCGGCGCTGACGCGCAGGCCGTACGCCGCGACCGGGTGGTCGACCGCGACCGGCTCGACGTGGAAGGGGCCGACGTCGACGGGGCCGTCCCAGTCGTGGAAGTCGAACTCCTCGTGCATGCCCGGCTCCGGCGGCAGGTCGTAGGCGCGCGCCATCCGGTCCGCGGTGCCGGCGGGTCCCCAGACCGGGATCCGCGGCTGGGCGCCGTCGGGGTGGTAGCGGCGCATGACGTAGTAGCCGCACAGGTCCAGACAGTGGTCCGCGTGCAGGTGGCTGAGCAGCACCGCGTCGATGCGCAGCGGGTCGGCGTAGCGCTGGAGGGCACCGAGCGCGCCGTTGCCGAGGTCGACCAGCACCCGCCAGGTGCGCTCACCGGTGCCGTCGTCGTGGCGAGCCTCGAGCAGGTAGCAGCTGGCCGGTGAGTCCGGACCGGGGAAGGAGCCGGAGCACCCGACGATCGTCAGCCTCATGCACGCCACCACGAGCACGGGAGGCAGGGAGTCGTCAGGTCGGGCACGTGGCACAGGCTAGGGCGTCGCACCCCCACGCGCAGCGTGTCGCGACCGATGTCACGTCGGAGGGTGGGTGGGCTGTGCCACCGGAGCCCGTCCGGGGGCGCCCCAGGAACAGGCCGGTCCAGGTCGGACCCAGGCCAGAACGAGGCCCGGGACTAGGCCCAGAGCTGGCCCTCGAGGCGCTCCTCGGCGTCGTCCACGGTGCCCTCGTAGGCGCCGGTGGAGAGGTACTTCCAGCCGCCGTCGCACACCACGAACGCGATGTCGGCGCGCTCGCCGGCCTTGACCGCCTTGGCGGCCTGGCCGAGGGCGGCGTGCAGGATCGCGCCGGTGGAGACGCCGGCGAAGATGCCCTCGAGCTCCAGCAGCTCGCGCACCCGGCGTACCGCGTCACGGGGGCCGACCGAGAAGCGGGAGTCGATCAGGCTGGCGTCGTACAGCTCGGGCACGAAGCCCTCGTCGAGGTTGCGCAGGCCGTAGACGAGCTCGCCGTAGCGCGGCTCCGCCGCGACGATGCGTACGTCGGGCTTGGCCGAGCGGAAGAAGCGCGAGACGCCCATCAGCGTGCCGGTGGTGCCGAGGCCCGCGACGAAGTGCGTGATCGAGGGCAGGTCGGCGAGCAGCTCGGGACCGGTGCCCTCCTCGTGGGCGAGGGCGTTGGCGGCGTTGCCGTACTGGTAGAGCATCACCCAGTCGGGGTGCTCCTCGGCGATCCGCTTCGCGACCCGCACGGCCTCGTTGGAGCCGCCGGCGGCCGGGCTGGAGACGATCTCGGCGCCCCACATGCGCAGCAGCTGGCGCCGCTCCTCGGAGGTGTTCTCCGGCATCACGCACACGATCCGGTAGCCCTTGAGCTTCGCGGCCATCGCCAGCGAGATGCCGGTGTTGCCGGAGGTGGGCTCGAGGATCGTGCAGCCGGGGCGCAGCAGGCCGCTCTTCTCGGCCTCCTCGATCATCTTCAGGGCCGGGCGGTCCTTGATCGAGCCGGTCGGGTTGCGGTCCTCCAGCTTGGCCCACAGCCGGACCTCGGGGGTCGGCGACAACCGTGGCAGGCCCACCAGCGGGGTGTTGCCGACCGAGGCGAGCAGGTTGTCGTAGCGCATGGGTATCAGGATGCCATTCGGGTCGTGGTGGGGCGGGCGACGGCCGGCTCAGCCGAGGAAGCGCTCGGGGTCGAAGTCCTCCAGCGCGATGATGCGCACCCGCGGCAGCGGCACGTTGAACGCGCGCACGTCGTCCTCGAGGTCGTGGACCTCCAGGCCCATGTTGTCGAACTGGGTGCTGGCGTACTCGCGCAGCGCGACCACGCCGACCCGGCGCCCGTTGCCGAGCAGCCGACCGAGCGCCTCGGCGAAGTCGGCATCGTGGCTGCACAGCAGCACGTCGTCGTCGCGACCGACCAGCGCGTCGAGCGTGCGCAGGATGCCGACGTCGACGACCTTCTCGTCGCTGCGACCGGCCAGCGGGATCGGCCGGTAGTCCATCGCCAGCAGGGCCTGCACGAAGCTCGTCGGCAGCTGCCCGCTGGAGGCGTTGAGGAAGAACAGGCCGGTGACCGGCTGGTCCCACAGGTCACGGGCGTACGCCGTGACCCGCTCCCAGCGGGGCCGCTCGTCGGGCTGCGGGCGTCGGCCCAGCAGCGAGTTGCCGAGGGTGGCGTCGATGTTCTCGCCGTCGACCAGGACGAACGTGCGCCGCGCCGGGGTGGTGGTCATCGCGGGACCGCGGTCTCAGCAGCCCCCGGCCACGGCGGGGAGCACCACGACCTGGTCGCCGTCGGAGAGTTCGGCCTCGAGGCCGCCGATGAAGCGGACGTCCTCGTCGTTGACGTAGACGTTGACGAAGCGGCGCAGGTCGCCGTTGTCGATGAGGCGGTCCTTGAGGCCGGGGTGGTTGCCCTCGAGGTCGTCGATGAGCGCGCTCAGCGTGGCGCCGTCACCGGTGACGGCCTTCTCGCCGCCGGTGTAGGTGCGCAGGATGGTGGGGATCCGGACCTCGATGGCCATGCTTCGAACAGCTCCTCAGGGATTCAGCGTTGTCGTGCGGTGCAAGTGGGGCAGATCTGGGTGGTCGTCGTGCGGGTGGTGCGCGTGCAGGGGTCGGAGATCCTCAGCCCAGGGCCGGGACGACGACGACCTCTTCCTCGGTCACCTCGCCGTCGAGGATCCGATAGGACCTGAACTCCACGGGGCCCTCGTTATTCCCGTGCTCGCGCGTGCTCACCAGCACGTAGTGCGCGTTCGGCTCGCTGGCCAGTCCGATGTCGGTGCGGCTCGGGTAGGCCTCGGTCGCGGTGTGGGAGTGGTAGATGACCACCGGCTCCTCGTCGCGGTCGTCCATCTCCTTGTAGAGCTGGAGCAGGTCCATCGAGTCGAACTCGTAGAACGTCGGGCTTCCGGCGGCGTTGACCATCTCCACGAACCGCTCGGGCCGGTCGGTGCCGATCGGCCCGGCCACGATGCCGCAGGCCTCGTCGGGGTGGTCGCGCTTGGCGTGCGCGACGATCGCGTCGAAGGTTGCCTGGTCGATGGTCAGCACCGCTCCAGAGTAGGGGTAGCGGGGGCCGCGCCCGGCACCCGCCCGGGACCCGGACCGGCTCAGAGGGCGAAGCGCGGGGCGGTCTCCCCGGAGGTCGCGGCCTCGATGCGGGCCCGCAGGTGCTCCGCCATCGGCGGCAGGTCCGCCAGCGGCCACCAGCGCACGTCGGTGTTCTCGTCGTCGGCGGCGTACGACTCCCCCGACAGCCACGAGCAGGCGAACGTCAGGTCGAGGTAGACGGCGCGGTCGCCGTTGACGTGGGTGATCCGGGGGCTCACCGACACCGCTGCCAGGCGCTCGACGGCGATCTCGACACCGGTCTCCTCCAGCGCCTCGCGGCGCGCACCGACCGCGGGCTCCTCCCCCGGGTCCAGGATCCCGGTCACCGGGGCCCACCGGCCGTTGTCGGCGCGCTCGGTGAGCAGCACCCGGTCGTCACGGACCACGACCGCCGTCACCGCCGGCATCCACAGCTCGCGGGTGCCGACCATGCGGCGCAGCTCGACGACGAAGGGCGGGATCGGCATGGCGTCAGTGTGGCAGCGCACCCGCGCCGCGGCGAAGGTCACGCGCAGGTCTCGGCCGGGGCATCCGGGCGCGGCGCGTCCACGACCAGCGCCTAGAGTTCGTCCCATGGAGAAGCTCGACGACGCCCTGCAGGAGCACTACGCGACGGTTCTGTCGCGCAACCCCGGCGAGCGCGAGTTCCACCAGGCCGTTCTCGAGGTCCTCGAGTCCCTCGGCCCGGTGGTGCACAAGCACCCGGAGTACCTGCACCAGGCGGTCATCGAGCGCCTCTGCGAGCCCGAGCGCCAGCTGATCTTCCGGGTGCCGTGGACCGACGACCAGGGCCGCGTGCAGATCAACCGCGCCTTCCGCGTCGAGTTCAACTCCGCCCTGGGCCCCTACAAGGGCGGACTGCGCTTCCACCCCTCGGTGTACCTCGGCATCGTGAAGTTCCTCGGCTTCGAGCAGATCTTCAAGAACGCCCTGACCGGGCTGCCGATCGGCGGCGCCAAGGGCGGCTCGGACTTCGACCCCAAGGGTCGCTCCGACGCCGAGATCATGCGCTTCTGCCAGTCGATGATGACCGAGCTCTACCGCCACCTCGGCGAGTACACCGACGTCCCCGCGGGTGACATCGGCGTCGGCCAGCGCGAGATCGGCTACCTCTTCGGCCAGTACAAGCGGATCACCAACCGCTACGAGTCCGGCGTGCTCACCGGCAAGGGCCTGGCCTACGGCGGCTCCCAGGTGCGCACCGAGGCCACCGGCTACGGCACCGTCTTCTTCACCGAGGAGATGCTGGCCACCCGCGGGGAGTCCCTGTCGGGTCGCCGGGTCATCGTCTCGGGCTCGGGCAACGTGGCCATCTACGCCGCGGAGAAGGCCATCCAGCTCGGCGCGCACGTCGTCGCCTGCTCCGACTCCTCCGGCTACGTCGTCGACGAGGACGGCCTCGACCTCGCGCTGCTGCGCCAGGTCAAGGAGGTCGACCGCCAGCGCGTCTCGGTGTACGCCGACCAGCGCCCGAACGCCACGTTCGTCGAGGGCGGCCAGGTCTGGGACGTCCCCTGCGAGGTGGCGCTGCCCTGCGCGACCCAGAACGAGCTCGACGGTGCGGCCGCGAAGGTCCTCATCGACCAGGGCGTCCGCGCCGTCGCCGAGGGCGCGAACATGCCGTGCACCCCCGACGCCACCCGCCTGTTCCAGGAGGCCGGCGTGCTCTTCGCGCCGGGCAAGGCCGCGAACGCCGGCGGCGTCGCGACCAGCTCGCTGGAGATGCAGCAGAACGCCTCGCGCGACTCCTGGTCCTTCGAGCACACCGAGCAGCGCCTGCAGGAGATCATGGTCGGCGTGCACGGCCGCTGCGCCGCCGCGGCCGACGAGTACGGCCAGCCCGGCAACTACGTGGCCGGCGCCAACATCTCCAGCTTCCTGCGCGTCGCCGACGCGATGCTCTCCCTGGGCGTCGTCTGACCCGTACGCCGCCAAGCTGACATGGGCCGTCCCCACCGTCGAGTCGGTGAGGACATCTCGATCACCACGGGCATGCATCAGAAGTGCGTGAACTCGATCTATGCCTCTCTGGCGAAGAATCCGTCGAGTAAGGCGAGGGTGGCGCTCGGATTGGATGAGGACGCATACAACAACATGACGTGCGTGCCGCACTCGGAACGTTCGCGTCCGTTGGACGCACACCATGGGGCTGGTGATCCTCGACATCTGCGGGATCAACATCGGCCCGCGACCCACTTCCTCAAGCCGGATCGCCAGTGTTGAGCCAGGGCGAGAGTCGGAGAGCCGGGGTTCGGCGCCAAGCGAAGGAGCACGTTGACTTCGTACGATGACGTCCGCGGATTGTGGGTCGATCACGTGCAGCGCACGCGCACGTGGAGCGAGGGCCGCAGCCACGCCGCCTACTTGAGTCTCGAGCAGCAGGTCGTCGAGATGCTGCGGGGCCAGCCAGAGCTGGCGCCGCAACTACTCGAGGCGCTGAGGCAGGCAGACCCCGAGAGCGACTGGCACTCGTTCCTGTACGCGGTGCTGGTTCCCAACCGGATGCTCGCGATGGAAGACCCGGACGCGTTTCGCGCGCACCCCGAGGTCGCGTTCAGTGCTGAGCAGATGCCGATCCGCGTGGCCGCGGCCTTGGTGCGGGTGACGGCCTTTCCCAAGACCGATGACGAGGCCGAGCTCGCCCGCTACACGCGGTCCTGGTTCGGGGGTCGCCCGCTCGCCCCGGCGGGCGAGGAGTGGCCGCGCAGGGCCGACGGGACGCCGCTCGCGCACGTGGTCCAGGTCGATCTCAATGACGACTGGGAAATGATGCGACCTGAGATTGGGCTGCCGTCCCGCGGCCTGCTGCAGGTTTTCCATGACCTGGAGACCTACGGGAATCCTGAGGACGCCGGCGACGTCGCTTGGCGAGTGCGTTGGTTCGACACCGATGACTTCGATGGCTTTGCCCCGACGGCCCGCCCTGACGATCTTCCCATCCCCGCATGCACCGGCCCCCTGGCGGCCCGGCCGAGTCCGATGGCCACCGTCCCCTCGGTCCTCGACCTCCACCATCCCGACCAGGACACCTGGGATCGATACAAGCGGATCCAGACCTGGCTGGAGAACTATCCCTACACCCACAACAGGTTGATGGCTCCCGACCTGGCAGCCACCAGTTCGCCGTGGGGCGGCGACCCGTCACGCCTCCCACCCGTATCGCGACTCTGTGGCTACGGCTACAACGAGTTCAACCCCGACTACCAGAAGATCCTCGACGCCCAGTTGCCGCTAAGCGTCGGTGACGAGCACGTCATGTTCGCTGACATCAACCCGGGCCAGTTCACCGATGAGGACTGGTTCCACGGCCAGCGACACCTGCAGATATGGATGCGCCGCTCCGACCTGGCCGAGCGCCGCTTCGATGACTGCTGGGCGTTCATCCGCCTCGACGGCTGAGGAGCGACGCCGTGGGTAGGGCGCGCGGTGCCTGCCCGCCTCGCCGTGGGAGGACATCCCCTTGGTGGGACGCGGCCCCTCTCGTGCGTGAGGACGGGCCAGCTCAACCTCAGGACATGAGGGACTGGACCAGCGTCTCCTGCAGGTAGCCGACCCACTCGTAGATGTCGTGGGCGGCGGCGCGGGGGTCGTCGTCGGGCAGCGAGAGCCAGAACTCCTCGTCGCCGTCCTCGATGCCCAGGCGGGTGGCCAGGGCCAGGCGGATGTCGGTGAAGGACCGCATCCAGGTGTGGGCCGTCGCCTCGTCGAGCTCGACGTCGAACCACAGCAGGCTGTCCTCCTCGAGCTCGTCGGGCAGACCGGCGTCCTCGAGGGTCTCGATGATGGTGCTCGCGGCCCGCGCCTTGCCGTCGCGCAGCGTGCCCTCGGTGAAGCGGCGGAACTCGCCGGCCGCCTCCTCGTCCTGGGGGTACGCCGTGGGGAACAGCCGCGCCAGGACCGGGTCCTCGGGCGCCGTGGTGGGCCCGGAGAAGTCCATCATCGCCTCGAACGGGTCCTGGTCGTCGCGCGGGACGGCCGCCTCGTTGCGCAGCAGCTCGACGAGCTGCTGGGCCAGCGAGCGCAGCAGGTCCGCCTCGAAGGAGTGGAAGTTCGCGATGATGCGCCCGCTGCGGCGGTGGCGCTCGAAACCGGTGCTCATCATGTCAGTCGGCCTTCTGCAGCGTCGCCCAGAGCCCGTACTCGTGCATCGCCTGCACGTCGCGCTCCATCTCCTCGCGGGTGCCGGTGCTGACCACCGACTTGCCGTCCTCGTGGACCTCCATCATGAGCTTCTCCGCCTTCTTGCGGGGATAGCCGAAGTAGGTCTCGAAGACGTAGGTGACGTAGGTCATCAGGTTGACCGGGTCGTTCCACACGATGGTCACCCACGGCTTCGACAGGTGGGTGAGGTCATCGGGGACGACCGTCGGCTCGACCTCGACCGGGCTCGCGGCGGACACGTTGACCATGTTGGCACACTGACCCGGTGGCTCCTTCCACCGCGTCCCCGTCGACGCTCCCCTCGACCGCCCTGTTGACCGACCACTACGAGCTGACGATGGTGCAGGCAGCGCTGGCCGCCGGCACCGCCGGTCGCCGCGCGGTCTTCGAGCTGTTCCCCCGCCGCCTGCCCGCGGGCCGCCGGTACGGCGTGGTCGCCGGCGTCGGCCGGGCGCTGGACGCCGTGGAGGCGTTCTGCTTCGACGAGCCCGTGCTCGCCGCGCTCGAGGGCGTGGTCGACGAGCCGACGCTGGAGTGGCTCGCCTCCTACCGGTTCTCCGGGGACGTGTGGGGCTACCCCGAGGGCGAGGTCTACCTGCCCCACTCCCCCCTCGTCGTGGTCGAGGCGCCCTTCGCCGAGGCGGTGCTGCTGGAGACGCTGCTGCTGTCGATCTACAACCACGACAGCGCGATCGCCTCGGCCGCCTCCCGGATGACCTGCGCCGCCGGGGACCGCCCCTGCATCGAGATGGGCTCGCGGCGCACCCACGAGGAGGCCGCGGTCGCCGCGGCGCGCGCGGCGTACGTCGCGGGCTTCACCGCCTCCTCCAACCTCGCGGCCCGGCAGCGCTACGGCGTGCCGAGCACCGGCACCAGCGCGCACAGCTTCACCCTCCTGCACGACAGCGAGACCGAGGCGTTCCGCGCCCAGGTGGCCTCGCTCGGCGCCGACACCACCCTGCTGGTCGACACCTACGACGTCGCCGCGGCGGTGCGCACCGCCGTCGAGGTGGCCGGCCCCGGGCTCGGCGCGGTCCGCCTCGACTCCGGCGACCTCGGGGTGCTGGCCCACGAGGTGCGCGCCCAGCTCGACGAGCTCGGTGCCACCGAGACCCGGATCATCGTCACCAGCGACCTCGACGAGTACGCGATCGCCGCGCTGGCCGCGGCCCCGGTCGACGGGTACGGCGTGGGCACCCAGCTGGTCACCGGCTCGGGACATCCGACCTCCGGCTTCGTCTACAAGCTGGTGGCGCGCGAGGGCGACGACGGCGAGCTGGTGTCGGTGGCCAAGCTCAGCAAGGACAAGAGCTCGATGGGCGGGCGCAAGTACGCCCTGCGCCGGCGCAACGCCCGCGGCGTCGCGGAGGCCGAGGTGGTCGGGGTCGGCGCCGCGCCGGCCGACGACGGCGACGACCGGGCGCTGCTGGTCCCGCTGGTCCGCGACGGCGAGGTCGTCGGCCGCGAGCCGCTGGAGGCCGCCCGCGAGCGGCACCTGCGGGCCCGCGCCGAGCTGCCGCGCGCGGCCCTCAAGCTGTC
Source organism: Nocardioides ochotonae (assembly GCF_011420305.2). NCBI lineage: Bacteria > Bacillati > Actinomycetota > Actinomycetes > Propionibacteriales > Nocardioidaceae > Nocardioides > Nocardioides ochotonae. Next base: position 876,695 of record NZ_CP061769.1, on the reverse strand, counting down.
CCGCGGCGAGCCGGTGATCCCGACGCTGCACGTCTGAGCCCGCGCGGGCCCACCGCCCGTCTAGGGTCGGGACCATGACACGTGCGTTGGTCGTGGTGGACGTCCAGAACGACTTCTGCGAGGGCGGATCGCTGGCGGTGAGCGGGGGCGCGAAGGTCGCCCGCGACGTCGGCGCCCTGCTCGGCCGCTGGTCCGCGAGCGGACCCGACGCCCCCTCCTACAGCCACGCCGTGGCCACCAAGGACCACCACGTCGACCCCGGCGCGCACTGGTCCGAGGACCCCGACTTCGTCGACTCCTGGCCGGTGCACTGCGCGGTCGGCACGCCCGGCGAGGAGCTCCACCCCGACCTGCAGCCGCGCCCCTTCGACGCGGTCTTCCGCAAGGGCGAGCACGCCGCGGCGTACTCCGGCTTCGAGGGGCGCGAGCCCGCCGGCACCGGGCTGGCGGGGTGGCTGCGCGAGCGCGGCGTGGACGCGGTGGACGTCGTCGGCATCGCGACCGACCACTGCGTGCGGGCCACCGCCCTCGACGCGGTCCGCGAGGGGTTCACCACCCGGGTGCTGCTGGAGCTGTGCGCCGGCGTGGCCCCGGAGACCACCGAGGCGGCGCTGGCGCAGCTGCGCGAGGCCGGGGTCGACCTTGTCTGACCTCGAGGTCCATCTCGCCGACGGCGTCCTGTGGCTGCGGATGAACCGCCCCGAGGTCTTCAACGCGCTGAGCGACGAGATGGCCACCGGGCTCGCCGAGGAGCTGGAGCGGTCCCGGGCGCGCGACGAGGTCCGCGCCGTCGTGCTGACCGGCACCGGCGCGGCGTTCAGCACCGGCGCCGACATCTCCGGGGAGGACGCCCACGAGCGCTTCGACGTGCGTGCGCTGGAGGCCGCGAACCGGATCATCCGCGCGGTGGTCCACCTCGACAAGCCGGTGCTCGCGGCCGTCAACGGGGTCGCCGCCGGCGTCGGCTGCTCGGCAGCCCTGGCCGCCGACATCGTGGTCGCGGCGGAGTCCGCGTCGTTCCTGCTGGCCTTCGGCCGGGTCGGGCTGATGCCCGATGGCGGCGCGAGCGCCACGGTCGCCGCCTCGATCGGGCGGGCCCGGGCGATGCGGATGGCGCTGCTGGCCGAGCCGCTGAGCGCCACCGAGGCCCTGGCCGCCGGCCTGGTCACCCACGTGGCCGGCGACGAGGAGTTCCCCGACCTGGTCGCGACCCTGGCCCGCCGGCTCGCCGCCGGTCCCCCGCTGGCGTTCGCGGCGGCCAAGAAGGCGGTCAACGCCGCCACCCTCCCCCACCTCGAGGACGCCCTGGAGCGCGAGCGCACCGGGCAGAGCGTGCTGCTGCGCACCCGCGACGCCGCGGAGGGCATGCGGGCGTTCTCCGAGCGCCGGCGGCCGGTGTTCCGCGGGGAGTGATCGAGCGGTCCTCAGCCGCTCACTCCCGGCACCACTTGTCCACGATCGCCCGCACCACGGTGAGGTTGCGGTTGGTGGCGACCCCGAGGTGCCTCTCCGCCACGGCGTTGGTCAGCCGGGCCTCGTGGTAGTTCGCCCCCAGCATCAGGTGCACCGCGCGGCCACCGACGCGGGCGACCTCCTCGGCGCTGCTGCGCGCCTCGATCGCGGCGACCTGTGCCGGGTCCGGCTCGTGCTTGAGGAACGAGACGTAGTGGCGCCCGCCGTGGCCGAAGGCCTCCGCGTGTGCGAGCGTCTCGCGCAGCTCGGCGGGGGTCATCACGATCGTCGGGACCTCGAAGCCGGCGGCCTCGCGGAACGCCTTCTCCAGGGCCGCCTCGATCCGCGTCCGCGAGCGCATCGCGGTCTCGAAGCGGACGTTGCCGGTGTTGATGTGGGTCGCGACCCCGGCGAAGCCCAGCGACTCCACCGCGGCCACGATCGCGTCCCGGGGGAACTTGCGGGAGGCGCCGAGGTTGATCGCGCGCAGGAACCCGACGTACGTCGTCATGGCGCCATCATCCTCGGGAGCGGCCCCGGCCGCATCAGTGCTGGGACCGCACCCGCGCCTCGTAGGCCGCACGTGCCGACTGGTCGGCGGCGGTGAGCACCGAGTCGGCCCGCATCGCGCGGGCCAGGAGGTGCTGCACCCGCGCGGGCAGCACGAGGGCGCCCTTCGCGACCACCTGGGCGTAGCGCGGCACCCACAGCTCGGGGCGCGGCTTGCGGATCGCCCCCTCGACCACGGCGGCCACGTCCTCGGGGGTGACCGCCTTGACGCCGCGGGCGGCCGGGACACCGGAGCCGAGCTCGGTGCGCACGACGTTCGGCAGCACGACGGTGACGTCCACGCCGTTGGGTGCCAGCTCGCCGCGCAGCGCCTCGCTGAACCCGACCGCGGCGAACTTCGAGGCCGAGTACGTCGCGCCGCCGGGGAGCGGCACCCGTCCCACCGCCGAGGCGATGTTGATGATGTGGCCGTGGCCGCGCGCCACCATCGCGGGGGCCACCGCCTTGGTGCCGTGCACGATGCCGTGCAGGTTGACGTCGACGATCTTGCGGGTGAGCGCCTCCGGCTCCTCCAGCAGCGGGCCGAGCGGCATGATCCCAGCGTTGTTGACGAGCACGTCGACGGGTCCGAGATCGGCGGTCGCGGCGAGGAACGCATCCCAGGAGCTGCGCTCGGTGACGTCGAGCTCGGCGCCGACCACCCGGCCGCCGGCGCGGGCGACCTCGGGGTCCGCGGAGATCTCGGCGGCCACCGAGCGCACCAGCTCGGCGTCGAGGTCGCCGATGGCCACCCGGGTGCCGTGGCGGGCCAGGCGCTCAGCGATGGCCCGGCCGATGCCCCGGGCTCCCCCGGTGACGAGGACGGACAGGGTGTTGAGGTCACGGGTCATGCGGCGCTCCTGGGTGTGGGAGTGAGAGGGGCGAGGGAGACGAGGTCGACCGGCTGGCCGTCCTGGGGGTAGGGCAGCGAGGCATAGCTCAGCGGCGCCCGGTAGCCGGGGTCGACCGACCAGCGGTGGCGGCGCAGCAGGTGGTGCAGGATCGTGGTCACCTCGATCCCGGCGAAGGCCATGCCGAGGCACTTGTGGACGCCGCCGCCGAACGGCTCCCAGGCGTGGCGGTGCGAGCGGTCCTCGCGCCGCGGCTCGGCGAACCGCTCGGGGTCGAAGCGGGTGGGCGCGCTCCACAGCTCGGGCATCTGGTGGCTGTGGTGCAGCATCACCGCGGTGAGCCGTCCGGCGGGGATCCGGTGGCCGAGGACCTCGGTCTCGCGCACGGTGTGCCGGGCGAGCACCGGCACCGGCGGCACCAGCCGGAGGCACTCCTTGACCACCAGGTCCAGCGAGGTCAGCGAGTCGAGCTCGGCCAGCGTCGGGTGCTCGGGCAGCGCGAGGGACTCCTCGCGGCAGCGCTCCTGCCACTCGGGGTGCTGACCGAGGTGCTGCAGCACGGTGGAGACGGTGATCGTCGAGGTGTCGTGGGCGGCCATCAGCAGGAAGATCATGTGGTTGACGATGTCCTCGTCGCTGAACGCCGTGCCGTCCTCGTCGCGCAGCCGGCACAGCACCGAGAACAGGTCCTCGCCGCCGCCGGCACGCTTGGCCGGCAGGTGCCGGTGCAGGAACTCCTCCAGCACCCGCCGCCCGCGGTGGGCCCGGCTCCAGCGGGTGCCGGGCACGTCGGCGCGCACCAGCCCGGTGGCCGCCTGGACGCAGTCGATGAAGGCGCGGTTGATCCGGGCCAGCTCGTCGGGCGTGGCCAGGTCGGCGCCGCCCATGAAGATCTCGGTGGCCAGGTCGAGGGTGAGCGACTTGAGCGCCGGATAGGCGCGGAAGCCCGGCTGCGCGGGCCAGCCGGCGACCCCGCGGGCGACGGCGGGGCTCAGCGCCGCGGCGTACCCCTCGAGGCGCTGGCGGGTGAAGGCCTGCTGGAGGACCCGGCGGTGCTGGTGGTGCTCGCCGAAGTCCAGCAGCATCAGGCCGCGGTCGAAGAACGGCCCGACCAGGTAGCCCCAGCCGGGGCCGCTGGCGAAGTCCTTGTCCGCGTTGCGCAGCGCCTCGGCGCAGGCGTCGGGGCCGAGCAGGATCGTCCAGCGGCGGCCCAGGAGGGTGATCTCGGAGACGGGACCGTGCTGGTCCCAGCGGCGCTGCATGAACCCGGGAGCGTCCCGCACGTAGGCGAGCGTCTCGCCGAGCAGCGGCAGGGCCAGCGGGAGGGAGGGCATCGGGACTCCGTTCGGTGGGGAGTCGTCAGTGCTGGTTGGCATCTGACAGGGAGGCCTGTCAGTTTTGACGCGGGGCCCCGGGATGTCAAGGTCTTCCTGTGACCCAGGCAACGGACGGCGACGGCGGCACGAGGAGCTACGGCGGGCGCAGTGCGGCGCAGCGGGCGGCCGAGCGCCGGGCGCGGCTGGTCGCCGCGGCGACCACGCTGCTCGGCGAGCACGGTGAGCAGAAGGCCACCATGACCGCGATCTGCCAGACCGCCGGCCTGACCGAGCGCTACTTCTACGAGAGCTTCAAGCACCGCGACGAGGCCCTGGTGGCGGCGTTCGACGAGGTGTGCCGCGAGCTGGCCGCCAGCGCCGTGGCGGCGGTCGAGTCCACCGACGGCGAGCCGCTCGACCGCACCCGCGCCGCGCTGCGGGCCGCGATCGACGTGCTCGTCGCCGAGCCGGCCAAGGCCCGGGTCGTCGTGATCGAGTCCAGCGCGAGCGCGCCGCTGCGCGCGCGTCGCCGCGAGCTCGTCGCCTGGTTCGCCGGAGTGGTGGCCGACGAGGCGCGCTCGATCCTCGGCGACCTGGCGCAGCCCGACGAGCGGCTGCGCGTGCACGCCACGTTCTTCGTCGCGGGCCTCGCCGAGCTGGTGGTCTCCTGGCTGCACGACGAGCCCGGCATCACCCCCGAGCGGCTGGTCGAGGTCGGCAGCGACCTCTTCGTGGCCGTCGCCCGCCGCGACTGACGTCCGCCTGACATCCGGCGACGACGACGGCGGGTCACAGGTTGCCGCGCAGCTCCTGCTCGCGCTCGATGGCCTCGAAGAGCGCCTTGAAGTTGCCCTTGCCGAAGCCGAGGGAGCCGTGCCGCTCGATGAGCTCGAAGAACACGGTCGGGCGGTCCCCGATCGGGCGGGTGAAGATCTGCAGCAGGTAGCCGTCCTCGTCGCGGTCGACCAGGATGCCGCGCCGCTTGAGCTCCTCGACCGGCACCCGCACCTCGCCGATCCGGGCGCGCAGCTCGGGGTCGTCGTAGTAGGAGTCCGGGGTGCTGAGGAACTCCACGCCCTGCTCGCGCATCACGTCGACGGCGCGCAGGATGTCGCCGGTCGCGAGGGCGAGGTGCTGGCAGCCGGCGCCGTCGTAGAACTCGAGGTACTCATCGATCTGGGAGCGCTTCTGGGCGATCGCCGGCTCGTTGAGCGGGAACTTCACCCGGTGGTTGCCGCTCGCGACCACCTTGCTCATCAGGGCGGAGTAGTCGGTGGCGATGTCGTCGCCGATGAACTCGGCCATGTTGGCGAAGCCCATCACCCGGCGGTAGAAGTCCACCCACTCATCCATCCGGCCCAGCTCGACGTTGCCGACGCAGTGGTCGACGGCCTGGAAGAGGCGCGCCGGGTGGTCCGCCGGGCGCACGACCGAGGACGTGCGGGCGACGTAGCCGGGCAGGTAGGGACCGGAGTAGCGCGACCGGTCGACCAGCGTGTGCCGGGTCTCGCCGTACGTCGCGATCGCGGCCAGGCGCACCGTGCCGTGCTCGTCGGTGACGTCGTGCGGCTCCTCCAGGATCGTGGCGCCGGACGCCCGGGCGTGGTCGATGCAGACGTCGACGTCCGGCACCGCGAGCGCGAGGTCCACGACACCGTCGCCGTGGCGGCGGTGGTGCTCGATCAGCGGGCTGTCGGGCGAGACCGCGCCGGACAGCACGAACCGGGCGCTGCCGGAGCGCAGCACGTAGGACTTGTGGTCGCGACAGCCGGTCTCCGGGCCACGGTAGGCCTCCAGGTCCATGCCGAGCGCGAGCTGGTACCAGGCCGCCGCCTGGGTCGCGTTGCCGACGACGAACCCGACGGCGTCCATGCCGGTGACGGGGAACGGGTCGGACTCGGCGTCGTACTCCACCAGCCCCACCAGCTGGCGCAGCTGCTCGAGGGTCAGGTCGGCCTTGATCTCGTCGGGCGTGAGGGTCATGGTCGCAGGGTGTGACCTGGACTACAGGTTGTGCAACTGTGGCCTCCAGAACTGGACAGACTGCCCGATCGGGGCGGTCGGGACGGAGGATTCCGTGGACGATCTGGACAGGCGCCTGCTCGACCTGTTCGCCGCCGAGCCGCGCGTCGGCGTGCTCGAGGCCTCCCGCCGCCTCGGGGTCGCCCGGGGCACGGTGCAGGCGCGGCTGGACCGGCTGGAGGCCTCCGGGGTCGTCACCGGGTGGGGACCCGAGGTCTCCCCCGCCGCGCTGGGCCACCCGGTGTCGGCGTTCCTGACCCTGGAGATCCGTCAGTCGCCCGACGCCGGCGGCCACGAGGCCGTCGGGGCCCACCTGGGCGCGATCGCGGAGGTGCTGGAGGCGCACACGATCACCGGCGCCGGCGACCTGTGGGTGCGCGTGGTGGCCCGCTCCAACGCCGACCTGCAGCGGGTGATCGACGCGGTGCTGGCGCATCCCGCGATCGTCCGCTCCGCCACCGTGATCGCGCTGGCGACCCAGGTGCCCTACCGGGTGCTGCCGCTCGTGCGCGCGGCCCTGGACCCGGCCTGAGCCGGATCAGGACGACTTGCGTGCCGCCCAGTCGCGCACCCGGTCGATGCGGGCGCGCAGCTGCTCGGCGTTGGCGATCGCGGCGGCGGGACCGCCACACTCCTTGCGGAGCTTGGCGTGGGTCATGCCGTGCGGGGTGCCGGTGCGGTGGTACCACGCGGCGACCAGGCCGTTGAGCTCGCGGCGCAGCACCGCCAGCTGCTCGTGGGTCGCGACCTCCGTCAGGTCCTCGGAGGCCCGCTTGGCCTCGTCCACGCGGGAGGCCAGCGCGGACTTCTGCTTGCGGGCCCGGTCGCTCTGGCGCTGGCGCAGCAGGTCGCGCATCTGGTCGGCCTCGAGCAGGCCGGGGATGCCGAGGAAGTCCATCTCCTCATCCGAGCCGACCTGCACCTCGCCGGCGTGGCCGAACTCGCCGCCGTCGAAGAGCACCCGGTCGAAGCGTGCCTCCGAGCCCAGTGCCTCGAAGGAGGCGAGCAGGTCCGAGGAGGCCGACTCGGAGGCGTTGGCCGCCTCGAGCAGCCGCTCCTCGGGGGAGAAGATGTCGTCCTCGGTGCGCACCTTCTTCTGCAGCACGTGGTCGCGGGTCACCTCCATCTCGGAGGCGAAGGTGAGCAGGTTGGGCACGCTGGGCAGGAACACCGACGCGGTCTCGCCGCGCGAGCGGGATCGCACGAAGCGACCGACGGCCTGGGCGAAGAACAGCGGCGTGGAGGTGGTGGTCGCGTAGACGCCGACGGAGAGGCGCGGGACGTCGACGCCCTCGGAGACCATGCGCACCGCGACCATCCAGCGGCTGTCGGACTTGGAGAACTCCGCGATCTTCTTCGACGCGGCCTTCTCATCCGAGAGCACGACGGTCGCGGACTCGCCGGTGATCTGGCGCAGGGTCTTGGCGTAGGACCGGGCGGAGTCCTGGTCGGTGGCGATCACCAGGCCGCCGGCGTCGGGGACGTGGCGGCGCACCTCGGAGAGCCGCTTGTCGGCGGCCGCGAGCACCGAGGGGATCCAGGAGCCCTGCGGGTCCAGCGCGGTGCGCAGCGCCTGGTTGGTGAGGTCCTTGGTCAGCGGCTCGCCGAGGCGGGCCGCGATCTCGTCGCCGGCGCTGGTGCGCCACGACATCTCGCCGGAGTAGGCCATGAACAGCACCGGGCGCACGACATGGTCGGCCAGCGCGTCGCCGTAGCCGTAGGTGTAGTCGGCCACCGAACGCGCGACGCCGTCGGGGCCGGGCGCGTAGGTGACGAACGGGATCGGGTTGATGTCGGAGCGGAACGGCGTACCGGTCAGCGCCAGGCGGCGGGTGGCGGGCTCGAAGGCCTCGCGGACGCCCTCGCCCCAGCTCAGCGCGTCGCCGGCGTGGTGGACCTCGTCGAGGATCACCAGGGTCTTGAACCGCTCGGTGCGGATCCGCATCGCCAGCGGGTTCACCGCGACACCGGCGTAGGTCACCGCGACGCCGACGTAGTCGCCGGAGGTCTTGCCCTTGCCCGCGGAGTACGTCGGGTCGATCGGGATGCCGGCCCGCGAGGCGGCCTCGGCCCACTGGGTCTTCAGGTGCTCGGTCGGCGCGACCACGATGATGCGGTCCACGATCCGGCGACCGAGCAGCTCGGAGGCCACCGAGAGCGCGAACGTGGTCTTGCCGGCACCGGGCGTCGCCACGGCGAGGAAGTCACGCGGGTGCTCGGTGAAGTACTTCTGCATGGCAGCTGCCTGCCACGCACGCAGGGACGGCGCGGTACCCCACGCGGCTCGCTCCGGCCAGGCCGGAGTGAGGGCGTTGGGCTGAAGGTCGGCGGCGTCGGACGCCCCGGTCACTCCTTGCCCTCGTCGTCGTTGAGCTCCTCCCAGACCTCCTTGCAGTCCGGGCACACCGGGAACTTCTCCGGCGCCCGGCTGGGGACCCAGACCTTGCCGCACAGGGCGACGACGGGCGTGCCCATCACCATCGCCTCGGTGAGCTTGTCCTTGTCCACGTAGTGGGAGAAGCGCTCGTGGTCACCCCCGTCGGTGGGGAGCGTGGAACGGTCCTCGCGTACCCGCTCGTCGACGGCTGTGCCGGTCCCGAATCCGATGGTGCTCACGGCCCAAGGGTACGTCAGGGAACGCCGGTGGTCTCATCCGCCGAGGCCGCGGTCCGGTCCGCCGGGGCGTCCGGAGGCAGGGTGCCGCCTCTAGTTCAGCTCGGCGTCGACCGGGCGTGTCGAGACCCACGCCAGCTCCCCCGGCTGGCGCCGCAGGACGTCGCGCCACAGCTGCGTCGGGTCGGTGCGGAAGATGTCGTCGGCGCGGGCCGGGACGACGTACCAGCTGCCCTCGGCGATCTCCGCCGCCAGCTGGGCCGCGCCCCAGCCGGCGTACCCGGCGAAGATCCGCAGCTCGCGCAGCTGGTCGCGGACCAGCTCCACCGGCGCGTCGAGGTCGACCATCCCGAGCGCCCCGAGGACCGGCTGGAAACCGACCGGCTGGTCCTCGCCGGTGCCGCCGCTGAGGGCCAGCGCGAGCGCGCCGTCGGGCCCGACCGGGCCGCCCTCGAAGAGCAGCTCGGGCTCCGCGACGGACGCCGACCACTCCGGGAGGACGTCGGCGACGGGCACCGGCGAGGGCCGGTTCAGCACCACGCCGAGCGCCCCCTCGGCGTCCACGTCGAGCAGCAGCACGACGGTCTCGGCGAAGTTCGGGTCGAGGAGCTCGTGGCTGGCGACCAGGAGCATGCCGGCCGCGGGCTGCGTGCCCGGCATCCCTCGCTGCGTCGCCATGCATCCATCTTGCACCCCGCTCCGAGCGGCCCTCCGTACCCGCGGTAGGTCATATGCTGGCGGCATGCCGAAGTCGCCCGTCGCCAGACTCGTCCCCGAGGTCCCCGGCGGGACCGGGGCCAGCAGGCGGCAGCAGTACTCCGCCTCGACCAAGCGCGCCCTGGTCGACGTCGCGGCGGAGCTGTTCACCGAGCAGGGGTACGCCGCCACCTCGCTGGACGCGATCGTGGCCGGCGCCCGGGTGACCAAGGGCGCGCTCTACCACCACTTCACCGGCAAGCAGGCGCTGTTCGAGGCGGTCTTCGAGGACGTCGAGACCGCGGCCTCGAAGACGATCCAGAAGGCGCTGCGCGGGCACGGCGACCCCTGGGACAAGGCGCGCGCGGGCCTCGGTGCATTCCTCGAGGTCGTGCAGGAGCCCGACTACCGCCGGATCGTGATCCAGGAGGGCCCCGCGGTCCTGGGCTACGAGCGCTACCGCGAGCAGGAGGAGCGCTCGACGTTCGCCAACGTGCTGGAGATCGTGCGCTCGGTGGTCGAGGCCGGCACCTGGGAGCTCGACGAGGACATGCTCCAGACCTTCGCCCGGATCTTCTTCGGCGCGATGTCGACCGCCGGCGAGACGGTGAGCACCGATCCCGACCCGGTGGCCGCCGCGCAGCGCGTGGAGACCGCGATCACGTTCATCCTGATGGGCTTCCAGTCCCTCGCGAACGCCGGGGTGGAGCTGCCCAGCTCGCCCCCGGCCGGGCCGTCCGCCCCGCAGGCCTGAGCGCCCCGGCCCGCAGCCGGGGCACCGGACGTGTCACTTCCCGAAGGTGACGTCTCCGCCGTCCTGCGGGACCAGCTCGATCCAGGTGTGGCCGGCCGGGACGGTGAGGTCGCCGGCCTTGGTGGAGAGCTCGATCGGCGCGTCGAGGCCGTCCTTGGTCCAAGTGCCACGCACCAGGCGCCCACCGTGGAAGAGCAGCGCCTCGCCGGTGCCGGTCAGCTTGGTCTCGGGCACCGGGTTGTTCGCCGGGTCGAGGTAGCCGGCGTCGCCGACCTTCACCCGCAGCACCAGCACGGTGTCGGCGCGGAACTCGTCGCCCTCGGCGGCGTAGGAGTTGTCGTTGACGTAGGCGCCCTTCTCGAAGCGCCAGTTCGTGGTGTGTCCGCCGGAGAAGCTGGCCGCGATCGTGGTGGCCGGCTGCCCCTTCGGCAGGTCCTCGGAGCTGCCCCACTCCAGGTAGTCGTCGGGCCGCTCGCCGTCGCCCTTGGCCGCCTTGGCGGTGGCGACGAGGTCGGAGAAGAGGTTGTAGGGCTGGGCGCGCGTGTCGTCGCGGCTGATGCCGGGGCTGCCCTCGCCGAAGAACTCGATGCCGGCGTCCTTGATCCGCTCGATCGTGACCGGCGCCGCGCCGCTGGTGACCATCACGCCGTCGCTGGGCGCCACGATCCCGATGTCGCTGGCGCGCATCGAACGCACCGGCCCGGTCTTGCCGGGCAGGTCGGAGTAGAAGAACGCGGCCAGGCGGGTCATCCCGCCCTCGACGAGCTCCTCGACCACGAGGTCGGCGGAGCCCAGGCCGATCTGGGGGCTGCTGGCCGAGCTGTTGTCGATCTTGACGACCATCACCGGGTGGTCCTGGCTCGCGTCGCCGTCGCCCTTGACCGGCAGTCCGGTGAGCGGCCAGGTCGCGGGGGCCTTCGACTCGGCAGCGGCCTGCTCGTTGCCGGACTCGGCGGGGTCGTCGCCGCCGCAGGCGGTGAGGACGAGGCTGGACGCGAGGACGGTGGCAGCCAGGAGGCGGGCACGGCGCACGGGAGGGCTCCGTTCGGGATCGACATCAGGGGAAGGGGGCACCCGTCGGGTGCGGCGAGCGGGTCGGCGTCGCCTCACCCAGTCTGGGGTGGCGCACCACCACAGCAGGGTAGGCGCGCCCACCCAGCGGTGGGCACGCACCCTCCCCCCGGCGCGCGAGCCCGGGTGGTCCAGACCTCAGCCGAGCGTGGCCCCGCCGTCGACGTACAGCGTCTGCCCGGTGATGTAGGAGGCCTCGTCGCTGCACAGGAACGCCGCCGCCGCCGCGATGTCCTCGGGCTGCCCGACCCGGCGGACCGGGTTCGCCTCCGCGTTGAGCCGGCGGAACTCCTCCAGCTCGATGCCGAGACGGGCCGCGGTCGCGTCGGTCATCTCGGTGGCGATGAAGCCCGGGGCGATCGCATTGACGTTGATGCCGAACGGCCCGAGCTCAATGCCCAGGGTGCGGGTGAAGCCCTGCACGCCCATCTTGGCCGCGGAGTAGTTCGCCTGCCCGCGGTTGCCGAGGGCGGAGGTGCTGGAGAGGTTGAGGATCTTGCCGTAGCGCTGGGCGACGAAGTGCTGCTGTGCCGCCTTGGTCATCAAGAACGCGCCCTTGAGGTGGACGCCGAGGACCAGGTCCCAGTCGTCCTCGCTCATCTTGAACAGCAGGTTGTCGCGGGTGATGCCGGCGTTGTTGACCAGCACGTGGATCCCGCCGAGCTCGGCGACCACCCGGTCCACCGCGGCCGCGACCGACGCGGCGTCGCTCACGTCGGCGCCGATGCCGATCGCCCGCACCCCCTCCGGCGCCCCCTCGTCCGACATCAGCCGGGCGGCGGCCGCGCCGGCGGCCTGCTCGTCGAGGTCGATGACGGCGACCGAGGCACCTTCCTGCGCGAAGCGGGTGGCGGTGCCGAAGCCGATGCCCCGGGCGGCACCGGTGATGACGGCGACGCGTCCCTCGAAACGACCCATGCTGACTCCTTCGTCGTGGCGTGTGCGGGTGACCGCGGTCACTCTAGGCGTCCTCGCCGACGCCGTCCGCGAGCGCCGCGCGCAGCCGGGCGGCGTACACCGCGGGCTCCTCGGCGTCGGCGTACCGGGTGCGAGGCCAGAAGAACCCGCGCAGCCCGTCGCCCTTGGTGCGCGGGACGACGTGCAGGTGCAGGTGCGGCACCGACTGGCTGACGGTGTTGTTGACGGCCACGAAGCTGCCCTGGGCGCCGAGCCCGGTGACCACCGCGGCCGCGAGCCGCTGGGCGGCGGCCAGGAAGCCGTCGCGCAGCGCGGCCGGCAGCTCCGGCAGGGTCTCGACGTGCACGCGCGGCACCAGCAGCACGTGCCCCTTGAACACCGGACGCCGGTCGAGGAACGCGAGCAGGTCCTCGGTCTCCAGCACCACGTGGGCGGCGGCGTCGCCGGTCACGATGGCGCAGAACGCGCAGCCGCCGCTCACTTGCACACGAAGCCGACGCACTGCGGGTGCAGCTCGGCCGGGGTCAGGGCGCGGCCCGCGGCACCGCCGGGCACGGCGTCGAAGTGGTGGGCATCCGCGGTGCCGTAGGTCCAGCGCAGGCCGTGCGACGCCATCAGCGACACGACCCGGTGACTGCTCGAGCGCCACGCCACGCGGGGGTGGCTGCGCCCGACCCACCAGGAGTTCGGCGTCCAGCCGTGGGAGGCGCGGTAGGGGTTCTCCCACGGGTTGACGTCCAGCGACCGGCCGTAGGAGTGCGGCGAGCGCACGCCGGGACGCCCGACCACGTCGCGGCAGTTGAACGCCGAGGTGTTGCCGGCCGCCATCGAGGCGTAGTCGTCCGCGCCGCCCAGACGCGCGGACCAGCCGAACCGGTCCACCCGGTACATCGAGCGCAGCGGGAGCTCGCGGCGATACATCTCGGCGAGCGCGGCCGACATCGCACCGACGGCGTCGGCGTTCGCGATCAGCTCGCCGCGGTAGCGGTAGCCGTCGTAGCCCCAGTAGTTGATGCGCAGCAGTCGCAGCCCGCTGCGGCCCACCGGGCAGCCCCGGTGCCAGCTGCGCCCGCGCATGGTGCGCCACACGTCGTCGGGGATCCGGCCGACCGCGGCGTTCGGCCCGGCGCCCACCGCACGCGGCTGGCGCGGCACGGAGACGCGCGGCTTCGGCGCCGCGGCCGGCAGGGTCACCGGCGTGCCCGACGGGACGTTGTCGATGCGGCGCACCACGCTGTTCGCCCGCGTGGCCCAGTCCACGGCGGGCGCCTTGGCCTTCCACGCCGTGTCGACCCGCGGGCGTACGTCGAAGCGCGCCACACCCAGGCCCCCGGTGCGCACCCAGCGCACCGCCCGCCACGAGCCGCCGGCGTCGCGCCGCAGCACCTGCACCCGGCCGGCGACCCCGCGCCCGCCGGCCCGCCAGCGCACCTCCACGCGCACCTGCTGCTCGTCGACCACCCGCGCAGGCGCCCGGACCACCAGCAGGCTGGTCAGCCTGCGCAGCCGGATCGTCAGCGTCGCCCTCGCCGGGGCGTGGGCCTCGTCGCCGGCCCAGAGGGCGCGGACCACGTTGTCGGCCGCCACCTTGCCCAGCCGCACCGGCACGACCGCATGGCCGGCGTCGTCGGTCACCACCGTGGTGAGCGGGCGCCAGGTCCCGCCGACGCGGCGCTCCAGGGTCACGCTCGCGGCGAGCACCGGAGCGCTCGCCGTACCCAGCGAGACCGAGACGTCGCTCGTCTCCTCCGCAGGTGCGGCCGGCGCCTCGAGCGTGAGCAGCGTCGGCACCGGGTCGAGCGCCCGGGCGGCGGGCGCGGTCACGACTGCGCCCGCCAGGGCGCCGGCGAGCGCGATCGACAGGGCGAGCAGGGACGGCAGCAGACGGGACCCCAGCGGCATGGGCGCCAGTCTGCCCTGCGCGGCGCCGACGACTACGCCACGCCGCGACGGCTCGATAAGATAGGGGGCGTACAGGGTTCCGCGCGTCTTGGTGGTGGGTTCGGCGCGCAGTCCGAACGACCCTGAAGGAACGCCACCCACGTGTCCCCCCTCACCACCTATCGACGACTCTTCGGCCTCACCGGCTCGCTCTACGTCGCGGTCGCCTTCCTCGGCCGGCTGCCGATGAGCATGAGCCAGATCGGCACCCTGCTGCTGGTCGCCACCGCCACCGACTCCTACGGCACCGGTGGCGCGGCCGCCGGCGCGCTCGCCGTCGCCAACGCCGTCGGCTCCCCGCTCGCCGGCGGGATCGCCGACCGGGTCGGCCAGCGCTCGGTCGTGCTGGTGCAGTCCGTCCTCGGCGCCGTCGGCCTGGCCGCGCTGGTGCTGCTCACCGACGCCGGCGCCGCCGACGGCGCGCTGGTCGCCGCCGCGGCCCTCGCCGGATTCTTCATCCCCCAGGTCGGCCCGCTCGCGCGGGTGCGGTGGCGCCCGATCACCTCTCCTGCCGGCCAGTCCCAGGGCCGGCTGATGTCGGCCGCGTTCTCCTACGAGGGCGCCGCCGACGAGGCGGCCTTCGTCCTGGGCCCGGCGCTCGTCGGTGGCCTGGTCGCCCTGGTCTCCCCCGGCGGCGCGCTGCTCACCGCCTCGGTGATGCTGCTCGTCTTCGGCAGCGCGTTCGCCCTGCACCCGACCGCACGGCTCACCGGCCGGGCCGCCACCGGCCTGGTCCAGGCCGGTGGCCGGCTCTTCACGCCGCTGCTCGGCGGCCTGCTGCTCGCCCAGATGTTCGTCGGCATGCTGTTCGGCTCCGTGCAGACCGGCACCACCGCGCTCACCGACCAGGCCGGGCACCCGGAGGTCGCCGGACTCGTGCACGCCATCCTCGGGATCGGCAGCGTGCTGGCCGGCCTGGCCACGGTCGCGCTGCCCGAGCGGTTCGGGCTGGAGCGCCGCGTGCTCGTCTTCGCCGCCGGCCTGGTGGTGCTCTCCACGCCGCTGCTCGGGGTCGACTCGATCGGCGCGCTGGTCGTGGTCGTGCTGATGCTCGGGTTCGCCGTGGCGCCCTACATGATCAGCGTCTTCACCCTCGGCGAGCGGCTCGTCCCGATGTCCCGCGTCGGGATGGCGATGACCCTGCTCGGCGGCGCCACCGGGGTCGGCTACGCCCTCGGCTCCGGCATCGCCGGTCGCGCCGCCGACGCCGACGGGTACGGCGCCGCCTTCGTCGTGACGGTGGGCGCCACCGTCGCCGCCGTCGTCCTCGCGCTCCTCGGCCAGCGTCCGGTGCGCCGCGCGCTCGACGCCGCCACCGCCTCGGCCGCGGCCACCGCCGCCGCCGACGCTGCGGCGGCCACCGAGGCGGCCCGCGACGGGCTCGAGGCCGACCGGGCAGGTCAGCCGGGCTGAGTCCCGCCGGTGGCGCCGGCCGGGTCCGCGAGGAGCTCGGCCAGCGCCGCCGCGAGCACCCGCGCACTCGCGTCGACGACGCTCGACCAGTCGAGCGCGGAGTCGTCGGCGCTGTCCGAGACGTGCTTGAGCATCAGCACCGGGACCCCGCCCGCGCGGCACGCCCACGCCACGGCGTACCCCTCCATGTCGACGAGGTGCGCCCGGGCGGCGAGCCGGTCGCGCACGCTCGGCTCGCTGACGAAGGCGTCGCCCGTCGCCAGCACCGTCTCGTCGCCGCGGTCGAGCTCGAGACGGTCGTGCGGATCGTGCCCGAGGGCCCGCACGGCATCGGCGGAGAGGTCGTGGTTGAGCACGACGCTCGGGCGGTGCAGCCCGACC
Source organism: Nocardioides ochotonae (assembly GCF_011420305.2). Lineage (NCBI taxonomy): Bacteria > Bacillati > Actinomycetota > Actinomycetes > Propionibacteriales > Nocardioidaceae > Nocardioides > Nocardioides ochotonae. Next base: position 860,718 of record NZ_CP061769.1, on the reverse strand, counting down.
AGGCCGGGACGCAGGGCGCCGGCGGTGCCGAGGTTGACCACCAGGTCCACCTCGCCGTCGCGCTCGGCGAGCGCCCGGGCCGTGGCGACCGCGGCGAGCGTCTTGCCGATCCCGGTGACCACGAGCGGTGTCCCCGGGGGCAGGTACGCCGCCTCCTCGCGGGTGGCGGAGACCACCAGCACCCGCTCGGGGCGCAGGGCGCTCACGGGTGCACCAGCTTGCAGCGGGCGAGGAACGCGTCGGGCGAGCGACTCTCGAGCAGCTCGACGAGCAGCCCGTCGTCGGTGGTCCCGTAGCAGACCGCCGCGATCCCGGCGCTGGACTCGGTGACCTCGTGGTGCCAGTGGACCCCGTCGAGGCCGGCGCGCAGCGCAGCGATGCCGGAGACGTCGAGGCAGACGTGGTTCACGCCCAGGTCGACCGGCCGCGCGGGGTCGGCGTCGGCGCCGCCGACCAGCTCGACCGCCACCGGGCCGGGCACCGCAGGCAGCGGGTGCCGCGTCGGGTCCGCCACCGCCACGCGTACGCCGACCAGACCGGTCGGGCCGTCGCCGGCGGCCTGCAGGAGCACCTCGGTGCCGTCCGGGCAGCGGACGGCGCAGCCGTCACCGGCGGGCACCGTGCCGGCGCCGAGGTCCCGCAGCCGGGCCCGCGTGGCCGCGACGTCGGGGACCGCCCAGGTCAGCGCCGAGACCCCGGGGGCGCCCGGCGGTCGCGGTGCCGGGGTGGGTGCCGAGAACGCGAAGAGCTCGAGGAACGCCGCGTCCGTGCGCAGCAGCACCACGTCGGCGGCGGTCCCGTCGGTGGCGAGGGACTCGTCGGCAGGCGTCGTACCGACCGGCCAGCCGAAGGCGCCGTGCTCGCTCGCCCCCAGCCCATCGATCCAGAAGGACCGCGCCCGGGCCAGGTCGGCGACGCTCACGCCGACGTGGTTGAGGGCGACGACGTGGGCGGCACTCGCAGTCTCGGGCACGCAGCGCAACCTACCGGCCATGGGGGTCGAGCAGGAGGTCAGTCCGCACCTGCGACCTCCAGACCGAGCCAGGACGCCAGCGCCGCGATCTCCCGCTCGACACTCGCACGCGCGCCGGCGCCGAGCTCGACGTCGAGGTGCAGCGCAGCCACCCGCAGCACCCCGGCCTCGTGGTCGGCGTGGGCGTCGAGCTTCCCGACCAGGCGGTCGCCGTGCAGGACCGGCAGCGCGTAGTAGCCCCAGCGCCGCCGGGCGGCGGGCTTGTACATCTCCAGCAGGTACTCGAAGTCGAACACGTCGGCGAGGGTGCGCCGGTCCTTGACCAGTCTGTCGAACGGCGAGAGCAGCACCGTGCGACCTGAGAACGGCTGCCCCAGACGGGCCGGGTCCACCCGCCAGGTGCCGCGGACGCCCGCGATCACGGCTGGCTCCCCGGCCTCGCTCAGGTCGAGCGGCTCGCCGGGCTCCTGCGGCCCCCGGGGGCGCGCGATCCCCACCGAGCTCAGCCGCCGCTCGGCGCGGAGCCGACGGGCCTCGGCGAGCGCAGGCACCGGGTCATCGGGGTAGATCCGCTCGGCGAGGTCCCAGAGCCGCTCGCGACCGCACCGCCCGGCCACCGCGACCTCGCCACGGCGGGCCAGGACCTCGAGGAGCATCCGCAGGTTGCGGTCGTCGTTCCAACCGCTCGAGCGCCACGGCCGCACACAGGTGTCGGGCAGCTCGGAGGCGGGCAGCGGCCCGTCGGTGCGCAGCAGTGCGAGCACCTCGCGCCGGCACCCGTCGTTGGCGCGCAACCAGTCGCGGGTGTCCTCCTGCCACTCGCGCAGCGGCTCCTCCCCCGGCCAGATCGCCATCTCGGCGCGAAACAGTGCGATGTCCGCGGGTGGGCGGACGAACCCGCTGAGCTCGACGAGGCGCTGCTCGTCGAGCGCGTCGCGCAGGTGCGCCGGGTCGTACGCCGCCCCGAGGCGACTCCACAGCACCAGGTCCGCGCTCGGCGCGACGGCGCTCGTGGGCTCGAGCTGCACCTGGGAGAGACCGCGCACCGCCTCCTCCAGGCCGGTCGGCCGCGGGCGCGCCGCCAGCTGGGCGGACACCGCGATCCGCCGGGCGTCGGCGCGGCTCAGCTCGTGGACGGTCGCGGGGCGCTGCGGGGGCACGGAGGTGACCAGGTCAGCGCAGGCGGATGCGGCTGGTGCACGCGGCGGGGCCGCCGATCTTCTTCACCCGCAGCTTGAAGACATCGGCACCACGCGTGTCCGGACGACGCAGGCTCACGTCGATGTCGCCGTCCCGGTCGGCGCGGTGCACGCGCTTGTGGAACACCCTGCCGTTCTGGCGCAGGGTGACCCGCCAGCGGGCGTTTCGTGTGGTGTCGATGCTGACGTCGACCTCGAAGCGTCCCGCCTCCTTGTCGACCTCGAAGTCGACCTCGGCGCCGGCGCATCGGAACTCGCGGTCGGCGGCCTGCGCCGACGGGGCTCCGACGATGCTGAGAGGCACGGCGAGCAGGACGGCGCTACCGAGCGTGGCGGTGGTGCGACGCAGAGCGAACATGAGGACCTCACTTCGTCGGGGACGGACAGTGTCCGGTGACCCGCGCGCCGCTTCGCATGTGCCCCGTGGCCGGACCAGACCAGGCAAGACGCGGCGAAGACAAGTCTTTAATATTCTCCACGGAGGTCGGACGCCGGAGAATCCCCCACCGAGGCGTCCGACTTCCGCCATTTCGGCGCACAACGGGTGCAAATAGCAGAACGGGTCGCACCCCGTGGGGTGCGACCCGTTCTGTGAATGATTGTCCGGCGGCGTCCTACTCTCCCACAACCTCTCGGTTGCAGTACCATCGGCGCTGAAAGGCTTAACTTCCGGGTTCGGGATGGGACCGGGTGTTTCCCTTTCGCTATGGCCGCCGTAACTCTATCGACTCCACCCATCAACACCGGCAACAAAACCGTGAGGTTTCGGGGGTGTGTGTCTGGGGAGCCAAGCCACTATTCACATGTTTGTGCCATGTGGGTGTTGTGTTGGATCGTGGACGCGATCAATTGCGCGGTCGTCTTGATAGTTTCAGTAAAGTGAGTGTAAGACAAGCCCTCGGCCTATTAGTACCGGTCGGCTAGGCATTGCTGCTGTACACCTCCGGCCTATCAACCCAGTGTTCTGCTGGGGGCCTTACCCCGTTAACCGGGTGGGAAACCTCATCTTGAAACGTGCTTCCCGCTTAGATGCATTCAGCGGTTATCACTTCCGAACGTAGCCAACCAGCCGTGCCCCTGGCGGGACAACTGGCACACCAGAGGTTCGTCCATCCCGGTCCCTCGTACTAGGGACAGCCTTTCTCAAGTTTCCTGCGCGCGCGGCGGATAGGGACCGAACTGTCTCACGACGTTCTAAACCCAGCTCGCGTGCCGCTTTAATGGGCGAACAGCCCAACCCTTGGGACCTGCTCCAGCCCCAGGATGCGACGAGCCGACATCGAGGTGCCAAACCATCCCGTCGATATGGACTCTTGGGGAAGATCAGCCTGTTATCCCCGGGGTACCTTTTATCCGTTGAGCGACGCCGCTTCCACATGCCGACGCCGGATCACTAGTTCCGACTTTCGTCCCTGCCGACATGTCTGTCTCACAGTCAAGCTCCCTTGTGCACTTACACTCAACACCTGATATGCCAACCAGGCTGAGGAAGACCTTTGAGCGCCTCCGTTACATTTTAGGAGGCAACCGCCCCAGTTAAACTACCCATCAGGCACTGTCCCTGATCCGGATTACGGACCTAGGTTAGACATCTAGTACGACCAGAGTGGTATTTCAACGATGACTCCACAACCACTGGCGTGGCCACTTCACAGTCTCCCACCTATCCTACACAAGCCGAACCAAACACCAATACCAAACTATAGTAAAGGTCCCGGGGTCTTTCCGTCCTGCCGCGCGTAACGAGCATCTTTACTCGTAGTGCAATTTCGCCGAGTCCACGGTTGAGACAGCGCCCAAGTCGTTACTCCATTCGTGCAGGTCGGAACTTACCCGACAAGGAATTTCGCTACCTTAGGATGGTTATAGTTACCACCGCCGTTTACTGGGGCTTAAGTTCTCAGCTTCGATCTTGCGATCTAACCGGTCCCCTTAACCTTCCAGCACCGGGCAGGAGTCAGTCCGTATACATCGTCTTACGACTTAGCACGGACCTGTGTTTTTAGTAAACAGTCGCTTGGGCCTGGTCTCTGCGGCCCTTCACGCTTCCCCAGCAAGTGGGTACACGATCCGGGCCCCCCTTCTCCCGAAGTTACGGGGGCATTTTGCCGAGTTCCTTAACCGTGGTTCGCTCGATCGCCTTGGTATTCTCTACCTGATCACCTGAGTCGGTTTGGGGTACGGGCGGCGCATAGCTCGCTAGAGGTTTTTCTCGACAGCATAGGATCACCGACTTCCCCAATTGGGTCCCCATCACACCTCAGGATCGACATCAAAGTCAGCCACCCGGATTTGCCTGGGCGGCTCCCTACATGCTTGGCCGTACACAACCATCGGTACGGTTCGACTACCTTCCTGCGTCACCCCATCGCTTGACTACTACCAGTTCGGGTCCCACGCTACGCCGCAGCCTCTTCCCCCGAAGGAGTCGATAACCGCGGTTTCAGATGGTTAGCATCACCAGGTTCGTCATGGGCGCTACTTTGCCGGTACGGGAATATCAACCCGTTGTCCATCGACTACGCCTGTCGGCCTCGCCTTAGGTCCCGACTTACCCAGGGCAGATTAGCTTGACCCTGGAACCCTTGATCATTCGGCGCAGGAGTTTCTCACTCCTGATTCGCTACTCATGCCTGCATTCTCACTCGTGTCGCATCCACCACTAGATCACTCTGCGGCTTCACCCGCGACACGACGCTCCCCTACCCATCCACACACCCTTTCGGGCTCTCCACACAAGGTGGGTGCGAATGCCATAGCTTCGGCGGATGACTTGAGCCCCGCTACATTGTCGGCGCGGAATCACTTGACCAGTGAGCTATTACGCACTCTTTCAAGGGTGGCTGCTTCCAAGCCAACCTCCTGGTTGTCACTGCGACTCCACATCCTTTTCCACTTAGTCACCGCTTAGGGGCCTTAGCTGATGGTCTGGGCTGTTTCCCTCTCGACTACGGAGCTTATCCCCCGCAGTCTCACTGCCGCGCTCTCACTTACCGGCATTCGGAGTTTGGCTAACGTCAGTAACCTTGTAGGGCCCATTAGCTATCCAGTGCTCTACCTCCGGCAAGAAACACGCGACGCTGCACCTAAATGCATTTCGGGGAGAACCAGCTATCACGAAGTTTGATTGGCCTTTCACCCCTATCCACAGGTCATCCCCTCAGTTTTCAACCTAAGTGGGTTCGGTCCTCCACGCGGTCTTACCCGCGCTTCAACCTGCCCATGGATAGATCACTTCGCTTCGGGTCTTGAGCGCGCTACTGAATCGCCCTATTCGGACTCGCTTTCGCTACGGCTTCCCCACACGGGTTAACCTCGCAACACACCGCAAACTCGCAGGCTCATTCTTCAAAAGGCACGCCGTCACAAGGCACAAGACCTCGCTCCGACGGATTGTAGGCACATGGTTTCAGGTACTATTTCACTCCCCGCCAGGGGTACTTTTCACCTTTCCCTCACGGTACTTGTCCGCTATCGGTCATCAAGGAGTATTTAGGCTTAACAGGTGGTCCTGCCAGATTCACACGGAATTTCAGGGGTTCCGTG